>NZ_LMWH01000001.1 GCF_001507435.1 Streptomyces sp. NRRL F-5122
GCGTTGACTTTTGGCACGCTGTTGAGTTCTCAAGGAACGGACGCTTCCTTCGTACTCACCCTTCCGGGCTTTCCTCCGGGCGCTTCCCTTCGGTGTTTCAAACTCTATCAGTGTTTTTCCGTCTCTCTGACCACCGCCCCGCAGACATGCAGAACGGGACCCCGAGATAGGATCCGACAAGTTTGGGTGCTGCCGGGCAACGACGCTTGGCTGCGTCGTCCGCCCCTAGGCAGGCACACGACTCTACACACGGCCCTGGAGCGGGCGCAAATCGTTTGGGCTGCGTTCCTAGGGCGCTCAACCCCTACGTCTCATGCGGAACCGGCACTTCATATGACATACGCTGCTGCCCAGTGCGCCGTCCGGGACAGGTAGCGACGGCCCATTTTGGATCTCCACCCCTGGGAGGCTTCCCATGACCACCGTGACGTCCCCGCTGGCAGGACGTGCCATCGGACTGGCCGCAGTACCCGACCCCGTCTTCTCCGGAGCGATGGTCGGTCCCGGCACGGCGATCGATCCCGTGCGCGAGCCCATGGATGCCGTCTCCCCCGTCGACGGGGTCATCGTCTCCCTTCACCCGCACGCGTTCGTCGTGGTCGACGGAGAGGGTCACGGTGTACTGACCCACCTGGGCATCGACACGGTCCAGCTCAACGGCGAGGGCTTCGAACTGCTCGTCAACAAGGGCGACACCGTCACGCGTGGTCAGTCGGTGGTCCGCTGGAACCCCGCCGCCGTCGAGGAGGCCGGCAAGTCGCCGGTGTGCCCGGTGGTGGCCCTCGAGGCGACAGCCGACTCCCTCTCCGCTCTGCGCGAGGACGGCGATCTGAAGCCGGGCGACCAGCTCTTCACCTGGCAGTGACGCCTGCGCCGTACTGAACGGCGCCGCCGTACCGGACGGCAGTACAGACAACCTTCGCGGTGGCCGTACCCGCCGCATGACTCGGAGACGGGTGAGATGGAGACAACGCTGCGAGGCGTCGGTGTGAGCCACGGCGTGGCGATCGGCGAGGTCCGGCACATGGGGACCGCGGTGCTCGAGCCCCCGGCCAAGCAGATTCCTGCGGAGGACGCGGGGCGCGAACAGGGGCGCGCACGCCAGGCCGTGGACGCCGTGGCAGCCGACCTGATCGCGCGCGGCAACCTGGCCGGTGGCGAGGCCCAGGCGGTGCTGGAGGCCCAGGCCCTGATGGCCCAGGACCCGGAGCTGATGGCGGATGTGGAGCGTCGTATCGCAGTCGGCAGCACGGCCGAGCGCGCCGTCTACGACGCGTTCGCCGCGTACCGCGAGCTGCTGGCGAACGCCGGGGAGTACCTGGCCGGTCGCGTGGCCGACCTCGATGACGTGCGGAACCGTATCGTCGCGCGTCTCCTCGGCGTCCCTATGCCGGGCGTACCCGACAGCGACGAGCCCTACGTCCTGGTGGCCCGTGACCTCGCACCCGCCGACACGGCCCTGCTGGACCCGGCCCTGGTGCTCGGCTTCGTCACCGAAGAGGGCGGCCCGACCAGCCACAGCGCGATCCTGGCGCGGGCGCTCGGTGTTCCCGCCGTCGTGGCGCTGCCGGGTGCGGGTGAGCTTTCCGAGGGCACCGTGATCGCCGTCGACGGCAGCACCGGCGAGATCTTCGTGAACCCGAGCGACGAGAAGAAGGGGCAGCTCGAGGCCTCGGCCGCCGAGCGCAAGGCCGCCCTGGCCGCCTCGACCGGACCGGGTGCCACTGCGGACGGTCACAAGATGCCGCTGCTGGCGAACGTCGGTGGGCCCGCCGATGTGCCGGCCGCTGTCGAGGCGGGGGCCGAAGGTGTCGGTCTGTTCCGCACGGAGTTCCTTTTCCTGGACGACAGCAAGAGCGCCCCGTCCGAGGAGAAGCAGGGCGCGGCCTACCGCCAGGTGCTCGAGGCGTTCCCCGAGGGCCGAGTCGTCGTGCGGGTGCTGGACGCCGGCGCGGACAAGCCGCTCGACTTCCTGACCCCGTCGGACGAGCCGAACCCGGCGCTGGGCGTGCGCGGCCTGCGCACCCTGCTCGACCACCCGGAGGTGCTCCGCACCCAGCTCACCGCGCTCGCGAAGGCCGCGGAGGGGCTGCCCGTCCACCTCGAGGTCATGGCGCCGATGGTCGCCGACCGCTCCGACGCCAAGGCGTTCGCGGACGCGTGCCGCGATGCCGGGCTGCACGCGAAGTTCGGTGCCATGGTGGAGATCCCCTCGGCGGCGCTGCGGGCTCGGTCGATCCTGCAGGAGGTCGAGTTCCTGTCGCTGGGCACGAACGACCTCGCGCAGTACACGTTCGCCGCGGACCGTCAGGTGGGTGCGGTGTCGCGTCTGCAGGATCCGTGGCAGCCCGCGCTGCTCGACCTGGTCGCGCTGTCCGCCGACGCGGCGAAGGCCGAGGGCAAGAGCTGCGGTGTCTGTGGCGAGGCCGCGTCGGACCCGCTCCTCGCCTGTGTGCTGACGGGGCTGGGTGTCACCTCCCTCTCCATGGGTGCGGCCTCGATCCCGTACGTCCGGGCGACGCTGGCCAAGTACACGCTGGCGCAGTGCGAGCGCGCCGCTGCGGCCGCTCGTGCCACGGACACGGCCGACGAGGCGCGCACCGCGGCCCAGGCGGTGCTGTCAGGCGAATGATCCGGGCGGCGGCACTACGACGTCGTACGACGGAGGCGTCCCACCTGCGGGTGGGGCGCCTTCGCTCGTTCACGCCCGTCCGCGCCGATCGGCTCCTTGTGCCGGCGCTCCCCACGTGTTTGTCCCCGGCGGTCAGGCCCGTCCGTGGGTGTGACCGCTCGGCGGTCCGTCCTCCCCGAGGTCGGGCGGAAAGCAGTAGTCGACACCGGACTCGGGTGGGACGAGGTCGCCGGACTCTACGTCGGTGCAGTAGGCGTCGAAGACCTCTCCCGCGGTGAGCGGCTCCAGGCGTCCGCCGCGCAGGCGCCAGCCGTGGACGCGGTCCGCCGTGTCGGGTGCGGACGTGCGCATGACGAGTCCGCCGACGCTGTGGGTGGCCATGCCCAGGGCCAGGACGGAGGTGAATTCGAGGGCTTCCGTCTCGTCTACACGGGACGTGCCGTCGGGGCTTTCGCCGGCGTTGAGCACGGCGATGAGTGTTTCGGCCGGTGCCGAGACGCTGAGGACGAGATGGCGGTGGCCGGGGCTCGCGGTGTCGAGGATGCGGGTGAGGAGCCGGGCGGCCTGGGCGAACGAGGCGCGTCCGATGTCCTCTCCGCAGGAGGCGCAGGTGCCGAGGTCGGCGAGGACGGTGGTCGCGTACTGCCAAGTGGCCTGGCGTACGGCCTCGTCGACCAGGTCCGGGAGCAGTTCGGCCAGCGGCTGCCCCTCGTACGGAACGGTCGGTCCCGTCGCGGCCAGTTCCGCCGTGAAGCGGGTGCGGCTGGCCGCGGCGTCCGGTTCCAGGCCGATGTCGGCGCAGAAATCCGCGTACTCCTCCGGGTCGAAGAGGGCGACCCTGGTGTGGCCGCCTTGGGCGGCGAGCGTCCTGAGCAGGGCTTCCACCTGCTCGAGGTAGGTCGTGTGGTCCTCGAAGGTGAAGGTGCGGTAGCGCCGCATCGCGGTGAAGTCGTGGTCGTCGGTCAACAGGCCGATGGTGCCGGCGATTTCGCGGCGCAGGACACTGCGCATGCTCTGGTCGGTGTGCGGCATTCTTCCCCCTGTGTACGGTCGATCGATGTGTACGGTCGATCGATCCTCACTCACAGTAATCGTGACCACTGACAGCGACGCCCCGCGGTGGCCGTGCGGCCTTCGCGGGGCGTGCTGTCCGTGTACGCGGGGAGAGGGTCAGGCGCGCTTGCGGGCCAGATCCTCGTAGAAGTGCAGAAGATCCAGGTCGTCGATGGAGCCCGGGTTGACGGCCTTCTCCAGGGGGGTGCCCTGGAGGAGGCGCTTGACGGGGACCTCGATACGTTTGCCGGTGAGCGTGTGCGGGATGCCCGGGACCTCGATGATCTCGTCGGGGAGGTGGCGCGGGGAGAGCTGTTCCCGGATGGTCTGCTTGATGCGGTGCACCAGGTCTTCGTCCAGGGCGGCTCCGGGCACCAGGTGGACGAAGAGGGGCATCCAGTAGCCGCCGTCGGGCTGTTCGATGCCGATGACGAGGGACTCCTTGATCTCCGGAAGGCGCTCCACGGCTTCGTAGATGTCGGCCGAGCCCATGCGGACTCCCTGCCGGTTCAGTGTGGAGTCCGAACGGCCGTGGATGACCACCGAGCCGCGGGAGGTGACGGTGATCCAGTCGCCGTGCCGCCACACTCCGGGATACATGTCGAAGTAGCTGTCGTGGTAGCGGCTGCCGTCGGGGTCGTTCCAGAAGCGGATCGGCATGGACGGCATCGGGTTGGTGACGACCAGTTCACCGACCTCGCCGACGACCGGCCTGCCGCTGGGGTCCCAGGACTGCAGGTCGGTGCCGAGGCAGGGTGCCTGGAGTTCGCCGATGTACACGGGAAGGGTCGGGACGGCCCCGGCGAAACAGGAGCACACGTCCGTACCACCGCTGACCGAGGCGATCCACAGGTCGTCGCGCACCTCGTCGTGCAGCCAACTGAATCCGTCCGGCGGCAGGGGCGATCCGGTGGTGGCCACGCACTGGACGCGGCTGAGGTCGTGATCGCGTCCGGGGTGCACCCCGGCCTTGCGGCAGGCCATGACGTACGCGGCGGACGTGCCGAAGAGGGTGGCCCCGGTGCGTTCGGCGATGCGCCATTGGGCGCCGGTGTCGGGATGGCCGGGGCTGCCGTCGTAGAGCACGATCGTGGTACCCGTCAGAAGGCCGGAGACGAGGAAGTTCCACATCATCCAGCCGGTGGACGTGTACCAGAAGAAGCGGTCCTCGGGGCCGAGGTCGCAGTGCAGGCCGATCTGCTTGAGGTGCTCGATCAGGATGCCGCCCTGGGACTGGACGATGGCCTTGGGCAGACCGGTCGTGCCCGAGGAGTACAGCACCCACAGCGGGTGGTCGAACGGGACCTGCTCGAAGAGGGGCTCGGTGTCGGCGGAGGTCAGATCCGACCATTCCAGGGCGCCTTCGGGGGTGTCCGTCCCGAGAAGCGGGATGTGCACGACGGCACGCAGGGTCGGCAGTTCCCGGCGCAGCTCGGCGACGATCTCCCGGCGGTCGTGCTCCTTGGCGCCGTAGCGATAGCCGTCGACCGTGAACAGCAGGACGGGCTCGACCTGTTGAAAGCGGTCCAGGACGCTGCGGGCCCCGAAGTCGGGGGCGCAGGAGGTCCACACGCCGCCGACCGCGGCCGTGGCGAGGAGGGCGACGACGGCCTGCGGGATGTTGGGGACGTAGGCGCTGACGCGGTCGCCGGGGCGTACGCCGAGCGCGCGCAGTTCGGCGGCCAGGGAACCGACCTGCCGGCGCAGTTCGGCCCAGGTGACCGGGCGGGGTTCGTGCGTCTCGTCGACGGCCAGCAGTGCGGGCTCGTCGGGGCGCGCGGCCGAGGCGCGCAGGGCGTGTTCGGCGTAGTTGAGCGTCGCCCCGGGGAACCATTCGGCACCCGGCATGGACCGGTCGCCCAGCACACGTGTGTACGGCGTGGAGAACCGGACGTCGAACCATTCCGTGACGGCTTTCCAGAAGGTGTCCAGCTCGTCCACCGACCAGCGGTGCAGGGCCGCGTAGCCGCCCTCGGCGGGTGCTCCGTGCCGCTCGGCCGCCCAGGCCTGGAACCTGGTGATCTGCGCCCGGGCGATGGCATCGGCGTCGGGCTGCCAGAGCGGGGTGGGGTTCGCTGGGGTCATGGGGCGGCTCCCGGACTGTGCGCGTCGTGTGCGTGGTCCGCGCACGGGCTGGGGTGTGCGCGATACGCGGCTGACACGGACGATGCCATGTGATCGACTTCTGCACCAGGGTGCGCCACACATAGTTGGCATCGTGAAGCTGTGCTCCCGGCACGGGTGAACGACAGTTGAACGGCACCCGTGTACGGGGACGTCAATGGCAGGGTGAGCAGCATGGACGGTCGTGACCTGGTGCGTTCGGTGAAGGCGGTCGGTTCGGGGGGCGCGGCGCAGGGCCTGCGCACGGTGCGGGCCGCGTGGCGCAGGAGGCGCACCGACGCCATCGGGTTGGCGCGGCGGGGGGCCGAGCGTGCGCGGGTGCCCGGGCCGGTGCAGGAGGCGGTGCCGGGGCCGGGCGGCGGTGTCGTGCGGTTCGCCCGTGCCGAACTGCGGATCACGGTCGCGGTGACCGGCGCGGTCTTCTGGGGATGGGACGGGGCCGGCCCGGAGCCGTCGTACGCCCTCGCGGGCCGCTGCCCCCGACCGGATCCCCGGGCCGCGCTGGAACCGGACAAGGACGGCGGCTGGCGGGTCGTGGCGGAGCGCGTCACGGTCGTGGTGTCGCGGCACGGGGCGGTCGAGGTGCGGACACCCGGCGGGGTGATCCTGCGCCGTGATCTGCCGCCGCGCTGGTGGGAGCCGGTGGACGGGGGCACGGCCCGCTGGATGCAGCGGTCCGAAGTGCCGTCGGACGCCCGGTTCTTCGGACTCGGTGGCCGGGCCGCGGGACCCCGGTTGCGTGACGGGACGTACCGGCTGTGGAACACGGATCCCGGGCAGCCGTTCGCGCCCGGCGACGATCCCCTGTACATCACGATGCCGGTGCAGATGGTGGTGGCCGACGCGGCCACCCATCTGGTGTTCCACGACACGTCCTGGGACGGCACGGTGACGTTGCGCGAGGGCCGGGAGGGTGCGGGCTCCGGGCACGACCGGGCGGGCGTCTGCGAGGTGCGGATGGACGGCGGGCCGCTGCGCTGCTGGGTGATCGTGGGCACTCCCGCTCGTGTGCTGCGCGTGTGGGCGTCGCTGACCGGGGCGCCGGCCCTGCCGCCCGCGTGGGCGCTGGGGCATCATCACGCACGGTGGGGCTTCGGCAGCGAGCAGGAGGTGCGGCGGATCGTCGCGGGCTACCAGGAGCGCGGCCTTGCCCTCGACGCCGTGCATCTCGACATCGACCACTACGACGGCCACCGGGTGTTCACGGCGGACCGGGACCGCTTTCCCAAGCTGCCGTCCCTGGCAGAGGAGTTGCGCCGGGACGGCATCCGGCTGGTGTCGATCGTCGACCCCGCGGTCAAGGCCGAGCCGGGCAACGCCGTGTACCACAGCGGTAGCGCCGAGGACGCCTTCGTACGGGACGCGTCGGGCCGGCTCGTCGAAGGCGTCGTATGGCCGGGGGACTGCGTCTATCCCGATTTCACCGACCCACGCGTGCGCCGGTGGTGGGGCGGCCTGTACGAGGAGCGTCTCGGACAGGGTTTCTCGGGGTTCTGGCACGACATGAACGAACCGGTGTCCTTCACCGCCTTCGGGGAGAACACCCTGCCCCGCTCGGCCCGGCACTCGCTCGAGGGGCGCGGCGGTGACCACCGGGAGGGCCACAACGTGTACGCGTTGGGCATGGCCCGCGCCGCGTTCGAGGGGTTGCGCGCCCTCGTCCCCGAGGAGAGGCCGTTCCTCTTCTCGCGCTCGGGGTGGGCCGGCATGCAGCGCTACGGAGGGTCGTGGTCCGGGGACGTGGCCACGGGCTGGCCCGGACTGCGCGCCTCGTTGTCCCTGGTGATGGGCCTCGGGCTGTGCGGGGTCCCGTACTCCGGGCCGGATGTGGGCGGTTTCGACGGGAACCCGTCGCCGGAGCTGTACCTGCGCTGGTTCCAGCTCGCCTCGTACCTGCCGCTGTTCCGGACGCACGCGAGCCTGCGGGCCGGGCGCCGTGAACCCTGGGAGTTCGGCGACGAAGTCCTCGAGCACGCGCGCGTGGCGCTCGCCGAGCGGCGCCGTCTGCTGCCCTACTTCGTCACGCTGGCGCATCTGGCGCGCCGTACGGGCGCGCCCTATGTACGTCCGCTGTGGTGGAGCAATCCGGAGAACCGGGAATTGAGGGACTGCGAGGACGCGTTCCTGCTCGGCGACAGCCTCCTGGTGGCGCCGGTGCTGGAGTCGGGGGTGCGCCGCCGGACCGTGTCGCTGCCGCGGGGACGCTGGTACGACACGTCGACCGAGGTGGCGTATCGGGGGCCGGCGCACGTGGAGGTGGACGCCCCACTGGGGCGCGTTCCGGTGTTCGCGCGCGCGGGCGCCGTGCTGCCCGTGCAGGGCGAGGACGGCGGTCTCGCGCTGGAGGTGTGGGCGCCGGCACGCGGCCGGTCCGGGGGCGGACTGGTGGTGCCGGACGCGGGCGACGGTTGGGCGGAACCCGAGATCGAGCGGTATGTCACGCGGTGGAAGGGCCGCAAACTGGTGATACGGCGGGACGGGGACGGCGACGGCGGGGAACCGGCGCGTCCGGTGCGGCTGCGGGGGCAGGGCCACGCATGATCCCGGTGGGGGCGCGCATGTCTGCCCCGCGCACCTTCACTTCCGCCGGGGCCGGGGCGGGACGCTCAGGTGTCGTCCCGCCCATGGCTCATACGTAGCGGCCTTCGAACCATCCCTGCACCACCAGTGTGTGCAGCGGGAAGGCGAGTTCGGCCGGGCGGCGCAGCAGATGCCAGCCCTCCGTCTCGTCCGTGGAGCCGGCGGGCGGCAGGTCGGCGGCGGGCCGCTCAGGGAGCAGGCCGAACAGCAGGAGATGGCCGTCGGGCGAGCTCATGGCGTCGACGAGCCGCACGTCGCGGGCCGCCGCGTCGATGCCGGTCTCCTCCTTGAGTTCCCGGACGAGGGCATGTCGCCAGTCCTCTCGGTGTTCGATGAACCCTCCGGGGAGAGCGGTGCCCCCACGAGCGGGCGGGATGGTTCGGGTGATGACGACGAGGGCGGTGCCCTTGGTGTCGTACACGGGCTGGAGGGCCACGGCTACCGGAAGCGGATTGCGGTAGGCCACCGTGCCGCAGGTGGCGCAGGTGCGGGGCCAGTCGGAGACACCCTGGCCGAAGGGCGCTCCACAGCTCGAACAGTGCGAGCCCGGCACGGAGTCGGCGGATGCGAACGAGGATTCGGACACGGGGCGGACTGTATCCGATCACCGGGAGGACGTGCTCCGGGGGCGGCTCAGTGGGACTTCGTGAGCGACTTCAGGGACACCGGGAAGTCGAAGTACGTGTCCGGATAGGGCTCCGGCTTGTAGGTGTAATGCCACCACTCCTCTGCCAGGTTGACGAATCCGAGGGCCTCGAGGGTGCCCTTCAGCAACTGCCGGTTGGCACGCTGTTCGCCGGCGATCCGGGGGTCGTCGGTGTGGGCGAGGGTGTCGAAGCAGTCGAAGCCCGTCCCCATGTCGACGGAGTTGTCGGGGAAGCGCTCGGCCTTGGGTGCATGGCACGACACCAGCGGCTCGCCGGGGAGATAGGGCCGGGTCGGCCACGCCGGAAGGCGCACGATGGTCAGGTCCATGGTGGAGCCGCGGCTGTGTCCGGACTTCTCGGCGATGTAACCGTCCGTGAACAGGCGGGTCTTGTCCACCTGCGGATAGAACTCGGCCTTCATCTTCTGGTCGTCGAGGTCCTTCGCCCAGCGGACGAAGTGGTCGACGGCACGCTGCGGCCGGTAGCAGTCGTAGACCTTGAGCGTGTACCCCTTGCGCAGCAGCTTCGTCTGGGCCTTGTGCAGTGCTTCGGCGGCGGGGCGGGTCAGGATGCACAGCGGCTGCCGGTAGCCGTCGACGGGTTCGCCGACGAAGTTGTGCGCAGTGAAGTAGCGGATCTCCTGGAGGATAGTCGGGTCCACCGTCCGCAGTGCCACGAAGTTCCCGGGCGCCTTGGGCTCCGGGGTTGCCCGGGCGGTGGCGGACGCGGACGTGACGGCCAGGACTGCGGCGATTGCGGTGACGAGAGCGCGTACCGCGACGGGGAATCGTGTCATGTCCCTTCCAATACCAGCCCGGGGCGGCGAGGGGGAAGCCTCCGGCACCCGCACGGGCCGGGCCGTCCTCCACGGCATCTGTCGGCCCACGCGAGCCCGTGGCAGACTTCTGACGATCCGTCAGACTTACTTCGGTCGTCGTGGATTCCTTCCCGGGAGGCCCCATGCCGCATGCACCCACCCCCGTGGTCGCCGGATGGTTCACCGGCGAGGGGGAGCACTTCCGCCTCGTCGGCACACGCTGTTCGGCCTGCGGCTCGGTGTTCTTCCCACGCGAGGACGCCTTCTGCCGCAATCCCGAGTGCGAGGGGGGGCGAGCTCACCGCGACACCCCTGTCCGGACGAGGGCGCGTCTGGTCGTACACCGACACGAGATACCGACCTCCGTCACCCTATGTGACGAATCCGGAACTTCCCTGGGAGCCCTACGCGTTGGTCGCGGTGGAGTTGGAGGCGGAGCGGATCGTCGTGCTCGGGCAGGCCGCTGCGGGGGTGACCGTCGGCGATCTGAGGGTCGGCATGGAGGTCGAGGTCGTGCCCGGTGTGCTGTACAAGGACGCGGAGACGACCTGGACGACGTGGAACTGGCGGCCGACGGGGGTGACGGCGTGACGGGCGATGTGGCGGTGCTCGGCGTGGGCATGCACCCCTGGGGCAAATGGGGGCGCGGCTTCGCCGCCTACGGAACGGCCGCAGCGCGGGCGGCACTCTCCGACGCGGGGATCGCCTGGCGCGACGTCCGTTCGATCGTGGGCGCGGGTACGGTTCGGGGCGGATATCCCGGATACGTTGCGGGAGCCACGTTCGCCAAGGCGCTCGGCTGGCAGGGCGCGCGGGTCACCAGCGTGTACGCGGCATGCGCGTCGGGGGCCCAGGCCGTCTGCGCGGCGAGGGCGCAGATCCTGTCCGGACTGGCGGACGCCGTGCTGGTGGTCGGGGCGGACTCGGCACCCAGGGGCTTCTTCCGGCCCGCGGGCGGTGACCGGCCGGACGATCCTGACTGGCTGCGGTTCCGGGTCCTCGGTGCGACGAATCCGGCGTACTTCGGGTTGTACGCGCGCCGGCGGATGGCCGTCCACGGCGACACCGTCGACGACTTCGCCCAGGTCAAGGTGAAGAACTCGGCGCTGGGGGCACTGAACCCGAACGCCCGCTACCGCAAGCGCGTCACCGCGGAAGAGGTCTCCGGCTCCCCGGTGGTCGCCGACCCCCTGCGGCTGCTGGACATCTGCGCGACGTCGGACGGCGGAGCCGCGCTCGTGCTGTCGAGCATGGAGTTCGCGCGCCGGCACGATGTGTCGGAACCGGTGCGCATACGGGCGGTGTCCACGGTGACGCCGCGCTACCCCGACACGGTGCTCGACCTGCCCGGTATCGCCACCGACTCGGCGGTGGCCGTGGCGCCCGCGGGCGAGACGTTCCGCGAGTCGATCGCACACCACGCCTACGAGGAGGCGGGGATCGGTCCCGGGGACCTGTCCCTCGCCGAGGTCTACGACCTGTCGACCGCCCTGGAGTTGCAGTGGTACGAGGATCTGGCCCTGTGCGGCGAGGGCGAGGCGGTGAAGCTGCTGCGGGAGGGGGCCACGGCGCTCGGCGGGCGCGTCCCCGTCAATGCCAGCGGTGGTCTCGCCTCCTTCGGCGAGGCCGTTCCCGCACAGGCGATCGCTCAACTGTGCGAGGTCACCTGGCAGTTGCGTGGTGAGGCGGGCGCGCGCGTCGGGATCACCGCGAACCAGGGGCTGTTCGGGCACGGATCCGCGGTCGTTCTGGTGCGGTGAACGGACATGTGCAGATCCCTCGCACAAGCGGTCGAGCCGTGCCCGGGGAGGCGGGGACCGTACGACTGATGTTCGCCCGGGCCGACACAGGTCGTTCACACGCTCCGTGATCACCTGGGAATCCTGTGTGAACAGGTCATGAATTGGGCCTGGGAGTGCCCGGCAGGCGTCATCATGCTCCCGTGCCCTCCTGGACGGATGCTCTCCGGTTCGCCTTCCAGCCGGTGGTCAATCTGACGACCGGAGGAGTCGCGGCGCTCGAGATCCTCGCACGCCCGGAGTCCGGCGACGTCCTCGCACAGGCCCGACGCGACCCCGAACTCGACGGCAACCTCGCCGCTTTGGCGATCGGCGCGGCCGCGCGGCGGGAGACCCTCCTCCCGCTGCACGTCAACGTGTTCGCAGCGACCCTCGCCGACCTCGGAGACCTCGTCGCGCTGCGGGACGCGGTGCACAAGGCGGGCCGGATGCCCTGGGAGGTGACGGTCGACATCGTGCCGCCGTACACGCATGTGCCGCACCGGGCGCTGCTGGAGGCCGTCGCGGTGCTGCGCGCAGAGGGCTTCGGGGTCAGCGCCGACGGCGTCGGTGACGGCGACATACCCCTGCGCCTGCTGTCCGACATGGAACCGGACCTGGTGAAGCTCGATGTGTCCCTGCTGACACGGTCCGCCGCGGTACGGGCCATGCGGACGCTGTGCGAGCAAATCGGGGCCCTGCTGTCGGTCGAGGGCGTGGAGACCGAGCTGCAGTGTGCGGCGGTACGGGCGGCGGGGGCGCATCTGGCGCAGGGCGACCTCTTCGCGCCGCCGTCCCGGCTGCCCGCCGCGGACGTATACGTTCCGACTCTTCCTGCCACCGCGACCGCGGCGCTCCGTACCGGGCCGTCGGTGCGGCAGTTCGTACGGCCCGCTGCGCTGCTGCCCGCCACTGCGTCGGCCGGACAGGTACGGGCCCTGCTCAACGGATCTCCGGACGTGTCCGGGGTGGTCCTCGTGGACCGGTCCGGAATCCCCGTCCGCTCGGTCCACCGTTCGCGCTTCCTGCTGTCGATGTCGGGGCGCTACGGCCACGCGCTGTACGCCGACCGGCCGGCCGCGAAGCTCGGCGATCCGCCGCGCACGGTCGGTATCGACGCCACGGCATGGGAGGTGCTCGACGTGGTGGCGGACGGCGGGCGCGACCGCACCTCGGACGACGTGACGGTGGTCGACCGGGCCGGGCGGTGCGTGGGCGTCGTGCGGCTCGCCGATCTTGTACGGACCCTCTCCGAGAGCCGGGTCGAGGAAGCGGCCGGACTCAATCCGCTGACACGGCTGCCCGGTTCGGACGCGATCACAGGAGAGGTGGACCGGCGGATCGCGGACGGCCGGATGTTCGCGCTGAGTTGGCTGGACGTCGACCACTTCAAGCAGGTCAACGACGGAGCGGGCTTCGCCGCGGGCGACGAGCTGATCCGCGCGGTGGGCCGGGCCCTGCAGGGGGCCGCCTCCGGAAGCACCCGCGTGGGGCACATCGGAGGGGACGACTTCCTGGTCCTGGCCGACCCGGACGGACTCGATCCGCTCGCCGTGTCGATGCTGGACACGCCCTGGTCGGCCGGTGGCCGCGTCGTCACCCTGTCGCTGGCCACGGTCCTGTGTGCGCCGGGCAGCGTGGCCGACCACCGTCAGGCGGCCGCGTGCCTGGCCCCGCTGAAGCAGGCCGCCAAGGCCCTCAGCGGAGCGAGCTGGGTCCTCGGCCGCGCCGGGCTCCCCGGTCACGAGGTACGCCGCGGCTCGGCGGCCGCCCCGGCCCAGGCGGGCGGTCCTGCGTGGGCCTGAGGCCCACCACGGCGTCCCGGTGAAGCGCGCCTCGCCGTCGCGGGCTCCGGCGGGCCCACCCGCCGGCGAGACACCGGCCGCCGCGGCCACCGTGTCGCCGGCGGTACCACCGAGGCCACGGCCGAGGCGCCGGTCGCCGCCGCTCCGGCCGCGGCCTGCCTCAACCGTTGCCGTCCCCGACCTTGACGCTCTCCGGGCGCCGGTGAAAACTTCCGGATGTCAGTCGACATCGTCGTATCAGGGCGTATTCGGCCAGCGCGCCCCTTGGACCCACGCCAGTACGAAGGGTCATCTCCCGACGGACGGTTCCACTGCACAGGCACGCTCGTCGCGGACGCCGGGCGGGGCGCGGCACCTTCCCTGCCCTCGGGTGAAGTCGCCGCGGGAAACGCACTCTGCACGGAGGACGGCCCCGGGGCGCAACCGCCCCGGGCGAGGGCCCAGGAGCCGCCATGACGCACGGAAGCATCTTCGTCGGCGAGTTGATCGGAACGGCCATCCTCATCCTGTTCGGCGCCGGTGTCTGCGCCGCCGTCACGCTCAACCACTCCAAGGCCAGGGGCGCGGGCTGGATCGTCATCGCCTTCGGCTGGGGTTTCGGCGTCCTCGCGGGCGCCTACACGGCCGCGCCGAAATCCGGCGCACACCTCAACCCGGCGGTGACCCTGGGCCTCGCCCTGGCCGACATCACCGAGTGGGGGGGACGTGCCGTACTACCTGCTGGGCCAGATGGCGGGGGCGATCCTCGGCGCGGTGCTGACCTGGCTGGTCTACTTCGCGCAGTTCCGGGCCAATGCCGACGACGACAGGGCGTTGCCCACGCTGGGGATCTTCTCCACGGCCCCGGAGATCCGCAATCCGGTCGCCAACCTGATCACCGAGATCATCGCCACCGTCGGACTCGTGCTGCCCATCCTGTTCTTCGGCAAGAACCCCGGCACCGGCATCGGCCGGATCCCCGGCACGACGGCGTACGGCTCGGGCATCGGGATCCTGATCGTCGCCCTGCTCGTCGTCGGCATCGGCCTCTCCCTCGGCGGGCCCTCCGGGTACGCGATCAACCCGGCCCGCGACCTCCTTCCGCGCATCACCCACGCCCTGCTGCCGATTCCCAACAAGGGGACCTCGGACTGGGGTTACGCCTGGACACCGGTGGTGGGACCGCTGATCGGCGGGGCGCTCTCGGCCCTCGTGTACAAAGCAGCCTTCTGACCCTTTGACGAAGGGGACGTCATGACGGACAACGCCCAGAAGTACGTCGCCGCGATCGACCAGGGCACCACGTCCAGCCGCTGCATCATCTTCGACCACGGCGGGGCGATCGTCGCGGTCGACCAGCGCGAACACCGGCAGATCTTCCCCAAGCCCGGCTGGGTGGAGCACGACGCCACGGAGATCTGGTCCAAGGTTCAGGCGGTGGTGATCGGGGCGCTCGCCAAAGCGGGCCTGCGTGCCGACCGGCTCAGCGCGCTGGGCATCACCAACCAGCGCGAGACGACCGTCCTGTGGGACCGGGCCACGGGCAAGCCCGTGCACAACGCGATCGTCTGGCAGGACACCCGGACTGCGGCCCTGTGCAACGAACTCGGCGGCTCCGATGGGCAGGATCGTTTCCGCGAGCAGACCGGACTCCCGCTGGCGAGCTACTTCTCCGGGCCCAAGGCGGCCTGGCTGCTCGACAACGTGCCCGGCCTCAGGACCCGCGCCGAGCACGGCGAGATCGCCTTCGGCACCATCGACTCCTGGCTGATCTGGAACCTCACGGGTGGCACCGAGGGGGGCCGGCACATCACCGACGTCACCAACGCCGGACGCACCCTGCTGATGGACCTGGAGACACTCCAGTGGGACGCCTCCATCCTGGCCGCCATGAACATCCCCGAGGCGGTGCTCCCCGAGATCAGGTCGTCCGCCGAGGTGTACGGGACCGCCGTGGGCCCGCTCGCGGGGGTGCCCGTGGCCTCGGCGCTGGGCGATCAGCAGGCGGCCGTCTTCGGGCAGGCCTGCTACGAGGTGGGCACGGCGAAGAACACCTACGGCACGGGCAGTTTCCTGCTGCTCAACACCGGCAACCGCCCGGTACCGTCCAAGAACGGCCTGCTGACGACGATGGGCTACAAGATCGGCGGTGAGGCTCCGGTCTACTGCCTGGAGGGCTCGATCGCGATCACCGGCGCGCTCGTGCAGTGGTTCCGCGACCAGCTCGGCATCATCCGCAGTGCCGACGAGATCGAGACCCTGGCGGCGAGCGTCGACGACAACGGCGGCGCGTACATCGTGCCCGCGTTCTCCGGCCTGTTCGCCCCGTACTGGCGCTCCGACGCGCGCGGCGTCGTCACCGGTCTGACGCGCTACGTCACGAAGGCGCACCTCGCACGTGCGGTGCTGGAGGCGACGAGCTGGCAGACGCGGGAGGTCGTGGACGCCATGTACCAGGACTCGGGGGTGCAGATCACCGCCCTGAAGGTCGACGGCGGCATGACGAAGAACCAACTGCTGATGCAGCATCAGGCGGACGTGCTCGGCGTGCCGGTGATCCGCCCGCAGGTCTCCGAGACGACCTGCCTGGGCGCCGCCTATGCGGCCGGCCTCGCCACCGGGGTCTGGAACGACCTCGACGAACTCACCTCGCACTGGCGGAAGGACGCCGAATGGACTCCTGCCATGGAGGCCTCGGCACGTGACCACGAGTACCACAACTGGCGCAGGGCCGTGGAGAAGAGCTTCGGCTGGCTCCAGGACGGGGCGGACTGACGTTCCTTCCCGCGCGCGCCTCGGGTGCGCGGCTGCGGCTCGTACCCCGGTCGGCGAGGGTACGGGCCGCACGCGCGCCCGGGGATCAGGTCGTGACGCGCGGGCGGCGGTCGGCCGTGTGCGCCATCGCGTGCCGGACGACCTCGATCAGGACCTCCTTGACGGACTCCCGCTCACGGGCGTCGCAGAGGACGAGCGGGACGGCCTCGTCCAGGTCGAGAGCCTGCCGTACGTCGTCGGCGGGATAACGGGCCGCGCCGTCGAAGCAGTTGACCCCGACCACGAACGGGATGGAGCGGCGCTCGAAGTAGTCGACGGCGGCGAAGCTGTCCTCCAGCCGGCGGGTGTCGGCGAGCACGACGGCGCCCAGGGCTCCGGTGGCAAGCTCGTCCCACAGGAACCAGAAACGGTTCTGGCCGGGGGTTCCGAACAGATAGAGCACCAGGTCCTGGCGGAGGGTGATGCGACCGAAATCCATCGCGACGGTGGTGGTGTTCTTGCCCTCGACGCCGTGGGTGTCGTCGACCGGGCGGCCCGCCTCGGTGAGCACCTCCTCCGTGCGCAGCGGTCTGATCTCGCTGACCGCGCCGACCAGGGTCGTCTTGCCCACGCCGAAACCGCCGGCCACGAGGATCTTGAGCGTGACGGGCTCGACCGGAGGCTTGCCGCGCTCACTGCGCCCGAGGACCATCGTTGTCTTCTCCTGCTCGCTGGGGGTCGCACGGCGGCGGTCCGTAGCCTCCGCCGCCCGGGGTCTCGACGACCAGTACGTCGCCGGGGCCCACGTCTGCCGAATCGCTGCCCTCGAGGCGCAGCACGGTCCCGTCCGCGCGCTCCACACGGTTGGCGCCGAGCGCTCCCGGCGTCCCGCCCGCCATGCCGTAGGGCGGGACCCTGCGGTGCTGGGAGAGCGTGGAGACGGTCATGGGCTCCTGGAAGCGGATCCGGCGTACGGCACCGTCCCCGCCGCACCAGCGGCCCCGACCTCCGCTGCCGTACCGTACCGCGAACTCGTCCAGCAGGACCGGAAGTCGCCACTCGAGGACCTCGGGATCGGTCAGCCGGGAGTTGGTCATATGGGTCTGGACGACGCTCGCGCCGGGGAAGCCGTCGCCCGCTCCCGAGCCGGAGGCCACGGTCTCGTAGTACTGGTGCCGCTCGTTGCCGAAGGTGACGTTGTTCATGGTGCCCGAGCCCTCCGCCTGTACGCCGAGCGCGGCGTACAGGGCGCCGGTGACGGCCTGTGAGGTCTCGACGTTGCCCGCGACGACGGCGGCAGGGTGCTCGGGCGCGAGCATGGACCCGGCCGGCACGACGATGTCCAGGGGGCGCAGGCAGCCGTCGTTGAGCGGGATGTCGTCGGCGACGAGGGTGCGGAAGACGTACAGGACAGCGGCGTCGACGACCGAGAAGGGCGCGTTGAAGTTGGTGGCGAGCTGGGGTGAGGTGCCGGTGAAGTCGACGGTCGCGGAGCGCTTGTCGCGGTCGACGCGCACACGGACGTGGATGACGGCCCCGGAGTCGGTCTCGTATGCGTACTCGCCCTCGTCCAGGGCGTCGATGACGCGGCGCACGGCTTCCTCGGCGTTGTCCTGGACGTGTTTCATGTACGCCTGGACCACGTCCGCCCCGAAGTTCTCGATCATGCGGCCGACCTCGTCGACACCCTTGCGGTTGGCGGCGATCTGGGCGCGCAGGTCGGCGAGGTTGGTCTGCGGATTGCGCGACGGGTGCGAAGCCTCGGTGAGCAGACGAAAGGTCTCCTCCTCGCGGAATCGGCCCTCCTCGGCGAGCAGCCAGTTGTCGAAGAGGACGCCCTCCTCCTCGATGGTGTGGCTGTGCGCGGGCATCGAGCCCGGTGCGATACCCCCGATCTCGGCGTGGTGCCCCCGGGACGCGACGTGGAAGAGGATCCGCTCACCCTCCGTGTCGAAGACGGGGGTGATGACGGTGACGTCGGGCAGATGCGTGCCGCCGTGGTACGGGTCGTTGACCGCGTAGGTGTCCCCGGGGCGCATACGGCCGGCGCGCCGTCGGACGACCTCCTTCACGCTGGTCCCCATCGAGCCCAGATGCACCGGGATATGCGGGGCGTTGGCGACCAGGTTGCCCTCGGGGTCGAAGAGCGCGCAGGAGAAGTCCAGGCGTTCCTTGATGTTGACGGACTGGGCCGTCGACTCCAGCCGGGCGCCCATCTGTTCGGCGATGGACATGAACAGGTTGTTGAAGACCTCGAGAAGAACGGGATCCGCCCGTGTGCCGAGATCGGAACTCTCCGTGATCGCCACACGTTCCATGACCAGATGCCCGTCGTCGGTCGCCGCGGCCCGCCAGCCTTCGTCGACGACGGTCGTCGCACTGGGCTCGGTGATGATCGCGGGGCCCGTGACGGTCTCGCCGGGTGGCAGGTGCTCCCGGCGGTGCAGAGGCACGTCGCGCCGGACACCGCCCGTATGGAGACGTACGGTCTCGGGCGCGGCGGTACCGCCTTCGTACGGGGCGAGGGCGGAGAGATCGGGGGGATCGGTGATGCCGGTGGCCTCCACGGAGAGGGCTTCGACGACGACCGGCCGGTCGAGCGTGAAGGAGTACGTGGCGCGATGGCGTTCTTCGAAGGCGTGCCGCATCGTGCCGGGGTCGGTCAGCTCGACCGTGAGCGTGGTGTCCGTCCCGTCGTAGCGCAGCTGGGCCCGGCGGACGACCCGGATGCGCTCCTCGGGGACGTCCTCGGCCAGGAGTTCGGCGCGGACGGCGCTCTCCAGGTCGCCGGCGGTCTTGAGGATCCCCGGCATCGAGGGGGCCTCCAGGGGCGCCTCGACGGACTGTTCGCGCATGGCCGTGGTGTCGGCGAGGCCGATGCCGAGAGCGGAGAGCACTCCGGCCAGGGGCGGGACGAGCACGGTGCGGACGCCCAGGGAGTCCGCCACCCGGCACGCGTGCTGGCCGCCCGCTCCACCGAAGGTGGTGAGCGCGTAGCGGGTGATGTCGTGGCCCTTCTGGACGGAGATCCGCTTCACCGCGTTGGCGATGTTGGCGACGGCGATCTGCAGGTACCCCTCGGCGACCTGTTCGGGCGTGCGGTCGTCGCCCGTCCGCTCGCGGATCTCCCGCGCCAGTGCGGCGAAGCGTTGGCGGACGATCCCCTCGTCCAGGGGTTGATCGCCGTCCGGGCCGAACACCCGGGGGAAGTGCGCGGCTTGGATACGGCCGAGCATGACGTTGGCGTCGGTCACCGTGAGCGGACCGCCGCCGCGGTAGCAGGCCGGCCCCGGGTCCGCGCCCGCCGAGTCCGGCCCTACGCGGTAGCGGGAGCCGTCGAAGTGCAGGATCGAGCCGCCGCCGGCGGCCACGGTGTGGATGTCCAGCATCGGCGCGCGCAGCCGTACGCCCGCGATCTGCGTGGTGAAGACGCGTTCGTACTCGCCTGCGAAGTGCGAGACGTCCGTTGAGGTGCCGCCCATGTCGAAGCCGATGACCCGGTCGAAGCCGGCGAGCTGCGACATACGCGCCATGCCCACGATCCCACCCGCGGGACCGGAGAGGATCGCGTCCTTCCCGCGGAACTGCCCCGCCTCCGCGAGCCCGCCGTTGGACTGCATGAACATCAGCCGCACGCCCTCGAGTTCATCGGCGACGTGTTGGACATAGCGGCGCAGGACGGGCGAGAGGTAGGCATCGACGACAGCGGTGTCACCGCGCGGGACCAGCTTCATCAGGGGGCTGACCTCGCTGGAGAGCGAGATCTGCGGGAAGCCGATACGGTCGGCCAGCTCCCCGACGGCCTGCTCGTGGGCGGGGTGCAGATGACTGTGCATGCAGACCACGGCCAGGGCGCGGATCCCGTCGTCGTAGGCCTCCTGGAGCGGTCCCGAGAGGGCCTCGAGGTCCGGGGCGCGCAGGACGGTGCCGTCGGCCGCGATCCGCTCGTCGACCTCGACGACCCGGTCGTACAGCGGCTCGGGCAGTTCGATGGCGCGCGCGAAGATGTGCGGACGGTTCTGGTAGCCGATCCGCAGGGCGTCCCCGAAGCCCCGGGTGATGACGAGGAGGGTGCGTTCGCCCGTGCGCTCCAGAAGCGCGTTGGTGGCCACGGTGGTGCCCATGCGCACGGCGTCGACGGGCCCGTCGTCCTGGAGGAGTTCGCGTACGCCCGCCACGGCCGCGTCGGCGTACCGGTGGGGATTGTCCGACAGGAGCTTGTGGGTGAGCAGACGGCCGTCGGGGCGCCGCGCGACGATGTCGGTGAAGGTACCGCCGCGGTCGACCCAGAACTGCCAGCCCGTGGTCACGTCCGTCTCTCCGATCCCACTGCCCGGAACCGTCGCCGCAGAGTGATCGGCGCACTGCGGTCGGTCCTCGACGACCCGTCAGATCATAACGGGCCGGGCAGACCCCCGCGGGCCCCACACGACGCGAGCGGCCGTCGCCCCTCCCGTACGAGGGCTTCCGCGCGCTCGCCCGGAGCGCGCGGAAGCCGGGGTCACAGAGCCCGCAGACCGCTGATCACATCACGCAGGATGCTCTCGTCGACCAGTTCGGCAGGGGGCACGGGGCGCGTCACATGCACCAGGCCCTCGTCCGCCAGGTCACCGACGAGGACCCGCACCACACCGACGGGAAGATCGAGTTCGGCGGCGATCTCGGCGACGGACTGGGGCGCGTCACGGCACAATTCCACGATGTCCACGTGCTCGGGGGACAGCGAGGGGTCCGGCTCGGGATCGTCCACATGCGGCTCCGTGACGACCACCGCGATCAGGTCGAGGCGGTGCTGGGCCGCATGGCTGGTGCGGCCGCGCGTCATGGCGTACGGACGGACCACCGGCCCGGCCTCGTCGTCGAACCAGCGACTGCTTCCCTGATCGTCTCCGCTCATGCCATCTCACTACCCGCCCGAGGGCAGATCGGTGCGCGGCGCGGAGCCCAGATGTACGCCGACTCGCTTGACGAGGAGTGTCATCTCGTACGCCACCTGCCCGATGTCGGAGTCGGCGTCCGACAGGACGGCGAGGCAGCTGCCGTCGCCCGCCGCCGTCACGAAGAGGAACGCGTCGTCGAGTTCGACGATGGTCTGCCGGACACCGCCCGCGTCGAAGTTGCGGCCGACACCCTTGGCGAGGCTGTGGATTCCCGAGGCGACCGCGGCCAGGTGCTCGCTGTCCTCCCGGCTCAGCTCCTTGGAGACCCCTGTGGGCAGGCCGTCGCTCGAGAGCACGACCGCCTTGCGGATGCTGGCGACACGCTCCACCAGGTCGTCGAGGAGCCAGTTCAGCTCTCCCGACGTCTTTTGGGCGGCGTTGGGCCCTGCGGCCTTCGGTGCGGTCATCGACCGTCTCCCTTTGTCGTTCCTCGTGCTGAGCCGTCCAGGGCGTCGTCGCCCGCGTCGTTCTCCTCGCGGCCACGCTGCCAGCCCCGCTGCAGCGAGGCGAAACGGCTGCGGACCTCATCGGCGTCGCGCTCGACGGGACCCGCTCCGCTCGCGGTGCGGGACGCGTCTGCCGAGGCGCGCCGGTCGGGGCCCTCCTTCAACTGCGGGGCCAGACTGGCCTGCCGGACACGGCGGGGCAGCGCGACCGGACCTGGAGGAGCCGCTTCCGTCTCGGCCTCCTGGTGCGCGGCCGCCTCCCGCGGGCCGGCCTCCTGCCGGGTACGGCGGCGCTGGGGCAGGCCCGGGCTCTCCGAGCGCTCGCCTTGCGGGCGCCTGCTTCCTTCCGAGGGCTCCCGCAGATCCGAGGGACGCCCGGACTCCTGAGATCCCTCCGGCTCGTGGTCCGAGGGTCCACTGTCCTTGCCGGTCCTTGCGCGCCGCGGGCCCTGCTCCGTCACCGGGCGGCCGTGCGAGCTGACGAGCTTGGGGGTCCCGCGCCGGGGAAGCGGTACCGGCGCGCCCGGCCGGTCCACCTCGTCGGAGCGGGCCGGTTCGCGCCGGGTGTCGCGGGCCTGCTGGTGTTGTTCGCCCGGGGCCTGCGCGAGAGAGCGGCGGGAGCGGAAAAGGCCGCCGTCCCGGTCGTCGACGCCGTCCGGGAAGTCGTCGAGTTCGTCCAGGTCGACGGGCGCCTCCAGCTCCACCGGGCCGTCCAGGATCGATCCCGGAAGGCCGGGGAGCTTGACCGGCACCGGCGACAGCACCGGGGCACCGGCCTCCGCGGCCCCGGCCTCCTTCTCGGGCAACGGCCGGTCGAGCCGGAAGCCGATTCCGTTGGTGTCGGGGATGTCCTCGGTCAGCAGGGTGTCGGGGATGAAGACGACGGCCGTGGTGCCGCCGTAGGGGGACGGCTGGAGGGAGACACGGACGTTCTGCCGCTGGGCGAGCCGGCTCACCACGAACAGGCCGAGCCGGTCGGTGTCGGAGAGTTCGAACTCGGGGGTCTCCGCGAGCCGGAGGTTGGCGTCCAGGAGCACTTCGGCCGCCATACCGAGGCCACGGTCGTGGATCTCCAGGGTGAACCCGTTGGCGACCCGTTCACCGAGCACCTGGACGGCGGTGTGGGGCGGCGAGAACACGGTGGCGTTCTCCAGGAGTTCGGCCACGAGGTGGGTGAGGTCGGCGACTGCGGGGCCGGTGACGGCGAAGCGGGGCAGCCGGCGCACCTCGATGCGCTCGTAGTCCTCGACCTCGGCGACGGCGGCGCGCACCACGTCCATGAGCTGGATCGGCTTGCGCCACTGCCGGGAGGGGGCGGCTCCGGAGAGGATGACCAGGCCCTCGGCGTGACGGCGCATACGCGTGGTCAGATGGTCGAGGCGGAACAGATCGGCGAGTTCCTCGGTGTCGTCGGTCCTGCGCTCCATGGTGTCGAGCAGGGTGAGCTGCTTGTGCAGCAGCACCTGACTGCGACGGGCCAGGTTGACGAAGACCTCCGAGACGCCGGCCCGCAGTTCGGCCTGTTTGACGGCGGCCTCGACGGCGGCACGCTGCAGGGTGTTGAGGGCCTGGCCGACCTCGCCGATCTCGTTCCTGTCGTACTCCAGCCGCGGGGCCTCGGTCTCCACGTCCACCTGTTCGCCCGCGGACAGGCGGCGCATCACGCTGGGCAGCCGCACCCCGGACGCCTCGTGCGCCTCCAGACGCAGCCGGCGCAGATCGCGGATGAGGCCACGGCCGATGCGCACGGACAGGAACAGCGAGACCAGTACGGCGAGGAGCCCGAGGACGCCCGCGACGGCCGCCTTGGCGATGACCCTCATGGCGAGCGGGTTGACGCGGTCCTGGTAGCGGTCCCCGGCCTGCCGGCTCATCGTGTCGAGCCGGCCGAGGACCTGGCCTGCGGCCTCGTCCCAGCTCTTGGCGGTCACCCCGTGCGGGGCGCCGGAGGTGCCGTTGACCACCGCCTGTTCGGCCACGCGCAGTGACGCGGTGTCGGCGTTCTTCCAGTAGCGCTGGAAGCGTCCGCTCTCCGACACGGGCAGCAGCGACAGGCTGACGTCGTACATCACGGCGCGCTGGGCGACCAGGTCGGAGACCTCATGGATCTCCTCGCGGGTGACCCGGCCGGCGACGAGCGCGGACCCCAGGAGGGCGTCCTCGCGGGAGAGCAGCTCACGGGCGCGGGAGACATCGACGAGGGCACGGCCCTGCTTGTCCATCGTCACGTTGTCGAGGGCCTGCAGATTGGCCAGGAGGGTGAAACACGGGTCGACGAGGCGGTTGTAGAGATCGAGGGCCTGGGAACGCTTGACCGTGCCGTCCTCGACGCTGCGGCGCAGCGACGCGATGCCGTCCAGGGCCTCCATGATCGAGGTGAGGCGCTCCGAGGAGCCCGCGTCCATGTCCTCGCGCAGGCCCCTGCTCTTGCTGTTGCGCCGGAGTTCGGCCACCGCCCTGTCCGTGGCCGCACGGCTGCGCCGCAGCGCGGTGAGGGCGTCCGAGGCGCGCGGGTCGGCGAGGTAGACGAGGGTCTGACGGCGCTCCTGCTGCAGGACGCGGACCGTGTCCTCGGTGGGGTAGCCGACCTTTTCGACGACGTTCGAGACGTCGAACAGCGCCTGGGCCTCACGACCCGTGAGCACTGTGGCGAACGCCCAGATGGCGGTCAGTGACAGCAGCGGCACGAGAAGCAGCGCCACGATCTTCCGGCGGATGGAGTTCCCGCGAAAGCGCATGGCCTCCCCCAGCTCGACCCCCAGGCCCGGGGGTACACGTGTACGTCAACAAACGGCGCGAGCCTACTACCGACACACCCGTATCTCGAAGGCCGGGAGGAGCGCACAACGCCCCCGGCACCGACGCGACATGGGTAGTTGTCCCGTCATTACGGGAGATTGCCTCCCCGAAACGGGACGGCACAGTCCGGATCGGGGCGGGAACACGGGGCCCTTGGCCGGATTCTTTCGCCCGCGGGGAATCTTCGCGGATCGCCGATCGTCTCCCCCTACGGGAAACGGGGGCGGTTTCGACCGCAGGCGCCGCATGCCGCACTCAGGTGGCGTAAAGCTGCGCAAGCCGGGCAACCAGTGGGGGGCCGGAGTCGTCTGACACTCCGGCGGAGGTCTGCGGGCGGTGGGGAGTGACGAGTTGATGGGCACGGCGAAGCGATGTGAGACACCGGGAAGGGGCGCCGGGGCGTCCACGGCGGCGCGAGGGGCGGCTCAAGCACCGGATCACGGCATTCCGGCGGATGCGGACCCCGGCATATCGCAGCGGCGCGAGCCGGACGGCGGGTGGGGCACCGCCATGGACGAGGAAGTGCGGTACGAAATCGGGTATCGCCGCCCCCTGTGGGTCGAGGAGCCCGCGCGCCGGCGTCGGCTGCCGGACCCCGTGCGCACCTCGGCGGTGCGGGCGATGCTGATCATCTCGGTGACACTGATCGAGGCGGTGATCGCCTTCCTGTGCACGATGGCCGGCTCCTGGCTGGCCTTCCCCATGGTCCTCAGCAGCGTGGCCGGCACGGTGGTGGCGACCTGGGGCGTGCTCGACGTCTGGATCACGCGCCAGGTCTGGAACCAGCGCCATGGTGTGGTGTCGGCACCCAGCAGCACGGCCCGTGCCGTGCGCCGCGAACGCCGAGCGGCCCGGCGCCAGGCGCGGACCGCGGAGCAGCGACAGGAGCGGATACGCCGGCAGGGCGGCACCGGGCGGCAGTTGTCACATCCGTGACGGCGTGGGGGCGGCGCCCGCGACACGCGGTGCCGCGCCCCACGCCCCTTCCTACGGGACGTCCACGGCCGGTCGCTTGAACATCCGGGTCGCCGTGATCTCGCTGTGCACCGCCTCGTCGGCACTGGGCTGCTGCGGCAGCCCGGGCCGAAGATGCTCCTCCACCCGGATGTACTTCAGTCCTGCCCGCAGGTCTGCGTCATTGCGCAGCCGGATGACCAGCGGGAACTCGGCGAGTGCGGTCGTGTCGAACAGCCCGGTGGTGTAGAGGAGCTGGACGCCGAGCGCGTCCGAGACGGCGCGCTGGAGCTCCAGCAGATAGGTCGCGTTGGCGCGTCCGATGGGATTGTCCAGGAACAGCGTGCCCGCGTGGCGGTGCCTGTCGCGGCCACGGTCGTTGCTGCGCAGTGCCGCCATGGTGCAGTACAGCGCGATGGCCGCGGTGAGCAGCTGGCCGCCCGAGAACACGTCACCCATCTGCCCGACGGGGACACGTTCGGCACGCAGCACGGCGTCCGGCTTGAGGATCTCGACGGCGACGCCCCTCGGCTGGAGGGCCGCGCCGACCCCCCGCAGGAGCAGCGACATGCCGTCCCGCCTGAGGTCGGAGTTCTTCCTGACGGCCGCGCGGGTCGCCTCGTCGATGACCTCGCCGAGCCGTTCGGTGAGCGTGGCCTGGTCGGGCTCCTCGAACCGGATGCGCAGGAACTCCTGCCCGGACCACTCGCCGAGTCCCTCGGGCAGCCGGGAGAGCCGCTGCGCCGAGCGGAGTGTGGCGAGCGCCGACTCCACGAGTCCCCGCAGCCGGTCCACGATCGAGTCGCGGTTGCGCTCCAGTTGGGCCAGCTCGTCCGTGAGCACACGCAGCCGGGGTGCGAAGGCGTCCGCCCACCGCTGTGCGTGCTCCGGCAGCGCCGACGCGGGCAATTCCCGGATCTGCTGCCGGGCCGGGGTGCGGACCTGCTCGTAGCGGGTGGAGTTGGCATGCCGGACGAGCACGTCGGAGGCCTCGCGCACGGCCGACTCCGCCGAGGACAGGTCAGTTGCGCAGCCGCGCAGCGACCGGCGGTTCTCGGCGGCGGACAGGCGGGCCTCCTCGAGGCTGCCCGGGTAGGGCTCCGGCTCCTGCTGCTCCTCCTCGGCCGCGTGCTCACGCAGCAGATCGCGGAGCATCGCCGCGATCTCGTCGAAGCCGCCCGCGGCGTCCTCGGCCGCGCGGTGGGCGTCCAGCAGCTCGGCATGGGCCTCGCGGGCCCGGCCGAGTGCCTCCACGCGGGAGGCGAGTTCCGATGTGGCCGTGCGCAGCAGGGACTGTGCGTGCTCGGTGTCCCGGGGGGCCATCTCCTCGGGCAGCTCGGTGTGGGCCTCGCCGTTCTCGGGAGCGTGCCGCTCGGCCTCGCCGCGCAGCCGGCCGAGCTGCTCGCTCGCCGTCGACATCCGCGTCTCCAGCAGTTGCACCAGTTCCTCGGCGCGCGTGGCGGCGGCCTGCCGGGACGGGCCGTCCGAGCCGTCCGGGGACTGGAGGAGCTGTTCCGCGCGTGAACGGACCTTGTTGCTGAGCCGGTCCAGTTCGGCGAGTGCGGCGGAGTCGTCGCTCTCGGCGCGCGCCTGTTCGGCCCTCAGGTCGGCACCGACGCCGACCTTTTCGTACACCTGGGAGGCGGCGCGGTAGGCCTCGCGGAGCGCGGGCAGGGACGCCTTCGGCGCGTCGGCGTCGTCCGCCGGTACGTCGTCGGGGGCGCCGGCGATCTCCGCGCGCTCGGCCCGCAGTGCACGCGCGGTGCGGCGGGCGTCGTCGGCGGCGCGCTGGGCGGCCCTGCGGTCCTCGTCGGCGGCCCGGGCGCGCTCCAGGCGGGACTGGGCACGAGCCTCCGATTCGACGGCCTCGTCGGCCAGTTCCCGCAGCGCTGCCTGCCACCCCGCCCGCTCCCGCAGCCGGAAGGCGAGGCCGGCGAGCGCATCGGCGGCGCGCCGCGCCCGCTGCGCGGACTCCTGGCGCTCGTCGCGCACCTGGGCGGCCTCGGCCGCGACCTCGTCGGCCTCGGCACGGACGGTGCGCGCCTCGGTCAGCTCGGCCTCGGCCTCCTCGGCGAAGGCGCGCGCGTCCCGGGCGGCCGCGGCGAGTTCGGTCAGGCGGCCCGCTGGGCAGCCGGTGCGCCAGGACGCCAGTCTGGCGGTCAGCTCGCGGTCCTTGCCGAGGCGGGCCGCGAGGGCCCGGATCTCCTCGTCCCGCTCGGTGGCCCGGGCACGCAGTGCCTGCCGCTCCTCGTCGGCCGCGTGCTCGTCGTGCATGGCCGGATTCGGCGGCACGAGGAAGACTCCGCCGTCGCCCTCGTCGAGGGCGGGGGTCGGGGCGAGCAGCGCGGCCGCGGTGCCGACGGCGACGGCGGAACGCGGCAGCAGAGCCGCGTCGCTCAGCGCGTCACGGGCCCGGGCGTGGGTGTCCGGGTCGGTGATGATCACTCCGTCGACCAGTTCGGGACGGGCGGCCAGCACGCGCGCGTGGTCGGCGGGGTCGACCGCCTGCGCGAGGTAGCGCCAGCCCGGGAGCGCCGGGATGCCGTGTTCACCGAGGAACTCGACGGTCGCCAGCACGTCCGGGCCCGGGGGCAGCAGTCCACCGTCACCGAGGGCACCGAGGATGCGCGCGTCGTCCGCCGCGGCGGTGCGCATCTCGAAGAGCTGACGCTCGGCGGAGGTGACGGTGTCGTCGAGCAGCTCGCGCAGTTCGTCGGCGAAGCGGTCCAACTCCTCGGCGGTGAGGGATCCGCCCTCCGCGGCGCTGTCCGCCGCGCGCGTCTCCTCGTCGCGGCGCGGCCGGGGGACCCTGGCCCCGCCGGTTCCGGACAGGCTCAGCAGTTCCGACAGCCGCTCCTCCGCCGCCAGCGCCCGGGCGGTGCTCTGCTCGGCCTCGTATGCCCGCTCGGCGGCCGTGGCCGCGTCGGCGGACCGGGCGGCCGTCAGTTCCGCGCGCGATTCCGCGGACGCCGCCTCGCGGGCGTGCTCGGACGCCCGGCGGGACGCCTCACGCGCGGTGTCCCAGGCGGCGACCGCGGCCTTCTCCGCGTCGCTCGCGGCGAGCGCGGCGCGTGCCGGGTCGGCGTCGGGGGCGCTGTCGTCCAGCCAGCCCGCGCGCACGGCCTCGGCGGTCTCCTGCTCGACCTCGGCGAGCCGCTGGCGCAGATGCCCCACCTCGCTGCGCGCACGCTGTGCCTCCGTGGCGGCGGCGGTCGCGTCCCGGTGCGCGGACTCGCCTGCCGCCTGGAGGGCGGCGGAGCGCTCTTCCTCCTCGTTGGCGAGGGTCTCGGCGCTCTCGGCGGCGGCGTGCAGTGCCCGGACGAGATCCACTGCGGCCCTGGCGCGCGCGGCGAGCGCCGGCGCCGCGTCCCGCTCGGCCTCCCGGATGGCGGCCGCCACCCGCGCCGAGCGGTCGGCGGCGGCGCGGTGGCGCAGCACGGCCTCGGCGGCCTGCCAGGCGGAGTACAACTGGCGCGCGTCGGCCAGTTCGCGCTTCTGGGCGGCTGCGGCCTTCTCCGCACCCGCCAGGGCCGACGAGGCATGCCGGTAGGCGAGTTCGGCAGCGATGAGCGCACTGCGCTCGCGGGCGCCCTCGGCATGCGTGACCGCGTAGGCGGCGGCGGTGACGCGCTGGGCAAGATCGGTGGCCCGCATCCGCTCGCGCACCCCGCGTGCCGACAGCCGCCGGGCCAGGGTGCGGGTGCGCCGCTCGGCGCCCGCGTGGATGTCCCGGGCCCGCGAGCGTGTCCCGGCCGCCTCGACGATGCGCCCGAGCAGATCCACCGACCCGGCGGTGAAGTCGCGCTCGGCCATCAGCTCGGCGCGCCGTCCCAGCTTGTTGCCGAAACCGCCGACCAGGTCGGCGAGCCCGTCGGTGTCACGGGTGTCGGTCACGGCCCGCAGCAGCAGGTCCGTGAAGTCGGAGTCCTTCTTGACCGCGAAGAGGCCGGCGGCCTCACCCTCGTCGGCGTTCATCTCCCGCTGGTAGCGGAAGAGTTCGGGGTCGAGGCCGAGGTCCGTCAGATGCTCGTTCCAGCGGTCGTGGATCTCCTCCCAGTGCACTTCGAGGTGCGGATACGCCTTGCCCGCCTCCGTCAGGGCGTCCCGGAAGCCCTTCATCGTGCGGCGCCGTCCCGCCGCCCCGGAAGCGCCCTCGGCCGGCGGTCTCACGGCGGTGGACTCGGCGACCGGCAGATTGTCGAGGCTGAGCCCGGGGCCGGGTCTGAAGGAGTACCAGGCCTCCGCGAACTTCCGCGGGTCGCTGGAGACCTGGCGCCCCCGCCATTCGCTCACCTTGCCGACCACGACGCACTCGCCGGTCAGTGTGTGCTGCCATTCCAGCGCCACATGCCCGCAGTCGTCGGCGAGCAGGAACTTGCGCAGCACACCGGAGCTGGCCCCGCCGAGGGTGTTGCGGTGGCCCGGCAGCATCACCGAGAAGATCAGCTTGAGCAGGACGGACTTGCCGCCGCCGTTCTCCAGGAAGAGCACACCGGCGGGCGCCGGACGGCGCGGCGGGCCCACGGGCTCCTCTTCGAAGAACTCCGCCTGGGTGGGCGCGGGGTCGGGCACCCGATCACCCACGCCCCGCAGGTCCAGCACGGTGTCGGCATAGCGCGCACCGGCCGGTCCGATGGAGTAGAGGCGGACCCGGGACAGCTCGTACATGGCGGGGGACTCTCGTCGTCGATCTTGCTGAGTCTGCGGAAATGCGGAGGGCCGAAGGCCGCGGGACCTCAGGCTCTGCCCGAGTGGAACGGCAGCCCGGCGTCGGCCACCAGCTCCAGGTCGTCGGTGTCCTCGGCGGGCAGCAGGGTGCCCGTCCCGTCGGTCACCGGGACGACGCCCAGTTCGAGGAGTTCGCCCATGGCGGCGCTGCCCGCCATGTCGCGCACCTGGAGCTGGTAGCGGGCCGTCGTTCGGTAGGTGCCGCCGTGGTCGTCGCCCGTGCGCTGGAGGAATCCGGAGTCGGTGAGGAACGCGACGGCCTTGCCGACGATGCCCGTGGTGGAGCCGGCGAGCCGGCGCGCGTCCTTGGTGGCCCCGGTCGCGCTGCGTCTGGCCCAGATCCGCCAGGCCGCCTCCAGCCCCGGCGCGTCCGTCGCCGGGTCCGTGTTCTCGCCCTGCTCCTCGGCCCGCTCCTCGAGCCGGCGGCAGGCCTGACGCACGAAGGCGTCGACGCCGTTGACCGTGACGCGCCCGATGTAGCCGTCGTCGGCCAGGTCCTCGGGGCGCGGGAACGCGAGCGCGGCGACGGCGAGATGGGCGAGGCCGTGCAGAAAGCGGTCGCCCGAGTCGGCGGAGGTGCGCCGCGCGTAGTCGCCCATGCGGACGGCGAACACGGAGTCCTCGGCGGCGGTCACCGCCATGCCGGCGCGCGGGGACACCTCCAGGACGACCAGCCCGAGCCCGCCGGCCACGGCGTCGGCGAGCCGGGCGAAGCGGGAGTCCTCGCGATAGCGGCGCAGCAGCTCCGTGTACTCCTGGTCGCGGGCGGGCTGGAGCTTGGGCTGCAGCCCGAAGGCGACGAGCCGCGCCGCGTCGGCGGCGTCGGCGGGGGTGACGGCGGCACTCACCGGCGCGGCGGCCGCCTCCGGCTCACTCCACTCGACGTGCTCGGTCACGGTCGGGACTCCTCATGCTGCTGGTACTGATCGCTGGTCATGCCGCTTCCGTCCGGTCCGCCGCCATGCCCGCCGCATCGAGCAGGGCCGTGCCGACGATCAGGTCCGCACCGCCGAACTCGGGATCGTCCAGCTCCGTGCCGTCGTCCACGGCGAACAGCAGCTTCTGTTCGCCCTGCCGGTAGGCAGTGCCGACCGGCGGGCTGGCCGCGTGCACGGTCAGCAGGGCCACCAGGTAGGGCAGTTCGGGGTCCTGCCGGCGTGCCTGTGCCAGCAGTCCGGACAGCCGCCTGGGCGCGTCCGCCGGCAGGTCGAGCAGCTCCAGCGCGGCGGCCAGTTGCTCCTCGCTGAACCGGCTGTCGTCCGGGGTGGCGATCAGATCCGGCTCGGGCATCTCGGCGCCGAGGTGCTCGCGCTCCACGGGCGGCGTCAGGAGCAGGTCGACGAGGTCACCGACCCGCACGGAGGCCGGGGTGCGCAGACCCGTGCCGTGGCCGAAGAAGGCGTCCGTGACGCGGATCGCCCGCTCCAGCGGAAGCGGCAGCAGGGGTGCGAGGAGATGCCCGTACAGGTCCGTCCCCGAGGTCGCCATGGGAGCGGCGAAGGCCTGCCGGTCCTGCTCGGCGCGGAACAGCGGGCCCGCTTCCAGAAGCCGCGACTGCAGTTGGGTGTGCCTGCGGATGCAGTCCTTGACGATGTCGACGAGCTCGGCGGCGCGCCGCTTGTGCTCGGGGTCCTCGGACTCGTCGCGGGCCCTGCGGATGTTGGTGAGGATCGCGTTCTCGTGGCGGTAGCGGTCGGCGACGTGGTCGAGGGCCTCGGCGATCATGTCGGGGACCGTGTTCAGCCAGTCCACCGCCCGGACGTTGCGCCGGGTCGCCTCCAGGGTCCTGCGCAGCGACTCCGAGTACTGCACGGTGCGGTAGCGGGCCTGCTCGGCGGCGAGCTGGGCGTCGGCGAGGCGCCCGCGGCTGATCAGCACGTCGAGCTTGACCTCGGCGGCGATCTGGGCGCTCGTGACGTCCGTGTCCAGAGCGCCGACCAGGACGTTGACCGCCTCGTCCGTCGTCCTCAGATAGACGCCCCCGCCGTAGCCCGGAACCTCCTCGATCAGCTTGAAGTCGTAGTCGCGGCGGACGTACTCGCCGTCGGCCGTGAACGTGCCGTACACGGCGCGGAAGCCCCGGTCGACGCTGCCGACGTTGACCAGGTTCTCCAGGACCCAGCGGGCGACGCGCTCGTGCTCCGCGACCGGGCGCCGAGGGGCCTGGGCGGCGATGCGCGGGATGAGCCGGGCCACTATCTGGTCGTGGTCTGCTCCCGTGTCGAAGTCCATGTTCAGTGTGACCAGGTCGATGGCGGACAGGGCGACCTCCGCCATCCCGTACACCGAGTACTCACCCGCGAGGTTCGCCTTGCGTGCGTCGAGGTCGTGCAGCGGCGCGGTGCAGGCGAGCGCGCGCAGCCGCCGCGCCAGCCCCTCGTCGGCGGCCGGGCCCGGTGCGGGGCGCGGCCCCGCGCTGAGCTGGGGCGGAACACGGTCCGTCGATGCAGGCGAAGTCACGGTGCACAGATTAGGTCCTCGGTCTGACAACGTCCCAAACAGCACGGGTGCGCCGCGGGGTCCGCTCGTCGCGCCGATGCGCCGGACCTGCTACTCGTCGCCGACCCGCCGCCGGTAGTCCTCGACGATCCGCTCCAGCGAGTCGTGGAGGTAGACCTCGAGGAGCTCCTCCGCCCCGATCCGGTCGCCGCCCTGCAGGGCCCGGAGGATCTGCTGGTTGCGCACGAGGTAGGGCTCGTGCAGCCGCCGGGGGTCGTCCACGACGTGGAAGGCGAGCCGCAGTTCGGCGAAGACGCTGCGCATCAGCTCGTCGGTGCGCTCACTGCCCGCGAGCGCCACCAGTTCGCGATGGAAGTGGATGTTGGCCGTGCCCAGCCCTTTCCAGTCGGTCTCCCCCGCGGCCCGCTGCCCCTCCGCGACGGCTTCGGCAAGGCCGTGCAGGGCGTACGGCGGCTCGCCCAGACCCCGGACCACGGCGCACTCGACGAGCAGCCGGGTGCGGTAGATGTCCTCGACGTCCTCGACGGTCAGCACCCGGACGAAGACCCCTCGGTTCAACTCGTGGACAAGCAGTCTCTCGTGCGTGAGCAGCCGGAATGCCTCGCGCAGCGTGTTGCGGGAGACGCCGAGCGCACCCCCGATGCCGTCCTCCGACAGCCGCGTGCCGGGCGGGAAGTACCCCTCGGCGATCCGGCTCCTGAGGATGTCCGAGACCCGCTCGGCGGTGCTGGTACGCCCTAGGAGGGCGCGGTCGTCGGCCAGTCCCGTCAGCTGCTCTGCCATGCCCGGAATTCAATCGCAGATACAAGGACGAAACAACATGGGTATTGAAGGATCGTTGAACGATCCTCTACGGTACTGCGAACGGCATCACCCGGCCCCACATCTCGGGCCGCACCTTTCGCGCGAAATGTCCCATCGTTGGGCGCAGTTCCCCGCACGGCGCTCTCCGACCGCACGGCACGGCTCATCCCGCAAGCACCCTCCGTCCCTCACTGCGAGGTGCCCATGAGCACGACCCCTCCTTCCCGGCCCCTGACCGCCGACGCCCACTCCGACGCGACCGAACGCATCGCCGACGACGGTGCGTTGGCCTGGCTGCGCGCCCTCGGCCCGCGCGGCCGGCGCGCCTTCGCCGGAGCCTTCGGCGGCTACGCCCTGGACTCCTACGACTACTTCACACTGCCGCTGAGCATGGTCGCGCTGGCGGCGTACTTCGGTCTGGACAGCGGCCAGACGGGACTGCTCACCACCGTCACCCTGGTCGTCTCGGCGGTGGGCGGCGCCATCGCGGGCGTCGTGGCAGACCGTATCGGCCGGGTGAAGGCCCTGATGATCACCGTGGTGACGTACGCCGTCTTCACGGTCGCCTGCGGCTTCGCGCCCACCTACGAGACGCTGCTGGTCTTCCGGGCCCTGCAGGGGCTCGGCTTCGGCGGCGAGTGGGCGGTCGGCGCGATCCTGGTCGCCGAGTACGCGAGCGCCCGGCACCGCGGCCGTACCCTCGGCGCGATCCAGAGCTCCTGGGCCGTCGGCTGGGCACTGGCCGCCGTCGTCTACACGCTGGTCTTCTCCTTCGTGGGCGACGACCTCGCCTGGCGCGTGATGTTCTGGACGGGAGCGCTGCCCGCACTGCTGGTGATCTGGATGCGCCGCCGGGTGCACGACGCCCCGGAGGCGACGGCCCAGCGTGAACGCAGCGAGCAGAGGGGGTCGTTCGCGGCGATCTTCAAGCCCGGCTCGGACGGGGCGCCGGGTCTGCTGCGCACGACGGTCTTCGCGGGCCTGCTGTCTACCGGCGTCCAGGGCGGCTACTACACGCTGGCGACCTGGGTGCCCACCTACCTCAAGACCGAACGTGGCCTGTCCGTCGTCGGCACCGGCTCCTATCTGGCCTTCCTGATCTCCGGAGCCTTCCTCGGCTACCTCACCGGCGGCCACCTCACCGACCGCCTGGGCCGCCGGCGCAACATCTGGCTGTTCGCACTGCTCTCGGCTCTCTGCATCCTGGCGTACGCGAACATCCCCAGCGGCGCCAACGCCCTTCTGCTGGTGCTCGGTTTCCCGCTCGGGTTCTGCATGTCGGCGATCTTCAGCGGCTTCGGGTCCTATCTGAGCGAGCTGTACCCCACGGCGGTACGCGGCACGGGGCAGGGCTTCACCTACAACACCGGGCGCGCGGTGGGCGCCGTCTTCCCCACCCTGGTGGGCTTCCTCGCCGACAGCTGGGGCGTCGGCGGGGCGCTGGTCTTCGGCGCGATCGGTTACGGTCTCGCGGCGCTGGCGCTGCTGGGCCTGCCCGAGACGCGCGGGAAGGAACTGACGTGAACCGAGCGGACGACCGCCCCCTCATGCGCGTCGACGACCACGCGCACATGTGGCGCCCCGAGGACGCCCGGGCCCGCTTCCGCGGCGGGCTGAGCGGCCCCACGGCCGGGTGCGCCGCGGGCCACACGCAGGCCAACCTGGTGTCGGTCCCGGCCGACTGGGCCTATGACACGCTGCTGTTCTGCCAGCGCAACCCCAAGCCCTGCCCGGTCCTCGACGTCACGGACGCCGGGTCCTTCACCACGGTCCTCGCGGACGGCGCCGATCTGCGCACCGATCTGCCGCGCTACCGGGTGTGGCAGGACGGCGAACTCGTGGACGAACCGACGGACGTCCTCGCGCACTGGCGAGAGGACCTGGTGTCCTTCCTCATCGGGTGCAGCTTCACCTTCGAGTGGGCGCTCGTCGAGGCGGGCGTCCCCATCCGCCACCTCGAACAGGGCCGCAACGTGCCGATGTACGTGACGGGACGTCAGTGCCGGCCGGCGGGGCGCCTGCACGGCCCCATGGTGGTGTCCATGCGCCCGGTGCCGCCGCAGCACCTCGGAGCCGCGATCCGGGAGAGCGGACTTCTCCCGGCGGTGCACGGAAGCCCCGTGCACTGCGGCGATCCCTCGGCCCTCGGGATCGAGGACCTCGGCCGGCCCGACTTCGGCGACCCGGTGGACGCAGAACCGGACGACATCCCGGTGTTCTGGGCCTGCGGAGTGACCCCGCAGGCCGCGGTGACGGCCTCGCGCCCGCCGTTCGCCATCACCCACGCACCGGGGCAGATGTTCATCACCGACGCCCGTGACGAGCAGTACCGCGTCGGCTGATGCCGCCCGACCAGGAGGGACCATGATCGATCTCAACGCCGACCTCGGCGAGGGCTTCGGCCGCTGGCAGCTCACCGACGACGAGCGACTGCTGTCCGTCGTCACCAGCGCCAACGTGGCCTGCGGCTTCCACGCCGGGGACGCGGCCACCATGCGGCGGGTGTGCGCACTGGCGGCGGAACGGGGGGTACGGATCGGCGCCCAGGTCTCCTACCGCGACCTGGCCGGATTCGGACGGCGCTCGATGGATGTGCCGCCCGCGGAACTGGCGGCCGAAGTGGCCTACCAGATCGGCGCGCTGGAGGTCTTCGCGCGTGCCGCGGGCTCCCGGGTGTCGTATGTGAAGCCGCACGGCGCGCTCTACAACCGGGTCGTCCACGACGAGCGGCAGGCCGAGGCGGTCGTCGAGGGCGTGCTGCTCGCCGACGCCGCGCTGCCCGTGCTCGGGCTGCCGGGCTCACGGCTGCTGGAGGTGGCCGAGAAGGCCGGACTCCCGGCCGTCACCGAGGCGTTCGCGGATCGCGCGTACACCGAGGAGGGAACGCTCGTGCCGCGCCGGGAGAACGGCGCGGTGGTCACCGACCCGGACGTCGTGGTGGAACGTTCGGTGGGACTCGCCCGCTCCGGGGTCGTCACCGCGCACTCCGGGCGCGAGATCCCCGTACGGGCACGTTCGCTCTGTCTGCACGGCGACACGCCCGGCGCCGTCGACCTGGCCCGCCGGGTACGGGCCGCGCTTCAGGCCGCCGGCGTCCGTGTGGAGGCCTTCGTATGAGGGCGATGCCCGTCGGCGACGACGCCCTGCTCCTGGAGGTCCCCTCGGGGCGGGAGGCCGAGGCGCTGCACGCCGAGCTGCAACGCCGCAGGTCGGCCGGCGAGCTGACGGTACGCGAGATCGTTCCCGCGGCCCGCACCGTCCTGCTCGACGGGGTGCGGGAGCCCTCCCGGCTCGCGGCGCGGCTCGCCGGCTGGGAGATTCCGCCGGTCCCCGAGCGGGTGCGGGAACCGGTGGAGATCCCCGTCCGGTACGACGGTCCGGATCTCCCGGACGTCGCCGCCCTGTGGGGCGTGTCCCGGGACGAGGCGGCGCGGATCCACGCCGCGTCCCGGTTTCGGGTGGCCTTCTGCGGGTTCGCGCCCGGCTTCGGCTATCTGACGGGTCTGCCGGACCGCTATCACGTTCCGCGCCGCGCCACCCCCCGCACGTCCGTGCCGGCCGGCGCCGTGGCACTGGCCGGTCCGTACACGGGCGTGTACCCGCGCCCGTCGCCCGGCGGCTGGCGGCTCATCGGCACGACCGACGCCGTCCTGTGGGACCACACGCGGGTGCCGGCCGCGCTGCTCGCGCCGGGCGCCGTGGTCCGTTTCGTCCCGGTGGGCTCCGGATGACGGACCGTGCGCTCTCGGTCGTGCGCGCCGGGGCGCTGACCACCGTGCAGGACGGGGGACGGCCCGGCCACGCCCACCTCGGCGTGCCGCGCTCGGGAGCGCTCGACGCGCCCGCCGCGGCGCTCGTCAACCGGCTGGTCGGCAATCCCCCGGAGGCGGCCGTGCTGGAGACCACGCTGGACGGCTGCACCGTGCGGCCGCGTTCGGCGGTCACGGTGGCGGTCGGCGGCGCGCCCTGCCCGGTCACCGTGGACGGGCGCCCCGCGCCCTGGGGAGCGCCGGTGCGTGTCATGGGCGGTGCGCTGCTCGACATCGGACGCGCGCGGTCCGGAGTGCGCAGCTATCTCGCCGTCTCGGGCGGTGTGACCGTGGAACCGGTGCTGGGCAGCCGCTCCACGGACCTGCTCTCCGGCCTCGGCCCGCCGCCGCTCGCGGACGGCGCCGTACTGCCCCTGGGGAGACCCGCCGCCGTCCTCCCGTACGCGGACGCCGCTCCGCAGCCGGGTCCACCGGACGAGTTGGTGCTGCGGGTGACGCTGGGGCCGCGCGAGGACTGGTTCACGGCGGACGCGGTCCGAACGTTCCTCACCCGCGCGTACCGTGTGTCCTCGGCGAGCAACCGGGTTGGCCTGCGCACCGAAGGTCCCCCGCTGGAGCGCGCCCGGCCGGGCGAACTCCCCAGTGAGGGAATGGTGCTGGGAGCGGTCCAGGTGCCGCCCGACGGCAGCCCGGTCGTCTTCCTCGCCGATCACCCGACGACCGGGGGGTACCCGGTCATCGCGGTCGTCCGTCCGGCCGGCCTCGCGGCCGCCGCCCAGGCGACTCCGGGCACCCCCGTGCGTTTCACCGCCGTCAGCCGTCGTTAGGCGCCACGGTTCACGCCACGTCCGGCTGTTCGGCCACCGACAGCGCGGCCAGCGCGGACGCCACCGCGTGCGAGGCGCTCAGGTCCAGCCGGGCGCTCGTCCCCCGCGCCTTGTGGCGCACCTCGGCTGCGGCGAGGGTGAGCAGTTGCGGCAGCAGATCGGTGCATCGCCTCGCCACCCAGCCCGTTCCGGCGGTGGCGAGCCACCACAGGCTGGCCGAGCGGGTGGGCGGAGCGAACTCGGGTTCGGCGGCGGGCGCGATGCCCGTCGCGACACCCTCCTCGGCGAGCAGCGCGTGGAAGCGCAGGGCGAGTTGCCGGTGCCCGCGCTCCCCCGGGTGCAGCCGGTCCGCACTCCACATGGACCGGTCGTGGATCCAGTCCCCGCCCTCGGCGTGCAGATGCACCGCCCCGTGCCGCTCGGAGAGCGCGTGCACGACCGTGTTCACGGCCCGCTGCCGCCGCGCCAGCGGGCGCGCCAGCGCGCCGGGCAGGCGGAGCATCGACCCCGGATCCGGCAGACAGGCAGTGAGCAGCACCGCGCCCTGGGCCCTGAAGGCCGCGTAGACCTTGTCGAGCCGGGCGGCGACGGCGTGGATGTCGAAGGTGTAGCGCAGCGTGTCGTTGACGCCGATGACGACGGAGACGACATCCGGGCGCAGGTCGAGCGCGTCCGGGGTCTGCCGTTCGAGAACGTCCCGGGTCTGCGCGCCGCTGACGGAGAGGTTGGTGAACTCGGCCGGGGCGTGGGCGGGCGCGAGCCCGCCGGCGAGGAGCGCAGCCCACCCCCGCCAGGAGTCCCCGACGGGGTCGCCCACGCCTTCCGTCAGTGAATCGCCGAGTGCGACGAACCGCAGGGGTCTCATGCGACACCCTCCCGGGCGTCGTCCCGGAAACGGTCGTCGAAGGCCGTCGGTCGCACGACGGACGGCTGCACGTCGTGGGCCGCGAGGAACGCGTCGACCGCGGTCTTCCACCCGAAGCACTCGGCACGCGCGCGTGCCGCCTCCCGGCGCTCGCACTCGGGCCGCTCCGTGAGCATGTCTATCGCGTCGGCGAACGCCTCGCCGGTGTTGACCGCGGTGGCGCCGGCCGAGCCGATGACCTCGGGCAGCGCCGAGAGGGAGCTGGCCACCACGGGGGTTCCGCAGGCCATCGCCTCCAGGGCGGCGAGCCCGAACGTCTCCGCCGGCCCGGGGGCCAGGCACACATCGGCCGAGGCCTGCAGGGCGCCGAGCAGCTCCCGGTCGCCCACATGGCCGAGGAAGGTGACCGGCAGCCGCCGCTCGGCCGCCCGCTGCTCAAGCCGGGCCCGCAGCGGGCCGTCGCCGGCGATCACCAGGACCGCACGCCGCCCGCGCCGCAGCAGCGACTCCAGGGCGTCCAGGGCCGTGCCGGGCCGCTTCTCCACGGAGAGGCGGGAGCACATCACGAGCAGCGTCTCGTCCCCGCGCGCGTACCGCTCGCGCAGCCCGGCGTCCAGCAGCGAGGGGTGCCGCTGCTCCAGGTCGACGCCCAGCGGCGCCCGTACGACGTTGCGGGCCCCGATCCGCACGAACTCGCGTTCGGCGAACTCGGTGGTGCACACCACGCGTGCGTAGGTGTGTGCCGTACGGATGTTGAGCGCGTCGGCGGCGCGCCGCGAGAGGTTCTCCGAGAGGCCCCAGGTGCGCAGGACGCCGTCGGCGGTCTCGTGGGAGACCATCACGGCGGGAATCCGGGCGCGCCGCGCCCACTTGCCGGTCCAGCGCAGCGTCGTGCGGTCGGAGACCTCCAGGCGGTCGGGGTCGAGTCGCTCCAGGAGGGCGGCGACCCGCCGCTTGTCCGTGAGGACGCGATAGCCGCCGGTACCGGGCAGGACGGGCCCGGGCAGGGTGATGACCCTGCCCTGCTCGGTCTCCCGGTCGCTGTGGCGCTCCCCCGGCACGATCAGCACCGGGTCGTGGCCCGCTTCCTTGAACCCCTTGCCCAGCTCGCGCAGGGCCGTGCGCAGACCGCCGGAGGAGGGCGCCACGAAGTTGGCGAGCCGCACGATCCGCAGTCCGCCGCCGACGCGCTCGGTGGCGAAGCTCATGCCGCCACCGCCGTCCTGCGCGCCGCGAGCACGTCCGCGTAGTGCCCGATGAGCTGATCGCCGACGGCCGCCCAGGTGCGGCCCTCGACGAGGGCGCGTGCGGCGGTCCCGTACTCGTTCCGCAGCGCGCGGTCCGAGACCAGAGTCTGGACCGCGTCGCGGAAGGCGGCCGTGTCACCGGGCGGGACGAGCAGTCCGGTCTGGCCGTGGGCCACCAGGTCGAGCGGTCCGCCGGCGGCGGGAGCGACGACCGGCACACCGCTGGCCATGGCCTCCTGCACGGTCTGGCAGAAGGTCTCGAACGGGCCCGTGTGCACGAAGACGTCCAGCGAGGCGAAGATCCGGGCGAGCTCGTCTCCGGTACGGCGCCCGAGGAAGGCGGCCCCGGGCAGGGCGCTCCGGAGGGTGGGCTCGCTCGGCCCGTCACCCACGACCACGACCCGGACGCCCTCGAGTCCGCAGGCGCCGGCGAGCAGCTCGACGTGCTTCTCGGGGGCCAGCCGGCCGACATAGCCGACGATCAGCTCGCCGTTGGGGGCGAGTTCCCGGCGCATCGCCTCGTCGCGCAGGTCGGGGCGGAAGCGGACGGTGTCGACACCTCGCGGCCACAGCTGGACCCGCGGCACGCCGTGCGCCTCCAGGTCGCGCTGTGCCGCGCTGGACGGCGCGAGCGTACGGTCGGCGGCGGCGTGCACGGAGCGGATGCGCCGCCAGGCCGCGGCCTCGCCCGCGCTGATGTAGGTGCGGGCGTATCCGGCCAGGTCGGTCTGATAGATGGCGACGGCCGGGATGTGGAGGCGGGCGGCGGCCGCCATGCCCCGGACACCGAGGATGAAGGGGCTTGCCAGGTGCACGATGTCGGCGCGGTGCTCGGTGATGGCCGCGGCGACGCGTCGGCTGGGGAGAGCGACGCGCACCTGGGGGTAGCCCGGGAGCGGAATGGAGGGGACACGGACGACGGGGCAGGGCGCCTGGGCGTCCGGCCCGTTCCCGGCGGCGGTGGCCGGGGCGACGACGAGGGGAACGTGACCGCGATCGACGAGGTGCCGGGCGGTCTGGAGCGCGCAGTGGGCCACGCCGTTCACATCGGGGGGAAAGGATTCGGTCACGATGACGACACGCATACCCGTGTTCTCGCCCTGCCGGACGTGGCCTCGTCAACGTCGATCTTTCCGGACGGGGAACGTCCTGTGAGCGTTGGGCTGCGTCGCCGGGCAGGTCAGCCCTCGTCCATACGTTCCTGACCCATGAGTCACCGACCGTTCATACGGTTGGCATGTCCGGGCCGATGCGGCTGCGAACGGCTGTCTGGACTTCGGCCTCCTCGGCCGGATCCGCGGCGAGCCTGCGGAGCCGCTCGACGACGCGTGTGTCCCCGGTCTCGGCGTGCCGTGCGGCGACCTCGCGGGTGGATTCCTCGCAGTCCCAGAGGCACTCGACGGCGAACCCCGCGGCGAAGGAGGGATCCGTGGCGGCCAGGGCGCGGGCGGCGCGGCCGCGGAGATGGGACGACGCGGTCTCGCGGTAGACATGGCGCAGTACCGGCGCGGCACAGGCGATTCCCAGCCGTCCGGCGCCGTCGACGAGGGTCCACAGGGTCGGCGCGTCGGGGCCCTCGCCCCGGACCCCCTCGCGCAGTGCGGCGAGCACCAGGTCGCTGTCCTGTGCGCCGCCGCGGCAGGCGAGCATGCGCCCGGCGGCCGCGCCCAGGGCGTCCGGCCGGCGGGCCCAGCCGCGCGCCCGGTCGACGGCGGCCATACTGCGCATCCGTTCGAAGGCGTCCACGGCCGCGTCGACGACGAGAGCGGACCCGGAGGCCACGGCGGCCTCGATCAGGTCGAGGGCCTCGGCGTCGTTGCTGTCGGCGAGGTAGCGCAGGGCGGTACACCGGGCCCCGTCCTCGCCGAAACGGGCGGCCTCGACGATCTCCGGCCGGTCCTCGGGACCGGCGACGGCACTGAGGCAGCGGGCCGCGGGCACATGGAGCACGGCACCGCGTTCGATGCCCTGCTGGGCCCAGTCGAAGACCGCCTGCACGCTCCACCCCGGCCGGGGGCCCTGCGACTGCATCTGCCGCTGCCAGCGGTCGAAACAGCCCGCCTCCTGCGCGGCACGCACACGCGTGGCGACGGACGGGCGCGAGTCGTCCGCCCACAGCCGCCAGGGCCGTGGCTCGAAGGCGTCCCGGACGGCGACCGCGAGTTCGGCCTCACCCTCGGCATCGGCCGGGAAACGGGCCAGGACGGGAGCGGCGAGGGCCCGCAGCCCCGCGTCGTCGTCGCGCAGCGCGAGTTCGTCCAGGGCCCAGGCCCAGTTGGAGCCCGAGGCCGCGTACCTGCGCAGCAGTTCCAGCGCATCACGCCTGCCGTACGACGCGAGGTGCCCGAGGACCGCGAGGGTGAGTCCCGTGCGGCACTCGTCGGTGTCGAGGACGTCCTCGGCGCTGAAGAGGTGTGCCTCGATGTCGTCCAGCTCGCCGTGCAGATCGAGGTAGAGCCGGGCGTAGTAGAGGGAGCGGTTCTCCACCTGCCAGTCGTGGCGGGGATCACGCAGCACGCAGTGGTTGAGAGCCGCGAGCGCTTCGGCTCGCGGTGCGGTGAGCGCGTGCAACGTACCGTCGCCGCGGCCCCTCTGGAGGAGGCCGAGCAGGGTACCGCTGGGCGCTATGACCGGTTCGAACATGGGAAACAGCCTCACATCAAGCGTCGACGCAACCGGGGGACACGCACTACCTGGTCGCGTGACAACACGTCGGGGCGCCCGCCGTCGCTTGCTTGTTGTAGACCATCTTCCTCTGCCTCTCGTCGGTGGCCCATGCGGACCGCATCACGGTCCGCGCGGTGCGGCAACACCTGCCCAGCCATCGCGTCCGTGATTCACGACGTCATGATGACTCGGCGTCTCGCGCTGCCGCGACCTTATTTCGGGCGGCCCCGTACCGCCTCCCCCGTTTTCGTTGTCTTTGCTGGTCAGAGCATACGGATCAGGGCTCGCCGAACAGTTCGAGCAAGTCGCTCCTGCCGAACATCCGGGCGGTGTCGACGGCCGACGGCGTGCCCGCGGACGGGTCGGCGCCGCCGTCCAGCAGGACCCTGATGACCTCCGGCTCGCCCTTGAAGACCGCTCCGGCGAGCGGGGTCTGGCCCCGGTCGTTGACCCGGTCGGCCTCGGCGCCGCGCTCCAGCAGGGCCCGGACGGCGTCCGCGTGTCCGTGGTAGGCGGCGAGCATCACGAGCGAGTCACCGCGGTCGTTGGTGAGGTCGGCCGGAACGCCCGCGTCGACGTACGCCACGAGCGCCTCGGTCTCGCCTCGGCGCGCAAGATCGAAGATCTTGGTCGCCAGCTCCACGACCTCGGGGTCGGGGGCGTCACTCATCGGACGGACCGCCTCTCACTACGGCTGCTGGGGACTGCGGGAGCGCACGACGGCGAGCGGGGCGGTCGCACGCGCCTCGTACAGCGGCGAGCGGTGACGCCGTACGGGTGAATCGCCAGCGTACTGGCTTCGGCGGCACATGGCGGGCGCCGCACCCGGCAAAGGTCACGACAGTGCCCGGTGAGCGCAACGGACCGGCCCGAAGTGCGCAGGACAGCGCCGCCATCCGGCGGAAATCAATGCAATTTCACCCACTTGCAGCTTTTATCCTATGGATACATTCTGTGAGCCTGGAAGGACTCATGGTGACTGTCCCCGTGAACCAGGAGAGAGCAATGATCCTCAACATCTCTGGCGTTGTACTGCTCGGCAGCGTCGTCTTCCTGTTCTGCCGCAACCACGGCCTGAAGGGTTCCCACGCCACGGTCTGCGGGCTCTTCGGCTTCTACCTCTCGAGCACCGCCGTGGCCCCGAGCATCAAGGCCGGGGGCGCGAGCCTCGCGAGCCTGCTGGGCGGGCTCAATTTCTGACCCCGCCCACCTTCCGCACGCACCCCAGGAGCAACACGTGGCCCGGCGCCCCCTCCCCCGCATTCTCACCAACGGCAGCGCGCAGATCGCCCGCGGCCGGGAGCTGGCCCGAACGGCCGCAGGCGGCGCCACCGATGTCCTCCACCCGCTGATCACCATCTCGCGCGGTCTGCGCCGGCTGGCCCTGGCCGGACGGCGCAAGTGGACGGAGACGCCGAAGGACCGGCGGGGACCGCTCCTCTTCCTGGCCGCATCGGTGATCCTGGTCGTGGCCCTGATGCCCTACGGGCCCCTGCTGGCCGGCATCGTCCTCATGGCGGCGGCGGGATGGCAGGGCCGCGAGCGCAGATCGGCGCAGCCGAATGGCCCGAGCGACGCCCAGACCCAGCGTCTGCAGTCGCTCTACGAGGCGCTCGTGCCCTACTTCTCGGTGGCCGAGGACCCGGCTCCGATGTACGCGCCCGGCGGGGACTGGACCCGGACGCTGTCCTCGTTCGAGTTCGACGGGACCGGCCGCATCTCGCACCTCCTCATCCGCTACCCCGCCTACTTCACGGACGGCGAGGCCGAATCGCGTGCACGGATCGAGCAGCTCGTGCACGCGAAGTCGGGGCGCGGCCGCGAGTACCACTTCCAGTGGGACGAGGAGGCCAACGAACTGACCGTGACCGTGCTGCCCCCCCTGCCCACCGACATCGCCGCGCAGCGCTTCGTGACCGCGCCCGGCGAGACGGTGCTCGGGTTCACCGACCCCACCGGTGTCCAGCGCACGCTCCCCCTCACCCAGGGCGAGGAGCAGCGCGATGTCCCTCCGGTGGTGTGGCGCACGGGACCCCGCTCCACCGAGCCGCATCTGCTCATCGCCGGCGGGCCCGGCAGCGGTACGACGACGCTGATGCGCTCGATCGCCCTCCAGGCACTGCAGTACGGGGACGTGCTGATCGTCGAGGGCGCCGGCACCGGCGAGTACGCGTGCCTGACGGGCCGGGACGGTGTGCTCGCCGTCGAGTCCGGCCTCGCCGGGGCGGTGGCGAGCCTGGAGTGGGCGACCCACGAGACGGAACGGCGCCTGATCGCGGCGAACCGGGCCCGGCAGGCCGGACAGCCGCCGCCCGACGACGTCAAGCGCCCGCTGTGGATCCTGCTGGACCGGTCGAGCGTGCTGGGGCACCTCGCGGCGGCGGACGGTGGCAGGGATCCGCTCGCGCTGCTCCAGGTGCCCCTGCGGCACGGCCGCGCCGCGAACGTCACGGTCGTGGTCGCCGAGCAGTTGGACGGCCTCGACGGTCTGTGCGACGCCGTACTCCGGCACACCCGCGCCCGTGTGGTGCTCGGCTGCGCCACCTCCGGCGAACTCGAGGCGGTGCTGGGCGTGCCGCCGCACACCACGCCCACCAGGGACGTTCCACCGGGCCGCGGCTACGCCCGCCTGGGCACCGGCCCGGTCCACCGCCTCCAGGTGCCGGCCACCCCGGATCCGTACGACGACGCGACCAGCGAACGCCATCGGCAGGCGGTCCTCGGGCTGCTGCCGCGGCGGAACAGCCCGGCGGTGGAAGCGGTTCCGGCGGAGGGCTGAACCGGCGCCGGGGCCCGGCCTCCCCGGCGCCCGCGCACGGCCGCGCCTGCGTACGCCCGGGTGCGGCTCAGGCGACGAAGGTGCGCGGCGCCTCGGCCGGTCCCGACACCCCCGTCTCGACCAGGTGTGCCGCGGCCGCGAGGCGCACCGCCGCCTCCTCCGCCACGGCACCGCCCACCGTGAACGGCAGCCGCACATATCCCTCGAACGCGCCGTCCACGCCGAAGCGCGGCCCCGACGGCACCCTGACGCCGACCCGTTCACCGGCCTCGGCGAGACGGGATCCCGACAGACCGCCGGTGCGCACCCACAGGGTCAGACCGCCCCGCGGCACCGAGAACTCCCAGGAGGGCAACTGCGTACGTACCGCGGCGACCAGGGCGTCCCGGTTCTCCCGGGCCTGCTTGCGCCGCAGTTCCACCGCCTGCTCCCAGCCGCCCGTGCTGAGCAGCCAGTGCACGGCCAGTTGCTCCAGCACCGGTGTGCCCAGGTCGGCATAGGCGCGGGCCGCGACCAGGCTGCGGATCACATCGGGGGCGGCACGCACCCAGCCGATGCGCATGCCCGCCCAGAAGGCCTTGCTCGCCGAGCCCACGGTGATCACGGAGGAGCCCGCCGGGTCGAAGGCGCTCACCGGACGCGGCATCTCCAGATCGTCCTCCAGGTACAGCTCGCTCATCGTCTCGTCGACGACCAGGACCGTCCCGGCGGAGCGGGCCGCCTCCACCAGGCGGCGGCGCTGGTCCTCGTCGGCCAGTGCGCCCGTCGGGTTGTGGAAGTCCGCGACGACATAGGCGAGTCGGGGCGCGGCCTCGCGCAGTACCTGGCGCCAGCGGTCCAGGTCCCAGCCGCGAAGACCTTCGCTCATCGCCACGGGGACCAGGCGGGCGCCCGCCTCCCGCATCAGCTGGAGGATGTTGGCGTACGACGGCGACTCGACGGCGATGCGCTCGCCTCGGCCGGCGAAGAGGTGGCAGATCGCGTCCATGGCGCCCATGGCGCCCGTGGTCACCATGATCTGCTCCGGCATGGTCGGGATGCCGCGCCGGGTGTAGCGCTCGGCGATCATGGAGCGCAGCGCGGGCAGACCGGCCGGGTAGTCCCCGTGGGTGTGCGCGTACGGGGGCAGCTCCTCCAGCGCCCCTTGCACGGCGCGGGTGAGCCACGGCTCGGGTGCGGGCAGGGCCGCGCAGCCGAGGTCGATCATCGAGCCCAGGGCCTCGGGCGGCAGCGGTTCGAGTCCCCGCGCCGGAAGCGGGTTGCCGGCGGGCACGGCGGTCCAGCTGCCGGCCCCGCGGCGGGACTCCAGGAATCCCTCGGTCCGCATCGCCTCGTACGCGGCCGCGACCGTCGTACGGCTGACGGACAGGGCGAGCGCCAGTTCCCGCTCGGCGGGCAGCCGGGCGGCGACGGGCACGCGGCCCTCCAGCACCAGGAGCCGGATGCCGTCGGCGAGCGCGCGATAGGCGGGCGGGCGACGGGTGCCGGGGCCCGCGGGACGGTCCTGCTGGGAGTTGAGCAGTCGGGCGAGCTGCGCCGCACCCACCGCCGAGGTCCACTGCGCCATGACTTCCGGTCCACCTTCCCTGAATTGGCCATGGTTGGCTTGTCTTTCCAAGCCACAGAGTGTCATGCATCAGGCCACTGCCACCACAGGGGGGTTCGTTTTGTTCACTGGCATGTCCACGAAGATCCGGCTCGGGCGGCGGCTGGTCCAGTTGTACGCGGGTCTCGCGCTCTACGGCGCGAGTTCCGCCCTCCTCCTCGAGGCGGGCCTCGGCCTCGAACCGTGGAACGTCCTGCATCAGGGACTGTCGAAGCTGACGGGGCTCAGCATGGGCCTGGTGCTGACCATCGTGGGCGCCGCCGTCCTGCTGCTGTGGATCCCCCTGCGCCAGCGCCCCGGTCTCGGCACCGTCTCCAACGTCCTCGTGATCGGCTTCGCCATGGACGCCACCCTGGCCGTGCTCCCCGACGTGCGCGCCCTGGCCGTACGGGTTCCCCTTCTTCTGGCGGGTGTCGTGCTCAACGGCGCGGCGACCGGCCTCTACATCGCGGCGGACTTCGGACCGGGTCCGCGCGACGGCCTGATGACCGGTCTGCACCGGCGCACCGGCCGCTCGATCCGGCTGATCCGCACGGCCGTCGAGGTCGCCGTCGTCGTGACCGGGTTCGCCCTCGGGGGCACCGTCGGCGTCGGGACCGTGCTGTACGCGCTGACCATCGGCCCGCTGGCCCAGCTCTTCCTGCGCGTGTTCGCCGTCCCCGCGGCATCGGCGCGCAGCACGGTCGTTGCCACCGGGCAACCGGAGGGAGCGATACTGCACCGGTGACGACCCTGATACGCCACCCCTATCTCGACCACCCCGGCCCCATCCCCTTCGCCCACCGGGGCGGGGCCGGGGACGGTCTGGAGAACACCCTGGCCCAGTTCCGGCGCGCCGTGGCGGCGGGCTACCGGTACATCGAGACGGATGTGCACGCCACCGCCGACGGGAAGCTGGTGGCGTTCCACGACACGACGCTCGACCGGGTGACGGACGGGGCCGGAAGGATCGCGGACCTGCCCTGGGAGGACGTGCGGCAGGCGCGCGTGGCGGGCAGCGAGCCGGTGCCCCTCTTCGAGGACCTGCTCGAGGAGTTCCCCGAGGTGCGCTGGAACGTCGACATCAAGGCGGAGCCCGCCCTGCGCCCCCTGCTGGACCTGATCGAGCGCACGGACAGCTGGGACCGGATCTGCGTCGGCTCGTTCTCGGAGTCCCGCGTCGTGCGCGCCCAGCGCCTGGCGGGTCCGCGCCTTGCGACGTCGTACGGCACGCGGGGCGTGCTGGGTCTGCGGCTGCGCTCCTGGGGCATACCGGCGGGGCTGCGCCGCTCGGCGATAGCCGCCCAGGTCCCGGAGTCCCAGTCGGGCATCCCCGTGGTGGACCGCCGCTTCGTGCGCGCCGCTCATGCGCGAGGGCTCCAGGTGCACGTGTGGACGATCAACGAACCCGATCGTATGCACCGGCTCCTGGACCTGGGAGTGGATGGCATCATGACCGATCACATCGGCACGCTGCGCAAGGTCCTCGAGGACCGGGGCACCTGGGTCTGAACGCCCCGCGCACGATCACGTTCCACGGGGAAGCGAGGGCACGGGTGGGCACCGACACCCTGCGGGCAGTGGCGGCGGACGACCCCGCCGAGCGGCGGCGCGAACAGCGCGGCTGGTACTTCTACGACTGGGCGTGCTCCGTCTACTCGACGAGCGTGCTGACCGTGTTCCTCGGCCCCTATCTCACCTCGGTGGCCAAATCGGCGGCGGACGCGGACGGTTACGTCCACCCGCTTGGCGTACCGGTCCGCGCGGGATCCTTCTTCGCGTACTCGGTCTCCGCCTCCGTCGTCGTCGCGATCCTCGTCATGCCGCTCGCCGGGGCGGCCGCCGACCGCAGCGGACGCAAGAAGCCGCTGCTCGGCCTCTGCGCGTACCTGGGTGCCGCGGCCACCACCGGGATGTTCTTCCTGGACGGACAGCGCTATCTGCTCGGCGGCCTCCTGCTGATCGTCGCGAACGCTTCGGTGGCCGTCTCGATGGTGGTCTACAACTCCTATCTCCCGCAGATCGCACCGCCCGAGGAGCGCGACGCGGTCTCCTCACGCGGCTGGGCCTTCGGTTACGCGGCCGGTTCTCTGGTCCTGGTAGCGAACCTGGTCCTGTTCACGGCCCACGACTCCTTCGGCGTCTCGGAGTCCACCGCGGTCCGCATCTGCCTGGCCTCGGCGGGCATCTGGTGGGGCGCCTTCACGCTGGTGCCGCTGCGGCGGCTGCGGGACCGCCGTACGACGTCCTCGGCGCCCGCGGTGCACGGCTGGCGGCAACTGGCGGCGACGGTCCGCGACATGCGCGGGAAGCCGCTCACCCTCGCCTTCCTGCTGGCGTACCTCATCTACAACGACGGCATCCAGACCGTCATCTCCCAGGCGTCGGTGTACGGCTCCGAGGAACTGGGCCTCGGCCAGTCGACCCTGATCGCCGCCGTGCTGCTGGTGCAGGTGCTGGCGGTGGGCGGCGCCCTGGGGATGGGACGGCTGGCCCGCAAGTACGGGGCCAAGCGCACCATCCTCGGTTCACTCGTCGCCTGGACCGTGACGCTCGGCGCGGGCTACTTCCTGCCCGCCGGCGCACCCGTCTGGTTCTTCGTCCTGGCGGCCTGCATCGGAATGGTCCTCGGCGGCAGCCAGGCCCTGTCGCGCTCGCTCTTCTCCCATCTGGTGCCGCCCGGCAAGGAGGCCGAGTACTTCTCGGCCTACGAGATGAGCGACCGCGGCATGAGCTGGCTCGGACCGCTGCTGTTCGGACTCACCTACCAGCTGACCGGAAGCTATCGGGACGCGATCATCTCGCTGGTGGCGTTCTTCCTCATCGGATTCGTCCTGCTGGCCCGGGTCCCGGTGCGGCAGGCGGTGCGCGACGCGGGAAATCCGGTACCCGAGAGGATTTAGCACCTGACGGCAAAGGGCGGTAGTGTACGCGTTTGGCCTGCAAGGCGTACCGTTACTGCGCGTCAAAGGAGACGAGCCGCTGGGTGACATCTGCTGGCAGATGTGACAAACCGGGCGCTGGTGGGTACAACAAGGGGCGGCTACGACGGCGACGCATGACCCGGAACGGGAATCTTTACCGCCGACCGGACGTTGACCGGATGACGACGACAGCGACACCTGTCCTGTGGGCGACAAGCCCGGGAGGCACGATTCATGAGTGAGCGAGCTCTTCGCGGCACGCGCCTCGTGGTGACCAGCTACGAGACGGACCGCGGCATCGACCTGGCCCCGCGCCAGGCCGTGGAGTACGCATGCGAGAAGGGGCACCGCTTCGAGATGCCCTTCTCGGTCGAGGCGGAGATCCCGCCGGAGTGGGAGTGCAAGGTCTGTGGGGCCCCGGCACTCCTTGTGGACGGTGACGGCCCGGAAGAGAAGAAGGCCAAGCCGGCGCGTACGCACTGGGACATGCTGATGGAGCGACGCACCCGCGAGGAGCTCGAAGAGGTCCTCGAGGAGCGCCTGGCCGTTCTCCGCTCCGGCGCGATGAACATCGCCGTCCATCCGCGGGACAGCCGCAAGTCCGCGTAGTCCCGGCAGGGTCTGGCGGGATACGAACAACGCATGCGATGCCCGGTGGGCGCCGCACGTCGATGCGACGTGCGGCGCCCACCGGCGCATCGCGGGTGAGTACTGCGGCCTCAGCGGTTCAGCGGCGGACGCGGCTCCCCGGGCGCCGATGACGGCTCGTCCCTGATGACCTCACCCTGAACGACCTTTCCGTCGGGACGGTGAATACGAGCCTGCTGGAAGGCGTCACCGAAACTGCCGGGCGTCGCCTCGCGCAGCCTGCGGTCGATGGTGCGTTCCGCCGTACGGCTCACCGCCTTCTGGACCGGCGGAACAAGAAGCAGCAGCCCCAGCACGTCGGAGATCAGGCCCGGCAGCATCAGCAGCAGACCGCCGAGCATCATCAGACCGTTGCCGCCGCCGCCCTTGGGCTCCTCACCCGACTGCCGGGCCTGGAGCGTCTCACCGAGATTGCGGAACGCCCGGCGTCCGGCCCGCTTGATCACCACGGCCCCGAGCACGAAGCCGGCCACCAGCAACACGAACACCGTGAACCCGCCGGCCGCGCCCGCCACCAGCGTGAGCAGCCAGATCTCCAGCACCAGCCACGCGGCGACACCCAGCGGCAGGAACGTGCGCAGCCGGGAACGCCGTGGCCGGGAGGCGGAGTGAGGGGAAGCGGGGGCACCAGTCGTCATGGTCCCAGTGTGCCCAAAGCAGGCTCAATGCGGGATAAGGGGGTGACCAGCGGCGTTCGCCCGACGACCCGGCCGGCTTTCCCGGACGGGGACGACGGATGCCGCACCGGATCGACGTACGGCCCGCACTGGAGCCGCACCGCGGGCTAGGCGGACTTGCCGCGGCCGCTCAGCTTGGCGACGCGGTCGCCCACGCCCCACGCCGTGACCCGCCACAGCGCCTCGACGAGGATGTCGCGGCTCATCTTGGAGTCGCCGAGCTCGCGCTCGACGAAGGTGATCGGCACCTCGACGACGTGGTATCCCGCCTTGACGGCGCGCCGGGCCAGGTCGACCTGGAAGCAGTACCCCTGCGAGGCCACCTCGTCCAGTCCGAGCCCCTGAAGGGTCTCGCGGCGGAAGGCGCGGTAACCACCGGTGATGTCACGCAGCGGCAGATCCAGCGCGAGACGCGAGTAGAGGCTGCCCCCGCGGGAGATGAACTCCCGGCTCTTGGGCCAGTTCACCACTCGGCCGCCCGGCACCCAGCGGGAGCCCAGCACGAGGTCGGCCCCCTTGAGCGCGGTCAGCAGGCGCGGCAGCTCCTCCGGCTGGTGGGAGCCGTCGGCGTCCATCTCGATCAGTACGCCGTAGCCGTGCTCCATGCCCCAGCGGAAGCCGGCCAGGTACGCGGCGCCCAGGCCTTCCTTGCCCTTGCGGTGCAGCACCTGGACATGGTCGTCCTCGGCGGCCAGCTCGTCCGCGAGCTTGCCCGTGCCGTCGGGGCTGTTGTCGTCGGCCACGAGGACGTGCGCCTCAGGCACGGCCGACCGCACCCGGCCGACGATCGCCTTGATGTTCTCCGCCTCGTTGTAGGTCGGAATGATCACCAGGGCGGTGCCGAGCGGGCCGAACTGCCTCCCCTGGGCTCCTGCCGCGAGGGTCCCGTCGCCGTCGTTCACTGCTGCCCCTTCATGTCCGTTCGCAGAGCACCACCATAGTGGCCCCGGCCTGGGCCGACGGGACAGCTTGCACCCGTGGGGGTGTCGATTGCACAAGAGTCGGGTAAGAGCGGCCGCCGCGTCGTGCGCGTGCCCCGCGGGGCACCATCTCGACGGAAATCCACGCGCCGCGGGCGCAGCCCCGGTGTGCGCCCCAGCAAAGCCGCGCCACGGATCGGGGCCCGGCGCCCTTCGGGCCGACCTGGCACCCGCTGGCTGCGGGTCGACCGAAAGCCGTTGTCTACTGAACGCCCGGGCCCCACCCGGATCACACCATGCCGACCGACCGGAACGTTGCCCTCGCCGTGGCGCGGGCGCTGAGCCTGGCTCCCAGTGGTGGTGCGCCGGTGCGGCACACCATCCCTGACCCAGCGGCGCTCCGGCGACTGCGCGGAGGTTCTCCGGTCGGACGTCCGGTGGTGGACCCGGCCGAACCTACCGGCCCCCTGCGCCTCGCTGTCAACAACCGTTTGACCTGCGGTTATTTCAGCAAAGACCTGGTCAGGGCAGAGGATGCGCAGGTCGCGCCGCAGAATCGCGGCGCCTGATCGGCACCGCGCCACCCCGGGAGATCACTCGCCCGGGCGCACGAACACCGTCCGGCCGCCCACCACCGTGCGCAGGCACACCGGGAGTTCGGTGCCCGGGGTCAGATCGGGCAGGCCAGGGGTGCCGGAGCGGGGGTCCGTGGACCAGCGGGCGACCCGGTCGTCGGGGGCCTGGACGATCAGCTCGTCCGTGCGCCACACGGCGTAGTCCGCCGGGGCGCCGGGAACAAGCACCCCGGCGTCGTCCCGTCCGACGGCCCGCCAGCCGCCGCGGGTGTGCGCGGTGAACGCGGCACGTACGGAGACCCGGTGCCCGGGCGTGCGGTGGAAGGCGGCGGCGCGCACCGTGCCCCACGGGTCCAGCGGGGTGACGGGGCTGTCGGAGCCGAAGGCGAGCGGGACACCGGCGCGCAGCAGCGCCGCGAAGGGATTCAGGGTGCGGGCCCGCTCGGCACCGAGCCGCTGGGCGTACATGCCGTCGTCACCGCCCCACAGCGCGTCGAAGGCCGGCTGGACGGAGGCGGTCAGGCCGAGTTCGGCGAACGCGGCGACGGTCTCGGGGGTGAGCATCTCGGCATGCTCGACCCGGTGGCGGGCGGCCCGGACACGGGTGAGCCCCACCTTCTCGGCCGCGGTTCGCACGCCCTCGACCACGGCGACGACGGCGGCGTCACCGATCGCGTGGAAGCCCGCCTGGAGCCCGGCCTCGGTGCACGCGACGACGTGGGCGGCGACGGCCCCGGCGTCCAGGTACGCGATGCCCGTGTGGGCGGCGTCCGTGTAGGGCTCGTGCAGGCACGCGGTGTGCGAGCCGATGGAGCCGTCGACGAACAGGTCTCCGGCCGCGCCCACGGCACCCAGCCGCCGGGCCTTGTCCACGTCCTGTTCGGCCCAGTAGCCGACCACCCGGGGCCCGGGCTCCTGCGCGGCGAGCCGCAGCAGCCCGGCGAAGTCGTCCTCGGAGGAGATCTCCGGTCCGGCGCACTCGTGGACCGAACCGATACCGAGGGAGGCGGCGTGCGCGAGCGCGGCCCGCTGCGCCGCAGTGCGCTGGTCGGGGGTGACCGCCGCGTAGGCGGCGGCGCGCACGGCGTGGTGGGCGTCCCGGGTGAGCGGTTCCCCGTCGGCGAAACCGGCTTTGTCACGGACGCCCGGCGCCAGATCCAGCAGGGCCGTGGTGACGACGGCCGAATGGACGTCGATCCGGGTGAGATAGAGGGGACGGCCACCGGTCGCCTCGTCCAGTTCGTCCCGGCGGGGTGCCCGGCGCTCGGGCCAGCGGGCCGTGTCCCAGCCGTGGCCGAGGAGGACGCGGTCGTCCGGCCGGGCCGCGGCGAAGTCACGGACGAGGGCCAGGGCGGCCTGCAGGGAGGGCGCGCCGGACAGATCGAGCCCGGTGAGCGCGAGACCCGTGGCGGTGGTGTGCACATGCGCGTCCGTGAACGCCGGGGTGACGAGCGCGCCGTCGAGGTCGACGACCTCGTCCACGCCTGCCGCGAAGGCGTCGGCGGCCCCTTCGGAGCCGACCCAGGCGACCTGCCCGCGTTCGACGACCATGGCGGTCGCGAAGGGGTCGGCGGGGCTGTGGACTTCTCCTCGGCGCAACAGGACGGTCTGCTGCGGGGCGGTGCGCTCGTTCATGGGAACAGTCTCGCGCCTCGCCACCGCCGCCCCGCAGGCAGGTGGGTCAGACGCGGGGCGGCCGTGCCTCGTACGGGGTGGACAGCACGACCGTGGTGCGCGTGGACACGCCCGCGAGGGATCTGAGGCGCGCCAGAAGTTCCTCGAGCTCGTGGGGCGTGGACACACGGACCTTGAGGATGTAGTTCTCGTCGCCGGCGACGCTGTGGCAGGCCTCGATCTCGGGGACGCCGGCGAGACGCTCGGCGATGTCGTCGGGGGCGCTGGGGTCGAACGGTTTCACCGAGATGAAGGCGGTCATGGGCAACCCGATCGCCTCCGGGTCGACGACCGCGGCATACCCGCGGATGACACCGCGCTGCTCGAGCCGGCGCACCCGCTGGTGCACGGCCGAGGTGGACAGGCCCGTGGCCTTGCCCAGGTCCGTGTAGCTCATCCGCCCGTCCTTGACGAGCAGCTGCACGATCTGTCGGTCCAGCTCCTCCATGGCGCTAGAACCTACAGTGCGCCCGATCCCGCGGGCACCTCAGCGGTGCAGGTCATGGCCGGTTCGTGATGTTGCCGGGGCCGGCAGCCGGGTATGTCCCGAGGGCTTCGCTCCCCGGGTCCGGCACCCTCCGGCGGCATGTGACGAACGCCACAGTGTGCGAACAGGCTTCGTGATGTCTTCGTGATTACCGCCGTGACCCGACGGGAAGTGCTTGCTGTGGTCGAGGCCACAGCGCCGTACCGGCCCAGTCCGAGGGGGAGAATCCCATGCACAGTCTGAAGCGCCCTGGTCGTACCGCGTCCAAGCGGCAGCAGCCGGCCGTCGAGCCCGAGCCGGAGGGTGTCGAACCCGGCGACGACGAGTTCGACGCGTACGACACCTTCGAGATGTACCGGGTCTTCTGCCCGGACTGCGCGCAGCCCATCGCGCTTCTGGCGGACGAGGAGTTCCTCCCCGAGCACGCGCTGTGCGCCTCGCCCTGGAACCCGTTCGGTCTGACGGTCTGCCGCGGCACGGGCCGCGCGGCGTCCGACGCCCGTCCCGCGGACGAGTCCACGAAGCCCCAGGAGCAGGACACCGCGCTGCTGCTGACCCTCCCTCAGGGCCTTGACTGGCGCACGCAGCCGTTCTCCCACGTCGGCGGCCCGGCCTCGCGCCCGATGCGGATGCCCGTGCTGCGGGGCCAGGCCGCCTGACCCGCCCGCGCCACCCGTACGCGGCCGCCCGGGACCGCTCGACCTCCCTGCACGACGTCACGCACGGCGTGGTGCAGGACCGGGCCGTCCGGTTCGCAGGCTCCCCGCGTGCACGGTACGGCGGCCGGCGACCGCCGGGCGCGCCGCCGTACCGTGCACGCGGGGAGATCCCACGGCACGCCGGCGGGGTCGCGCCCCGCCCCCCGTACGGGACACCGGGGAACTCACGCTCGATTCCCCGGCCGGTGACCTGTGCACGGGGGCCGGCGTTTGCCTTGTATGACTCCGACGTATTCGGCGGCCGGGCGTCTGCGACGGGTGTTCGTTCCGGCACCCGTGGGAGCGCCTCCACCACCGCAGCCCCCGGACCCGCCCATCTACCGTGCGCTGATGCGGACCTGGGCCGACGGGGGGCGGACGCTCCCGGGGCACCACGACCCGGAGTGGGTGCGGCTCGCGGCGCCCCCCGGCGGCCTCGGTCGCCCTGCGGCGGGACAGGAGTCGTTCAGTGCGACTCGGGACCAGCGAGGTGACGGGCGATGACCATCCGCTGGATCTGATTCGTGCCCTCGACGATCTGCAGCGCCTTGGCCTCGCGCATGTACCGCTCGGCCGGGAAGTCGGCCGTGTAGCCGTACCCGCCGAGCACCTGGACGGCGTCGGTGGTGACCTTCATCGCGGTGTCGGTGCAGTGCAGCTTGGCCATGGCGGCCTGCTTGGCGAACGGCCGGCCCGCGTCGCGCAGCCGCGCGGCCGCCAGATACAGCGCCCGGCCGGCCTCGATCTGCGTCGCCATGTCGGCGAGCATGAAGCGCAGCCCTTCGAAGTCCGAGATCGGACGACCGAACTGACGCCGCCCCGAGGCGTACGCGAGTGCCTCGTCGAGGGCCGACTGGGCCAGTCCGATGGCGCAGGCGGCGATGCCGAGCCGCCCGGAGTCGAGCGCGGCCAGGGCGATCGCGAAGCCCTGCCCCTCCTCGCCGATGCGGCGGGCGTCGGGTACCCGCACACCGTCGAAGTGGACCTGTGCCGTGGGTGAGCCCTTCATGCCCATCTTCCGCTCGGGCAGCGCACCGCTCAGGCCCGCGGCGTCGCCGGGGACCAGGAAGGCGGTGATCCCCCGGGGGCCCTCCTCGCCGGTGCGCGCCATGACGGTGTAGAAATCGGCGATCCCGCCATGGGTGATCCACGACTTCGTGCCCGTGATCCGCCAGTCACCCCCCTGCTCGTCCCGGACGGCTCTGGTGCGCAGCGACGCCGCGTCCGATCCGGACGTGGCCTCGGAGAGGCAGTAGGCGCCGAGCAGACCGCCGCCGAGCATGGCGGGCAGGTGCTCGACCTGCTGCTGCTTGGTGCCGAAGTGGGCGACGGCATGACAGGAAAGGGTGTGGACACTGACCCCGAGGCCGACGGTGAGGCGGGCCGCGGCGAGCTCCTCGAGCACCTGGAGGTACACCTCGTACGGCTGGTCACCGCCGCCGTACTCGGAGTCGTAGGGCAGGCCGAGCAGCCCGGATTCGGAGAGCAGCCGGAACACCTCGCGCGGGAAGTGTCCCGCGTCCTCCTCCTCGGCCGCCTTCGGGGCGATCTCGTGCTGCGCGATGTCGCGGACGAGCGAGATCAGTTCCCGGGCCTCGTCCGTGGGCAATGGGCGATCCACCGGCTGCGGGGCGCGGTCGGGCATGGCGACGCTCTCCTCCCTGTCGGGCGCTTCGGCGGGAGGTGCGCCTTGGGTGTGGCGACTCCGCCGGGTCTCACTGGGCCTCGCCGATGCTCGCCGCTCCGGGTCTCGGCAGCTGCTGACCAGCGGCTGTGGCGCTGTGAGTATGCCCGATCGGAGGCATGGAGTCACCAGTTAACGACCGCTTACTCAAGGAAACGTCCCGGATCCCGAATTGGTCCGAACCACTGACCAACTGGTCTAGTCCTCCTAGGGTTCGGTCCACCGCTTCACCGCGTTCATGCCAATCGGCACGCGTTCAGTCAGCGCGCGTTCCCCTCTCCCCCACGAGGAGACACGATGCTCACACCCCACCGCTCGCGCGTCCGCTTCCGGGCGCTCGTGTCCGCCGCCTGCTGCGCCGTCCTCGGCGCCGGGCTGCTCGCCGGCGCGGGCACCGCGACCGCCACCACAAAAGGACCGGCGCGGACGGCCGCGGCCGGCTCCAAGGTCGTCGGCTACTTCACCGAATGGGGCACGTACGATCGCAAGTACTTCGTCAAGAACATCGAGACCTCCGGTTCCGCCGCGAAGCTCACCCACATCAACTACGCCTTCGGCAACGTCACGGGTGGCAAGTGCGCCGTGGGCGACTCCTACGCCGCCACCGACCGCGCCTACACCGCGGCCGAGTCGGTGGACGGCGTCGCCGACACCTGGGACCAGCCGCTGCGTGGCAACTTCAACCAGCTGCTGAAGCTGAAGAAGAAGCACCCGAACCTCAAGGTCCTCTGGTCGTTCGGCGGCTGGACGTGGTCGAGCGGCTTCGGCGAGGCGGCCGGCCGCGTTCGCGCAGTCCTGCTACGACCTGGTCAAGAACTCCAAGTGGGCGGGCGTCTTCGACGGCATCGACATCGACTGGGAGTACCCGAACGCCTGCGGCAACACCTGTGACACCAGTGGCCGGGAGGCGTTCAAGAACCTGATGGCGGCGCTGCGGTCGAAGTTCGGCTCAGGTGCGCCGGTCACCGCGGCCATCACGGCCGACGCCACGAGCGGCGGGAAGATCGACGCGGCGAACTACGCGGGAGCGGCCCAGTACGTCGACTGGTACAACCCGATGCCCTACGACTACTTCGGCGCCTGGGACGCCGCCGGCCCGACCGCCCCCCACTCGCCGCTGAACTCCTACGCGGGAATCCCGAAGGCGAACTACTACACCTCGGCGACCATCGCGAAGCTCACCGGGCTCGGCATCCCGGCGTCGAAACTGCTGCTCGGCATCGGCTTCTACGGCCGCGGCTGGACCGGGGTCACCCAGGCCGCACCGGGCGGCACCGCCACGGGCCCGGCGGCGGGCACCTACGAGCAGGGGATCGACGACTACAAGGTGCTCAAGACCAAGTGCCCTGCGACCGGCACCGTCGCCGGCACCGCCTACGCCAAGTGCGGCAGAAACTGGTGGAGTTACGACACCCCGTCGACCATCGCGACCAAGATGGCGTACAAGAACCAGCAGGGCCTCGGAGGCAGCTTCCTCTGGGAGCTGAGCGGTGACACCGCGAACGGAGAGCTGATCAAGGCGATCAACTGACCGGTGGAACAACAGCACCGGGGGCGGGGCCGCTGCGGCTGCCGCCCCACGGTGCGGTCAACCGTCGCGGCGGGCCGGTGGCGGCGCCGTGTACCGGGGTTCGAGCTCCTCGATGGCGCGCAGGGTGCCGCCGAGCGTCTTCACCAGCAGTTCGCGCATGGAGTCCCGGGTCAGCCCCGGGCGGGCGATCCAGTCCAGCGTCGCGCCCTCCACACTGCACACCCATGCGAAGAGCCCCATGCGTGCCAGCGGTGAGATGTCGCGCCGGCCGTACGCCCCCTCGGCGATGGTGGCGACGATCGCCTCGCGCACCCCGTCCCGGATGGCGTGTACCTGGGCGTCGAAACCGACGCCGCCGCTGACGATGGTGCGATAGGCGGACTGATGGTGCTCGGCATAGCGCAGATAGCGGTCGATGGTGCGGTGCACACGATCCACCGCCGGGAGTTCCAGACCGGCGGCCGCGGAGGTGACGAGGTCGGCCACCGAATCCTCGACAATGGCGAGGTAATAGCCGCGCTTCGATTTGAAGTAGTAGTAAATCAGCCCTTTGGCCACATGGGCATGGCGTGCGATGTCGTCCATCGACAGTGCGTCGTACGACGTGTCGGCGAACAACTTGCGCCCGATGGAGATGAGTTCGGCGCGGCGCGCCAGCGAGCGATCGGTGGCGCGCGCCTGCGGGCCTACGCCACCTCGCTGTTGACTGATATTCAATTTCGGCCAAGCCTCCGAATGCCAGCGGGACATCCGCAGTATTGCAGAACGACCCCACCGGTACGTTCGGCTCCGATCGATCGGATGAGGTGCTGTTCCGGAATTGCCGGCCGGCCCGGAAAACCCCGGACCGCTCGCGTCACATCAGGCCGAGCTGCGTGACGAGCATCGCGAGGACCGCGACGAGGACCCAGCCCAGGACATGCTCGACGATCTTCGGTCCGTCGTCCTTCGGGCCGCCCGTGCGGGCGCGGAGTCGGGCGGTGGTGGCTGAGATGGCGGTCATGGCAGCTCGCTGGTGTAGGACTGTGCGATGGACTCCCCCCACCGATGTGTCCACCTTGCCACCGCTATGCACCGACGTGGCGGAGAGCTTGGTCACACACCAGGGGCCCCCGGTCTCTCCCGGGGGCCCTGGGTGTTCATGGCCGGGATCCGCGCGGTGTCAGTGGACGCCCACCGCCGCGAGCGCGAGGCGCTGGTGCGCGGTGGGACGGGCGGGGAAGTACAGGTAGCAGACGCCGCCCGTACCGGACACGACGCTGCCGGAGGCGTTGTACCGCTTGGTCCGCAGCCAGATCGTCTCCCATTCGGCCCGCTTGTAGACCCGGCGCACCGCCTCGTCGCTCGGCGAGGCCGGATCGTTGGCGATCACGTCGCCGTCGGCGGTGAAGCCGATCACGGTCATCAGATGGCCCGAGGTCCCGTAGCCCGCCCCGGTCAGCTCCTCCTTCAGGAACGACTGCGACGTTATGGCCGGGATGCCCGCCGCGATCAGCGTCTCCAGGTCCTTCAGGGAGGACAGCCGGGTGACCACGCCCTGGAGGTCCTCGAACGTCGCCGCGTAGGCGGCGTTGAAGGGCCAGTTCCCGCAGCCCTGGTACTGGTAGTCGTAGGTGGACCGGGCGGCATGGCAGACCTGCGGGTCGGTGTACGACGGGTCGACCCAGGACAACTGCTCGGGGGTGGGCTTCCGGCCCCAGTACTCGATGATCATCTGCGAGGAGGTGGGGCTGCACCAGGCCTCGCCGCCGTTGTCGTACTCCGGGTACTGCCCCTTGTGGATCTCCTGCGAGTAGCGCGGGACGACCAGTTCCTTGGCAAGGCCGGGCTTCGAGGCGGGGACCGTGAAGCGGTCGGGGATCGCTGAGCCCATGGCGCCGATCCGCCACACCGTGGGGGTGAGCGGGGTGCCCGGCGTGCGGTAGAGCGTCAGGCGCAGCTGGTACGCCGCCAGGCGCAGACCCGACGCGGCGTCGGAGATGGCGAAGGTGTCGGTCCAGATGTCGCTCTTGCCGTCCGTCTGGTCGTCGACGGACGTCCGCCGGATGTCCTGGTCGCCGGCGGCCCAGCGGCCCATCACGTACCAGGGCGTATCCGTGCCGTCGGAGTAGGTGCCCTTGAGCTCCGCCTGGAGCCAGGTGCCGGCCGGGGTGTGCGCGTTCCACGAGGCGATGGCCTCGGTGGACGGGACCGACAGGACGTGCACCGGCGAGGTCCAGGTGGCGTACTCCCAGGATGCGGTCCTCCCCGTGTGCGGGTCGGTGTAGTCGGTGCGGCCCGCGGGCGTGGAGATCACCACGCCCGGTCGGGGCCCTGCCACGGCACGGACCCCTCGCGCGGAGCCGGTCCGCCACTGCGCGTACGAGGTCCAGGCACGGTTGTCCACGAGGCTCGGGGAGGCTTTCGTCGGCCCGCCGTCGGGCTCTGCGGCTGCGGCCGCGGGGCCCGCACCGGCGGTCGCGGCGGCCGCGGCGACCGCCGCGGCGAGGATGGTTCTGCGGGACGGCTCTGAAGCTCTCGTCATCGGTGGGTGACCCCCAGTTGTCCGGAAGCAGCGGTTCAGACGCACGATGTGGGCCAACTATGGCCGCCGTCCGGGGACTTCTGCCAGCACTTCGGCGAGGGACGCGCCCACCAATATTGGCATGGACCACTGGCATGACCTGGGATGCCCTGACTCCGACCCGCATGATCACCACGACTCCGTACGGCGCCCGACCGGGTGACGTGTCGGGCGGCGAACGGGCGAACGGGCGAACGGGTCCTGTGTGCCGGATTCACGGCACATTCAGACGAGGTCCATGGCCAGCCCCTGGACACGATGATCAGAGCCATGATCAGCACGGTCCGGTGCGCGGTCGGCTCGTACGAGGACCACTGCAGGTCCAGGACGGCCTGGACGAAGGTGGCGGCGTATCCGGTGGCCGCCGCGCCGCCCACCTGGCCCACGAAGTTGAGCCAGCAACGTGAACCAGGACCAGGCGCCCCGATGCCGTTTCGCAAGTTTCCCGGCCGAGAAATACAGCGCCCCGCCCGTCGGATAGGCGGATGCCACTTCCCCCCATTGCGGCACCGATGAAAAGCACCATGCCGGAGACGCCGATCCACCCGAAGACGAGAACAAGCGGGCCGCCCGCGCTCATACCGAATCCGAACGAGGAGAAAATTCCGGAGAGGATGTTGATGACGGTGAAGGACACGGCGAAATCGTCGAAGGCCCGGAACCTCGCGGTGAGTTTCCGTCGAAATCCCATGGCGTGAGTGTCGCGTCGTCGTCGATCGCGACGGAATCCCGGCCTGCGTGCCGCCTCGTACGAGACCCTGACATCCGTTCCGACACACCGGACATTTCTGTGTCGGGGATGGAATCGAGCCCGAAGAGGACGCGGCGGGCGCGCGAGAGCTGTTCCTCGGGATCGCCGAAGACGCTCCACGGCATGCGCAAAGCGTAGGGCGCCGCCAGGGGCCGGGCGGCGCGATCAGCGGTCCCTGTGGGGCGGGCTCGCGGATCTCGTGCAGCCGGACGAGTACCGGCCCGGCCACCCAGGCGGTGGGGTCCCGGGGCGCGAGGGCCGCCGCGCTTCACCTGCGTTCAGCGCGATGCGCTCCAGCGCACGGGCCCGCACGCCCACGCATACGCTCGCCGGCTCATGGTCGTCGGCCGCCGGATGCCACACATACTGCCCCTCGAACAACCCGCGGCGACACTCCCCTGTCCGTCCCGCTACGACTTGCCGCCGCCGTGCACCAGGCACCCTGCTCAGCGATGACCTCATCCGGAATGGCGATTCCCGAATAGTCGGTTGAACACGTTCTCTGGTCCGCCGGAGACAAAAAAGAACACGCCATTGATTGAGGCGACGACAGTTTAATGCGGCACTATTTCCGGAACCGCATCCGCGTCCGGACCGCCCTCCGGACCGTGCGGCCATGCGCCGCGCGTAGAATGTTCCAACGAAATATGCCCGCGCTCCTCGCTCCAGGGAATCGCCATTCACCTCCTCGCATCGTGCCTGCATCGGCTGCCCCCGTCCTGCGGTCCCGTGCGGCTCGTCGGCATCGACGGACACGCGGGCTCCGGAAAGTCCACGTTCGCCGGGCAGTTGGCGGCTGCACTCGGCGGCGCACCCGTACTGCACCTCGACGACATCGCCACGCACGAGGAGCTGTTCGCCTGGACGGAGCGACTGCTGCGCGAGGTGATCGAACCGCTCGGCCGCGGAGAGACGGCGCACTACCGCCCCTACAACTGGCGCACTCGGCGGTTCGGCCCGGCGCGGACCCTGCCGCCAGCCCCGGTGGTCCTGATCGAGGGAGTCGGTGCCGGCCGCCGGGCCCTGCGCCCCCGGCTGGCGCGGTTGCTGTGGATGGAACTGCCCCACGAGGAGGCCTGGGCCCGGGGACGGGCGCGGGACGACGACGAACAGAAGGCGTTCTGGACGGGATGGGTCGAGGCGGAGCGGCAGCACTTCGCGCGGGACCCGTCGCGCCCCTTCGCCGACCTCCTGGTGCGGCAGGGAGATAAGGGATACAAGGTACTTCCGGGACCTCAGAGAGGGCATGGTCCGGACCAGCTCCTCACCCACGGTGATGGGCCATCGGCAGTGTGCTGACCTCATGAAGGCCCTTGTGGGAGAACTTCCTTGAGTGCTTCGGGGCGGCTTGACCCGGGAGCCGTACAGGACTTACGTTCTCAATGTGCGGCTTTCACAGCCGCCCGCAAGACGCGAAGCCCCCGGTTGTTCCCCCGTGATCGGGGGCTTCGTTCTGCCCCGGAGGCGTTGCCTCGGGCGCCGGGAGCCGTGATTCGCTCACCCTCGGTCACCGCGCAGCGTGCGCCCCGTCTGCTCCCACCTCATCGAACGGCTCGTGCGGCACCCTTCGGTACGCCGCTCCCCCGCAGGTACGATGCCTCTCGGTGCCACCGTCGGACAGTGCGCAACGTTGCAACTCCGGTCCGCGGCACAGCGGTTCGAGCAATGCGGCCGACGGGCACAGGCCCGGCGGCGAACCAACGGGGGCACGGTTTGTGGGGGACTTGATGGACTTCGGCTCGCGGGGCCCCGAGGCGCCGGCCGACCTCGCCTGGCTGCGAGGTGTCGACGCCTACACCATGGGCGCCTATCCACAGGCGGAGGAGGAGTTCCGCGCTGCGGTCCGCATGGATCCCGGGATGGCCGACGGCTGGCTCGGACTGCACGCGCTCCGCGTCGACACGACGACCGCGCTGCTGCGCATGTTCCGGCATCGCGACCGATTCGGGGAACAGCGCTCACGTCACCGGCGCACGCTCAACTCCTGGTACTGGCTGGGCTGGTGGGTGCAACCGGTGCTCGAGAACCCACGCGACCTGCTGCTCGCGCACGCCTCGCACTGGCTGGACGGCCGCCATGTGCCCGAACTGGACCGGGCCCTCGCCGGGCTGCCGCCCGTGGACGCCGACCCGCAGGTCCGCTTCCTGCACGCCTGCCGGGCCTACCTGGTCAAGGACTGGGAGCAGTTGGTCCGGCACACGGATCCGCTGATCGACGACCCCATGCTCGGCATCGAGGCCGGTCTGTTCGGGGGGATGGCCCGGGTGCGCCTCGAGATGTTCGGGCAGGCCGAGCCGCTGCTCTCCGCATCCCTGATGCGCTGCCGCAGCGAGCAGCCGCAGCGCAAGGAGCTGCGCTACTGGCTGGCCCGCGCACACGAGGGCACGGGACGTTCCGCCGCCGCCCTGCCCCTGTACCGGGCGGTGCACCGGGTGGACCCGGCCTTCATGGACACCTCGGCGCGGCTCGCGGCGATCGCCGAGGGCGACGGCTACGACGAGTCGACCGACCTGACTGCGCTGGCGTTCAGCGCCGGGGGCGACGTGCTGGAGGGACCGGACGGCCTCGATCCGCTGTTCGGCGCCGAGGGCCGGGACGTGAAGCTCTCGGACCCCGAACCGCCGACCGGCGGCCTGCCGGCCCAGGGCGACCTGGTGCGTGAGAAGGCCACCATGCCCTCGCCGCCGCTGCCGGCGGGGCCGACGGATCCGGCCCTGCTGGAGGAGGCACTCGCCGAGCTGGAGCGGATGGTGGGCCTCGAGCCGGTGAAGCGGCAGGTCAAGGCGCTGTCCGCGCAGCTGAACATGGCCCGGCTGCGGGCCGGCCAGGGATTGCCCGTGCAACCGCCCAAACGGCACTTCGTCTTCTCCGGTCCCTCGGGTACGGGCAAGACGACGGTGGCGCGGATCCTCGGCCGGGTCTTCTACGCCCTCGGCCTGCTCGGCGGCGACCATCTGGTGGAGGCACAGCGCGCCGACCTGGTCGGCGAGTACCTGGGCCAGACCGCGGTGAAGGCGAACGAACTGATCGACTCGGCGATCGGCGGAGTGCTGTTCGTCGACGAGGCGTACTCCCTGTCCAACTCGGGCTACGGCAAGGGCGACGCATACGGGGACGAGGCGCTGCAGGTGCTCCTGAAGCGCGCCGAGGACAACCGCGACCACCTGGTGGTGATCCTCGCCGGCTACCCCGAGGGCATGGACCGTCTGCTCGCCGCCAACCCCGGTCTGTCCTCCCGCTTCACCACCCGGGTCGACTTCCCCTCGTACCGCCCGCTGGAACTCACCGCGATCGGCGAGGTCCTCGCCGCGGAGAACGGCGACATGTGGGACGCGGAGGCACTGGACGAGCTCCGCTCGATCGCCGGTCACGTCGTGGACCAGGGCTGGATCGACGAACTCGGCAACGGCCGCTTCCTGCGGACGCTGTACGAGAAGAGCTGCGCGTACCGGGATCTGCGACTGAGCGGGTACCCCGGGATCCCGTCCCGGGACGACCTGTCGACGCTGCGGCTGCCCGATCTCATGCAGGCGTACGGAGAGGTCCTGTCGGGCCGCGGTCCCCAGGATCCACCGGGGTTGTGAGGAGCGCCGCAGGACCCGGCGCACCCGGCGACCGCGGGACGGAGTGGTGCCCCGGGGAAGTGTGCGGGGACACGTCACCCGCGCCCCGGTCGGGGCGCGGGTGAACCGCGATCAGCTCGCCACCGCCTCCCACTGCTCCGGTTCGGCCATCCGCGGCTGCGGCGGAGCCTCGCGATGCGCGGGGTCCCTGACCTCGCCCACCAGCAGCTCCAGGACGTCCTCCAGGGCGACCAGGCCCAGCACCCGGCCGGAGCCGTCGGCCACCTGGGCCAGGTGCGTGGCGGCCCGGCGCATCACCGTCAGGGCGTCGTCCAGGGGCAGCTCCGCCGCGAGCGTGGTCATCGGGCGCCAGAGCTGCTGGGGTACCGCCCTCTCGGACTCCTCCAGATCGAGGACGTCCTTCACATGCAGATAGCCCATGACGGCGCCGTTGGCCGCGACCACGGGGAAGCGCGAGTAGCCCGTGCGCGCGGTCAGGGCCACCACCTCCCCGGGGGTGACCGTGGGCTCGACGGTCACCAGGGACACCGGGTCCAGGAGCACGTCCGTCACCGGGCGCGAACCCAGCTCCAGCGCGTCCTCCAGCCGTTCCTGCTCCTCGGGATCGAGCAGTCCCGCCTGGCCCGAGTCCTCCACCAGCTGGTTGAGCTGCTCACTGGTGAAGACCGCCTCGACCTCGTCCTTCGGGTCCACCCGGAACAGCTTGAGGATCAGCTTGGCGCAGGCGCTCAGCGCGACCGTCACCGGACGGCACAGCCGCGCGAAGGCCACAAGACCCGGACTCAGCCACAGCGCGGCCTTCTCCGGTGCCGCCATCGCCAGGTTCTTCGGCACCATCTCGCCGATCACCAGGTGGAAGAAGACGACGGCCGCGAGTGCGACCACATAGCCGAGCGGATGCACCATCCCGTCGGGAATGTGCACCGCTTCGAACACCGGCTCGAGCAGATGTGCCACCGTCGGTTCGGCTACGGCGCCCAGTGTCAGCGAGCACAGGGTGATGCCGAACTGGGCCGCGGCCATCATCTGCGGCAGCCGCTCGAGCCCGTACAGCACCTGCCGGGCCCGTGCGGTCCCGAGCGGCTCGATCTGGCTGCGCCGCACCGACACGAGCGCGAACTCGGCGCCCACGAAGAACCCGTTCGCCAGCACCAGCAGTGCGGCGAACACGAGTTGCAGCACGCTCATCGCACCGCCTCCGCGACCGGCACGGGACTGTCCGCGAGCTTCACGAGCCTGACCCGCTCCGCGCGGTAGTGCCCCACCTGGCGCACCGTGAGCCGCCAGCCCGGCAGCTCGGCCCGGTCACCGGGGGCGGGGATCCGGCCGAGCAGATCGGCGACCAGTCCGGCCACTGTCTCGTACGGCCCCTCCGGTACGTCGAGGCCTATGCGCTGCAGGATGTCGACCCGGCAGCTGCCGTCTGCGTCCCAGGCGGGGCGCCCGTCCTCGGACGGCGCGACGGCGAGTTCGGGCAGGTCAAGCCCGTCGTGCTCGTCACGCACCTCGCCGACGAGCTCCTCGACGATGTCCTCGAGGGTGACCACGCCCGCCGTGCCGCCGTACTCGTCGACGACGACGGCGATGGGCTGCTCGCTGCGCAGCCGCCCGAGGAGGGGCTGGACTGGCAGCGTCTCCGGAACGAGCAGGGGCGCTTGGGCGATCCGGGTGACGGGCGTACGCAGCCGCTCGTGCGAGGGCACCGCGAGGGCGTCCTTCAGATGCACCATGCCGATGATCTCGTCGATCTTCTCCCGGTAGACGGGGAAGCGGGACAGACCGGTGGCACGGGTGAGATTGACCACGTCCTCCGCGGTGGCGGACGACTGCAGCGCACTCACCTTCACCCGGGGGGTCATCACATGCTGCGCGGTCAGCTCGCCCAGGGACAGCGTCCGTACGAACAGATCCGCGGTGTCCTGTTCCAGGGCACCGGCCTGAGCCGAGTGCCGGGCCAGGGAGACGAGCTCATCGGGGGTGCGGGCGGAGGCCAGCTCCTCGGCGGGCTCGACACCCAGGGCGCGCACCAGCCGGTTGGCGACCGCGTTGAGGGCCGCGATCACCGGCCGGAACAGCCGCGAGAAGTGGTGCTGCGGGCCGGCCACGAAACGGGCGACCTGGAGCGGCCGGGACACGGCCCAGTTCTTGGGCACGAGTTCGCCGATGACCATCTGCACGGCCGAGGCCAGCAGCATGCCCACCACCACGGCGACGCCGGAGACGGCACCCTCGGGGATGCCGAGCATGGTGAACGGGCCGCGCAGCAGTTCCGCCAGCGCGGGCTCGGCCAGCATGCCGACCACGAGTGAGGTGATGGTGATGCCGAGCTGGGTGCCGGAGAGCTGGAAGGACAGCTCCCTGAGCGACTCGACGACCGTGCGGGCCCTTCGGTCGCCCTCGGCCGCGGCCTTCTCGGCGTCGGGCCGCTCGACCGTCACGAGACCGAACTCGGCCGCGACGAAGAATCCGTTGGCCAGGATCAGGACAAACGCCGCTCCTAGGAGCAGCAAGGGGATGCTCATGATGCCGCCGCCTCCGCGTTCACGCGGACACGGTCCGCGCTATGTCGGCAGGGGGCGGCGCAGGTACTACAGGACGATCCGTCCATCGCCGGAGGGAGTCACTCCTCGGGTAGCAGGAAGCCCTGAGCACCGGGCGGAGCCTCAGGGGCGGAGGCGCCTCGGGGCGCCTCTGTCACCAGATTAGTCAAGACTCCGGCCGGTGCGGCAGGGCGGACGGCCCGAGTCAGCTGTGATGTCGTCCGGGATCGTCTGCGGAACGGGCCTCGGCGAGCGCGCGGAGCGTACGCGCGTCCGCGATCGCGCGCTCCTTGGCGATGCCCGGCTGGATGCCGAGGGCGGGCAGGCTGGTCCCGTCGCTCAGGTTGAGGAACACCCAGGGGTCGCCCGGGCGCAGGTTGACCTGCACGATCTCGGCCCAGTGCAGATGGCGGCTGCTGGCGATGTTGACGACGGTGACGCCGGACTCGTCCGCGACGACCTTGGGCCGGGCGAGCAGGAGGAGAACCCCGAACAGGAGGACCGCCGTCAGGATGAAGCTGAGGCGTTCCCCGGGGCTGAGCTGCTCCAGGAGCATGGCGACCGCGGTGATGACCACGAAGATCGCCACGCCGGCGCTCAGCAGCACGGCCCGGGTGTGTCCCGGCCGGAAGGTCACGGGAAGGGTGGGCAGGTCCGGCATCGTCGTACGGTTCCTCAGAGGCGGCAGGCGTGGATGGCCGTGGTCAGGATGGCACGGGCCCCGATGGCGTAGAGATCGTCCATGATCCGCTGCGCCTCCTTGGACGGGACCATCGCCCGCACGGCGACCCAGCCCTCGTTGTGCAGGGGCGAGACGGTCGGCGACTCCAGGCCGGGGGTGAGCGCGACGGCCTTCTCGAGCTGCTCGACGCGGCAGTCGTAGTCCATCATCACGTACGTCCGGGCCACCAGGACGCCCTGCAGACGACGCAGGAACTGCTGGACCTTCGGCTCCTCGACGTCGGCGCCGGTCCGGCGGACGACGATGGCCTCGGACTTCATGATCGGCTCGCCGATGACCTCGAGACCCGCGTTGCGCAGCGAGGTGCCGGTCTCGACCACGTCCGCGATGACCTCGGCGACGCCGAGCTCGATGGCGGTCTCGACGGCGCCGTCCAGGTGGACGACGGAGGCGTCGACGCCCTTGTCGGCGAGGTGCTTGGCGACGATCCCCTCGTAGGAGGTGGCGACCGTCCTGCCCGCGAGGTCCTCTACGCCGCCGGCCGTGCCGGGCTTGGTGGCGAAGCGGAAGGTGGAGCGGGCGAAGCCGAGCGGCAGGATCTCCTCGGCGTTGGCGCCCGAGTCGATGAGCAGGTCGCGGCCGGTGATGCCGATGTCGAGCCGGCCGGAGGAGACGTAGATCGCGATGTCGCGGGGGCGGAGGTAGAAGAACTCCACCTCGTTCTCCGGGTCGACGATCCGGAGCTCCTTCGACTCCCTGCGCTGCTGGTAGCCGGCCTCATGCAGCATGTCCGCCGCAGGGCCGGACAGGGAACCCTTGTTCGGGACGGCGATGCGCAGCATGAGGTCGGCTTCCTTCGTTCGTGCGTGGGGTGTGCGGATGTTCGGTATACGACTCAGAGGTGGGCGTACACCTCGTCCAGGGAGATCCCCCGGGCCACCATCATCACCTGGACGTGGTAGAGCAGCTGGGAGATCTCCTCGGCGGCCGCCTCCTTGCCCTCGTACTCGGCGGCCATCCAGACCTCGGCGGCCTCCTCGACGACCTTCTTGCCGATGGCATGGACGCCCTTGCCGACCAATTCGGCGGTGCGGGAGCTGGCGGGATCGCCGTGGGCGGCCTTGTGCTGGAGCTCGGTGAAGAGCTCCTCGAACGTCTTCTTGGACATGGTGGTCCTCACCCTACGCGCTCCGGACCGTGCCTCAGTGCCAGGGTTCGGATACCGAGCGCAGCGTGGCGGCCGTCGACACCGCCGCCGTCACGGCCTCGTGCCCCTTGTCCTCGTTGGAGCCCTCCAGGCCGGCACGGTCCAGAGCCTGCTCCTCGGTGTCACAGGTGAGGACACCGAAGCCGACGGGGACACCGGTCTCGATGGAGACCTGGGTCAGGCCCTGGGTGACCCCCTGGCACACATAGTCGAAGTGGGGGGTGCCACCGCGGATCACCACCCCGAGGGCCACGATCGCGTCGTAGCCTCGGCCCGCGAGCACCTTGGCGGCTACCGGGAGCTCGAAGCTGCCCGGGACCCGCAACAGGGTCGGCTCGTCGATCCCCAACTCGTGCAGGGCGCGCAGTGCGCCGTCCACCAGTCCGTCCATCACCTTGTCGTGCCACTGTGCCGCGATGACGGCGACCCGCAGATCGCTCGCGTTGCGTACGGACAGTACCGGTGCACCCTTGCCGCTCACGTCTCTCCTCAGTGCTCTCTTACTGGTTGCCGCAGGCGGACACGGCGTTCGTGTCCAGCCAGGGCAGGTCGTGCCCCATCCGGTCCCGCTTGGTGCGCAGGTAGCGGATGTTGTACTCGCCCGCCTGCACGGGCATCGGCTCACGCCGGGTGACCCCGAGGCCGTGCCGGAGCAGGGCCTCGGTCTTGTCGGGGTTGTTCGTCATCAGGCGCACGCTGCGCACGCCGAGGTCGGCCAGGATCCTGGCGCCGGCGGCGTAGTCGCGGGCGTCCGCGGGAAGGCCCAGCTCGAGGTTGGCGTCCAGGGTGTCGCGACCGCGCTCCTGGAGTTCGTACGCGCGCAGCTTGGACATCAGCCCGATGCCGCGCCCCTCGTGGCCGCGCAGATAGACCACCACTCCCCTGCCTTCCGCCTGGATGCGCTCCAGAGAGGCCTCCAACTGGGGGCCGCAGTCGCAGCGCAGAGAGTGGAACACGTCTCCGGTGAGGCATTCGGAGTGCACGCGGACCAGGACGTCCTCGCCGTCGCCGATCTCGCCGCGGACGAGGGCGATGTGCTCCACGCCGTCCGCGGGCGACCGGTAGCCGTAGGCGGTGAACTCGCCGAAGCGGGTGGGCAGGTGAACCTCGGCCTCACGGCGGACGGCGGGCTCGGACGGGGGCGCGTCCTGTGCCCCGGGGTCCTCCGCCCCGAGGGGGGCCGAGAGTTTGGGCGAGCGCCGGTAGGCGACCAGGTCCTCGATGGAGACGATCGTCAGCCCGTGCTTGCGGGCGAACGGGACGAGCTCCGGCAGCCGCAGCATGTGGCCGTCCTCGCCGGCGATCTCCACGATCGCACCGGCGGGCCGCAGCCCCGCGAGCCGTGCGAGGTCGACGGCGGCCTCGGTGTGGCCGTTGCGGACGAGCACACCGCCGGGCCTGGCCCGCAGCGGGAAGATGTGACCCGGGCGGACGAAGTCGCCGGGTCCCGCCTCTCCGCCGGCGAGCAGGCGCAGCGTGGTGGCCCGGTCGGACGCGGAGATGCCGGTGGTCACCCCGTGGGCACCGCCGGCGTCGACGGACACAGTGAACGCGGTGCGCATCGACTCGGTGTTGTTGTCGACCATCTGCGGGAGCTCGAGGCGGTCGAGTTCCTCGCCCTCCATGGGCGCGCAGATCAGACCGCGGCACTCGCTCATCATGAAGGCGACGATCTCGGGCGTGACCTTCTCGGCGGCGATGACCAGGTCGCCCTCGTTCTCCCGGTCCTCGTCGTCGACGACCACGACCGGCCGGCCGGCCGCGATGTCGGCGATGGCCTGCTCGATCGGATCGAGCGCGAAGTCCTCGACGTTGTCCGTGCTGTACAGGATCGGCGCGGTGCTCATGCCGCGGCTCCTTCCAGGAGGGGCTGCCCCGCCCTGCGGGAGCGCAGCCACCAGTCGCGCAGGCCCCACAGGACGAGCGCGCCGTAGATGACGTAGACGAAACCGGAGAATGCGAAGCCGTTGGCGAAGTTGAGCGGGACACCGACGGCGTCCACGAGCAGCCAGGCGAGCCAGAACTCGACCATGCCGCGTGCCTGGGCGTACATGGCGACGATCGTGCCGACGAAGATGTAGGCGTCCGGCCACGGGTCCCACGACAACGACGGGTACGCGGTGAACAGGCCGGCCACCGCGAGCGTGCCCACGGCGGCGGCGCCGAGCAGGATCCCACGCTCGCGCCAGGTGGCGAACCGCACCGCGATGTGGCCGTCGTCCGCCCGCCCCCTGCCGCGGTTCCACTGCCACCAGCCGTAGACGGCGACGACCATGACGACGACCTGCTTGCCGGCACTGCCGGAGAGGTGGGCCGTGGCGAAGGCGGCGAAGAGGACGAGGCCGGACAGGAACTGCACCGGCCAACTCCACAGGGAGCGGCGCCAGCCGAAGGCGAGGCCGATCAGACCGATCACGTTGCCGATCATGTCCGACCACTTGATGTGCTGGCCGAAGAGCGTGAACGCCTCCGAGTTGAGCCAGTTCACTCGGAGGCCCCCTGCCCGGCCAGCAGGCGCTCCACGTACTTGGCGATGACGTCGACCTCGAGGTTGACCGGATCGCCGGGCTGCTTGATGCCGAGCGTGGTCAGGGCGAGGGTCGTCGGGATGAGGCTGACGGTGAAGCGGTCGGCGCCGACCTCCACGACGGTGAGGCTGATGCCGTCCACGGTGATGGAGCCCTTCTCGACCACATAGCGGGCGAGCTCCGCCGGGAGCGAGACGGTGACGAGCTCCCAGTTCTCGGAGGGCTTGCGCTCGAGAACCGTGCCGGTGCCGTCGACGTGGCCCTGCACGATGTGCCCGCCCAGCCGCGCACCGACGGCGGTGGGGCGTTCGAGGTTCACGCGGGAGCCGACCGCGAGGGCGCCGAGGCTGGAGCGGTTGAGGGTCTCCGCCATGACGTCGGCGGTGAACTCGTCGCCCTCGTGCTCCACGACGGTGAGACAGACTCCGTTGACCGCGATGGAGTCACCGTGCTGCGCACCTTCGGTGACGACGGGTCCACGGAGCCGGAAGCGGGAGGAGTCGCCGAGATTCTCGACGGCGGTGACCTCACCCAGCTCTTCGACGATTCCGGTGAACACTTCCCGGGTCCTCCTGCCACGTTCGGGCACGGACTCCGGGGACTGTCGAGGACGACAGCGGACCGCGGTCGGGATCACCGGGACGACGCCGGACGGAGTTCGCCCCTCGGGGCGACCCGAATACGGCGGCGCGCACGAATGCCCGCCCGCCGCGCACTGCCTCCCATCCGGACTTTAACCGTCGGTCCAGGAATTCCACCTGGTCAACCGGCCGCTGGAAGCGACCGGGTCGCGGACTATAACCGCCGGTTCGGACTTTCACCGACCCCGGAGTGCGCTGCTTCTGGTACAGCAAACAGTGTGCCACGCCGGGTCGAGCGCCAAGCGGGTGAACCGCTGTGTGGTGGCTCACAGGTTCACATATCGGACTTCCCGGCCCGCCGCGCGGCACCCGAACCCATCACCCGGCAGCACAACGCCTGGTGGGGCATGGACAGTTGGCGACTGGTCCATACCTATTGACCGGTCTGGTCCAGTCCTCCTAGGGTCGGCGATCCCGGCGCTGTGCGCCGTCCACGAGCGGTCCGGCGGCGGTGACGGAGGCCCTTGCCCCGCCGCCGGGCCTCCGTCCATGGTCCGGACGCCGGGGCCGTGGCCCTCGCAGGCACGGCCCCCGACGGGCTGCCCGGCCGAGCGCGGACGGGCCGGACCCGGTCGGGCTCCGGTGCATCGCCCGGCGACGCGGCCGCGACCGCACCCTGAACGTGCCGCTGGCGGGCGGGACCTACCGTGCATTCCGCTCGGGCGGCCATCTCACCCCCGAACGGGCGGTGGGGAAGGCGAGGTTCGAGCAGCACCTCGCGCAGCGGTTCGAAGGCGGCGGACTCGGCCGACCGCACGGAGGCGCCCGCTATCTCTCCGGGGGCGCGAAGAGTTCGTCCTGTGCGCCGTCCCGCGCGGTCAGCAACGCACCGCGCAGTACGGCGCCCCCTCCGAGGACGCCTGCGCGCACCTCGGTGACCAGCGGCGACATACGTGCGAGCCGCGCCTCGACAAGACCGGCGAGCACGGCCCCGCCCGCCTGTCCGACCTCGCCGCCGAGCACCACGCACCCGGGATCGAGGATGGCGGCGAGGGATGCGGCGCCGATCGCGAGCCGGTCGGCGAGGGCGTCGAGGAAGCGCCCCGCCTGCTCGGGTCCCGCCTCCGACGGCGGCGGCGCGGCGGCGGTTCCGGCCGTCGCCCCGCCCCCGGCGACCGCCTCCACGGCCCGCCGGACGAGCACCGCCGCCTGCGGCTCACCCCCCGTGTCCGCGGTGAACAGCCCATGCTCCCCGGCCAGTCGGGTGATGGCCCCCGACCCCGCCAGGGAGTGGAAGCCGCCGTCGCAGTCCGTCGCGGACGGCAGCGTCCTGGTGCCGGGGACCGGCAGGAAGCCGATCTCGCCGGTGCCGCCGGAGGCCCCGCGGCGCAGCGCTCCGTCCAGGACCACGGCCGCGCCCGTGCCGAGTCCCAGCCACAGCAGCACAAAGGTGTCCCGGCCGCGCGCCGCGCCCTCGCGCTGCTCGGCCAGGGCGGCGAGGTTGGTCTCGTTCTCCACGATCACGCGCGCGGGCAGCCGCTCATGGAGCGCGGTGACCAGCCGGCGGTGCCATTCCGGCAGGCCGCTGGAATCACGGAGTTCGCCGGTGGCGGGGTCGATCAGGCCGGGTGCTCCGATCCCGACCGTGTGGAGCGGCGCGGCACCCGCCTCCTTCGCCGTGCGCTCCACCACGGCCACGGCCTGCTCGACCGCGGGTCCCGTCCCCATGTCGCCGCCGATAGGCACCGACGCCTCGGCGAGCACCCCGCCGAGCAGATCCGCGACGAGGACGGCGACGCCCTCGGTGCGCACGTCGAGGGCCGCGAGACGGGCGCGGTCGGCGACGATCCCGTACAGCCGGGCGTTCGGACCGCGCCGCTGCTCGCCCGACTCCCCCACCACCGCCACCAGCCCGGCCTCGGTGAGCCGCTCGACGAGGTCGGCGACCGTGGGCCGGGACAGTCCGGTGAGCTGTTTCAACTGCCCTGCCGTCAGGGGGCCTTGCTCCTGCAGCAGCCGCAGGGCCAGCCGGTCGTTGATGGCCCGGGCGGTGCTAGGAGATGCAGGCATGCCGGGATCCTCCCAGATCGGCGGGGACGTTCACCGGCCCCCTCCCTCCTATCTATCAGGCAGGGTTCCTGATAGTTTACGCCACGCAGCGAGGCGGACACACCCGGGGAGGGGCGAGAATGGGCGCGGTGGAGAGGGTCTACTCAGTACGTGACGTGAAGCGTGCGCGGTACGCCGTGGCGGCGGTCTTCGCCGTGCACGGTGCCGTCACCGGCTCGTTCGCGACCCGTGTGCCGTGGATCCAGGACCACGCCTCGGTCAGCGCGGGGCAACTCGGACTGGCGCTCGCGTTCCCCGCGCTCGGCGCGTCCGTGGCGATGCCGCTCGCCGGCAGCATCAGCCATCGGTTCGGCGCCCGCAACGCCCTGCGCGGTCTGATCGCCCTGTGGACGCTCTCCCTTGTTCTGCCGTCCCTCGCGCCCAACCTCCTCACGCTCTGCCCGGCCCTGTTCGTCTACGGCGCCTCGGCGGGCATGGCGGACGTCGCGATGAACGCCCTCGGTGTGGAGGTCGAGGACCGGCTCGGACGGTCGATCATGTCCGGTCTGCACGGCATGTGGAGCGCAGGCGCACTGATCGGCTCGGCCGCCGGCACACTCGCCGCACACCTCGGCTCGGACGCCCGGCTGCACCACACCCTGGCGGCCGCGGTCCTGACCGTGCTGGGGCTGGTCGCCTGCACCTGGGTGCTCGACCTCCAGCCCGCCGAGGACGAGGAGCCGCCGCCCCGGTTCGCCCTGCCGCCGAAGTCGGCGCTGCTGATCGGCGCGATCGGGTTCTGCGCGGTGTTCGCCGAGGGCGCGAGCCTGGACTGGTCCGCCGTGTATCTGCGGCACGAACTGGAGACCTCGGCGGGGCTCGCGGCCGCGTGCACCACGGGCTTCACGCTCACCATGGCCGTCGCCCGGATCGCGGGCGACAAGGTGGTGGACCGGTTCGGTTCGGTGCGCACCGTACGGGCCGGCGGCGTCCTGGCCGTCCTCGGCGGACTGCTGATCGTCGGTGCCGGTGATCCGGTCGTGGCGATGACCGGCTTCGCACTGATGGGCCTCGGCATCGCCGTCGTCGTGCCGTTGTGCTTCGCCGCGGCCGGCCGCAGCGGTCCGAACCCCAGCCAGGCCATCGCCGGTGTCGCGACGATCACGTACACCTCGGGGCTCGTCGCGCCGAGTGCGATCGGCGGACTGGCCCAGGCGACCAGCCTCGTGGTCTCGTTCGGGCTGGTGACGGTGCTTGCCTGCGGGCTCGCCCTGTTCGCGGGGGTGCTCCGCGCGGGCGACCGGGAACGACCGAAGGTCAGTCCGCCGAGCGCAGCAGTTCCCGACCCAAGGCCCTGAACCGGTCGCTCCACGACGTGGGGCGCAGGGTCGCCGCGTCGAGCCGGACCAGGACCCGGGTGCCGTGCGCGTACGTCACCGCTCCGTCGGTCGAGCAGAACCGGAACCCGTAGGTGAGGCCGGTGTTCCCGAGTCGCTCGAGCCACAGGTGCACGGCGTACGCGCCCGGCCTGCTCACCGGGGCCTCGTAGGTGATCCGCAGCTCCTTGACGGCGTTGCAGAAGTCCCCCGCCGCCTCCCAGTCGCCCTCGAAGCCGAAGCCCTGCTCGTGCCACAGGACGGTCCAGGCGCGTTCGACCATGACGGGATAGCGGGCGTTGTGCAGCAGGCCGAGCGCGTCGAGGTCGTCGAAGTGGACGACGACGGGGATCAACCGTCCGTACGACTGGACGGGCAAGGCCTGGGCTTCGGCGGTCACGGGCGGGGCTCCTCGATGTGGCCTGATGAGGCGCTCGCGACACCGCGGCGCTGTTCAGAGCCATGGTAAGCGCTCGCTCAGGATGCCCCGCCCGCGGGTCAGCCCGCGATCGAGTCCAGCTGCTCGGCGGCGGGCCGCAGCGCCCACAGGTCACCGCCGGGAGGCGCCTCCAGCAGCCGCACCGCCTTCCGGGCGCGCGCGTCGCCGGCGTCCGCCGCCGCGTGCACGACGTCGCTCGCCGCGTACCGGTGGAACTCCAGTTCGGGGTAGGGCCAGGCCCCGGCACCCGTCGCCGCCGGCAGCAGGAAGTCGACCGCCTTGACCAGGCTCTGCCCCTCGGGTCCCCGGTAGGACCACAGGTCCACGCCGACGTGCCGGCCGATGGCCGCGAGCCGCGTGTACGCCACCAGGTCGAAGGTCGAGTAGTGCCAGCTGCGTGTCCGGGCGAGCTCCTGCGGCTGGCTGCCGTCGGCTGCGATCTGCGGGTCGATGCGCCTGGCGCGTGCGTCGAGCACCGTCCGCCGGGCGAGCGCCTCGTCGCCGGTCGCGTACGCCAGGGCGGCGAGCTGCATGTCGTAGAAGGTGCCGTGGTTGTTCTCGGCGGCACCTTCCTCCTTGCCGAAGGACCCGTCGGTCAGCCAGGTACGGAAGGCGACGTTCCAGTCGTGCATCCCCGAGCGGTCGGCCTCGGACCAGCCGGGGGCGCCGGTGTTCAGGACGGCGATCGCGTCCAGGACGCCGGTGTACGACTGGGAGAAGTCGATGATCCCGATGGCTCGGCCGTCGTACCTGCACGGGATGAACTGCCCGTGGTCCAGTTCGGGGTTCATCCTGGTCGCCGGATCCAGGAACCATGTGCGCAGCACCTGGGCCGCCTTCTGCGCGTACTGCTTCCTGCCCGTGTAGTACCAGGCCAGCGCGAGGTCGTAGGTGGAGTCGAAGACCTTCTCCACGTCCTGGCGGTCGGTCCCCGTGTCGACCTCGGGGTTGCGCTGCCCGTCGCGCTGCTCGTAGGGGCAGCCCCAGGGGTTGTCGGCCGTCCTCGGCTGCGTGGGCCACCAGTACGGGGCCTGGCTGAGGTAGTCGTGCACGTCTCCGCCGGGTGCGGGCCTCGGCTTGTCGACGACCGTCCAGGGACCCTGGTCGAGCCAGGCGTCGGCGCGTTCGGTCAGATCACCGAGAGCCCCGCGCAGCCGGGGGTCTCCGTGGTCCAGCCGGATCCTGGTCTGCTGCAACCGGGTGCCGTCGAGGACGGCGGTTCTGGGGACCTTCGGTGCCGTGTGGGCCGATGCGCTGGGCACGAGGACGGCCGCGAAGGCGGTCACGGCGGCGAGCAGAGCGGCCAGGCGGGGGCGTGCACTCATCAAGGCTCCGATCAGAAATATGAACGCAGTTCATGAGTGGGACCGTGTGAGCGTAGGACCGCCTGATGACCCTGACAATGGTTCGGACAATTCTTCACGTACAGAGAAAGAGAAGCTTCACCATGGATCTCGGCGTGCGCTGGAAGCTGCACGGAGACGGGCACACGCCCGCGCCCGGAGCGGTCGTCCGTCCCGACGAACGGCTCTCCTGGCCCCGCACGATCGGGCTCGGTGCGCAGCACGTCGTGGCGATGTTCGGGGCGAGTTTTGTGGCGCCCGTGCTCATGGGCCTCGACCCCAACCTCGCGATCATGATGTCCGGCGTCGCGACCGTCATCTTCCTGCTGGCGACCCGCGGACGGGTGCCCAGCTATCTCGGCTGCTCGCTCTCCTTCGTGGGCGTCGCCGCCGTGATCAGGGCGCAGGGCGGCACCAGCGCGACCGTGACCGGCGCGGTGCTGGTCGTCGGCGCGGTGTTGTTCCTCGTGGGCCTCGCGGTCCAGCGGTTCGGGGCGCGGATCATCCATGCCACGATGCCGCCGATCGTGACCGGCGCGGTCGTCATGCTGATCGGGTTCAACCTCGCCCCGGTGACCGCCTCGACGTACTGGCCGCAGGACCAGTGGACCGCGCTGCCGGTCATGCTGTTCACCGGGCTGGCCGTGGTGTGCCTGCGCGGCTTCTGGTCCCGGATCGCGATCTTCCTGGGGCTGGTCTTCGGCTACGGCCTCTCGTGGGTGTGCGACCGGGCCTTCGGGAAGATCCACTCGGTGGACGCCGGCGGGAAGCTCACCGACCGCTGGCGCCTCGACCTGTCGGGCGTCGGCAGGGCGGACTGGATCGGCCTGCCCCATTTCCACGGACCGTCCTTCCAGTGGTCCGCGGTGCTGGTCGCCCTGCCCGTGGTGATCGCCCTGGTCGCCGAGAACGCGGGACATGTCAAGGCGGTCGGCGAGATGACGGGGGATCCGCTGGACGACAAGCTGGGCACGGCCATCTCCGCCGACGGCGTCGCGTCCGTGCTCTCGACCGCGGTCGGCGGCCCGCCCAACACGACGTACTCCGAGAACATCGGCGTGATGGCGGCCACCCGCGTCTACTCGACCGCCGCCTACTGGGCCGCCGCCGGCTTCGCCCTGCTCTTCGGTGTCTGCCCCAAGTTCGGGGCCGTCGTGGCCGCGATACCCGGCGGGGTGCTCGGCGGGATCACCGTCATCCTGTACGGAATGATCGGCCTGCTCGGCGCGCAGATCTGGATCAACTCCAAGGTGGACCTGCGCAATCCGCTGAACCTGGTGCCGGCCGCGGCGGGCATCATCATCGGCGTCGGCAACGTCAGCCTGAAGTTCGGCGACAGCTTCTCGCTGAGCGGTATCGCCCTGGGCACGCTGGTCGTCATCACCGGCTATCACGCGCTGCGGGCGATGGCCCCCGCCCACCTCAAGGGGCAGGAGCCGCTGCTGGACTCGGGAACCTCCTCGTACGACGAGGACGGCGACGAAGGCCGTCGGGACGCCGCCACCGCGCGGGACTCGGACGAGCGCGCCGGCTCGTAGTCGCTCCCGGACCCGGAACCCGGGGCTGCGCAGGCGCGCGGCCGGACGCTGCGGGCCGGACGGCACCGGTTGGGCCGGAGCGACAGGAGGTGCGCCACCCGGTCCGCGGGCGCACCCAGGTGCCGCCCGGCCCAGGCCCTGTCCCCCACCTGGACCACCGGCGCGTTCCCCCGTTCCGGCGAAGCCCGCGGGCCGCCGGCCCCTGGGCCGGGCGCGGCCTGCGACTCTGCCCCCATGGTCCGGTTGGAGCAGTACACCACCTCGGTCGACACGGTCGTCTCACGTATGCGCGCGCTCGACGAGGCATGGCCCGAGCACGACGGCGTCGCAGTCTTCAACCGCGTCTACCTTGCCGTCACCGAGGAGGTCGACCGCCGTCTGGACGCAGGGGACTTCCCCGACGCACGGGCCGCGAGCACGCTGGACGTCCGGTTCGCCGAGCGGTACCTGTCCGTCGCCGAGGAGGGGTCCCGACCGGCCTGCTGGCGGCCGTTGTTCCAGTTCCGGCGCCATCCGGGGGTGCGTCCGGTGCAGTTCGCGCTCGCCGGCATCAACGCGCACATCGGGCACGACCTCGCCCTCGCCGTCGTCGACGCCTGTCGCACGCTCGGCTGTGAACCGGGTGATCTCGAGGACGAGTTCGATCGTGTCGGGATCGTGCTCCTGTCGCTGGAGGAACGCATCCGCGAGGACCTGATGCCCGGCCCCGATCTGCTCCAGGTCGCCGACCCCCTCACCCATCTGCTCGGCGCCTGGAGCCTGGAGCGGGCGCGCGAGGCCGCCTGGTCCGCGGGGCGCGCCCTGTGGGCGCTGCGGGAACTTCCCGACCTGGCGGACGAGTTCGCCGGCCGGCTGGACGCGGCGGTGGGATTCGCCGGCCGGATCCTGCTCACCCCGCTCCCCGGATGATCCGGCCGGTTCTCGCCTGTCGCACGCGCAACCCCCGCACCGCGGTCGTACGTTGAACAAGCTGCACATCCAAGGCGAAGGAGCGACAGGTATGGCGACCCGGCTCGGACTCGGCCTCCCCCAGAACAAGCAGTACGACATCGGGCGCGATGTGCCCGACGTGGCACGCGCCGCCGAGGAGATGGGCTACGAGAGTCTGTGGGTGTACGAGCGGGCCCTGTTCCCGCTGGACTCCTCCCAGGGCCTGTACGACGTCGAGGGACTGCCCTGGCCCGAGTCCTACCGGGGGGTGGCCGAGCCGCTGGTGACGCTCACCCTGGCCGCGGCCGCCACCCGCCGCGCCCGGCTCGGGACGAGTGTGCTGGTGGCCCCCCTGCACGTGCCCTTCCAGCTCGCGAAGGCGTTCGCCACCCTGGACGCGGCGTCCGGCGGCCGGGTCGTGGCGGGCTTCGGCACGGGCTGGTCCCTGGACGAGTACGCGGCGGCGGCGGTCCGCCCCTTCGAACAGCGCGGCAAGGCGCTGGACGAGGTGATCGACGTCTGCCGCGCGGTATGGGGAGCGGACCCGGTCTCCTACGAGGGCACGGTCACGAAGCTCTCGTCCGTGGCCGTCGCACCCAAGCCCGCCCGGCCGATCCCGATCCTGCTGGCCGCGAGCAACAGCAGGGCACTGCGGCGGCTTGTCGACAAGGCCGACGGCTGGCTCCCGGTCTCCGCGGGCGCCGAGCGCATCGCCGCGCAGTGGCGCGAGCTGCAGGACCTGGCCGCCGAGCGAGGCCGGGTCACACCGCTCCAGTCGGTGCTGCGCGTCAACGCCTCCTACTCCGCCAAGGCCTACGACGGCGCGGACCGCGCTCTCTTCCAGGGCGACGTCGACCAGATCGTGGAGGACCTGGTCGCCCATGCCGCGGTCGGCCTGGACGAGATCCTGATCGACCTGCAGACCTCGGCGCGGGACGCCGAGGAGCTCAAGGACGTGGCCGCGGCGGTCTACACGGCGGCCCGGGCGGCCGGCGTCTGATCCCGGCGGGCGGCCGGGATCCGGCCGCCCGCCCCTGTGGGCCCGATGCCGGAGCGCCTCAGTCCTCCGGCAGCTCCACCGGCGCGATCTCGTCGTACACGTCACCGGGGCCGGGGTTGGACGGGTCGGTCCCGCCACCGAAGTGGTGCATGACGCCCCACACGGCGTTGAGCGCGGTCTGCACCGCGCCCTCCGCCCAGCCGGCCGTCCAGGAGATGTCGTCGCCGGCGAGGAAGATGCCCCGCTTCCCGTCGGGCAGCCGGTCCTGCATGAAGTGCGTGAACAGGCGCCGCTGGTAGCGGTAGTGACCGGGCAGGTTCGCCTTGAACGCACCCATGAAGTAGGGCTCGTTCTCCCAGGAGACCGTCACCGGGTTGCCGATGATGTGCTTCCTGATGTCGACCTTCGGGTAGATCTCGCCGAGCGACTTCAGCATCACCTCCATCCGCTCGTTCGCGGACAGCGGCAACCACTTCAGGCTGTCGTCGCACCAGGTGTAGGACAGGCAGATCACGGCCGGCCGGTCCGGGCCGTCGTCCAGCAGATAGGTCCCGCGGGTCATCCGGTCGGTGAGTGTCATCGACATCACGTCACGGCCGGTCTCCTCGTCCTTGTCCAGCCAGAACGGCCGGTCCACGGGCACGAAGAGCTTGCTGGACTCCATGTAGTGCGTGCGCTCGATCGCCGTCCAGTGGTCGATCGGGAACAGGGCGTCGTCGCAGGCGATCTTGGACAGCAGCATCCAGGACTGGGCCGTGAAGACCGCCGCCCGGTAGGTGCGGATGCGGCCCTTCGCGTCGGTGACCGTGATCCGGTCGCCCGCGGTGCGGTGCAGCCGGGTCACGGCGGGGCGCGGTTCGCCGCTCTCGTGCAGGGACCGCAGGGACGTCCCGTAGGGCCAGTGCACGATCTTCTGCGGCTCGCGCTCCCACAGGCGCAGCGGCAGCTGCTGGGAGCCGCCGACGATCCCGCGGTGGTGGTCGTCGGCCTCGGTGTAGACGACGCGCAGGATCTCCAGGATGGAGTTGGGGAAGTCGGTGTCCCAGCCGCCGGTACCGAAGCCGACCTGCCCGAAGATCTCCCGGTGCCGGAAGGACTTGAAGGCCTCGGAGTCGCAGAGGAAGCCGTAGAAGGTCTGGTTGTCGAGCTTCTCGACGAGCCCGGACCAGATCTCCCGGATGCGCCGCACGTCGCGCTCGCGCATGGCCCGGTTCATGTCGGAGAAGTCGGCGCCCTCCTCCAGGCAGGCGTTCCACGCGTCGGCCACGTCGCGGTACACCTGCGGCAGGTCGTCGAGCGTCTCCGCGTAGTGGCTCTCGCCCTTCAGGTCGACGACGGTCGACGGGGTCGCCTCGGCGAGCGGGTTGGGAAACGGCGCGGTCTCGAGCCCGGCCAGGTCGATGTAGTGCTGCAGGGCCGTGGAGGACGGCGGGAAGCGCATGGCGCCCATCTCCGCGGTCAGCGAGGGGTCGCAGCCTTCGAAGCCGACGGTGCGCAGCCTGCCGCCGATCCGGTCGGCCTCGTACACGACGGGCTTGAGGCCCATCTTCATCAGCTCGTAGGCGGCGACGATGCCGGACAGGCCGCCGCCGATGACCGCCACCTCGGTTCCGTGCTCGGTCGCCGGTATCTGGCCGAGGCCCGCCGGGTGGGCGAGGAAGTCGTCGTACGCGAAGGGGAAGTCCGGCCCGAACATGGTGATCGGCGGTTGCTGCCCGTCGGTGTGCTGGGCGGCGTTGGGCACCGTGGACGTCATGGGGCGGGGACTCCTTGCGCGGAAGGTACTCGGTGGGACTGAGGGTCAGACGAGGGACCCGTAGAGGCCGGGGCGCCGGTCCTTGAGGTACGGGTTCGCCGCACGGGACTCGGCCAGACGGGCGGGGTCGACGTCGGCGAGGACGAGCTCCTCGACGCGGCCGGCGCGGACCCGGGCGATCCCGTCGGGGCCGGCGAGCGTGGAGAGTCCGACGAACTCGAACTCCCCCTCCTGGCCGACGCGGTTGACGTACGCCACGTACATCTGGTTCTCGAAGGCCCGCACCGGGACGAGGGACTCGGCGACGAACTGGAAGGGGTGCATCTGGGCCGTCGGGACCAGGAGGAGGTCGGTGCCGGCCAGAGCGTGGGCGCGGACGTTCTCCGGGAACTCCACGTCGTAGCAGATCATCAGTCCGACCCGCAGGCCGTGCAGCTCGGCCTGGACGACCGGCACGTCGCCCGGCGTGAAGTGGTCGCGCTCGAAGCAGCCGAAGAGGTGGGTCTTGCGGTAGTTCGCCAGACGGTCGCCGTCGGCGGACAGCAGCTGGGCGGAGTTGAAGACGCTCTCGCCGTCCCGCTCGGGGTAGCCGTAGGCGATCGCCAGACCGTGCGTGGAGGCGATCTCCGCGACGGCGTCGGCGGAGTCCCCGTCGGCGGGCTCGGCGAGGCGCACGATGTCGCCGCCGATCGCGTAACCGGTGAGGAACAGCTCCGGCGCGACGAGCAGTCCCGCGCCCGCGGCGGCCGCCCGGCCCGCGGCCTCGTCGAGGACCTTGAGGTTCTCGAGGACCGAGCCGGGGCGTCCGGAGCTCTGGAGCAGGGCGGTGCGCATGCGTGGTCTCCACCGGTACCGAAGAGTGTTGGGGGGTCGCATAGACGGTACGGTCGGCGCCCTTGACCGGACAAGGAGGAGCCGTTGCGCGCCGGTGCGCGGATCATTGCGTCCGCAGGGGGCACGGCGGCGATTCGTTGCGCGCCCTGCCGGGCGCCTTTCGGAGCGCTGAGGCGCAGGTCACAGCGGTGTTCCTACGGCTCCCACCGCCGCTCCGCGATCTCCCGCGGCTCCGTGCCGCCCCGCGACGCCCGTCGAGGAGGATCGATGTGCACCGGACTCGCCTCCGCCAGGCCACCGAGCCGTACGCGTACGACGGTGCGGGGCGATCCGCGTCCACGGCGAGCTCGGCGACCGGCCGCGCCCCACGGCCGAGGAGGCCGAGCAGACCGTTGACGCACCGTCGGCCCGTTCTCGTCCTCGCACCGGTGCTCGTCGCTCGCCGGTGGATCAGGGGCCCTCGGGGCCGGCGGCCGACGGAAGGCCGCGTCCGGGTGGCGGCCGACGCGGCGGACGCACGGCGCCGTCGCGTGCGCGAGCCGCCCGACGCCGGTCTGCGCCTCCCTCGGCACGGGCGGACGGCTGCCGTCGCCGGCCGGGGTGAGAGGGAGAGTCACCGGCCGGGGTACCGAAGAGGCGGGCGTCGTCGGACATACCGTCGTCTGCCGCACCTCCCCCGCCTCGTCCCGGGCTCCACGTCCCCGGCCCGGCGACCGCGGCGGCAGCACCCCGTCGCCGTGCGGCCGTGCGGGGACCGGCACGGCGTGACCCCGATGCCGTGCCGGGCGGTCGGCCGTTCGACGACGTGGAGCTCCGAGCCGGAGGATCAGTCGCCGTGGGACACGGTGAACGTCGTGATCACCGCCGCGTGGTCGGAGGGCCAGGCGTTGCCGGACACGTCGGGCCAGGGCCGCGGATCGCCGCTGACGAAGGTGCGTGAGTCGAGCACCTCGAGACCCCGGTGCAGGACGTAGTCGATCCGGTCCTGCGGTTCGGGGCGTCCGCTGCCGTCCTCGTGCACCGGGTGGATCGGCGACCAGGTGTGGCCGGGGTCGGCGGCCGGGTCCGGACGCGCCTCGCGATAGGAGTCGCCGAAGCCCGCCTCCTCGGCCGCCCTCGTCACCGGCCACGCGACGTCGGGCCAGTCCAGATGGGAGGGGCAGTTGAAGTCGCCCATGAGCACGACCGGCACTCCGTCGTCGGACGACTCCTCGATCCACCGCAGGGCCCCCTGCATCTGCGCGAGTCGGACCTCTTCGTGGGCGATGAGCCGGTCCGCCGGGAGCCCGTCGAAGACGGACTCGTAGGGGCCGTACGGCGTGTAGTGCAGGTGGGCCGTCCAGATGTCGACCTCCCGACCGGGGGCGATCCGGATCCGGACCCCCGCCGCACCGTAGAAGCCCACGTCCGGGTCGCCGAAGCGGCGGGTGATCGGATGGCGGCTGATGATGCCGAGGTTCTCGCCGGCCCGGTGGTGGTACCAGCCGAGGGCGTCGGCGAGTTCCTGGGCCGCGATGCCCCCGGTCTCCTGAAGGCCGACGACGTCCGCGCCGCTCTCCGCGATCGCCTTGAGCTGCTTGGCCCGGTGGTCGTCGACCGGGGTGCCGCCGAGCCAGAGGTTCCAGCTCATCACAGGGAGTACCTGCCCTGTCGTTCGATCGGCCGTCTCTGCGGCGGCCATGGCACGCAGGTCCTCCGGCGTGACCCCGGCGAGGCTCGCCCGCACCGTACGGCCGGGCGCCGCGTCGATCGGCGCGAGCGAGGGCACCGCGAGCACCACGCACCCGGCCGCCTCGGCCGACGAGACGCCGGTGTGGGTGTCCTCCACGGCCACGCAGGCCGCAGGGTCGACGCCGAGGGCGCGGCAGGCCGCGAGATAGGGGGCGGGGTCGGGCTTGGTGCGGTCGGTGTCGTCGGCGGTGACGGAGACCGCGAAGCGCCCGGCCCCGAGCGCCTCGAGCACCGTGTCCGCGACGGTCCGGGGAGAGGCGGTGACCAGCGCGGTGGGCACGCCGTCGCGGGCGAGGGCGTCCAGCAGGTCAAGGGCGCCGGGGCGCGGGACGATGCCGGCCCGGACGCGGCCGACGAACTCCTGGTGCAGCCGCTCGGCGAGCTCGGCGGCCGAGGCGCCCGTGGTCGCGGCGAGCCACTCGGCGGTGTGCTCCACCGGACGGCCGAGCACCTCGGGCTGGTCCGCCTCGGTGAGAGGCCGCTCGGCGACGTGTTCCACCGCCTCCCACCACTGCCGCTCGGTGTCGACGAGCGTGCCGTCCATATCGAACAGGACCGCCTGCAGCGGGGTGCCGGAAACGTGGCCGACAAGGCTCTTCACCAAGACATTCTCTTTCTTCTCACCGGACCCGGACGTACACGGGCACGGTCATGGATCGGTTGTCACCCCACCGTTCGGCACGTGTGGGGCGGACGGGCGGACGGCCCCACCGAATCGCGGGGTCGTGCGTGCCCTCTCGTTCCCGATCCCGCATTCGGCCGCCAGGCCTACGAGCGGAAGGACGATGTGTTCACGGACAGGACGTCAGGAAGATCGGAGGATCACCCACCGGTGCATCTGTGACGACCCGGATCGGGTGCCGGGCCGAAGGGCCGGCCCGGCACCGGGCGAAGGCCGTCCCGGCCGCAGACGGCCGGGACGGTCCTCACCCCTTGGTGCGCTCCGCCACCACGACCGGCAGCTCGGGCAGCGTGACCGCCACCCGCGCCCCGGCCGGGAAGTCGGCGGCCCGCCGGGTGGGCACGTCGGCCTTGACGTCGTACCCCTCGGGAAGTCGCACGGTGATGCGGGTGGTGGCCCCGAGGAAGGCTCCGGATGTCACCAGTCCGTCGCCCTGGGGATCCGGCGCCAGCTCCACCGCCTCCGGACGGACCAGCACGTCCACGCTCGCGCCCACGGGGGCGGCGCCGCCCGTCACCGGCACCCGGCTTCCCAGCGCCTCGGCGACCTCGGCCGCCGCCATCCGGCCCGGGATCCGGCTCACCGTTCCGACGAACTCGGCGACGAAGGCGGTGGCCGGGCGGGAGTAGAGCTCCGTGGGCGAGGAGCACTGCTCGACCCGGCCGGCACGCATCACGGCGACCCGGTCGGCCATCGACAGGGCCTCTTCCTGATCGTGCGTCACGAACAGGGTGGTGATGCCCAGTTCCTGCTGCAGCCGGCGGATCTCCTCGCGCAGGGTGGTGCGCACCTTGGCGTCCAGCGCCGACAGCGGCTCGTCGAGGAGCAGCACCCGCGGGCGCAGTGCGAGCGCACGGGCCAGCGCGATGCGCTGCTGCTGACCGCCGGAGAGCTGGTGCGGGAAGCGCTCGCCCTTGTCGGCCAGGCCCACCAGGTCGAGCAGCTCCGCGGCCCTGGCGCGCCGCTGAGCGGTGCCTACCTTGCGCATACGCAGGCCGAAGGCCACGTTGTCGAGCGCGCTGAGGTGCGGGAAGAGGCTGTACGACTGGAAGACCATGCCGGCGTCGCGCCGGTGGGCCGGGACGTCCGTGACGTCCACGTCGTCGACCAGCACCTCACCGGAATCGGGGTGCTCGAACCCGGCGAGCATGCGCAGCGCGGTGGTCTTGCCGCAGCCGGACGGGCCGAGCAGGGCGAGGAGTTCGCCCGGCCGGACCGTCAGGTCGAGCCCGTCGAGGGCGACGGAGTTCCCGAACTGGCGTCGCAGGCCGCGGAATTCGACGGTGGCGGCGCCGGCCTTGGCTGTCTTCTCGTTCTCTGGGGCGGTGAGGGTCATGGCGGTGTCATCCCTAAGGGGCGGTACGGGAAGGGGTGCGGCGCCCGCCGACGGCGGCGAGGGCGAGCAGCAGCACCCAGGTCACGAGCAGGCTGAGCACGGAGACGGCGACGGACATCTGGGCCTGGGCGCCGGAGATGTCCACGATCCACACCGCGAAGGGCTGGTAGCCCAGCAGGTGGGAGACGGTGAACTCACCGAGCACCAGCGCGAGGGTCAGGAACGAGGCGTTCAGCAGGGCCCCGCGCAGGTTCGGCAGCACGGCTCGCACCAGTGCCTGCGGCCAGCTCGCGCCACAGCTGCGGGCGGCCTCGACGAGGGTACGCACGTCGACGGCCCGCAGTCCGGCGTCCAGCGCCTGGTAGACGAACGGCAGCGCCATCACGACGTATGCGAGGACGAGGACGAACGGGTAGTTCTCGTTCTGGATCGCCACGATCGTCTGGAAGAGCGGGGTGCGCGAGAGGTACTCGGGCCCCCACTTCAGCACCGTGCTGATCCCGGCGACGAACGCGATGGGCGGCACGACGAGCGGCAGCGAGCAGACGACCGCGACGACGGACCGCAGCTTCGACGCGCCGAGCCGCAGCGCGACCATGGCGGGGACCATCAGCAGCAGGACCAGGACGATGGTGGTCACCGCCAGCTCCAGGGAGAGCAGCAGGCTGTCGGTGAAGCCCTCGGTGCCGAGGATCTGGCTGTAGGCGCCGAACGTGACATGGTCGCCCGAGTCGACCGAGAAGACCACGGACGCGGCCAGCGGGACGAGGAAGTACACCGCGGCCGCGGCCAGGACGAGACCTCGCCCGGGCCGGACGCGCGTGCGGGAGAAGGTCAGGCGAGCCATCGCGAGCTCCGTCGTTGCAGGGGCAGGTACACGGCCATCACCAGACCCGCGACCACGACCATGTCGAGGCTGAGGGCCAGTGCCACGTTCTCCTGTCCGACGAGAACGTTTCCGGAGAGGGCGTCGGCGATCTGCAGCGTGACCAGCGGGACGGTGCTGCCGACCATCGCGGCCGCGGTGGCGTACGCGGCGAACGCGCTGCCGAAGAGCAGCACGAAACCGCCGAGCAGAGACGGAGTGAGCACCGGCAGCGCGACGTGACGCCAGTACTGTCCGTGGGTGGCGCCGTTGTTCTGCGCGGCCTCCCGCCACTGGGCGCGCAGCCCCTCGAGTGCCGGCGTGATGGTGAGGACCATCAGCGGTACGAGGAAGTACAGGTAGACCAAGGTCAGACCCCAGAAGCTGTACAGGTCGAAGCCCGCGTCCTTCAGACCCAGGCGCCCGGTGAGGACGCCGGAGTTGCCGAGGGTGGCGACGAAGGCGAAGGCCAGCGGCACACCGCCGAAGTTGGCGAGCACGCCCGAGGCCGTCAGCACCGCCTCACGCAGGAAACGGAAGCGCGAGGTCACCACTGCCTGGGCGAGAAGCAACCCGAACAGCGTGGCGATGGCGGCGGACACGGCGGACAGCTTCACACTGCCGAGCAGGGCCGTCAGATACGCGCCCTGCAAGGAGCTGCTCAGGTTCTCGCCACTGTACGAAGTGGCGCCCGTCGCCTGGTCCTTGACGGTGAAGGCGCCGTTCAGCATGGCCAGGGCGGGCAGCCCGAAGGTGATCGCGGTGAAGGCCAGCAGCGGAACGACCGCGAGCCAGCCGGGGGCGCGGCGCCGTCGCTTCGCCGAAGCGACGGGCGCCACGTCCACGCGCGGGAGGGCGGTGGTCATCCGGAGACGGCCTTACCCCAGCCCTGCGCGATGACCGTCTTGGCCTTGTTCTGCTGGTCCTCGGACGGGAAGGAAGGCGTGCCAGTGACCGCGGGCAGCTTGGCCGCGGCGTCCTTGTCCAGCGTGCCGGCCTTGTCCATCGCGGTCATGAGGGCCGGACGGGCGTAGCCCTTGAGCCAGAGGTTCTGGCCCTCGGTGCTGTAGAGGTACTCCTGCCACAGGCGGGCGGCCGCCGGGTGCGGGGCGTCCTTGTTGATGGCCTGCGAGTAGTACTGGGCGTACTGGCCGTCGCTCGGGACGGAGACCTTCCAGTCCAGGCCCTTGGACTTGAACTCGTCGGCGTAGCCGGCGTTCAGGTAGTCCCAGTCGATGCTGATCGGGGTCTCGCCCTTCTCGACGGTGGCCGGGGTGGACTCGACGGGGGTGTAGTTGCCGTTCTTCTTCAGCTTGGCGAAGAAGTCGAGGCCCGCCTGGACGTCGTCGAAGGAGCCGCCGTTCGCGAGCGCGGCCGCGTAGACACCGCCGAAGGCCGAACCGGACTTGGTGGGGTTGCCGTTGAGCGCCACCTGGCCCTTGTACTGCGGCTTCAGCAGGTCGGCGAAGGTGGTCGGGCAGGTCTTGACCCGCTTGGCGTCGCAGCCGATGGAGACGTAGCCGCCGTAGTCGTTGTACCAGCGGGCCTGCGGGTCCCTCTGCGCGGAGGGGATGTCACCGAAGGAGGTGACCTTGTACGGCGCGAGCAGCCCCTGCTGGGCGGCGCTCAGGGCGAAGGAGCTGCCGAGGTCGAGGACGTCGGGCGCGCGGTCCTGGCCCTTGCGCGTGGTGACGGCGTTGATCTCGTCCTGGCTGCTGGCGTCCGGGCTCTCGTCCTCGATCTTGATGCCGTACTTCTTCTGGAAGCCGTCGATGAGGGCGCCGTAGTTGGCCCAGTCGCGAGGCAGCGCGATGGCGTGCAGCGTGCCTTCCTTCTTGGCCGCCGCGACCAGGGCGTCCATGCCACCCATGTCGGCGGCGGAGGTGGCGGTCGCGGCGCTCTTGCCGTCGGTGGTGGTCGATGCGTTGTCGGTCGCGGCGCCGCAGGCGCTCAGGGCGAGCGCGGCAACAACGGCGAGGCTGCCGCTGAGGACGGTGGTTCTCGACAGGGACACTGGTTCTCCAGGGGAGGCACGAGGAGTACGGAGCACTTGTCTGAACAAGTTGGCCCCAGTACGCCCGGCGCCGATGTCCTGTCAGTGAACAGAGGCGAAACCCTGAACCTTTGTTGCCTGCACATTCGCGACCGGAGTAGATCACGCTCAGGTCTCGTTTAGTCTGTTCGAGCTGTGCACAGCAGTCGACCAAGAGGGGAAGCATGACGGCCCGACATGAGGAGATCGCGGACGAATTGCGTCGCGCGATCGACCGCGAGGAGTACACCGTCGGCAGTCTGCTGCCCACGGAGACCGACCTCGCGGCCCACTACGGCGTCTCCCGCGGCACGGTCCGCCAGGCCGTCGCGGCCCTCACCGCCGAGGGACTCATCGGGTCACGGCAGGGTGCCCGCCGGGTGGTCCTGGCCAGCCGGCGCAGCCAGAGCTTCGCGGAGCTGCGCAGCTTCGCCGAGTGGGCGCGGGCGATGGGCCGGGAGGCCACCGGGCGCGTCGTGGCGCAGACCTACCGTCCGGCGACCAAGGAGGACGCCGTACGCCTCCACCTGCCCGAGCAGAACCCGGTACTGCACGTTCTGCGCGTACGCGGACTGGACGGGGAGCCCGTGCTGCTGGAGCGGACCGTGTACGCGGACTGGATCTCCCCGGCGGTCGAGGCCATAGAGCCCGACTGCCCCTCCGTCACCCAGCGGCTCTTCGAGGACCGGGGCCTGGTCTTCGCGTACGGCGAGCACGTCATCGACGCGGTCGCGGCGGGGGCCCAGGACGCCGAACTGCTCGGCATCCGGCGCACCAGCCCGCTGCTGCGGGTCCGCCGCGTCACGACAACCCGCGAAGGGCGCCCGGTGGAGTGGTCGGACGACCGCTACCGCTCGGACGCCGTGAGCTTCAGCGTGCACAACTCGATAGGAAACAACGCGCTGGCCCGCAAGACGGCCGAGTGACCCGGCCGCGCCCCCGGGGTGTCAGGTGGGCGAGCCCGAGGAGAACCGGCGCAGCAACGGCGAGAGGACGAGCACCGATTTGGTGCGCTCCACGAAGGGTTCCCCGGCGATCCGCTCCAGCACGCGCTCGAAGTGGCGCATGTCGGCGGCGAAGACCTGGGCGATCGCGTCGGCCTCACCGGTGACGGTGGAGGCGGCCACGACCTCCTGGTAGCGCTCCAGACCCCGCCGGATGGTCCCCGGTGAGGTGTTGCGCCGGCAGTAGAGCTCGACGAACCCCTCCGTCTCCCAGCCGAGCGCCCTCGGGTCCACCCGGACGGTGAACCCGGTGATGGCGCCGGTCGCGCGCAGTCTGTCCACGCGCCGCTTGACGGCGGGCGCGGACAGGCCGACGAGCTGGCCGATGTCCGCGTAGGAGCGGCGGGCGTCCTCGGCCAGGGCGTGGACGATGCGTTCGTCGAGGTCGTTCAGCAAGGCGGGTGGTTCACTTCTCTGCGGTGAGTGCGGTCGGCGCGGGCTCCACGGCGGCCGGCCGGGAACGGCGGTGGCCCTACAGGAAGTAGAACACGAGCCCGAGGGCCGTCCGGCACCCGAAGCGCACCGAGGTGACGGTCGCGGGGCACCTCGTCAACACGCGGAGGCGAAACCCGGCCGCGTGCGGCACCACGACAGCGGAACCGTGACGCCCGGGCCGGCGGTTCGCCCCGGTCCGGCGCCCGTGCGGTCGCCCGCGCCCCGGCCTCGTCCGCCGCGCCGAAGCCGTGGGCCGCCACCTGGGCGTCGGTCCACCGGCAGCCGGCCGCTCGGGGCCGCCTGCCCCTCGGACCACGTGCGGCACGCACGGCACCCCGCGGCGGCTCCCGCGGGGAAAGGGCCCCTGACGCCCCGGCGATGGGACAACAGGGGCCGGGCGAAAGCGAGTTGTCTCAGTTCCAGCTGGCGTGCAGCGGCTCGCCCTCCGCATAGCCCGCCGCGCTCTGGATGCCCACCACGGCCCGCTCGGCGAACTCCTCCAGGGAGCCGGCACCCGCGTAGGTGCAGGACGAGCGCACACCCGCGACGATCGAGTCGATCAGGTCCTCGACGCCCGGGCGCGCCGGGTCGAGGAACATGCGGGAGGTCGAGATGCCCTCCTCGAACAGAGCCTTACGGGCACGGTCGTACGCCGACTCCTCCGACGTGCGGTTGCGTACCGCACGCGCCGACGCCATGCCGAAGGACTCCTTGTAGAGGCGGCCGTTGGCGTCCTGCTGCAGGTCGCCCGGGGACTCGTAGGTGCCCGCGAACCAGGAGCCGATCATCACGTTGGACGCGCCGGCGGCCAGCGCCATCGCCACGTCGCGCGGGTGGCGGACGCCGCCGTCGGCCCACACGTGCTTGCCGTACTTCTTCGCCTCGGCGGCACACTCGAGGACGGCCGAGAACTGCGGCCGGCCGACACCGGTCATCATGCGCGTGGTGCACATGGCGCCCGGGCCGACACCGACCTTGACGATGTCCGCGCCCGCCTCGATCAGATCGCGCACACCCTCGGCGGCGACGACGTTGCCCGCCACGATCGGCACCTGCGGGTCCAGCGCCCGCACGGTCCTGACGGCGCTGATCATCGACTCCTGGTGGCCGTGCGCGGTGTCGATGACGAGCGTGTCGACGCCCGCGTCGAGCAGCTGCTTGGCCTTGCCCGCGACATCGCCGTTGATGCCCACGGCGGCGGCGATGCGCAGCCTGCCGTCGGCGTCGGTGGCCGGCGTGTACAGCGTGGCGCGCAGGGCGCCCTTGCGGGTCAGGATGCCGGCCAGCCGGCCGTCCTCGTCGACGGCGGGCGCGTAGCGGCGGTTCGCGGCGTCGAGGACGTTGAAGGCCTCGCCCGGGTCGATGCCGGCGTCGAGGAGCAGCAGGTCCTTGGACATGACGACTTCGAGCTGGGTGAAGCGGTCCACGCCCGAGAGATCCGCGTCGGTGACGACGCCGATCGGCCGCTGCTCCTCGTCCACGACCACACCGGCATTGTGCGCCCGCTTCGGCAGCAGCGCGAGGGCATCGGCGACGGTCTGGTGCGGGGCCAGCACGATCGGGGTGTCGAGCACGAGATGGCGGCTCTTGACCCAGGAGACGACCTCGGTGACCACGTCGATCGGGATGTCCTGCGGGATGACCACCAGTCCACCGCGACGGGCCATCGTCTCCGCCATCCGGCGCCCGGCGATCGCCGTCATGTTGGCCACGACCAGCGGGATGGTGGTGCCCGTGCCGTCCGGGGCGGTGAGGTCCACGCCCTGGCGGGATCCGACCGCGGACCGGCGCGGCACCATGAAGACGTCGTCGTACGTCAGGTCGTACGAGGGCTGGATGTCATTGAGGAAACGCACGTGCTGCACATCCCAGTCGATCAGAGGCGGCCCCCTGCCAGGTCAGTCAGGGGGATGAGCACGTACTTCATTGTCCCATGTCGATGGGTATGCGGTCGTTGGACAGATCATCCAGGCAGGTCGAGTGGCCCTTCGTGAGATCCTCCAAGGGCGAGGGCGACGGTCAGCCCGGGCGTCCGCCGCTCCACCGTGGAGAACACCTCCAGGGCGACGTCCCACTCCTCGGGCCGTGCCGTCGCGTAGCGCCGCCACCCTTGTACGACGAGGAGCAGCCCCCTGCCGACGGCGGCCGTCGGCCAGACGGTGCGATCGGTGAGCGAGTCGGCGAGCGCGTCCCAGTTCCGGCCGAACCAGTCGGGCAGGCCGAGGGCCCCGGCGATCCTCTCCATGAACGCTGCCTTGTCGTCCACTGTGTCGAGATCCAGCGTGACCACGAGCCGGTCCGCCAGGTCGTGGGTCATTCCGGTACCGCCCTGGTCGAGTTGTGGTGTTCGTCGATACGGCAGCCGTGCGGGCACGGAGCATCATCGTGGCACGGACATGCCAGACTCGGGGCACTGGGATCCGAGGCGGCACGTCCGCCGGCGCCCGACCCGTCCGGCCACCGCACCACCGGCGTCTCGCAACGCCGGCACGGCCCCTCGGCCCGCCGCCGGGGTCACGACCCCGGCGTCCGGTCGTCAGGGCCCGTCGGGGTCCGACCGGTTCAGCGCCGGCTTCGGCGTCGGTCCCGCCGCCATGAGGTAGTCCGCCGCCGACGTGTCCGTCACCAGACTGGTGACGAGCCCGGACCGCAGCACCGCGTCGATCGCCGCCGCCTTTCGCTGTCCACCGGCGATCGCGACCACCTCGGGGATACGGCGCAACTGGTCCGCCTTGACGGTGATGCACCGTTCTCCGAGATCGCGCCCGACCCGGCGGCCGTCGGCGTCGAAGAGATGGGCGGACATCTCGGCGGCGACACCGAGGGACGCGTAGTGCGCGCGTTCCTCGTCGCTCAGCATGTCGTGCACCGTCGAGATGCCCGGCTCCCAGGAGCCGATGGAGACACAGGCGACCGTGACCTTGTCGAAGTACTCGAAGGCCCGGGCGATCCCCGTCTGGTTGCGCAGCGCCGCTGCGGTCGCGGCGTCCGGCAGCAGCATCGGCGCGTAGATGGGGTGGGCGTCACCGCCCGAGACCTGCGCGGCACGACGCACGGCCTCCACCGAACCGCGCTCGGCGGTTCCGGCGTCGTACACGCCCGTCAACTGCACCACCGTGCACGGCGGCAGCCGGTCCAGCGCGGCCGCCATGTGGATGGTGGAGCGGCCCCAGGCAAGACCCAGGACATCGCCCTCGGTCACCAGTTCGCCGAGCAGGTCGGCGGCCACCTCACCGAGGTTCTCGGGGTCGGGCGACTCCTCGGCCTCGGCCGGGGACTCGACCACGACGGCATGCCTGAGGCCGTACCGGGCGCGCAGCGCGTCGGAGCGCTCGGCGTCCAGCTCGGCCGGAACTCTGATCTCGATCCGCACGAGATCCCGTTCGAGGGCGGTCTCCAGAACCCGGGCCACCTTGAAGCGGCTGACGCCGAACTCCTCCGCGATCTGGATCTTGGACTTGCCCTCGAGATAGAAGCGACGGGCCATGGCCGCCGCCTGCACCAGCTCAGCGGGTCCCATCCGCATGGCTGACCGGCCCGCCGACATACCCGACACGGCCATCTCCTCACTGCTGTTCACACTCTGCATTCGCCGTTCATCCTTGCAGATCCGGCGTACTTGATCAGCCGGGACGGTCGGCGTTCAGGTTCCGTTGTCTCAGTCGTCGCACGCCCAGGACGCACGGGCGGTCGCCCGCTCCGCCTGGGTGCGCAATGCACGTACCGCGGCGGCCGGGTCGGACGCCCCGTACACGGCCGAACCGGCCACGAAGACGTCCGCTCCGGCCTCCGCGCACTGTTCGACGGTGGAGGCCGAGACACCGCCGTCGACCTGCAGCCAGAGCTCGAGGCCGTGCTTGCTGATGAGCTCTCGGGTGCGGCGGATCTTCGGCAGCATGATGTCCAGGAACGCCTGCCCGCCGAAACCCGGCTCGACCGTCATGATCAGCAACATGTCCAGCTCGGGCAGCAGATCCTCGTACGGCTCGATCGGGGTCGCGGGCTTGAGGGCCATGGAGGCCCGGGCGCCCTTGGCCCTGATCTCGCGGGCGAGCCGCACGGGAGCCGCGGCCGCTTCGACATGGAAGGTGACCGAACCGGCCCCCGCTTCGACGTACTGAGGCGCCCAGCGATCGGCGTCCTCGATCATCAGGTGGCAGTCCAGCGGTGTGTCCGTCGCCCGCGCCAGGGCCTCCACGATCGGCGCGCCGAGCGTGAGGTTGGGGACGAAGTGGTTGTCCATCACGTCGACGTGGAGCCAGTCGGCCCCTTCCACGGCCTTCGCCTCCTCAGCGAGGCGGGCGAAGTCGGCGGACAGGATGCTGGGGTTGATCTGCACGGCCATGACCCAAGCCTGCCATGTCCGGCGCCGCTTGTTGCGGCCGGTCCGCCTGGCGGACCTCCGGCCCCGAGGACACTCGACCGGACCGCGCCGGCCCGAGTGAGCCGGGAGCGGCACGGGACATCGGGCGGGCCTCGCGCGGCGAAGGCAGCTCAGGAGGCTCCGACACCCCTGAGGAACGTGTCCACGACCAGGTCGGCCGCCTGCGGGGGCTGAAGTTCGGGGAACCGGTGGGCGGCGCTGTCCACCAGTTCGTCGAAGACGGCCCGCGTCCAGCCGAGCGGGACACCGGGGCGCAGGAGGCCTTCGTCGGCTGCACGACGGAGAAAGGCGTCCAGCCGTGCGCTCAGCTCCTGACGCCGGATGTCCGCGTCGGGGTCCTCGCGCATCATGCGGCGCGTGTCGACGGGCCACTCCCGGCTGACCGGGACGATCCCCTCCACATAGCGGTGCAGCGCCACGGCGACGGGGGCCTCGGTGAGCCGCGCCTCGTCGAGGACGTGTTCGGCGGCGTCCAGTTTGGCCTGGAAGACCGCGGCAAGCAGGGCCTCGCGCGTGGCGAAGCGCCGGTGCGCGGTGGTGCGGTCGACGCCGGCCTCCTGGGCGATGGCCGACAGCGAGGTGCTCGGATTCTCGGCCAGCAACCTGGCTCCGGTGCGCAGAAGGGCGGCGAGGTTGCGTGCGGCGTCGGCTCTCATGATGCACCCACCCTAGCAACGAGTCGCACTTGAGCTCCTTTCTTCATCTGGTCCGCTTCCATAGAAATTATTACTGCTACAGTCATGTTGCAGATAGCCGTAGAGCTTCCACATGGGCTGCGAGCCCACTGACTCGGGTCGGCGGACTCGCAAGGAGAGGAGAGATGGACCATGGCACGGACTTGGCTGATCACCGGTGGTTCGCAAGGGCTCGGCAGGGCCTTGGCCGTCGCGGCGCTGGAGGCGGGTGACCGTGTCGTGGTCACCTCCCGCCGTCCGGAGGCGCTGGCCGATCTGTCGGCGGAGCACGCCGAAAGCGTGCTCGCCCTGCCCCTGGACGTGACCTCGCCTTCCTCCGCCCGGGACGTGGTCGCGGCAGCCGTCGACCGCTTCGGGTCGCTGGACGTCGTGGTCAACAACGCGGGGTACGCGACCAGCGGTTCGATCGAGGACTTCCCGGAGGACGAGTTCAGGGCGCAGATCGAGGCGAACCTCTTCGGCGTGATCAATGTGACCAGGGCGGCACTGCCCGTCCTGCGCAGCCGGCGCTCCGGACACTTCGTGCAGGTGTCCTCCATCGGCGGGCGCGTGGGCGGCACCCCGGGCCTGAGCGCCTACCAGACCGCGAAGTTCGGCATCGAGGGCTTCTCCGAGGTCCTGGCCAACGAGGTCGCACCGCTCGGCATCACGGTGACCATCGTCGAGCCGGGCGGCATCCGGACCGGCTGGGCCGCCGGCGCCGCGCTGGAGTCCGGTCGCGTCGGCGCCGACTACGAGCAGACCGTCGGTCGGTGGCTGAAGCGCTTCGCCGAGTACAGCGGCAACGAGCCCGGTGACCCCGCACGCATGGCCCGGGCCATCGTCGACGTCGTCGGCGCACCCGAGCCCCCGCGGCGGCTGGTGCTGGGCGGCGACGCCCTGGACATCGCCCTGGCCGCCGAGGAAGGGCGCTTGGCCGAGGCCCGCGCCTGGGCCCACGTCAGCCGGTCCACCGACCACGCACCGGCTTCCTGACGGTGCTCACTCCTTCCGGGCGGCCCGGTCCGGTCCGCCCGGTGCGGCGCCCGGGACCCGCGGCGACTGCTCGCTCAGGCCGTCCACCTCGGGGATCGCCCCCTTTCGCCCCTGAGGCCCGACGGAGCGCGCGACACGGCCGAGCGGCCCCGCCTCTCCCCCGTACTCCCCTCCCTTCCACTTCACGAGAAAGAAGCGACTGATGATGATCCGCGACAAGCTCTACATCGGCGGTTCCTGGGTGGCGCCCAGCAACCCCGACCTGCTGGAGATCCGTTCCCCGCACGACCGGTCCGTCCTCGGCCGTGTGGCCCAGGCGGCCGAGGCGGACGTGGACGCCGCCGTGGCCGCGGCACGCGAGGCGTTCGACCACGGGCCGTGGCCCCGCACCGACCCCAAGGAGCGGCAGGAGGTGGTCCGGCGGTTCAACGCGCTGCGCGAGGCCCGTGCCGACGAGATCGCTGCCGCCATCTCCGCCGAGAACGGTTCGGCGCTCTGGTTCACCAAGGCCGGTCAGCCGTTCCTGACCCGCCAGGCCAACGCCTACCTCAAGGCGGCCGAGGAGTTCGGCTGGGAGGAGGTCGTGGAGCCCTCGGACCCGTCGGTGGCCTTCGACACCGTGGTCAGGCGGGAGCCGATCGGTGTCGTCGCCGCGGTCATCCCCTGGAACTCCCCGTTCTCCGCGGCCATGGCGAAGCTGGCGCCCGCCCTGCTGGCGGGCAACACCGTGGTGCTCAAGGTCTCCCCGGAGAACTCGCTCAGCATGATGCTCCTCGCGGACCTGTTCCACGAGGCCGGCCTGCCGGTGGGAACCCTCAGCGTCCTGCCCGCGGACCGGGAGACCAGCGAGTACCTGGTCTCGCATCGGGACGTCGACAAGATCTCCTTCACCGGGTCGACCCGGGCAGGCCGCCGTATCGCCTCGATAGCGGGCGAGCAGCTCAAGCGGGTCGGCCTCGAACTCGGCGGCAAGTCCGCCGCGATCCTCCTGGAGGACGCCGACCTCCCCTCCGTGATGCAGGGACTGTGTTTCGGTTCGCTGGGCAACAACGGCGAGGCCTGCATCCTGCAGACCCGCATCCTCGCCCCGCGCGGCCGCTACGACGAGATCGTCGCGGCGCTGAAGGAGATGGTGGAGTCCCTGAAGGTCGGAGACCCCTCCGCGGAGGACACCTTCATCGGTCCCATGATCCGCCCCGACCAGCAGCAGCGCGTGATCGACTACATCCGTCTGGGCATCGAGGAGGGCGCCCGTCTGGTGACGGGAGGTCCGGACGTCCCCGAGGGGCTGGAGCAGGGCAACTACGTCACTCCGACGCTGTTCGCGGATGTCGACAACAGCATGCGCATCGCCCAGGAGGAGATCTTCGGCCCGGTCCTCGCCGTCATCGCCTACGACGACGAGGACGACGCGGTACGCATCGCCAACGACTCCGACTACGGCCTCTCCGGCGGCGTCTGGTCGGGGGACCTCGAGCGCGCCTTCGCGGTGGCCCGCCGGCTCCGCACCGGAACCGTCACCCTCAACGGCTCACCGATGAGCTTCGACGGGCCGTTCGGCGGCTACAAGGCGAGCGGCGTCGGCCGTGAGTACGGGGCGGTGGGTCTGACCGGGTACGTCGAGCACAAGACCGTCACCCGCAACCGGTAGATCCCGTCGACCGGCGGGCACATGTCCCGGTCATCGCCTTCACCGCGGCCGGTGCGCCCGGCGAGGACGTCGTCACGCTCGCCGGGGCGTCTCCCGCGACCGGTGGTCAGCCCGGAGCGCACCCGTCTGCCGGCCACCGGCAGGGGCAGGGTCCGACACCGGAACTCGACTGCTTGCGGCGGTCATGGTGCTCACCCGCGGGCTGCCGCGGAACCGAGCATCCCCGGCTCCACAGCACCCGTCAGGCGGTCCGGCGGATGAGCGCGAGATACATGGCGTCGGTGCCGTGGAGATGCGGCCACAGCTGCACGTCGGGACCGTCGCCGAGCGCCGGCACGTCCGCCAGCAGCGGGCGGGCGTCGATGAGCTCGGTGTCCCGGTGCTGCTTCAGCACGTCGTCGACCACCGCACGGGTCTCGGCGAGATGGGGAGAACAGGTGGCGTAGCCGACGACGCCGCCGACACGCACGGACTCGAGGGCCGTGGTCAGCAGGGCACGCTGGACCGGCGCGAAGCCGTCCAGGTCCTCGGGGCGGCGCCGCCACCTGGCCTCGGGCCTGCGGCGCAGTGCGCCGAGCCCGGTGCACGGCACATCCACCAGCACGCGGTCGAAGCTGCCGGCCCGCCACGGCGGGCGGGTCCCGTCGGCGGTGATCACCTGGTACGGGCCGGGGTTGCCGTCCAGCGCCTTCGCCACCAGCCCGGCCCGGTGCGGCTGCTTCTCGGACGCCACCAGCAGGGCTCCGCGCTCGGCGGCGAGCGCCGCGAGCAGCGCAGCCTTGCCGCCGGGCCCGGCGCAGCCGTCGAGCCACCTCTTGTCGGGGCCCTCCAGCGGTGCGTTGGCGAGGGCGAGGGCGACAAGCTGGCTTCCCTCGTCCTGAACGCCAGCGCGGCCTTCCCGTACGGCGTCGACGGCACCGGGCTCGCCGCCTTCGGTGAGCCGGACCGCGTACGGCGACCAGCGGCCCGGTACCGCCGCCTCTTCGCGCAGCAGCTCCTCGGTGGTGGCGCGGCCGGGACGGGCCACGAGCGTGACCTCGGGGCGCTCGTTGTCGGCTTCGAGGAGGTCCTCGATACCGGCACGGCCGCCGCCGAGGGAGTCCCACAGGGCGGACACGACCCAGCGCGGGTGCGAGTGCACAACCGCGAGATGGTCCTCGGCGTCCTCGTCGTACGGCGGTGCCACCCGCTCCAGCCAGCCGTCGAGGTCGTCCTGGGCCACCTTGCGCAGCACGGCGTTGACGAACTTGGCACGCCCGTCGCCGAGCACGACCCGGGCGAGTTCGACGGTGGCCGACACCGCGGCGTGGCTGGGGATCCGTGTCCCCAGCAGCTGATGGACGCCGAGGCTCAGCACGTCGAGCACGGGCGGATCGACCTCGCGCAACGGCCGGTCGACGCAGGCCGCGAGGACGGCGTCGTACGTCCCCTGGCGGCGCAGCGTCCCGTACACCAACTCCGTGGCGAGGGCCGCGTCCCGGGTGTCGAAGTCGCCCTTCTCGCGTGCCTTGCGCAGCAGTGGCGGCAGCACGAGGTTCGCGTAGGCGTCACGCTCGTCGACGGCCCGCAGGGCGTCGAACGCGAGGACGCGGACAGGGTCCTTCTTGGGCCGGCGGTAGGGCTTGCGGGGACGACGGGACTGCTCGCTCACGAAAAAGGTGCTCCGGGTGTGGGATGACGTGCGCATCCCAGCGTACGTCCGTGCGGGTCGGGGCGTTCGCGGAGGTCAGCCGCCGAGGCCCTCGCCCTCGCCGATCCGCGCGCCGCGCGCCCAGTCGGCGGCCCGCATCGGCTTCTTGCCCTGGGCCTGCACCCACAACAGCTCCACGGCGTAGGAGCCGGTGCCGACGAAGACGTCGTTCTTGCCGACGGACAACCGACCGGGGGCGAGATCCGTCCGCTCCGGCACGGGGGCGACGTGGATGAGCTTCAGCCGCTCGCCCCGGAAGACGGTCCAGGCACCGGGCGCGGGTGTGCAGGCCCGGACCAGTCGGTCCACCCGGAGCGCGGGCGCGGACCAGTCGACGTGTGCGTCCTCGACGTTGATCTTCGGTGCGAGGGTGACTCCCTCGGCGGGCTGCGGCACGGCCTTCAGGCTGCCGTCCTCGATGCCGTCCATGGTGGCCGCGAGCAGTCCGGCGCCGGCGAAGGCGAGGCGGGTGAGGAGGTCCCCGCTGGTGTCCGTGGGACGGATCTGCTCGGTGACGGTGCCGTAGACGGGCCCGGAGTCGAGCCCTTCCTCGATGAGGAACGTGGAGGCGCCGGTGATCTCGTCGCCCGCCAGGACGGAGTGCTGCACCGGGGCGGCGCCGCGCCAGGCGGGGAGCAGGGAGAAGTGCAGATTGACCCAGCCGTGGGCGGGGACGTCGAGGGCGACGCGCGGCAGCAACGCACCGTAGGCGACCACAGGGCAGCAGTCGGGGGCGATCTCCCGCAGGCGGGCGAGGAAGTCCTCGTCCCGGGGCCTGTTCGGCTTGAGTACCTCGATCCCGGCCTCCATGGCCCGCTCGGCGACCGGACTGGCGATCAGCCTGCGCCCGCGTCCCGCCTGTGCGTCGGGCCGTGTGACGACGGCGGCGACCTCGTGCCTCCCGGACGCGAGCAGCGCGTCCAGCGCGGGAACGGCGACCTCGGGGGTACCTGCGAAGACAAGCCTCATAAGGGAGTGACGGCCTCTCGGGCGGGAGCTCTGACGGACCCTCACGCGTCCGGCTGTGCCGGAGCGGGTGGTCGGCTCACCAGTCTATGGGGGTGCGGGCCGCGGGGGCGCTTCGACCACCCACGACCACGGCGAACGCCTCATGCAGCGCGCACCACTCCTGGGGGCGTACGCATATGCCCTTACGCCCCCGCCCCGTGACCACAGACCCGTAAACGCGTTGGTCAAGAAAGAGTTGACCACAGCGGGCCACGATGGCGGCCCGACCCTTTTCAACGCCGGTTCGAGAGGCTTGTTCATGGCCGACCACGCAACCCACGACGCCCAGGCCCGGGCCAGCCTGCACTTGCTGGTGCGGGACATCGAGCGGGTCCGCCGGCAGGTGGACGCACTGCGCACCCTCACCGCTCAGTTGGGCAACGTCTACCGCCCGCGCCGCTCCGGCCCCTCCACGGGCTTCGTCGTCTACGGACGCGCCCCCGCTCCGACCGTCCGCCTCGCCCAGGAGTTGCGGGACAGCGTGGAGACCCTGGTCACGGCGGCCGTGGACTTCGACCGTTCACTCGGTTTCTCGTGGGACGCCGTGGGGTCCGCACTGGGCGTCACCAAGCAGGCGGTGCACCGCCGTTACGGCGCCCGCCGCGCCGCCGCCCAGGCGCCCGCCGAACCCGAACGAGCATCCGACCCTTCCGTCGGTCGCACGCTCAACGTGACCGGAGCCATGCCCACGGTCCCCGCTGCCCGTTCGATGCCGTCCCAGCCGACGGCGGGCACCCCCGCCTTCCGCGACGAGGTGCGGCCCACAGCCTTCCCCGGCCCGCGCAACGGCTGAGCCCGGCTCTCTTCCTTCTCCCGACCTACCGGGAGGCTGCCGCAGGGCACGGCGCCCGCACACACCGGCGTGCGGGCGCCGTGCCCTGCGGCAGGCACGTCCGCCCAGTCCTGGCTCGAGGAAGACGGCGCCTGGGCCGCCGCCCTTGGCGGACAGGGACTCGGCGGCGGCCCGTCACCCGATGTCGGGCGGGTCGACCCGGATGCGAACGGTCTCTCCGCCACCGCCACCGCCACCGCCACCGCCTCGCGCCGTGCGGGCGGCCAGCGCGGTCTTGAGCGCGGAGGCCAGCGCGGCCCCGCTCCCCGGCGGCACCCGGATGAGCGCCCGCTCCCACCGCTCGCCCGGTGGGGGTCCCCCGGGCCGCCGTGTCCGCCCGGCCTCGGTGACCGGCAGCGGCACGGGTCCCAGCACCTCGGCGTCGGACGGCAGCCGGGCCCCGCCGAGGAATCCGGTCACGGCGTCGGCCGGACCCGATACGGCCGCCATGCGTGACACCGGCGGGAAGCCCAGCTCGGCCCGCTCGGCGAGCTCCCGAACCGCGTGCCCCACGGGATCCCAACGGACGAGCGCCTGCACCGGCCTGAGTGTCGGCTCGGCGACGACCACCACCGTGCCGCCGGCCGACTGCGGCCGTACGAGGGCACTCGCGCCGATCCAGCGCCGCAACGCCTCCTCGCCCGCCCTCAGATCGGGACGGCCGAGCATGGCCCACCCGTCGAGGAGCAGTGCCGCCGCGTATCCGCCCTCGGCGACCGGCTCGGCCCCCGGCGTGCTGACGACCAGCGCGGGAGTGCCAGGCACCGTGTCCAGCACCTGCTCGCGTCCCGAGGTCCGCACAGCGACGGCCGGAAACGCCCGCCCCAGCTCCTCGGCGGTCCGCCGAGCCCCCACTATCCGGGCCCGCAGCCGGAATCCGCCGCACTCCGGACAGTGCCAGTCGGTCTCCTGCCGCCCGCACCAGGCGCACCGCAGCTCTCCCGCGTCCTGTGCGGACAGCGGCCCGGCGCAGTGCCGGCACCGGGCGGGCGCCCGGCACTGGGCGCAGGCCATGCGGGGCACATAGCCGCGCCGGGGAACCTGTACCAGCACCGGCCCCTGGCGCAGGCCGTCCCGTACGACCTGCCAAGCGAGCGTGGGCAGACGCGCCGCCCTGGCGGCCTCGTCCCGTGCGAGGTCCCCGTCCCCCACGGTCCGTACGAGCGGCGCGAGGGCCCGCACCTGCTCGCGGTCGGCGACCAGCGGGGCGGCCCACCCGCTCTCCACGAGCTGGGCGGCCTCCACGGTGCAGCTCCAACTGCCCAGCAGGAAGGCACAGGAGTCGCGCGAGGCGCGAAGCTCCAGCACCTCACGGACATGCGGATAGGGGGCGTTGTCGTCGCTGTGGCCGGCGTCCCCGTCGTCCCACACGACGACCAGCCCGAGATCGTGCACCGGAGCGAACATGGCCGCCCGCGTCCCGACGACGGCGCGTACCGCACCGCGGCGCACGGCGAGCCACTCCCGGTACCGCCGCTCCTGCCCGGCGTCGGCGGTCAGCAGCGCATGCCGGCCGTCGCCCATGAGCGCCCTGAGCGCCGCGTCCACCCGAGAGGCGGGCCGCCCGGCCGGTACGACGACCAGCGCGCCCCGGCCGGAGGCGAGCGTGGCCTGCACGGCCCGGGCGATCTCCTCCGCCCACTGCGGGCCGGGCAGAGCCGTCCAGACGGCCCGTGGAGCGCCGCCCGAGGCCAGCGACCGCAGGAACTCCGGGCCTCGTCCGTACCTCCGCCAGGACCCGGGGTCGGGCGCGGGAGGCGGTGCGGGCGGCGCACCCGTACCGGCGGACTCGGCCCGGGCGTGCCGCGGTGGGACGGCGAGCTGGAGCACATCGGCGAGACTGCCGGCGTACCGGTCGGCGACGGCGCGGGCGAGCCCGAGCAGTTCGCGCGAGAGGACCGGCTCGGGCGACACGACCTGGGCGAGCGCCGCCAGGGGCCCCGTGTAGTCGGTCTCGGCCACGCGCTCGACCAGGAAACCGTCGATGAGGCCGCCGCCCTCACGGCGTCCTTCGCGCACGCTGCGCCCGCCGGCCCCGAACCGCACCCGCACCCGGACACCGGGCTGGGCCACCGCGTCGAGCTCCTCGGGGACCGCGTAGTCGAAGTAGCGGTCCAGATGCAGCACGCCCTTGTCCACGAGCACCCGCGCGACGGGCAGCTCCTTGGCCAGCGCGGCCCCTCGCCACGTCCGCGGCTTGGCCCTGGGCGCCTTGGCCTTCCGCACGGCCTCACGCATCAGCGCAAGCTGCTCGGGCGGCGCGGCCTCCTCCCCGCCCGCCGGCTGCTGCCCGTTCCCGCTGCTCACGCTTGCATTCTTACCAAAAGCCACTGACACCGACGCGGGCCCGGCCATCCAGCGCTCCGCACGCCGGCCGTCCCGTCCCGCGCGGGACGGGAGTCACCCGTGCCGGGCCTCCGCGACGCGCGGAGGCCCGGCACCCCCGAAAGGGTGCCGGGCCTCGTGGCACGAGTGCGAGGGGGCCTACAGGCCCACCGCCGCCCGGAGGGCGTCGACGCGGTCCGTGCGCTCCCAGGTGAAGTCGGGGAGCTCGCGGCCGAAGTGTCCGTACGCCGCGGTCTGGGAGTAGATCGGGCGCAGCAGATCCAGGGCGCGGATGATCGCGGCCGGGCGGAGGTCGAAGACCTCCTCGATCGCCTTCTCGATCTTCTCGGCGTCGACCTTGGCCGTACCGAAGGTCTCCACGAACAGACCGACCGGCTCGGCCTTGCCGATCGCGTACGCGACCTGGACCTCACAGCGCGAGGCGAGACCCGCGGCGACGACGTTCTTGGCGACCCAGCGCATCGCGTACGCAGCCGAACGGTCCACCTTGGACGGGTCCTTGCCGGAGAAGGCGCCACCGCCGTGCCGGGCCATGCCGCCGTACGTGTCGATGATGATCTTGCGGCCGGTGAGGCCGGCGTCGCCCATCGGGCCGCCGATCTCGAAGCGGCCGGTGGGGTTGACCAGCAGGCGGTAGCCGTCCGTGTCCAGCTTGATGCCTTCGTCGATCAGCGCCTTCAGCTCCGGCTCGACCACGAACTCGCGGATGTCGGGGGCCAGGAGGGAGTCCAGGTCGATGTCGCTCGCGTGCTGCGAGGACACGACGACCGTGTCGAGGCGGACCGCCTTGTCACCGTCGTACTCGATGGTGACCTGGGTCTTTCCGTCGGGGCGCAGGTACGGGATGGTGCCGTTCTTGCGTACGTCGGACAGCCGCTTGGACAGGCGGTGCGCCAGGAAGATCGGCAGCGGCATCAGCGTCGGCGTCTCGTCCGACGCGTAGCCGAACATCAGGCCCTGGTCGCCGGCGCCCTGGCGGTCCAGCTCGTCCTCGTCGCCCTCGACACGGGACTCGTACGCCGTGTCCACACCCTGCGCGATGTCCGGGGACTGCGCGCCGATCGACACCGAGACACCGCAGGAGGCGCCGTCGAAGCCCTTCTTCGACGAGTCGTAGCCGATCTCGAGGATCTTGTTGCGGACCAGCGTCGCGATGTCGGCGTAGGTCTTGGTGGTGACCTCACCGGCCACGTGCACCAGGCCCGTGGTGATCAGCGTCTCCACGGCGACGCGGGACGTGGGGTCCTCGCGCAGGAGTGCATCGAGAATGGTGTCGCTGATCTGGTCAGCGATCTTGTCGGGGTGGCCCTCGGTCACGGACTCCGAGGTGAACAGACGACGGGACACAACGCTCCCTGTGGTTGCAGCGGCTGCTGGCTGATCATTGGCGGACGGGACGGGGGCTGCGCCCGGCGTCGTCCGGGAACAGTTTATCGGTCGCGCCCTGCCACGGGCCCACGTGTCTCGCCTCTTGGGAGCGCTGTGACCTGCGGCACGGGCATTCTGCCCAATGCCCCGCACTCTTTTCCAGGGTCGCCACGCACGAATGTCCCGGTCGGCCGGGTGCCGGGACCTGGAGGCGGCGCTCAGGCCAGGCGCGGGACCACAAGATCCCACACGGTGTCGGCCAGTGCTTCCTTCGGTCCGTACGGCACCGGGGTCTCACTGCCGTCGGCACCCAGCACGACCGCCTCGTTCTCCTCGGAGCCGAAGGTCCTGCGCTCCCCGACCTCGTTCACGACGAGCAGGTCGCAGCCCTTGCGCTCCAGCTTCCTGCGGCCGTTCGCCAGCACGTCGTCCGTCTCCGCGGCGAAGCCGACGACCACCTGCCCGGGACGGGCGCGGTCGGCCGAGATCTCCGCGAGGATGTCGGGATTCCTGACCAGGACGACCGGCTCCGGCTCCTGGTCGTCCTTCTTCTTGATCTTTCCCGAGGCGTAGGTCGCCGGGCGGAAGTCGGCGACCGCCGCCGCCATCACCACGGCATCCGCGTCCCCGGCCGCCTTCAGCACCGCCTCGCGCAGCTGCACCGCCGTGCCGACCTCCACGACGTCGACCCCGGCCGGGTCGGGCAGGCCCGTGTTGGCCGCGACGAGGGTGACACGGGCGCCCCGGGCCGCGGCCGTACGGGCCAGGGCGTAGCCCTGCTTGCCCGAGGAGCGGTTGCCGAGGAAACGGACCGGGTCGAGGGGCTCACGGGTGCCGCCCGCGCTGACCACGACATGGCGCCCCGCGAGGTCGGGCTTCGCCACGCCCCGGGCCAGCACCCGGCGGCACGCCTCGAAGATCTCGACGGGGTCGGGCAGCCGGCCCTTGCCCGTGTCGACGCCGGTCAGCCGGCCGACGGCGGGCTCGAGCACGACGGTGCCGCGGCGCCGCAGTGTCGCCACGTTCTCCTGGGTGGCCGGGTGCTCCCACATCTCCGTGTGCATCGCCGGCGCGAAGACGACCGGACAGCGCGCGGTCAGGAGCGTGTTGGTCAGCAGGTCGTCCGCCAGGCCGTGGGCCGCCTTGGCCAGCACGTCCGCCGTCGCCGGGGCCACCACGACCAGGTCGGCGTGCTGGCCGATGCGGACGTGCGGGACCTCGTGCACATCGTCCCAGACCTCGGTCGCCACGGGGTTGCCGGACAGCGCGGACCAGGTGGTGGCTCCGACGAAGTGCAGCGCCGAGGCGGTCGGCACCACTCGGACGTCATGTCCCGACTCGGTGAATCTGCGCAGCAGCTCGCACGCCTTGTACGCGGCGATGCCGCCGCTGACTCCCAGAACGACCTTCGGCTTGCCCACCGGGCCTCCCGCGCTCGACATCCGTACGCCGCGACTCACGGGCGTACGCCATCCATGACACACCACAGGCCCGGCAGCACTGCTGTCGGGCCTGTGGAAAGAACTGCTGTGGTCCGCCGATGACTACCGCCGGACGTACTGCGCCGACTTACTGCGCGGGGCCCTCGATGGCCTCGGAGGTCAGCAGACCCGCGTTGATCTCGCGCAGGGCGATCGAGAGCGGCTTCTCGTGGACATGGGTGTCGACGAGGGGACCGACGTACTCGAGGAGGCCCTCGCCGAGCTGCGAGTAGTACGCGTTGATCTGGCGGGCACGCTTGGCCGCGTAGATCACGAGGCTGTACTTCGAGTCCGTGGCCTCGAGGAGCTCGTCGATCGGCGGGTTGATGATGCCCTCGGGCGCGGTGATGGAAGAGGACACGCTCTACCTTCCGAAAGATGGGAAAGATCAGACCTGATCACACAACCCTGATCACACAACGTTCATCAAGGCTAGCAGCTCGCGCGCCACATCCTCGACCGAGGTGTTGACCAGGGTGATGTCGAACTCGGGCTCGGCCGCCAGTTCGATCTTGGCCGCCTCCAGGCGGCGCTCGATCACGTCAGGCGACTCGGTGCCCCGTCCGGTGAGTCTGCGCACGAGCTCCTCCCAGGAGGGGGGAGCCAGGAACACGAGCTGGGCCTCGGACATGGACTCACGGACCTGCCGGGCGCCCTGGAGGTCGATCTCCAGCAGCACCGGCACGCCGGACTCCAGGTGCTCCAGCACGGCCGCACGGGGCGTGCCGTAGCGGTTGCCCGCGAACTCGGCCCACTCCAGCAGCTCACCGTTGGCGATCAGCTTGTCCATCTCGTCGTCGGTGACGAAGAAGTAGTGGACCCCGTGCCGCTCCCCGGGTCGGGGCCTGCGGGTCGTCGCCGACACCGAGAGCCAGACCTCGGGGTGTTCCTTGCGCATATGAGCGACGACCGTGCTCTTCCCCACCCCGGAGGGGCCGGAGAGCACGGTCAGCCGCGGACGTTCACTCATGCAGCGATTATTCCAGCAATCCCGGAGTGTCCCGGACTCAGCTGGTGGCGCCGCCGAACTCGCGCTCCAGGGAGGCGATCTGGTTGGAGCCGAGGCCTCGCACACGACGGCTCTCGGAGATCCCCAGTCGCTCCATGATCTGCTTGGCGCGGACCTTGCCCACGCCGGGCAGCGACTCGAGGAGGGCGGAGACCTTCATCTTGCCGATGACGTCGTTCTCCTGGCCCTGCTTGATGACCTCGTGCAGAGAGGCGCCGGAGTGCTTGAGTCGATTCTTGACCTCGGCCCGCTCCCGGCGAGCCGCGGCGGCCTTTTCGAGCGCGGCTGCGCGCTGTTCAGGGGTAAGGGGCGGAAGAGCCACGCCTACGTCACCTCGGATGTCGAACTGTCGGATACGGACCGGTGAGGAACCTAGTCGCCCCACACCTGACGAGCCACGAGCAACACGCTTGCCCGTTCACTCTCGTCGGAGACTAGCGGTCAAGTGCGCCGGAGTCAGCGAGAACAGCGGAAAAGTCCTGGTCAGCCTCCATCGAGCCCGACTTTTCGGACATATTGCCCCGGATTTGAGGATGTATTCAGACTCAAGCCCGCCTCGAGGAGGTCGCCGGAGGACTCATCCGGCGGCTGCACGGGGTTCAGACGGCCGTCACCGCGGCCCTGATCTCCTCCGCGTAGCGTTCCGCGGCGTCACGCAGCGCGACGACGTCGGGACCGTACCGCAGCACTCCCCGGCTCACGTTCGGGACGACATGGCGCACCGCGGTCCCGAAGACCCTGGGGAGATCTGCCGCGGTGGCCCCCTGGGCGCCGATGCCCGGCGCGAGGAGGGGCCCGTTGATGTCCAGGTCGTACGAGGACAGATCGCCGAGCGTCGCCCCCACGACCGCGCCGAAGGAGCCGAGGGGCTCCTCCCCCGCGTTCTCGGCTGCGAGGTGGGCGAGCATCGTCGCCGCCACGTTCCGGCCGCCGGGCCGCACCGCGTGCTGCACCTCGGCCCCCTCGGGATTGGACGTCAGCGCGAGCACGAAGAGCCCGGCTCCGCTCTCGCGCGCCAGGTCCACGGCCGGCTTCAGCGACCCGTACCCCAGGTAGGGCGAGACCGTGAGCGCGTCGGAGAACAGCGGGGCGTCCTTCCTGAGGAACGACTCGGCGTAGGCGGCCATGGTGGAGCCGATGTCGCCGCGCTTGGCGTCCATGACCACCAGGGCCCCGGCCGCCCGGGCCTCCTCGACCGTCTTCTCCAGGACGGCGACACCCCGCGAGCCGAAGCGCTCGAAGAAGGCGCTCTGCGGCTTGAGAACGGCGATCCGGTCGGCCGTCGCCTCCACGACGGTCCGGCTGAACCGCTCGAGACCGGCGACGTCGTCGTTCAGACCCCACTCGGCGAGCAGCGCGGCGTGCGGGTCGATCCCCACGCACAGCGGGCCGCGTTCGTCCATGGCACGGCGCAGACGGGCGCCGAAGGGCTCTCCGGAGAGCCGCTGCGGCCCGGAGGGCTCCGTCGAGGAGTCGTGGCCGGGTGTCGGGTGGACGGTCATACGGGCTTCCTCACGTCGGCGCCGACCGCGTCGGCGAGGGTGGCGTAGGGGCTGGTGCGCAGCCGTGCGGCGAGCCCCTTGTGGATGGCGCGCCCCCAGAAGGGCCCCTCGTAGACGAAGGCGCTGTAACCCTGCACCAGGGTGGCGCCGGCCAGGATGCGCTGCCAGGCGTCCTCCGCGTCCTGGATGCCGCCCACGCCCACCAGGACGATGCGGTCCCCCACCCGTGCGTACAGGCGGCGCAGCACCTCCAGGGAGCGTGCCCGCAGCGGGGCGCCGGACAGCCCGCCCGCCTCCTTCACCAGGGCCGGCTCGGACGCCAGGCCGAGCCCCTCACGGGCGATGGTGGTGTTCGTGGCGATGATCCCGTCGAGGCCGAGTTCCACGGCGAGGTCGGCGACCGCGTCGACGTCCTCGTCGGCGAGATCCGGGGCGATCTTCACCAGCAGAGGCACGCGGCGGCCGGGCACCGTACGGTCGGCGGCCTCGCGGACGGCGGTCAGCAGCGGGCGCAGGGCCTCGGTCGATTGGAGGTTGCGCAGTCCGGGGGTGTTCGGGGAGGAGACGTTGACCACCAGATAGTCGGCGTGGGCGGCGAGCCGCTCGGTCGACTTCACGTAGTCCTCGGCGGCTTCGGCCTCCGGAACGACCTTGGTCTTGCCGATGTTGACGCCCACCACCGTCCTGAACACGGGGGTGCGCGTGGCCAGGCGCCGGGCGACCGCCAGCGAGCCGTCGTTGTTGAAGCCCATGCGGTTGATCAGCGCCCGGTCCGGGACGAGGCGGAACAGCCGCTTCTTCGGGTTGCCCGGCTGCGGCTCCCCGGTGACCGTGCCGATCTCGACGTGGTCGAAGCCCAGCATCGACATCCCGTCGATCGCGACCGCGTTCTTGTCGAAGCCGGCGGCCAGCCCGAACGGGCCGTGCATCCGCAGCCCGAATGCCTCGGTGCGCAGCTCCTTGTGGCGGGGCGCCAGCACGGCGGCGACGAACGTGCGCAGCACGGGCACCCGGACGGCCAGACGGATCCAGCGGAAGGCCAGGTGGTGGGCGCGCTCCGGGTCCATCCGCTGGAAGACGAGTCGGAAGAACAGCTTGTACATCTCTCAGTGTCCTCGTGAAGAGGGGGACACCGTTTCCGGTGTCCCCCTCGGGCTGCTAGTCGCGGGCCGCGGTCAGGTGCCGCGCGTGTTCCTGGAGTGAACTGACACCCACGTCGCCGTGGTTGAGGGCGTCGATGCCCTGGACCGCGGCGGCGAGCGCCTGGACCGTGGTCAGGCAGGGCACGGAGCGGGCGACGGCGGCCGTGCGGATGTCGTAGCCGTCGAGGCGGCCGCCGGTGCCGTACGGGGTGTTGACGATGAGGTCGACCTCGCCGTCGTGGATGAGCTGGACGATGGTCCGCTCGCCGTTCGGCCCGGTGCCCTCGGACTGCTTGCGCACGATCGTGGCGTGGATGCCGTTGCGCTTGAGCACCTCGGCCGTGCCGGAGGTGGCGAGCAGCTCGAAGCCGTGGGCGACCAGCTCACGCGCCGGGAAGATCATCGACCGCTTGTCGCGGTTGGCGACCGAGATGAACGCGCGGCCCTTGGTGGGCAGCGGGCCGTACGCCCCCGCCTGCGACTTGGCGTAGGCCGTGCCGAAGACGGAGTCGATGCCCATGACCTCGCCGGTGGAGCGCATCTCCGGACCGAGGATCGTGTCCACCCCGCGCCCGTGGATGTCGCGGAACCGCGACCACGGCATGACCGCCTCCTTCACGGAGATCGGCGCGTCGAGCGGCAGTTCGCCGCCGTCGCCGTGCGCGGGCAGCAGCCCTTCGGAGCGCAGCTCCGCGACGGTCGCACCCAGGGAGATCCGGGCGGCGGCCTTCGCCAGCGGCACCGCGGTCGCCTTCGAGGTGAAGGGCACGGTCCGGGAGGCACGCGGGTTGGCCTCCAGGACGTAGAGGATGTCGCCCGCCATCGCGAACTGGATGTTGATCAGTCCGCGGACGCCCACGCCCCGGGCGATGGCCTCCGTGGAGGTGCGCAGCCGCTTGATGTCGAAGCCGCCGAGCGTGATCGGCGGCAGGGCGCACGCCGAGTCGCCGGAGTGGATGCCCGCCTCCTCGATGTGCTCCATCACGCCGCCGAGGTAGAGCTCCTCGCCGTCGTAGAGGGCGTCCACGTCGATCTCGATCGCGTCGTCGAGGAAACGGTCGACCAGCACCGGACGGGAGGGGCTGATCTCGGTGGACTCGGCGATGTAAGAGGCGAGGCGGGACTCGTCGTAGACGATCTCCATGCCGCGTCCGCCGAGCACATAGGACGGCCGGACCAGGACCGGGTAGCCGATCTCGTCCGCGATGGCCTTGGCCTCGTCGAAGGTGGTGGCGGTGCCGTGTTTGGGGGCCGGCAGCCCGGCCTCGGCCAGAACGCGTCCGAACGCGCCGCGGTCCTCGGCCGCGTGGATCGCCTCCGGAGAGGTGCCCACGATCGGTACGCCGTTGTCCTTCAGGGCCTGTGCGAGCCCCAGCGGGGTCTGTCCGCCCAACTGGACGACCACACCCGCGACCGGACCGGCCTGGCGCTCCGCGTGGACGATCTCCAGCACGTCCTCGAGCGTCAGCGGCTCGAAGTACAGGCGGTCGGAGGTGTCGTAGTCGGTCGAGACCGTCTCCGGGTTGCAGTTGACCATCACGGTCTCGTACCCGGCGTCGCTCAGCGCGAAGGAGGCGTGCACGCACGAGTAGTCGAACTCGATGCCCTGCCCGATCCGGTTGGGGCCGGAGCCCAGGATGATCACCGCCGGCTTCTCGCGCGGAGCGACCTCGCTCTCCTCGTCGTAGGAGGAGTAGAAGTACGGCGTCCGCGCCGCGAACTCGGCGGCGCAGGTGTCGACCGTCTTGTAGACCGGGCGCACACCCAGCGCGTGCCGCACCTCGCGCACGACGTCCTCGCGCAGACCGCGGATCTCGGCGATCTGCTGGTCGGAGAAACCGTGCCGCTTGGCCTCGGCGAGCAGCTCGGGGGTCAGCTCGGGCGCCTCCGCGAGCTCGTCCGCGATCTCCTTGATCAGGAAGAGCTGATCGACGAACCACGGGTCGATCTTCGTAGCGTCGAAGACCTCCTCCTGGGTGGCACCGGCGCGGATGGCCTCCATGACCGTGTTGATCCGGCCGTCGGTGGGGCGGCCCGCCGCCTCGAGCAGTTCGGCCTTGTCGCCCGTACCGCCCACGAAGGTGAACTGGCTGCCCTTCCGCTCCAGCGAGCGCAGCGCCTTCTGGAACGCCTCGGTGAAGTTGCGGCCGATCGCCATGGCCTCGCCGACCGACTTCATGGTCGTGGTCAGCGTGCTGTCGGCGGAGGGGAACTTCTCGAAGGCGAACCGGGGCGCCTTGACCACTACGTAGTCGAGGGTCGGCTCGAAGGAGGCCGGGGTCTCCTGCGTGATGTCGTTCGGGATCTCGTCGAGCGTGTAGCCGACGGCGAGCTTGGCCGCGATCTTGGCGATCGGGAAGCCGGTCGCCTTGGAGGCCAAGGCCGACGAACGCGACACCCGGGGGTTCATCTCGATGACGATCACCCGGCCGTCCTCGGGGTTCACCGCGAACTGGATGTTGCAGCCGCCGGTGTCCACGCCGACCTCGCGGATCACCGCGATGCCGATGTCGCGCAGGATCTGGTACTCGCGGTCGGTCAGGGTCATCGCCGGGGCGACGGTGATCGAGTCACCGGTGTGCACGCCCATCGGGTCGAAGTTCTCGATGGAGCAGACGACCACGACGTTGTCGTGCTTGTCGCGCATCAGCTCCAGCTCGTACTCCTTCCAGCCGAGGATGGACTCCTCCAGGAGCACCTCGGTGGTCGGCGACAGGGTGAGGCCCTGCCCGGCGATGCGGCGCAGTTCCTCCTCGTCGTGCGCGAAGCCGGAGCCGGCGCCGCCCATGGTGAAGGAGGGCCGGACGACCACCGGATAGCCGCCGAGCTGCTCGACGCCGGCCAGGACCTCGTCCATGGAGTGGCAGATCACGGACCGGGCGGACTCGCCGTGCCCGATCTTCCTGCGGACCTCCTCCACGACCTCCTTGAACTGGTCGCGGTCCTCGCCCTTGTGGATCGCCGCGACATTGGCGCCGATCAGCTCGACGCCGTACTTCTCCAGAACGCCGTTCTCGTCCAGCTTGATGGCCGTGTTCAGCGCCGTCTGACCGCCCAGGGTGGGCAGCAGCGCGTCGGGGCGCTCCTTGGCAATGATCTTCTCGACGAACTCGGGGGTGATCGGCTCCACATAGGTGGCGTCGGCGATCTCCGGGTCGGTCATGATCGTCGCCGGGTTGGAGTTGACGAGGACGACCCGCAGGCCCTCGGACCTGAGGACGCGGCACGCCTGGGTGCCGGAGTAGTCGAACTCGGCGGCCTGCCCGATGACGATCGGGCCGGAGCCGATGACCAGGACGGACTGGATATCGGTGCGCTTAGGCACGCTGGCCCTCCATCAGGGAAACGAAGCGGTCGAACAGGTAGGCGGCGTCGTGGGGGCCCGCTGCCGCTTCGGGGTGGTACTGGACGCTGAAGGCCGGCCGGTCGAGCAGTTGGAGGCCCTCGACCACGTTGTCGTTGAGGCAGACGTGGGAGACCTCGGCGCGGCCGTAGGGAGTGTCGGACACCTGGTCGAGCGGGGCGTCGACGGCGAAGCCGTGGTTGTGCGCGGTGACCTCGACCTTGCCGGTCGTACGGTCCTGCACCGGCTGGTTGATGCCGCGGTGGCCGTACTTCAGCTTGTACGTGCCGAACCCGAGCGCCCGGCCCAGGATCTGGTTGCCGAAGCAGATGCCGAACAGGGGCGTTCCGCGCTCCAGTACCGCCTGCATGACGGCGACCGGACGGTCGGCGGTGGCCGGGTCGCCCGGGCCGTTGGAGAAGAACACGCCGTCCGGGTTCACGGCGTACACGTCCTCGACGGTGGCCGTCGCGGGCAGCACGTGCACCTCGATGCCGCGCTCGGCCATGCGGCTGGGGGTCATGCCCTTGATGCCGAGGTCCACCGCGGCGACGGTGAACTTCTTCTCGCCGATCGCGGGCACCACGTAGGGCTCGGTGGTGGCGACCTCCGCGGCGAGGTCCGCGCCCTTCATCTCCGGGGCCTGACGCACCTCGGCGAGCATCGTGCCTTCGTCGGGCAGCGCGTTGCCGGAGAAGATGCCGACGCGCATGGCGCCGCGCTCGCGCAGGTGGCGGGTCAGCGCCCGGGTGTCGATGCCGCAGATGCCGACGACGCCCTGGTGGCGCAGCTCCTCGTCCAGCGAGCGCTTGGCGCGCCAGTTGGAGGGCACGCGCGCGGGGTCGCGCACGACGTAGCCCGCGACCCAGATCCGCTTGGACTCGGGGTCCTCGTCGTTGACGCCGGTGTTGCCGACGTGGGGGGCGGTCATCACGACGACCTGGCGGTGGTACGACGGGTCGGTGAGGGTCTCCTGGTAACCGGTCATGCCGGTGGAGAACACGGCTTCGCCGAAGGTCACCCCCACGGCCCCGTAGGCGCGGCCGCGGAACATCCGGCCGTCCTCCAGGACGAGTACGGCGGGAACCTTGGAGGCTTCCCTGGTGGAGGTCGTCATCGTGCGCCTTCCGTCTTGTTGATCATCTGGTTCAGGGTCTCGACCCAGTCGTTGTGCTCGGCCGCGTGGTCGGAGCGGAACCCGGAGTCGATCAGCCTGTCGCCGAGCTCCCAGGTCACCACCAGCAGTCCGCCCTCGGTGAGCACCTTGCCCGCGATTCCCTTGTCGAGGCGGGCACCGCGCAGCCGGTCGGCGGGGACGAAGAAGTCGCTCGCCCCGGGGCGGACCACGTCCAGACCCGCGTCGGTCAGCGTGAGCTCGACCCGGCTGCGGGTGCCGAGGCCGTGGGCCACGATGCGGTCCAGCCACTGCCCCGCGGTGGTGGAGCCGTGGTAACGGCCGCTCATGCCCAGTCTCGCCGGACCCGGCTCCGCGGGCGCGGTGAACGGCTCGGGCAGGCCGCCCTGGAGGGTGCCGCGCCACTTCCAGCCTTCGCGCATCAGCCAGTAGACGAGCGCGATGAACAGGGCGAGCCCCACCAGCCAGCCGATGCGCGCGGCCCAGTCGGTCACTTCCGCCGATTGCTTCTCTGCGGCGAGCAGGATTTCAGGTGTCACGCGAGCTTCCCGTCGACGAGCGTGGCCTTGCCCCGCAGCCATGTGTGCGTGACACGGCCCGGCAGCTCACGGCCCTCGTACGGGGTGTTGCGGCTGCGCGAGGCGAAGCCCGCGGGGTTCACGGGCCCACGGTATGCCGTGTCCACGAGCGTGAGGTTCGCGGGTTCACCCGCCGCGAGGGGGCGGCCGTGGCCGGTCGCCCGGCCGATCCTCGCGGGCTTGAAGGACATCCGGTCGGCGACGCCCGCCCAGTCGAGCAGGCCGGTGTCGACCATCGTCTCCTGGACGACGGACAGCGCGGTCTCCAGGCCGACCATGCCCATGGCGGCCGCGGCCCACTCGCAGTCCTTGTCCTCGTGCGGGTGCGGGGCGTGGTCGGTGGCGACGATGTCGATCGTGCCGTCGGCGAGCGCCTCGCGCAGGGCCGTGACGTCGCGCTCGGTGCGCAGCGGCGGGTTGACCTTGTAGACCGGGTTGTAGCTGCGCACCAGCTCATCGGTGAGGAGGAGGTGGTGCGGGGTGACCTCCGCCGTGACGTCGATGCCGCGGGACTTGGCCCAGCGGACGATCTCGACGGATCCGGCGGTCGACAGATGGCAGATGTGCACCCGGGAGCCGACATGCTCGGCGAGCAGGACGTCCCGCGCGATGATCGATTCCTCGGCGACCGCCGGCCAGCCGCCGAGACCCAGTTCGGCGGAGACGACGCCCTCGTTCATCTGGGCGCCCTCGGTCAGCCGCGGCTCCTGGGCGTGCTGGGCGACCACACCGCCGAACGCCTTCACGTACTCCAGGGCGCGGCGCATGATGACGGCGTCGTCGACGCACTTGCCGTCGTCGGAGAAGACGGTGACACCGGCCGCCGACTCGTGCATGGCCCCCAGTTCGGCGAGCTTCTGGCCCTCCAGCCCGACCGTGACGGCACCGACGGGCTGCACGTCGCAGTAGCCGTGCTCCCTGCCGAGCCGCCAGACCTGCTCGACGACGCCCGCGGTGTCGGCCACCGGGAAGGTGTTGGCCATGGCGAACACCGCCGTGTAGCCCCCGCTCGCGGCGGCCCGCGTACCGGTGAGGACGGTCTCGGAGTCCTCGCGGCCGGGCTCGCGCAGATGGGTGTGCAGGTCGACGAGGCCCGGGAGCAGCACCTTGCCTTCGGCATCCACCACCTCGGCGCCCTCGGCGCTCAGGCCGGTGCCCACGCCGGCGATCGTCTCGCCCTCGATCAGCACGTCCTGCGGCTCGCCGCCGAGCACTTTCGCACCACGGATCAGGATCTTGCTCATCTGTCTTACTTCTCCTCGTCCGTGGAAACGGTGTGCGCGGGGCGCCGGTCGGAAGGCTGCTGGGAGACGGACGGGCGCGCCTGGCCGACGGCGGGCTCGTTCCCTCCCAGCAGCAGGTAGAGGACGGCCATGCGGATGGAGACGCCGTTGGCCACCTGTTCGATGGCGGTGCAGCGGTCGGAGTCCGCGACCTCGGCGGTGATCTCCATACCGCGGACCATCGGGCCGGGGTGCATCACTATGGCGTCCGCGGGCATCTTGGCCATGCGGTCGGCGTCGAGGCCGTAGCGCCGCGCGTACTCCCGCTCGGTCGGGAAGAAGGCGGCGTTCATGCGCTCGCGCTGGACCCGCAGCATCATCACCGCGTCGGCCTTGGGCAGCGTGCTGTCGAGGTCGTACGACACCTCGCAGGGCCAGGACCCGATGCCGACCGGCAGCAGGGTCGGCGGGGCGACCAGCGTGACCTCGGCGCCCAGGGTGTGCAGCAGGTCGACGTTGGAGCGGGCGACCCGGCTGTGAAGCACGTCGCCGACGATCGTGATGCGCTTGCCGGCCAGGTCGCGGCCGAGCCCCACGTCCCGGCCGACGAGACGGCGGCGCATGGTGAAGGCGTCGAGCAGGGCCTGGGTCGGGTGCTGGTGGGTGCCGTCGCCGGCGTTGATCACGGCGGCGTCGATCCAGCCGGAGTTGGCCAGGGTGTACGGGGCCCCGGAGGCGCCGTGCCGGATGACGACGGCGTCGACGCCCATGGCCTCCAGGGTCTGGGCGGTGTCCTTCAGGGACTCGCCCTTGGACACGCTTGACCCCTTGGCGGAGAAGTTGATCACGTCCGCGGACAGCCGCTTCTCGGCGGCCTCGAAGGAGATCCGGGTGCGGGTGGAGTCCTCGAAGAAGAGGTTGACCACGGTGCGGCCGCGCAGGGTCGGCAGCTTCTTGATCGGCCGGTCCGCGACCCGGGCCATCTCCTCGGCGGTGTCGAGGATCAGGACGGCGTCGTCGCGGGTGAGGTCGGCGGCCGAGATGAGATGACGCTGCATCTTTCAGGCTCCGTAAAAAAGTTCATTCGGGAGATTTTGGGCAGGCGGGCGCGCGCCGGAGCGCACTCGCGGGACGTACGCCGGAGTGCTAGCGCTGCGCGCCCGGGACGGTCTGCTTCACACCGAGCAGCACGGTGTCGCGACCGTCCTCCTCGGCGAGCTGGACCTTGACCGTCTCCCGCAGCGACGTGGGGAGGTTCTTGCCGACATAGTCGGCGCGGATCGGGAGTTCGCGGTGTCCGCGGTCGACGAGGACCGCGAGCTGGACCGCGCGCGGGCGCCCGATGTCGTTCAGTGCGTCGAGGGCGGCGCGGATGGTGCGGCCGGAGAAGAGCACGTCGTCCACGAGGACGACGAGGCGGCCGTCGACGCCGTCACCGGGGATCTCGGTGCGGGCCAGCGCCCTCGGCGGCTGCATGCGCAGGTCGTCGCGGTACATGGTGATGTCGAGGGAGCCGACCGGGATCCTGCGGCCGGTCACCTGCTCCAGCTTGTCGGCGAGCCGCCGGGCGAGGAAGACGCCCCGGGTCGGGATGCCGAGGAGCACCACGTCGTCGGCGCCCTTGGCGCGCTCGACGATCTCGTGGGCGATGCGGGTCAACACCCGCGCGATGTCGGGGCCTTCGAGAACGGGCCGGGCATCGGAATGCTGTGTGTCCATACGAAACGGACCTCCTTCTCCGCCTCACGGGACGGACCTTAAAGGACGTCGGAATTGCGCCATACACGTTACCAGCCTTCCGAAGGGGCGCCGATCACCCCCCTGGGTTCACGCGTCACCCGTTCGGCGGCATCGCAGACCGCCTACCACGGAAGGGTCGGTCCGGACCATTCGGCTTGACGGGGCAGAGTCACGCTGCGTAACCTCACAGTGAGTCACCAGCCGCGCGGCCGAGCCGCACGTCGACACCGTGTCCGGGGAGCTATATGTCCAGCGAATACGCCAAACAGCTCGGGGCCAAGCTCCGGGCGATCCGCACCCAGCAGGGCCTTTCCCTCCACGGTGTGGAGGAGAAGTCCCAGGGACGCTGGAAGGCGGTCGTGGTCGGTTCGTACGAGCGCGGAGACCGCGCCGTCACCGTGCAGCGCCTCGCCGAGCTGGCGGATTTCTACGGGGTCCCGGTGCAGGAGCTGCTGCCTGGCACCACCCCCGGTGGTGCCGCCGAGCCGCCGCCGAAGCTTGTCCTCGATCTTGAGCGGCTGGCCAATGTGCCGGCCGAGAAGGCGGGCCCGCTTCAGCGCTACGCCGCGACGATCCAGTCGCAGCGCGGAGACTACAACGGCAAGGTGCTGTCGATCCGCCAGGACGACCTGCGCACGCTCGCTGTCATCTACGACCAGTCGCCCTCGGTCCTGACCGAGCAGCTGATCAGCTGGGGCGTACTGGACGCGGACGCGCGCCGCGCCGTCTCCCACGAAGAGAGCTGACCTCTCCACCCTTCAGCAGAAACGTGCCGCCGGGTCGGCCGGAACCGCTTGGCTCCGGACGGGCCGGCGGCTTTTCGACGGTGTCGCGGCGCTCTCCACCAACGCCGGAGGGGCCCGCAGCACCTGTGCTGCGGGCCCCTCCGGCGTTCGTGTACGTCAGCCCTCGCGGCGCAGGGACGGCTTGAGGTCCTTGAGCCGACCGAGCAGCCCATTGACGAACGAGGGCGACTCGTCCGTCGAGAACTCCTTGGCGAGCTGCACCATCTCGTCCAGCACCACGGCGTCGGGGGTCTCGTCGACCCAGATCAGCTCGTAGGCGCCGAGACGCAGGATGTTGCGGTCGACGACCGGCATCCGGTCGAGCGTCCAGCCGACCGCGTACTGCGCGATGAGCTCGTCGATGCGCCTTGCGTGCTCCGCGTAGCCCTCGACCAGCTGCATCGTGTACTCGCTCACCGGCGGCTGCCGGGTGTCGCCGCGCGAGTGCCGGATCCAGTCCGCGAGGACCGTGAGGACGTCGGCCCCGCGCTGGTCCCCCTCGAAGAGGATCTGGAAGGCGCGCTTACGGGCCGTATTACGGGCAGCCACGGTTAGCTGTTCACCCGGCCGAGGTAGTCGCTCGAGCGGGTGTCGACCTTGATCTTCTCACCGGTGGTGATGAAGAGCGGGACCTGGATCTGGTGACCGGTCTCCAGCGTGGCCGGCTTGGTGCCACCGGTGGAGCGGTCGCCCTGGACGCCCGGCTCGGTCTCGGCGACGGTCAGCTCGACGGCGGCCGGCAGCTCCACGAAGAGCACCTCGCCCTCGTGCTGCGCCACAACGGCCGTGAAGCCCTCGATCAGGAAGTTCGCCGTGTCGCCGACGGCCTTCGGGTCGATGTGCAGCTGGTCGTAGGTCTCCATGTCCATGAAGACGAAGTATTCGCCGTCCTTGTACGAGAACTGCATGTCGCGCTTGTCGACAGTGGCCGTCTCGACCTTGACACCGGCGTTGAAGGTCTTGTCGACCACCTTGCCGGAGAGCACGTTCTTGAGCTTGGTGCGCACGAATGCCGGGCCCTTGCCGGGCTTGACGTGCTGGAACTCGACGACGGACCAGAGCTGGCCGCCTTCGAGCTTGAGCACCATGCCGTTCTTGAGGTCGTTCGTGGAAGCCACGGTTGCGGAATCTCCTGGACTGACGTACGACCCCGGGGGCGCGCGCTAGAGCGCGAGCAGCTCCTTGGTCGTGATGGTGAGTAGCTCGGGTCCGCCGTCCGCCTCGGGGCGTACGACGAGCGTGTCATCGATCCGGACACCACCCCGGCCCGGGAGGTGGACCCCCGGTTCGACGGTGACCGGCACGCAAGCGTCCAGTTTACCCATGGCCGCGGGAGCCAACTGCGGGTCCTCGTCGATTTCGAGCCCCACGCCGTGCCCCGTCAGCGCCGGGACGCCGCTCCCGTACCCGGCGGAGTCCAGTACCTGGCGCGCCGCGCGGTCCACGTCCCGGTAGGCGGCTCCGGGCGTCAACGCCTGCCGTCCGGCTCGCTGGGCTGCGAACACAAGATCATACAGCTCGATCTGCCAGTCGGCCGGAGAGGTGCCGATGACGAACGTACGGCCGATCTCGCAGCGGTAGCCGCGGTACGTGGCCCCGAGGCACACGGAGAGGAAGTCACCCTCCTCCACGCGCCGGTCGGTGGGGCGGTGACTGCGGCGGCCGGAGTTCGGACCGGTGGCGACGGAGGTGGTGAAGGCAGGTCCGTCGGCACCGTGGTCGACGAGGCGCCGTTCCAGTTCCAGGGCGAGGTGGCGCTCGGTGCGGCCCACCAGGATCGACTCCAGGAGCTCGCTCAGAGCCTGGTCGACGATCTCCGCTCCGATCCGCAGAAGGGCGATCTCCTCCTCGTCCTTCACCACACGCAGCTGCTCGACGGCGCCGCCGAGGTCGCCGAGCCGCAGCCTCGGGGCGACGGAGTTCATGGCCCGGTACCGGCCGACGGTCAGATGGTTCTCCTCGACCGCCAGGGACTCGGCGCCCTGCGCGGACGCGAGGTCGGCCGCGGCCACGGCCGTGTCGCCTGCGGGTACCGGCAGCACCTGCACCCGCACCGCCTCGTCCGGCCGTCCGTCGGCGTAGTGGTCGTCCAGCGGTCCGGTGCACACCAGCACGTCCTGGTCCATGCCCAGCAGCAGGACCGCACCCTCGGGCGCGGCGCCCGAGAGGTAGCGGACGTTGGCAGGGCGGGAGATCAGCGCGGTCGCGCTGCCACCCGCGCTGCAGCATTCTCTCAGCCGCTCGCGGCGGGCCGCGTACACCTCTGACATGACCCGAGCCTACGAGCGTCTGCCGGATGTCGCCGGTCCAGAGGTCCGGACGGGCGGCGGGCGCCGTCCGATGGCATTCCGGGCGTGTCGGCTCACCGCGCAAAGGCGGTCGAAAACCCTTGAGAACCCTGCCGTGGTGCGTCGGGGAGCGGCGGCCCCTTCCTGCCGCACGCCGGGCGGCCGACCTGGCCGAAGGCCGCCGGCGACGCCGCCCGCGACTCGCCCTCCGTGTCACCTCACCACGTCGGTGGGCTCGCGATCGAGCGCACCAGCACTTCGTCCAGAACCCGGGCCGTGCCCGGCACGTCGAGCTGGGAGTTGTCGATGATCGGCAGCCCCGAGCCGTACCAGCCGGCCATCCGCCCGTGGATGCGGGCGACCTCCTCGTCCGTGAGGCGGCGGTTGCCGGTGCGCTCCGCGTTGCGCTCCAGGACCACCTCCAGGCCGGGCAGCAGCACGACCGGCAGCAGACCGGGTCCCACGTGCCGCTTCCAGCCGCCGAGACCGACGACGGGGCGATCGGGAAAGACGGCGTCGTCGAGGATGCACGAGATGCCGTTGGCCAGGAAGTTGCGGGCCGCGAAGCCGCAGGTACGGCGGGCGAGACGATACTGCGCCTCCGAGTTGTCGTTCCACCCCGACTGCGGGTCGGCGAAGCCCGAGCGCACCCATTCGCGCACGTCGTCGAGGCTGATGTGGGCCGTGGGGACGCGGCGGTGGTCGGCCCAGTACTTCGCCACACTCGTCTTGCCCGCGCCCGCCGGGCCGATCAGCAGCACGGCGAGTGTGGTGGACGAGGGATCGGGCGCCCCGCTGGCCGGCGGGGCGCTCGGTATGCCGACCGGGCCACCGGGCGGAAGCTGGACGTGGCCCGTCGTGTCGGGAGCCGGAGGAACCGGCGGCTGCGGAGGCGGGACATGGGCGGACGGTGCTCCCGGCGGCATGGGCGCTCCCGCGAAGCCCGGCGCCGATGCGGGCGGGGGCTGCGGAGCGGGTACCGGGTGGCCGCCCGGCTGTCCCGGGTGGTGTGCGTCCGGTGACCAGTCGGTCCCCGAACCCTGCCCCGGCTGGTGGGGCGGCGGCAGCGGAGCTCCCACTGCGTGCTGCATCCGGTGCCACTCCGTCTCGTCGTCTTCGGGGCTCGGCTCGCCTCCGGCTCGCTCGCCGCTGTGGCGATCGCCGCCGGCAGCGGGGCTTGACACCCCGCTCCCTACCGAACGGTACCGTCCCCGGCCGCCGTTGTGTGAACGGCCGGGGAGCGCCCGAAGTGCCCGTCGCCGCGGGCAAATCGGGTCAACCGCGCCGAGGGGAACGAGTCGCCCGCCGGACCGACCGGGGGCGCAACTGCCCCCTGCGGGCAGGCGCCGCTACTGCCCCACTTCGCCGAAGGCGGCGAGCAGGACGGCCGGGTCCGGGCCCTCCAGCACCGTGGGCTTGGCCAGGCCGTCGAGGACGATGAAGCGCAGCAGGTCGCCGCGGGACTTCTTGTCGAGCTTCATCGTCTCAAGAAGCTTGGGCCACTGGTCGTAGCGGTAGTGCAACGGCAGTCCGACGGCCTCGAGGACCGCACGGTGGCGGTCGGCGGTCGCGTCGTCCAACCGGCCCGCGAGTCTGCCGAGTTCGGCGGCGAAGTGCATGCCCACGGCGACGGCCGCGCCATGGCGCCACTTGTACCGCTCGTTCTTCTCGATCGCATGGCCGAGCGTGTGACCGTAGTTGAGGATCTCGCGCAGACCCGACTCCCTCAGGTCCGACGAGACCACCTCGGCCTTGACCTTGATCGAGCGCTCGATCAGCTCCGCGGTGTGCGGGCCTGCCGGGGTACGGGCGGCCTCGGAGTCCGCCTCGATCAGCTCCAGGATCACCGGGTCGGCGATGAAGCCGGCCTTGATGACCTCGGCGAGGCCGGACACGTAGTCGTTGACCGGGAGGGAGTCCAGCGCGGCCAGGTCGCACAGCACGCCCGCGGGCGGGTGGAAGGCGCCCACCAGGTTCTTGCCCTCGGCGGTGTTGATGCCGGTCTTGCCGCCGACCGCCGCGTCGACCATGGCCAGCACCGTGGTCGGGACGGCGATCCAGCGCACCCCGCGCAGCCAGGTCGCGGCGACGAACCCGGCCAGGTCGGTGGTCGCGCCGCCGCCCACGCCGACGATGACGTCGGTGCGGGTGAAGCCCGACTGGCCGAGCGCCTTCCAGCAGTAGGCGGCGACCTCGACGGTCTTCGCCTCCTCGGCGTTCGGGATCTGGATGGCGATCGCCTCGAAGCCCTGCTCGGCGAGGTCGGCGCGCAGCGCCTCACCCGTCTCGGTCAGCGCCTCGGGGTGGATCACCGCGATCCGCTTGGCCCGGTCGCCGATCAGGCCGGCCAGTTCACCGAGGAGCTGACGGCCGACCAGCACCTCGTACGGCTCCGTGCCCGCGGTGCCACCGACCTGGATCCGCGTCACTGCCTCGCTCATGCTTCCTTCAACTCCAGTGCGTCCAGGGCGGCTTGACCGACCTCTTCGGGGCTGCGGCCATCGGTGGCCACCACGGCCGTCGCGACCTCCTCGTAGAGGTGGCGGCGGGCCTCCATCAGTTCGCGCCACTGACGGCGCGGGTTGACCGCGAGCAGCGGGCGGGCCACGTTCAGGCCGGTCCGCTTGACCGCCTCCTCGACGTCCATCGACAGATAGACGACCCGGTGCCCGCCCAGCAGGGCACGCGTCTCCTCGTCGAGGATCGCGCCGCCCCCGAGGGCGAGGATCCCGTCGTGCTCGGCCAGCGCCGTGTGCACCGACCGCTTCTCCAGGGCGCGGAAGGCCGACTCCCCCTCGTCCACGAAGATGTCGGCGATCGAGCGGCCCTGCTCGGCGACGATGTCCTCGTCCGTGTCCCGGAAACCCACACCGAGCCGCTCCGCGAGGAGTTGCCCCACCGTGGACTTGCCCACGCCCATGGGGCCGACCAGGACCACCAGCGGCGCGCTCACCGGATCGCCAGGCTCTCGAGGTAGGACCGCACGTTGCGGTGGGTCTCGGCCACGCTGTCGCCGCCGAACTTCTCCGCCACGGCGTCCGCCAGGACGAGCGCCACCATCGCCTCCGCGACGATGCCGGCCGCCGGGACCGCGCACACGTCGGAGCGCTGGTGGTGCGCCTGCGCCTGCTCACCCGTGGCCACGTCCACGGTCCTCAGCGCGCGCGGGACGGTCGCGATCGGCTTCATCGCGGCCCTTACCCGCAGCAGCTCGCCCGTGGACAGGCCGCCCTCGGTGCCGCCGGAGCGACCCGTGGCGCGCCTGATGCCCTCCGGGCCCGTGACGATCTCGTCGTGCGCCTTCGAGCCCGGCACCCGGGCCAGTTCGAAGCCGTCCCCGACCTCGACGCCCTTGATCGCCTGGATGCCCATCAGCGCCGCGGCCAGCCGCGAGTCCAGCCGCCGGTCCCAGTGCACGTGCGAGCCCAGTCCGACCGGCACCCCGTAGGCCAGGACCTCCACCACACCACCGAGGGTGTCGCCGTCCTTGTGCGCCTGGTCGATCTCCGCGACCATCGCCTTCGACGCGTCCGCGTCCAGGCAGCGCACCGGGTCGGCGTCCAGGCGCTCCACGTCCTCGGGGGTCGGGTGGACGCCGTAGGGCGCCTTCGCCGAGGCCAGCTCGACGACGTGCGAGACGATCTCGATGCCCGCGGTCTCCTTCAGGTACGACCGGGCCACCGCGCCCAGCGCCACCCGGGCCGCGGTCTCCCGGGCCGACGCGCGCTCGAGGATCGGCCGCGCCTCGTCGAACCCGTACTTCTGCATACCGGCCAGGTCGGCGTGTCCGGGGCGCGGCCGGGTCAGCGGAGCGTTGCGGGCGAGGCCGGCCAGCACCTCCGGGTCCACCGGATCGGCCGCCATCACCTGCTCCCACTTGGGCCACTCGGTGTTGCCGACCATGACCGCCACCGGGGAGCCCAGGGTGAGGCCGTGCCGCACCCCACCCAGGAAGGTGACCTCGTCCCGCTCGAACTTCATCCGGGCACCGCGCCCATAGCCGAGCCGCCGTCGTGCCAGGTGGTCCGCCACCACCTCCGTGGTGATCGGCACGCCGGCGGGAAGACCCTCCAGCGTCGCGACAAGTGCGGGACCGTGGGACTCCCCCGCGGTCAACCAGCGCAACCTGCTCAACGGTGCTCCTCAGTGCTCGCGCTCTGGTACTGCCCTGCGTACGCACGTCCTCGCGTACGGCGACGGCACGACCGAGTGCGCGGCTACGGCCGGCCACCTACGATCCTCCCACGTCCGGTACCGGGAACAGCCCCAGGTCCAGCAGGCGGACGTGCGCGGGCCCTGCGGGGGGCCCGCTTCCGTCACCTTCGGCGGGCCGCCAGGGCGTGCTCCCCCGCCGTGCGCATGGCGTCCGCGGGGGCCGGGGCACAGCCGGTCATCTGCTCGACCTGGAGCACGGCCTGGTGCACCAGCAGGTCCAGGCCGCCGACGACGGCACCTCCGTACATCGACCAGCGGGCCGCGAGCGCGGTGGGCCAGGGGTCGTACAGCACGTCGAAAAGGGTCGTGGGGCGTTCGGGGACGGCCGCGGCCAGAGCGTCCGTCGTACCGGCGGGTGTGGTGGCGACGACGAGCGGGGCGCGCAGCGCCCGGTCGGCCTGCGACCAGTCGGCGGTGCGGACGTCGGCCTCGAGCCGCTCGCCCCACTGGCGCATCTCGGCGGCCCGCGCCTCACTGCGGACGTAGGCGACGATCTCGCCGGTGCAGACCCGGGCCAGCGCCGCCAGTGCGGAGGCGGCGGTGGCGCCGGCACCGAGGACGGCGGCGGAGTCGACCTGCTCGATGCCGCGCTCGCGCAGGGCGGCCACCATCCCGGGGATGTCGGTGTTGTCCCCGAGGCGTCGCCCGTCCTTCGTGAGTACGACGGTGTTGACCGCCTCCACCGAGGCGGCGGTGTCGCTGATGGAGTCGAGCAGCGGGATGACGGCCCGCTTCAGCGGCATGGTCAGCGACAGGCCCGCCCACTCGGGGCCGAGCCCCTCAACGAACCCCGGCAGCGCCGCATCGTCGATCTCGAACCGGTCGTAGGACCAGTCCTTCAGCCCGAGCTCGTCGTACGCGGCGCGGTGCAGCACCGGAGAGAGGGAGTGGGCGATCGGGGAACCGAGGACGGCGGCCCGGCGCCGGTCGGCGGTGCCCGTCATTGATTCTTCTTCTTCTGTTCTTCGAGGTACTTATCGCGGTTGCGGTTCTGCTCCTCGTTCGTCTCGGCGAAGAGGGTCTCGTTCTCGTTGATCGAGACGAAGTAGTACCAGTTGCCCTTCGCCGGCTTGAGGGCGGCCTTGATCGCCACGTCGCCGGGGTTGTCGATCGGTCCGGGCGGCAGTCCCTTGAACTTGTACGTGTTGTAGGGGTTGTTGATCTGCCGCAGCGCGTCGACGGAACCGGTGTCGAGCTTGGACTGACCACGCAGGTAGTTCACCGTGGAGTCGAAGTCGAGCAGTCCGTAGGTCTCGGTGTTGTCCGGCTTGAGCCGGTTGTAGACGACCGTCGCGACCTTCTCGAAGTCGTGCTTGTACTTGCCCTCGGCCTGGACGAGGCTCGCGACCGTGAGCACCTGGAGCGGATTCTCCAGGTTGAGGCTCTCGGCCTTGGCCTGGATGCCCAGTGCGGCGTACTTCTCCTTGGCCAGGTCGACCATCTGCTTCAGGACGTCCTCGGGCTTCATGCCCTTGGCGACCGGATAGCTGGAGGGATAGAGGAATCCTTCCAGCGGGTCCTGAATGGCCTTGTCGCTGTTGGCCCAGTCGGGAAGGCCGAAGCTCTTCCACTCCTTCTTGGCGACGCCCGCGGTGGTGCCCGCCTTGAGTTTCAGCCGCTCGTCGATCGCCGTGTAGATCTTCGTATTGCGCCAGCCCTCGGCGATGATCAGGTTGTTCTTGCTCCTGGGGCTGAGCATCAACTCGACGGCCGCGGCCGCGGACATCTGTTTGTTCAGCGTGTACGTGCCCGCCTGGATGCTCTTACCTGCGGAGTTCTGCTCCTGCGCGGCCACGAAGGCGTCGACGCTCTTGACGACACCCGCCTTCTTCAGCACCTGTCCGATGACGGAACCGGTGGCGCCCTGCGGGATGGTGACCGCTACCTGCTGGCCGTTCCCCTCGCCCTCGTAGTCGGGCGCCGGACCGAAATGGCTCTGATAGAACTGGTATCCGACATATCCGACACCGCCCACACCTCCGCCGAGCACCAGCACCACCGCCAGGCAGGCACACCCGTTGCGGCGCTTCTTGCCCGTGCCCTTGTCGCCGCGCCCCTTGCGGCCGTCGGCCGCCTCGTCATCGGCGTCGTCATCGGCGTCCCCGCCCGCGAAGAAGGCGTGCTCACCCCGGTCCGGTCCCGGGTCCCAGTCGGTCTCGGGCTCCGGCTCCGCCCGCCGCCGGTTCGGCGGCTCGGGCGGCGGATACGCGTCGGGGGTCTGGTAGAAGTCCGGCTGCTCGGAGCCGTACGGCGCCGACGGACCGTTCGCGTAGGGCGCGCCGGACTGACCGCTCGGGTCCCAGCCGGCGTTGCCGTGACCCTGCTGCGCCTGCCCGGGGTACTGCTGTCCCTGCTGCTGGCCGTACGGCTGTCCGGGCTGCGGGTACTGCTGCTGTCCGGGCTGCGGGTACTGCTGCTGCCCCGGCTGCGGGTACTGGGGCTGACCGTGCTGCTGCCCGGCCTGCGGATACTGCTGCTGACCGGGCTGCGGGTACTGGGGCTGTCCGCCCTGCGGGTACTGGGGCTGACCGTGCTGCGGGTACTGCTGCTGACCCGGCTGCGGATACTGCTGGTACCCCTGCTGTCCCTGGTCGTATCCGGCCTGCGGGGCGCTACCCCAGTCGCCGTAGTGCTGCTGCGGCTGCTCCGGGTGCTGCTGCGGCTGGCCGCCGTAGGGGGGCTGGGGCGCCTGGCCCTCATGCCCTCCCCATCCGCCGTCCCCGTACAACGGGTCCTCCGGATGCCACGGTGCGGAGCCTTGGCCCCGGCCATACTCAGTCATCGATCCCCTAGAGCCTCGAAGCGGCGGTCGCAGGCTCCGGTGGCCCGGCTTCCGTTCCGCCCCATTGCCGTGCGACGGCTGTTCGAACACCATCGCATCGCGCGGAACGTTACCGTATCGCGATCAGATGACCACTTCGACGCCCTCGCCGGGTGCTTTACCTGACACTCGCTCGGATTCCAGCGCCTGCTGGAGGATGATGACAGCCGCCGCCTGGTCGATCACCGACCGGCCCTTCTTGGACTTCACACCCGAGGCGCGCAGTCCCTGACCGGCGGTCACCGTGGTCATCCGCTCGTCCACGAGCCTGACCGGAACGGGCGTGATCAAACGCGCCAGTTCCTGCGCGAATCCCCGTACCTTCACGGCGGCCGGACCCTCCCCTCCCTTCAGGGAACGGGGCAGGCCGACGACGACCTCGACCGGCTCGTACTCCTCGACGAGCTGCTTCAGCCGGCGCTGGGCCGCCGGGACGTCCCGGCCGGGAACGGTCTCCACCGGAGTGGCCAGGATCCCGTCGGGGTCGCACGAGGCGACCCCGATCCGGGCGTCACCGACGTCGATCGCGAGTCGGCGTCCTCTTCTCATACCGGTGCCGATCCCTACTTGGCGGTCTCGGCGACCAGGCGCTCGACGGCCTCGACGGCCTCGCCGACGGCGCCCGGGTTCTGGCCGCCGCCCTGCGCGACGTCCGGCTTGCCGCCACCGCCGCCACCGAGGGTCTTGGCCGCCGTGCGGACCAGGTCACCGGCCTTGAGACCGCGCTCGCGGGCGGCGTCGTTCGTGGCGATGACCGTGAGGGGCTTGCCGTTGTTCACGGTGAACAGGGCGACCACGGCGGGCCGTCCCCCCTGGATCCGGCCCCGCACGTCCAGCACCAGCTTGCGCAGGTCGTCGGGTGTCGTGCCGTCCGGCACCTGGCCGGTGACCACGGCGACTCCGCGCACGTCCTTGGCGGACCCGGCGAGCCCGGCGGCGGCCTGCAGCACCTTCTCGGCGCGGAACTTCTCGATCTCCTTCTCGGCGTCCTTCAGCTTGCCGAGCATGCTGGAGACCTTGTCGGGCAGGTCCTCGGGGCGGCCCTTGAGCAGCTCGGTCAGCTGGTTGACGACCGTGTGCTCGCGGGCGAGGAAGTTGTAGGCGTCGACGCCGACCAGGGCCTCGATACGGCGCACACCCGAACCGATCGACGACTCGCCGAGCAGCTTGACCAGACCCAGCTGGGCGGTGTTGTGCACGTGCGTGCCGCCGCACAGCTCCTTGGAGAAGTCGCCGATGGTCACCACGCGCACGCGCTCGCCGTACTTCTCGCCGAACTCGGCGATGGCGCCCTGCTTCCTGGCCTCGTCGATGCCCATGATCTCGGCCTGGACGTCCAGATCGCGGGCGAGCACCTCGTTGATCTTCTGCTCGACGTCGGTCATCACGGTCGTCGGGACGGCCGACGGGGAGCCGAAGTCGAAGCGGAAGCGGCCGGGCTGGTTCTCGGAACCGGCCTGGGCGGCCGTCGGGCCGAGGGCGTCGCGCAGGGCCTGGTGGGTCAGGTGCGTGGCCGAGTGGGCACGGGCGATGGCCTTGCGGCGGCGGGTGTCGATCGAGGCATGGGCCTTGGCGCCGACCGTGACCTCGCCGACCTGGACCACGCCCTTGTGGACGTAGACGCCGGGGACCGGCTTCTGCGTGTCACGGATCTCGATCACGGCACCGGAGTCCGCCTTGATGCGGCCGGTGTCGCCGATCTGGCCACCGCCCTCGGCGTAGAACGGGGTGCGGTCGAGGACGATCTCGACCTCGTCGCCCTCCGTGGCGGCCGGGGAGGAGACGCCGTCGACGAGGATGCCGACGATCGTGGACTCGCCCTCGACGTCCGAGTAGCCGATGAAGTCGGTCTCGCCGGCGCTGTCGGCGATCTCGCGGTAGGCACCGAGGTCGGCGTGGCCGGTCTTCTTGGCCTGGGCGTCGGCCTTGGCGCGCTCCCGCTGCTCCTTCATCAGGCGGCGGAAGCCGTCCTCGTCGACGCTCAGACCCTGCTCGGCGGCCATCTCGAGGGTGAGGTCGATCGGGAAGCCCCAGGTGTCGTGGAGCAGGAACGCCTTGTCGCCGGACAGGATCGTGCCACCGGAGGCCTTGGTCTCCGTCACGGCGGTGTCGAGGATGTTGGTGCCCGCCTTCAGCGTCTTGAGGAAGGCGTTCTCCTCGGCGACGGCGACCTTCTCGATGCGCTCGCGCTCGCTGATCAGCTCGGGGTACTGGCGGCCCATCATCTCGATCACGGTGTCGATCAGGTCCTTGACCACCGGGCCGGTGGCGCCGAGCAGGCGCATGTTGCGGATGGCACGGCGCATGATGCGGCGCAGGACGTAGCCACGGCCCTCGTTGCCGGGGGTGACGCCGTCGCCGATCAGCATGGTGGCGGTGCGCATGTGGTCCGTGACCACGCGCAGCGAGACGTCCGACGCGTGCGAGTGGCCGTAGGCGACACCGGTGAGCCCGGTGGCCTTGTCGATCACGGCCATGGACGTGTCGATCTCGTACATGTTCTGCACGTCCTGCAGAATCATGGCGAGCCGCTCCAGGCCGAGCCCGGTGTCGATGTTCTTGCTCGGCAGGTCGCCGAGGATCTCGAAGTTCTCCTTGCCGATGCCCTCGCCGCGCTCGTACTGCATGAAGACGAGGTTCCAGATCTCCACGTACCGCTCGTCGTTGACGGCGGGACCGCCCTCGGCACCGAACTCGGGGCCGCGGTCGTAGTTGATCTCGGAGCAGGGGCCGCACGGTCCGGGCACGCCCATGGACCAGAAGTTGTCCTTCATTCCCAGGCGCTGGATGCGCTCCTTGGGCACACCGACGACCTCGTGCCAGATCTGCTCGGCCTCGTCGTCGTCCTTGTAGACGGTGATCCACAGGCGCTCGGGGTCGAGGCCGTAACCGCCCTTGTCCTGGGGCGAAGTGAGCAGCTCCCAGGCGAGTTTGATGGCGCCTTCCTTGAAGTAGTCGCCGAAGGAGAAGTTGCCGCACATCTGGAAGAAGGTGCCGTGCCGGGTGGTCTTGCCGACCTCTTCGATGTCGGGCGTGCGCACGCACTTCTGCACGCTGGTGGCGCGCACGAACGGCGGCTTGACCTCACCCAGGAAGTAGGGCTTGAAGGGCACCATGCCGGCCGGGACGAGCAGCAGAGTCGGGTCGTCCGCGATGAGCGACGCCGAAGGGACGACGGTGTGACCGCGCTCCTCGAAGAAGCTCAACCAGCGGCGGCGGATTTCAGCCGACTCCATCAGTGGTCCTCATTCCGGTTGTTCGAGTACATCGGGGGCTCGATGTACTTGGGGCTGTTGCGGTTCTCGATGACGGCGTGCCGCCGGGGTGCCGGGAGTTGGTCGACGGACGCGTTCAGGCCCAGCGCGTCGTCGAGTTCGGCTTCCCGCTGGGCCATGCCGGCGCGGACGTCGGACGCGAAGTCCGCTGCGCGGTCCTTGAGCCGGTGCCCCGCCTCCAGCGCCTTGTTCGCGGCCTGAGCGGCCAGACTCTCGGGCGTCAGCTGCCTCAACTTGCGGTTGACCTTGGTGGTGGCCCAGACACCGGCGGCGACGCCCGTGGTGAACCAGAACGTACGGCGGAACATCGCTCGGTCAGTCTCTCTTTTCCCGGGTGTTCCGCTTGCCCCGCCGCGGGGACGGGACGGTGCGGCCCACGATCACGGTACGCCGGGGCGCCTTGGCGGGCACGTTCTCACGGCGGCCGACGATCGCCCGGCGGACGCCGTAGCCGAATGCCGCGACCTTGACCAGGGGACCGCCGAAGGTGGACGCGACGGTCGTCGACAGCGCCGACGCGTTCGACGTGACCTCCTGGACGTCCGACGCGATCGCGTCGACCCGGTCGATCTGGGTCTGTGCGGAGCGCACCGCGCTGGAGGCGTCCGACAGCAGCGGAACGGCTTGGTCGGTCACCTCCGACACCAGCTTGGTGGTCGCCCTGAGCGTCTGGGCCAGCCTCGCCAGTGCGACGGCGAGGAAGGAGACCAGGATCGCCCAGAAGACCGCCACGAGGATCCCGGCCACCTCACCACCGGACACCGTGCGCACCCGCTCCCTGGAACGTGCCTGAACATCAAAAAGTCGTCCCCCGAGCCTATCGCGCCGGGGCGGCCGGTCCGTACCGGATTAGGGCTGTCCGCCGGCGGAATGCGACAGCCCGCCGGCTCGCCCGCCCGCGCGTGCGGGCGGAGAGACGGCGGGCTGCTGCGTGGGACGTACCCGTGTTCGCCGAGAAGTGATCAGCGGGCGTAGTACTCGACGACGAGCTGCTCGTCGCAGATCACCGGAACTTCCTTGCGGTTCGGCTCGCGGTCCAGGCGGAACGCCAGGGACTTGAGGTTCACCTGCAGGTAGCGCGGGGTCTCACCGTCGGGGGCGAAGCCACCCTCGCGGGCGATCTGGAAGAGCGTCTTGTCCCGGCTGCGCTCGCGGACCATCACGACGTCGTCGGGACGGACACGGAACGACGGCTTGTCGACCTTCTGACCGTTGACCTCGATGTGGCCGTGGACGACCATCTGGCGGGCCTGGTAGATCGTGCGGGCGATGCCCGAACGCAGGACCAGCGCGTCGAGGCGACGCTCCAGCTCGACGATCAGGGCCTCACCGGTCTTGCCCTGGATCTTCGACGCACGCTCGTAGGCGCGCACCAGCTGACGCTCGGAGATGTCGTACTGAGCGCGCAGACGCTGCTTCTCCAGCAGACGGACCTTGTAGTCCGAGTTCTGCTTGCGGCCGCGGCCGTGCTCGCCCGGCGGGTAGGGACGGGCCTCGAAGTACTTGACGGCCTTCGGGGTCAGCGCGATGCCGAGGGCACGCGACTTCTTGACCTTGGGGCGGGACTGGTTCGCCATGAACCAAACACCTCGTGTTTCTCTGTGGAATCGGCTTCACCAGGGTTAGGGGAGGTCGCATCCGCAGCCGGGGAATCCCTGCGGGTCCACATGGGACCTGCCGGGCAGCCGCTCCCCTGGTCTGGGCACATACGTGCAGCACGCGAGTGGCCCACCTACCTGTGACCCCCGGAATGACCGAAGGAGGTGGTGGGCTGCCCGCGACACCGTTCGACGGTGCGCGACGCTCCTGGATCCCCGCACCTGACGGCGACGGGGTTCCGGCTGGTTGTCCCGTTCTGGTGGTGTCCGGCCGGGGCCGGACACGGGACTCAGCACTCCGAGCAATTCTACAGGGTGGCTACGGCTGCTTTCGACGCAGGTGCTTACGGGTCCACTCCACGGCGTCCGCGTACCGCGCCTCCGCGCCGTGCCGGGAGGGCGTGTAGTACTCGCGGTCCTTGAGCGCGTCCGGTGCGTACTGCTGGGCGGCGATGCCCTCGGGCAGGTCGTGCGGATACACGTACCCCTGCGCATGGCCCAGCTTGGCCGCGCCCTTGTAGTGCCCGTCACGCAGATGCGGGGGCACGGGGCCGGCCAGCCCCTTGCGCACGTCCTCCATGGCGGCGCCGATCGCCGTGGTCGCCGCATTGGACTTGGGTGCGAGGGCCAGGGCGATCGTGGCGTGGCTGAGGATGAGCGCGGCCTCCGGGAAGCCGATCATCGCGACGGCCTGCGCTGCCGCGACCGCCGTCGGCAGCGCGTTCGGATCGGCGAGGCCGATGTCCTCGCTCGCGGAGATCATCAGCCGGCGGGCGATGAACCGGGGGTCCTCCCCCGCCTCGATCATCCGGGCCAGGTAGTGGAGCGCCGCGTCGACGTCCGAGCCCCGGATGGACTTGATCAGAGCGCTCGCCACATCGTAGTGCTGGTCGCCGTCGCGGTCGTACTTCACCGCGGCGCGGTCGACGGTCTCCTCCAGGGTCGTCAGAGCGATCTCCGACTCCCCCTTGTCGAGGGCCGCACCGGCGGCGGCCTCCAGAGCAGTCAGGGCCCGGCGGGCGTCGCCGCCGGCGATCCGCAGCAGATGGTCCTCGGTGTCCTCGGGGAGCGTGACGGCGCCGCCCAGTCCGCGCTCGTCGGTCAGCGCGCGGCGCAGCAGGCCGCGCAGGTCGTCGTCCGTGAGCGGTTCGAGGGTCAGCAGCAGGGAGCGGGACAACAGCGGGGAGATGACCGAGAAGTACGGGTTCTCCGTCGTGGCCGCGATCAGGGTGACCCAGCGGTTCTCGACGGCCGGCAGCAGGGAGTCCTGCTGGGCCTTGCTGAAACGGTGGATCTCGTCGAGGAAGAGGACTGTCTCCTTGCCGAAGCCGCCGGTGGCCCGCCGGGCGCCGTCGATGACCGCGCGGACCTCCTTCACGCCCGCGGTGATCGCCGACAGCTCGACGAAACGCTTGTTGGTGGCCTTGGAGACGACATACGCGAGGGTCGTCTTGCCCGTGCCGGGCGGACCCCAGAGGATCACCGACGAGGGTCCGGCCGGGCCGCCGTTGCCCTCGCCGACCAGTCTGCGCAGCGGAGAGCCGGGCTTCAGCAGATGCTGCTGGCCCACGACCTCGTCGAGGGTGCGAGGGCGCATCCGGACCGCCAGGGGGCTGCCGGTCGGGTCCTTCTCCTGGCGTTCTTCTGCGGCGGCGGTGAACAGGTCGGGCTCCACGCTGAAACCCTATGTCACCCCACTGACAACGCCGTCGCGCCCGTCGCCCGGTCCGGGGTCCGCCGCGCCGTGGAACCGCTCAGGCCCAGAGCTGACTGCCCCAGCGGGTCAGGATCAGCATGGCGATGATGCCGACGTGGGTGAGCGGCAGGACCCAGGTGAACTCGCCGAGGAAGTTCTTCACCGGGCGCGGGGCCCGCAGGAAGTCGTTGCGGACGTTGAACGACGTCACGTACCAGAACATGGTGATCGTGGCCACCCAGGCCAGCGAGCACCACAGGCACAGCGCGTTGATCCGGTACAGGGACTCGAACTGCAGCCAGGTGACGAAGCCCACGCCGAAGAGCGTGCCGAAGTTGAAGGTGAGCCAGTACCAGCGGGGGTAACGCGTACGGGCCAGCAGGCTCATCCCGACGCAGATCACGATGCCGTAGCAGACGAGGCCCAGCATCGGGTTGGGGAACCCGAAGGCCGCGGCCTGCTTGCTCTCCATGACGCTGCCGCAGGAGACGATCGGGTTGATGCTGCAGCTGGGCGTGAACGTCTTGCCGCTCACCTTGCCCTCGAGGATCTTGAACTTGTCGATCGTGATGACCCACGCGGCGAGCAGACCGGCCGCACCGGTGATCACCAGCAGCAGGGCGAACGCGCGACTGCCGCCCACCGTCCGGGGCGCGTCCGCGCGTTCCGACTCGGTCGACTCGGTGGAGACGTCCTTCACTGTCGTCTTGCTCATCACGTCGATTCCGATACTCGAGGGGCGGACCTGCGGTCAGTGGTCATTGTGCCGCACGTGAGCACGTGTCCACCGTTCGATGGACATAAGGAAGTACGGGCGGCCTCCGCCGAGCGTTCGGTTCCGGCCGGGGTCGTGGCCAGGGCCACACCCACGGACGGGCTCGCGTCGGAGGCCCGGGGCCTGCGCCGCCGCAGGGGACCGCGCTGCCCACCCGGACACGGGCCGGGCCGGCGGTGTCCTGCGGCCCCCGCGCACCGTGTGTGCCGCGCGCCCGAAAACGCATCATCCCGCTGGACCAATCGGCGTCCGCGGAATTGACGCTCCGCACGACGGCCCGGACCGTCCGTATCGCCGCCGCGTCACCCGGCGCGCATGACGAGGGCCCCGGGGATCGTCCCCGGGGCCCTCGTACGGACGCTCAGCCGAGCTTGGTCTCCAGTTCCGCCACGATCTCGTTCACACCGACCGCGGCCTGCTCCCCGGACTCCATGTCCTTGAGCTGGACCACGCCCTCGGCAAGATCCCGCTCGCCCGCCACGATCGTGTAGCGGGCGCCGCTGCGGTTCGCGTTCTTCATCGCGCCCTTGAGGCCCTTGGCGCCGTACGAGAAGTCCGCCGCGATGCCCAGCTTGCGCAGCTCGGTGACCTTGGCGAAGAGGATCCTGCGGGCCTCCTCGCCCAGCGGGACCGCGAACACGCTGGTGGACGCGGGCAGTTCGAGCTCGACTCCCTCCGCCTCCAGGGCGAGCACCGTGCGGTCGACGCCCAGCGCCCAGCCGACGGACGGCAGCGAGGGTCCGCCGATCATCTCCGACAGACCGTCGTAACGGCCGCCGCCGCCCACGGCGGACTGGGAGCCCAGACCGTCGTGGACGAACTCGAACGTGGTACGTGTGTAGTAGTCCAGGCCCCGCACCAGCTTGGGGTCGTCCTCGAAGGGCACGCCCGCCGCGGTGATCAGCTCGCGGACCTCCTCGTGGTACGCCTTGCAGGCGTCGCACAGGTAGTCGCGCAGCAGCGGGGCGCCGGTCAGCTGCTTCTGTACGGACTCCCGCTTGTCGTCGAGCACGCGCAGCGGGTTGATGTCGACCCGGCGGCGCGTGTCCTCGTCCAGGTCCAGTCCGCGCAGGAAGTCCTGGAGCGCGGCGCGGTAGACCGGTCGGCACTCCTTGTCGCCCAGGCTGTTCAGCAGGATGCGGAAGCTCCGCAGCCCGAGCGAACGGTAGGCCTGGTCGGCCAGGATGATCAGCTCGGCGTCGAGGAACGGGTCCTCCGCGCCGATCGCCTCCGCGCCGACCTGCGAGAAGTGGCGGTAACGGCCCTTCTGGGGGCGCTCGTAGCGGTAGTAGGAGCCGGAGTACCAGAGCTTGACCGGGAGGTTGCCCGCCTTGTGCAGGTTGGCCTCCAGGGCCGCGCGCAGCACGGAGGCGGTGCCCTCGGGGCGCAGGGCCAGCCTGTCGCCGCCCTTCGTCTCGAAGGCGTACATCTCCTTGGTCACGATGTCCGTGGACTCGCCCACGCCGCGTGCGAACAGCTCGACGCTCTCGAAGCCGGGCGTCTCGATGTACCCGTACCCGGAGTTGCGCAGCGGGGCCGCGATCGCCTCGCGCACGGCGAGGTACTTGGCGGACTCGGGTGGGATCAGGTCGTACGTGCCCTTGGGGGCCTTGAAGGTGCTCACGAAAGGTCTCGTCACATTCCTCGTCGGGGAGCGTCGTCGACGTTCGCTCCCGGGCCGGCGGCCACCTGTCGCAGATACGGATTGGCGGCGCGCTCCCGGCCGATGGTCGTCTGGGGGCCGTGACCGGACAGCACCACGGTCGAGTCGTCGAGCGGCAGGCACACGCGGGCCAGCGAGTCGAGCATCTCGGCCATGTCACCGCCCGGCAGGTCGGTGCGTCCGATGGAGCCGGCGAACAGCAGATCGCCCGAGAAGAGGATCGGCGGGATGTCCGCCGCCTCGGGCACGCCGAAGGTCACCGACCCCTTGGTATGGCCCGGCGCGTGTGCGACGGACAGCTCCAGACCCGCCAGATGCAGCCTCGCGCCGTCGCTCAGCTCCTTGACGTCGTCCGGCTCGCCCACCGCCAACTCGCCCATCAGCGGCATCCCGATCGAGCGCCCGAGCGCCTTCTCCGGGTCGCTCATCATGTAGCGGTCCTCGGGGTGGATCCAGGCCGGCACGCCGTGCGCGCCGCACACGGGGACGACCGAGGCCACGTGGTCGATGTGCCCATGGGTGAGGACGACGGCGACGGGCTTGAGCCGATGCTTCTCGAGTGCTTCCTCGACTCCCTGGGCGGCCTGGTGGCCTGGGTCGATGATCACGCACTCCTCACCCGCGGCGGGGGCGACCAGGTAACAGTTGGTCCCCCAGGCCCCGGCGGGGAACCCGGCAATGAGCACGATCGTCCTTCGTTGTGTAGTGCGGGGGTGACTGGCTGTGGGTCAGAGCCTACCGGCGCTGCCGATTCCTCAGCGAACCCATATACGGTACGGGGCACACGCCTGCGGACGGCACACCCGACGCACGCGTAACCGTCGGCGTACGAGACGCATGAGGAGACAACCCCGTGGTCAGCCAGGATCAGCGGCGGCGACAGCTCGCCCGGGAGAAGTTCTTGCGGCAGCAGCAGCGGCGCACGGAGACGCGGCGCAAGGCACAGACCCGCAACGCCGTGATCGCATCGGTCCTCGGCGTGGTCGTCGTGGGCAGCGTGGTGTCGTTCACCACCGGTGTCTTCACCGATGACGACAAGAAGGCGAACGCGAGCGCGGAGGTGACGCCGAGCGCCTCCGCGCCCAGCAAGGCGCCGGACCCTTGCCAGAAGCCCGCCCCCGGCAAGGTCGAGGCGCTGAGCTGGAAGAAGGAGCCGGCGATGACCATCGACACGTCGGCCAAGTACACGATGAAGCTGGCGACCACGTGCGGTGACATCGGCATCGCGATGAAGACGGCCGCGGCCCCGCACACCGTCAACTCCTTCGACTTCCTGGCGAAGAAGGGCTTCTTCGACCACACCAAGTGCCACCGGCTCACCACCAACGGCATCTACGTGCTGCAGTGCGGCGACCCGCAGGGCACCGGCGCGGGTGGTCCCGGCTACACCATCCCGGACGAGAACCTCAAGGACACGAGCCTGAAGGGGAACGTCTATCCGGCGGGCACGGTCGCCATGGCGAACACCGGGCAGAAGCACAGCGGAGGCAGCCAGTTCTTCCTCGTCTACCAGGACAGTCAGTTGCCGCCCAGCTACACACCGTTCGGAACCATCGACCCGGCGGGCATGAGCGTCCTGAAGAAGATCGCCGCCGCCGGTGAGAACACGGGCGCGGGTGACGGAGCGCCGAACGCGACCGTCGTGATCAACAAGGCGTCGGTGACGAAATCCTGACCGTCAACTGCGAAATTTCGGTCGCGCGGGATGCGGACAGCCGCCCCGCCGGTCGCCTATGTTGGCGGTGACGAAACTGTGGACGATGCCGGGGGCGCTGAGGCACCCCGCAGGCATCATGTGGAGGAGGCGCTGTGAGCAGCGACCCGTGGGGCCGCGTCGACGAGACGGGGACCGTGTACGTGCGAACGGCCGACGGCGAGAAGGTCGTCGGCTCCTGGCAGGCCGGCTCCCCCGATGAGGCGCTGGCCTACTTCGAGCGCAAGTACGAGGGCCTGGTGGTCGAGATCGGCCTCCTCGAGAAGCGCGTCCAGACCACCGACCTGTCGGCGAAGGACGCCCAGATCGCGATCGACCACCTTCGTGAGCAGGTCGAGGCGCACCACGCGGTCGGCGATCTGGACGCGCTGCGGGCACGCCTGGACAAGCTCGTGGGGACGGTCGATGCGCGCCGCGAGGAGCGCAAGGTACAGCGCGCCAAGCAGTCCGACGAGGCACGGCACTCCAAGGAGGCGCTGGTCGTCGAGGCGGAGGAGCTGGCCCAGTCCGACCAGTGGCGGGCGGCCGGCGAGCGGCTGCGGGCGCTGGTCGACACCTGGAAGGGTCTGCCGCGGCTGGACCGGAAGTCGGACGACGAGCTGTGGCACCGCTTCTCGCACGCCCGCTCGGCGTTCTCCAAGCGTCGCAAGGCCCACTTCGCGCAGCTCGACGCGCAGCGCGAGGACGCCCGCAAGACGAAGGAGCGGCTGGTCTCGGAGGCCGAGGCACTGTCGGGCTCGAGCGATTGGGGTCCCACGGCGGCGCGCTACCGCGATCTGATGGCCGAGTGGAAGGCCGCGGGCCGCGCCCAGCGCGAGCACGAGGACGACCTGTGGAACCGCTTCCGCGGCGCGCAGGACGTGTTCTTCGCGGCCCGCGGCTCGGTCTTCGCGGAGCGTGACGCCGAGCAGTCCGAGAACCTCAAGCTCAAGGAGGAGCTGGCCGAGGAGGCGGAGAAGCTGCTGCCGATCACGGACCTCAAGGCCGCCAGGGTCGCCTTCCGCTCGATCAACGAGCGTTGGGAGGCCATCGGCCATGTGCCGCGCGACGCGCGCCCGCGCGTCGAGGGCCGAATGCACGCGGTCGACCGGGCTCTTCAGGACGCCGAGGAGAACGAGTGGCGCCGTACGAACCCGGAGGCGCGGGCGCGCGCCGAGGGGCTCACGGGGCAGCTTCAGGCGGCCGTCGACAAGCTGCGGGCCCAGATCGAGCAGGCGCGCACCGCCGGCAACAGCTCGAAGGCCGAGAAGCTGGAGAGGGAGCTGGAGGGCCGTCAGGCGCTGCTGGACCAGGCTCTCAAGGGGCTGCAGGAGTTCGGCGGCTGACCGGTTCCGCGGGCTCGAACGAAAAGGGCTCCCGTACCTCGTGTACGGGAGCCCTTTTCGTGTGCCGGTCGTGTGCCGGGCCGCAGGACGACTACGACGGCCTGCGTGCCGACGTGACGCGGTAGACGTCGTACACGCCCTCCACGCCCCGGACCGCCTTCAGGACGTGCCCCAGATGCTTGGGGTCGCCCATCTCGAAGGTGAAACGGGAGGTGGCGACGCGGTCGCGGGACGTCTGGACCGCGGCCGAGAGGATGTTGACGTGCTGGTCGGACAGGACCCGGGTCACGTCCGAGAGCAGTCGTGAGCGGTCGAGCGCCTCCACCTGGATCGCCACGAGGAAGACCGAGGACTGGGTCGGGGCCCACTCCACCTCGAGGATGCGCTCGGGCTCCCGCGACAGCGACTCCACGTTGACGCAGTCGGTGCGATGGACCGACACCCCGCTGCCCCGGGTGACGAAGCCGATGATCGGATCGCCGGGGACGGGCGTACAGCAGCGGGCCAGCTTGACCCACACGTCCTCGACGCCCTTGACCACGACGCCCGGGTCCTGGTTGCGGCGCCGCTTGCGGCCGCGGCCCCGGGCCGGCGGAACGGCCTCGTCGATCTCCTCGGTGGCGGCCTCCTCGCCGCCGAGCGCCTGCACCAGCTTCTGCACGACGTTCTGAGCGGCCACATGGCCCTCGCCGATCGCCGCGTACAGGGACGAGATGTCCGGATAGCGCATCTCGTGTGCGAGCGTCACAAGGGAGTCGCCGGTCAGGATGCGCTGGATCGGCAGGTTCTGCTTGCGCATCGCCCGAGCGATCGCGTCCTTGCCCTGCTCGATCGCCTCCTCGCGCCGCTCCTTGGAGAACCACGCGCGGATCTTGTTGCGGGCACGCGGCGACTTGACGAAGCCGAGCCAGTCGCGGGACGGGCCCGCACCCGGTGCCTTGGAGGTGAAGACCTCCACCAAGTCGCCGTTGTCCAGGGTGGATTCGAGGGGTACAAGACGGCCGTTGACCCTGGCCCCTATCGTCCGGTGGCCGACCTCCGTGTGGACCGCGTACGCGAAGTCCACCGGGGTGGCACCGGCCGGAAGCGCTATGACGTCGCCCTTAGGCGTGAAGACGAAGACCTCGTTGCGGGACAGGTCGAAGCGCAGGGACTCCAGGAACTCGCTCGGGTCCTCGGTCTCCTTCTGCCAGTCCAGCAACTGGCGCAGCCACGCCATGTCGTTGACGGCGTCCTTGTCCTTGGCGTTCGAACGAGGCGCGTCGGTACGGACCTTGGAGGCGCCCGCGACGGCCTCCTGCTTGTACTTCCAGTGCGCGGCGATGCCGTACTCGGCGCGGCGATGCATGTCGAACGTGCGGATCTGCAGTTCGACGGGCTTGCCGTTGGGCCCGATGACCGTCGTGTGCAGCGACTGGTACATGTTGAACTTGGGCATCGCGATGTAGTCCTTGAACCGCCCCGGAACCGGGTTCCAGCGGGCGTGGACCGTGCCCAGTGCCGCGTAGCAGTCGCGGACCGTGTCGACGAGCACGCGGATGCCGACCAGGTCGTAGATCTCCGCGAAGTCACGGCCGCGGACGATCATCTTCTGGTAGACGCTGTAGTAGTGCTTGGGTCGGCCGGTGACGGTCGCCTTGATGCGTGCCGAGCGCAGGTCGGCCTGGACCTCGTCGGTCACTATGGCGAGGTACTCGTCGCGCTTGGGGGCGCGCTCGGCGACCAGGCGCACGATCTCGTCGTACATCTTGGGGTAGAGGATCGCGAAGGCGAGGTCCTCGAGCTCCCACTTGATGGTGTTCATGCCCAGCCGGTGGGCGAGCGGCGCGTAGATCTCCAGCGTCTCGCGCGCCTTCTTCTCCTGCTTCTCGCGCTTGAGGTAGCGCATGGTGCGCATGTTGTGCAGGCGGTCGGCGAGCTTGATCACCAGGACGCGCGGGTCCTTGGCCATGGCGACGACCATCTTGCGCACGGTCTCGGCCTGCGCCGCCTCGCCGAACTTCACCTTGTCCAGCTTGGTGACGCCGTCGACGAGGAGCGCGACGGTGTCCCCGAAGTCACGGCGCAGCTGCTCGAGACCGTACTCGGTGTCCTCGACGGTGTCGTGCAGCAGCCCCGCCATCAGGGTCGCCGGGTCCATGCCCAGCTCGGCGAGGATCGTCGTCACCGCGAGCGGGTGCGTGATGTACGGGTCGCCGCTCTTGCGTTTCTGGCCGCGGTGCCAGCGCTCGGCGACCTGGTAGGCGCGCTCGATCTGGCGCAGCGTCGCGTTCTCGATCTTGGGGTCGTTGCTGCGCACTATCCGCAGCAGCGGCTCGAGGACCGGGTTGTACGGGTTGGCACGCTGCACACCGAGCCGGGCGAGGCGCGCCCGCACACGGTTCGAGGAGCCGGAGCGGGAGGGCGGGGCCGGAGTGGGGCGAACCGCCGCGGAGCGCTCGGCGGGGGCCGGCTTGGGGCGCGACTGCTCGGCGGCCTGGCCGACGGGCGCCGACTGGGCGTGCTCGACCGGCCCGTGCGGGGCGTCCTTCGCACTCCCTGCGGGCTTCGCCGCGGCCTTCGACGTCGGCTCGGGCTTGGCGGCGGTCAGTGGCTGGGCCTCGTCTGGCAACAGGGCTCCTCTGCGCGTTCCGGGTCCCTCGGGCAGGCCCCGGAGACCCCATGGTAGCGATCCTGGGCTCCGGGCTCGCCTCCAGTGTGTGGGGACGACCTTCGCTCGTACAAACGCACGAGGCGGGCGCCGGATTCCTCCGGGCCCGCCTCACGGTGTACTGCGGCCCTCCGCACCCTTGCGCTCGGGTTACCGCAGTGGGTCTCAGACCTGAAGCAGCGCCTCCAGCGGTGCCCCGTCGAGGGCCGGCGCCAGGCGGGCACGCCCGCCAAGGAAGCCCAGCTCCATCAGCACGGACACACCGGCCACCTCGGCGCCCGCCCGGCGGATGAGCCGGAGCGAGGCCTCGGCGGTGCCGCCGGTGGCGAGGACGTCGTCGACGACCATCACGCGGTCCTCGGCGGACAGGTCCTCGGCGTGCACCTCGATCTCGGCGGTGCCGTACTCCAGGTCGTACGCCTGCCTGAGGGTGGCACCGGGGAGCTTGCCCGCCTTGCGCACGGGGACGAAGCCGACGCCCGCGCGGACGGCGACCGGGGCGCCGAGGATGAAGCCCCGGGCCTCCAGACCGACGATCTTCGTCGCCCCGTACCGCGCGGTCAGCTCCGCCAGCGCCTCGGTGAGTGCGGAGAACGCCGCCGGGTCCGCGAGCAGCGGCGTGATGTCCTTGAACATCACGCCCGGCTCCGGGTGGTCCGGGACGTCCCGGATACGGCTGAGGAGCAGGGTGCGTATGTCGGTCATCGGCGCTTTCCGGAGGGTCGGCCGCGACCACGGGTGCGCGACGCGGGCTGGTGACGCTGACCCACGACGGCAGGCGCGGCGTCATCCGGCTCGAAGTCGTCCGGGTCCCCGGCCGCCCGTTCGTCGAGGGGTTCCTCCGCCGCGGCGGCCTGGGCCCGCTTGGCGAGAACGCGCTTCTTGAGGGCCTTCATCTGCGGCTCGCGCTCCTTGAGGTCGGCGACGAGCGGCGTGGCGATGAAGATCGACGAGTACGCACCGGCCGCGAGACCGACGAAGAGCGACAGGGAGATGTCGTTCAGCGTGCCCGCGCCGAGGAAGCCACCACCGATGAACAGCAGACCGGCGACCGGCAGCAGCGCCACCACGGTGGTGTTGATGGAACGCACCAGGGTGCTGTTGATGGAGCGGTTGGCGACGTCGCTGTAGGTCCAGCGGGTCTGCTTGGTGAGGTCCTTCGTCTGCTCCTTGAGGCTGTCGAAGACGACGACCGTGTCGTAGAGCGAGTAACCGAGGATCGTGAGCAGACCGATCACCGTACCGGGCGTGACCTCGAAGCCGACGAGGGCGTAGATACCGGTCGTGATGGTGATGTCGTGGATCAGCGCGACGAGAGCCGCGACGGCCATGCGCCACTCGAAGGCGATCGCCAGGTAGATCACGACGAGGACCATGAAGATCGCCAGGCCCTGCCAGGCCTTGCTGGCGACCTGCTCGCCCCAGCTGGGACCGACCAGGTCCGCGTTGATCTTCTCGGAGTCGACGCTGAGGTCCTTGGCGAGCTGGTCCTTGATCTGGTCGGCCTTGCCGGTGTCGACACCGGCGATCTGGATGCGCAGACCGCCCGTGCCGAGCTTCTGCACGACCGCCTGGTGACCCGCGGAGTCCTCCGCGTACGTCTCGGCCTGCGCGACCGAGACGCTGGTCTTCGGGGTGGTGAAGACGGCACCGCCCTGGAACTCGATGCCCATGTTCAGGCCGCGCACCGTCAGGCCGAGGATGGCCGCGAGGGTGATCAGGATCGAGACGCCGTACCAGATCTTGCGATTGCCGACGAAGTCATAACCGACCTCGCCTCGGTGGAGCCTGGCGCCGAGGTTGCCGAGCTTGGACATCTCTCACGCCTCCTTCGGGTCGACGGGGGCGGAGGGACGACGGGTACGCCGCAGGGGCGGCTTGGCGCCGAGACGCTTGGGGTCGAGGCCGGACCAGGTGTGGCCGCTCGCGAAGAACTTGCGGCGCGCGAGGATCGTCATCAGCGGCTTGGTGAACAGGAAGACGACGACCACGTCGAGAACCGTGGTGAGACCGAGCGTGAAGGCGAAGCCCTGTACCTTGCCGACGGTGACGATGAACAGCACCGCCGCGGCGAGGAACGACACGAAGTCCGAGACCAGGATGGTGCGCCGGGCACGCGGCCAGGCCCGCTCGACGGCGGGCCGCAGCGAGCGGCCCTCTCGGATCTCGTCCCGGATGCGTTCGAAGAACACGATGAACGAGTCCGCGGTGATACCGATGGCGACGATGGCACCACAGACCGCCGGCAGGTTCAGCGCGAAGCCGATGGTCGGGCCCAGCAGCGACATGATCACGTAGGTGAGGACGGCCGACACCAGCAGCGACGCGATCGCGATCATCGACAGACCGCGGTAGTAGACCACCAGGTAGATCACGACCAGCGCGAGGCCGATCGCACCGGCGATCAGACCGGCGTGCAGCTGCTCACCGCCGAGCGCGGCGGTGACGGTCGTGACGCTCTGCTCCTCGAAGGAGAGCGGAAGGGCACCGTAGGACAGGACGTTGGCCAGGTCCTTGGCCTCGGTCTGGTCGAAGCTGCCGGTGATCTCGGCGTTGCCGCCGGTCAGCGCCTGCTGGACGTAGGGGTCCGAGACGACCTCACCGTCGAGGACGATGGCGAACTGGTTCTGCGGCGACTGGTTCTGCGCCAGCTTCCCGGTGATGCTCGCGAACTTCTTGGCACCCGCGGACGTGAAGTCCATGGTGACCTTCCAGCCACCTGCGCCCTGGGTGTCGTAGACCGCCTGGGCCTTCTTCACGTCCGTACCGGCGACCTCGGCCGGGCCGAGGACGTACTTCTGCCACTGCTTCTGCGAGTTCTGACCACAGGCGACCGTGGGCTCGGTGGGCTTGGCGCCCACACCGGCCTTGGCACGCACGGCCGGGGCGGCGCAGTCCAGCGCGGCGTACTGGGCCTGGAGCGCGGCGGTCGCGTCGGAGCCGCCGCTGGGCGACGGGGAGGCGCTGGGTGCGCTCGAGGAGGCCGGGGCGGAGCCGGACGGCGTCGGCGACGAGGTGGCCTTCAGGGCGTCCGTCACCGGGCGGCCCTGCGAGGTGGCGGTCGCCGACGGCGTGGCGGACCCGGACGGAGTCGGGGAGCCGGACGAGGTCGCCTTGCTGCCGGACTGCGCGGAAGGGCTGCCGGAGGCGCTCGGCGTCGCGCCCGGGGAGGCCGCGGCGCCGCTGACCTCGGTGGCCAGAACGGGGCGGAAGTACAGCTTGGCCGTGGTGCCGACCTGGTCCCGGGCCTGCTTGGAGTTCGTGCCCCGGGGGATGTTCACGATGATGTTGCGATCACCCTGCGTCTGGACCTCGGCCTCCGAGACACCCAGACCGTTGACACGGCGGTTCATGATGTCGACCGCGGTGTCCATGTTGGTCTTGTTGATCGCGGATTCCTGGCCGCTCTTCGCCGCGAGCGTGATGCTCGTGCCACCGGCGAGGTCGATGCCGAGACGCGGAGTGGTGTGTCCGGAGGCGAACATTCCCCCGGTGAGCGCCGCGATGGCGATCAGGATGAGGGCCAGCGAGCGACCTGGCTTGCTCTGGGCGCTCGCGCTCCGGCCCTTCTTCGGTGCTGCCACCTTCTCGTACTCCCTCTCAGGCCGCCGCGCGCGGGGTCAGCGTGCGGGGGGCCATGACATTTTGTCGGGATTCCGCGCGAAAACCGCACAACCCGGGACCGGGGCGCGTCGGCGCTCCGGTCCCGGGACACGGCTACTTCGCGTCGGCCTCGCCGTCGGTCTTCTTGAGCTCTGCTGCGTCGGCCTTCGCCTCGGCCGGCTTGTCGGCGGCGTCCTCGGCCGCGTCCTTCTTGCCGAGGTCCACGGGCTTGTCGTCGGAGGCGTCGGCGGCGGGCTCGTCGGTCTCGGTGAGGGAGGAGGCGTCGTCCGGCACCACACTGCCGTCGGCCTTCAGATCGTGCTCGACGCCGTGCACGATGCGGTTGTACTCGTCGTCGGTGAGGACGGCGCCGATCGCGTTCTTCGCGAAGAGCAGTTCCACGCCCGGGCCCGCGTCAAGAAGGACCGTGTCCTCGTTGACCTCCTTGACCGTCGCGTACATGCCCCCGATCGTGCGGACACCACTGCCGGGCTGCATGTCGTTGCGCATGTTCGCGGCCTGCTGCTGCTTGCGCTTGGCCGAACGGGTCATGAGGAACATCGCCGCGATGAGCACGATGAACGGGAGGAGGGTCAAGGTATTCACGGGACGGAGTTTCCTTCGCACGACCGCTGAATCGGCGGCCTGGTGGATGGGGGTGGTCGGCACCGCCCCTTAGAGGCGGCATCGGCGGAGTCTAAGCGAGTCCGCACGCATGGAACAACGCTCAGCATGGCACCGGGGTTCCTGGTGGTGCGAGTACCGCGCCGTCACGCCCCGAACAGGTCCTGTTGTCCGTTTCCCCCCGTGGATCCGTGGGGCGCGGTGAGGCCGAGATGGGTCCAGGCCGCCGGGGTCGCCACACGTCCTCGCGGGGTGCGGGCGAGAAGGCCCTCCCGGACCAGAAACGGTTCGGCGACCTCTTCCACGGTCTCACGTTCCTCCCCCACCGCGACCGCCAGCGTGGACAGGCCCACGGGGCCGCCGCCGAACAGCTTGAGCAGCGCTTGGAGGACCGCACGGTCGAGCCGGTCGAGGCCGCGGGCGTCCACCTCGTAGACGCCGAGCGCCGCGCCCGCGATCTCGCGGGTGATCACGCCGTCGGCCTTGACCTGCGCATAGTCCCGGACACGGCGCAGCAGGCGGTTGGCGATACGGGGGGTGCCACGCGACCGCCCAGCGATCTCCGCCGCCCCGTCGGTGTCGATCTCGACGTCGAGGAGGCTCGCCGAGCGGTGGATGACCCGCTCCAGCTCCACGGGCTCGTAGAACTCCATGTGCGCGGTGAAGCCGAAGCGGTCGCGCAGCGGGGGCGGCAGCAGCCCGGCCCGGGTGGTGGCGCCGACCAGGGTGAACGGCGGCAGCTCCAGAGGGATGGCGGTGGCGCCCGGTCCCTTGCCGACGATCACGTCGACGCGGAAGTCCTCCATCGCCATGTAGAGCATCTCCTCGGCGGGCCGGGACATGCGGTGGATCTCGTCGAGGAAGAGGACCTCGCCCTCCTGCAGGGAGGAGAGGATCGCCGCGAGGTCGCCGGCGTGCTGGATGGCGGGACCGCTGGTGATGCGGATGGGAGCGCCCATCTCCGCCGCGATGATCATCGACAGCGTCGTCTTGCCGAGGCCGGGGGCGCCGGACAGGAGTACATGGTCGGCGGTGGCGCCCCGGGCGCGGGCGGCGCGCAGCACGAGGTCGAGCTGCTCGCGCACCTTCTCCTGGCCGATGAACTCGTCCAGGTCCTTGGGGCGCAGCGCGGCCTCGACGGCCTGGTCCTCACGGTCGGCGGACGCGCCGACGAGCCGCTCGGCGGCGGGGGTGTCGGACGTGTCGTCCCAGTTCATGTGGTGTGCCTCGGGGTGTGGTGGTCGGGCCGGCGGGTCAGCGGGCTCGGTTCAGGGTCTGCAGGGCCGCCTTCAGGAGGACACCGACCTGCGGTGCGCCCTCGACGCTCTCCGCCTGCGGGGCGACCGCGGCAACGGCCTCGTCCGCCTCGCGGGTGGCATATCCGAGGCCGATGAGGGCCGCGTGCAGCTGGTCGCGCCAGCCGGAGGTCACCGGCCTGCCGACCGCGGGAGCGCCGATGGGCTCGCCGAGGCGGTCCTTCAGCTCCAGGAGCAGCTTCTGGGCGCCCTTCTTGCCGATGCCGGGGACCGCGATGAGCGCCTTCTCGTCACCGGTCGCCACGGCACGCCGCAGGGCGTCCGGGCTGTGCACCGCCAGCATCGACTGGGCCAGGCGCGGACCGACACCGCTCGCGGTCTGCAGCAGCTCGAAGACCTGGCGCTCGTCGTCGTCCGCGAAGCCGTACAGGGTCAGCGAGTCCTCCCGCACGACCAGGGAGGTGGCGAGCTTGGCCTGCCGGCCCACCCTGAGGCCGGAGAGGGTGTTCGGCGAGCACTGGACGGCGATGCCCACGCCGCCCACCTCGACCACCGCGGAGTCCGGGGCGACGGCGGCGACCGGGCCGCTGACGAAGGCGATCATGAGGAGCGGCCTTTCGATGCGTGCAGGGCGACGGCCTGCTGGAGTCGGTTCTGTGCGGGGGCGCGCCAGATGTGGCAGATGGCGAGGGCCAGGGCGTCGGCGGCGTCGGCAGGCTTGGGCGGGGCGTCGAGCCGGAGCAGCCGGGTGACCATGGCACCGACCTGTGCCTTGTCGGCACGTCCCGCGCCGGTGACGGCGGCCTTGACCTCGCTGGGGGTGTGCAGGGCGACGGGGATGCCGCGCCGGGCGGCGCAGAGCATGGCGACGGCACTGGCCTGGGCGGTGCCCATCACCGTCCGTACGTTGTGCTGGCTGAACACCCGCTCCACGGCGACGAATTCGGGCCGGTGCTCGTCCAGCCACTGCTCGATGCCCTGCTCGACGGCGACGAGGCGGTGCCCGAGATCGGCGTCCACGGGGGTACGGACGACGCCCACGCCGAGCATGGTCAACGGCCGCCCGGGAACGCCCTCGACGACCCCGACACCGCATCGGGTCAGTCCGGGGTCCACCCCAAGTACGCGCACGCGCCCCTCCGTTCGATCTCGCCGGGCCGCCGACGAGCGGTTTCCCCGGTTCGTGCAGGCTATCGGGTGCCACCGACAACGATCGGCAAAGCGACGGGCCGACGGGTGATGTCCCGTCGGCCCGGTCGGTTCGCGGCGGTGTTACGCCTCGACCTTCTCCATGATCTCGTCGCTGACGTCGAAGTTCGCGAAGACGTTCTGCACGTCGTCGCTGTCCTCGAGCGCGTCGATCAGCCTGAAGATCTTCACGGCGCCTTCCTCGTCCAGCTCGACCTGTACGGAGGGCACGAAGTTGGCCTCGGCGGAGTCGTAGTCGATCCCGCCCTGCTGGAGCGCGGTTCGGACCGCGATCAGGTCGGTCGCCTCGCTGATCACCTCGAAGGACTCGCCGAGGTCGTTGACCTCCTCGGCGCCCGCGTCGAGCACGGCACCCAGTACGTCGTCCTCGGTCAGCTCGCCCTTGGGGACGATCACGACACCCTTGCGGGTGAACATGTACGACACGGAGCCCGGGTCGGCCATGGAGCCGCCGTTGCGGGTCATGGCGACGCGGACGTCGGAGGCGGCGCGGTTGCGGTTGTCGGTGAGGCACTCGATGAGCACCGCGACACCGTTCGGGCCGTAACCCTCGTACATGATGGTCTCGTAGTCGGCACCGCCGGCCTCGAGGCCCGCGCCGCGCTTGACCGCGGAGTCGATGTTCTTGTTCGGGACAGACTGCTTCTTCGCCTTCTGGATGGCGTCGTAGAGGGTCGGGTTGCCGTCCGGGTCCGACCCGCCCGTGCGGGCGGCGACCTCGATGTTCTTGATCAGCTTCGCGAAGAGCTTGCCGCGCTTGGCGTCGATCACGGCCTTCTTGTGCTTCGTCGTGGCCCATTTAGAGTGGCCGGACATCTGCCTGTCTCCTTCGCGTAACCCATCTCTGTGTGAACGCCAGAGATCCTACAAGGACTCCGCCGTCCGTTCGGCTCGCACCATGTCGACGAACAGGGCGTGCACGCGATGGTCGCCGGTCAGTTCCGGATGGAACGACGTGGCGAGCGCGTTGCCCTGGCGAACGGCGACGATGTGGCCGTCGTACTCCGCGAGCACCTCGGCCCCCGCTCCGACGGACTCGACCCAGGGGGCGCGGATGAAGACGCCCTCTACAGGATCTCCCTCGACACCGTCGACGTCGACCGCCGCCTCGAACGACTCGTTCTGACGTCCGAACGCGTTGCGGCGCACGATCATGTCGATGCCGCCGACGGTCTCCTGGCCCGACCGCGGGTCGAGGATCTTGTCGGCGAGCATGATCATGCCCGCGCAGGTGCCGTAGACGGGCATCCCGCCGCGCACGCGTGCGCGGAGGGGTTCCATCACTCCGAAGAGGACGGCCAGCTTGGAGATGGTGGTGGACTCGCCGCCGGGGAGGACGAGGCCGTCGACCTCGGCGAGCTCTTCGGGGCGCCGCACCGGCCTGGCCACGACGTCTGCCGCGGCCAGGGCGATGAGGTGCTCCCGTACGTCGCCCTGAAGGGCCAGGACGCCGATCACGGGTGCGTCGGTCATGTACGTGGTGTCCTCTGTGATGTGGTGCCGGCCCGGTCTACCAGCCGCGGTTGGCGTAGCGCTCGCTCTCGGGGAGAACGTCGCAGTTGATGCCGACCATGGCCTCGCCGAGGTTGCGGGAGGCATCGGCGATGATCTTCGGGTCGTCGTAGAAGGTGGTCGCCTTCACGATGGCGGCGGCACGCTTGGCCGGGTCGCCCGACTTGAAGATGCCGGAGCCGACGAAGACGCCCTCGGCGCCGAGCTGGCGCATCAGCGCGGCGTCGGCGGGGGTGGCGACACCACCGGCGGAGAACAGCACGACCGGGAGCTTGCCCAGCTCGGCGACCTCCTTGACCAGCTCGTACGGGGCCCGCAGCTCCTTGGCGGCGGCGTACAGCTCGTGGTTGTCGTAGCCGCGCAGGCGGGCCATCTCGTTCTTGATCTGGCGCAGGTGGCGCACGGCCTCCACGACGTTGCCGGTGCCGGCCTCGCCCTTGGAGCGGATCATGGCCGCGCCCTCGGCGATACGGCGCAGGGCCTCGCCGAGGTTGGTGGCGCCGCAGACGAACGGCGTGGTGAAGGCCCACTTGTCGGAGTGGTTGACCTCGTCGGCCGGGGTCAGCACCTCGGACTCGTCGATGTAGTCGACGCCGAGGGACTGCAGGACCTGGGCCTCGACGAAGTGGCCGATCCGGGACTTGGCCATGACCGGGATCGAGACGGCTTCGATGATGCCCTCGATCATGTCCGGGTCGGACATACGGGCCACCCCGCCGTCCTTGCGGATGTCGGCCGGGACCCGCTCCAGAGCCATGACGGCGACGGCGCCCGCGTCCTCGGCGATCTTCGCCTGCTCCGGCGTGACGACGTCCATGATCACGCCGCCCTTGAGCTGCTCGGCCATGCCGCGCTTGACGCGGGCTGTGCCGGTCTCGGGGTTCTGGGGGGTGGAGAGCGTGCTGGACACGGGTGGGACCTCACTCTGCGAAAGAGGAAATTCTGCTCGACGAGAGAAAACGTGAGGTGAACAGGCCACGGCAAGGGCCAATGGTGAGCCGGTGGATCGTTTTGCCCCGGCAGGGGGTGCCACCGGCGGGTTTCACCCCGTCTCGCGGGCGGTCACACGGTCGAACGGCCCACGAGCCCGGTCGGTGGCTCGTCGTCCATTTCGAACGCCATCGGGAAGGGCGCGTGGCCGGCGAGACGGAACAGGCGCACCTTGCGGTGGCGCCGCAGTGCCCGCGCGGCGCGCACCGCGTCGTTGTGGAAGCGCCGGGCCATCGGCACCTTGCGCACGGCCTCGGTCAGCTCCCGGGCCGCCTCCTCGCCGCCCGGTGCCTGCTGCACCGCCTGCACCTGCGGGGCCTCCTCGAAGACGGCCCGCAATGCCTGGCTCAACTCGCTCTCGGCGACCTCGCGCTGATCCTCCTCCGCCTGGCGGGCGGCGTGCGCCGCCTCGTACAGCACGATCGAGGCGGCCGGGTCGAGTACGCCGGAGGTCGCCAGCTCCTGGGTGATCGACGCACGCCGCAGCAACTGCGCGTCGAGCGCGGCACGCGCCGCGTCGATCCGGGCGTGCAGCCGGTCGAGGCGCCCCGCGGTCCAGCTCAGATAGAGGCCGATCGCGACGAGGACGACGAGGATCCAGATGAGGGTTGGGCTCACGGGCCGCAAGGCTACCGGGCCGCTCGCGCACGCCCCTCGCGTCCTACCCGGCCACGGAGGCGGCCCACGGCTTCCGTGCGGGGGTCGGACGGCGCCCGGCGGGCCTACGGGGTTCGGCACGTCCCGCACAAGCACGCGACCACGCCGGGGATCGCCCAGGCACCCGTACACGGCGCCCGCGCCCTCCGTAGCCGACTCGCAGACCGGCCGGAGCCCGCCGACCGGCACGCGCAGCAGCACCTGGGACCAACCGCGCCGAACGCCCGCCCGACAGCACGCGCACGCGTCCATGCCGGAAGACGGCGCCCGGGCTCAGTCCCGCGCCAGACCCAGTCGTGCCCGCAGGCTCGCCCGCTCGTCCGCGGCCACGGCGGCCGCGCCCTCCGTCACCGTCTCGTAGACCGACAGGATCTCCGCACCCACCGTCGACCAGTCGAAGCGCCGTACATGGGCGCCGCCCCGCCGCCGCAGCTCCTCGCGCCGCTGCGGGTTCTCCAGCAGCCGCACGGCGGCGTCGGCGAGTGCGTCGGCGTCCTCGTTGGCGAACAGTTCGCCGGCCGCGCCCCGGTCGAGGACCTGGGCGAAGGCATCGAGGTCGGAGGCGAGCACGGCCGCCTGTGCGGACATCGCCTCCACCAGGATGATCCCGAAGCTCTCACCGCCGGTGTTGGGCGCCACGTACAGGTCGACGCTGCGCAGGAAGCGGGCCTTCTCCTCGTCGCTGATCATCCCGAGGAACTCCACTCGCGGGCGCAGGTCCTCGGGAAGTGTCTCGACCGCCTCCTTCTCGTCGCCGCGTCCGGCGACCAGGAGCCGCGTCTGCGGCCGGGCGGCGAGGATCTTCGGCAGGGCCCGCATGAGAACGGGCAGTCCCTTGCGCGGTTCGTCGATGCGCCCCATGAAGCCGATCGTGTCGCCCTGCCACTCCGGCTTGGGCTTGGCCTTGGCGAAGAAGTCGACGTCCACGCCGTTCGGGATGACCACCGCGTCGCCGCCCAGGTGCTCCACGAGCGTGCGCCGGGCGTACTCGCTCACGGCGATCCGGGCGCTGATCTTCTCCAGAGCCGCCTGGAGGATCGCGTAGGCGGCGATCATCGCCCGGGAGCGCGGGTTCGACGTGTGGAAGGTGGCCACGATGGGGCCCTGCGCCGCCCAGCAGGCCAGCAGGCCCAGCGACGGCGAGGCCGGCTCATGGATGTGGATCACGTCGAACCTGCCTTCGTGCAGCCAGCGCCGCACCCGGGCGGCGCTGAGGAAGCCGAAGTTCAGCCGGGCCACCGAGCCGTTGTACGGCACCGGCACCGCGCGGCCCGCCGAGACGACGTACGGCGGCAGGGGGGTGTCGTCGTCCGCCGGGGCGAGCACGGAGACCTCGTGCCCGAGGCGGATGAAGTACTCGGCCAGATCACGGATGTGGAACTGGACGCCACCCGGCACGTCCCAGGAGTACGGGCAGACGATGCCGATCCTCACGGGGTCCCCTTCTCGGGCCGCGAGGGGGCCTTGGCCGGGTCCAGGTCGGCGAGCCACAAGCGCTGCAGCATGTGCCAGTCCTCCGGATGCTCGGCGATCCCCGTGGCGAAGGCGTCGGCCAGCGCCTGTGTCATGACAGACGTCTTCTCGGCCCGGGCACCTGTCCCGGGTACCTCGACGGGGGGATGCAGGCGGCCCTGCATGACGGGTGACTCGTCGTACCAGAGGGTCACGGGCACCAACTGCGCACCGGTCTGCTGGGCGAGCAGCGCCGGTCCCGCGGGCATGCGGGCCGTCTCGCCGAAGAAGGACACCTCGGTGCCGGAGGCGGACAGGTCCCGGTCGGCGACCAGACAGACCAGGCCACCGTCACGCAGCCGCCGGGCCAGGGTGCCGAAGGCGGAGCCGCCGCTGTGTGGAAGCACCTCCATGCCGAGGCCCTCGCGGTAGGCGACGAAACGGTCGTAGAGAGTCTCGGGCTTGAGCCGTTCGGCCACCGTCGTGAACGGAATCCCCAGCTTGGTGGTCACCCAGGCGCCGGCCAGGTCCCAGTTGGCGAGGTGCGGCAGCGCCAGGACGACGCCCCGGCCCTCGGCCAGTGCGTCGGTCAGGTAGTGCAGGTCCTTCGGGTCGAAGCCGTCCCTGACACGCTCGGCGCTCCATGCGGGGAGCCGGAAGGACTCCATCCAGTACCGCAGGTATGAGCGCATGCCCGCCCTGCTCAGTTCGGCGAGCCGCTGCGGACTCGCGCCGGGCACCACGCGCGCGTAGTTGCTCTCGAGGCGCTGCACGCTCGTGCCGCGCCGCTTCCAGGCGAGGTCCGCGATACCGCGGCCCAGCCGCACTGCGACGGGCTCGGGCAGCGTCTTGACGGTGCTCCAGCCGAGGCCGTACAGCCCGTCCGTCAGCCGCTCCTGGAAGCTGGTCACGTCGGCGCCTCGCTCTTCTGCACGTTCCGCCCGCGGATCACTTCGCCGCCCCGCTCCCGTGCCCGGCGTTCTCGCCCTTTTCCGCTGCCGCGGCGGCGTCCGCCTCGGCCGATTCCCGGCGCACCGTGACCACTCGCTGGATCAGCGTGACCAGGCTGCCGACGGCGACGATCCAGAGCGCGATCGGCAGCAGCACCTGGATACCGGGCACACCGAACTTGTGCAGTCCGGCGAAGCCGGCCGCCACCAGCGAGATGACCAGCCGCTCCGCGCGCTCCACGAGTCCGTTGACCGCCACGGGCAGGCCGATCGACTCGCCCCGGGCCTTGGTGTACGACACCACCTGTCCGCTGGCCAGGCAGAAGAGCGAGACAGCACACAGGAGGTCATTGTCGCCCTTGCCCGCGTACCACAGGGCGAAACCGCCGAAGATCGCGCCGTCCGCGACCCGGTCCAGCGTGGAGTCGAGGAAGGCGCCCCAGCGGCTGGAGCGGCCCAGCTGGCGGGCCATGTTGCCGTCGACGAGGTCCGAGAACACGAACAGCGTGATGACGACCGTGCCCCAGAAGAACTCGCCCCGGGGGTAGAAGACCAACGCGCCCGCGATCACACCTGCGGTACCGATCAGTGTGACCGTGTCGGGGCTGACACCCCGGCGGATCAGAAACGCGGCGAACGGTGTGAGGACACGCGTGAAGAATGCACGCGCGTACTTGTTCAGCATGGCCTTCCCGACGGTCGGTGAGCCGCGCGGTCCTGGTGGCCGCCGGCTGGCCCATCGTAGCCACGAGCGGGAGCGGGCGACGGCCGGGCACCCACACACTGTGTCACGTGCCCGTGGCATCACGATCACGAACGGGCCGCCCGCGCAAGCCTCGGTCGAACGGCGGGATCGCGTCCTTCGTATGGACGCACCGTGACGCGAGTGCAAAGCTCGAATTCACCGCGGGCGTCACGGAGCCGCCATCGCACGCGGATCCGCATGTCCGCGCCCCCAGTGACCTCACCGTGCACGGGAGGCAGGATCATGGGCGACAAGGCGAATGCACACACCGGAGCCGCCGGCAGGGCTACGGCGGCCGACCACCCCGCGTCCGTACGGAATGTGGGGCTGGTCGGCCACAGCGGATCGGGCAAGACGACCCTGGTCGAGGCTCTCGCGCTGACAGCGGGAGCGGTGAACCGGGCGGGCCGCGTGGAGGACGGCGGCACCGTCTCGGACTACGACGAGATCGAGCACCGGCAGCACCGCTCGGTGCAGCTCTCCCTGGTCCCCGTCGACTGGGACGGGGTCAAGATCAATCTTTTGGACACTCCTGGATACGCCGACTTCGTCGGGGAGCTCCGGGCCGGTCTGCGCGCCGCGGACGCGGCCCTTTTTGTCATCTCCGCCTCGGACGGGGTGGACGGCTCGACCCGCATGGTGTGGGACGAGTGCGCCGCCGTCGGCATGCCGCGCGCCCTCGTGATCACGCACCTGGACGGCTCCCGGGCGGACTTCGACGAGATGACCCGGGTCTGCGCCGACGCGTTCGGCGGGGACGACCCCGACGCCGTACTGCCGCTGTACCTGCCGTTGCACGGCGCACACGGATCGGACGGGCACACGCCTGTGACCGGGCTGACCGGCCTGCTCACACAGAAGCTGTTCGACTACTCCTCCGGCGAGCGCAAGGAGTCCGAGCCGGGGCCCGACCAGCAGCCGCTCATCGACGAGGCCCGCAACCGGCTCATCGAGGGGATCATCGCCGAGAGCGAGGACGAGACCCTCATGGACCGCTATCTGGGCGGCGAGGAGATCGAACTCGGCACCCTGATCAAGGATCTGGAGCGAGCCGTCGCACGCGGGACGTTCTTCCCGGTCCTGGCCGCGGCACCGGCCACCGACGGCGGGCGCCAGGGACTGGGAACGGTCGAACTGCTGGAACTGGTCAAGGGCGGCTTCCCGACCCCGCTGGAGCGGGAGGCGCTCGCGGTCACCACGCCGGACGGCAAGCCGCGTGAGCTCGCGCTGTGCGACCCGGACGGACCGCTCGTGGCGGAGGTCGTCAAGACGTCCTCCGATCCGTACGTGGGCCGCGTCTCGCTGGTGCGGGTGTTCTCGGGCACCCTGCACCCCGACGACACGGTGCACGTGTCCGGGCACGGGCTGGCCGACCGCGGGCACGAGGACCACGACGTCGACGAGCGCATCGGGGCGCTGTCCGCGCCGTTCGGCAAACAGCAGCGCTCCCTGAGCCATTGCATCGCGGGCGACCTGGCGTCCGTGGCGAAGCTGAACCGGGCCGAGACCGGGGACACGCTCTCGGCCAAGGACGACCCGCTGCTCATGCAGCCCTGGGAGATGCCCGACCCGCTGCTGCCGCTGGCCATCCAGGCGCACAGCAAGGCCGACGAGGACAAGCTCAGCCAGGGACTCGCACGGCTGGTCGCCGAGGACCCGACCATGCGCCTCGAGCAGAACCAGGACACCCACCAGGTCGTGCTCTGGTGCCTCGGCGAGGCACACGCGGACGTGGCCCTCGAGCGGCTGCGCAGTCGCTACGGCGTCCAGGTCGACGTGGTCCCGTACAAGGTCTCCCTCCGCGAGACGTTCGCGGGCAGGTCCGCCGGGCGCGGCCGCCATGTGAAGCAGTCCGGCGGGCACGGCCAGTACGCGATCTGCGAGATCGAGGTCGAACCGCTGCCCGGCGGCTCCGGCGTCGAGTTCGTGGACAAGGTGGTCGGCGGAGCCGTACCGCGGCAGTTCATCCCCTCCGTCGAGAAGGGCGTGCGCGCCCAGGCCGCCAGGGGTGTGGCCCTGGGCCATCCGATCGTCGACATCCGGATCACGCTCCTGGACGGAAAGGCGCACTCGGTGGACTCCTCCGACGCTGCCTTCCAGACGGCCGGCGCGTTGGCTCTGCGCGAGGCGGCGGCCGGGACCACGATCCACCTCCTGGAACCCGTGGCCGAGGTGAGTGTGCTCGTCGGTGACGACTACGTGGGCGCCGTGATGAGCGACCTTTCCGGGCGCCGCGGCCGGGTCCTCGGCACCGAGCAGACGAGCGGCGGCCGCACCCTGGTGCGGGCCGAGGTGCCGGAGATCGAGATCGGCCGCTACGCGGTCGATCTGCGCTCCCTCTCGCACGGCACCGCCCGCTTCAGCCGCTCCTACGCGCGGCACGAGCCGATGCCGCCGCAGCTTGCGGCGAAGGTTCGTCAACAGGCGCAGGAGGCCTCGTAGTCGGACCCCGCGCCCCCGGCTCGCGTGCACGGCACGATCGAGCCGGGGGCGCCGGTGCCGGGGACCGGGCGGTCTCCCCGCGACCGGGCGGGCGCGCGCCGAGGGCGAACGCGCGCCCGCGCGCCCGGACTTGTGGGCCGTCCGCCGACGAACGCCGCTGTGTGCGGATACGCTGATCACCTGATCACGCAGGGATGCGATCGGCGCGATGGCCTGTTCAACAGGTGTGCGGAGCAAGGAAGTCGGGAAGGCCGCAGGAGCGGGTTCGGCGGCGAGGGGGCGGCAGTGACGGACGGGTTCGATTTCAGCCCCGGGGCGCAGGTGCCCCTCTCGGGCTCCGCGGGCCAGACGGCGGCGACCTATGCCCTGGCGTCTGCCGCCTACCGGGACGCGAAGGTCGAGACGATCCTCGACGCCAACAACGAATGGCACGAGTCGACCGTCAGCACCGGCCGTCCCTGGGCGAAGATCTTCCGGCCCAACCTCGGTGAGGCCTTCTCGCTCGCGGTGCGGGACCGCATGCTGGGGGCCAATCGCAAGGCGCTCATCCAGTCCTTCGGTACCGAGCCCCAGGTGGTCGTGGAGCACTGCCTGGCCGCCCACCGCATCCGCCGGGAGCGGGACAACTGGCTCTCGGCGGTGACGGTGCTCTGCGGAGTGCTGTTCCTGCCGGGGATGCTGGTGTGGCTGCTGGTCTTCCAGATCCGCGCCTCGGTGGCCAAGCGCGACGACAAGCGCGCCTCCGCGCTCGGTACCGCGCTGCTGTTCGGTGTGGGCGCCCTTGCGGTGATCTTCCTGATCCGTATGCCCTTCACGGGTTTCTGGGCGTGGTACGCACGCGCCTCGGTCGTCATGCCGGTCGTCGGCTGGTTGTGGGCGAAGCAGATCTGCGAGCGGACCGCGAAGGATCTGCGCGACCGCTGGGAGAGCCTGCTCGCCGGTGGCGGCCTCGGCGCCAAGATCCCCGAGGCGGTGCCCGGAAGCCCCGGCGAGACCTCGGCCGAGCGGCTGCGCCAGGCGCTCGCCCGGCTCAGCGCCGAGCAGCAGTCCAACTCCGTCTTCTACGCCGGGCCCAAGGGCATCCTGGGCATGGGCACCCGCTGGGGCAGCTGGCAGTTGGCCGAGGACCTGGTGCCGCGCGAGAAGGACAAGGAGATTCACCCCTTCCGCAGCTGGGACGTGATCAAGGCCATCCACGACCAGTTGGGGATGCTGGTGCGCGGCCCGCTCAACACCGGCGGCTTCCCCACCCCGTCGATCCGGCACTGGATCGTCAGTCCCATCGGGGAGAAGGCCAAGGAGGTCTCGCGTCCCAAGGGAACGGACGTGGACGCGTACCAGATCAAGACCCACGCCATACAGGAGATCTGCAACAAGCAGCAGTTCGGTGGGGGTGAGCGGCACTACCTGGGGGTCCAGTGGACGCTCTGGGACGGTCAGTTGATCATCACCATGCTGATCACGGTGACGGTGCTGCACGAGACGCTGCGCATCGAGGTGACCGGGCATGCTCTCGGACCGGTGAACGCGCTGTTCACGACCAAGCCCTCGGCACCGACCAAGAAGGTGCAGAAGCAGGTCAGGTTCTGGGAGACGCGGGAGGTGAAGCTTCCGCTGGTGGACACGGACGAGGTGGTGCGCCTCTCGGTCCGCGCCCCGTTCACCTGGTATCCGCCCCTGCTGAACTGGCTCGGCGGCTCGCTGACGCTGCCCGAGCCGTTCGGACTGCGGCACGCCTGGGCGGACCAGCCCTGGCGGCACCGCTTCATGGCGGACGACGCGCTGCGCGCGGCCACGCCCGTGCTGCGGGTGGTGCACGCGGCGGCGATCCGGGTGCTGGAGGAGAACGGCGTGGACACGGAGAAGTTCGGCACGCGGTCGGCGTTCCTCAGCACGCAGGTGCAGGACGTGTCACCGCGGAAGGCCGACGTCTACGACGCGTAGCGCCCGCGCCGGCCGCACGGACGGGGCGGACGCCCTCGGTGGCCTGCGCCCCGAGGCGCCTCGCCCCTACTCCCCGGACGGGCCGCTCTGCGCGGGCCAGGCCTCCGCCAGCATCTTGCGGGTGTCCGCGAGCAACTGCGGCAGCACCTTCGTGTGACCTATGACCGGCATGAAGTTCGTGTCACCGCCCCAGCGCGGGACGATGTGCTGGTGCAGATGGGCGGCGATGCCCGCGCCCGCGACCGTGCCCTGGTTCATGCCGATGTTGAAGCCGTGGGCGCCCGAGGCCGTGCGCAGGGCGGTCATGGCCTGCTTGGTCAGCTCGGCGAGTTCCACGGTCTCCGGCCGGGTGAGGTCCGTGTAGTCGGCGACGTGGCGGTAGGGCACGACCATCAGATGGCCGCCGTTGTACGGGTACAGATTGAGCACCGCGTACACCTGCTCACCGCGTTTGACGATCAGCCCGTCCTCATCGGAATTGGCCGGAATCGCGCAGAACGGGCAGCCGTCACCGGCCCCCGGACCGGTCGGCTTGTTCTCGCCCTGGATGTAGGCCATCCGGTGGGGCGTCCACAGACGCTGGAACGCGTCCTGCGTCCCTACTCCGATCTGCTGCTCCGGCTCACTGGTCATGCAGTGCAGCATATGGCTTCGCCCGTTCGCGGCGTGTCGGCGGGGCTCGGCGAAAACCGTCCCGAGCCAAGCCGGCCGGATGGACGACGACAGCCGTACGGCCCGCTGGGAGCGACGGATGGGGGTCCCGCTCGGGATCGCCTCACTGCTGTATCTCGCCTCGTTCGCGGTACGGGTCCTCGGGCGCGGGCTGCCCTGTCCGGTGCGTGATCTGTGTCTGGCGGTGACCTGCGCCGGATGGGCCCTGTTCGTCGTCGACTACGCGGTGCGCCGGCGTCGTGGCTCTCTGGGCGCCCGCTTCGTCCACCGGCACTGGCTGGACTCGGTGGTCGTACTGCTCCCCCTGCTGCGGCCGGTTCGCGTCATGCGGGTCTATGACGCCGTGCGGAAGCGCAAGGGACATCCTCCCCGGTTGTCCCTCCAGGGGCGGGTGATGCTGTACGCGGCACATCGGGCACCCTGCTCGGTCTCATCGCCGCTCTCACGGTGTACGACCTGGAGCGGGATGCCCGCGCTCGACGATCCACACCTTCGGCGACTCGCTGTGGTGGGCCGTGTCCACTCTGTGACTACGGCGACGCCGTCCCCGTGACACCGCCGGGGCGGCTGGTCGCCGCTCTGATGGGCTGCGGGCTCGCGCTCCTGGGCGCGGTGGCGGGCTGCTTCTCCTCGTGGCTGATGCAGGAGTTCTCACGCCGGGGGGAACGGCCAAGGGCCCCCGGGGAGCTGAACGTCCCGGGGGCCCTCCGTCACGTACGTGTCAGACCTGCGCCCGCTCCTCGACGACGTTCGCGATCTTCGCGACGGCCTCGTCGAACGGGATGCCGTTCTCCTGCGAGCCGTCCCGGAAGCGGAACGAGACCGAGCCGGCCGCCATGTCCTCGTCGCCCGCGATGACCATGAAGGGCACCTTCTGCTTCTGGGCGTTGCGGATCTTCTTCTGCATCCGGTCCGAGGAGGAGTCCACCTCGACGCGCAGCCCCTTCTTCCGGGCCACGGCGGCGAATCGCTCCAGGTACTCCACGTGCGCGTCGCCGATCGGGATGCCGACCGCCTGCACCGGGGCCAGCCACGCCGGGAACGCGCCCGCGTAGTGCTCGAGCAGCACCGCGAAGAACCGCTCGATAGACCCGAACAGGGCGCGGTGGATCATCACCGGGCGCTGCTTCGCACCGTCCGGTCCTGTGTACTCGAGATCGAAGCGCTCGGGCAGGTTGAAGTCCAGCTGGACCGTCGACATCTGCCAGGTGCGGCCGATCGCGTCCTTCGCCTGGACGGAGATCTTCGGACCGTAGAAGGCCGCGCCGCCCGGGTCCGGGACCAGCGGGAGACCCTGCTTCTCGGCGACCTGGCGCAGCGTCTCGGTGGCCTCCTCCCAGGCCTCGTCCGAGCCGACGAACTTCTCCGGGTCCTTGGTGGACAGCTCCAGGTAGAAGTCCGTGAGGCCGTAGTCGCGCAGCAGGTTCAGCACGAAGGTGAGCGTCTTGTCGAGCTCCTCGGCCATCTGCTCACGCGTGCAGTAGATGTGCGCGTCGTCCTGGGTGAAGCCGCGGGCCCGGGTCAGGCCGTGCACGACGCCCGACTTCTCGTACCGGTACACGGTCCCGAACTCGAAAAGGCGCAGCGGCAGTTCACGGTACGAGCGGCCGCGCGCGTCGAAGATCAGGTTGTGCATCGGGCAGTTCATGGGCTTGAGGTAGTAGTCCACGCCCTCGTCGAGCTGCATGGGCGGGTACATGCCGTCGGCGTACCAGTCCAGGTGGCCCGAGGTCTCGAAGAGCTTCCCCTTCGTCGCGTGCGGGGTGTAGACGAACTCGTAGCCCTCCTCCTCGTGGCGGCGGCGCGAGTAGTCCTCCATCACCCGGCGCACGATGCCGCCCTTGGGGTGGAAGACCGCGAGGCCCGAGCCGATCTGCTCGGGGATGGAGAACAGGTCGAGTTCGGAGCCCAGCTTGCGGTGGTCGCGCTTCTCGGCCTCGGCGAGGAAGTCCAGGTACGCCTTCAGCTCGTCCTTGGACGGCCAGGCGGTGCCGTAGATGCGCTGCAGCATGGGGTTCTTCTCGCTGCCGCGCCAGTAGGCGGCCGCGTTGCGCATCAGCTTGAACGCCGGGATGTTCCGGGTGGAGGGCAGGTGGGGACCGCGGCAGAGGTCCTTCCAGCACAGCTCGCCGGTCTTGGCGTCCAGGTTGTCGTAGATCGTCAGCTCACCGGCACCGACCTCGACGTCCGCGCCATCCTCGCTGGACGCCGAGCCCTTGAGGCCGATCAGCTCCAGCTTGTACGGCTCGTCCGCCAGCTCCTCGCGGGCGGCCTCGTCGGTGACGACGCGGCGGGAGAAGCGCTGGCCGCGCTTCTGGATCTCCTGCATCTTCTTCTCGACGGCCTTGAGGTCCTCGGGCGTGAACGGCTTCTCGACGTCGAAGTCGTAGTAGAAACCGTCCTTGACCGGCGGGCCGATGCCCAGCTTCGCCTCGGGGAAGAGTTCCTGCACGGCCTGGGCCATGACGTGCGCGGTGGAGTGCCGCAGGATGTTCAGGCCGTCCTCGGAGGAGATCTCGACGCCTTCGACCGTCTCACCGTCCTGGACCTCGTAGCCGAGGTCCTTCAGCTCACCGCCGACCCGTGCCGCGATGATCGAGCGCTCGCCGGCGAAGAGGTCGGCGGCCGTGGTGCCCGTCGTCACCGTGCGCTCTTCCCGCTCGGAATCGCGTTGGATGATCACACGGACGTCTGACACCGGTCTCTCCTGACTGCTGGCGGATGCGGCGCCATACCTGGAGCGCGCGCATGAGTGGGATCGTACCGACCCGGCGCGGCCCTCCGCGAAACGGTCGCCGTCAGTCCCCGCCGCAGGCCTCCTCGAAGAAGTCCAGGTTCTCCTGGAGGGACTTCATCAGCCGGTCCCGCTCCGCCTCGTCGACCTGTACCGGAGCCACATCGGACGCGGCGACCAGGCGCCGGAAACCGCCCCGGCTCTCCAGCCGTCCGTGCACCCGCACCGGCAGCCCGACGAGATGGGCCTGGCCCGCGATCCGGTAGGACTCCTCGTCCAGCGTCATCCGTACGTGGGGGACCTCGGCCCCTGCGATGACCCGCAGCCGTACCGTGCCCTCACCGCGCGGGCCCGCCCGGCGCAGCCGCACGACGGCCCCGGTGATCCGCACCGGCATGGACGGCTCCTCCCGCTGGTAACGGGCCGATGCCTCGCGCAGCACGGGCAGGTCGCCCGGTGAGAACTCGACCGGTTCGCCGGGCGCCGCGCACCCCTCGGGGACGCCGGCCGCGGGCGCCCACTCGACCGCGATCCGGGCACCCTCGGAGCCGCGCACGAGGGCGACCAGCGCCTCGGTCAGCTCATGGCTCACGCCCGCCTCCACGGCGGCGTCGAAGGCGTCCATGCCGCCGGTGGCCCGCTTGTAGTCGATGGCCTCCCTGGCCGCGTTCAGGGCCTGGTGCAGGCGTACGGCGAGCGGCCTGCCGGTGGTGACGGGTGTGAATGCGGTGAGCCGGCGGCCGCCGGCGGCCGCGCCGACCAGCACGTGTTCCAGGGACGCCGCGGCGGGCCTGCGGTGCCGGGCGCCGTAGTAGCCGGCACGCGCGCGGGTGGCCAGCGCGCCCGCCATCAGCATCTGGCGGGCGGCCGAACGCAACTGGTCCTCGACGGCCCAGGGCGCCGCGCCCGCGGGGCCGGCGGGGACGTCCCGCCACCAGTGGATCTCGTCGCTCGGAACGGCAAGCCCGAGCAGCACGTCCCGGGCCGCGGGTGAGCCGCTGCGGGAGAGCGCGACGAGGGCCTCGCCGATCAGGTCGTCGCTGTCGGGGAAGGCCCGGCTCTCCGGCACCAGCAGACTCGTACGGCCGCCGCCGGGGCCCGGCGGGGTCCACCGGCCGTAGCGCCCGGCGGCCCCGCCCCGGCGCTGCCAGCCATGGCGGTCGAGCAGGGCGCTGAGCACGGTGGGATCGACCTGGTCGGGCGCGGGCGGCTGGTTCCACAACGGCTCGGCCGGGTGCGGCCGCACGGCGCGGGCCGGCTCGTCGAGGGGACGGTGTGTCACGGTCTGCCTCCCGTTCCGACCCGGGTCATGATCTCGCACAGGGCTCGGTCGTCGAATATGCGTGCGGTGGGGACGCGTACGGTGGTGCGGCGCCGGCCCGTGATCGGGTGTCCGGCCAGATTGACCCAGTAGCAGCAGTGCCGCAGGTCGAGCCGGTCGTGTCCGGCCCGCAGCCATTGCTCCTGGGACCGCGGAACGATCATCACGACCAGGATCTTGTGCACCGACACGGGCGTGCGGGCGAGCTTCGCCAGGTGGTCGTTGTCGAGCGTGAAGGAGAAGAACCGGCCGGGCGGGTTCGGCGGGATCTGGTACGTGCACTTCAGCTGCACCTTGATGGTGACCTCGTCGTCGACCGTGTGCCCGGGCGCGCTGTGACTGACGTGCCAGTCGATGCCGTTGTCCGGAAAGGGCTGCGACAGTGAGCAGCCGGCCGCGGCGGCGACGGCGTGCAGATAACCCACCTGCAAGGTCTCCATGCAGGCGGTGGTGGCGAGTGTGCCGCGGTGATGGGGTGCCGTCCGTTCGGGCAGCAGCCCGCCCCGTTCGGGCTGCGCTATCGCCATGACCAAAAAGCCTTCCCGGCTGAGAGAGTCCCCGTGACGGGCCCGTGAACTGCAAAGACCCGTACTCCTGTTGTGTCCTTCCGGCGTACGACGCAAACAGCCCGGGTATCACCAAACGGGCAGAAGACGGTGCGTCAGCTGCCAAGGGTGAACGAGGAGTTGTGTAGGCATGACGTGCTGGTATGAAGGGCCTCTGGCCGCATTCGACACGGAGACCACGGGCGTGGACGTCGAGACCGACCGGATCGTGTCGGCCGCCGTCGTCGTCCAGGACGCCCCGGGCACCCGGCCGCGGGTGAGCCGTTGGCTGGTGAACCCGGGCGTGCCGGTGCCCGCGGAGGCGACGGCGGTGCACGGGCTGACGGAGGAGCATCTGCAGCGCGAGGGCCGCTGGCCGTCGCCGGTGATGGAGGAGATAGCCAAGGAGTTGGGCGAGCACGCCGCCCGCGGCCGGCCGCTGGTGGTGATGAACGCGCCGTTCGATCTGACGCTGCTGGACCGGGAGTTGCGCCGTCATCGCGCGTCCTCGCTCGACGGCTGGTTCACCTCGGCGCCACTGCGTGTGCTGGACCCGCGGGTCCTCGACAAGCATCTGGACCGCTATCGCAAGGGCCGCCGTACGCTCACCGACCTGTGCGCGCACTACGGGGTCGCCCTGGACGGCGCGCACGACGCGGCGGCGGACGCGGTGGCCGCGATGGATGTCGTACGGGCGGTGGGGCGCCGTTTCGCCACCCGTCTCGACCGGTTGACGCCGGCCGAACTGCACGCCCTGCAGACGGGGTGGCACGCGGCGCAGGCACGCGGGCTGCAGGCGTGGTTCGCGCGCAGCGGTACGGAGGAGTCGGTGGATCCCGCGTGGCCGCTGCGGCCGGACCTGCCTGCAGCAGCCTGAGCAAACGAAAAACCGGCCCGCCGCGACGGACCGGTCTTCTCCGGGTGGGCGATACTGGGTTCGAACCAGTGACCTCTTCGGTGTGAACGAAGCGCTCTCCCACTGAGCTAATCGCCCGGGAACGCACTGAACAATACAGGTCCCGGCCGGGTTCCTTCAAACCGCTTGGAGACGGGCGAGAAGTCCCCGCCGTCCGGCCCGCATCATCAGCCAGTGGTTGGCACGGAAGACGGGCCGCCCCGGCACGGCGAGCCGGCTCAGCAGAGGCTTGTTCACGTCGACCACCTGGTCGTAGCGGGCGAGGGAGCCCGACGGGGTCGCGGTGACCGTCCAGCGCGCCCAGCCGTGGAGGTCGCCGGACAGCGCGGCCTCCAGGACTCCGGCCGACGGGTCGCGCCGTACCTCGCGCACCGTGAAGCTCAGGTCGTACGGCAGGAACGAGCGGATCCGGACCACACCGGTCGTGTCGTCGAGCCGGGTCACGTCCCGCACCTGGCGCCACCACGTCGGGTACTCCTCAGCCCGCTCCAGCGCCTCGTACACGGCGGCGGGCGGGACGGGCAGGGACCACAGGGTGCGGAAGCGGTAGTGCGTCCAGTCCATGGGCAGAGTCTGCCCCGCGACCGGCGCCGCGATTGAGTACCCGTACTCATGCAGTACGGAGGGCCGCGGACCCAGAATGCGGCTGCGAGCGCCGCCGCCCGTGCGGCGGCGCTCCCCCGAGAGCGCCGCGCTCCGCCGTCATCGGGCACTTCGGAACGTCCCGCTCGGCGGTCGCAGCCTTCGACGCCGCTCCGCCGGATCCCCCGCCCGAAGTCCCCGTCGTTCTCCGGGAGGTGGCCCGGCTTCACATTCCGGACGTCCGGCGGCACTTGAAACCGAGCAGAACACGCCTTTTGTCGTACTTCCGCAGAAATACCTCGGCGTTCCGGAATAGGGTGACGCATTTCTGTCCGCGGCCCATTCTCCGAGTCCGCCGCACCTCGATCTTCTTGATCCACGGACAGTTCTTTTCGAAGAACACGACGGGTCGTCCGGCTCTTTTCCCGGACCCTCGACCGCTCGCCGGAAGTAACGGAACGTGACCGACCGGTTCCTTCGCCGAGCCGTTGTGTGAATCGTTCCATTCGGGATGCCCGCCGCCCGGCCGGAGCGGACATACGACGAGGGCGGCGTGACCCACGGTGTCCGCGAGTACACGCCGCCCTCGATCTTGTGGGCGATACTGGGTTCGAACCAGTGACCTCTTCGGTGTGAACGAAGCGCTCTCCCGCTGAGCTAATCGCCCGGGCGCACGGAGAACATTACCGCATGTCAGGTGCGTCTCCGACCATGCGCCGGCGGCAGCGAAGCGGCTACTCCTCGACGTTCCAGGGCATGGCCGCACCGAACCGCCAGACGTAGACACCGGCGAGCACGGCCACGATCGTCACGCCGAGGGTGGTCAGCACGATGTTGCGCCGGCGCACCTTGGGGTCGAGCGCGCGCTGTGCAGCCTCGGTGACCTTGCGCTTCGTCCAGCGCAGCACCAACTGCGCCCAGACGAACTCGGTCGCCCAGAGCGCCAGGCCGGCGAAGATCACCAGCCAGCCCGGACCGGGCAGCGGAAGCAGGACCACACCCACGGCCACGACGGCGAGTCCGGCCACGAAGACGCCCACCTGCCAGCTCAGATGCAGCGCCTTCCGTGCCTTGATGAATTCCGGCGCCCGGGAACCGAGCTCCCGCTCCGCCTTCGCCTCGCTCGCAGCCACGGCGATCTCGCCCGGCTCGTCACTCGCCGTATTCATACGAACAAAGCCTACCGGAGAGAAACCGGTCACCAGAATGGGCGTACCACGCAAACACCATCTCGGCCGGATGAGCTACGCATAGACAGGCAAAACACTCAGAGGGGTTTACAACGGCACCGTAGGTGGCATGTCGATTTCGCCGACGTGCGAATCCCCGAGCGCACACTGAGCGAAAGGCCCTGGCGCTTATGAACACCACGGTCAGCTGCGAGCTGCACCTGCGCCTCGTTGTGTCGAGCGAGTCCTCACTGCCTGTACCCGCGGGACTGCGGTATGACACGGCCGATCCCTACGCCGTGCACGCCACTTTCCACACCGGAGCCGAGGAAACCGTCGAGTGGGTGTTCGCCCGCGACCTCCTCGCAGAGGGCCTGCACCGGCCCACAGGGACGGGCGACGTCCGCGTCTGGCCGTCCCGCAGCCACGGTCAGGGCGTCGTATGCATCGCCCTGAGCTCCCCGGAGGGTGAGGCCCTGCTCGAGGCCCCGGCGCGGGCCCTCGAGTCGTTCCTGAAGCGTACCGACGCGGCCGTGCCACCCGGCACGGAGCATCGTCATTTCGATCTCGACACGGAGCTCTCCCACATCCTGGCCGAGAGCTGAAGCGACACCTCGAACCGCCCGACGCCGTCCACTCGGGGAGACGGCTCGGGCCAGGACAACCGCATACGGCACACCCAGGGCGCCGTCGCCGCGAACCTTCGTGGTGACGGCGTTCGAGGTGCACGCGCACGGTCACGACGTTGTCCCGGATCGTGACGGAGGGGCCCCGCACCGCGGCCCGGAGCCGTCCCGTCCGCGCGGCGGCGGACTTCCCGCCCGGCTGCGCCCGTCCACGGCGGCGAGCGAGCCGCTAGGCTCGGCCAGCATCGGCGGGCGTCCGCCCGACCTCCAGGCCAGGGAGCGACACGTGCTGATCACCCACGACACCCGGTGCGCGCTCGACCTCGTGGTGGATCTGGTGAACACCGCACCCGAGGGCGACGAGGCAGACGCGCTCCCGGACGTCGCCGCCCTCGACGATTTCGCGCGCAACCACGATCTGAGCGATGTCGGCGTCCTGTCGGAGTTCGATCTCTCGGCCGTGCGGAAGATCCGCGGGCGGTTCGCCGCGGTCTTCGCCGCCCATGACGCCCGGACCGCGGCCGGGCTGATCAACGAGTTGGTCGCCGCGGCGGGAACGACGCCGCGCCTCACCGACCACGACGGCTACGACTGGCACGTGCACTACTTCGCACCCGGTGCCTCGGTCGCCGATCACATCGCCGCGGACTGCGGTATGGCCCTGGCGTTCTTCGTGGTCGCCGGGGAGCAGGAGCGGCTGCGCCGCTGCGAGGCGCCCGACTGCCGGCGTGCCTTCGTCGACCTCTCGCGCAACCGATCGAGGCGCTACTGCGACAGCCGCACCTGTGGAAACCGCCTGCATGTGGCCGCCTACCGGGCGCGCCGCAAGGAGGCGGCGGGCTGAGCGGGCCGTTGCCGGACGTTCCCGTCGTACGTTCCCCCTCGCGCGGGGCGGGGGCTGACGGAGCCCTCGGCGGGTGGCGCCAGGGGCTCCGCATACGGCTCAGAGCATCAGCAGATCGTGCAGTGATGCCATGAGCAGCAGGCAGCCGATAACCGCAAGGAAGATCATCAGCGGTGGCTGGGAAAGCGCGAAGAGACAACCCCGGCGTTCCTCGGGAGGAACAGCGGTGTCGCTCTGGGTTCTGTCCAGCATCTCGCGGCGATGATGACGCAGCCCGCACCCGCTACGCGATCAACACGCTCGGAATGACGGGGAGTTCTCCCATATCCGTGATCTACGGAACGAAGCTGATCCCGGCGTGTGCAACCTTGATCATCCGACGGCGTCGCGCGACCGTTGTGTCGTTTCAAAACGGCGCTCGCGCCGGGCGGCGCGCCTCCTCAGATGCCGTGCTTCTTGAGGATGGCCTCGATGTCGCTGAAGTCGTCCGATGAGTCGCCCGCAAGGGGGGTGGCCTTGGGGCGGGTCGCCGGAGGGCGGGAGGCGCCGAGCGCCGGTGCGGAGGCCGCCGGTGCCACCGGCTCGCGCTCGGCGGTCCGGGCCGCTCTGCGTTCCTTGCGGGTACCGTCGCCGCGTCGGCGCTCCACCGCCCGTGTGGTCGCGAACAGCAGCCACGCGACGGCGAGCACACAGAAGCCCGCCCATGCCGTCGGACTGAACGCCGTGTCGGCCAGCCAGCCCACGACACCCGTCATCACCAGGCCGACCGGCACCAACGCGTAGGCCGCGATACGGGCCGCGGCCAGAAAACGCTTGCGCCAGGCCGTTACCGCGGCGATCCCCAGACCGGCCGCGGAGACGGCGGAACAGACTGTCTCGGCAATCATCCGGACCTCCAGGGCGGTGATCGGTCGGGCAGGGTCGGTTCGTCCCTTCCATCCTGCACCGCCGCACACCCCGCGGGCCACGGTCCGAGCGGACCTCAGGGAGATCTCCGGGTCGGCTCCTCCTCAGGGCGCGGCCCCTTCTGCACCCCGCGCACCACAGGCACCGCCGACGCCCCCCGCCGGTCAGGTCCGGTTGGGGAGGCGTCCGCGGTCCTGGGAGACTGTCGCCCATGAACGATTCCTCCCCCGCCCGTGCCGCCGCCCCCGTCCTGGACGTCTGGTGCGAGCTCCAGTGCCCCGACTGCCGCACCTCCCTCGAGGACCTGCGAGCGCTGCGCGAGCGCTACGGCGACCGGCTGGAGCTGCGGCTGCGGCACTTCCCGCTGGAGAAGCACCAGCACGCCTTCGCCGCGGCGCAGGCCGCCGAGGAGGCACTGGCGCAGGGACAGGGCTGGCCGTACGTGGAGGCCGTGCTGGCCCGGGTCGACGAGCTGAGCCGCCGGGGCGAGGCGCTCCTTGTCGAGGTGGCCGGCGAACTCGGCCTGGACGCGGAGGAGTTCGACACCGCCCTGATCGACGGCCGGCACATCCTGATCGTCGACGCCGACCAGGCCGAGGGCAAGGCGATCGGTGTGACCGGCACCCCCACCTATGTGATCGACGGACTGCGTCTCGACGGCGGCAAGAGCCAGGAAGGCCTGCGGGAGCGCATCGAGGAGATCGCGGACCGGCTCCTGGCCGAGGGGGCCTGAGCCTCAGGCCAGGTCCTTGTAGAAGTTGTACGAGGTGGTCTCGTACCCCAGCGAGGTGTAGAGGCGTTCGGCCGGGGCATTGCCCGCGAAGACGTGAAGGGCGATGCTGTCCTTGCCGCCCTCGGCCGCCTGCGCCTCGGCGAGCAGCATCAGTGTGCGCCCGTGACCGCGGCCCCGGTGCTCGGCGTGGACCTCCACGTCCAAGACGAACGCGCTGTCCGGCCACAGTCCGAGCCACAGGACGCCGACCGGGTCCCCGTCGCTCTCCAGGACGCTGATCACCGTGTTCTCGCTGGCGAGGCCGTCCGGCAGGAATCGCACGTCGCTCTGCTCGGCCTTGGCGTACGCCTCGGCGGTGGACGCTCCCCGCTCGATCAGGCTGCGCGCGAAGCCCTCCCGCGCCTGTGCCCGCCACGGGCCGTACTCGGCCTCGGTCATGGGACGGGCCACGAGGCCGGCCGGCAGCCGGGGCACGTCGGCCTCCAGCCGCTTCTCCATGTTCCGGCTGCGCAGGACGTACCCGAGTGCCGTCGCCAGCCGGCGGGCCGCCTCGGCGTCACCGGGCACGGAGCCCTCGATGCGCTTGCAGCCCCAGCCGCGCGCCACCTCCTCGGCGGCCAGCGCGGCCACCGTGCCCCTGCCCCTTCCGCGGTCCGGCTCCTCGATGCACAGCTCCCCGAGGCAGGCCACGGTGGGCCCGTACTCGGGGTGCGTGGACAGGTGTATCCCACCGATCGGACGGCCGTTCACACACACCTGATAGCGCTGTGAACGCGTTCCGTCCGGGTCGTGGCGAAGCGGCTCGGTCGGCCGCAGGGTCGTGGTCATCACAGGTGTTCTACCCGGTACCGCGCCGCGGGGCAGCCGAATTTCGCCCGGCTCAGGGGTCGAGGTCGTTCCCCGCCCGCTCGTCGAAGATCCGCATCGCCTTGGCGGTCACCGGACCCGGCGCACCCGGCAGTTCCCGGCCGTCGACCCGGTGCACCGCCTGCACGTCCCGCAGCGTGGAGGTGAGGAAGACCTCGTCCGCGCGCTCCAGGACGTCCAGCGGCAGATCGGTCTCCTTGGCGCCCGTCCAATCGACGGTGAGCGCGCGGGTGATGCCCGCGAGACAGCCGGAGGCGACCGGCGGGGTGTGGATCTCGCCGTCGAGGACCACGAAGACGTTCGACCCGGTGCCTTCGCAGAGCCGCCCGACCGTGTTGGCGAACAGCGCCTCGGAGGCGCCCTGTTGGGAGGCGCGGGCCAGGGCGACGACGTTCTCGGCGTACGACGTGGTCTTCAGGCCGGCCAGCGCGCCGCGTTCGTTGCGGGTCCACGGCACGGTGATCACTGCTGTGGCGTCGGGTCGACGCTTCGTCGCTCCGACGGCGACCACGAGCGTCGGGCCCTGGTCGCCGCGGTCGGAACCGAGCGGGCCGTAGCCGCCGGTGTACGTGATGCGCAGCCGGCCGAGCGGCACCGGCTCGGCCTCCAGCACGGCGGCGCAGGCCCGCCGGACCTCGTCCAGGTCGGGGTCGGGCAGCCCGAGGCCGCGCGCCGAGCGAGTGAGCCGGTCGAGGTGACGGGTCAGCGCGAACGGCCGTCCGTCGACCGCCTTGACGGTCTCGAAGATGCCGTCGCCGACGGTCAGTCCGTGATCGAGGACGGAGACGCGGGCGGACTCGAGGTCCTGCAGCCCGCCGTCCAGCCAGATCTTCACGTGAGGGTCCCTCCACTCGCCTCGTACGCCCCCGACGCTACCGTGAGCAGTCGGGCGGCCTTCAGTTCGGTCTCCTGCCACTCCCCCTCCGGGTCGGATCCCCAGGTGATGCCCGCCCCCGCGCCGAAGCGCAGCACGGCGGCGTCGCCCGGAGTCCGGTCGATCCAGAACGTGCGGATGCCGACCGCCAGCTCCCCCACCCCCCGGTCCGCGTCGACCCAGCCGACACCGCCGCAGTAGGGGCCCCGGGGTGCGGTCTCCAGGGCGTCGATGATCCGCAGGGCGCTGGATTTGGGCGCACCCGTGATCGAGCCGGCCGGGAAGGTGGCGTCGAGCAGCTCCGGCCAGCCCACCTCCGCGCGCAGCTCGCCGCGGACCGTTGAGACGAGGTGCACCAGACCGGGATGCTTCTCGACGGCGCACAGGTCGGGCACGGACACACTGCCGGAGGTGCAGACACGGCCGAGGTCGTTGCGGACCAGATCCACGATCATCACGTTCTCGGCGTAGTCCTTCTCCAGAAGGTCCTCCTCGGTGCGTCCGGTGCCCTTGATCGGGCCGGACTCGACACTCCGGCCGTCTCGGCGCAGGAAGAGCTCGGGGGAGGCGGTGGCGACCTCCACCCCGTGTCCGGGAAGGCGGATCGTTCCTGCGTAGGGAGCAGGGTTGCCGCGCGCCAGCACGGCGGTCAGCGCGTCCACGTCCGCGTCGGCCGTCACCGGGGCGGAGAGCACCCGGCAGAGGTTCACCTGGTAGACCTCGCCGGTCGCGATGTGCTCGCGGATCTTGCGCACCCCCGCCGTGTACGCGTCGCGCTCGAGCGACGACGTCCAGTCACCGGTCGACGGGCCCCGCCATCGACCGGGCACCGGTGCGGGCACGGGCTCCTCCCGTACGTCCTGGAAGCGGGCGCAGGTCAGACGCCCCTCGTAGTCCGCGCAGACCGCCCAGAAACCGGTGGAGTCGAGGGCCGCGGGATCGTCGGTGACATCGAGGAGACCTGTGGCCACGCGGTCACCGAAACGTGCGAGAGGAGGGAGGTGGAGCACACAGTCGAGTCTATGGCGGTGTCGCGCCGGTGGCCCGGACATGTCCCCGTGGGGCCCTGACCATGACCTTGACCAGGTGCAGGGCAGCACGCTGCACAAACGCGTTTTTGTACTGGCTCCGGAATCCGCTAGAGTTCAACTCGTCGCCGGGACGCGGGAGCGTACCGAAACGACAGGCGGACGTAGCTCAGTTGGTAGAGCGCAACCTTGCCAAGGTTGAGGTCGCGAGTTCGAGCCTCGTCGTCCGCTCGAAGGAATCAGGGGATCTTCCCGACCCCCTGCACTCCGGGTGGAGTGGCCGAGAGGCGAGGCAACGGCCTGCAAAGCCGTCTACACGGGTTCAAATCCCGTCTCCACCTCCAAGGACGATTAGCTCAGCGGGAGAGCGCTTCCCTGACACGGAAGAGGTCACTGGTTCAATCCCAGTATCGTCCACTGGTCCGCGAGGATCCCCGCGCGATTAGCTCAGCGGGAGAGCGCTTCCCTGACACGGAAGAGGTCACTGGTTCAATCCCAGTATCGCGCACGCAGCAACCACGGCCGTCTCTGCCGAGCGGCCATGGCCCGAGGACGATTAGCTCAGCGGGAGAGCGCTTCCCTGACACGGAAGAGGTCACTGGTTCAATCCCAGTATCGTCCACCGGATCGAGGGTGGCCCGTACCGTGCGAAGAGCGCGGCCGAGCCACCCTCGTCGTTTTCCCTTGTCCTCGACGCGCGTTGCGGGACGACAAAGCCCCCCGGCCCTGTGGGCGGGGGGCTTCTGCGTGCCTCAGCTGGAGAACAGCATGTGGCCGAAGCTCTTGTGGCGCTGGTGGCCGTAGTGCCCGTGCCCCCCGTGGCCGCCGTGCGGTGCGCCCCAGGCGGGGGCGGCAGGGTAGGCCTGCGGGGCGGGCGGGGGCGGCGGAGCGGGCTGCGTCCACTGGGACTCCAGGCGGGTCAGCGCCTCGAGCTCCCCGTAGTCCAGGAAGATGCCGCGGCAACCGCTGCACTGCTCGATCTGGACGCCGTTGCGGTTGTACGTGTGCATCGGCGCATGACACTTCGGACACTGCATGGTCGGCTCAACTCCTCGCCGGTCGGTGGTGCTTCGCCAGGTAGGGACTCACTTCCGTGCTGGCCGGTTGCAGCCTACGTCCTTCACCCTCGCGCCAACTACGGCACTTCGGCACTCATTCGAACACACGCTTGGACGACGGCCTGCTCCACCTCGTCCAGGGGACGGTCCGCTGTGACCGACTTGGCGACGGCCAGCGCCGCAGTCTGCACGGTGAGGGCGCGGGCGGGGACGTCGAGCGCGGCCCAGGGGTCACCGTCGAGCGGGACGGCCGGTCCGCCCTCCTGCCGGTAGGCGGTGAGGAACCGGGACCACTCGTCGGGCGGAAGCAGCCCGCAGGCGTACCACGCGGCCGGCCGGGCCAGGTCCCAGGCCGGGTCGCCCGCACCGAGGTCGTCGACGTCGATGAGGAGCCAGGAGCCGGCGTCCGGGGGGTGGCGCACGAGCTGGCCGAGGTGGAGGTCGCCGTGGCACAGAGCGCGCGGGGGCGGCGGGGCCGCCTCGTCGCGGGCCCACGCCGGGAGGGCCGCCCAGGCCTTGAGCACGGGCTCGGCGGCAGGGTGCGGGCCGGCCGCGCCCATGCGCCGGATCGCACGGGCGGCCTTGGCCGGCCCCCGCATGGGCGGCAGGCCTGCGGGCACGGGGGCCCGGTGCAGCCGGGCGAGGAGGCGCGCGGCGGCCTCCCAGGGGGCGGCCTCAGGGCGGTCGGGGTCGACCGGGGTGCCGTAGGGCCAGAAGGTCACGAGGCGACCGTGGAGGGTGACCGGAGTGGCGTCGAGGGGGGCGAGCAGGGTGCCGCCGAGGCGGGTGGCCGCGGCGAGGCGGAGCGAGAGCTCGGCGGGGTCGGTGCCCGGCGCATGGGCCTTGGCGACGGTGGCGCCGTGGCGGACGACGGCGGCGGTGTCGCTGCGCTCTGCGAGGACCGCGTCCGAGGTCGTGCACCTGCACTCCGCATCGGGGTTCGAGTGCACCGTGGCACGTGCTCGTGCGGCGAGTGCGGGCAGGAGTGCGTTCATGGGCCCTCGGAGTGTACGTACGGCTGTGCGGGGAGCGTACGCCGCGAACAGGACAACGCCCGCGCAGCTCCCCAGCTGCGCGGGCGTTTGTGCCGTCCGCCGCACCCCCGTCCCCACGGGGTCTTATGGGTGGATGTCCCCGCCCGGACCGCTCTTCCGGGCCTGGGGCGCCGCTCAGCGCCCCAGCATCACACCCACGGACGACGCTTGTGTGACCACTGCATCCCAGCCGCCGAAGGCGTATACGAGCAGGGCCGCCAGGGGAAGGACCATCGCTGTCGCCACCAGCGGGTGGCGGCGGCTCGAACGGCCGGTGCCGAACGCGGCGCCGTATGCCTTGCGTCCCTGCATGCGGATCAGCGTCCGCGGTGCCGTCTGGGCCATGGTCCCTCTCCTGACCGTTGTGCTGTTGTCCTTGGCAGCGGCGGGTGTCTGACCTCGGGGGACGAGTGCTGCACCCGCCGCTTGACCTCAAATCTAGGTGCCGGGCCGACGGGGGGCGTCATGCCCTCGTACCGATTGCCTGGCCTCCCGGAGGATGACCGATGACCTGCGGTGTACTCCCCTGGGTGGAGACGAGGTCCTAGGTCTCGGGGTCTTCCCCGAGGGGACGCCCCGAACGTCCCCCGTGCTCCGATGCGTCCTCCCGCGGGACCGGCTGCTCCACGAGCGCCAGCACCCGGTTCGCCATGAACCGGGCGGTGCGCACGACGGAGCCGTTCCGGGTGACTTCGCTCACTTCCACCACTCCCCTGCGCACCGCCGTCTCCACCCGGCGGCCCGCCCTGCTCGCCACGACCTCGTAGGTGCGCGTCGTGTCCCCGGCGTCCACGACTATCTCCACACGATCACCCTTCACGGGCTCAATCCCCCTTCCGCCGCGGGAGGTTGGGATCACAGGCAGCACAAGGCCGGCCTGTTTGCGCCTCCCCTGACCACCCCTCAAGTCTCGCACCCGGCAGTGACAATCGATCGGGGCGAGAGGGCGCGGCCTCTGCGCGCACCCGGCCGCGGAAACGTAAGCTGTGGCTCGTCAGACGGACCGGGCAGCGGGGATGGACATGGCGATGATGCGCCTGAGGCGTGAGGACCCGCGTGTCGTCGGCTCGTTCAGGCTCCACCGGCGGCTCGGCGCGGGCGGGATGGGCGTCGTCTACCTCGGTTCCGACAAACGGGGCCAGCGGGTGGCGCTGAAGGTGATCCGGCCGGACCTGGCGGAGGATCAGGAGTTCCGGTCGCGGTTCGCACGCGAGGTCTCGGCGGCACGGCGGATCCGGGGCGGATGCACGGCGCGGCTCGTGGCCGCGGACCTGGAGGCGGACCGTCCGTGGTTCGCCACACAGTACGTGCCCGGCCCCTCCCTGCACGACAAGGTGGCCGAGGAGGGCGCTCTGTCGGCCGCCGACGTGGCCGCGGTGGGCGCCGCACTGTCCGAGGGCCTCGTCGCGGTGCACGAGGCCGGGGTCGTCCACCGCGACCTGAAGCCGTCCAACATCCTGCTGTCCCCAAAGGGGCCGCGGATCATCGACTTCGGCATCGCCTGGGCGACCGGCGCCTCGACGCTCACGCATGTCGGCACGGCCGTCGGATCGCCCGGTTTCCTCGCCCCCGAGCAGGTTCGCGGTGCGGCCGTCACCCCGGCCACGGACGTGTTCTCGCTGGGCGCCACGCTGGCGTACGCGGCGACCGGTGACTCGCCCTTCGGGCACGGCAGTTCCGAGGTCATGCTCTACCGGGTCGTGCACGAGGACCCGCAGCTGCACGGCGTGCCCGACGCCCTGGCCCCGCTCGTCCGCGCCTGTCTGGCGAAGGACCCCGAGGAGCGGCCGAGCACCCTCCAACTCTCGCTCCGCCTCAAGGAGATCGCGACTCGGGAGGCCCAGGGCCTCGTGGACGCGCGGCCGACCGCGCAGTCCGGTGGACCTGACCGGCCCACCGGGCGGCTGGCGGAGCAGTACGCCGACCAGCGCACCGTACGGCGCCCCCCGGGGCCGGGCACTCCCCCGCCCCGCAGCAACGGCTCACGGCCGGGGTCGCGCCCGACGCCGGTCCAGCGCACCGCGCCCCGCTCCGGCGGTCGTCCCGCACCGCGCAGCGGGGCCGGACGTCCCGCGCCGCGGACCACCGGGACAGGCCGGCGGCCGGCCAACCCACGACTGCTGCGCCAGCGGCTGTTCGTCTTCGTGGTGGTGACGCTGCTGGTGGCACTCGGCATCGCGGCGGCCCAGGGCTGTCAGGGCCCGGCGCGTGGCCTGGACCGCGGGGACATGCGCCGGGAGGTGGGCCAGGAGCGGTTGTACGCCCCTCCCACGGGTGAGGCGATGGCCGACCGGCACGCGGGCGGGCCGAGCGCGGCGGGCTGACGGGCGATCAGCGCGAGGCGTCCGCGGTCGTCCCGGCGACCGCGTCCGCACCCGCGGCGGCCGTCACAGCCCCGGAAGGATCCGTTCGAAGAACTCACGGTCGCCGTCGAAGATCAGATCCATCGCCAGGTACTCCTCGACGGTGACCCAGCGGGCCTCGGCCACCTCCCCGGGGTCGGCGACCACCTCGTCCGTGCCCACCGCCGCGGTCCACCAGTGGAGGCGGAAGACGCCGTCGTCGGTCTCGGACTCCCAGACCTTCGCCAGCGGTGCGACGGTCAGACCGACCTCCTCGCGGACCTCCCTGACCAGGGCCTCCTCCTGGGTCTCCCCGGGCTCGAGCTTGCCGCTGAGCGGCGCCCAGTAACCGGAGCGACGCGCCTCGGGCCCGCGTTTGACGACGAGCACCCGGTCACCGCGCCGCAGCACGGCGACGATCGCCTCCCGCAGGGCCATCGGGCTCCTCCTCAGGGCAGGGGGCGACCGGTGGCCACCGCGTAGAAGGCGACGGCCGCCGCCGCTCCCACATTGAGTGAGTCGACCCCGTGCGCCATGGGGATGCGCACCCATTCGTCCGCGGCGACCAGCGCCTGCGTGGACAGACCGTCGCCCTCCGCGCCGAGCATCAGCGCGACCCGCTCCATCTTGTGCGGCGCGGTCTCGTCGAGGGTCTTGGCCTTCTCGTCGGGGGTGAGGGCGAGCAGCGCGAATCCGGCCTCGCGCACCGACTCCAGGCCCTTGGGCCAGGTCTCGAGGCGTGCGTACGGCACCGAGAAGACCGCGCCCATGGAGACCTTCACGCTGCGGCGGTAGAGCGGGTCGGCGCAGTCGGGCGACAGCAGGACCGCATCCATCCCGAGGGCCGCGGCGGAGCGGAAGATGGCGCCGATATTGGTGTGGTCGTTCACGGATTCCATGACCACCACACGACGGGCGGTGGACAGGAGCTCGTCCGCCGTCGGCAGTGGTCTGCGCTGCATCGAGGCGAGCGCGCCACGGTGGACGTGGTAGCCGGTGACCTGCTCGGCGAGTTCCGGGCTGACGGCGTACACCGGCGCCGGGAGCTCGTCGATGACGTCCCGCATGACGTCGACCCACTTGGCGGAGAGCAGCATGGAGCGCATCTCGTAGCCGGCGTCCTTGGCGCGTCTGATGACCTTCTCGCCCTCGGCGATGAACAGGCCCTCGGCGGGTTCGCGCTTGCGGCGCAACTCCACATCGGTCAGACCCGTGTAGTCGCCGAGGCGCGGGTCGTCGGGGTCCTCAACGGTGATGAGATCGGCCACAGGGTGATACTGCCTTGTCCTGGGAGTGGTGCCAACGGCTGGAACGGGCCGGGTTACCCCGGGTTACTCGACAGGCCGCGGAGCGGCCTTCACGACCTCGCCGATGACGATGACGGCCGGCGGCTTCACGCCCTCGGCCCGCACGGTTGCGGCGACCGTGGCGAGGGTGGCGTCGACGCGGCGCTGGGCCGCCGTCGTGCCTTCCTGGACCAGGGCGACCGGGGTGTCGGCGGCCTTGCCGTGGCCGACGAGCGTCTCGGCGATCTTCCCGATCTTGTCGACGCCCATGAGGATCACCAGCGTGCCGGTGAGCCGGGCAAGGGAGGGCCAGTCGACCAGGGACCGCTCGTCGTCCGGAGCGACATGGCCGCTGACCACCGTGAACTCGTGTGCGACACCCCGGTGGGTGACCGGGATGCCGGCCGCGCCCGGCACCGAGATCGAACTGGAGATGCCGGGAACCACCGTGCAGGAGATGCCCGCCTCGGCGAGCGCCTGCACCTCCTCCATGCCGCGGCCGAAGACGAACGGGTCCCCGCCCTTGAGCCGCACGACCGACCTGCCCTGCCGGGCGTGCTCGATCAGGGCGTCGTTGATGGCCTCCTGGGCCATGGCACGGCCGTACGGGATCTTCGCCGCGTCGATCACCTCGACGTGCGGCGGGAGTTCGGCGAGGAGATCACGAGGACCGAGGCGGTCCGCGATGACCACGTCGGCCTCGGCGAGCAGGCGGCGGCCGCGGACCGTGATCAGGTCCGGGTCGCCGGGGCCGCCCCCGACCAGCGCGACACCGGGGGTGCGGGTGCGGTGGTGCGGTGCGACGAGCGTGCCGGCGCGCAGGCCCTCGACGACGGCGTCGCGGATGGCGGCGGTGTGCCGCGGGTCGCGGCCCTTCGCGGCGGTGGTGAGGACGGCGACGGTGACGCCTTCGCTGTGACCGGTCGCCGGGGTCCAGGCGGTGGCCGCGTCGGCGTCGTCGGAGCGCACGCACCACACACGGTGGCGCTCGGCCTCGGCTGAGGCGGCGGCGTTGGCCTCGGGATCACTGCTGGCGATCAGGGCGTACCAGGCCCCCTCCAGATCCCCGGGCCGGAACGGGCGCCTCAGCCAAGTGATCTCTCCCGCGTCCGCCATGGCCTCGACCGAGGGTGTCGCCTCAGGTGACACGAGCAGTACGTCGGCGCCCGCCGCGATCAGGGCCGGAAGTCGGCGCTGGGCGACCTGGCCGCCGCCGAGAACGACCACACGACGACCGGAGAGACGGAGCCCTACGGGGTAAGGGGGGTGTTCGGCCATGGCGGTACGGCTCCTCGTCCAGGCGATGCGGAAGACGGCCCCTACGCCTTTGGAGCGGCCCTGACGTGGGAATTTTACGTTCGGCCCGGCCGGATGGCGCAGGTGGGTGCGCCCGGTGGACAGGACCGGGACGGATCGCGGGGAACCCGGGCCCGGCGCCCGGGTCCCGTCCCCGCCTACTTCTCGGTCACCCCTGCCGAGTCGAACGTCGCCACCTCGTGCATCGCCCGCGCGGAGCTCTGCACGAGCGGCAGCGCGAGGAGCGCTCCGGTCCCCTCGCCCAGACGCAGGTCCAGGTCGACCAGAGGACGCAGACCCAGCTTGTTGAGGGCGGCGACATGACCGGGCTCCGCGCTGCGGTGGCCCGCGATGCACGCCGCAAGGACCTCGGGCGCGATCGCTCGGGCCACCAGAGCGGCGGCTCCCGCGCTGACACCGTCGAGGATCACCGGTGTGCGCAGGGACGCGCCGCCGAGCAGCAGGCCCACCATCGCCGCGTGTTCCAGACCGCCGAACGCGGCGAGCACGCCGATCGGATCGGCCGGGTCGGGCTGGTGCAGTTCGATGGCGCGGCGCACGACCTCGGTCTTGCGGGCCAGCGTCTCGTCGTTGATGCCCGTCCCGCGGCCGGTCACCTCGGAGGGGTCGGTGTCCGTGAAGACCGCGATCAGGGCGGCCGAGGCCGTCGTGTTCGCGATGCCCATCTCACCTGTCAGCAGCGCCTTGTTGCCGGCCGCCACGAGGTCGCGGGCCGTCTCGATGCCGACCTCGATCGCCTGCTTGACCTCCTCGCGGGTGAGCGCGGGGCCGGTCGTCATGTCCGCCGTGCCCGCGCGGACCTTGCGCGGCAGAAGACCAGGGGTCGCCGGCAGGTCGGAGGCCACGCCCACGTCGACGATGCAGACCTCGGCGCCCACCTGGTTGGCGAAGGCGTTGCAGACCGCGCCGCCGCCGAGGAAGTTGGCCACCATCTGACCGGTGACCTCCTGCGGCCAGGGGGTGACGCCCTGGGCGTGCACCCCGTGGTCACCGGCGAAGATCGCGACGGCGGCGGGCTCCGGGATCGGCGGCGGGCACTGCCGGGACAGGCCGGACAGCTGTGCGGAGATGATCTCCAGCATGCCGAGCGCGCCCGCGGGCTTGGTCATGCGCTTCTGCCGCTCCCAGGCCTCGCCGAGGGCCTTGGCGTCCAGTGGACGGATGCCCGCCACGGTCTCGGCGAGCAGGTCGTGCGGCTCCTCGCCGGGCAGTGCCCGGCGGCCGTACGTCTCCTCGTGCACGACCCAGGACAGGGGACGGCGCTTGGACCAGCCCGCCTGCATCAGCTCGGGCTCCTCGGGGAACTCGTCGACGTATCCCACGCACAGATAGGCGACGATCTCCAGGTGCTCGGGCAGTCCGAGGGCGCGGACCATCTCACGCTCGTCGAAGAAGCTGACCCAGCCGACACCGAGGCCTTCGGCACGGGCGGCGAGCCAGAGGTTCTCGACGGCGAGCGCGGAGGAGTACGGGGCCATCTGCGGCTGGGTGTGCCGGCCGAGCGTGTGGCGGCCGCCCCGTGTCGGGTCGGCGGTGACGACGATGTTCACCGGCGTGTCGAGGATGGCCTCGATCTTCAGTTCCTTGAACTGCTTCGCCCGGCCCTTGGGCAGCGACTTGGCATAGGCCTCACGCTGACGCTGTGCCAGTTCGTGCATGCTGCGGCGGGTTTCGGCCGAGCGGATGACGACGAAGTCCCACGGCTGGGAGTGCCCCACCGAAGGCGCCGTGTGGGCGGCCTCCAGCACGCGCAGCAGCACCTCGTGCGGGATGGGGTCGCTGCGGAAGCCGTTGCGGATGTCACGGCGCTCGCGCATCACGCGCAGCACCGCCTCACGCTCGGCGTCGTCGAATCCGGGCGCCGCCGGGCCGGTGGACTCCTGTACGTCTTCCACTGCGGCCGTGCTCTCTTCCTGCTCGGCGGCCCTGGTGTCCAGGTCCTCCGCCTGTTGTGCTGCCACGGGCCCCGATTCCGCGACCGGCGGCTCCGGGACGGCCGACTCGCCCTCACGGGGAGCGGGGACGACGAGGATCTGTTCCTCCGGCGCCGGGGCGGCGGCCTGCTCCTCCTGCTCGGCCGAGGCCGGAGCGGGGTCCTCGGCGGCCGGCTGCTCCTGGTCCGGCAGCGGAGGCACGCTCAGTCCGTGCGGCGGGGTCGGGGCCAGGTGCGGCGTGGTCGGCACGATGCCGTCGACGGGGACGAACTGGCCCAGTGAGTGGTCCGCCCCGAACTCCGCCGCGACGCCGTGCTCGCCGACCGGCTCACCGGTCGCGTGCTGCCCGGTGGGTGTCCGCTCACCGTGCGCCTGTTCGCCGGGCGACGGCTCGCCGTACGCCTGGACGGCGACGGCACCCGGCGCCACGGCCTCGACGGACACGCCGACGGGAACGGCCCGGACGGACCCGGGGAACGCGGGCTGCGCCTCCTCGGCGCCGTGCGGCTCGGGCGGCGCGAACTGCGCCCCGGCGTCCGGGAGCACCGGCGCCTCGTCCGCCGCGGGGGCCGGCTGCTCGGACGCCGGTGCGTGCGCAGCGATGCCCTGGGCCGGGGTGTGCTGTGCCGCGGCCCGGACGTGCGCGGCCGGCACCATGACGCCGGACGCGGGGGTGTGCGCGTCGGCGGGGGTCAGGAGCGCCCCGGTCCCGGTCACGGGCGCGGGTGTGCCGTCGTACGGGGTGCCGCCCGTGGGCTGCACGGGTTCCGCGACGGGTGCGGCGGCGGAGAGATGCGGGTCCGGCGCGAAGTCCACCGCGGGCTCCGCTTCCCGGGCGGCGCCCGAGGCGATCGGCCCGTCCGGCGCCGGGGCGCCGATGTGCGGGGTGCCGTGGGCGGGCGTGCCGTCGGCGGCGAGCCCGGTCACGGGCATCGGGACGACGGGCGGGGTGTCCGGAACCTGATGGACGGACGGCGCGGCCGCCTGCGCTCCCCAGGAGTCGTGCGGTGTTTCCGCGGAGTACTGCGCCTCGACTCCGACGGGCGTCGCGGGTGTCTCGAACGCCGGGGAACCGGCCGGGGTCCCCGGTCCGTGGAGCGTGCCGGAGCCCTCGGCGACCCCGGACACGGCGTCGGGGGCGACCGGTGCGGGGAACGGCTCGGGGGCCGCCGGGGGAACGACCGTTTCTTCAGCCGTCCCCTCGGGAACGGCCGGCGGCACGGTCTGGGTCTGCGTCGAGGAGCCCCACGGTGCTGCGCCCTGGGGGGAGTTCTCGAGCTGGGACACGTCCAGGTACTCGGGGCCGGTCGTCGGCGGCCCGGAGGCGCGCATGGGAACGCCCGCAGGTCCACGGTCGGCGAGCGAACGCACCAGGCTCGAGGAGGCGTCCGGGGTGGGCGGCCCGAGGTGCAGCGGACGGCGCTGCGGCGCGGGCGCGGCGGCCGCCGCGCGGACCGCGCCGAGGTCGATCGAGCCGCTGTCCCGGCCGGCCGTCTCGTGCGGGCCGGGCTCGTGCGGGAACGGAGCCGGCGCCGGCTGCGCCATCTCGTTGCCCCACGCGCCCTGCTGGCCGGGCATCAGGAGCAGGTCGTCCTCTTCGGCGGGGGTGTCGGAGTGGTCGAGGTAGGTGTACGCGCCCGGCGCGAGGACGCCTGGCTGTTCCACCATGCCTGCGTTCTCCGGCAGTCCCTCGCCCGGGACCTGGCCGGTGTCGGTCATGCGTATCCCTCGCCCATCGGTTTAGTGCTCCTACGACCAGCTCGCCCGGAAGGACTCGCCGACCGCCCGCAATGAAGAACGAGCGTCCGCGCCCAGCGGCACGAACGACCCGCCAACAATGACGACAAAGCCATTGAACGGCATTCTTCCGGTCACCCGTCCACCGCGTCAGCCTGATCCACGACGGCCCGCTGTGGACTGCGCCACGTTGCGCGCCCTCCGGTTCCGCCGTACCACCCATGCCCCAAAAGGGATGCGCTTTCCGGACATTGGCTGACGATGTGCCGGATCACCCAAGTGCGGTACAACGGTCGGCCAGCCTACCGCGCCGGTAGGACAACAGGATCACGGGGCGCGTTCGGGCAATCGCCCGCTGAGCAGGAACGCGACGCTCCGTTCCTTCTCCGTCCAGGCCCGCGTGTCGAGTTCGACGGACTGCAGCAGGGCGCACTCGACCTCGTAGCCGTGCTCCGACAGGCCCCTGCCGACGAGCTCGGCCTCGTCGCGAGTGGCGGCGTGCGCGACGATGCACTGCGGGCGGCGGTCCGCCACGGCCGAGACGACCGCGGCCCCCCCGCCGCCGACGCGTACGACGTCCGGTTCGGGCAGGTTCTCCAGGATGTGCGGGGCCGTGCCCTGGACGACCTGGAGCTGTACCCCGAAGGTGCGGGCGGCCGCCGTCGTGCGGGCGCAGGCGTCCGGGTCGAGGTCGACGGCGATGACGGCGGCCCCGCAGCGGGCGGCCTCCACGGCGAACGCCCCGCTGCCGCTGCCGATGTCCCACACCAGGTCGCCCACCCGTGGGCCCAGCCGGGCCAGTTGGGCGGCACGCAGCAGATCCGTTTCGCCTTCGCCGAGCCCTCCGCCGTACGCCTCGGCGGGCAGCGCCCAGCCGCGCGGCTCGGCGCCCGGGTCACGGCCGGCGATCCAGCCGCCCCCTTCGACCGCGGTCACGGGTCCGCCGATGACGATGACGACATTGGGGTCGCGCCAGGTGTGGTCGGCCGCCTTGTCCGAGGTCACGACCGTGACCTGCTCGCGGTCGGTGCCGAGCTCCTCGCAGATGACGAAGGTGCGGTGGACCCCTTCGAGCAGCAGGCCCAGCTCGGCCGGTCCGGCGCCCGGTGAGGTGAGGACCGCGACTTTGGTGTGGGCCCTGCACACGTTCACCGCGCGGCGCAGGGTGCGGGGGTGTGCGACGACCACCTGTGCGTCGTCCCACGGCATACCGGCGCGTGCGAAGGCGGCGGCCACCGCGGAGACGGCCGGCACGACTTCGACCTCGAGGCCGAACTCGGGAGCGCGCAGGGTGCGTACGACGCCGAAGAAGCCGGGGTCACCGTCCGCCAGGACGACGGCGGTGCCTCGGTGGGCTGCGATACGGCGGGCGGCGAGGGCGAGGCTGCCCAGCCGGATGCGTTCGGCCGTCGCGGGCACCTCGGGGAGTGCGAGGTGGTGCGCCGCGCCGGCCACGAGCGTGGCGGCTCCGAGGGCGGAGCGCGCCGCAGCCGTCAGCGGCGAGCCGTCCCAGCCGATCACCGTGACGCGGTCGGCCATCGTCGTCAGTCTCCAGGAGGTTCTGCGGGTCGTCAGGGACAGCCCGCACGGCGGGCTCCGTGAGACTACCCGGTGCGGCCGGGTGTGCCCGTCACGGGTCCGGCCGGTGGGAAGAATCCCTCGAGGTCAGTTCCAGTCCGAGAACGATGTGAAACCACCCGTGTCGGCCAGTTCCTCGCTGACCCCGTCGAGGTCCTCGGGCAGCAGGCTCCACACGATGAAATCGGTCCGTACGTCCGTCCAGGTGCCGTCCTCGATGCGGACGTGCGCTATGCAGGCGTTGCGCAGGACGCCCTCGCTGATGCAGCCGATCTTCTGGGCGACCTGCTGGGAGGCGGTGTTGTCTGCTGCCGTGCGCAGTTCGATCCGCTCGAACCCCTGGTTCCCGAAGAGCCATTGGGCGGTGGCGAGCGCGGCCTCGGAGGCATAGCCCTCGCCGCGCGCCCACGGGGCGACGATGTACGACAGCTCGGTGGACCGGATGTGCCAGTTCGTCTTGGTCAGCTGGACGAGGCCGACCAGACGCTGGGTGATGAACTCGGTGACCGCGAAGTCGAGGCCGCGGCCCGCCTCCCGCTGCGCCGGCGCGTACTCGGTGATCCAGGTGCGGGCGCCCTGCTCGGTGAACGGCTGGGGCACGTCGGTCCAGGCGCCGACCAGCTCGTCGTTCATCATCTCGGTCAGCGCCTGGAGGTCGTCCTCGTCGAGAGGGCGCAGTACCAACCGCTCCGTACTGATGGAGACGTTGGGGAAGGTGCTCGTCATTGCGCCGCTCCGTAACCTTCGGAAACCGTCATGGCCTGCTGAGCTGCCCAGCATGCAACATGGAAGCACCGAACCGCACCACGGGGTCCGCTCCGTGCGGAACGGACCCCGTGCGCGGCGCCGCGGGTTTCCCGGTGCCGGCCGGGCCGGATCAGAAGGACGGGACGACCGAGCCTTGGTACTTGTCCTCGATGAACTTCTTCACCTCGGGCGAGGTGAGGAGCTTGGCGAGCTTCTTCACGCGCGGGTCCTTCTCGTTGCCCTTCTTGACTGCAAGGAAGTTGCCGTACGGGTTGTTCTCGGAGGACTCAAGGACAAGAGCGTCCTTGGCGGGCTTGAGACCCGAGGAGATGGCGTAGTTGCCGTTGATCACCGCGGCGTCCACGTCGTCCAGGGAGCGCGGGGTCTGGGCCGCCTCCAGCTCCTTGAACTTCAGGTTCTTCGGGTTCGCGGTGATGTCCCGGGGGGTCGCCTCGCTGCCCACGCCGCTCTTGAGCTTGATCAGTCCGTTGGCGTCGAGCAGCTTGAGCGCCCGCGCCTCGTTGACCGTGTCGTTCGGAACGGCCACGGTCGCACCGCTCTTCAGCTCATCGACCTTGCCGACCTTGTGGGAGTACAGGCCGAGCGGCTCCAGATGGACCGTGACGACCGGCACGATGTGGGTGCCGTTCTTCTTGTTGAAGTCGTCGAGGTACGGCTGGTTCTGGAAGTAGTTGGCACCGACGGAGCCGTCCTCGGTGGCCGTGTTCGGCGTGACGTAGTCGGTGAACTCCTTGACCTCCAGGTCGAGGCCCGCCTTCTTCGCCAGGTTCGTCTTGACGAAGTCGAGGATCTCGGCGTGCGGGGTGGGGCTGGCGGCGACGACCAGCGGCCCGCTGTAGTCGGAGGAGGCGGAGGAGCTGTCGCCGGAGCCGCAGGCGGTGAGCCCGAAGGTGAGGGCTCCGGCGGCGAGGACGGCTGTGGTGATCTTGGCGGTGTTACGCACGAAAAGTGCCTTTCCTTATGGGTGGTGCGACCCCGTCGTCGGTGCGAGCGGGGAGATGGGGGCGGTTCAGGCGGCCCTGTTCACATCGGAGGCGATGGCCTCGGTGGCGGGCGTCCTGTTCTTCAGCAGCCGCAGCCGGGGCGCGACGGACGAGTCGCCGCCACGGCGGTGGAGCGCGCGGGCCGCGTAGTCGCCCGCGAACTGGATGAGCGAGATGACGACGGCGAGGATCGCCACGGTGATCCACATCAGCTGTGTCTCGAAGCGCTGATAGCCGTAGCGGATGGCGATGTCGCCGAGACCGCCCGCGCCGACCGTGCCGGCCATCGCCGAATAGCCGATGAGGGCGACCACCGTGGTGGTGGCGGACGAGATCAGCGAGGGCAGGGCCTCGGGTACGAGGACTTTGCGCACCACGGTCCAGGTGTTGCCGCCCATCGCCTGCACGGCTTCGACCAGTCCGCCGTCCACTTCCCGGACGGCCGTCTCGACCAGGCGGGCGAAGAACGGGATGGCGCCGATGGCCAGCGGCACGATCGCGGCCTCGCGGCCGATCGTGGTCCCCGTGATCGTCCGGGTGAAGCTCATCAGCGCGACCATGAGGATGATGAAGGGCATCGAGCGGGCGATGTTCACGACCTGCCCGATCACCTTGTTGGCGGCGAGGTTCTGGAGGAGTCCGCCCCGGTCGGTCAGTACGAGCAGGACGCCGAGCGGGAGGCCGCCGACCACCGCGATGACCGTGGACCAGCCGACCATGTACAGGGTGTCGCCGGAGGCCTCGGACAGCAGCGGCTGCATCTCGGACCAGGTCACTTGGCACCGTCCTTCGCCGGCACGGCCTGCGGTTCCGCACGGTCGAGGACGTCGATCTGCAGGCCCTGCTCGCGCAGGAAGCCGATCGGCACCACGTTCTCCTCGTAGCGGCCCGGCAGTTCGATACGCATCCGGCCGACCTGCTTGCCGCCGACGGTGTCCATCGCGGCGCCGAGGATCGATATGTCGATGTTGTAGGTGCGCGCGAGCTGGGAGACGACCGGCTGGGTGGCCGCGTCGCCGTGGAAGGTGACGTCGACGACGGTGCGGTCGTCGCCGGACGCGTCGCCGCCGACCGGGAAGAGCGCGGCGGCCAGTTCGGAGCCGGGGGTGGCGAGCAGTTCGCTGACCGTCCCGGACTCGACGATGCGGCCCCTGTCCATGAGGGCGGCCGAGTCGCAGATGGTCTTGACGACGTCCATCTCATGCGTGATGAGCAGAACGGTCAGGCCGAGCTGCCGGTTGAGGTCGCGGAGCAACTGGAGGATGGACCGCGTGGTCTCCGGGTCGAGGGCACTGGTCGCCTCGTCGGAGAGCAGGACCTTGGGGTCGCCTGCGAGGGCGCGGGCGATCCCCACACGCTGCTTCTGCCCTCCGGAGAGCTGGGCCGGGTAGACGCCCGCCTTGTCGGCGAGACCGACGAGGTCCAGCAGTTCCAGGGCCTTGCGGGAACGTTCCTTCCCGGACTTGCCGAGGATTTCGAGCGGCAGCTCGACGTTGTCCTGGACGGTGCGCGACGACAGCAGGTTGAAGTGCTGGAAGACCATGCCGATTCGGCTGCGCGCCTGCCGCAGTTCCCTGCCGGCGCGCGGTCCGCGGCCGGCGAGCGCGGTGAGGTCCTGCCCGGCCACGGTGACCGTGCCGGAGGTGGGGCGTTCCAGGAGGTTGACGCAGCGGATGAGCGAGGACTTCCCGGCGCCGGACTGGCCGATGACGCCGTACACCTCGCCTTCGCGTACGTGCAGGTCGACGCCGTCTAGGGCGGTCACCTCGCGGCCGCGCGAGCGGTAGACCTTGGTCAGGCCCGATGTGGTGATCACTGGGGATTCCGTCACTGTCGAGTGCAGGGCGTGGATGTGCGCCGGCACGGGTGCATGCGTGGGAACGCGGCACGGTTCTCGCCAAGGCGATGGAAACCGGGGAGAACGTGTGCGCGGGGTGTGGTCCCCCAGGCGCTTCAGGCGGTGGGGGCGGCCGGGTCACGTACGACACGGGCGTACGGACGTGCCACTGGGGGCTCGCTTCGGGGCGCGAGACTCTGGGTCGTGCAGGGGCCCTCTAGCAGGCGCACATTCGACACATACAACGAGCACCGGGCGTCATGGTCGCCTCGGTCGCAAGGGTGCGGCTGCTCGTCGTGGTCATGGGCCCAAGTAAATCAGACGGGCGGCGGGGAGATGCCACGGCTGCCCGAATGGCGGACAGCCGTGGACGGCGTCAGCCGCGTACGGAGATCTCCACCGCGTGGTCGGTGACCAGTGCGGACAAGGCCGAGAGGTCCTTCACCACCAGATCGGCGTCCAGCTCGTGGGAGCGGTGCGTTGTGGCCAACGCCACGGTGGTCATCCCGGCGGCGCGAGCCGCCGCCAGTCCCGCCGGGGCGTCCTCGAAGACCACGCAGCGGGACGGCTCGACGCCCAGCTCACGGGCGGCGAGGAGGTAGGGCTCGGGATCCGGCTTGCCGCGGGTGACGTCCTCCGCGGTGACCAGGGTCTTGGGTCGGATGCCTACGGCTTCGAGCCGGGCCTCGGCGAGGCGGCGCGTGGCGGAGGTGACCACGGCCCAGCGGTCGGCCGGCAGCGCGTCCAGGAACTCCCGGGTGCCCGGCAGCAGCTGCACTCCCCCGTTCGGCACGTCCTCGACCTCCAGCAGCTCGATGCGTGCGACGGCTTCGGGGACGACGTCGGCGGGCAGCAGGTCGGCGGCTATCTCCATGGCCGTACGGCCATGGAGCGCGATGCTCCCGAAGGCCTCCGCGGTGATCCCGTACTCCTGCACCCATCGCGTCCAGCACCGCGTGACCGACTCGAGGGACGAGACGAGCGTCCCATCGTTGTCGAACAGCAGCGCGTCAGCATGGATCTTCATGTCCTCGACCCTACGCAGGCAGGACGGGGGCGAGCGCATCGGGTCTTTTGGACCGTAATAGGGTCGCGGCATGCTTGATGCCCTGACGCTGGCGACCGGCGTCGCCGCGCTGCTGCTCGCCGCCTGGTGCGGCTGGGCGGCCCACCGCGACCAGCCCACGAAGGACTGGCACTTCATCGGCATGGCCGTGGTGACGCTGCTGGCCGTGATCCAGCTGATCGTCGGCATCGTGCAGTTGGCGCGCGGCGAGAAGCCGGAGCAGGGCACGACGATCTTCGTCGCGTATCTGCTCGGGGCGTTCGCCTGCATCCCCGCGGCGGGGTTCATGTCCCTCACCGAGCGGTCGCGGTGGGGTTCGGTGACGGTGGCGGCCGGCGGTGTGGTCCTCGCCGTGCTCGAGGTGCGGCTCTATGACATCTGGGGAGGCTGAGATGGCGGCCACGCAGGAGAAGCCGGCGAAGACCCGGCTCATCGCGGGACCGGGCATGCTGCTGGTCTGGCTGTACGGCGTGATGGTCGTCGGCGCTGTGTCGCGCTCGGTAGTCCAGATCTCCACGCAGTTCGACCAGGCCCCGCTGGCGTATTCGCTTTCCGCGGTCGCCGGAGTCGTCTACGGCTTCATCACCTACTCGCTGGTCCGCGGTGGTGAGACGGCCCGCAGGGCGGCGTTCGTGTGCTGCGCCGCCGAACTGGTGGGGGTGCTGACGGTCGGCACCTGGACATTGGTGGACCCGTCGGCCTTCCCCGACGCGACCGTGTGGTCGGACTACGGCATGGGGTACATCTTCATCCCCGTGCTGCTGCCGCTCTCGGCGATGTACTGGCTCCGCAAGGCTCGTGCGGAGCAGGCACCGGCGGCTGCGCGCGGCTAGGACCTGTCGTTCGGATCGGGTCGACCGAGAGTGACTGCGGCTTTCAGCCGACCCGACCGGGGGGTGGTGCGTGCAGCTGCAAGGCGGTGGAGGGCGGCGACGGGCCTCTAGGCCGTCGTGGCGTACGAGCCCGCCCCCACCTGCTTCTCCAGGACGATCATCGGGACGCCGTCGTCGCCCTGGGAGGTGCCGACCCGCTCGTAGCCGACGCGGCGGTACAGGCGGAGGCTGACCTCGCTGCGGTGGCCGGTGCTGAGGCGGAACCTCTTCGCGCCGCGCTCCTCCGCCAGCGCCTCCTCCGCCACTCGCAGCAGCCGGGCGCCGATGCCGTGGCCCTGGAGCCGCGGGTGCACACAGAGCTTGCCGATGGAGGCCGCGCCGTCCTCCGTCACGCTGCCGCGGACCGAGCCGACCACCTCGTCGCCCAGCCGCGCCACGAAGACGCAGTCCGAGACGACCTCGTCACGGACCGAGTCGAGGCTCTGGACGAGCGGGTCGATGCGGTAGTTGCCGTAGAGCGCGGCCTCGCTCTGGAAGCACAGGTACTGCAACCTGAAGATCTGCTCGGCATCCCGCTCGGTCGCCACAGAGATGGTCACGCTCATGCCCATGTGCGCACGCCTCCCGCTCACCTGATCGCCGTATGTTCCTCACTCCTATCCCCGCCGTTCGCCGGCCGCAACCTCCGCCGCAAGCAATCGCCGTAGACATCCCAGGCATTTGGAGCGTTCCGGGCCGAGACTGCCCTGTGAGATACCCAACTCCCCCGCGATTTCCCGATAGGTCGGGTCCTGTGAGGACAGCAGCGCCGCCACGAGTCGGGGGCACCGGCCGGGAAGTCGGCCTACCGCCGCGTGCAGCGCCCGGCGGCCCGCCTCCATGAGCGCCTGTTGTTCCGGACCGGGGTGGCGGTCGTCGGCGGGCTCGGCGCGGTACGGCAGTTCGAGACGGGTCGTTCGGCGCCCGCGGCGCGCCTCGGACCGAACGGCCCGGCGCAGCCAGCCCGGTGGGTCCGCGGGCGGCCCGTCCGCCGCCAGCCGCTCCAGAAGCCGAAGCCACACCGCCTGTTCCAGGTCGCCGGGCTCCATCCCGCACGCGTGGGCCTCGGCAACGGCCTCGGCGACGAGCAGGGGGCGCAGGGCCGTGAGCATCTCGGGGGTCATGTGCGGCGTGACGCGGCCGCCCCGGCAACGGGTTGCCGGGGCGGTCGAGAGTCACCCCAACCGGGGTGCGCCGATCATGTGTTGACGTGTCGGCGCCGCTCAGCGGCGCAGGAAGTCCTCGCGAGCGAGCAGTCCGGTGTCGGCGTTGTCGGTGAAGACGCCGTCGATGCCGGTCGCGAAGTACGCCTTGAATGCCCCCAAGGCGTCACCGTAGGCCGTCGGGTCCGTGCCCCGCGCGAAGTTCGCCGGCAGGAAGGTGTTCTCGTTGCGCATGGTGTACGGGTGCAGGATCAGGCCCGCGGCGTGCGCGTCGGCGACGAGCGTGGACGGCTTGGTGAGGTTGCCGCTCGCGTCCTTCGGGATGACCAGGTCGAGCGTCGGGCCGATGCCCTGCGCGTACGACGCGATCTCCTTGAGGCCCTTGGGCGTGACGAGGTCGGCGACGGTGCGCGGGTCGCCCGCGTCGACGAAGTCCCAGGGACGGGTGTTCGCGGCGGACAGGAGCACGGCGAGCGGGTTGTCGACGAGCTTGTTCAGTCGCTGGATGCTGGTCGGCTCGAACGACTGGACGATGACCGGAGCGTTCCTGCCGTCCTTGCGGTGCCGGCGCAGGATCGTCGCCAGCCGCTCCTCGAGACCGAGGCCCAGCTTGCGGAAGTAGGTGGGGTGCTTGGTCTCGGGGTAGATCCACACCTGCTTGCCGCGCTTGCGGGTCTGCTCGTCCTGCCAGCGGAGCACCTCCTCGAAGGTGGGGATCTCCCAGCGGCCGTTGTAGAGCGTGTTGCGCTGGCGGGTAGCGGGGATGCGCTCGATCGCGCGCAGGGTCTTCAGCTCCGCGAGCGTGAAGTCCTCGGTGAACCAGCCGGTGGTGGGGACGCCGTCCAGGACCTTGGTGGTCTTGCGGCCGGCGAACTCCGGGTGGTCGGCGACGTCGGTGGTTCCGCCGATCTCCGGCTCGTGCCGGCACACGAGGTGCCCGTCCTTGGTCGGCACCAGGTCACCGGCCTCCACGATGTCCGCGCCCATGTCGAGGGCCAGCTGGTAGGAGCCGAGGGTGTGCTCCGGCCGGTAGCCGCTGGCCCCGCGGTGACCGATGATCGTGGGCACGGGCAGGCCCTTCAGTCCGCCGCCGTGGCGGCTGTCCGCGCTCGCGGCACCCGGCAGCCCGAGGACCGCCCCGCCCGCCCCCAGCACCGCGGCGCCGAGCAGCGCCCGCCGTCCCGTCCCTCGTCCCTGCTCGTACGACCCCTGCGTCCCCATCAGTACCCTCCCGGCGCATCCGTCGAAGCGGGTCGATCGTAGGTGCGCGGCCGTGACGACCGGGCGACGTCCGCACAAACGCGCGGCGGACGGGTGCCGTCCTGCCGGTTGCATGGGAAACACCTTGGGGGGCACTCGACATGACGCCGCGTCATTCGCCGGCGCGAGGTTCGTCACACCCGTACGGCGGATGACGAACGTGCAACACGACGCCACCGCAGGTAAACAGTCGTCGACGACGCGTATCCTCCGCGTGACCCGATGTGCTGCATGGCGGGCATCGCGAGTATCGTCCTCACCTGCACAGACTCCAACCGAATCCCTTGACACCGGAGGGCCCGTTGTCCCGCTTCGCGCTCATCAAGGCAGTGCTCGGACCGATCATGCGCCTGATGTTCCGCCCCCAGGTGGAGGGCGCGGAGCGCATCCCGGGTGACGGCCCGGTCATCCTGGCCGGCAACCACGTGACGTTCATCGACTCGATGATCCTGCCGCTGGTCTGCGACCGCCAGGTCTTCTTCATCGGCAAGGACGAGTACGTCACCGGCAAGGGCTTCAAGGGCCGGCTGATGGCCTGGTTCTTCTCCGGCGTCGGCATGATCCCGGTCGACCGCGACGGCGGCAAGGGCGGTGTCGCGGCGCTGATGACCGGCCGCCGGATCCTGGAGGAGGGCAGGGTCTTCGGCATCTACCCGGAGGGCACGCGTTCCCCCGACGGCCGCCTGTACCGGGGGCGCACCGGCATCGCCCGGCTGACGCTGATGACGGGCGCGCCCGTGGTCCCCTTCGCCATGATCGGCACCGACAAGATCCAGCCCGGAGGCGCGGGCATGCCCCGGCCCAGCAAGGTGACCGTGCGCTTCGGTGAGCCGCTGGAGTTCTCCCGCTACGAGGGGATGGACCGGGATCGCTATGTGCTGCGGGCCGTGACCGACTCCGTGATGACCGAGGTCATGCGGCTGTCCGGCCAGGAGTACGTCGACATGTACGCCACGAAGGCGAAGGCCGCCTAGCACCGGCCGCCGCCGGGCAGCCGTCCGTCGGCGCAGCCGCACCTCGTGCTCGCCCCGCACTCCCGTCGGGGCGCGGGGCCGTGGTCACGAGGAGCCCTCCAGCCGCTGTCCGCGCAGCAGGAACCACGCAGCAACCGCCGTGGCCAGCAGCACCGCGGCACCGACCCCCGTCGCCAGCGCCAGGCCGTCCACGAACGCCTCCCGGGCCGAGGCGAGGAGTTCCCGGCCGGTGCCCGACGGCATCCGCGACGCCACCTCGACGGCACCGCCCAGCGACTCGTGCGCCGCGGCGGGAGTGCCCGCAGGCCCGGTGAACCCGCGGTAGACGCCCGTCACGATCGACCCGAGCAGGGCGATGCCCAGTGCCGCGCCGAGCTCGTACGCCGTTTCCGAGACGGCGGAGGCGGCGCCCGCCTGATCCTTGGGCACGCTGGAGAGGATGACGTCCGCGGTCACGGTGAACGACAGGCCCGCGCCGACCCCCACCACGAGCAGCGCGGCGCCGATGAGCGGATAACCGGTGCTCCGGTCGACCACGGCGAGGGCGGCCAGCGCCAGCCCCACCGCGGCCAGCCCGCTCGCGACGACGGCCCGCACCGAGAAGCGCCTGGCCGCCGTGCCCGCGACCAGGCCCGCCGCGACCGCGCCGACGGCGGCCGGGAGTTCGGCGAGGCCTGCCTCGAACGGGTGCCGGCCCTGCACCAGTTGCAGGAACTGGGAGAGGAAGAAGACCAGCCCGGACATCCCGAGGATGGTCAGCAGGTCGGCGAGAACGGCGCCGCTGAACCCGCGGCGGCGGAACAGCCGCATGTCCAGCAGCGGCACCGGCAGGGTCAGCTGGCGGCGCACGAAGCCGTGCAGTGCGAGGGCACCGAGCGCGCCCGCGGCCGCGCCGGGCCAGGTGAACCCCTCGGCCGCCGCCTCCTTCACGGCGTACACGACGCCGATCATGCCGACGAGCGACATCACGACGCTCGCCAGGTCCCACGGACCGGGGCGCGGATTGCGGGACTCGGGCAGGGTCCTGATGCCGACGAGGACGAGGACCACCATCACGGGCACGTTGATCAGGAAGACGGAGCCCCACCAGAAGTGCTCGAGCAGGAAACCGCCCACGATCGGGCCGATCGCCGTGCCTGCCGAGGCGGTGGCGCCCCAGATGCCGACGGCGAGGCTGCGCTCGCGCGGATCGTGGAAGATGTTGCGGATCAGGGCGAGCGTGGCCGGCATCAGGGTCGCTCCCGCGACACCCAGTAGCGCACGCGCCAGGATCATCATGCTCGGCGTCGCGGCATAGGCGTTGAGCACGGAGACCAGCCCGAAGGCGGTGGCGCCCCCGAGCAGGATCCGCTTGCGTCCGATGCGGTCGCCCAGGCTGCCCATGGAGACGAGCAGACCGGCGATGACGAAGGAGTAGACGTCACCGATCCAGAGGAGCTGGGTGCCGGAGGGCTTCAGGTCCTCGCTGATGTAGGGGGTGGCCAGGCCGAGCACGGTCGCGTCGACGGCGACCAGCAGCACGGCGAGGACGAGGACCGCGAGCGCGAGCCACCGGCCCGGACGTCCCTCGCCCGGCGATGCGATCCGTCCCGGGCCGGCGGCCTCTCCCCCACTGCGGGGGGCACCCTCGTGCCGCAGGGTGCTGGTCATGGTTCCTCTCTTCGTAGTGCGCCGCCGAGCAACAGCTCGACGATCATGTAGGTGAAGTCCTTGGGGGCGAGTCGCCCCTCGGCCACGGCCCAGGCGCCGGAGGCCATCAGTCCGTACAGGGCCTCGGTGAGCCACGCGGGGGTGAGGTCGATCCGGAACTCACCGCTTGTCTGGCCGCGCCGGAACAGTGCGGCGATCCGGGCGTCGATCCGGGACCAGCCCTCGTTCTGCGCCTCGCCCTCGAAGAGCTGGTTCTCGGTGTAGAGGAAGGCGAGGAGCCCCGCGGCGGACTCGATCTCGGTCACGAACCGGCGCAGGGCCTCCCGGGCCGGACCGTCGTCGAGCCGGGCTGCGTCCAGCGCGGCCTCGCTCTCCTCGATGCCGAGCGCCTCCAGCGCCCGTACGAGTGCGTCGCGTCCGGCGAAGTGGCGGTGCAGGGTGGCCCGGCTGATCCCGGCAGCCCTGGCGACCTCGTCCATGGTCGCGGTGGACTTGCGGGTGAGCAGGGCGGCCGCACTGCGCAGCACATGGTCTCGGTCGACAGCCATGAGACAACGATAGCCCAAGTGAGACGTGAACGTCTCACAAGAATCACGTACGTCTCATCGAGTCCCTGCTCGGACCGATCTCAGTGCCAGGGCAGCTGCCCGCGCTGCTCCCAGTACGTGTCCGGGTCCTCGGCGAGGGTCTCCAGGCGCGCGAGCTGTTCCTCGTCGAGGTCGGCGACGGTGGCGTGCAGATTGGAGCCGAGCTGGTCGACCGTGGCCGCTCCGGAGAGGACCACCCCGGCCCAGGGCCGGCGCAGGATGACGGCCAGGGCGATCGCGTCACAGCCGAGGGAGGCCTCCGCGGCCACCGCCCTCAGCGCCTGCGGCGCTCGCTCGCCGGCCAGCCGCCCGTTGGCCATGCCCTCCTTGACGAGCACCGTGAGCCCGGCGTCGTGGGCCTCTGCGAGCGCGGGGGCGGCCGAGGTCTCCAGCAGGTTGTACGTGGACTGGACGGTACGGAAGAGGGGTTCGCCGTCGACGGTCACGGCGAGCGCGGCGCGGATCGTGTCGGCCTGCCCCGGGCCGCTGGTGGAGAAGCCGATCGTGACGCCACCGGCCGCGGCCTCGGCGAGCCTTGCGTGCAGTTCCTTGTCGGTGAGAGCCGGACTGTCGGGGGTCAGCGAGTGGATCTGGTAGAGATCGAGCCGGTCGCCGAGCAGGGCCGCGGTCTCGGCGTGCTGCCGCTCGAAGGTGGCGACACTGTGGTCCTTCACCTCGTGCTGCTCGGCGTCGGTGCTCCAGTCGGCGGTGTAGGTGTAGCCCCACTTGCTGCCGACGACGATGTCGTCGACGGCGGGCCGGGCGTGCAGCCAGTCGGCGAGGAACTCCTCCGCGCGGCCGTAGGAGCGGGCGGCGTCGAAGTAGCGGACGCCCTGGGCGTAGGCGGCGTCCAGCAGCTCATGGGTGCGCCCGCGCAGCGCGTCGACACTGCGTACGGGCGGCAGGTCCTGACCCCGGCCGAGGTTGATGTAGCCCGGGCGGCCGACGGCGGCCAGGCCGAGGCCGATGTGGCAGGTGGGAGTCGTCGCTGAGGCGAGGCGTGCGAAGGGCATCGCGGGCTCCGTTCGGTCGGCTCCGTGCGGCTCGGACCAACCTAACCCGCGACGCCCTCCGCGCAGGCGACCGGCTACTTCCCGCGCTTCGCGGCGGCCCACGCGTGCTGGGCCGCCAGGTCCGTCTTCACCTCGGCCAGCTGGACGGCGACAGCCTCGGGGGCCGTGCCCCCTCGGCCGTTGCGGGAGGCGAGGGCGCCGGGAACGCTGAGGACGCTCCGCACCTCGGGGGTCAGATGCGTGGAGATCTTCGCGAACTGCTCGTCCGTGAGCTCGTCCAGCTCCTTGCCCTCGGCCTCGGCCGCCTTCACGCACTCGCCCGCGACCTCGTGCGCGACCCGGAACGGCACACCCTGCTTGACCAGCCACTCGGCGATGTCGGTGGCGAGCGAGAAACCGGCCGGCGCCAGCTCCGCCATCCGCTCACGGTGCACGGTCAGCGTCGCCATCATGCCGGTGAAGGCCGGGAGCAGGACCTCCAGCTGGTCGATGGAGTCGAAGACCGGCTCCTTGTCCTCCTGGAGGTCGCGGTTGTAGGCGAGGGGGAGCGCCTTCAACGTCGCCATGAGACCGGTCAGATTGCCGATGAGGCGGCCGCTCTTGCCGCGCGCCAGCTCCGCGATGTCCGGGTTCTTCTTCTGCGGCATGATCGAGGAGCCGGTGGAGAAGGCGTCGTGCAGGGTGACGAAGGAGAACTCCTTCGTGTTCCAGATGATGACCTCCTCGGCGATGCGGGAGAGGTTCACCCCGATCATCGCGGTGACGAAGGCGAACTCCGCGGCGAAGTCGCGGGAGGCCGTGCCGTCGATGGAGTTGGCCGAGCTGCCGTGCTCGAAGCCGAGGTCCTCGGCGACCGCCTCCGGGTCGAGCCCCAGGGAGGATCCCGCGAGCGCGCCCGAGCCGTACGGGGAAACGGCCGTGCGCTCGTCCCACTGGCGCAGCCGCTCGGCGTCCCGGGACAGGGCCTGTGCATGGGCGAGAACGTGGTGCGCGAAGAGCACGGGCTGGGCGTGCTGCAGGTGCGTACGGCCAGGCATCGCCGCGTCGGGGTGCGCCTCGGCGAGACCGACCAGTGCGTCCTGGAGCTCGGCGATCAGCCCGCCGATGACCCGGGCGTGGTCGCGCAGATACATCCGGAAGAGGGTGGCTACCTGGTCGTTGCGGGAGCGGCCCGCGCGGAGCTTGCCGCCGAGATCGGGGCCGAGATGCTCCAGGAGGCCGCGCTCCAGGGCGGTGTGGACGTCCTCGTCGGCGACGGTGCCGGTGAACTCGCCCGAGGCCACGTCGGCCTCGAGCCGGTCGAGTCCGTCGAGCATGCGCGTCAGTTCGTCGTCCGTCAGGAGCCCCGCCTTGCGCAGGACGCGCGCGTGGGCACGGGAACCGGCGATGTCGTACGGCGCGAGGCGCCAGTCGAAGTGGACGGATGCGGACAGCTTCGCCAGGGCTTCGGCGGGACCGTCGGCGAAACGGCCGCCCCAGAGCCGGACGTCACCGCTGTTGCTGCTCACTGCGTTGCTCCTCGAAGGTGGCGATGTGCGACCGCCTCCCCACTGTCGGCAAGTGAGGAGGCGGCTGTCAGGCTAGTACGTGCGGGGGTGGCCCGGCGGTCACGCCGGACCGGCGTCAGGCTCCGCCCGCGAGATCACGCCGTGCGGCGATCTTCGACGACAGGCTGTAGATGTCGATGAAGCCCCTGGCGGCGGACTGGTCGAAGGTGTCACCCGTGTCGTACGTCGCGAGGTTGAAGTCGTACAGCGACTCCTGGGAGCGCCGGCCGGTGACCACCGCGCGGCCGCCGTGCAGGGTCAGGCGGACGTCGCCCGAGACGTGCTGGTTGGCCTCGTTGATGAAACCGTCGAGCGCGCGCTTGAGCGGGGAGAACCACTGGCCGTCGTAGACCAGTTCGCCCCAGCGCTGCTCGACCTGGCGCTTGTAGCGGGCCAGTTCACGCTCGACGGTGACGTTCTCCAGCTCCTGGTGGGCGGTGATCAGCGCGATCGCCCCCGGAGCCTCGTACACCTCACGGGACTTGATACCGACCAGCCGGTCCTCGACCATGTCGATCCGGCCGACGCCCTGGGCGCCGGCGCGCTCGTTGAGCTGCTGGACGGCCTGCAGGACCGAGACGGACCTGCCGTCGATGGCGACGGGGACACCTTCCTTGAAGGTGATGATCACCTCGTCGGCCTCGCGGGCCTCGGCCGGGTTGGAGGTGTACTCGTAGATGTCCTCGATCGGGGCGTTCCAGATGTCCTCCAGGAAGCCCGTCTCGACCGCGCGCCCGAAGACGTTCTGGTCGATGGAGTACGGGGACTTCTTGGTGGTGGCGATCGGGAGCTGCTTGTCCTCGCAGAAGGCGATCGCCTTGTCCCGGGTCATCGCGTAGTCGCGGACCGGGGCGATGCACTTGAGGTCGGGCGCGAGGGCGACGATGCCCGCCTCGAAGCGGACCTGGTCGTTGCCCTTGCCGGTGCAGCCGTGCGCGACCGTGGTGGCACCGTGCTTCTTGGCCGCGGCGACGAGGTGCTTGACGATCGTCGGCCGGGACAGCGCGGAGACCAGCGGGTAGCGGTCCATGTAGAGGGCGTTGGCCTTGATCGCCGGGAGGCAGTACTCGTCGGCGAACTCGTCCTTGGCATCGGCGACCTCGGCCTCGACGGCTCCGCACGCGAGCGCGCGCTTGCGGATCACGTCCAGGTCCTCGCCGCCCTGGCCGACGTCGACCGCAACGGCGATGACCTCGGCGCCCGTCTCCTCGGCGATCCAGCCGATGGCGACGGAGGTGTCCAGACCGCCGGAGTAGGCGAGTACGACGCGCTCGGTCACGGGTTTCTCCCTCACAGTGCATTCGCTGGCATGCATGAGTATGCAGGAGGTTGCATGGTTCGTCAATCTTGGACGTCACCTCGGCGCGGCTGGGCAGGCGACGGCGCCACACCCGGAGGAACTCTCCGGTCTCCTGGACGCCCGAAATGCCCTTCTCATACCTTTGGCCGGACGCGGCGCGGGCCCATCGGGCGGCCGCTCCCGACCCGTCCGGAACAGCGGCCCTCCGGCGGCCGGCACGCTCACCGCGTGTCGTGACAGGCTCCGTGGCCGCCCCGCGCGCCGGCCGGGGCGGCCACGGACGTGCGGCGGGCGCCGGACACGACCGGACGGCGCAATTCCTTAGACAGTCGAAGGAATTTCCCTCATCATCGAGGCCATGGGAAAGACCTATGAACGCATCGACGGCAGGCTGCGTACGTTCATCGAAGCGCAGCCCCTCTTCTTCACCGCCACCGCCCCGCTGTCGGGGGACGGCACGGTCAATCTCTCCCCCAAGGGCCTCAAGGGTTCGTTCGCCGTCGTCGACGAGCGGACCGTCGCCTATCTGGACTTCGCCGGAAGCAACGCCGAGACCATCGCCCACCTGCGGGAGAACGGCAGGATCACCCTCATGTGGTGCGCCTTCCAGGGACCGCCGAACATCGTGCGGGTGCACGGCAGCGGTGAGCCGGTCTTCCGCGACGACCCCCGTTTCAAGGAACTCCTCACCCACTTCCCCTGCATCGACCCGACCCCGCACGGGCTGCGGGCGATCGTCGTCGTGACGGCCCGGCTCATCCGGGACACCTGTGGCTACGCGGTGCCCTTCATGGCGTACGAGGACGACCGCGAACTGCACGGCAGGCGGTTCGCGCGCGAGGACGACACCTCCCTGAACGACTACTTTCGAAGGAAAGAGCACATCGAATCCAGCCTGGACGGCCTGCCGGGCCTGCCGTTGCCGCTGCCGCCGTCTACGTTCTGAACCATGCGCCCCGGTGTCGTCACCCTCGCCTCCACCGCTGTCCTGCTGCTCGCCCCCGCGCCCGGCGCGGCCGAAAATGTGCCGCTGCCGGAACGAATGGCGGACACGGGCGGCGGCACACAGTTGATCACTGCGGAGGCGCCCACGGCCGACGCGACATCAGGCATGGTCACCTGGTGGGACCGCCGGGGCGGGCGCTGGAACAAGGCCGGTTCGGCGGCGGCGCGCTTCGGCGCGAACGGGCTCGTCGAAGGCGGCATCCGGAAACAGGGCACGAACACGACGCCGGCGGGTCTGTACGGACTGCCCTACGCGTTCGGCATCAAGGCCGCGCCGGCGGGCACGAGAGCGCTGTATCGCCCGGTCCACCAGGGCTCGTGGTGGTGCCAGGACGACGCGTCCGCCTCCTACAACCGCTGGACGGAACCCCTCCCGGCCGACTGCCGCGCCTCCGAGTCGGAGCATCTGATCACCTTCGACCCCCAGTACGACTACGCCTTGGTGATCGGCTTCAACTACGACAAGCCGGTGCGCGGGCGCGGCGCCGGCATCTTCCTGCACGTCAACGGCAAGGGCGCCACGGCGGGTTGTGTGTCGGTGCCGCAGGACGCGATGCGCCGGATCCTTCAGTGGGCCGATCCGGCGCACAGGCCGCACATCGCCATCGGGACCTCCAGCGGAGCGACGGGCATCACACGCTACTAGCCGACGGGCAGCCGCACGGTGAACGTCGTCGATCCTGCGCCGCCGGTCAGTTCCACGCTCCCTCCGTGCGCCTGCGTCACCGCCGCCACGATCGACAGGCCGAGGCCCGCACCGCCACCCTGGTTGTCCGGACGACGGCGGTGGTCGGCCCGGGTGAACCGTTCGAAGACACCCGGCCGGATGGCGTCGGGGACGCCGGGTCCGTCGTCGTGGACCCCGAGGACCGCCGTCGCCGCGTCGGTCCCGAGCGAGACGGTCACCTGAGTGCCCTCGGGCGTGTGCAGACGCGCGTTGGCCAGCAGATTGGCGAGCACCTGATGCAGGCGATGCGCGTCGCCCTGCACGGTCAACGGCTCCTCGGCCAGTTCCAACGTCCAGCGGTGGCCTGGACCGGCCGCGCGTGCGTCGCTCACCGCGTCCAGCACCAGGCGGGTCAGATCGACCGGGCGCCGCTCCAGGGGCCGGCCCGCGTCCAGCCGGGCCAGCAGCAGCAGGTCGTCCACCATCTCGCCCATGCGCGCCGACTCGGCGGCGATCCGTTCGAGGGCTCGGGTCACCTCCGCGGGAACCGGACCCGGGTGCAGCAGTGCCAGCTCCGCATGGCCGCGGACCGAGGCGACCGGTGTGCGCAGTTCGTGGCTGGCGTCGGCGGCGAAGACGCGCAGCCGCTCCTCACTTGCGTGGCGCTTGGTCAGCGCGTCCTCGACATGGCCGAGCATGCGGTTGACGGCGGTGGCGACCCGGCCCACCTCACTGCGCGGCTCGTTCTCGGGCACCCGCGGCGGCAGCGCGACCTCACCGCTGGCGAGCGGGAGCTCGCTGACCCGGGTGGCGGTCGCGGCCACCCTGCTCAGCGGCCGCAGCGACCAGCGCACCCAGACGGCTCCCGCGACGCCGGTGGCCGCGAGAGCCGCGCCGAAGACCGCGGCGGCGACCGACTCCAGCCGGTGCACCGCGGACTCCACCGGTTCCAGCGGGAGTCCGGTGACGAGGACGTCGCCGTCCATGCCCTTGACCGCCATCAGGCGGTATCCGCCGAGTGACGACAGCCGCACACTGTGCCCCGTGCCGTCCGCGGGGACCGCGGCGAGGGAGCGCTTGTCCCGAGTGTCCAGCGGGGCCGTCAGGCCGGCGGTGTCGCTTCCGGGGCGGACGACCGCCGCGTTGGTGACCGACGCCCCGAGCAGCCGGGCGCCGAAGGTGCCCGCGGACTGCTTACGGGTGTCCCCGTACTCGTCGCCGTCGTGGTCGGAGGGTCTGCCGGGACCATGCTCCAGACTCGCGGGGAAACGCGGGCCGAGGTCCCGCAGCTGCTGGTCGAGCCGGCCGGTGAGAAATCCGTTGAGCTCGACCACCGCCGCCACCCCGACCGCGGCACAGCTGAGTGCCAGCAGCACGACGAGCCCGGTGGTCAGCCTGGCCCGCAGCGTGCGCGGCCACGGCAGGCACCGCACCACGGCCCGGAACACGCGGCTCACCGTGCCACCGGCTTGAGCACGTAACCGGCTCCGCGCACCGTATGGATCATGGGGTAACGCCCCGCGTCCACCTTCTTGCGCAGATACGAGATGTACAGCTCCACCACATGGGCCTGGCCTCCGAAGTCGTAGGACCACACCCGGTCGAGGATCTGCGCCTTGCTCAGCACACGCCGCGGGTTGCGCATCAGGAAACGCAGCAGTTCGAACTCGGTGGGCGACAGTTCGATCAGTTCGCCGGACCGGGTCACCTCACGGGCCTCCTCGTCCATCACGAGGTCGCCGACGCACAGCCGGGGTCCCTCCTCCAGCTGCCGGGCCATACCGGCCCGCCGCAGCAGCCCGCGCAGCCGGGCGACGACCTCCTCCAGGCTGAAGGGCTTGGTCACATAGTCGTCGCCGCCCGCCGTGATGCCGGCGATGCGGTCCTCGACGGCGTCCCGCGCGGTCAGGAAGAGTACGCACACATCGGGTTTCACGGTGTGCAGCGAGCGCAGCACACCGAACCCGTCGGTGTCCGGGAGCATCACGTCCAGGACGACGGCGTCGGGCATGAGGTCCCGGGCCTCCGTGACGGCCGCGGCCCCGTCGCCGGCCGTACGCACCTGCCAGCCCTCGTAGCGCAGGGCCCCGGACAGCACCTCGGCGAGGTCCGGATCGTCGTCGACGACGAGGACGCGCAGGGGTGTGCCGTCCGGGCGGGCGAGGGCGGGGCGGCCGGTGCGGGGTGTGGTCATGGCGCCTTCCAGCATCCCTCTTCCCGGGAGCGGCCGGAGGTGCCGAGCCCTCTGAGTTCGCTATGAGTGCCGGTCACATCCGCCCGGACCTCCCCCGCCGGTGCCGTTCCCCAGGATTTTTCAGGTCGGACTCAGGGTCCTCAGAGCCGTCTCAGAAGTTCCGCCTGCACAGTTGCGTCCTCGATGCCGGAAAGGAACCGATCATGACCACGGTGTACCAGCAGCAGACGCCGCTCGTGCCGCCGGTCGTCCGGCGATCCCCGGCGGGCCCGGTGCTGGCCTTCCTGTGGACCGGGGCGGCCGCCGTGGTCGCCCTGTGGTGGCAGGACACCGGCTCCGTGGTGGGGACGGCCGGCTGGCTTCTCGGGGCCGGGCGGATCGCCGGGCTGCTGTGCGGCTACTCCTGCGCGGTCCTGGTCGCGCTGATGGCCCGCGTCCCGCTCCTGGAACGGCGCATCGGGTCGGACCGGGTGACGCGCTGGCACGCGATGGCCGGGCGGTACACGCTCTGTCTGCTGGTCGCGCACGTCGTACTGGTCCTCCTCGGGTACGCCGCCCAGGACCGGGCCTCGATCGTGCACGAGACGGTCACGGTGGTGCTGCACTACCCGGAGATGCTCAAGGCGACCCTCGGCACGCTCGTGCTGTGTGCCGTGGGCATCACCTCCGTCCGTGCCGTGCGCCGCCGGGTCGGCCACGAGTTCTGGTACTACGTGCACCTGCTGACGTACGGGGCGGTCTTCCTCGCCTTCGGTCACCAGTTGGCGCTGGGCGGGCAGTTCGTCGGGAACGCGCCGGCCCGGGCCGCCTGGTACGCGCTGTACCTGAGCGTGGCGGCCCTGGTCGGGTGGTTCCGGGTGCTCACACCGGTGCGGCTGAACCTTCGCCACCGGCTGCGGGTGGAGGCGGTGCACCGGGAAGCGCCGGGCGTGTGGTCCGTCGTCATACGGGGGCGGCGCCTGGACGACCTGGGCGCCCGGCCCGGTCAGTTCTTCCGGTGGCGCTTCCTCGCCCAGGGCCTGCGCTGGACGTCGACGCCGTACTCGCTGTCGGCGCCGCCGCGCCGGACCGAGCTGCGCATCACCGTCAAGGCGCTGGGCGACCACAGCGCGTCGGTGGCCCTGCTACGGCCCGGCACCCGGGTGTGGGCGGAGGGCCCGTACGGATCGCTCACTGCGGAACGGAGCTCCACCGGCAGGGCGCTGCTGATCGCGGGAGGCGTCGGAGTCACCCCGCTGCGGGCCCTGTTCGAGACACTCCCGGGTGAGGTGACCCTTCTGTACCGGGCGAGCTCGGTACAGGACCTGGCGCTGGGCGCCGAGCTGGAGGCCATAGGCCGGTGGCGCGGTGCACGGGTGCTGTACGCCCTCAACGGGGAGGACGGCGCGCGCCCGCGGCTGACGCCGGGCGCCCTCCTCGCGGCGGTACCGGGCCTTGCCGATCACGACGTCTATCTGTGCGGGCCGCCCGGATTCGCCGGAGACATGTACGAGGCGCTGTGCGCCGCCGGCGTCCCCGACCGCCGTATCCACCACGAGTCGTTCGAGCTGTGAGGCCACCATGCACACGCTGAGGAGAAGGAGCCCACTGCGGCGGATCGTGCTCGCGAGTGCCGCCACCGTCACGGGGACGGTGCTGCTGCTGTCGATGAAGCCGCACACCACGCCCCACATCGTCACGGCCGCTCCCGCCCCGTCCGGCAGCGCGAGCGTCCCGGCCGGATCCGCCGGTTCCGGTGGCTCGGGTGCGGACCGGTCACGCGGGTCCGCCGCGGCGGGTACGAAGACCGTCACCGGCGATTCGGCCCCGACCCGTTACGGCCCCGTCCAGGTCCGGATCACCGTGAGGAACGGCAAGCTCACCGATGTGACGGCCGTGACGTATCCGCAGGAGAACCCGAGGGACCAGGAGATCAACGGTTATGCCGTCCCGCAGTTGCGCCGGGAGGCGCTGGCGGCGCAGAGCGCGGACATCGACGTCGTCTCCGGGGCCACGTACACGAGCCAGGGTTACCAGCAGTCGCTCCAGTCGGCGCTGGACTCGATGGGCGGTTGAACGCACGGACGTTCCCTCACGTACCTGTGGGCCAAGGGGGCCACTGGCCTCACCCGTCCCTCGCAGGAACACGGAGGAGACCGTGTCCACGATCGCCGGTGGCCGCGCCGCGCGGCGCCAGACGATGCGCGCCATCCGCCCACGCCGCTCCCCTGCCGTCCCGCTGCTGGTCGCCCTCTGGGCGGGCGCGGCGGGCGTCATCTGGATGTGGTGGTCGAACACCCCGTCCATCGCCGACAACTCCGGCCGGATCCTGAACGCGGGGCGCATCACCGGCCTGCTGGCCGGGTATCTGATGGCGCTGGTCGTGCTGCAGATGGCACGCGTGCCCGCGCTGGAGCGCCGGGTCGGCTCCGACCGGGTCGCCCGCTGGCACGCGATGACCGGCCGGTACACCATCTGCCTCGTCCTCGCCCATCTGTTCCTGACGATGTGGGGCTACGCCCTTCAGGCCGGGACCGGGCTCGGCGGGATCGTCCAGCAGACCGTCGACTCGGTGCAGCAACTGCCGGACGTGGGCAAGGCCGCCATCGGCGCGGGTCTGCTGCTCCTCATCGGCCTGATCTCGATCGGCCCGATCCGCCGCAGGCTCTCCTACGACCTCTGGTACCACGTCCATCTGCTCACCTACGCCGCCACCTACCTGTCGTTCTGGCACCAGCTGTCGACCGGCAACGAGTTCGTCGCGCAGGCGTGGGCGCGGACGGCCTGGTACGCGCTGTACGGGTCGGTGACCGCACTGGTGATCTGGTACCGGATCATCACGCCGATCCGGCTCAACATGCGCCACCGGCTGCGGGTCGAGGCCGTCGTCGAGGAGACGCCCGGCATCGTCTCGGTCCTGATGACCGGCCGGAAGCTGCACCGCATGGGGGCGGCCGCCGGGCAGTTCTTCCGCTGGCGCTTCCTCGCTCCCGGCATGCGCTTCAGCTCGCATCCCTACTCGCTGTCGGCGGCGCCGCGCCCCAACATGCTGCGCATCACGGTCAAGGCGATCGGCGACCACAGCTCCGCGCTGCGCGATCTGCGACCCGGTACCCGGGTGTGGGCGGAGGGCCCCTACGGAGCGCTCACCGCCGACCGGCGCAGCCGCGGCAAGGTGCTGCTGGTGGCGGGCGGCGTGGGCATCACCCCGATGCGGGCGCTGTTCGAGACGCTGCCCGGCGCCGCGGGCGACCTGACACTGCTGTACCGGGCCAACAGCACCCAGGACCTGGCCCTGTGGGACGAGCTGGCCCAGATCGCCGAGGAACGCGGCGCCCGGCTTATGTACGCGGTCAACAGCCCGGAGGGGGAACGCCCCGACATCTCCGCGGACACGCTGCGCCGCAAACTGCCCGACATCGATCGGCACGACGTCTTCATGTGCGGGCCGCCCGGCTTCGCACAGCAGGTGTACGAGGCACTGCGCGGCGCGGGGGTCCCTGCCCGCCGTATCCATCACGAGTCGTTCGAGATGTGAGCGACGGGGAGTCAGGAGCTTTGGGAGCGATGAGGAAGAGTCACCCCGTCCGGCGTGCCGTACTCGCCGGCGCCGCGACGGTCTCGGGCATCGTGCTGCTGCTGGCGCTGAAGCCGGCCTCCGACCCGGCATCGGCCCAGGCCGCGGGCGGTGTCGCCGCGCAGCGGAGCGCCGCGGCCCAGGAGTCGCCGCAGGGCGGCAGCGGGCAGCAGACGGGCGCACGGACCGTCACCGGCGATGTGGCCACGACGCAGTACGGCAACGTCCAGGTCCGCCTGACGGTGAGCGGCGGCAGGATCACCGCGGCCGAGGCCGTGCAGGCGCCGAAGGGCGGGGTCAGCGACCAGAAGACCGCCCTGGCCGTACCCCGGCTGAACCAGGCCGCCGTCGCCGCGCAGAGCGCGGACATCGACGCGGTCTCCGGGGCGACCTACACCAGCACGGGGTACAAGCAGTCGTTGCAGTCGGCCCTGGACAAGGCCGGTGGCTGAGTGGTCGGCCAGGTGACCGACCCGGCGGGGGGACCGTCCGCGCTGCGCCATGCGGAAGAGGTGATGGGCACCGTCGTCTCCTTCGACGTACGCGGTGGTGAGCCCGGGGCCGTGCGGACCGCGCTGGAGGAGGCGGTCGCCGGGCTGCACCGTGTGGACGAGGTGTTCAGCACCTACCGGGAGGACAGCCAGGTCTCGCGACTGGGCCGGGGCGACGTGACCCTCGAGCAGTGTGATCAGGAGGTCGCCGAGGTGCTCGCGTCGGGAGCCGAGGCGGAGCGGCTCAGCGACGGCTGGTTCAGCACACGGTACGAGGGACGGATCGACCCGACCGGGATCGTGAAGGGCTGGGCAGTCGAACGCGCGGCGCGGCACCTGGCGGCGAGCGGGGCCGACGGGGTGAGTGTCAACGGCGGCGGTGACGTGCAGATGTACGGGGTGCCCGGGCCGCACCGGCCCTGGCGGGTCGGGATCGCGGATCCGCTGCGCCCAGGCGGGCTCGCGGCGGTGGTCTCCGCCGCCGGCGCCGCCGAACTGGCCGTGGCCACCTCGGGAACAGCGGAGCGAGGCGCCCACATCGTGGATCCGCGCACCGGCAGGTCGGCCGTCACCGACCTGGTGGCCGTGACCGTGGTGGGTCCCCGGCTGATCTGGGCGGACGCCTGGGCGACGGCGGCCTTCGCGATGGGTTCGCGGCAGGCTCTGGACTGGCTGGAGTCGCTGCCGGACGTAGAGGCCCTGCTGATCACGGCGGGTGACGAGGTGCGGTGCACGGGTGGGCTGGCGGCGCGTCTGGGCTGAACCGGGCAGGCAGCTGGGGAGGGGGCACACCGGACGGTGTGCCCCCTCCCCAGCTCAGTGGTGGTTCTGCGCCAGCCGCAGCAGATGGTCCGCCAGCGCCTGGCCGCCGCTCGGCTCGCGGCTGATCAGCAGCACCGTGTCGTCGCCCGCGATGGTGCCGAGGATGTCGTGCAGTTCCGCCTGGTCGATGGCCGAGGCGAGGAACTGGGCCGCGCCGGGCGGCGTACGCAGGACCACGAGGTTGGCGGAGGCCTCCGCGGAGATCAGCAGTTCCTGGGACAGGCGCCTCATCCGCTCCTCCTTGGCCGACTCACCGAGCGGCGCGCGCGGGGTGCGGAAGCCGCCCTCGCTGGGGACCGCGTAGATGAGGTCGCCGTCGGTGTTGCGGATCTTCACCGCGTTCAGCTCGTCCAGGTCCCGGGAGAGCGTCGCCTGGGTGACGTTCAGCCCGTCGTCGGCGAGGAGCTTCGCCAACTGGCTCTGGGAGCGCACCGGTTGCCGGTTGAGGATGTCCACGATCCGGCGGTGGCGTGCGGTGCGGGTCTGCGGCACGGATGGCCCCGCCGCGTCGTGGTCCTGCGCCTGGCTCATCGTCGTCTCATTCCCCGGATCGTCCGTCCCCGTTGCCTGCATCGAGGACGCCGGGGAGCGCCCGGAGGAACACCTCCACCTCGTCGTCGCCGATGTTCAGCGGCGGCATCAGCCGTACGACGTTCGGGGCGGGCGCGTTCACCAGGAGACCGGCGTCCTGAGCCGCCTGCTGCGTCTGCTGCGCCAGCGGCTCGGTGAGCACGATACCCAGGAGCAGGCCCGAGCCCCGGACATGGCCGACGAGCGGGTGGCCGAGCGACTCGATCCCGTCCCGCAGTCGCTCGCCCTGACGCTTCACGTTCTCCAGCAGTCCCTCGGCCTCGATGGTGTCGAGAACGGCGAGGCCGGCGGCGCACGCGACGGGATTGCCACCGAAGGTCGTGCCGTGCTGTCCGGGCTGGAGCAGTCCGGCGGCCCTGCCGAAGGCCACGGTGGCGCCGAGCGGGAGCCCGCCGCCGAGGCCCTTGGCGAGGGTGACCACGTCGGGCAGGACACCCTCGTGGGCCTGGTACTCGAACCAGTGCCCGGTGCGGCCGACACCCGTCTGCACCTCGTCCAGGACGAGCAGCGCCCCGGTGGCGGCGGTGATCGCCCGGGCCGCCTTCAGATACCCGGCGGGCGGGACGACCACCCCGTTCTCGCCCTGGATCGGCTCGATGATCACCAGGGCGGTGTCCTCGGTGACCGCTGCGGCCAGGGCCTGGGCGTCGCCGTAGGGGACGTGCGTGACCTCTCCGGGCAGCGGCAGGAAGGGTTCCTGCTTGCCGGGCTGGCCGGTGAGCGCGAGGGCGCCCATGGTGCGGCCGTGGAAGCCGCCCTCGGTGGCGACCATATGGGTGCGCCCGGTCAGCCGGCCGATCTTGAAAGCACCCTCGTTGGCCTCGGCGCCGGAGTTGCAGAAGAACACCTTGCCGTCCCGGCCGAAGAGCTGGAGCAGACGCTCGGCGAGGACGACGGGCGGTTCGGCGATGAACAGGTTCGAGACGTGGCCGAGCGAGGCGATCTGCGTGCTGACGGCCTCGACGACCGCGGGGTGGGCGTGACCGAGCGCGTTCACCGCGATGCCGCCTACGAAGTCGAGGTACTCCGTGCCCTCGGCGTCCCACAGCCTTGCGGCCTCGCCGCGGACGAGGGGGAGCCGCGGCGTGCCGTAGTTGTTCATGAGCGCGCCCTGCCAGCGCCGGGTGAACTCCTCGTTGGCCGTCGTTCCCGTCATGCGTCGTCCCCCTCGTGCTTGTCGGGCAGCACCATCGTGCCGATGCCCTCGTCGGTGAAGATCTCCAGCAGGATCGAGTGCTGGACCCGGCCGTCGATGACGCGGGCGGTGTTGACGCCGTTGCGCACGGCGTGCAGGCAGCCCTCCATCTTCGGCACCATGCCGGAGGACAGGTCCGGCAGCAGCTTCTCCAGCTGGGAGGCCGTGAGGCGGCTGATCACCTCGTCGCTGTGGGGCCAGTCCTCGTAGAGACCCTCGACGTCCGTGAGGACCATGAGGGTTTCGGCGCCCAGTGCCGCAGCGAGTGCCGAAGCCGCCGTATCAGCATTGACGTTGTAGACATGTCCGTCGTCCTGACTCCGGGCGATCGACGAGACGACCGGGATACGGCCGTCGGCGAGCAGCGCCTCGATCGCGCCCGTGTCGATCGCGGTGATCTCGCCCACCCGTCCGATGTCGACCAGTTCGCCATCGATCCGCGGATGGTGCTTGGTGGCGGTGATGGTGTGCGCGTCCTCGCCGGTCAGGCCGACGGCGAGCGGGCCGTGCTGGTTGAGCAGCCCGACCAGCTCGCGCTGCACCTGCCCGGCCAGCACCATGCGCACGACGTCCATGGCCTCCTCGGTGGTGACGCGCAGACCCGCCTTGAACTCGCTGACGATGCCGTGCCTGTCGAGGGCCGCGCTGATCTGCGGGCCGCCCCCGTGCACGACGACGGGCTTGAGGCCGGCGTGCCGCAGGAACACGACGTCCTGGGCGAAGGCGGCCTTCAGCTCCTCGTTCACCATGGCGTTTCCGCCGAACTTGATGACGATCGTCTTGCCGTGGTGCCGGGTCAGCCAGGGCAGCGCCTCGATGAGGATCTGGGCCTTGGGCAGCGCGGTGTGCTTACGGGTCGTTCCGTTGCTCATGAGGAGTACGCGCTGTTCTCGTGGACGTAGTCGGCGGTGAGGTCGTTGGTCCAGATGGTGGCGGTCTCGGCGCCAGCGGCGAGGTCGGCGACGATGTGCACCTCGCGGTAGCGCATGTCGACGAGCTCGCGGTCCTCGCCCACGGAGCCGTTCCTGCAGACCCAGACGCCGTTGATGGCCACGTTGAGCCGGTCGGGCTCGAAGGCGGCCTTGGTGGTGCCGATCGCCGACAGGACGCGGCCCCAGTTGGGGTCCTCGCCGTGGATTGCGCACTTGAGGAGGTTGTTGCGGGCGATGGAGCGGCCCACCTCGACGGCGTCGTCCTCGGAGGCGGCGCCCACCACCTCGACCTTGATGTCCTTGCTTGCGCCCTCGGCGTCACCGATGAGCTGCCGCCCGAGGTCGGCGCAGACCTCCCGTACGGCCTCGGCGAAGTCCCCGAACTCCGGGGCGATGCCGGAGGAGCCGGAGGCGAGCAGCAGCACGGTGTCGTTGGTGGACATGCAGCCGTCCGAGTCGACGCGGTCGAAGGTCACTCTGCAGGCCGCCCGCAGGGCCTCGTCCAGGGTCTCCGACTCGAGGTCGGCGTCCGTGGTGAGCACGACGAGCATGGTGGCCAGGCCCGGTGCGAGCATGCCGGCCCCCTTGGCCATGCCGCCCACGGTCCAGCCCTCCCCGGTCACCACGGACGTCTTGTGGACGGTGTCGGTGGTCTTGATGGCGATGGCGGCCTTCTCACCGCCGTGCTCGGACAGCTGGGCCGCGGCCTTCTCGACCCCCGGCAGGAGCACGTCCATCGGGAGCGGGACGCCGATGAGTCCGGTGGAGCAGACGGCGACCTCGATGGCTCCGCGGCCGAGGACGTCCGCGACCTTCTCGGCCGTGGCGTGCGCGTCCTGGAAACCCTTGGGTCCCGTGCAGGCGTTGGCACCGCCGGAGTTGAGCACGACCGCGGAGACCTGGCCGGCCTTGATCACCTGCTCCGACCACAGCACCGGAGCGGCCTTGACGCGGTTGGAGGTGAAGACGCCCGCGGCGGCACGGCGGGGACCGTTGTTGACCACGAGGGCCAGGTCCGGGTTGCCGCTCGCCTTGATGCCTGCGGCGATGCCCGAGGCGGTGAACCCCTGGGCGGCGGTGACGCTCACGGTGCGACTCCGATCGTGGAAAGCCCGGTGGTCTCGTCGAGGCCGAGGGCGATGTTCATGCTCTGGACGGCACCGCCCGCGGTGCCCTTGGTCAGGTTGTCCATGGCGCTGATCGCGATGATGCGGTGCACGGCGGCGTCGTATGCGACCTGCAGCTGAACGGCGTTGGAACCGTGGACGGACGCGGTGGCGGGCCACTGCCCCTGCGGCAGGAGATGTACGAAGGGCTCGTCGGCGAACGCCTTCTCGTAGGCGGCGCGGACCGACTCCGCCGTGACACCCGGCTTCGCCCTGGCGGTGCAGGTGGCGAGGATGCCGCGCGGCATCGGGGCGAGCGTCGGCGTGAAGGAGACGGCCACGGCACCGCCCGCGGCCGCGCCGAGGTTCTGGACGATCTCGGGGGTGTGCCGATGCACGCCGCCGACACCGTACGGCGACATCGACCCCATGACCTCACTGCCGAGCAGGTGTGGTTTGGGCGCCTTGCCGGCTCCCGAGGTGCCGGAGGCGGCGACGATCACGGCCTCGTTCTCGGCGAGTCCCGCGGCGTAGGCGGGGAAGAGCGCGAGCGAGACGGCGGTCGGGTAGCAACCGGGTACCGCGATGCGCTTGGACCCCTCCAGCGCAGCGCGGGCACCCGGCAGTTCGGGGAGGCCGTAGGGCCAGGTCCCGGCGTGCGGGGTGCCGTAGAACCTCTCCCAGTCGGCCGCGTCCTTCAGCCGGAAGTCGGCACCCATGTCGATCACGAGCACGTCCGGACCGAGCTGCTCGGCGACGGCCGCCGACTGCCCGTGGGGCAGTGCGAGGAAGACGACGTCATGTCCGGCGAGCGCCCCGGGGGTGGTCTCCTCCAGCATGCGATCGGCCAGGGGCAGCAGATGCGGCTGGAGCGCGCCGAGCCGCTGCCCGGCGTTGGAGTTCCCGGTCAGGGTGCCGATCTCGATCCCGGGATGCGCCAGAAGCAGACGCAGCAACTCCCCGCCCGCGTAGCCGCTGGCTCCGGCCACCGCCGCACGTACCGTCATGAACCCTCCTCCTGGACGGCATGACTATACGTTGCCTTGCACGTTTATGCAATACCGGCGATGGGGTCCGGTCTTGCGCCGCGGGGGCGGGCAACGGCTTCACAAGCCTGCGAAAGACGGGAGTCACCGGGGGTGCGGCCTGGTCGGGGGCGGTGGCGTGGAATTCCCGCCACTGCGGCCGCTCCCCCGGATGGACCCCGCGTTCAGGAAAACAGATCCGGCCCCAACGGAGGACGGAGGCCTGCCGAGAAACAGGTCAACAAAAAGGGAACACCGAACAAAGCCATGGACGGGGAACGAGGTCGATGGCCCCTACCGCCGAGAAGTCGGGAAACCGTCCCGGAACCAGGCACGCATTCACGGCGCACACAAGGAAAGAACGCGTCAATTCGTGATGACCGCCGCACGTCGTCGGCGGACGACGGGGAGAGCGGTGAGCACCACCAGGGTCAAAAGCGTGGCACCGCCGACGGCCGAGCCCAGCCGCAGGCCCGGCGGGTGGAACGTACACGTGAGGCTGGTCGAGGAACCGTCGAGGGGGACGGCGATCAGCCCGTGGTACTCCCCCGCCGGGATGGCGGGACCGTCACCGGTGGCACAGCGCCACCCGGCGATCCGGGGGGCCGCCACGACCGCCGTCCCGGTGGTGCCGGCCGGCAGTTCGGCCCGGACGGTGCCGTCGGAGACGGTCAGCCGGCGGGCACCGGTGGCCTTGAGCCGCTGGGCGACCCCGTCCAGCGCCGTGGTGTCCAGGCATCCGACCGCGCCGTCCGGTACAAGGCTCGTCCGGTCGGGAGACAGCTCGATCCGGAGGTGCCCGGATGCCGGGACCCGCCCGAGGCGCTCCATGGCGGCGATCTTGGTGACTCCGTGGTCGGACCGGAACCGCCCGGTCAGTGCGGGGGCCTGAGTGCCGCCGAGCCGTGCGGTTCCCGAGAAGTCCGGGGCCCAGAGATAGACCTCGCTGCCGGCCCGGCAGTCGGCCGTGATCGTCGGCCTCGGCACGGCGTTCCCGGCGGGCACCGCGTCGAGGCGCAGACCCCGGCGCTCGGCCGCACTTCGGTCCTGCGGCTCGCCGGCGGCGTCGCGCACCGTGATGCGGGGCACCGCGTAGACCCGGGCGCCCAGCAGCAGTTCCTGGTTGCGGTAGGGCGACGGTCCGAACGAGGACGTGTCCGTGCGTGTGCCGGCGGGCACCGACGGCCGCACCGTGACCAGGGGCGGCACGTCCTGGCGGGTCACGTACACATGGCTCCCGTCCTGCGGGAACCAGTTCTGATAAGGGTCGGGCGGGGAGTGCACCCGCGCGCCGACGGAGAAGATCACGTCCGTGACGGCGTTGTCGATGCTCTGCAGATTCCGCCCCCGCGAGGTCCAGCCGCCCCCGAGCTCGGTGATCAGGGTGCTGAGGACGTCGGAGGTGTGGCTGCTGTAGTACTGGGCACCCTGGCCGCCCAGCAGCATCGGGTCGTTGCCGACCGTCTGCTCCCGGCCCGGGTCCGTGCGGTACCGGGGCCAGCCGTCGGCCTTCTCGATGGCCTCCGACTGCTGCTGCTGGCGCGCCCCCCAGGGGGCGTAGTCGTCCATGCGCGAGAGCCGCATCCGGGTGGCCGCGGCGGTGGTGGCCGTGGTCTCCCCGAGCTGCGTGCCGACGAGCAGCGCCACGGCGCAGCCGACGAGCAGAGCGCGGTGCCCGCCCGTGGCGAGTCGCCCGCGCTGCGTCCCGGCGTAGAGGGCCAGTCCGGCAAGCGTGCCCGCGGCGGCGAGCGCGAGCACCGGCCATGCGAAGGAACGGACCAGGCCGCTGCGGCTCGCGAGAGCCGTGATCAGTGCCAGCAGCACGCTCGCGGCGATCAGGGCGCGCCGGTCGGGCGGCCCGTACGAGAGGGCGTACCAGGCGGCCATGACGAGCAGCGCGCACAGGACGAAGGCCTCGCGGTACGGACTGCCCTGCGGGGTGGTGAAGGCGTGCCAGAACAGATGGGTCGGCGTCCACTGCATCGACAGCGTCACCGCGATCACCGGCACCGTCCATCCGGCGCGCACCCGCCGGGGCACCGCCCGGTGGAACGGCAGGGCGAGGGCGAGCACCAGTGCCGTGATGCCCACGTACACGGCCGGTGTGCCGAAGCTGTACGTCGTCGGCAGCAGCCGGGCCAGCAGGTCCTGGCCCGCCACGGGTTCGAACCCGGTGAACCTGCCGGGCGAGGCGTGCTTGGTGCCGAAGTACACCACCGTCACCAGCGGCGCGGCCAGGCCCATGCCGAGGGCGAAGGTGAGGGCGGCCCGGCCCGCGGCGGCCAGCGCCTGCCGGCGGGTGAGTCCGGCGAGGAGCAGCCGAACCAGCAGCACCACAGCGGCGCCGATGGTGGCCATGTATCCCGTGTAGAAGTTGGCGATCCACACGAGGGCGACCAGGAGCACGCCGGGGAGCCGGCGCCGCCCGTTCAGCGCCCACTCGCCGACCAGGCACAACAGGGGCAGGCCGATGAGGCCGTCGAGCCACATCGGGTTGTACGACGCGTCCGCCACGCTCCAGCCGCACAGGGCGTAGGAGGCGCCCAGCAGTCCCGCGGCCCACCAGCGGCCGGACCGCAGACGGAGCAGCAGCCAGGCCATGACGGCGCCCGCCGTCGCCGTTTTGAGCACGGTGATCACGTACACCGCGAGGTCGATCCCGTCCCGCGGGAACACGGCGACCAGCAGGGCGAAGGGGCTGGTCAGATAGGTGCCGAGGTCGGGCAGGAAACTGGCGCCGAAACCGGACTGCCAGTTGACGAGGAGTCCGCCGTCGGCCCTTCCGTGCAGCAGGTCCCACAGATGGGCGTGGTAGGGCACGTACTGGTTGCCCATGTCGTTGATGCTGCGGGTGCGGGGGCCGAAGGGGAAGCTGCGGGCGACGGCGCCGGCCGCGCAGAACACCGTGACGGTGAGGGCAGCGGCCAGCAGGGCGGCGGACTGCCTCGGCCCGGTCGGCAGCCGGAGCCGCGAAGGGCGTCCGGTCGTCGAGGCAGGCTCGCTGGGCCGGCGTTGCGCGGGCACGGACGGCGCCTTGTCACCGTGTACGGCGGTCCTCGGCTCCGGCTGGGTTGTCGGTTTCACATCCAGTTCCTGTCCGGACGTCGCGGCGAGGTCCCGTGATGCGTGCCACTCGGAGCCGGGGGCGACGCCGGTACGGCGGCCGTGGGCAGGGTCGAGCGATGCATTTCTTGGCGAGCCCCCTGAAAGCGTGGGACGCATGGCGTCCCGGTCCGGGGGCGTGCCTCCCCCACGTGTCTCATTTCGCCAGCTGAGACGGGCGTTGATTCCGAAAGGTTGTGCCGCCTCCGGAAAGTGATGGGAGCAATTCCGAAAGCGCTCGCCCGAGCCGATGCAGATCCTCGTCGCAAGGAAAAGGAAAGTCGCACCGCACATGAATTGCGGGTGAATGAAATCCGACCGCCGGGGATTGTTCAGCGCGTCTTGCGTGCCGCGTAGGCCCGTGCCGCCCGTACCCGGTTGCCGCACTTGGTCGTGCACCAGCGTCGTGCTCCGTGCGAGCGCAGGAACCAGCGGGCACAGCCCTGCGCGGCGCACTCGGTGAGCTGGTCGGCCTCGGAGCCGGTGAGCAGTTCGGTGGCGTCCTCCGCCAGCACGGACAGCGCGGCGGCGGCCGGGTTGCCCGCGTCCGGCTCGTCGCAGCGGCGCGGGCCGTCGGCCGTCCAGGCCAGCCGGGGGGTGGCGGGCGCCGCCGCCAGGGCGGCGTTCAGGGTCGCGAGGTCCTGCGCCGAGGGGATCCCATGGGCCTCGTGGGCCTGGAACAGCGCGCGCAGCGCCTCGCGCAGGCCCAGCAGCCGTCCGGACTGCCTGCCGTTCAGCGCGACCCTGTCCGGCAGCAGCCCGTGCCGGACGAGCCACAGATGCGCGGCGTCCGTGCCGTCGAGCAGGTCGACGGGGCCGTGGCTGACGGTGAAACGCGTGTTGACCAGCGCCAGGGAGGCATAACGCTCCTCCCCGGGGACCGGGAGCTGGTGCAGGTAGACAGGGCTGTCGTGATCCACGCCCTCATGCTAATGCTTGCGATTCTCCGTGAGGAGACCTAGCGTTTCTCACGGAGAATCGCAACAGATAGCGTGAGAGGTGAGAGGCCGTGACCTTCGACGTGGACGCCCTGCGCAAGGACTTCCCGATCCTGGAACGGACGGTCGAGGGCGGTGCCCGCCTCGTCTACCTGGACTCCGGTGCCACCACACAGAAGCCCCTCCAGGTCCTGGACGCCGAGCGGGACTTCTACCTCCGGCACAACGCCGCCGTGCACCGCGGCGCGCACCAGCTGGCGGGTGAGGCGACGGACGCGTACGAGAACGCCCGGCAGACCGTCGCCCGCTTCATCGGAGCCGCCGACGACGAGGTGGTCTTCACCAAGAACACCACCGAGGGCATCAATCTCGTCGCGTACGCCCTGGGCAACGACCGCAGGCTCGGACCGGGCGACCGGATCGTGGTGACGGAGATGGAGCACCACGCCAACCTGGTGCCCTGGCAGCAGCTCGCCGAGCGCACCGGGGCGACGCTGGACTGGTTCGGTCTCACCGACGACGGCCGTCTCGACCTCTCCCGGGTCGACGAACTCCTGGACGAGCGCACCAAGGTGCTCGCCCTCGCGCACCAGTCCAACGTCCTCGGCACCATCAACCCCGTACGGGCGCTCGCCGACCGGGCCCACGCGTTCGGCGCGCTCGTCGTGGTCGACGGAGCCCAGTCGGTGCCCCACCGGCCGGTCGACGTGGGCGAACTGGGCGCCGACTTCCTGGCCTTCTCCGGGCACAAGATGCTGGGCCCGAGCGGAGTCGGCGTGCTGTGGGGCCGGCGCGAGCTCCTCGCCGCCCTCCCGCCCTTCCTGACCGGCGGCTCGATGATCGAGATCGTCGAGATGGATCGCACCACCTTCCTGCCGCCGCCCCAGCGCTTCGAGGCGGGTGTGCCGATGACGGCTCAGGCGGTCGGCCTCGCGGCAGCGGTGGACTACCTCCGAGCGCTGGGCATGGACGCGGTGGCCGCACACGAGGACCGGCTCACCGCCCGCGCCCTGGACCTGCTTGGCGAACTCCCGGGCGTAAGCATCGTCGGCCCCCGGGACCTCACCGACCGCGGATCGGCCGTGTCGTTCACGGTCGACGGCATCCACCCCCACGACGTCGGCCAGGTCCTGGACGAACGGGGTGTCGCGGTCCGCGTGGGTCACCACTGCGCCCGCCCGATCGTGCGCCGCTACGGAATCCCGGCGACGACCCGGGCGACCTTCTACGTGTACAACACGCCCGATGAGGTGGATGCCCTGGTCGAGGGTGTCCGCGCAGCTCAGGCCTACTTCGGGGGATGACGGACGGGAGCACTTGACCTGGAGCGCGCTCCAGGTCCTACGGTCTTGTCCATGACCAGCGCGCAGCCTGCCACCCCCGACGGGGAGCCGACCCTCACCATCGCCCAGGTCGCCGAGCGCACCGGCCTCACACACGACACGCTGCGCTACTACGAGAAGGCCGGCCTGATCGAGCGGGTCGGCCGGACCGGCGGCAACCAGCGGCGTTACGCGGCCGCCGATCTGGCCTGGCTGGAGTTCCTGCTGAGGCTGCGCGAGACGGGCATGCCGATCGCCGAGATGCAGCGCTTCGCCGGACTGCGCGCTCGGGGCGAGGCCACGGTCGCCGACCGGCTGGCGATGCTCCGGGAGCACCGTGCCGGGGTGGCGCGGCGTATCCGCGCCCTGCGCCGCAACGCTGCCGCGCTGGACGACAAGATCGACCACTATGAACGGCTGCTCGAAGGGCAGCCGGGGACGGATGAACCGGCATGAACGCGAGCACCTCCCGTGAAGAACGTTTCGCCCATGGGCTGGAGGTCCTGAAGCGGGTCGACGGCCGAGCCGGGCAGCGTGTCGTGGACGCGCTCGCCGACGTCAGCCCGGAGCTCGGCCACCAGATCGTCGCCTGGGCCTTCGGGGACGTCTACGACCGGCCGGAGCTCGCCCCGCGCGACCGCCAGTTGGTGACGCTGGGCATGCTGACCGCGCTCGGCGGCTGCGAGGCCCAGCTGGACGTGCACGTCAACGCGGCACTCAACGTGGGTCTCACGCCTGAGCAGATCGTGGAGGCCCTGCTCCACTCGGCGGTCTACTGCGGCATGCCCAGGGCGCTGAACGCGACCTTCGCCGCGAAGCGGGTCTTCGCCGAGCGCGGGCTGCTGCCGCTCGGAGGCCGGTCCCCGCAGGAGCCGGCCCCTCCCTCCGTCTGACGAGGGGAGGGCCCGCGCGATCCACGGCTCCGTGCCGGGCACGGCGGTGCGGGACGTAGGGTCGAACGCATGGTGGATCGTGAGTTCTGGCCCGTGCGGGACCTGCTGGCCCATCTCGCCGGGCGCTGGCACGTGGAGCGCACCGTGCGGGACCTCGCGAGCGGCGAGGAGGGCAGCTTCGGCGGAACGACCCTGTTCTCGCCCCTGGAGGACGGCGGGGACGGGTTGCTGCACCACGAGTCGGGCACGTTCGTCTGGCAGGGCACCCCGCGTCCGGCCGAGCGGACGCTGTGGTTCCTGCCCGGGCCGTCAGCGGGCGCCTCTCAGGTGCGGTTCGCCGACGGCCGCCCGTTCCACGACCTCGACCTCACGAGCGGCCGCCATCTCGCCGAGCATCCGTGCGCCGCGGACCTCTACCGGGGCGAGTTCACGGTCCACGACGAGGACCACTGGCGGACGGTCTGGCGAGTCGGCGGGCCCGCGAAGGCCCTCGTCCTGACCACCGACTACACGCGCGGGCGGCTCGAGTCAGCCCCTTCCCTGTGACGGAGCCTCCAGCCGGAGGTTCCAGCGTCCGTTGCGGCCCGCGAGCGTGACCGTCGACAGGGGGCGCACATCGATGTTCCAGTACGCCGACGGCTGTGCCCGCAACGCGTAGACGAGCGCCGCCCGCACCACCGACGGCTCCGTCACGGCGACGATACGGCTGCCGTCCTCGACCGGACGGGTCTCCAGCCAGCCGCCCACCCGGGAGATGAAGGACATCAGGGTCTCTCCGCCGTGCGGCGCGGAGCGGGGATCGGCGAGCCAGGCGTCCACCGCCGCCGGCTCCCGGGCCATCGCCTCGCCCAGCGTGAGTCCGCGCCAGCGGCCCATGCTGCAGTCCCGCAGCGCCGGCTGCACCAGTGGGGCGTATCCGAGCGCGTCTCCGGTCGCCCGGCTCCGCGGGGTCGGCGAGCAGTAGCGCAGCTCGGCAGCCGCCAGCGGTACCAGGTCCCCGGCGGCACGCTGCACTTCGTCCCAGCCGGCCTGGTCCAGCGGCCGGTCGTCCTCGAAGCGCTCCGCGAGCAGCGAGGAGCTGCGCGCCGCGGCGACGAACGTGACCCGAAGATGCATGCGGCGATCGTGTGCCGCCCAAGTGGGCAGGTCAAGGGACGTTACTCAGGAGTGACCAAAGGTGTCGAGACCTTGACGTGCGCCCCGGCCGGACCGGTCGAGCCAGAGCACCATCCACTGGTCCGGCCTGTCGAGCGGCTCGAAACCGTGCTGGGCGTAGACGCCGTGCGCGTCCTCCGTGGCGAGCAGGACGCGGCGCACGCCGAACGGTGCGAGGTGCTCGCGCACCGCGCCGACCAGGGCGGTGCCGATGCCCTTGCCGCGCGCCTGGCGGTCGACGTACACATCGCAGAGCCAGGCGAACAGCGCCTCGTCGGTCACCACGCGTGCGTAGGCCACCTGGGCTCCGGAAGCGGCCTCGTACACACCGAAGTTGAGGGATTTCGCGACCGCGCGCTCATGCTGCTCACGGGGCCGGTCGAGCGCCCAGTACGCGTCGGTCGACAGCCAGTGATGCGTGCGGTCGACGTCGATGCGGGCGGGATCGGCGGAGAACTCGTACCCGTCGGGAAGGCGCGGCGCGTCGGTCATGGCGCGAGAGTCGCAGGCCACACGGGTGCTGTCGAGCGGTTTTCGGGCTCCTGCGCCGCAGCGCGACGCCTCATCCCGCTGCACTCGTTCCACTGGCGCGGTGCGGAAGTACCTCGTCGCAGGCGCTCCGCAGACGCCGCACCCCCTCCGCGATCTCCCCGGCGCCCGCCACCGCCGCGAAGCTCAACCGGAGGTGGGCCGCCGGAGGTTCGGCACTGAAGTAGGGGCGCCCGGGGGTGACCGCCACTCCCGCACGCAGGGCGCCCGCGACGAGGGCGGGCTCGTCGGTGCCGTCGGGCAGTCGCACCCAGAGGTGGTAGCCGCCCGACGGGACGTGCGGCAGCGCCAGTTCGGGCAGACGCAGGCCCAGCGCGGCGGTCATCGCGTCCCGGCGGCTCATCAACTCGGAGGAGACGGCCCGCAGATGCCGCGGCCAGGCGGGCGAGCCGACGAGTTCGAGTGCCGCCTCCTGCAGCGGACGCGGCACGAAGAACGTGTCGACGATCTGGATGGCACGCAGCCGCTCAAGGACCGGGCCGCGGGCGGCGAGGGCACCGACCCGGAAACTCGGCGAGGTCGCCTTGGTGAGCGAGCTGACGTGCACGACGACGCCCTCGGGATCCTCGGCGGCGAGCGGCGGCGGCAGGGGCCCCGCGTCCTCGTGCACCAAGCGGCGCACGAAGTCGTCCTCGATCACGAACGCGCCGGCGTCCCGCGCGATGCGCAGCACCTCGCGGCGGCGCTCGGGCGCGAGGACGGCACCGGTCGGGTTCTGGAACAGCGGCTGGCAGACGAAGACCCGGGCGCCGCTCGCCCGGAACGCGTCCGCCAGCAGGGCCGGTTTCACCCCGTCCGCGTCGACCGGGACGGGCACCGGCCGGAGCCCGGCCGCGCGCGCGATCGCGAGCATTCCGGGGTATGTGGGCGATTCGACCAGGACCGGCGCGCCCGGGGGCGCCAGCGCCCGCAGCGCGGTGGTGAGCGCGGACTGGCCGCCCGCCGAGATCAGCACGTCCGCCGTGGTGACCGCACCGCCTATGCTCCGCGCGAACCACTCACGCAGCTCCGCGATCCCCTCCATGGGCGGCCGGGCCCAGGCACCCGGCCGGCGCCCGGCCCGCGACAGAGCCGCGCCCATGGCGCGTTCGGGCTGGAGCACGGGATGCAGATAGCCTCCGTTGAACTCGACGACCCCGGCGGGCGGGGCGGCAAGCGAGGTCAGCACCCCTGAGGCGTCGACGCTGCGCGGCACGAGTTCGGCGGAGGCTTCCGCGCTGAGGGCGACCTCCTGCCAGGAGGTGTCCCCGACCGCTCGGGCGACAGCCCGGGGCTCGGCGCGGAACGCGCCGGCCCCGGGCCGCGTCACCACGATTCCCTCGGCGGTCAGCTGGGCAAGCGCGCGCGACACGGTCACCGGGCTCACCCGGAACCGCTCGACGAGCGCACGACTCGACGGCAGCTTCTCACCCGGAGAGTAGCGCTTCACCTCAGTTCGCAGATGTTCCGCGAGTTCACCCACACTGCTACGCTCATGCATGAGAGCAGAGGATAGCGCTACTACGCACACGTCGATAGCGGCCGAGTCGGGCCCCGGCATCGCGCCCCGCACCGCCGGCACCCCGGCCCGTACCGGACCGGGCGAACGGTCTCCCCGCAGGCGGGCCGGCGTGCTCCAGGCGGGGCTCGGGGTCCTCGCCTTCTCGCTCACCTTCCCCGCCACCGCCTGGGGGCTCGAGGGCTTCGGGCCGTGGACGCTCATCGGTCTGCGCAGTGTGCTGGCCGCGGTCATCGCGGGCGGATGTCTGCTCGCGCTGCGCGTCCCCCTTCCCGCACGGCAGCACCGGGCGGGGCTCGCCGTGGTCGCGGCCGGTGTCGTGCTCGGCTTCCCGCTGCTGACCACCCTCGCCCTCGAGACCTCGACCACCGCCCACGCCGCCGTGGTCGTGGGGCTGCTGCCCCTGACCACCGCCCTGTTCTCCGCGCTGCGCGTCGGCAACCGGCCGTCCCGGACGTTCTGGCTCGCGGCGCTGGCCGGCGCCGCCGCCGTCATCGGCTTCACCGTGCAGCAGAGCGGCGGCACTCTGACGGGGGCGGACGCCTACCTCTTCGGCGCGCTCCTCGTCTGCGCCGCCGGTTACACCGAGGGCGGCCGGCTGGCCCGGGTCATGCCCGGCTGGCAGGTCATCGGCTGGGCGCTGGTGCTCTGCCTGCCGATCACGCTGCCGGGTGCGCTCGTGGCCCTGGCGTACGAACCGGTCCACCTCACCGTGCACGGCCTGGCAGGGCTGCTGTGGGTGGCGGCGGGTTCGCAGTTCCTGGGGCTGGTCGTCTGGTACCGGGGCATGGCCGCGATCGGTATACCCAAGGCCAGCCAGTTGCAGCTCGCGCAGCCGCTGCTCACACTGGTGTGGTCGGTACTGCTCCTCGGCGAGCATCTCACTCCGGCCGCGCCGCTCACGGCCGCCGCGGTGCTGATCTGTATCGCGGTCACCCAGAGGGCGCGTGGCTGACCGGGTGGGGTGCACGGACAGGGTCGGCCGGCGCAACCAGGCCGTGGACCCACGGCCACGGACCGATACTCCCGCACGTGACGAGGAGGCCCCAGATGCGCGCAACTGTGGGCGACAAGCTTGTGCAGCACGGCAGGATCGTCGGGCAGCACGACAAGATCGGCGAGATCGTCGAGGTGATGGGGACGAACGGCAACCCGCCGTACCGCGTCCGCTTCCAGGACGGGCACGAAGGTGTGTGCTCGCCCGGCCCCGACACCGAGATCCGCCACAGGGAACTGGAGCAGCCGATCGGTCAATGACGAGGGAGGGGAGTCACCGTGGTGGCTTCGCCGGCTGCCGGTAGTGGTCGGCCGTCACCCTCGACATCGCTCCGATCGGATCCTCCGCGACTTCCTTGGCGGCGAAGAAGACGTGCCCGCGCACCTGCGGGTACCGCTTGGCCAGGGTGAGGTGCCGGGAGAGTTCCGCCGGGCTCCGCCAGGCGGCGGGCTGGGCCGGGTCACCGGCCTTGTACAGCGCCTCACCCAGGTACAGCCCCACGGACGTGCCCGCGGCGACCGCTGCCCACCAGCGGACTAGCTCCGCGTAGTCGGCGAGGCTGTAGCCGATGTTCCAGTACAGCTGGGGGCAGATGTAGTCGAGCCAGCCCGAGCGCACCCATGTCCTGGTGTCCGCGTACAGGTCGTCGTACGTCTGCACACCTGCCCGCGTCGCCGAACCACGGGAGTCGGTCGCGGCATTGCGCCACACCCCGAAGGGACTGACCCCGAAGCGGGCGGCGGGCCGGATCTGCCGTACACGGGCCGCGGTCTCCCGCACCAGGAGGTCGATGTTGTGGCGGCGCCAGGCAGCCCGGCTCGTGAAGCCGCCGCCGTACGCCGCGAACGCCGCGGCGTCCCCGAACGTCTGACCAGCGACCGGATACGGGTAGAAGTAGTCGTCGAAGTGGACGCCGTCGACCGGATAGCGGCGCACGGCGTCGAGGATCGCGTTCTCGACAAAGGCGCGGACAGCGGGCAGCCCGGGGTTGTAGTAGAGCTGCCCGCCGTACGCCACGGTCCACTCGGGGTGCCTGCGTGCGGGATGCGACGCGGCGAGCCGGGACCGGTCGGTGTGGGTGGCGACCCGGTAGGGGTTGAACCAGGCGTGCAGCTCGAGCCCGCGGGCGTGCGCCTCCTGGACGGCCGTGCCCAGCGGGTCCCAGCCGGGATCCTTGCCCTGGGTCCCGGTGAGGTACTGGGACCAGGGCTCGTACGGCGAGGGCCACATCGCGTCGGCCGTGGGGCGGACCTGGAAGAAGACGGTGTTCAGCCCGCGCCGTACCGCCGCGTCCAGGCGCTCGCGCAGCTGGGCCCGCTGGACGGACGCCGACAACCCGGGACGCGCCGGCCAGTCGCGGTTGAACACGGTCGCCAGCCACATTCCCCGCATCTCGACGCTCGCCCGCGGGTACCGTGGGGCGGCCGCCGCCCCGGTGGTCAGGACCGACAGGGACAGCGCCGCCCCCGTGAAAGCCCGCCGTGACAACCGCCCCATTGCACATCCTCGTACGCTGCGGATCCGCGCCCTCACGGATCGTCTCCGCGGCACAGCATGCACCCACCCCGGCGATCGATCATCGATACTTGGGAGTAACGTGCACGAATGGAGCAGGCGACCGGGACCCGAACGGACCTGCCACAGCCGTAGATCAGCGAAAGGGACGATGTGACCGACATCGAACGCGTCGGAGTGGTGGGCTGCGGCCAGATGGGAGCGGGGATCGCCGAGGTCTGCGCCCGCTCGGGACTGGACGTGAAGGTCGCCGAGACCACCGGCGAAGCCCTGGAGTTCGGCCGGACCCGTCTGTTCACTTCCCTGGCCAAGGCGGCCGAGCGCGGCAAGATCTCCGAAGAGGAGCGGGACGCGACACAGGCGCGCCTGACCTTCACCACCGACCTCGGTGAGTTCGCGGACCGCGACCTGGTGATCGAGGCGGTCGTCGAGAACGAGCAGGTGAAGACGGAGATCTTCCAGGTGCTCGACCAGGTGGTGACCCGCCCGGACGCCATCCTCGCCTCCAACACGTCCTCGATCCCGCTGGTGAAGCTCGCGGTCGCCACCTCGCGTCCCGACCATGTGATCGGCATCCACTTCTTCAACCCGGCGCCGGTGCAGAAGCTCGTCGAGCTGATCCCTGCGCTCACCACGTCCGAAGGCACCATCGGCCGGGCGCAGTTGTTCGCCGAGAAGCTCCTCGGCAAGCACGCGATCCGCGCCCAGGACCGCTCCGGATTCGTGGTCAACGCGCTGCTCGTGCCCTATCTGCTGTCCGCCATCCGCATGTTCGAGTCGGGCATCGCGGGCCGCGAGGACATCGACAACGGCATGGAGATGGGCTGCGCCCACCCGATGGGCCCGCTGAAGCTCTCCGATCTGATCGGCCTGGACACCATCGTCTCGATCGCCAACTCGATGTACGAGGAGTACAAGGAGCCGCTGTACGCCGCTCCCCCGCTGCTGCAGCGCATGGTGGAGGCGGGCCGGCTGGGGCGCAAGAGCGGCTCCGGCTTCTACTCCTACTCCTGATCCGTTCCCGACGTCGCGACCCCTCGGTCACGGACCGTCGCACGCCGTCCCCTGCGGGCCCGGCACCGTTCCCGGTGCCGGGCCCGTGTCATTCACACACCGTGTGCGCACCGGACCCGCATATGCCGCGCGCACACTCTCCCGCCGCGCCCACCAGGCGAGTTGACTCTCCATGCACATGCAAGGGATGTGACGACTACGGAAAGGAGCGGACTCGTGACCGCCGACCCCGAGCATCCCGTGGTCCAAGGAGAAGTCGCAGAGTTACGCCGCCGCCTCGATGTGGCACACGCCCGGGTCGAGGGAGGGCTGGCCCTGCTCAGTCATCGCGCCGAGGAGACCGCGAAGGACCTGGACGACCTGAGCACAAGGGTCGTCGCGCTGGAGCACACGCGCTGGCCCCTGCCCGCGGTTGCCGCACTGACGGCCGTGGGCGCCCTCGTCGTGACGATCTGGCAGGCGTGGGCCCACTAGGGTCCGTCGTTTGGAGCATGTCGGCGTCGCGGGGCGTGGTCTCGCCCCAGCCGACCCGATCCAACGACAGACCCTAGCCCGCCGAGCCGCGGGACGGTGAGGGCCATACGTCCTGGCCGAGCCTGAGGTGGTGCAGGAGGAGGAGCGCGGCCGCCATGTTCGCGGCCGGGACCTCTCCGCGGGCGACCATGTCGGGGACGAGCTTGAGGGGAACCCATTCCCGACGGTCCGACTCGAAGTCGTCCACGGGGTGCCCGACGTACTCGCCCCCGTCGGCCCAGTAGATGTGGTGCCGGGCGTCGGTGAGGCCGTTGGAGGGCTCCACGCTCATGAGATGGTGCAGGGGTCCCGGCCGCCAGCCGGTCTCCTCCTCGAGCTCGCGGGCCGCCGCGTCGGCGATGTCCTCGCCGTCCTCGACGACGCCGGCCGCGAGCTCCCACCCCCAGCTGTCGGTGATGAATCGGTGCCGCCACAGCAGCAGCACCTCGTTGGCCTCGTTGACGACCGTGGCCACGGCCACAGGCCTCAGCCGTATCAGGAAGTGGTCGAGATGCCTGCCGTCCGGCAGCTCGACATCAGCGAGATTGACGCTGAACCAGCGGTTTTCATACACAGTTTGTTCGTTCCGCTTCGTCCACTGCACGGTTCTGCCACCTTCCGTCGAGTAAGTGGCAATATCGCAGCAGGAGCGTCAACTCAGCAGGCTCACAGTGACGCACACCCGGCGCAGCCGCGGGCGCAGTCGGCCGCGCCGGCGGGAGAGCCGGACTCTCCGGCCGTGCGCGCGGCGATGTCTACAGCGGTACGCGCAGGGCCCCGTCGATCAGTTCGGCCGCCTCGGCCGTCCCGGCACAGCCGCTGCGTACGAGGTGTTCGCGCACCGCCCGGAGTCTGTCGCGCAGGCGCATGGACTCCATCCCCCGGGCCCGCTCGGCCATCTCGACGGCGGTGGCCACCGCCTTGTCGGCGTTGCCCTGGCGCAGTTCGATCTGGCTGAGCATCGCGAGCCGGTGCACCCTGCCCCGGTCGTGCGCCGGTGTGTCGACAGCGGCGGCGGCATGCTCCCCCGCTGCCACGAGGTCCCCGAGGCTGAGCAGTGCCTCCGCGACCTGGACGTTGACAAGACCGGGCTGGACGTAACCGGTCTCGTCCGGCTCGTGACCGCGCCGGATGCGCTCGGCGGCCGACTCGGCCCGCCGGATGCAGGACAGCGCGCTCGTGGCGTCGCCGAGGTGCGCGTACGCCTTGGCCTGCATCGCGTACAGGTCGGAGGCGAGCGCCGGGGTGATCTGCCTGCCGGCGGCACGCAGCGCGGCTTCGGCGAACGCGACGGCCTGGCGGTACTCCTTCATGAACAGCGACTGGTTGACCAGCAGCGCTATCACATACGCGCCGAGCCCGCGGTCCCCGCTCGCCTTCGCCAGACGCAGGGCCTGGTGGAAATAGCGCTGGGCGAGCCCGTGTGCGTCCGAGTCGTAGGCGCAGATGCCCGCGATGGCCACAAGGCCGCCGGTGGCACGGTGCAGTTGGCGCCCCATGGCGTCGGTGTAGCTGCCGCGGAGCAGCGGCGCGGTCTCGGCGTTGAGGAAGCCGACGATACGGCTGCGGGTCGCCACTCCCCCCGCCTTGCGGTACATCTGCTCGTAGTGGGCACGGGCGGCGCGCAGCATGTCGACGTCCGCCGGGGTGACCCGGTGCCTGCCGCCGCGCGAGACGTCCACGTCCTCCGGCGGGTTCTCCCACTCCCACACGGGCATCACCGCAGGGGTGCCCGTGACGGCGGCGGCGCCCAGGATGTGGGGCCGCTGCTGCTCGTCGGACCGCCACAGCGCCGTGGCCCGTTCCACAAAGCCGGACAGGCCGGAACCGTGCGCGGCGGCCGGTTCGCCGGGCACCCCGAGACCGATGTCGTCCAGGGTCACCGGACGGTGCAGGCGGGCGGCGAGCACCTCGCAGATCAGGTCGGGCACCTGGCCTCGGGGACGCTGCCCCTTCAACCACCGCGCCACGGCGGTGTGTTCGTATCTGAGCGCGAGACCGCGCGCCCGACCCGCCTGGTTGACGTGCGCGGCGAGTCCCGCGTGGGATATCCCTGCCTCGTCGAGGATCGCGTCGAGCAGAGTGTTGGGCTGCATCCGTGCCCCCCCGTGACTCGGTCTCGACAGCGTAGTGCGTTCGCCTTCACACGGGGTGTGAACAGAGTGCGCGAATCCGGGATGTGCGCGCGCTGTTGCGGACAGTTTCCGCCCGCTTGACTGAAAACCCTCGTAAGAGGCCGGCCGGGCCGCCGGCTCCCCCTCGTACAGTGCGGCGGTCCGAATCCGCGCCGTCCGCCCAGCTGCCTGCCCGACACTCCGTAGCGGGGCGGACGGCGCGGCCGTGTGGACACGCTCCGGCGGAAAGGCGGGGACAGCCGGAGCGTCGTCGGCAGTCAGGAGCGCTGGGTCGGACGCGGGTTCGTCGGCAGAGGACGCGCCCATGCGGTGGCCCCGCACGCGTCACGGTCCGGCGGCTCCGCGGCGGCGGCCCGGGACAGACGGTCGTTGAGCAGTACCAGCAGGGCGACGTCGTCCCGGAGTCGGCCGCCGGTGTGGCGGAGCAGACCGGTGAAGACGTTCCGCAGCAGCGCCTGTGGGTGCGGAGGCCGGGCGCGGACGGCCTCGCCGAGCAGAGCGGGCAGGGGAAAGAATCGGCCACGGCCGTCCCGGGCGTCTTCCGCGCCGTCGGTGTACAGGAACAGCGCCTGTCCCGGCGCCAGCCGGCCGCAGTCGGTCGGAGGCAGGTCCGCGGGAAGGGGGAACGGTCCGAGCGGAGGCAGCGGATCGTCGCCCGACAGAGCCGCGAGCCGCCCGGGCTCGAGCAGATACGGCCAGGGATGCCCGCAGTTCAGCCCGCGTACCTCGCCGCCGTGGTCGATCTCCAGGAGCAGCAGGGTCACGAACTCCTCGGCCACCGGGGTGTCGGGTACGGAGCCGGCCGAGGGATGTTCGGCCCTCGCCCGCTCGCGCAGATGGCGGGCGAGTGACCGGTCCAACCGGCGCAGCACGCCCGCCAGTTCGGGCTCGTCGTGCACGGCCTCCCGGAAGCTGCCGAGGACGGCGGCGACGGTGGCGAGGGCGGCGAGACCGTGTCCGCGCACGTCGCCCATCACGATCCGGACGCCGTGCTCGGTGGCGATCACCTCGTACAGGTCGCCCCCGACGGTGGCCCCGCACTCGGCGGAGAGCCGCGCGGCGGCGACCTCCAGCCCGGCGATGCGCGGCGGGAGCGGCCGCAGCACCACGCTCTGGGCGGCCCCCGCGACCTTGCGGGCCTGCCGTAGCTCCCGGAGAAGGGCGCGTCTGACGTACAGAAGCAGTCCGGTACTCATGGCGACGGCCATCGCGCCGCCCGCGGTCCGTGCGCGGCCACCGCCCTGCCGGGCGAGCGGCGATGCCGACGGCCGGTGGATGCGCGCGGCAACGCTGAGCCATGGCCCACGAACGGGCCAGGCCTTGATACGGGTCATGCCGGCCCCCCAAGAGTCCTGGGTGCACGGAAGCGGCCCGCAGGGTCCGTCCTCGCGCCCCCCGAGCCGGTCCGATTCTGTCGGCAGCCCACCCGGAACAGTCCGGATCCCGCGGATCAGCCACCCGAACGAGTGAGGTGATCGACAGCGGTACGGAGGCTCACACCCCACGAGGGAGCGCGAAACAGAACCGCGCGACCGGCCACGGATGACCGTGGCCGGTCGACGACCCGCCGTTCCCCGCTCCGCCGGTGCGGGCGACTAGCTCCGCAGCGTGGCTCCCGTGCGCTCGGCGGCGAGCGCGACCGCCGTGTCGCGGGCCGCGGAGGCCTCGTCGACGGTCAGGGTGCGGTCGGGCGCCCGGAAGCGCAGCGCGTACGCGAGCGACTTCTTGCCCTCGCCGAGCTGCTCGCTCTCGTAGACATCGAACAGCCGGATGGACTCGAGCAGTTGACCGGCGCCCTCACGCAGCGCGGCCTCGACCTCCGCGTGCGGGACGGCCGAGTCCACGACCAGCGCGACGTCCTGGGTGGCGACCGGGAAGCTCGAGATCCGGGGACCCTTCACGGGCCCGGTGCCCGCCCGCTCCAGCACGTCCAGGTCGAGCTCCATCGCGCATGTGCGCTCGGGCAGACCCAGGGTCTTCAGGACACCGGGGTGCAACTCGCCTGCGTAGCCGATGACCTGCTCGTTCCCGTCCACCACCACGGCCAGTTCGGCACAGCGGCCGGGGTGCCACGGGCCGTACTGGCCCTTGCGGACGACGAGGTCCGCACCCGCCTCCCGGGCGATGCTGCGCGCCGCCTCGATCGCGTCGGCCCAGTCGGCCGGGCGGCCCTTGCCCCACCAGCCGACCTGCTCGCGGGCGCCCGCGAGCACCACCGCGGCATGCCGGGGCTGCTCGGGCAGCGCCGCCGTGAGCGACGCGATCTCCTCGTCGGAGGGCCGGCGGTCGACGGTCAGACGCGTGGCGATGCGCTGCTCCTCGCGCGGGTGGAAGACCAGACCGGTCTCGAAGAGCGCCAGGTCGTGGGAGCCCCGGCCGTCGTTGCGGCGCAGCGCGCCCAGCAGGCCCGGCAGCAGCGTCGTACGGAGGGCGGGCTCCTCGTCGGAGAGCGGGTTGACCAGCTTGACGACCCGGCGGTTCGAGTCGTCGGCGGCCAGGCCGAACTGGTCGAAGATCTGCTCGCCGATGAACGGGTAGTTCGGCGCCTCGACGAAGCCGGCGCCGGCCAGCGCGCGCCCGATCCGGCGGTGCAGCCGCTGCCGGTCGGTCAGACCGCGGCCCGCCGGGGGCTTGGGCAGCGTGGAGGGCAGGTTCTCGTAACCCTCGAGCCGGATGACCTCCTCGGCGAGGTCGTTCGGGTCCGTGAGGTCGGGCCGCCAGGACGGGACAGTGACGATCAGCTCGTCCTGCCCGTAGACGTCGCAGCCGACCTGCTGGAGGCGGCGCACCACGGTCTCACGGCCGTACTCGACACCCGCCACCTTGTCCGGGTGGTTCGCCGGGATGGTGATGGTGTGCGGCGCCGAGGGCGCGATGACCTCGGTGACACCGGCGTCCGCGGTGCCGCCCCCGAGCAGGACCAGCAGGTCGACCGTGCGCTGTGCCGCGGCGGACGCGGCCAGCGGGTCGACGCCCCGTTCGAAGCGGCGGGACGCCTCGGAGGCCAGCTTGTGGCGGCGGGCCGTACGCGCGATCGAGATCGCGTCGAAGTGGGCCGCCTCGATCACCACATCGGTGGTGCCGCCGTTCTCGTGGGCGTGGTCGGCGATCTCCGTGTTGGCACCGCCCATGACGCCGGCGAGGCCGATCGGGCCGCGGTCGTCCGTGATCACGAGGTCCTCGGCGTCCAGCGTGCGCGTCACACCGTCGAGGGTGGTGAGCTTCTCGCCCGCCTCGGCCCGGCGCACACCGATCGCACCCTGGATCAGCGAGCGGTCGTAGGCGTGCAGGGGCTGGCCCAGCTCCAGCATCACGTAGTTGGTGATGTCGACGGCCAGCGAGACGGGGCGCATGCCCGCCTTCTGCAGCCTGCGCTGCAGCCAGAGCGGGGACCGCGCCTCGGGCTCGATGCCGGTGACCGTGCGGGCGGTGAACCGGTCGCAGCCCATCGGCTCGGAGATCTTCACCGGGTGGCCGAACGCGTTCGGTGCCGGGACGTCGATCAGCGCCGGGTCCCGCAGCGGCAGACCGTATGCGACGGCGGCCTCGCGGGCGATGCCGCGCAGGGAGAGGGCGTAGCCGCGGTCGGGGGTGACCGCGATGTCGAGCACCTCGTCGACGAGCTCGAGCAGCTCGACGGCGTCGATGCCGACCTCCGTCTCCTGCGGCAGGACGATGATGCCCTTGCTGCCGTCATCGCCCATGCCCAGCTCGTCGCCGGAGCAGATCATGCCGTGCGAGACCCTGCCGTACGTCTTGCGCGCGGCGATCGAGAAGCCGCCGGGCAGCACGGCGCCCGGCAGGACCACGACGACCTTGTCGCCGACGGAGAAGTTGCGGGCACCGCAGACGATCTCCTGCGGCTCACCCGTGCCGTTGGCCTGGCCGACGTCGACCGTGCAGAACCGGATGGGCTTCTTGAAGCCCTCCAGCTCCTCGATGGACAGCACCTGGCCGACCACCAGAGGTCCCTTGAGGTCGGCGCCGAGCTGCTCGACGGTCTCGACCTCGAGACCGACCGAGATGAGCTTGGCCTGGACGTCGCGCCCGGTCTGAGTCGCCGGCAGGTCGACGTACTCCCGCAGCCAAGAAAGCGGGACCCGCATCAGATCTCCATCCCGAACGGCCGGGTGAACCGGACGTCACCCTCGACCATGTCTCGCATGTCTTCGACGTTGTGGCGGAACATCAGCATCCGCTCGATGCCGAACCCGAAGGCGAATCCGCTGTACTTCTCGGGGTCCACGCCGCAGGCGACCAGCACCCTCGGGTTGACCATGCCGCAGCCGCCGAGCTCGATCCAGCCCTCGCTGGAGCAGGTGCGGCAGGGCCGGTCCGGGTTGCCGACGGACTCGCCCTTGCAGACGTAGCAGAGCATGTCCATCTCGGCGGACGGCTCGGTGAAGGGGAAGTAGTTCGGGCGCAGCCGGGTCTTCATGTCCGCGCCGAAGAGCGACTGGACCATGTGGTCCATCGTGCCCTTGAGGTCGGCCATGGTCAGGCCCTCGTCGACGGCCAGCAGCTCGATCTGGTGGAAGACCGGGGTGTGCGTGGCGTCCAGCTCGTCCGTGCGGTACACCCGGCCGGGGCACACGATGTAGACGGGCGGCTCGCGGTCGAGCAGCGAGCGGGCCTGTACGGGGGAGGTGTGCGTGCGCAGCACGACACCCGACTCGCCACGGTCGCCCTCGGGACCCTCGACGAAGAAGGTGTCCTGCATCTGCCGCGCCGGGTGGTCGGGCGTGAAGTTCAAGGCGTCGAAGTTGAACCACTCCGCCTCGACCTCGGGGCCCTCGGCGATCTCGTAGCCCATGGACACGAAGACGTCCGCGACCCGCTCCATGAACGTGGTCAGCGGGTGGCGGGCTCCGGCGGGCACGCGGTCGTGGGGCAGCGTGACGTCCACGGCCTCCTCGACCAGTACACGGGCGTCCCGCTCGGCCTCCAGCTCGCTCTGGCGCGCGGCGAGGGCCTTGTTCACCGCGCCGCGGGCCATGCCGACCCGCTTTCCGGCGTCGGCCTTGGCGTGCGGGGGCAGGGCGCCGATCTCGCGGTTGGCGAGGGCCAGCGGCGAGGCGGGGCCGGTGTGGGCGACCTTGGCCTCGTGGAGGGCGTCGAGGGAGTCCGCGGCGGCGAAGGCGGCGAGCGCCTCGTCCCGCATGCGCTCGATCTCTTCCGGTTTCAAGGCCTCGACCTCGACAGGGTCGTACGACTTATTGGGTGCCGACATCTCTTCCCGTGCTTCCGATTGGCTGGCTGAAGGTCCCCGTCACTGGTCCTGACACTGGTCCGATGACGCATCGTCGCCGACTTCGGGACACAAAGGTGCCAAAGGCCGAGTCTAACGGGGTGGGAGCGGCTACCGGACCGCACGTCCATGAGGCGGCCCGGTCCGGGGCCCGTCGTCGCACGCGAACCGTCCATCCGAGGGGTGGGCCGGAGCGGCGCCGGTGCGCGAGTACGACAGCGGGATCCGGGGCTCCCGGGGAACGCGGAGGAGCCCGTGGGACCCGACGCTTCTACAGGAGATACGCCGGTGTGCCCACGGGCAACGTAAATCGGAACTCCGCCCCGCCGCCGCGGGCGCGGCCGACCGTGATGGTGCCGCCGTGGGCCTCGACGATGCCTTTGACGATGTACAACCCGAGGCCCGTGCCGCCACGCTTGCTGCCCCGCCAGAAGCGGGTGAAGACGCGGTTCATGGACTCCTCCGGGATGCCGGGCCCCTCGTCGCCCACCGTGACCGACGTGTCGGCGTCCTCCCCGTCGCGCGGGGACGCCGAGGGCGTGATCTCGATGGTGACGGTTCCCTCGCCGTGGCGCACGGCATTTTCCAGGAGGTTGCTCAGCACCTGGTCGATCTTGTCGGGGTCGGCCCACAGGGCGGGCAGCGGATGCTCCAGGCGCAGCAGGAAGCGGTCGGCGGGCTGGCCCGCGGCGACATAGGCCTGGATGTGCCGTCCCACCGCCGCCCCTATGTCGACGGGCTGGCGCCGCACCTCCAGCCGCCCGGAGTCGATGCGTGAGATGTCCAGCAGCTCGGCGATCAGCCGCGTCACCCGGTTCGCGTCGGCGTCGACGGTCTCCAGCATCAGCCGCTTCTGGTCGTCGGTGAAGCGTTCCCACTTGGCGAGCAGGGTGGCCGTGAACCCTTTGACGGACGTGAGGGGCGAGCGAAGCTCATGGGCCACCGTGGCGATCAGCTCGGCATGGCTGCGCTCGGTACGGCGCCTTGCCTCGGTGTCGCGCAGACAGACCACGACGTGGCGTACGGGACCGGTGGGACGGTCCCGCACATAGCGCGCGGAGACGAGCACCTCCCGCCCTCCCGGCAGCAGCAGATTCCGCTCGGGCTGCCGTACCCGAATGGCGAGACCTCCGTAGGGATCGGTCAGCTGCCACCAGCGCCGTCCCTCCAGGTCTTCCAGGGGCAGGGCCTGGTCGAGACGCCCGCCGAGCGCCTCGGCGGCGGGCGTGGCGGTGATCCGGGCGGCGGCGGCGTTGAAGCAGATCACCCGGCCGTTCTCGTCGGCGATCACGAGGCCGTCGGGGAGGTCGTCCGGGTCGATGCCGAGCTCGGCGAGATCACCGCGCCGGGACGCGGGCGCACGGTCCGCGTCACGTGCTCCCGGTGCTCTGCTCGTGCCGATCATCCCCGTACCCCACCTCTCATCCGGTGTGGGGGGTTCCTCCCTGCTCGAGGCAAGTCGAGAGCTGGGGGAGGGGCCCCCGAGCCCGCCACCCTACTAGCCGGGGGTGACGGAACGGCACCCTCCGGCGGCGCGCTGTGCACGGGCGGATGCGTAGAGACATACGGCGGCGGCGGTCGCGAGGTTCAGACTTTCGGCCTTTCCGTGGATCGGCACGCGCACGACGGCATCGGCCAGCGCCCGGGTCTCCTCCGGAAGCCCCCAGGCCTCGTTGCCGAACACCCAGGCGGTGGGCCCGCCCATGGTGCCCTCGTCCAACTCGTCGTCGAGGTCGCGGTCCCCCGCCCCGTCGGCGGCCAGGATCCGCACGCCGGCCTGCTTCAGCCCGGACACGGCGCGCTCGACGGGGACGCCGACGGCCACGGGCAGATGGAACAGGGAGCCCACGGAGGCCCGGACGGCCTTCGGGTTGTAGAGGTCGACCGAGGCGTCGGTGAGGACGACGGCATCGGCCCCTGCGGCGTCCGCACAGCGCAGGACGGTCCCGGCGTTCCCGGGGTCCCGGACATGGGCGAGCACGGCGACGAGCCGCGGGCGCGCGCTCAGGACCGCGTCGAAGTCGGTGTCGAGGAACCGGCAGACCCCCACGAGGCCCTGGGGCGTGACCGTGGTGGACACGTCGGCGATGACCTCTTCGGCCGCCAGGTGCACCCGGGCTCCGGCGTCGCGGGCCGCGCCGACGATGTCGGGATACCGCTCCGCGGCCTCGGGTGTGGTGAAAAGTTCGACGAGGGTGGACCTGCCGTCGGCCCGGTGCCCGGCGGCCTCCCGCACGGCCTGCGGCCCCTCCGCGAGGAACAGCTGCTCCTTGCCCCGGAAGCTCCGCCTGCCGAGCCGCCGGGCGGCGCCGACGCGGGGAGAGCGGGGGGAGATCAGCTCGAGGGCCGGGGGCATGCGTCCACCTTCGATGGGTCAGGGTCTGTTGTCCGCCGCGACGCGACGGCCGCCGGGGCGGCGGGCCCGGTGCCTCGTGCCGTGCAGGCGGTGAGGGGAGGCCGGAACGGCCGTTGCGTCGCGGAACGCAGTCGGACCCGCAGGCTGCGTAGCCTGCGGGCCCGTACGATCACGTCGGCCCGGCCGACGTGGCGCCGTCGTGTGGTTACGCCGCCTTGGGCGCGTTCACGTCCGCCGGCAGCGCCTTCTGGGCGACCTCGACGAGCGCGGCGAACGCGCGGGCGTCGTTGACGGCCAGCTCGGCGAGGATCTTGCGGTCGACCTCGACGTTGGCGGCCTTCAGACCCTGGATGAAGCGGTTGTACGTGATGCCGTTGGCGCGGGCAGCGGCGTTGATGCGCTGGATCCACAGCTGACGGAAGTCGCCCTTGCGCTTCTTGCGGTCGTTGTAGTTGTAGACCAGCGAGTGGGTGACCTGCTCCTTGGCCTTGCGGTACAGGCGCGAACGCTGACCGCGGTAGCCGGAGGCCTGCTCGAGGATCGCCCGGCGCTTCTTGTGGGCGTTGACTGCCCGCTTGACGCGTGCCACTTGTTTGACTCCTTGTAGCGGGGCCGCGGTGGTACTCACGCGGCCCGGGTTCGATTGGGTCCCGGTCCTGACGAACGGCGCGCTCAGATCGGACGATCAGGCGCCGTCACGTCACTTGCCGAGAAGCTTCTTGATCTTCTTGGCGTCGGCCGGGGCCATCTCGGCGTTGCCGGTGAGGCGACGCGTCAGACGGGACGACTTGTGCTCGAGCAGGTGGCGCTTGCCGGCACGCTCACGGAGCACCTTGCCGGAGCCGGTGATCTTGAAGCGCTTGCTGGCACCGCTGTGCGACTTGTTCTTCGGCATAGCGCCGTTCTCTCCTCGTCGGTGGCGCCCCGGTGCCCGGTCGATGAAACCGGGCACATCGGAGCGTCGCTCTTGTAATCGGTTGGTCCTGGGACTGACGTCCCGGGGGTCACGCCTCGGCGGAAGCCTCGGCCGGGGCCTCGGTGGACTCGGCCTCGGCGGCGTTCTGCGAGCGGCCCGGGTGGGCCTTCGCCTCGGCCTTGCGGGCCTCCTGCGCCTGACGAGCCTCGGCCATGGCCTCGGTCTTCTTCTTGTGCGGACCGAGAACCATGATCATGTTCCGGCCGTCCTGCTTCGGGTTCGACTCGACGAAGCCGAGGTCCTGGACGTCCTCCGCGAGACGCTGCAGCAGCCGGTAGCCCAGTTCGGGCCGGGACTGCTCGCGACCGCGGAACATGATCGTGATCTTGACCTTGTCGCCCTGCTTGAGGAACCGGACGACGTGACCCTTTTTGGTGTCATAGTCGTGCGGGTCGATCTTCGGCCGGAGCTTCATCTCCTTGATGACCGTGTGCGCCTGGTTCTTGCGCGCCTCACGGGCCTTCATGGCCGACTCGTACTTGAACTTCCCGTAGTCCATGAGCTTGCAGACGGGCGGACGGGCGTTCGCCGCGACCTCGACCAGGTCCAGGTCGTACTCCTGCGCAAGCTCCAGGGCCTTGGCAAGCGGCACGATGCCCACCTGCTCGCCGCTGGGACCGACAAGTCGCACCTCGGGAACGCGAATCCGGTCGTTGATGCGGGGCTCGGTGCTGATGGATCCTCCTCGGTAGCACCATCACGACCGTCTGGCGGACAGCCGCGTATGTCTGGTTGACATGGGACCCAACCTTCGCGGCACACGAAAAATGCCCCGAACGGTACACAGGCGGGGCTCCAAAGCGTCCGGAGCACCGCGCGGGTGAACCGCGGGGCGCGCATTCGGGCGACTCCACCGTCCGTACGGAACGGTGGTGGCCGCCTGACCGGTGACCCGCCGTCCCGGAGGACGGTCAGGTGGGAGATCGGAGCCTCCACTTGTGGGCCGGGCACTGCCATGTCCGGCCGGTCGTCACACAAGGTTAGCAGCTCCCCGTGAGTGGTGCGAACCGGCGTGCACCCGGCATCCGGCACCCCGCCCACGGTCCGCGCCCGGCCCCCTCCCGAGGGCGGCGGGCACCGGGCCTGGGCCTATCGTGTGGGGCATGAGTGACACCTCCCCCGAGGGATCCCCAGCTTCCGCAGAGTCCCCTGCCGCCGCCGGGAGTCCCGACTTCGACGACATGACCCGTGACATCGCGGAGGTCCCCGCCGTCGAGGTGCTCGTGACGGTCGCCGTCAACCTGATGAGCGCCGCCGCCGTGAAGCTCGGTCTGACCGAGGAGGGCGACAAGTACAAGGACCTGGACGAGGCCCGCAAGCTGGTGCACGCCCTGGCCGGTCTGCTCGACGCCAGCGCGACGGAGATCAGTTCCTTCCACGCGGCGCCGCTGCGCGACGGCCTGAAGTCGCTCCAGCTCGCGTTCCGTGAGGCCTCGGTCGTCCCCGACGAGCCGGGCCAGGGACCGGGCGAGAAGTACACCGGACCGGTCTACGGCTAGTCGGAGGTACAGCGGACCGGTTCCTGGTCCGGCGACCGCGACCAATTCACCCGCGGACGAACAGGGGCTCGCCCGGAGGCGCCGCCTCGGCCGGCAGTACCGCCAGGTCGAGGCCGCGCACCAGGCGGGCCCGCAGTGTCTCGTCGGCCGCCATGCGCCGCGCCACGGCGCCGGCGGCCTCGGCCGGCGCCGCGCCGGGTGCCAGCACGAGGGCCAGGATGCCGTCGGCCTGTCCGGGGCCGAGGTAGGCACGCAGCACGTCGGGCTCACCCGCCACGGCGGCCCGTACGGCGTCGGTCACGGCGGGATCGGCGAGCGGATCCGTCGTCGTACGGCCCTCCGCGAGCGCCAGCAGAGTGGGGCCGGACAGCTCGAAGGGCACCGGGCCTGACATGTCCAGCACGATCGTGTCGGCCTTCTCGTGCACGGCGGCCTGCAGCGCCTGGTGCACGGGGACCGCGACGGGGCGGGCCTGCGGGTCCCAGCGGGCCAGCGACTCGGTGGACGTGAAGGCGGGCAGGGCCGTGCGGCCGCCGGCCTTCAGGGTGGGCACGGCCATCTCACTGGTCTTCTCGCGGCGCAGTACGCCCCCGTGGCCCTCGTGGTCGCCCTCCTCCACCTCGCCGAGGAGGGCGACCACGGGGACGAGGAGCCGCGCACTCTTCAGGGCCTCCAGCACGGGTCCCACGGCGGTTCGGTCCTCGGCCCACGCGGCGAGCGCCGCGCTCAGCCGGGGGTCGGCGGAGCCGTCGTCGTCGGAGAAGCCGGAGTCGGGAATGTTCTTGTTCGCCACGGACCGACCCTATCCGGGGGTCACCGCCGGGGGCGCGCCGGCCCAGGACCCCGGCGGGCGGCGCCTCACGGATTTCTCAGCGATTACTGACACGGCTCTCATGCCCGTCCCAAGCCGCGCACAGGACCGCTTTCGAGCATCGCGGGCATGGAGTCCCACAGAGTCACCCGGCGCCGCGCCCGATCCTCCCGGGGCCGCGCGGTCCTCTCCACGGTGCTGGCCTCGGCCGTCGTCGTCGGCGGCACCGCGGCGGGGACTGTGTATGTGAGGGCGCACGCCGACGCGGGCGCCGTATCGTCGCAGTCGTCGGTGACGCCCTCGGCGTCGGCCTCGGCGAGCCGGGAGGCATCGGTGGAACCTGCGGCGGAACCCTCGGACGATCGGGACGCGCTGCTGGAGAAGGCCATGAGGGCGGTGGCCGTCGAGGACGGCGCCGACGTGGCCGTGGCGGTGCTCGACCTGGACTCCGGTGACAGCGCCCGCTACGGCGACGGCGCCTTCGACACGGCGAGCATCGTGAAGGTGGATATCCTGGCGGCGCTGCTGCTCCAGGCGCAGGACGCGGACCGGCGGCTGACCGCCCAGGAGAAGGCGTACGCCACCGCGATGATCGAGGAGAGCGACAACGACTCCGCCTCCGCGCTGTGGACCGCGATCGGACGGGCGGACGGGCTCGCCCGTGCGAACAAGCGCTTCGGCCTGACCGACACCACGGGTGGCGACGGCCCCCTGTGGGGCCTGACGCGGACGACCGCGGGCGATCAGCTCGTTCTGCTCCAGCAGGTGTTCGGTGACGGCTCCGAACTGAGCGACGCCTCCCGGACGTATCTGCAGGGGCTCATGGGCAACATCGCGGCGGACCAGCGCTGGGGTGTGTCGGCGGCCGCGGACGGTGCCGGGTGGGCGCTGAAGAACGGCTGGCTGGCGCGCAGCACGACCGGGCTGTGGGACGTCAACAGCATCGGGCGGATCACGGCCGGCGGCCGCACCTACCTGGTGGCGACGCTGTCGAACGGCAGCTCCACCAAGGAGAAGGGGATCTCGCTGGTGGAGGCGGCGGCCCGGGCGGCGGTCTCGGCGTTCGCCTGATGACGGCGCCCCGTCAACGCCAACGGCCCCACGGCCCGGTCCGGTTGCGCCACAGCACCACCGACGCCACCAGCAGCGCCACGCCCAGGCCTCCCGCCAGCGGGCCGGCCCAGCCCGGGGAGTTCGACATGACTCCTGATGTGTCGGGACCCGGGCCGAAGTACTTGCCGCCGTACGCCGCCGCGTGCAGGCCCTCGGGTTTCAGGTGCGCTGCCGCCTTGATGGCCGCCGCGGGGTCGATGAAGCCGAAGCCCCGGGAGTCGTCGCGCCCGCCCTTGGGTGCGTTGCGTGCCGTCTTCTCCAGCAACTGCTTGACCTGGGCCGGGGACAGGCCCGGATGCGCTGCCTTGATCAGTGCCACGGCGCCCGAGACGAACGCGGACGCCGCGCTGGTGCCCCAGCCCTCGTAGTACTTGCGGTCGGGGTCGGCGATGACGACGTCGACCCCGGGCGCGCTGACGGTGGCGTACCAGCGGCGGGTGGAGAACGAGGCGCGGGTGCCGTAGCGGTCCACGGCGGTCGCCGCGATGACGCCCGGATAGGCCGCCGGGTAGGAGATGTGGTCGCCCTTCTCGCCGCCGTTGCCGGCCGAGGCGACGACGACGGCGCCCTTCTTCAGCGCGTACTGCACCGCCTCGTCCTCGGCCGCCTCGGGGTGCGCGGACTTGGAGTCGTCGCCGAGGGAGAGGTTGATGACGTCCGCGCCGTGGTCGGCGGCCCACCGAATGCCCTCGGCAAGGGCGTTGCCGCGCGTGTTGCGGGCCTTGGTGCGGCCGGGGTCGCCGTCCTCGAGGATGACCCGGACGGGAAGGATCTTGGCCTCGGGGGCGATGCCGACGACGCCGTCGGCGTCCCCGGCGCCATGGCCGTGACCGGCGATGATGCCGGCCATGGCGGTGCCGTGCCGGGCCCAGGAGCGATCGCCGCGCTCGGCGCCGAAGCCGACCAGGTCCTTGCCCGTCAGGACGTTGCCGGCCAGGTCGGGATGGGTGGAGTCGACGCCGGTGTCGAGGACGGCGACGGTGATCCCCTTGCCCTTGGTCGTCTGCCAGGCCTGCTGGGCGTGCAGGGCGTCGAGGGCCCACTCCTGGGCGCGTATCCCATCGGCGTACGCCGCAGTGGACGGCAGCACCACGAAGGAGCCGGCGAGAAGCAGGGTGAGGAACCGGGCGCCGGCCCCGCGGACACTCATGACGGCTTCTCCGTGGCCGAGGTGACGGTCTTTCGGAGGGCGGCTCCGACGCGGTCGGCGAGTCCGGCCGACTCGAAGCCGAGGCCCGCCTGGGCGGGGGCCGTGGTGGCCCCGGTCGCCGTGGCCTGCGCGGAGGGCTGCGGCTCGGTGACCGTGCGGCCGTCGGCGAATCCGGAGACGGAGTAGACGACGACGGGGGCGTCGGTGCGGACCGAGATCGTCCAGGAGGCGCGCTGGGCGTCGCCGAACCTCTCGGCGGCGGTGCCCTTCGCGGCGTAGGGCCGGGGCATCAGATCGGTGCGCCGGTCCAGGCCTTCCTTCCTGAAGCGGCTGTTCAGGGCGGTCATGGCGGCGGCGTCGGCCCGGGTGAACAGCAGGCCCACCGTGGTGACATGGCTGCCGGTCGCGTCCGTGTAGGTGGCGCGCAGCAGCCGGAGACAGCCGACCGGGGCGAGGACCTTGCGCAGCAGGGGGTCGAAGGCGGCCTTGCAGCTGCCGTCCGGGGCGACGGCGACCCTGGTCCAGGTGCGGTCGGCACCGCCGGGGCCCGCGCCCGGACCCTGGACGGTGGGCGGGAACAGCTGGTCGACCGGCACGCTGTGCCACAGGCCGCCGGCGACGGCGAAGGCGTCCCGGGCTCCCTCCCCCGAGCCCTCCCCGGTGAGCCAGGTCCCAGTCACGGCACCGCCGATGAGCCCGAGGCCGAGGACCAGGCAGGCGGCCGCCGCGGCGATCCGGGGGTGCACCCGGCCGCCGAGGAAGGGACGGCGCCGGGTGCCGGCCGCGGATGTGTCCGGCTGGGCAAGGGTGGTGACGAACGGGCGCGGGGCGGCTGGACCGCTCCCGTCCCGCTGGAACCCGAGGCGCACCGTCGTCTCCACGATGCCCTCGGCGGGCAGGGAGGCCCGCGGCGGCGGCACCGCCTGCGCGTCCGCGCCGCGCGGCACGGCACCGGCGGCCGGAGGCTCGTCGGGGAAGCGCGAGGAAGCCGTGGGCGGGGGCGGGGGCGGGCCGTACGGCTGGGCGCCGCGGTCGAGACGAAGGTTCGGGAACCGGGGGGATTCCGGTGTGCGGCGCGGCGGCGCACCCCCCGTCTCCGACGCGGCGGCGTCGGCGGACGAGGACGCGCTCGGGGGCGTCCCCTCGGCGCTGTGCCGGTAGGGACGGCCGTTCACGGCGGTTCGGCCCGGGCGGCCGTCGGCCGCTGCGGAGGACACCGCTCCCCCACCGGCCGGTACCTGCCCGCGGCCGCCCGAGGGGGCGTCCGTCAGGCCGCGGCTTCCCGTCCTGTCGGCCTGCTCGGGCAGCGGTGGCGGCGGGAACGAGGGCGCTCCGGCGGACGGCACCCGGGGCGCGTCGGCACGGTGTCCTGCGGGCGGGTGCTCGGGCCGCGGCGGTACGGATCCGGGGGTGCCCTCGTGCCACGTCGTCCGGGGCGGCTCCTGCGGGGCCGGCGGCGTACCGTCCGGCTGTACGGGGGCCCCGTCCGGCGGGGTCGGCGGATGAGGCGGTGTCGTGGGGCGCGGAGGAATGGAGGCGCGGTGCGCTTCCGTGCTCATGCACCCCCCGTTTCCTCGTGGCCGGCCCGCCCCGGAGTCGCCGGGGTGTTCGACCGCCCACGGGGAGCGGCCGGTCCTGCGGGATGCGGGACCGCCACCCCGTCCTGGGCAGGCATACCCGCGCGGAAGGACACCCATCCCGGACGTGCGCGCCCGGGGGGATCCGACACGGTCCCCGCGTGCGCGTCACTCTACGGGTTGAACGCCCTCGAACGGGAACCAGTCCGCGGCACCGGGGCATCTGCCCGGATCGTCCCCCTACCCTGCGGTAATCGCATCTGGCAGGCTGCGTTCATGACTGCCCGCGCCGCAGACAGGGCCCGGTACGACCGGGCCACCGCCGACCTCGACGCGCCCCTCGCGATCGTGGATCTGGACGCGTTCGACGCGAACGCCGAGGACGTCCTGCGCAGGGCCGGCGGCAAGCCGGTCCGTGTCGCCAGCAAGTCCGTCCGCTGCCGCGCACTGCTCGAACGCGTGCTGGCCCGGGAGGGCTTCGCGGGCGTCATGTCCTTCACCCTGGCCGAGTCCTTGTGGCTGGCCAGGTCCGGTTTCGACGACGTCCTGCTCGCCTATCCGTCGTCCGACCGGCGGGGCTTCGCCGAGTTGGCCGGCGATCCCAAGCTCGCCGCCGCGGTGACGGTGATGATCGACGACCCGGCGCAGCTGCGCCTCATCGACGGCGCCCGCCAGGGCGGCACCGAGGAGGTGCGTGTCTGCCTGGAGCTGGACACCTCGCTGAAGCTGCTCGGCGGACGCATACGCGTCGGAGCGCGGCGCTCGCCCCTCCACTCCCCCGACCGGATGGCCGAGATAGCCCGTACGGTGGCGCGCACGCCCGGTTTCCGGCTGGTGGGCATCATGGCGTACGAGGGCCACATAGCCGGCGTCGGCGACGCGGTGGCGGGGCGGCCGGTGCGCTCGCGTGCCATCCGGCTGATGCAGGCCGCGGCGCGCAGGGAGCTCGCCGGGCGGCGCGCGGAGGCGGTGCGCGCCGTCCGTTCCGTGGTGCCGGACCTGGAGTTCGTCAACGGCGGCGGCACGGGCAGCGTCCAGTACACGGCCGCCGAGGACGCGGTGACGGAGATCGCGGCGGGCTCGGGGCTGTACGTGCCGCGGCTGTTCGACAACTACACCTCGTTCCGCGGGCGTCCGGCCGCGCTGTTCGCCCAGCCGGTCGTGCGCAGGCCGGGGGTCGGGGTGGTGACGGTGCTCGGCGGCGGCTATCCCGCGTCGGGTGTCGCGGGCCCCGACCGGCTGCCCGTCCCGTATCTGCCGGAAGGACTGAGGTACGACCCGCAGGAGGGACCCGGCGAGGTGCAGACTCCGCTGCTCGGCGCACCCGCCGACGACCTGCTCATCGGCGACAAGGTGTGGTTCCGGCACGCCAAGGCCGGGGAGCTGTGCGAACGGTTCGCCGAACTCCACCTGGTGGAGGGCGACAGGGTCACGGCGACGGTGCCGACCTACCGCGGTGAGGGGCACACCTTCCTCTGAGGCCGGCCGGGCGTCAGTGCCCGGGACCGATGCTGCTGCCCACCCCTCCACTCGCCGCCGCGTCGCCCACCGGTCTGATCCCCTTGGTGATCCTGTCCATGTCGGACAGCGGCGGACCGTCCGGGCCCGCGTCGAAGGCGAAGCGGACGACGACCGGCGTCTGCGAGCCCGCGCTGGAGGGGAACGCCAGGGACTCGACACAACCGCCGGGCCCCTTCGCCGTGTTGACGCGCCAGCGTACGAAGTACCCGGCCCGGCCCGCGACCGCGACCTGGCCGGACCCGAGCAGCCGGTGGGAGGTGACACCGCCGTAGGGCCGGTTGCCGATCGGATCGCGGTCGTACTCCTCGTGCGCGGCGTCGGCGATGTCGCCCTTGGCGATCGACTCCGGGGACGCCCCGGGCACGGACGTGGCGGTGCGCGACAGGACCCGGCCGCGGCGGCAGAAGCCGGGGTCGCCCGGGCAGTCGTACACACCCGGTGTGGTCAGCACGACGTCGTCCTCGGCGACGTTCTCGGCTCTTGCCCACCCCTTCGGCACGGGGAAGGTGATGCCGTTGAGGTCGTCGAGGACGACGTTCGGATCGCCGGTCGCCGAGGGCGCCGCAGCGGTCGGTGACTCGTCGCTCGCCGGGGCCGAAGTCGGCGCCGCGGCGGACGACTCGGCCTGCGCCGCCCCGTCGCCGTCGTGCCCGAGGACGACGACGCCGGTGACGACAGCGGCGACGAGGACGGCCCCGGCCGTCGTGAGCGCGATCGCCCCGACCCGCCGGCGCTCCCGGCCGTCGGCCGGCTCCGGCGGCGCCACCGGCGCCACCGGCGCATCGGGTTGCCGCCGGTGGTCGGTCCAGGCGGCCCCGTCCCACCAGCGTTCGGTGAGCGGGTACGACGGATCCCGATACCAGCCGGGCGGGGGCGCACTGCTCATCCCGGCACTGTAGGCCGTGCCGGGAACCGCCACACGGGGCCGGCGGCAACTCGCTCAGAACACGGTGTCCTGCTGGTCCGGGACGACCGAGCCGTCGCGCCTCAGGACCGGACCGCGGCCGCCGTCCGGCCTGTTGTAGGCGGTCGTCGAGCACGGATAGGGGTCGGGCCTGCGCGGCAGCGGCTCGATGAACATGGGGTTGATCAGCCAGCGCCCGTCGGCGTCGTCGTACGCCCTGCACATCAGTTCGTCCTTGTTCCGGTTGATCACCAGATGGACGCCGGTGGCGTCGCCGACGAACGTGACATCGGTATCGGCGTCACCCGCCGCGAGCACCGGGCGGTGTTCCGCGCGCTGCCGGTGCCACGCCGCCGCACCCCGGACACCGTAGATCTCCTGGTTGATCCAGCAACGCTTGCCGTCGATGTACGGGATGACCTCGCCCCGGCTCGCCGGGACTCCGCCGCAGCCCCGGGTCAGGGTGGTGATGCGACCGCGGCGGTCGAGGACCGAGCGGATCGCGACGGTGTGCGCGGGGTCGACGCCGACGCCGCGCGACCACACCTCGGTGACGGGTTCGAAGCCGGCGGAGACGATGTAGACCTCGAACCCGGCCTGGTGCAGCGTGCGGATCAGATCGCGCTGCTGCGCGTAGTAGCGGACGTACGCCGGAACCGTGTGCGTGCCGAGGACCCGGGTCGCGCCGACGGGTGCGGCGAGGTCCCGGGCGCGTGCGCGGCGGGCGTACGCGGAGACTTCGGCGGGGGTGTGGCCCGCGAAGAGCTGCGGGATCCAGGCGTACTGCGGGACCGTGCGCCGGTGGTTCCAGCGGCCGGCGAAGGCGGCGGCGCCGCTCATGGTCCTGCCGTCCTCGTAGATCTCGAGGATCTCGTCGGTGCAGCGGGGTTCGGTGGACGTCGGCAGCGGCGCCCCGACCGGGGTGCCGGTCCCGCACGCCTCGGTGAGGGCCCGGTCGGCCTCGTCGGTGAGCCACCGGCTGGTGTGCTTCCAGCGGGCCGGGCGCAGGATCTTGTCGTGTCCGAGTGCCCAGTAGAGGGTGGCGTCGGTGACGTCGTTCTTGGTCACCGTGTTGTCCCAGTCGAAGACGGCCACCGGGCCCCGGGCGGACTCGGAGCAGGTGCCCCGCTCGTCGATCAGCCGCTGCAGGCGCTCCCGGTTGTCGCCGTACCAGTTTCCCTTCAGGCGGGGGCACTTCGTGGGAGGGGCGGTGGCGGCGGCCGGCGAAGGCGTCGCGGCCGCCGCGAGGACGGCGGCCGCGACGAGGGTCCACGCGTAGAGGTGTCTCATATGGCGTGGACCATACCCTTTGCCCCTAAAGGGGCGTGACGTACGCGCCCGAGATTCCGCCGTCCACAAGGAAATCGGTGGCGTTCACGAAGGAGGAGTCGTCGCTGGCGAGGAACGCGACCGCCGCGGCGATCTCCTCGGCCCGCGCGAACCGGCCGACCGGGATGTGCACCAGTCGGCGCGCGGCACGCTCCGGGTCCTTGGCGAACAGCTCTTGAAGGAGCGGGGTGTTGACGGGCCCGGGGCACAGGGCGTTGACCCGGATGCCCTCGCGGGCGAACTGCACGCCGAGTTCCCGGGACATGGCGAGCACCCCGCCCTTGGACGCCGTGTAGGAGATCTGCGAGGTGGCCGCCCCCATCCGGGCGACGAACGACGCCGTGTTGATGATGGAACCCCTGCCCTGGCGCCGCATGTACGGGATGGCGGCCTTGCAGCACAGGTAGACGGACGTCAGGTTGACCTCCTGGACCCGCTTCCACGCCTCGAGGCCGGTGTCCAGGATGGAGTCGTCGTCCGGCGGCGAGATGCCCGCGTTGTTGAAGGCGATGTCGACACTGCCGTAGGTGTCGTGGGCCGCCTTGAAGAGCGCCTCGACCTGCTCGGGGTCGGTGACGTCGACCTTCACGAACAGCCCGCCGACCTCCTCGGCGGCCGCCTTGCCGCGGGTCTCGTCGATGTCCCCGCACACCACGTGGGCCCCCTCGGAGGCGAGCCGTCGCGCGGTGGCGAGACCGATGCCGCTGCCGGCACCGGTGATGACGACGGTACGGCCGACCAGTCGGCGGCAGATGGTGTCCGATGTCTGAGCTGTCACTGTGCGGGGCCCTCCGTGCTGATGAAGACGTTCTTGGTCTCGGTGAAGGCGGTCAGGGCGTCCGGGCCGAGTTCGCGGCCGATCCCCGACTGCTTGAAGCCGCCGAAGGGGGTCCAGTAGCGGACGCTGGAGTGGGAGTTGACGGAAAGGTTGCCCGCCCGGACGGCCTGGGAGACGCGCAGTGCGCGGCCGACGTCCCGCGTCCAGATGGAGCCGGAGAGGCCGTACACGGTGCCGTTGGCGAGGCGGATCGCGTCGGCCTCGTCCTCGAAGGGCAGGACCACGGCGACCGGTCCGAACACCTCCTCGACGGCCACCGGGGCGTGCGGGCCGACCTCGGTGAGGACGGTGGGCGGGAACCAGAAGCCGGGGCCCTCGGGCGCCTTGCCGCGGATGCCGGGTGCATCGGCGGCGACGTACGAACGCACCTTGTCCAGCTGCGCCCTGGAGATCAGCGGGCCCATCTGGGTGCTCTCGTCGGCCGGATCGCCGACCCGGACCGACTCGACCGCGGGGGCGAGGAGGCCGAGGAAGCGGTCGAACACCGAGCGCTGGACGAGGATGCGGGTGCGGGCGCAGCAGTCCTGGCCGGAGTTGTCGAGGAACGACATCGGCGCTGCGGCCGCCGCGGCGTCCAGATCGGCGTCCGCGAACACGATGTTGGGACTCTTGCCGCCGAGTTCCAGGGTGACGCGCTTCAGATGGGCGGAGCCCTTCGCCAGCACCTGCGTGCCCACGGCCGTGGACCCGGTGAAAACGATCTTCGCCACACCCGGGTGCTCGACGAGCGCGTTGCCCACGACGGGGCCGTGGCCGGGCAGCACCTGGAACAGATCCTCGGGCAGACCGGCCACCAGGGCGAGTTCGGCCAGGCGCAGGGCGGTGAGCGGGGTCGTCTCGGCGGGTTTGAGGATCACCGCGTTGCCCGCCGCGAGCGCAGGTGCCGTGCCCCATGCGGCGATCGGCATCGGGAAGTTCCAGGGGGCGATCACACCGACCACACCCAGCGGTTCGAGGATCGTGATGTCGAGGCCGCCGGGCACCGGGATCTGCCGGCCGGTCAGGCGCTCCACCCCCCCGGCCGCGTAGTCGAGCAGGTCACGGACGTTGCCCGCCTCCCAGCGGGCGTTGCCGACCGTGTGACCGGCCTCGCGGACCTCCAGCCGGGCCAGCTCCTCGAGGTGGTCGTCGACCGCCGCGGCGAACCGGCGCAGCAGCCGGGCACGGTCACCGGGAGGGAGCGCGGCCCACCGCGACTGCGCCCGCGCGGCCCGTCCGACGGCCGCGTCCACGTCGGCCGCGGTGGCGGCGGGGACGGTGGCGACGACCTCCTCGGTGGCCGGATTGAGTACCTGCAGATCGAACTCGTTCGGCACGAAAGAACCTTTCACATGCGTTCGAAGGAGCGGCGCAGCTCCCAGTCGGTCACCGCGGCGTCGAAGGCGGCCAGTTCCACGCGGGCCATGTTGTGGTAGTGCGCGACCACCTCGTCGCCGAAGGCGGCCTTGGCGACAGGGCTGTTCTCCCAGAGCTCGGCGGCCTCACGCAGCGTGGTGGGCACGTGCTCGTGCTCGGCGGTGTACGCGTTGCCCGCGCACGGCTCGGGGAGCTCCAGCTCCTGCTCGACGCCGTACAGCCCGGCCGCGATCATCCCGGCGACCGCGAGGTGCGGATTGACGTCACCGCCGGGCAGGCGGTTCTCGAAACGCAGTGAGCGGCCGTGGCCGACGACCCGCAGGGCGCAGGTGCGGTTGTCGTAGCCCCAGGCGACGGCGGTCGGGGCGAAGGACCCGGCCTGGAACCGCTTGTAGGAGTTGATGCCCGGAGCGTAGAGGAGCGAGAAGTCCCGGAGCGCGGCGAGCTGCCCCGCGAGGAAGTGTCGCATTGTCTGCGACATCCCGCCGGGGGCACCGGACGAACCGGCCATGACGTTGTGGCCGTCCGCGTCGGCGAGTGAGAGATGGATGTGGCAGGAGTTGCCCTCGCGCTCGTTGTACTTGGCCATGAAGGTGATCGAGACGCCCTCCTGGGCCGCGATCTCCTTCGCACCCGTCTTGTAGATCGCGTGCTGGTCGCAGGTGACCAGGGCCTCGTCGTACCGGAACGCGATCTCGTGCTGGCCCGGGTTGCACTCGCCCTTGGCGGACTCCACGGTCAGGCCCGCGCCCGTCATCTCGTTGCGGACGCGGCGCAGCAGGGGCTCGATCCGTCCCGTGCCGAGCACCGAGTAGTCGATGTTGTACTGGTTGGCCGGTGTCAGACCCCGGTAGTTGGCGTCCCAGGCCTGCTCGTAGGTGTCCTTGAAGACGATGAACTCGAGCTCCGTGCCGACCTGGGCCGTGAGTCCGAGGGCGGCGAGGCGCTCCGTCTGGCGGCGGAGGATCTGGCGGGGGGCGGCCACCACGGGAGAGCCGTCGTTCCAGGCGAGATCGGCGATGACCATGGCCGTGCCCTCGTTCCAGGGCACCCGGCGCAGTGTGTCCAGGTCCGGCCGGAGGGCGAAGTCGCCGTAGCCGCGGTCCCAGGAGGACATCTCGTAGCCGTCGACCGTGTTCATCTCGGTGTCGACTGCGAGGAGGTAGTTGCAGCCCTCCGTGCCGTGCTCCAGGACCTCGTCGAGGAAGAACCGCGCGGCGAACCGCTTGCCTTGGAGCCGTCCCTGCATGTCGGGAAAGGCCAGCACGACGGTGTCGATCTCGCCGCCCGCGACGAGGGCGTGCAGCTCCTCGACGCCGAGCGGGGGTGTGCGGTGTGCCACGGGAGGTCTCCTTCGGTCCGCCGAGAGCCATAAGGTATTTCCGAGAACCATTTCTTGGGAAGGGGGCACGGCCGGATGTCGCAGGCGGAACCCGGGAGCGGCTCCGTGCAGGACCGGCTGACGCCGGTGCTGCGGACCGTACGGGCCGGCAACGGCTTCGAGGAAGCGCTGGAGCAGATCCTCCAGGTCGTCCGGCTCGGGCTGGTGCCCGCCGGTGAACGACTGCCCGCGGAGCGGGAGCTGGCGGAGCGGCTGGGCATCAGCAGGGTGACGCTGCGCGAGGTGCTGAAGGTGCTCCAGGACCAGGGTCTCGTGGAGTCGCGGCGGGGGCGGTACGGCGGAACGTTCGTGCTGCCGCGCCTCGACGCAGGCGGCCAGGACGAACTGCGCCGGCGTATCGAGCAGGTCGACATCGAGGACGTGCTGCGGTTCCGCGAGGTACTGGAGGTGGGGGCGGCGGGACTGTGCGCGGCGCACGGCCTCACGGCGGAGCAGGCCGGCCGTCTGCGGGAGGCGCTCGCGCGCACGCAGGACGCCCCGCTCTCCGAGTACCGGCGGCTGGACACGCTGCTGCACCTGACCCTGGCCGGGCTCGGCGGCTCGCCGTCGCTGACCGCGCAGTACGCGGCCGTGCGGGCGACGGTGAACGACCTGCTGGACTGCATCCCCCTGCTGGTGCGCAACCTCGAGCACTCCCAGCGGCAGCACGAGGCGCTGGTGGAGGCGGTCCTCGACGGGGACGCGGACGGGGCGCGGGAGATGATGCGGGAGCACTGCGCGGGCACGGCGGCGCTGCTGCGGGGTTTCTTGGCATAGCCCGCCGCGTAAAGGTATGAAGGCGTTCCATTGAACCCCGGGAGGTCCGCGTGGCGGCACGACCGCTGATCGGTGTGAGTACGTATCTGGAGGCCGGCGCGCGCTGGGGTGTGTGGGAGCTGGAGGCGGCACTGCTGCCCGTGGGCTATCCGCGCCTGGTGCAGCGGGCCGGCGGACTCGCCGCGATGCTCCCGCCGGACGGTCCCGCGCACGCGGCGGCGACGGTGGCCCGGCTGGACGGCCTGGTGATCGCGGGCGGCCCGGACGTCGACCCGGCCCGCTACGACGCGGAGCGCTCCGCGCGGACCGGCCCTCCCGCGCCCGAGCGGGACGCATGGGAACTGGCCCTGATCGAGGCGGCCTTGGCGTCCGGCACACCGCTGCTCGGCATCTGCAGGGGGATGCAGCTGCTGAACGTCGCCCTCGGCGGCACGCTCGTCCAGCACATCGACGGACATGTCACGCAGGTCGGGGTGTTCGGCCGGCACGCGGTGGATCCGGTGCCCGGAACCCGGTACGCGGAGGCGGCGCCGGAGCCGGCCTCGGTGCCGACGCACCACCATCAGGCGGTGGACCGGCTGGGCGACGGCCTGGTGGTCTCGGCGTACGCGGCGGACGGCACGGTGGAGGCGGTGGAGCTGCCCGGTGCCGGCTGGGTGCTGGGCGTCCAGTGGCACCCGGAGATGGACGAGGACCTGCGGGTGATGCGGGCGCTGGTACGGGCGGCGTCCGCCGCCCCGTGACGCCGGCGTGATCCTGACGACAGACCCTAGCCCCGGGTCAGGGCCAGCAGGTCGCGGCCGGGTCCCGCCGGCCGGTGGCCGGTGCGCCACACCGCGCGCAGGTCCCGGTCCAGCCGCACGTCCTCGACCGGGACGCTCACCAGCCGGCGGGCCGCGAGTTCCTCGCCCACGGCCAGCTCGCTCAGGACCGCAGGACCGGCCCCGCTGACCGCGGAGGCCTTGACCGCCGTCGTCGAGGACAGCTCCAGGAGGGGCCGGGCCAGACCACCGAGCGCCGCGTCCAGCACCTGGCGGGTGCCCGAGCCCTCCTCACGGAGGATGAGCGGTGTCGAGGCCAGCTCCGTGGCCGACAGCGGGCGCCGGCGACGCGCCCATGGATGCCCGGGCGCCGTCACCACGATCAGCCGGTCGTGCGCGATCACCGCCTCTTCCAGACCCGCCGGCACGGACAGGCCCTCGACGAAGCCCAGATCGGCCTCGTCCGCGAGCAGCCGCTCCACGACCGCCGCCGAGTTCCCGGCCAGCAGCGACACCGCCGTGTCCGGCCGCCGGCCACGCAGTGCGATCAGCCAGCCCGGCAGCAGGTACTCCGCGATCGTCATGCTCGCCGCCACCCGCAGCCGCGAGTCCCGCCGGCCTCGCAGCGCCTGCGCCCCCGCGTCGAACGCCTCGGCAGCCTCCACGATCCGCCGCGCCCAGTCCGTGACGAGCGCTCCGGCGTCGGTCAGCCGTGAGCCCGCAGGGGAACGGTCCACCAGCGCCACGCCCAGTTGCCGCTCCATCGACCGGATCCGGCTGCTCGCCGCGGGCTGGGTGATGCCCAGATCCCGGGCCGCCCGCCCCAGGCTGCCCAGCCGGGCCACCGCGAGCAGAAGCTCGAGCGCCCCCAGCTCCGGCACCCGGTGCGCGAGTCCGGCCACGGAATGCCCAACGTCCTCCCTCATAAACTCACCTTATGCCCCCATAGAGAAGCAGCCCCTGGTCAGGGGCCCGTTTCGGCGCCACCGTGTGGGACATGGTCTTCGCAGCCCGGTCCCTCGCCCTGCCCGCACCGCGTCGGCGCGCCACCGCCGTCCGGCACCTCGGCCCGAACTGGTACGCCGCCGTGATGGGAACGGCGATCGTGGCGACTGCGGGCGCGGGACTGCCCGGGCCCGCGCAGGAGGCCTGGCTGCGCACGGTCTGCGCGGCCGTCTGGGCGCTGTCGTCCGCCCTGCTGCTCGCCCTCCTCGGCGCTCGTGCGCTGCACTGGACCCACCACCGCGACCAGGCGCGCGCCCATCTGCTCGACCCCGCCATGGCGCCCTTCTACGGTTGTCTGGCCATGGCCCTGCTGGCCGTGGGCGGCGCCACCCTGGTCGTCGGCCGGGACTGGCTCGGGGCGGGCCCGGCCCTCGCCGTGGACACCGTGCTCTTCACCGCCGGTACGGCCGTCGGTCTTGTCGTCGCCGTCGCCGTGCCGTACCTGATGGTCGCCCGGCACCGCATGGAGCCGGGCCAGGCCTCCCCGGTCTGGCTGCTGGCCGTGGTCGCCCCCATGGTCTCGGCGGCCCAGGGCCCGCTGCTGGTCCCGCATCTTCCGGCCGGTCAGCCCCGGGAGACGCTGCTGCTCGCCTGCTTCGCGATGTTCGGGCTGAGTCTGCTGGCCACCCTTGCGCTGCTGCCGGCGATCCTCGCCCGGCTCATCACCGCGGGCCCGCCGCCGCTCCCCCAGACCCCGGCCCTGTTCCTGGTGCTCGGCCCGCTGGGCCAGTCGGCGACGGCGGTCGCCGCGGTCGCGAACGCGGCGACGGGCGTCGTCCCGGCCCCTCACGACCGGGGATTCGGCGTGTTCGCCCTGCTCTACGGTGTTCCGGTGCTGGGCTTCGCCCTGCTGTGGCTGGGGCTCTCCGCCGCGCTGGTGGTGCGGGCCCGCCGCCACGGCATGGGTTTCGGTATGACCTGGTGGGCGTTCACCTTCCCGGTCGGCACCTGCGTCACGGGCGCGGAGGCGCTCGCCCGGCGCACCGGCCTCGTGGCTCTGGACGGGCTCGCGATCGGCCTGTACTTGCTGCTCGTGGCCGCCTGGGCGGTCATCGCCCTCCGCACGGGCCGGGGGCTCGTCAGCGGACGGCTGCTCGCAGCGCCTCGGTGACGACCTGCGGCGCCCGGGCCAGCGACGGCCCGTACCAGGTGAGGTGGCGCCCGCTGACGAGCGCGCAGCGGACTCCCTCGAAGGCCTCGGGGCCGTCGTCCGCCGTGAAGCGGTACGGCTCGTCGGGCAGGACCACGAGGTCGGGCGCCGCCTCCCGCAGTTCCGGCAGGGGGATGCGCGGATAGCGCTCCGGGTGGGTCGCATACAGGTTGTCCACACCCAGCCTGGCCAGGACGTCCCCGGCGAAGGTGTCCCGGCCCAGCACCATCCAGGGCCGCCGCCACACCGGGACGACGGCGGTCCTCCGCGTCGCCGGCTCCGCGAGCCCCGACCATGCCGCCCTGGCCTGCGCAAGCCAGTGCGGCGGGACGGCCGCCCCGCAGGCGGTGACGACCCGCTCCAGCTCGCCGAAGGCCTGGGGGACGGTGCGCACCTCGGTGACCAGGACCTCGAGGCCTGCCGCGCGCAGGGCGGCCAGGTCCGGCTCCCGGTTCTCCTCCTCGTTGGCGACCACCAGATCGGGGGCCAGCCGGACGATCCGCTCGACATCCGGGTTCTTGGTTCCCCCGATCCGGGTGACATCGAGACCGGCCGGATGGCTGCACCAGTCCGTGGCACCCACCAGGGCGCCCGGCACGGTGGCGGCCACTGCCTCGGTCAGCGACGGCACGAGGGAGACGACACGCACGTCGGGCATGACGGTGAGTATTGCAGCGGGGCGCACCCTCGCGCGCCGGCAGAACGGGCCGGGACGGCGTTCGGGCCTCTCCGTCGGGTGTCGGGGGCCTCCGGGCCGAGTCAGCGCCGCCTGGACGCGTCCTCGATGGCTTCGATATGGTCGGCGACCGCGACCACGACCACGCGGGTCTCCGGCTCCGTCGCCCGCCAGCGGTGACGCACCCCGCCGCTCAGGTAGAGCGTGTCCCCGCGCCCGAGCCGGTGCGCCCGGCCCTCCGCCTCCACCTCGACGGCGCCGTCGACGACGTACATCAACTCGTCGTTGCGGTGCTGGAACTCCCGGCCCTCGTCGTGGTCGCCGATGAACTCCATCGCGTGCAGCTGGTGGTGGCCGCGCACCAGGGCGCGCATGCGCGCCGCTCCCGGCGCGACCTCTTCGTCGTCGGCACGCAGCACGTCCACGCTGCACGCCGGGTCGGCCGCCGCGAGCAGTTCGACGGCGGTGGTGCCCAGGGCGTCGGCGATGCGCTCCAGTGACGGGCGGCTCGGGCGCGCCCGCTCGTTCTCGACCTGGCTGAGGAACGGGACCGACAGACCGCTGCGCTCGGCCACGACGGCAAGGGTGAGCTCCAGCGTCCGGCGCCGTCGCCGAACGGCGGCGCCCACCCGAAGGGGCTGTTCTTTGCGGTCGCCCATCGCTCCGGCTCCCTCCCTCGCTCGTCGGTCCGCTGCTCTGCCCGGCGGGCGTGTCGCCGCCGCCCGATGGTTCACCGGTCATTGCTTCTGTTGAGTTGTCTGCACCCTACGCATGTTCGGCAAACCGTTTCATGCGCCCGTCACATCGCTGTCACATACAAGAGTGGTGAAGGCAACGGTTCGCGCCACCGGGCGAGCCGTCCCGCCGACCGGCGCGCGCCTCCCGTGTACGAGGGTGAAATCCCTGACCAGACGGGTGGAGCAGGGCTGGGGACCCGTTTCGCCACCAGGGCGGGCGACGTGGCGCCGAAGGTCGTGGACGGCGCGAAGCCCGGCGGATCCGGACAACCCCGACGGGACCGCCGGCCCCGGGAGCAGCACAACAGGACCGAGGGGCGCCGAAACGGTGTTCGGCGCCCCTCGTCGGCAGGGCTGTGCGGTCCGTGCGTGGACCCGTCGGGGTTGTCCGGATCCTTCCCGTACGGCGGTACGAAGCGGTCCGCGACTACTGCGGCGTCATCCGCTCCACCATGTCCGGGTGCTGCTTCAGCCAGGTGGCCACCGCGTCCTCCTCATGGCCCTGGCCGCCGCGCTTGACCTCGCTCTCCAGGCTGCCCAGCTCGGCCTCGCTCATCCTGAAGTTCTTGATCCACTTCGTGAGCTGCGGGTACTGCTCCGGGAACGACCGGCCGGAGATGGTCCGGATCGTGTTGCCCTCGCCGAACAGCTTCTTGCCGTCCTGGAGCTTGGTCAGCTTGTACTCGCTGTAGGCCCAGTGCGGGGACCAGAGGACCACCGCGACCGGCTCCTTCTTGGCGTAGGCACGCTTGAGCTCCGCGAGCATCGCGGGCGTGGAGCCGTCGACGACCTTGTACTCCTTGTCGAGGCCGTAGCCGGGCAGCACCTTCGTCTTGAGCAGGTTCATCTCGCCGGTGCCCGGCTCGATGCCGATGATCCTGCCGCCGAAGGTCTTCGCCTTGCCCTTGAGGTCCTCGAGGGACTTGACGTCCTTCACGTACGAGGGCACGGCGATCTCCAGCGAGGTCGGCTGGTACCAGGTGCCCAGGTCTCTGAGGTCGTCCTTGCTCTTGTCCCAGTAGTTCTTCTGGGCGTAGGGCAGCCACGCGTCGAAGTTGAGGTCGAGGTCGCCCGAGGCCAGTCCGGTGTAGACCGGGCCGACGTCCATCTGCTTGAGGTTCAGCTGGTAGCCGCGCCGCTCGAGGACGTTCTTCCACAGGTAGGTGACGGCCACGTCCTCGTCCCAGGGGAACCAGGCGACGTTCAGCGCGCGCTTCGCCTCGGCCGGGGTGCCGGTGGCGGACTTCTGGACGGGGGCCAGCTTGTCGACGATGCCGGGGTTCTTCTTCAGCCAGGCGCGCACCGCGTCCTGCTGCTTGCCCTGGCCCGACCGGTTGATCTCCGCCTCCAGGCTGGTGAGCTGCTTCTCGTCCATCCTGAAGTTCTTCAGCCAGTTGCCGACGACCGGGTTGTCCTTCGCGAAGCCCTTGCGGGAGAGGGTGTGCACGGCGTCGCCCTTGCCCCAGGCGCCCTTCGGGTCCTTGAGCTTCTTCAGGTCGTAGTCGTCGTACGCCCAATGCGGCGACCACAGCGTGACGACGATGGGCTCCTTCTTGGCGTAGGCGCGCTTGAGCTCCGCGAGCATCGCGGGCGTGGAGCTGTCGACGACCTTGTACTCCTTGTCCAGGCCGTACTGCTTGAGGACGGTGCTCTTGAGCAGGCTCATCTCGCCGGCGCTCGACTCGATGCCGGTGATCTTGCCGCCGAACGTGGCGGCCTTGCCCTTGAGGTCCTCCAGCGAGTCGATGCCCTTCATGTACGAGGGCACGGTCAGCTCGAGCGAGGTGGGGCTGTACCAGGAGCCCACGTCGTCGAGCCGGCTGCCGTACTTCTTCCAGTACTGCTCGTGCGTGGTCGGCAGCCAGGAGTCGGTCTCGAAGTCGATGTCGCCCTGGGCGAGGGAGGTGTAGAGCGGTCCGGCGTCGAACTGTTTGACGTCGACCTGGAACCCGCGCTGCTCGAGTATCTCCTTCCACAGGAACGTGGAGGCGACTCCCTCGTCCCACGGTATGTACCCGATGCTGACCTTCTTGCCCTGGCCGACGTTCTGCGCGTCGGACGCGTCGGCGGCCTTGTCCCCACCGCCGAAGATGCCCATGCCTCCGGCGACGAGCGCCAGGACGACCACGCCGATCACGGCCACGGCGGGCCGGGGACGGTAGTTCCAGATCTGCAGCCCCCGCGCGGCCCTCAGCCGGGCGGCGGCGCGCCGGCCCAGCGGGGAGACCTGGGTGCCGAGCGCGCTGGTCATCCGGTCCAGGTAGATCGCCAGGATGACGATGGCGACACCGGCCTCGGAGCCGAGACCCACGTTGAGCTGGCCGATCGCCTCGTTGACGTCGCCGCCGAGGCCGCCGGTGCCGACCATGCCCGCGATCGCCGCCATGGACAGGCCCAGCATGATCACCTGGTTGACGCCGGCCATGACGGTGGGCAGGGCGAGCGGCAGCTGCACACGCAGCAGCGTGCTGCGCGGCGTGGTGCCGAAGGCGTCGGCGGCCTCCACCAGCTCCTTGTCCACCTGGCGGATGCCCAGCTCGGTCATGCGGACGCCGGGTGCGAGGGCGAAGATCAAGGTGGCCACGATGCCCGCGGGGGCACCGGTGCCGAAGAACAGGATCGCCGGGATGAGGTAGATCATCGCCGGCAGCGTCTGCATGAAGTCGAGCACCGGCCGCACCAGCCCGCCGACCCGGCTGGAGCGGGCCGCCCAGATGCCCACGGGCACGGACACGACGAGCGCGATGAGGGTCGCCACCAGGACGAGCGACAGGGTCACCATCGCGTCCTCCCACAGCTCCAGGGAGTCGATGAAGGCGAATCCCACGAAGGTGAGGAGGCCGGCGGAGGTGCCCCGCAGCCAGAGGGCGATCACGGCGAAGATCGCCGCGAGCAGAAGCGGCTCGGGAGCCTGGAGGACGGCGTTGATGCCCTCGAAGGCGCCCTGGAAGACGGTCTTGCAGAAGTCGAACAGCCACGCCATGTGGTTCAGCAGCCAGTCGACCACGGAGTTGACCCAGTCGCCGAACGGGATCCTAGGCACGAGCGATCACCTTCCCGCCCTGGTCGTGCCGGGAGGCACAGGGCGTGGGCTCGTCCTCCCGGTCCCCGAGGAAACCCACCAGCCGCTGCCGCGGTACGACGCCCACGAGCCCCTCGCTCGGGTCGAGCACCGCGACCGGGTGCGTGAGGCGCGCGCTGATGGCGCACAGCTCCACGAACGGGGTGTCGGGCGTCGCGGTCTCACAGTCGCAGTCGGCCTCGTCGCCGCGGACCGAGGTGTCCATGACGGCGCCGGCAGTGAGCACACGGGAACGGTCGACGTCCTTGGTGAAGGAGGCGACGTAGTCGTCCGCCGGGCGCACCAGGATGTCCTCGGCGGTGCCGATCTGCACGATGCGGCCGTCGCGCATGACGGCGATGCGATCGCCGAGACGCATGGCCTCGTTGAGGTCGTGGGTGATGAAGACGATGGTCTTCTTCAGGGTCTTCTGCAGCTCCAGGAGCTGGTCCTGCATATCGCGGCGGATCAGCGGGTCGAGCGCGCTGAACGACTCGTCCATCAGCAGCAGGTCGGCGTCCGTGGCGAGCGCGCGGGCCAGGCCCACACGCTGCTGCATGCCGCCGGACAGCTCGTCGGGCCAGGACTTCTCCCAGCCGGCCAGGCCACACAGGGCGAGCGCCTCGTCGGCACGCGCGGCGCGCTCGGCGCGGGGCACGCCCTGCACTTCCAGGCCGTAGGCGGCGTTCTCACGAACGCTGCGGTGCGGGAAGAGCGCAAAATGCTGGAAGACCATGCTGATCTTCCGTGAACGGACCTCGCGCAGCTCGCGGGGACCGAGTGCGGTGAGGTCCTGGCCGTCGAAGAGCACCTTGCCCGCGGTGGGCTCCAGCAGTCCGTTGAGCATGCGCAGCAGGGTGGACTTGCCGGAGCCGGACAGCCCCATGACCACGAAGATCTGGCCCGGGTCCACGGTGAAGGAGGCATCGATGACGGCAGCCGTCGTGCCGTCGGCACGCAGCTCTTCGCGGTCCGCTCCCTGCCGGAGCCGCTCCACCGCCTCGTCCGGTCGTCTGCCGAACGCCTTGTACAGGTGCTCGGCTTCAAGCCTGGATGACACAGGTACCTCTCGTCTCGTGAACTCCGAGCCGCTGCAAACGATTGAATGTGCAACGGGCATCGCTCCGAGGCCGCGCCTGCCCGGGCTTTTGTCCGGCAAACACAGGAGTGATCCTCTTCACACCGCGTTCACAGATGTCATCCCCGCCCCGATGTCCGTCGCCTGAGGGTCGCTGTCGGTGGCGTACGGCATGATGCGGAAGGTGACCCGACGCCTGATGCTCCTCGACACCGCCTCGCTCTACTTCCGGGCCTACTTCGGCGTCCCGGAATCCGTGAAGGCCCCGGACGGCACGCCCGTGAACGCGGTGCGCGGACTGCTGGAATTCATCGACCGCCTGGTCCGGGACCACCGTCCGGACGACCTGCTGGCCTGCATGGACGCCGACTGGCGCCCGCAGTGGCGGGTGGAGCTGATCCCCTCGTACAAGGCGCACCGGGTGGCGGAGGAGCGCGAGGCCGGCCCGGACGAGGAGGAGGTGCCGGACACCCTCTCGCCCCAGGTTCCCGTCATCGAGGACGTCCTGGACGCGCTGGGCATCGCGCGCGTGGGCGTCGAGGGGTACGAGGCGGACGACGTGATCGGCACGTTCACCGCCCGGGCGAAGGGCCCGGTCGACATCGTCACCGGCGACCGCGATCTCTACCAGCTGGTCGACGACGCCCGCGGTGTGCGCGTGCTGTATCCGCTCAAGGGCGTGGGCACGCTCCAGCTGACCGACGAGGCCTTCCTCCGCGGCAAGTACGGGGTCGACGGCCCCGGTTACGCGGATCTGGCACTGCTGCGCGGCGACCCCAGCGACGGGCTCCCGGGGGTGCCGGGCATCGGCGAGAAGACGGCCGCGAAGCTGCTGGCCGAGTTCGGCGACCTGGCCGGGATCATGGCCGCGGTGGACGACACGACGTCGAAGCTCACCCCGGCACAGCGCAAGCGGCTCGACGAGGCGCGGCCGTACGTCGCCCTCGCGCCCGAGGTCGTACGGGTCGCGGCCGATGTACCGCTCCCCGATGTGGACCCCGGCCTCCCGCGTACCCCGCGCGACCCGGCCGCGCTCGACGGCCTGGCGACCCGCTGGGGGCTCGGCGGCTCACTGCAGCGCCTGCTCACCACGCTCGGGGCGTGACACGGCCCCGCCGAGCGACGGGCCCGGCAGGACCCCGGCCCGAAACCCCCTCGCGCACCTCGCACGTCCCCACCGGGTGACTCAGCGGCCGGCCCCGGCGGGGCCGGCCGTGCGGTGCACATCGCGCGCCCGGCTCCGGACGTGAGGGTTCCGACGAGATGTGGTCATCAAGGCTTCATGGGAGAGGTGTTAACCGCCCGGAGATGCTAGGTTAGGTAAACCTAAGCACGTGAACTGGGAGGCCGTCATGGCAGAGCGCCCGGCAGCCAGGGCCCGCAAGGCCCACTCCGCGCAGGTCATCCGCACGGAGAGGCTGACCCCGCACATGCAGCGAGTGGTGCTCGGTGGCGAGGGTCTCGCCGATTTCACGGTGGGCGACTGCACGGACCACTATGTGAAGCTGCTCTTCCCTGCCGAGGGCGTCACCTATCCCGAACCCTTCGACATGCAGCGCATCCGCGAGAACTTCCCCCGCGACCAGTGGCCCGTGACACGGACGTACACCGTGCGGGCCTGGGACCCCGAACACCGCGAGCTGACACTGGACTTCGTGATCCACGGCGACGAGGGTCTCGCCGGCCCCTGGGCGGTGCGCGTCCAGCCGGGCGAGACCGTGCGCTTCATGGGCCCCGGCGGCGCCTACGCCCCGGACGCGGGCGCCGACTGGCATCTGCTCGCCGGGGACGAGAGCGCGCTGCCCGCCATCTCCGCCGCCCTGGAGGCGCTGCCGCCCGGTGCGGCGGCGCATGCCTTCGTCGAGGTCACGGGCCCGCAGGAGGAGCAGAAGATCGACTCCGAGGTGGACGTGGTCTGGCTGCACCGCGGTGACCGGCCCGTCGGCGCCGCCCTGGTGGAGGCGGTCCGCGCACTGCGGTTCCCGGAGGGCCGGGTGCACGCGTTCGTGCACGGTGAGGCCAGTTTCGTGAAGGAGCTGCGCCGGCTCCTGCGGGTGGAACTGGAGATCCCGCGCGAGCACATGTCCATCTCCGGTTACTGGCGCCTCGGCCACAACGAGGACGGCTGGCAGGCGTCGAAGCGGGAGTGGAACGCCCGCATCGAAGCGGAGCAGGAGAGCTCGGAGCAGGAGAGTTCGGAGCGGGAGAGCGCCTCCGCCGCCTGACCGACCGCGAGCGGCGGCACCGTGCCGGTGCCGCCGCCGTGTCGTGCGGGGCTCACACGGAGCGCTGGTACGACCGGAAGGTACGGATCGACAGCCACACCGCGACCACCGCGAGCCCGAGCAGCGCTGCGCCCCGGCCGGCCACGGCACCCCACTCCGGCTGCTCCGACATCGCCGAACGTCCGGCGACCATCGCCCAGTTGAGCGGATTGAAGTCGGCGATGTGCCGCATCCACGAGGGCATCTGGGACGGCGCCATGAAGGCCGTGGACAGGAATGTGAGCGGGAGCAGCAGGAAGGTGTTGATGCCGATGATGGACTCCCGCTCCTGCACCAGCATACCCAGCGCGTTGGACAGCGCCCCGAAGATCGTGCCGAGCAGCACGGCGGCGAGGACGAGGATCGCGACCCCGCCGACGCCGCCCGCGCAGTGGGCGCCGCCGAGCAGCCCGAGCAGGACGATGATCACCGACTGAAGGGCGGTCACCAGGCCGTTGTGGACGACGTTGCCGTTCATCAGCGCGGCCCGGCTGACCGGCGTCGTCAGGAACCGGTTGAGTGTTCCGCGCTGGATCTCCTCCAGGGTGCCCATGCCCGCCCACATGTTGGAGCTGAGCGCGCTCATCACGACCACACCCGGCACGAGGTAGTCCAGATAGGAGACCGTGCCGAAGCCGCCCAGTTCCACGACCTTCCTGAAGAGGCTGCCGAACAGGAACAGCCAGATCACCGGCTGGATCAGGGTGATGACCGCGTATGCGGGCTGCCGTGCGAACACCATGAGCTGACGCTGCGTCATGTACCAGGTCTGGGCCACCGCCGTGCTCATCGCGCACCTCCCGCGAGGGCGAGGTGGCCCGCCGCCTCGGCTTCGACGTCGGAGTAACGGCGCCCGGCGTAGCGGAGGTAGACGTCGTCCAGCGAGGGGCGGGCGACGGTCGCGGCGGCGACCCCGACACCGGCCCGCTCGAGTGCCCCCAGCAGCGCGGGCATCGCCGCGGCCCCGTCGTCGGCGCGGACGCTGACGCGGCTCGCGTCGAGGTGCGTCTCGTTGATGCCCGGCAGTGCCGCGAGGGCACCCCTGAGCAGGGTGCCGCCGGCCTCGCCGAGAGGTTCGCGCAGTTCCACATGGACCGCGTCACCGCGGAGTTCGCCCTTGAGCGAGTCCGGGGTGCCCTCCACCACGATCCGGCCCCGGTCGACGATCGCCACCCGCCCGGCGAGCCGGTCGGCCTCTTCGAGGTGGTGCGTGGTGAGCAGGATGGTCAGGCCCTCTTCGCCGGCCAGACGGCCGATCTCGTCCCACATTGCGGTGCGGGCCTCCGGGTCGAGGCCGGTGGTGGGCTCGTCCAGGAAGAGCACCTCGGGCCGGTGCACCAGGCCGAGCGCGACATCGAGACGCCGGCGCATGCCGCCGGAGTAGCCCTTGACCTGACGCCCGGCGGCGTCGGTGAGCGAGAAGCGCTCGAGGAGCACGGCGACACGCTCGTTCAGTGCCCGGCCCTTCAAGCCGTGGAGCCGGCCCTGGAGTCGGAGGTTCTCACGGCCGGTGGCGACCGGGTCGGCGCCGGAGTTCTGGGCGACCACACCGATGGCGCGCCGCACCCGGTCGGGGTGGCGCATCACATCATGGCCGGCGACGGTGGCCGAGCCCGAGTCGGGGCGGGCCAGGGTGGTGAGGATCTTGACCGTGGTGGACTTCCCCGCGCCATTCGGGCCGAGGAGCCCGAGGACGGTGCCGGGCTCGACGGTGATGTCCATGCCGTTCAAGGCCGTGACATCACCGGGATAGGTCTTGATCAGCTGACGCGCCTCGACTGCGGGCGCACGGGTGGTCATGCCGACTGCTCTCCTGTGGTCAGCGGACGACGACGGGTCCGCGGTGCAGCGGACGGGCCGCCCTCCTGATGAGGGATGACTGCTGATCCACGTGAGGAGCGCCGGGCTATCCTGGGTGTGCCGCACCTCGATCGCCTGGATGTGCCTCACGGCGGATTCAGCTCGGGGTTCGAGACCCTGGCGGGACTGCTGCAACAGCCCTGCCGGGGTTTTTACTTGTTCAGCGGCTACGGTCTGCCGACATCGCCGCCTTCCGGCTTCAGGTACTCCTCGGGGAACTCCCCCGTCTCGTGGAAGGTCCGCCACTCCTTGACGCCGGGCAGCGTGCCCGACTTGATCTCCGCGAGGAAGCCGCGCACCCACGCGGCTTCCGCCTCGACCATGTGGAGCTTGTACTCGGTCTCCACGAGGAAGAGTCGCGGAAGCGTCTCGTACAGCTTCTCCAGCCCGCCGCGCGCGCTGGCGGCCTGCACCACCAGCGTGTCCAGCCGCTCCTCGAGCAGCCGGGCCACCTCGTCGGGATGGATCACTGCCATCAGTGACAGCGCCGACTCGAAGATGGGGTACTCCTGCACGGGGACGGCGAGCAGGTCCGACAGCCACTCGGTGGCCTCGTCGCGCCCGGCGTCCGTGATGCCGTAGAGCGTGCGCTCAGGACGGTTGCCCTGGCGCTGCACGTCGGCGACCTCGACAAAACCGTGCTTCTCCAGGTTCTGGACGACGGTGTAGAGCGAGCCGTAGTTGATCTTCAGGCTGGTGTCCTTGCCGCGACGGCGCAGCGTCTGGGCGATCTCGTACGGATGCATCGGCCTCTCGGTGAGCAGCACCATGACCGCGAGTGCCAGTGGGTTGCCGAGCTTGCGGCGCTTCGTCGCCATGGGGTGTCACCTCGATTGCACTTCTCCACCGAATATCCGTCACCGAACATATCGCGACCGCGAGGCGCCGGTCAAGATACACGATGTATCGCGTATCCGGACGGTTCTCAAGGCCTCCGGGCGGTTCGCAGGGTGAGGGAGCGCCCCGACGCGCCCTGCCCCGTCGGACCGCAGCGGCGTGCGGGCGGCGGGCCCCCCACGCCGCACGTGGGCGGCGAGGGAGGCGACGCGGGGCGGCGACAGCGCGGCATATGGGTGCCACGCCCCGCGACGCCTGCACCGTCCGAACGACGGGCCCTAGGCCGGATGACCCTCGAGCCGCGCGTGCAGGTGCATGTCGTGCCAGCCGTCCGGGTGGAGCAGGGCGCTGCGCTTGGTGCCCTCCAGGGCGAAGCCCGTCTTCGTGGCGACGCGGCAGGACGCCTCGTTGCGGACGGAGTGCGTCAACTCGAGGCGGTGGAAGCCGACGCCGAAGGCCCAGCGCGCGAGCGCGGTCACCCCGCGCGGTGCGACACCCCGGCCCCGGGCGGCGGCGACCGTCCAGTACGCCACCTCGGCCGCGCCGTCACCGAGCAGCATGTTGCGCAGGGCCACGCGGCCCAGCAGTGCACCGGTACCGGGGTCCACCACCGCCCACTGGGCCTGCCGCTCCCCCCTCCACGACCTCACCCACTCGGCTATCCAGTCGCGCACCTCGTCCTCGGAGTCGGCGCCGCGAATGTGCCATTGCTGCAAGGCGGGGTCCTGGAACGCCTCGTACACGGCGGGCGCGTCCGCGGCCGTCCAGGGACGCAGGACCAGGCCGTCACCGGTGATGGTGGGCTGTGCGGTGCGAGCGAGGGCTCCGGGCGGCAGAACGCCACTGATCAGGAATGGCATGCCCGACATCCTGCCAACCGCCCGGCACCGCACCCGGCGGATTCCGGCCGTCCGCCCGTGGCACCGGGCCGGCCGCGGCCCTCCGCGCCCGATCCCGTTCCGCCGGTGCCCGCGCCCCCTCGTACGCTGGGCGGTGATGCGACGCAAACCCCCGGCCCCGCCCTCTCCCCTGCCGCAGCGCGACGGGATCGATCCCGTGCGGGTACGGCTGCCCTTCGACGGGGCGTGGGACACCGTGCGGGATCATCTCGTGGCGCGGCTGGCCGCCGGGGCCGGGGTGATCGACGGCATGCTGGACGCGGGTCTGATCGTCGGGGTGGACGGACGGCCCGTCACACATGACACGGCGTACGTGCCGGGCATGTATGTGTGGTTCCACCGCACGCTGCCCGACGAGGTGCGGGTGCCCTTCCCGGTGGAGGTGGTGTACCGGGACGAGCACATCGTGGTCGCCGACAAGCCGCACTTCCTCGCCACGACCCCGCGCGGCAGCCATGTCACCGAGACCGCCCTGGCCCGGCTGCGGCGCGACCTCGGCATCCCCGCGCTGTCCGCGGCGCACCGGCTGGACCGGCTCACCGCCGGGCTCGTCCTGTTCACCGTGCGGCCCGCGGAACGCGGCAGGTACCAGACGCTGTTCCGCGACCGCAGGGTCGCCAAGGAGTACGAGGCCGTGGCGCCCTACGCCCCCGGGGTGTCCCTGCCGCACACCGTGCGCAGCCGGATCGTCAAGGAGCGCGGGGTGCTGACGGCCCGCGAGGTGGTGGGCGAGCCCAACGCGGTGAGCCGGATCGAGCTGCTGGAGAACCGCGCCGGGCGCGGTCGCTACCGCCTGCTGCCGCACACCGGGCAGACCCATCAGCTGCGCGTCCACATGAACGCGTTGGGGCTGCCCATCCTCGGCGATCCCCTCTACCCGGTGGTGGCCGACCCCGGGCCGGCCGGCGACTTCCGGCGGCCGCTCCAACTGCTCGCACGGGTACTGGAGTTCACCGATCCGGTCACGGGGCACGCGCATCGCTTCGTCAGTGGGAGGGCGCTCGAGGCCTGGACGGCATACGAGTCATGGGCCCGTTAGGCGCCGTCCACCCTGCGCAGGACCGGCGCCCGGCGGCCGTGACGACGCCGGTCCCCGGCTCATTCGCCCCGCCACCACCGCACCAGGCGCTGCCACACTCCGGGACGTTCCGGCGGCGCCGGTGCCACGGAGGGCACCGGCGGGACCGGCGGAGCGGCCTCCGGGACCGGAGCGGTGGCCGCCGAACCGGGCGTCGCGACCAGCCATCCGGGACGCTGATGCGGCATCGCGTGCAGCGACGGCCGCTGGGTCGTGTCCTGCGGCGGCCTCGGCTCGAACCGCACCGGCAGCTCCACCAGATGCCGCGACGCGATGGACCCGGTCCACTGCAGTGCGTCCTCCCCGCAGTCGAGCCGGATGTCCGGCAGCCGCATCAGCAGTGCGTCGATCCCGGTGTCGGCGATGGCACGGCCGATGTCCTGGCCCGGGCACTCGTGCGGGCCGCCGCCGAAGGCGAGGTGGGAGCGGTTGCCCTGCATGTTGGCGGAGAGGTCGGGCCGCACCCGGGGGTCGACGTTGCCGGGCGCGATGCCCAGCAGGAGTCCGTCGCCCTTGCGGATGCGCCGGCCGCCCAGCTCGGTGTCCTGCTTGGCGTAGTAGCCGAGAATGCTGCTGAAGGGCGGCTCGTCCCACAGGGACTGCTCCACCGCCTCGGGCACCGTCATCTGCCCGCCGTTGAGCTGGGCCCTGAAGCGCGGATCGGTGAGGATCACGCGCAGCACGTTGGCGAGGAGGTTCGCCGTGGCCTCGTAGGCGGCGATCAGGACGACCCGCAGATGCTCCCGGATCTCACCGTCGGTGAGCGCGGCCGGGTGGTTGACGAGGTGGCTGGTGAAGTCGTCCTCGGGCTGGGCGCGGCGCCGGGCGGTGAGCCGGGTCAGCGCGTCCACGATGTACTGGTTGCTGGCGATCGCGGTCTCGGTGCCCTTGAGCATGTCGCGGGCGGCCTGCACGATCCGGTCGTTGTACTCGTCCGCCATGCCGAGGACCTCGCACATCACCGCCATCGGCAAGTGGTCGGCGAACTGGCCGACCAGATCGGCCCGGCCCGTCTCGCAGAAGCGGTTGACCAGCATCTGCGTGGCGCGGTTGATGTGGCGGCGCAGACCCCGGTAGTCGATGGTCGAGACGGCGCCGGTGACGGCGCCGCGCAGCCTGAGGTGCTCGTCGCCCTCGACGTGCGAGCAGATGGGCTGCCAGGCGAAGTGCGGGCTCAGCGGGTGGTCCGGCTTTACCTCGCCCGACATCAGCGGCGCCCACACACGGCTGTCCCGCGTGAACTGTGCGGGTGACCGCACCATGTGCAGATTCTCGCTGTGGCCGAGCACCACCCAGATCGGGACGTCGTCGTGGAGCAGCGCGGGCGCCACGGCGCCGTGTTCGGCACGCATCTTCTCGTACAGGGCCCCCAGGTCCTCCGCCTCCGGACCGTACAGCCGGTGCGCGCCACCGGGGCCGCGGCCGTGGGCCGGGCAGCCCGGCGGAGGCGTGGGGGTCGAGTCGTCCGTACCGGTGAGGTCCCTGCCGATCAGGGAGTGGGATTCAGGCGTCACGATGGTCGCTCCGAAGCTGAGGTGGATCCGGTGTCGGGGGTGGGGACGGGACGTGCGGACGGGTGCGGCGGGGTGCGGGCGACGGACGCCGCGATCAGACGGGCGCGCGGGCCGTCGCCAGCGAGTGCAGGAAGTGCATCAGCGTCATCAGGACGTCGCGGCTGGAGGCCCGGCGCCGCGCGTCGCACTCCACGATCGGGATCTCGTCGGACAGGTCGAGCGCGGCGCGCAGCTCCCTCATCGGGTGACGGGGCGCGCCCGGGAAGGAGTTGACGGCGACCACGAACGGCACGCCGCGCTCCTCGAGCCGGCCGATGACGTCGAAGCTGACCTCCGGACGGCGGGTGTCGAGCAGCACCACCGCGCCGAGGGCCCCCTCGAACAGGCCGTTCCACAGGAACCAGAAGCGTTCCTGGCCCGGGGTGCCGAACAGGTACAGCACCAGTTGCTCGGTGATGCTGATCCGGCCGAAGTCCATCGCCACGGTGGTGGCCGTCTTGCTGTCGGAACCGAAGTTGTCGTCGACCCCGACACCCGCCTGGGTCATGGTCTCCTCGGTCGTCAGCGGTCTGATCTCGCTGACGGAACCGACCATGGTCGTCTTGCCGACCCCGAAGCCGCCCACGATCACGATCTTGACCGCTGCCCGTGCCGTGTGCGGCAGATGGTCCTCGGCCCGTGGACCGGGGACGGGGTCAGAGCTTTTCCAGTCCATGCATCACCGCTTCGAGAAGGGAACGGTCGGGCGTCGCCTTCCGGACGACGGGGGCGCGTGCCTGGACCAGTTCGGCCGCCAGCAGGTCGGTGAGCAGGAGGGTCACGACGCTGAACGGCAGGCTGAGGTAGGCCGAGATCTCGGCCACGGACAGGGGTGACCGGCACAGCCGGAGCAGCGCCGACTGCTCCGGCGTGGCCGTGGGTTGGGGGTCGGCGCACGCCACGATCAGGGTGACCAGGTCGATGGAGGCCCGCTCGCCCCCGTCGGTCGCGCCGGTGAGGATGTACAACCGCTCGGGTTGCCTCTGCTCACCCTCCTTTCCGCCGGGGCCCGCCGGGGCGGGCCCCGGCGGCGGCTGTTGCTCGGGGTCGCGCCGACGGCGTCGCGGAGGAGTCATACGGTCTGCCCGTTGCGCCGCGGCGGGCTGGTGAGATGGGAGCCGATGCGGACCACGAGGTCCCGCATGCGGTTGCTCATCAGCCCGGCCTCGGCGACCGTGTCGGCCAGCACCGCAAGGTAGGCGTTGGGGCCGGCCGCCATCATGTAGAAGTAACCGCCGTCGATCTCGATGATGACCATGCGCATCCGGCCGTCGCTGTCCGGGATCTCGGCCGCGACCGCCCCCGCGAGGCTCTGCAGTCCGGCACAGGCCGCGGCGACACGGTCGGCCGCGTCGGGGTCACCGCCGTAGCGGGCGATGCGCAGACCGTCGGCGGAGAGCACCACGACCTGGTGAACGCCCGGTACGCCGTCGGCGAGTTCCTTCAGCAACCAGTCGAAGCTTCCTCGCTGCTGGATCACTTGAGGTCCCCCTCGTCGTCGGCCCGGGCCGGGGCCGGCTCGTCGTTGGTGGATGCGTACGGGGCGTCGGCCGGAGGGCCGGCGGAGAAGGCGTTCGGGTCCGGGTCGGCCTTGAGCCCGTTCATGAAGGCCTCGACCCACAGGCCGGGGGCGGGCTCCTCCTTCTCCGGCTCGGGCTCGGGCGTCCACGGGGCGTGCGTCGAGGCCTCCGCGGCGGCCGCCGCCTCGGCCGCGGCGGCCTCCGCCATCCGCCGGCTCAACGGGATCTTGACGCGGCTGCGGCGCTGCGGCAGACCGCCCGGTGTCCACTCGGTGACGACGGGGACGTCGTCCTCCATCGCCAGGTGCTGCGGGATCCGGGGGCCGGTGGTGGGCCGGCGCTTCTTGGACTTGCGCTCGGGACCCTTCACCCCCTCGTTGTCCAGGGTCGGCACGGAGGTGGCGCCGATGCCGTGGGCGAACCCGGGGGCGGGGTCGGTGGTCAGCATGTCGTTGGGGACGACGAGGATGGCGCGGACTCCGCCGTACGCGGACTGCCGCAGCGAGACATGCATGTTGAACATCGACGACAGGCGTCCGACGACGGCGAGGCCGAGACGCGGTGCCTCGCCCAGTTCCTGGACGTCCACGCCGGCCTGGGCCTCGGCGAGCATCCTCTCGACCTTGGCGCGGTTCTCCTCGCTGAGGCTGATGCCGCCGTCCTCGATCTCCACGGCAATGCCGGTCTGCACCTCGGTGGCGGTTACGTGCACCTTGGTCTGCGGCGGCGAGTAGCGCGTGGCGTTGTCGAGCAGTTCGGCGGCGGCGTGGATGATCGGCTCGACCGAGATGCCCTTGACGTTGACCTTGGCGATGGAGTGCAGCTCGATGCGGCGGTACTCCAGGATGCGGGACATCGCCCCGCGCAGCACGCTGTACAGCGGGACGGGCTGGGGCCACTGACGGCCGGGGCGGCCGCCGCCGATGACGGCGATGGAGTCGGCGAGGCGGCCGATCAGCGCTGTGCCGTGGTCGATGCGCAGCAGGTCGTCGAAGACCTCGGGATTGCGGCCGTGGTCCTCCTCCATCTCCCTGAGTTCCTTGGCCTGCTGGTGGACGATGGCCTGGACACGGCGGGCGATGTTGACGAAGGCACGCTGCGAGGAGTCCCGCATCGCGATCTCCCGGTCGACGATCTGGAGCAGGGTGCGCAGCAACTGCCGCTGCGGTCGGGGCAGTTGGCGGAACCGGGGATGGGAGTCGACGACCGTGCGGATGACCTCCGCGGGGGAGACGCCGCTGCGCAGGCTGTTGAGCGTCCGGGGCAGCACCTCGGCGCGGAAGTACTCGATGTCCTCGTCCTGGGAGGCGATGCGCTGCTCCAGGTACGCGTTGCGCTGCGCGAAGTCGGCGCGCAGGGCGCGGAGGGTACGGCCGCGGCGGGCCGCCACGGCCGCGACGGCGGTCACCAGGACGGCGGCGACGGCTCCGCACCAGCCGACGGTGATCCGGAACTGGTCCGGCACCACCGCGGCGGCGGCCCCGGTCACCGCCGCCGTCAGCACGGCGGGCGCCAACAGCTCGCGCGTGTAGAGAAGTTCACGGCCACCGGGAGGCGATTGAACACTCACCATGTATGCCCTCTGAGACGAATCGGCTGGTTCGCGGATGCTGGGGAGGAGAGGCGGGGGGGTCGCCGGATCGAATCCGGACAAAAACCGACTCTTCATAACGTTTAAGAACAAACGCACGAATACATCTCAACCCGGTGCGCTGCGGGCGAGCCTAATCCGAGCGGATCATCGCCGTGTCATATTCGGCAAGCACCTGAAATGCCCACGGGCCAGGAGTACGCTCGGCTGATTTACACGCCGCGGCATCGTTCGAACACAATGCGTCATGACGTGCCGGCGTACGAAACAAGCCTCTCCGGCGGGTGAGATCCCGTGCTGTGAAGGCGATTTGAGGAGCCGTCGGTCATCTGCCGGAACACCCGCCGGACCGGCCGGACAACGCGCTCGGGACTTCGCATCGGCAGGGGTGAGCCCTGGGCCCCCCTCGGTCGCCGAGGGGGGCGGCGCCGCAGCGTCGGTACGGTAGGCCCGGCAGCCCACCGGAGCCGCCGAGCCGTTCGCCGCCGCGGGCGCTCAGGTGTGTGCGACCGTCACCCCACCGACGAGTACGCCACGACGCCCCGCAGCAGCCCGTCCACGGCCTTGCGTGCGTTCCTGGCAAGGGTCGAGCTCTCGGCGGGGGCGGCCGCCGCGATCTGGCCGAGGACGTCGATGACCTGCTTGCACCAGCGGACGAAGTCGCCGGCCGGCATCTCGGCCTCGCGCAGTACCTCGTCCAAGCCCTTGCCGCTGGCCCACATGTACGCGGCCCAGGCAAAGCCCAGGTCCGGCTCGCGCTGACCCACACCCTCGGTCTGGGTGATCCGGAACTCCTCCTCCAGACCGTCGAGCCGGCCCCAGATGCGCACCATCTCGGCGAGCGCGGCCTTGGCCCTGCCCGACGGCAGCTTCGGCGCCATCGCGTCGTCGGCCATCCGGGACTCGTACACCAGCGCCGAAGCGCACGCGGCCAGTTCGGCCGGGGCGAGCCCCTCCCAGACGCCCTCCCGCAGGCATTCGCTGGCCAGCAGGTCCAGTTCGCCGTAGAGCCGTGCCAGGCGCTTTCCGTGTTCCGTCACCTCGTCGCCGCGCAGGTAGTCCATCTCGGTCAGCAGCGCGACGATACGGTCGAAGGTGCGGGCGATGGTGTTCGTACGGCCCTCGATGCGGCGCTCGAGCTGGGAGGTGTCGCGCAGCAGCCGGTGGTACCGCTCGGCCCAACGAGCGTGGTCCTCACGATCGTTGCAGCCGTGGCAGGGGTGAGCGCGCAGGGCCGTGCGCAGCCGGGCGATCTCGCGGTCGTCTGCCGCCGCGGCACGCCTCTTGCGGTGCCGCTCGGGCGGGATGTGCCCGGCCTTGCTGCGCAGGGCGGAGGCCAGGTCGCGACGGGACTGCGGCGAGCGCGGGTTGAACGACTTGGGGATGCGCATCCGCTCCAGCGGCTCGACGGGCACCGGGAAGTCCATGGCCGCCAGCCGTTTGACCTGCCGTTCGACGGTCAGGACCAAAGGACGCGGGCCGTCGTGCTGTTCGAAGCCGCGGTGGCCGTTGGAGCGGCCGGCGGGCAGGCCGGGGTCGAGGACGAGGGCCAGACCGGCGTACTTGCCGGTGGGGACGTGGATGACGTCACCGGGCTTGAGCTTCTCCAGGGCCACGGCGGCCTCCGCACGTCGCTCCACCGCGCCCTGCCGCGCCAGCTCCGTCTCGCGGTCCTTGAGCTCGCGGCGCAACCGGGCGTACTCCCCGAAGTCGCCGAGGTGGCAGGTCATCGACTCCTGATAGCCCGCGAGTCCTTCCTCGTTGCGCTGGACCTGACGGGAGATGCCCACGACCGACTTGTCGGCCTGGAACTGCGCGAAGGACGTCTCGAGGAGTTCGCGCGAGCGGTGCCGGCCGAACTGCTCGACCAGGTTCACGGCCATGTTGTACGACGGCTTGAAGCTAGAGCGCAGCGGGTAGGTGCGCGTGCCGGCGAGGCCCGCGAGGTGCTCGGGGTTCATGCCGCGCTGCCACAGCACCACCGCGTGGCCCTCGATGTCGATGCCGCGTCGGCCCGCACGGCCGGTCAACTGAGTGTACTCACCGGGGGTGATGTCGGCGTGCTGCTCGCCGTTCCACTTGACGAGCTTTTCCAGCACCACCGAGCGCGCCGGCATGTTGATGCCGAGCGCCAGGGTCTCGGTGGCGAACACGGCCTTCACCAGGCCGCGGACGAAGAGTTCCTCGACGACTTCCTTGAACGTCGGGAGCATGCCTGCGTGGTGGGCGGCGATGCCGCGCTCCAGGCCCTCCAGCCATTCGTAGTAGCCGAGGACGTGCAGGTCCTCGGGCGGGATCGAGGCGGTGCGCTCCTCGACGAGGGCGCGCACCTGCTCGCGCTCCTCCTCGTTGTTGAGCCGCAGTCCCGCGTACAGGCACTGCTCGACGGCGGCCTGGCAGGCGGCGCGGCTGAAGATGAAGGTGATGGCGGGCAGCAGGCCCTCGGAGTCGAGGCGCTCGATGACCTCGGGTCTGCCCGGAGTCCACACCCGGGCGCGCTGTCTGCGCTCCCGCTCACGGTCGGCCTCGCGCATGGCACGGCCGCGTCTGCGGTCCGTGTAGGACGGGCGGGTGGCCTCCGTGCGGGCGAGGCGCGCCAGATCGGGGTTGACGGCCTTCTTGTGGCCCTCACCCTCCTCGAACAGGTCGTACATCCGGCGGCCGGCCAGCACATGCTGGAACAGCGGCACGGGCCGGTGCTCGGAGACGATCACCTCGGTGTCCCCGCGGACGGTGTCGAGCCAGTCGCCGAACTCCTCGGCGTTGGACACGGTCGCCGACAGGGACACCAGGGTCACCGACGCGGGCAGGTGGATGATCACTTCCTCCCAGACGGCGCCGCGGAAGCGGTCGGAGAGGTAGTGCACCTCGTCCATGACCACATAACCGAGGCCGAGGAGGGTCTGCGAGCCCGCGTAGAGCATGTTCCGCAGGACCTCGGTGGTCATGACGACGATCGGGGCGTCCGAGTTGACGCTGTTGTCGCCGGTCAGGAGGCCGACCTTGGCCGCGCCGTAGCGGCGGCTCAGATCGGAGTACTTCTGGTTCGACAGCGCCTTGATGGGTGTCGTGTAGAAGCACTTCTTGCCCTGCTTCAGGGCGAGGTGGACGGCGAACTCGCCGACGATCGTCTTGCCGGAGCCGGTGGGTGCGGCCACCAGTACGCCCTTGCCGGCCTCGAGTGCCTGACAGGCCTCGATCTGGAAGGGGTCGAGACCGAAGTCGTACATCTCGCGGAAGGAGGCGAGGGCGGTGGCCTGCTCGGCAGCCCGCTGGCGGGCTGCGGCGTACCGCTCGGCCGGTGAGAGGTCCTCTGTCATCGTACTTTCGAGCGTACCGGGCGTCGCTGACAACAGGACGATCATTATCCGGATCAAGGCCCCTGGCCATGCCGCCGACGGCGACGGGCCCCACCGTTGTACTCGGTGGGGCCCGTGGGACGGTCCGTCAAGGCGCCCGGGGCGCCGGTCGGATCAGGTGACGTCGTCGTAGCCGTTGACCCGGTCCGTACCCGGCTCCGCCGGTGCGCCGCCGGCCGACACCGACTCGGCCTCGCCGATGTCCTCGGGGGTCAAGTCCAGGTCGGAGGCCTCGTCGTCGTCCGGTCCCGAGGAGTCGCGCAGCCGCCTGCGCCGGTCGTTGATCAGCGAGAAGGCGACCGCGGCGAAGTACAGCACCCAGATCGGGCCGGCCAGCGCGAGCATCGACAGCGGATCGGTGCTCGGGGTGGCGACGGCCGCGAAGACCGTGATGCCCAGGATCATGGCGCGCCACCAGCCGAGCATGCGCTTACCGGCGATCATCCCGGTCATGTTGAGCATGATCAGCAGCAGGGGCAGCTCGAATGACAGACCGAAGACGACCACCATGCGCGTGACGAGCTGGAGCAGGTCGTCGAGCGGCAGCAGGTTGTCGACCCCGCCCGGGGTGAAGTCGATGAGCACCTTGGCGGTGGTGGGCAGCACCCGGTACGCGAAGTAGGCGCCGCCGAGGAACAGCGGGACGCCGGTCCCCACGAAGGCGTAGGCGTACTTCCGCTCGTGCCGGTGCAGCCCGGGCGCCACGAACGCCCACAGCTGGTACAGCCAGACCGGCGAGGCGAACACGATGCCCGCCGTCAGCGAGACCTGGAGGGCGAGCGTGAAGGGAGCGAGCAGGCCGTTGATCGTGATCCGCGCGCACGGCTGTGCGTGTTCGGTCGACCTCGCCAGTTCCTCGAACGTCTTACCGCAGCCGACCGAGTCGAGGATCGGCTTGGTGAGGTAGTTGATGATGTCGTTGTAGAAGAAGGCGGCGACGACCGTGACCAGGATGATGGCCAGCATCGCCTTCGCGAGCCGGTTGCGGAGCTCACGAAGGTGGTCCGCAAGGGGCATCCGCCCCTCGGGGTCCTTCTCCTTGCGGGCAGGCTTGAGCAACCCACGTCCTCATCTCATGCGGCGGGCCGGAGGCATCCGGCCCTGCGTCAGCGCTGGGTCGTGTCCGTCGGCTCGGTGACCGGGCGGGAGCTGGTCACATCGCCGGGAGCGGCCTGGATGGTGCGCTGCGCGGAGGCCTCGTCGTTCGGCGGACCGGCCGGCGCGGACGGCTTGCCGTCGTCCTTCATCGCCTTGGCCTCGCTCTTCAGAATGCGCGCGGACTTGCCGAGGGACCGGGCCATGTCCGGAAGCTTCTTCGCGCCGAACAGCAGGATGATGACGACGAGGATGAGAATGATCTCGGGAGCTCCGAGCCGTCCGAACATAAGTCTTTACCTTCTCACCGAGGCGGCATGGGGTCGGGTTGCTGTCCGATCAGTCGGACATGCGTCCGACCATCGTCCAGCGATCGTAACGCTCAGGAGTGAACGTGGAGCAATCCCTGGGCGTACTCCCGGTCTGCGGACCGCGCCTCATTCTCGGGCCCGCGATCAGAGAGTACCTGTCCCGGGTGGCAAGTAGACAGGCTGTGGTCACTCATTGCGCGGCCGTGGGGCTGCTCCGTTCGCATCGCGGAGCAGCCGGTGAGCGGCCCGAGCGGCCCGGATGTCCGTCCGCACGGCGCCCGGGCGGCGCCGGGGACCGTGCACGGCTCACACCTGTTTCATATCCGGTCGGCGGCCCGTGCGGCGCCGACGGCGGCCGTCTCCAGGTCCTCCGCGGCGCGGTTGATCCGGCGTGCGGACTCCGAGACCTGCCGCCCGAGACGCTCCGCCTCCACGAAGACGCGGACGGCGAACACACTCAGAACGGCGAGCCCGAGGAATCCCAGGGCGATCGCCAGCATCGGCCAGAACATGACGCCGAGCCTAGAGGGTCGAGTGCAGCCGCAGGGTCCGCACCCCGCCCCCGGTGAGCAGCTCGACAACACGCTCCCCCGCCGGCTTGCGGACCAGGGCGCCGCACTCGGGGCAGGTGAAGGAGTAGAAGGTGGTCTTGCTGCTGGCGCCGATGGCCAGCCGCAGCGCGCCCGCCCCCAGTTCGAAGCGGCCCCGGCAGTCCGGGCAGCCGGCCCTGAACACCACGTCGGCCACCCGCCGCATGCCGGCGAACGCCGTGCGCACCGACATCTCCGGCTCATCGGGCGTCTGCGGCACACCGGCCGACGCGTTCGACTGCTCCGACGCACCACCAGACGTCGCCGACGTGCTCACAGCCCCTGCTCCTGCCTGTCGTACAGCCCGTCCTGGACCGCGCCCGGCCCGTCGTACGCCGCAAGCGCCTCGGCTGCCGCCCGGCGGGCGTTGTCCGCGAGGTCCTGCGGCGACACGATCCGGCCGTCACGCCCGAGCCGCAGCGCCAGCCGTCGCAGCGACGCCGGGTCCGGGGTCCGCAAGGTGATACGCAGCCCGCCGTCCGCAAGCTCATCCGCGCGGTCGTGCGGGTAGTACTCGGCCACCCAGCGACCCGCCGGGCCGACCTCGACGACCACCTCGGGGTCCTCGGCGGCGGGCTGGACGAGCCCCTCGGAGAGGTCACGGAGCTCTACCTCCGGCGGTGCCGACGGCTCGTCGAGGATCCTGATCTCGGCGACCCGGTCGAGCCGGAAGGTGCGCCGCGCCTCCGAGCGGCGGCACCACGCCTCCACATAGGTATGGCCCACGCTGACGAGGCGGATCGGGTCGATCTCGCGCTCGGTGACCTCGTCACGGGCGGGCGAGTAGTAGCGGATCCACAGTCGGCGCCGCTCCGAGATGGCCCGGTCGACGTCGGCGAAGACGCCGCCCTCGGACTCGAAGGTGACCGAGAGCCGGGAGCTGGCACCCGCGGCCTCCCCTGCGGCGGTCTCCACCTTCGCGGTGGCGCGCAGCAGGGCCTGGCGGTCGCTCTCCCGCAGACCCGGCAGGGTGGCGACGGCCCGGGCGGCGACCAGCAGTGCGGTCGCCTCGTCGGCCGCCAGCCGCAGCGGCTCGGCGGCGTCCGCCCCGAGGGCGGCCGGATTGTGCCACCAGATGCGCTCGCCGTCGGTGTCGATGTCGAGCAGATCACCGCCGCGGAAGCTGGTCCCGCACATCGGGAGCACATCGAGGTCCGAGACGAGCTCGTCCTCGGTGATCCCGAAGGCCCGGGCGACGTCCTCGATGCGGGCGCCGGGACGCTCCCGCAGATAGGTCACCAGCGACAGCATCCGCCGGGTCTGGTCGATGGCGTTCGCCGGTCTGGCCGGTTTGCCTGCCACGTTCGTGCCCCTCCCCCTCAGCCCTTGGCCACGGCGCGCAGTCGGTCCACCACGTCGGCCCTCAGCTCCGCCGGCTCCAGGACCACGACATCGGGTCCGAACTCCACCAGCCAGGCGTCGAGGCCGTGCCCGTACGGAATCTCCAACTCGTCCCACCCGTCACCGAGTTCCCGCACGGCGGTGGCCTTCGCCCGAAGGGGGTACCCCGCGCCCGTGCGCAGCCGGATCAGGGCCGAACGGTCGGCGGTCTCCCCCGCCCAGCTGGCGACGGTCTCACGGACGGTGACGACGTCCGGCACCTCGGCGGTGAAGGCGCCGCCGCGGCTGCGGACCTTGCCCGTGATCCGGGAGAGCCGGAAGACGCGCTCGGCACCACGGTCGCGGTCCCATCCGGCCATGTACCAGTGGCCGCGCCAGCACTCCAGCGCCCAGGGCTCGACATGACGCGTCTGCGGACGCGCCGCGGTGGCCTTGCGGTAGTCGAAGACGACCGGGCGGCGGTCGCGGCAGGCGAGCATCAACGGCTCGAAGGCGGCCTCGTGCACGGGGATGCGTGGCTCCAGCGCCCCGTGCGCCTCGTACGGGTCCACGTCCTCGGGCAGGCCGGCGGCACGCAGCTTCTGCAGCGCACCGCTCGCGGCACCGGCGAGCCGCGCCTGCTGCCACACCTTGGCGGCCAGTCCCAGCGCGGCGGCCTCCTCCGCGTCGAGCGTGATGGGCGGAAGACGGTTGCTGTCGCGGCGGGCGAGATAGCCGACCTCGCCGTCCAGGTTCTCGACGGTCTCGATGACCAGGCCGAGTTCGCGCAGATCGTCCTTGTCACGCTCGAACATGCGGTTGAAGGAGTCGTCGGAGCCCGCCGACGCCTTCTCCGGCCCGAAGGACTCGACATAGGCCTCGATGGATTCGCGCAGCTCCCGCTTGCTGAGCGGCCGCCGCGTCCCGAGCAGACACAGCGCCAGGTTCATCAGTCGCTCTGCCTTGGCAATGGCCATCGACGCCCTTCGCCTCCCCATGATGCCTACGACCGACGACCGTACCTCTCGCAGGTGCCCCGGCAAAAGCGGAGGGCCCATGCCCGTACAGGCATGGGCCCCAGGTGATCGTTTCCGGTCGGATCCGGTGTCGCCCCCGGTCCGGGCCCGTCCCGCGTCGGGCGGCGGGTCGCGGGCCGGTACCGGCGGCGCCGATGCGCCTCCCGGACCGGCGGTGCCGGGGTCCGTGCCCGCACCCGGTCCGGCGGTGTCGCGTCCGCCCTCGCACCGGGGCGGGAGTGCGCCGCAGCGCCCGGACCACCACCGAGCGTGCCGGGCCTCCCGGGCGTCCGGTGACGGCGCCGGTGACCCGGCCTCCGCTCAGCGGGTCCCGATCAGACCGCGACCAGGTCGCAGACGAAGATCAGCGTCTCGCCGGGCTTGATCCGGCCACCCGCGCCACGGTCGCCGTAGGCGAGGTGCGGAGGAATGATCAGCTGGCGGCGGCCGCCGACCTTCATGCCCTGCACGCCCTTGTCCCAGCCCTGGATGACCTGACCCACGCCGAGCTGGAACTTCAGCGGCGTGCCGCGGTTCCAGGACGCGTCGAACTCCTCACCGCTGGAGAAGGCCACGCCCACGTAGTGGACGGAGACGGTGTCGCCCGCCTTGGCCTCCGGGCCGTCACCCTCCCAGATGTCCTTGATCTCGAGGTCCGCCGGGGGCTCGCCGCCCGGGAAGTCGATCTCGGGCTTCTCGATGCTCACGTCAAAAACTCCTGCTCATTGGTGTTGAGGCCATTGCGGCACCTCCGACACTCTCATATCCCCGCGGGCGTTACATCTTCGCCAGGATGTCGACCGAGAACACCAGCGTGGAGTCCTTCTTGATGCTGCTGCCCGCGGGCGGGTTGTCGCCGTATCCCAGCTTGGGCGGGATCACGACGAGCACACGGCTGCCCACCTTCTTGCCCGTCAGGCCCTGTGCCCAGCCCTTGACGACCTGCTGCAGCGAGAACGAGGCGAGCTGACCGCGGCTGTACGTCGAGTCGAACTCCTTGCCGTCCTCCCACAGCACGCCCTTGTACTGCACGAGCACGCTGCTGTCCGCGGCCACCGCCTCGCCGTCGCCCTCGATCACGTAGTTCGCCACCAGGTCCGCCGGCGCCTTCACCTTGGGCACGTCGATGGACGGGGCCTTGCCGTCGGTGTTGGTGCCCACCTTCGGCAGGTTGGCGTCGTTTTGCGCGACGACCTTGCCCTTCGCCGAGCTCTTGCCGCTGAACGTGTTCTGCAGGTCCACCACGAACACCAGGGTGTCGGTGCCCTTGATGCCCGCCTGGGTGTTGCCCTGCGGGCCGTAGCCCCAGGTCGGGGGCACGGACATCTCGACCCGGCTGCCCACCTTCTTGCCCTGCAGGGCATAGCGCCAGCCGTCGATGATGCCGCCCTGGGCGAGCTGGATCACCAGCGGCGTCTTGCGGTCGTAGGAGTTGTCGAAGACCTTCGCCGTGTCCCAGATCTGGCCCAGGTAGTGCACCTGGACGTAGTCGTTCTCCGCGACCGTCTGACCCGTGCCCGGAATCGCCGTCCTCACCGCCAGGTCCTTCGACGGCGCGCCCGGGCCCTTGGCCACCGTCGGCTTCTCGCCGAACTTGGTTCCCGCCGTGATGGCAGGCAGCGGTCCGTCGACGATCTTGGGCGATGGGGCGGCCGACGGGGCCGTGGCCGTGGGGGACGGGCTTGCACTCGCCTGGCCCGAGCCGGACTTTCCGTCGCCGCATCCGGCGAGCGTGACCAGTCCTGCGGGCAGAGCGGCGAGGATGAGTGAGCGTCGGCGCACGATGGGGCCTCGTAATCGGTCGATCTTGATTGATGGCGTGCGCGCAACTCTACGGTGTGACGAGGGCGCCGTACGGCAAACGTACGGCGCCCGCGTTGCGTTACGGCGACAGGTGTGAAACCCGCGTTCACATCCCGGCGATCAGCTTCTCCACCCGGTCGTCCACGGAACGGAACGGGTCCTTGCACAACACGGTGCGCTGCGCCTGGTCGTTGAGCTTGAGATGCACCCAGTCCACCGTGAAATCACGTCGCTGTTCCTGAGCCCTGCGGATGAAGTCACCGCGCAGGCGGGCCCGAGTGGTCTGCGGCGGAACCGACTTCCCCTCGAAGATCTTCAAGTCGTTGCAGATCCGAGTGGCTTGACCCTTCTTCTCCAGCAGGTAGTACAGGCCACGACGGCGGTGGATGTCGTGGTAGGCGAGGTCTATCTGGGCGACCCGCGGATGCGACATCGTCATGTTGTGCTTGGCGCGGTACCGCTCGATGAGCTTGTACTTCATCACCCAGTCGATCTCGGTACCGATCCGGTCCAGGTCCTCGGACTCGATCGCGTCCAGAGTGCGGCCCCACAGCTCCAGGACCTGCTCCACCGTGCCCGTGCGGATCCCGCGGCGCTCGCAGAAGTCAACGGCCTTCTCGTAGTACTCGCGCTGCACCTCCAGGGCGGAGGCCTCCCGGCCGCTCGCCAGACGCACCTTGCGACGGCCCGTGATGTCGTGGCTGACCTCGCGGATCGCCCGGATCGGGTTCTCCAGGGTGAGGTCACGCATCACCGTGCCCGCCTCGATCATGCGCAGCACCAGGTCCGTGGCCCCGACCTTGAGCAGCATGGTCGTCTCGGACATGTTCGAATCGCCGACGATCACATGCAGACGGCGGTAGCGCTCGGCGTCCGCGTGCGGCTCGTCCCGTGTGTTGATGATCGGCCGGGAGCGCGTGGTCGCCGAGCTGACGCCCTCCCAGATGTGCTCGGCACGCTGGCTCACGCAGTACACGGCCCCGCGCGGGGTCTGCAGCACCTTCCCGGCCCCGCACAGCAGCTGCCGTGTGACCAGGAACGGGATCAGGATGTCCGCGAGCCGCGAGAACTCTCCGTGCCGCGCCACCAGATAGTTCTCGTGACAGCCGTAGGAGTTACCGGCCGAGTCGGTGTTGTTCTTGAAGAGGTAGACGTCGCCCGCGATTCCCTCCTCGTGCAGACGACGTTCGGCATCGACCAGCAATCCCTCGAGAATGCGCTCGCCGGCCTTGTCGTGGGTGACCAGTTCGATCACGTTGTCACATTCGGGTGTCGCGTATTCCGGATGTGAGCCCACGTCGAGATACAGGCGGGCGCCGTTCCGCAGAAAGACATTGCTGCTACGGCCCCATGACACGACACGGCGGAAGAGGTACCGCGCCACCTCGTCAGGCGACAGACGGCGCTGTCCCCTGAACGTGCACGTGACGCCGTACTCGTTCTCCAGCCCGAAAATGCGGCGGTCCATGAGTGAACATTACGCCCGATCCCCCGAGCTGAAACGGGGTTCGACGGCACGGTTTGGATCATTTTCCGGTGAAGGCGCAACCACCGCACCCCCGGCAGGAGCTGCGAGGACCCCTCCCGTCGCCAGGAGGACCAGCAGGGACGCGGCCCCCGCGGCACCCGGCACCGCGAACCCCCACAGGGCGCCACCCGCCTGCACGACCGGTCCCGCGAGGCCCGTCCCGACCGACGCCCCCACCGTGAACGTCGTGACAAGCCAGGAGAACGCCTCGGTGACCGTGCCGCCCGGTGCGTGCCGGTCGACGATGATGAACGCGCAGGCGATGCACGGCGCAAGGAAGACCCCGGCGAGCACCGTGAGCAGCACCATGGCGACCGCCCCCGGCATCAGCATCAGGGGCAGGTAACACACCGCCAGAAGCCCCACGAGCACACGCAGTCGCCGCTCCGGCGCACCGGGCCACTGCCGTACCCCGTACGCCGTCCCGCCGACCAGGGCGCCCAGCCCCAGGGCGGCCATCAGCCAGCCGTACACCCTGTCACCGCCGTGACCGTCCGCGTACGACACCGCCGCCACCGTGATGGAGCCCAGCGCGATGCCCACGAACAGGAACGCGCCGAGCAGCGCCAGGAGCCCCGGCGAGCGCAGGGCACCGAGCCAGTGCGCCTCACGCGGCCCCGAGCGCCACGCCCGCGAGGGCGGCGACACGACCACGGAGAGTGCCCCCAGCACCCCGATGACGTTGATCACGACGAGCGCCACCCGGGCGGACCACAGCGCCACGCAGGCGGTCACCAGCAGCGGGCCCACGGTGAACATCACCTCCTGGGCGACGGCGTCCAGCGCGTATGCCGTGGGCACCTGAGCGTCACGGCGCAGCACCACCGGCCACAGCGCCCGCAGTCCGCCCTCCAGGGGAGGTGTGAACAGCCCCGCGACGATCATGGCCGCGTACGCCAGTACGGGTGACGCGACACCCGCCAGGCCGAACCCGGCCATCGCGAGGCCCGAGACGATCGCGGCCGGCAGCTGCACACGCGGCTGACCGTGCAGATCGACCAGTCGGCCCAACAACGGCTGGCCCACGGCGTTCGCCACCCCGTACACCGCGGCGAGGGCGCCGGCGAAGCTGTAGGTGCCGCCCTCGGCCCGCACGAAGAGCACCACAGCGATCGCCGCGGTCGCGTTCGGGAGCCGGCCCACCAGTGTTCCGGTGAGCAGACGCGCGGCGTGCCTCGCCCTGAGGATCTCCAGGTATCCCGCGGCCATGCCCCGTCCCTTCTGGTGCGCCCCGTCGCCGTCGGTCAGTCGGCCACGGGGGAGGTTGTACGTATAACGTCGTCCGCCATACGTACCATGTGCGCTGTCCAGGAGTCCAGACGAAAGAGCAGGCCCACGGTGGCACCAGGTAGCACGCGCCCCACCAGCCGCGATGTCGCCCAGGTCGCCGGAGTCTCCCAGGCCGCCGTCTCCCTCGTCCTCGGCGGCAAATGGCGCGGGCGCGTCTCCGAGACCACCGCCGAACGGGTCCGCGAAGCCGCGCGCGAACTCGGCTACCGCCCCAACCTCGCCGCCCGCAACCTCCGCCTCGGCCGCACCCGCACCGTCCTGCTCGTCGTCCCGGCGCTCACCACCGAATTCTTCGCCGGCGTCTACACGGGCGCCGCCCGCGTCGCCGCCGAACACGGATTCGGCGTGGTCCTCTACCCCTCCCCCGAAGGCGTCGGCCCCGCCAAGGACCCATTCCACTCCGCACAGGCCGCCCTCGACGGTGTCATCGCCTCCTCCATGGCCCCGGAAGCCCTCAGCGCCATCCGGGGCGACCAGCTCCCCCTCGTCATGCTCGACAGCGACCCCAGGGGAAGCCTCGGCGCCGCAACCGTCAACCTCGACATCGCCGACGGCCTGCGCCAAGTGGCCGAACACCTGCTCGCACTCGGCCACCGGCGCTTCCTCCACCTCGCCGCCGGCATCCCCTCCTGGACCTTCGACACCCGCGCCCGCTCCCTGGCCACACACCTCGCCCAGGCACCCGGCACCAGCCTCGGCAGCACCCGGGCGCCCATCTCCATCGAAGACGCCCTCACGGCCACCGAGTCCGCCCTGGCCGCCCCCGGCCCCCGCCCCACCGCCATCGTCTGCGACGACGACCTCCTGGCAGCCGGCGCCTACAAAGCCGCCCGGCGCCTCGGCCTGCGCATCCCCGACGACCTCTCCATCACCGGAGTCGACGACCTCGCACTCGCGACCGCCATCGACCCCGAGCTGACCACCGTCCGCCTCGACGCCGAACTCTTCGGCGAACGCGGCATGCAGGCCCTCCTCGCCGTCCTGGAGGGCCGCACACCCGCCCAGGACGCCATCCCCGTCGAACTCGTCGTCCGCGGCTCCACGGCGCCACCGGGCCCCTGACCACGAATGCCGTGTGCCCCGACCCTTTCCGGGTCGGGGCACACGGCGTTCGAACCAGGCGCCGGCCCCTCACGGAGCGGCGCCGGCGATCACTCCTCGTCCTCGGCGCCCTCGACGTCCTCGGCCTCCGCGGCCGTGGCCGCACCGTTCGCCTCCAGCAGCCGCGCCAGCTGACGGCCCACGATCCGCCTGAACTTCCGCTTCTGCGGACGCGTACGGTCCAGAAGCGCGACCTCCAGGCGCTCCGCGGGAATCTCCCGCTCACTGCCGTTCGTGTCACGCGACAGTGCCTGAACGGCCAGCTTCAACGCCTCCGCGAGCGTCATGCCGTCACGGTGACGCTGATCCAGGAAACTGCTGATCTGCTCCGCGTTGCCGCCCACTGCGACCGAGCCGTGCTCGTCCACGATCGACCCGTCGTGCGGCAGACGGTAGATCTGGTCGCCCTCCGGGGTCTCCCCCACCTCGGCGACCACCAACTCCACCTCGTACGGCTTCTCCGCCGCACTCGAGAAGATCGTGCCCAGCGTCTGCGCGTAGACGTTGGCAAGACCGCGGGCCGTCACATCGTCACGGTCGTAGGTGTAACCCCGCAGGTCCGCGTACCGGACCCCGCCGATACGCAGATTCTCGTACTCGTTGTACTTGCCGGCGGCCGCAAAACCGATCCGGTCGTAGATCTCGCTGAACTTGTGCAATGCCCGGGACGGGTTCTCGCCGACGAACACGATGCCGTCGGCGTACTGCATCACGACCAGACTGCGGCCGCGCGCGATGCCCTTTCGGGCGTACTCCGCCCGGTCGGCCATGGCCTGCTGGGGGGAGACATAGAACGGCGTCGACACCGGTTATCCGTCCCTTTCTGTCGAAGTCACTCGATCACCTTGGAAACCACCGGGGCCGACGTCAGAGCAGAGCGGCCCTGGGGCCGTCCGGCTGCTCCAGACGTCGCTGCAGCACCACCCGGGCGATCTCACCCGCCTCGTCCTCGGTGAGCCGGCGGAAACCGTCCTCGGTGATCACAGTGACGACCGGATAGATCCGGCGGGCGACATCGGGACCACCGGTCGCCGAGTCGTCGTCTGCCGCGTCGTACAGAGCCTGAACAACCAGGGTGGTCGCCTGCTCCTCGTTCAGATCATCACGGAAAAGCTTCTTCATGGCGCCGCGCGCGAAGATCGAGCCGGAGCCCGTCGCCGCGAACCCGTGCTCCTCCGAGCGGCCGCCCGTCACGTCGTACGAGAAAATACGGCCCTTCTCCCGGTCCACGTCATAACCGGCGAAGAGCGGCACCACGGCCAGGCCCTGCATGGCCATGCCGAGGTTGGAACGGATCATGGTCGACAGGCGGTTCGCCTTGCCCTCCAGGGAGAGCTGGGCACCCTCGACCTTCTCGAAGTGCTCCAGCTCCAGCTGGAACAGCTTCACCATCTCCACGGCGAGACCCGCCGTACCGGCGATGCCCACCGCCGAGTACTCGTCCGCCGGGAACACCTTCTCGATGTCCCGCTGCGCGATCACATTGCCCATGGTCGCCCTGCGGTCTCCGGCGAGCACCACACCGCCGGGGAACGCGACGGCCACGATCGTCGTCCCGTGCGGGGCCTCGATCACGCCCTGGGTGGGGGGCAGCTGCCGCTTGCCGGGCAGCATCTCGGGCTGGTGGTCCGACAGGAAGTCCATGAAGGACGACGACCCGGGCGTCAGGAAGGCAGCTGGTAGACGCCCGGTGCTACGAGGGTTGGCTTCCACGAAGTTCCTTCCAGATAGGCGGCAGCCCGACGAACTGCGTCGGGATCATCTCCCAACTTGCCGATGGCCGAATTGCAGTTGAAGCACAGTACGCCACGGACCTTACCCGTCTCGTGGCAGTGATCCACATGGACAGCCGGAGCTTTCAGGCAGATCACGCAGAGACCCCTTTGAGACGCGACCCTCTCGTCACGCCCGGCCTGGGTCAATCCGTAGTGGCGCTTCAGATGACCTACGTGCCCCTGGACCGCTCGACACGCCTTGCAGCGCGTGGACAGGCCATCGGACGCGGTCGCATTGCGATGCCACTCGCTGTGAGGCTTGATCTCCCCGCAGGTCCGGCAGTACCTGTGCCCCTCGGGCGCGTCCATCCGCGGTCGGTTGTTGCGCCCGTTGGCCACCTGCCGCCGCTGGTGGTACGCGGCCACGCACTCCCTGCAGTAGGCCTGCAATCCGTCGCGCATGGCCTCAGGGCGCGCGAACGCTGCTCGCGGCTTGTGCTGCCGACACCGTGAGCAGCGCTTCACGCCCTCGTCTCCAGACAACGCCAGCCCCCACTTACCTTCGACTCGAAGGAAGAATGAGCTCACTGCCCGCCTTTTTGCACGAAGGAGCGCACGAAGTCCTCGGCGTTCTCCTCGAGCACGTCGTCGATCTCGTCCAGAACCGAGTCCACGTCGTCACTCAGCTTCTCGTGTCGCTCCTTGAGGTCCTCGGAGCCCTGCGCGTCCTGCGCCTGCTCCTCGACCTCCTCCGTTGAGCGCGTGGCCTTCTGCTGTCCGCCGCCGGTGTCCTTGGTCGCCATAACCCTCACCCCGCTCAGTTCGCCCGACATGGTCGACATTCCTGCCGATCGGTGATGATCAGACCCTACAAGCCCGGTCCGACATCGGCCCCGCAGTTACTCCAACGTACGGGGGCCACCTCGATGATTCCCTTCCATGGGGTTCTCCACCCCGTCCGACCGGTACCGTCCGGGGGTACCCGTTCAGCTCCCGGACAGGACCCTGACCAGGTCCTCGGCCGTGCGGCATCGGTCAAGGAGTTCCTTGACGTGATTACGCGTTCCGCGAAGCGGTTCCAGGGTTGGCACCCGCTGGAGCGAGTCCCTGCCCGGCAGGTCGAAGATCACCGAGTCCCAGGACGCCGCGGCGACGTCGTCCGCGTACTGCTCGAGGCACCGGCCGCGGAAGTAGGCCCGGGTGTCCTCCGGCGGCTTCGTACGGGCCCGCTCGACGTCGTCCTCGTCCAGGAGGCGCTTGATGCGTCCTCGGGCCACCAGACGGTTGTAGAGGCCCTTCTCGGCGCGTACGTCCGCGTACTGGAGGTCGACCAGGTGGAGCCGGGCGGCGTCCCAGTCGAGGCTGTCGCGGCGCCGGTAGCCCTCCATGAGCTCCCGCTTGGCGACCCAGTCGAGTTCGCCGGCGAGACTCATGGGGTCCCTCTCCAGCCGGTTCAGGGTGTCCTCCCAACGGGTGAGGACGTCCCTGGTCTGTTCGTCGGCGTCGCCGCCGAACCGCTCCTCCACGTACTTGCGCGACAGCTCGTAGTACTCCATCTGGAGCTGGACGGCGGTGAGTGTCCGGCCGCTGCGGAGCGTGACGAGGTGCTTGAGCGTGGGGTCGTGGGAGACCTGGTGCAGGGTGCGAACCGGCTGGTCGACCGCCAGGTCCACGGCGATGAAGCCGTCCTCGATCATCGACAGGACCAGCGCGGTGGTGCCGAGCTTGAGGTAGGTCGAGATCTCGGAGAGGTTCGCGTCGCCGATGATCACGTGCAGACGGCGGTATTTCTCCGCGTCGGCGTGGGGTTCGTCCCGGGTGTTGATGATGGGGCGCTTGAGCGTCGTCTCGAGGCCCACTTCGACCTCGAAGTAGTCGGCGCGCTGGCTGAGCTGGAACCCGTGTTCGTGTCCGTCCTGGCCGATGCCGACGCGGCCCGCGCCGGCGAAGACCTGGCGGGAGACGAAGAACGGCGTGAGGTGGCGCACGATGTCCGAGAAGGGGGTCTCCCGCTTCATCAGGTAGTTCTCGTGCGTGCCGTAGGAGGCGCCCTTGTTGTCGGTGTTGTTCTTGTAGAGATGGATCGGCTGGGCTCCGGGGAGCTGGGCGGCCCGTTCGGCCGCCTCGGCCATGATCCGCTCGCCGGCCTTGTCCCAGAGGACGGCGTCCCGGGGATTGGTCACCTCGGGGGCGCTGTACTCGGGGTGTGCGTGGTCGACGTAGAGCCGTGCGCCGTTGGTGAGGATCACATTGGCGAGGCCGATGTCCTCGTCGGTGAGCTGGCTGGCGTCGGCGGCCTCGCGCGCGAGGTCGAAGCCTCGCGCGTCCCGCAGCGGGTTCTCCTCCTCGAAGTCCCAGCGGGCCCGGCGGGCCCGGTGCATCGCCGCCGCGTAGGCGTTGACGATCTGGGACGAGGTGAGCATGGCATTGGCGTTGGGGTGGCCGGGGACGGAGATGCCGTACTCCGTCTCGATGCCCATTACTCGCCGTACGGTCATGCGGCCCTCCTTGCCCGGCGGCGCCCTCGGTCGGGGGCGGCGCTCAGATACCGCTGGTGCTCCGGTGCGCGTGCGGTGCCCGTCCCCGCACGGCGCGACGCGGCGGTACGAAGAGCCTAGAACGCCTTTGCGCTGGTGGGGAGATCATTTGCGTCATTGCCTTGCTCCAGCCGTGCCGGAAAAGCAGTCGGCTGCGGGCACCCGGTGAGGGCACCCGCAGCCGCCCCGGCCTTTTACAGGTACTGGCCGGTGTTCGCCACCGTGTCGATGGAGCGTCCGGTGTCCGCGCCCTGCTTTCCGGTGATGAGGGTACGGATGTAGACGATCCGTTCGCCCTTCTTTCCGGAGATCCGGGCCCAGTCGTCCGGGTTGGTGGTGTTGGGAAGGTCCTCGTTCTCCTTGAACTCGTCCACACACGCCTGGAGGAGGTGGGAGACGCGCAGGCCCTTCTGGTTGTGTTCCAGGAAGTCCTTGATCGCCATCTTCTTGGCGCGGCCGACGATGTTCTCGATCATGGCGCCGGAATTGAAGTCCTTGAAGTAGAGGACTTCCTTGTCGCCGTTGGCGTAGGTCACCTCGAGGAAGCGGTTCTCGTCCGATTCGGCGTACATCTGCTCCACGGCGGTCTGGATCATGCCGTGGACGGTGGCCGACTTGTCGCCTCCGTGCTCGCCGACGTCCTCGCCGTGCAGCGGAAGCCTCTCGGTGAGGTACTTCCCGAAGATGTCCTTGGCCGCTTCGGCGTCCGGACGTTCGATCTTGATCTTCACATCGAGGCGGCCGGGCCGCAGGATGGCGGGGTCGATCATGTCCTCGCGGTTGGAGGCACCGATGACCACCACGTTCTGCAGGCCTTCCACACCGTCGATCTCGGCGAGCAGCTGGGGGACGATGGTGTTCTCCACGTCCGAGCTGACACCGGAGCCACGGGTGCGGAAGAGGGACTCCATCTCGTCGAAGAAGACGATGACGGGGGTGCCCTCGCTGGCCTTCTCACGGGCGCGCTGGAAGACGAGGCGGATCTGCCGTTCGGTCTCGCCGACGTACTTGTTCAGCAGCTCGGGGCCCTTGATGTTGAGGAAGAAGCTCTTGCCCGCCGCCTGGCCGGTGACTTCGGCGACCTTCTTGGCCAGTGAGTTGGCCACGGCCTTGGCGATGAGCGTCTTTCCGCATCCGGGAGGCCCGTACAGCAGGACGCCCTTGGGCGGCCGCAGTTCGTGCTCCTTGAACAGGTCGGGATAGAGGTAAGGGAGCTCGACCGCGTCGCGGATGGCCTCGATCTGGCCGGCCAGACCGCCGATCTGCTCGTAGCCGATGTCGGGTACCTCTTCGAGGACGAGTTCCTCGACCTCGCTCTTGGGCACGACCTCGTAGACGTAGCCCGAGCGCGGTTCGAGCAGCAGGGCGTCGCCGGGACGGATGGTGACGTCCAGCAGCGGCTCGGCGAGCCGTACCACCCGTTCCTCGTCGGTGTGCCCGAGCACCAGGGCGCGCTCGCCGTCCTCGAGGACTTCCTTGAGGGTGACGATGTCCCCGACCCGCTCGAATTCCATGGCCTCGACCACGTTGAGCGCTTCGTTGAGCATCACTTCCTGGCCGCGGCGGAGCTCGTCGAGCTCCACGCTTGGGCTGACGTTCACGCGGAGCTTGCGGCCGCCGGTGAAGATGTCGGCCGTGCCGTCCTCGATCGCCTGCAGGAACACACCGAAGCCGGCCGGTGGCTGTGCGAGCCGGTCGACCTCCTCCTTGAGGGCCACGATCTGGTCGCGGGCCTCACGGAGCGTGTTGGCGAGTCGCTCGTTCTGTGCGGACACGCCTGCCAGGTTGGTCTGCAGTTCGACGATCCGCTCTTCGAGAATCCTCGTGTGTCGCGGAGAGTCGGCGAGCTTGCGTCGCAGGACGGCGATCTCCTGCTCAAGGTAGGCGATCTGCCCGGCCGGGTCGTCGGACCCTCGTCCCGGGCGGATGCCGCGGTTCATGTCGTCGTCGTGGGCTGCCACGGTCCTCACCTCCTCCAAGGGGAGCTGGACGCTTCCAGACCCTACCTGGGTGGGTGTCGATTGAAACCCCTAGATCACAAAGACTGTCGAGGTGTGTCCGATCTTCACCCTTGCGCTCTCCCTCACGCCAGGGGAATACCCACCGAACATGATTGGGAAGCCGCCGAAGGTAGGCTCACGGTGTTCAACACCCGTCAGAGCCTGCCGGATTCCCGCGGCCGGCTGCGCAGGAAACGGCAGGGGAGATGACCGTGGAGCAGGCCGCAGTCGACAGCGAGGCGCTGGAGGTCTGGATCGACCAGGATCTGTGTACCGGCGACGGTATCTGCGCCCAGTACGCTCCGGAAGTCTTCGAGCTGGACATCGACGGTCTGGCCTACGTGAAGGGCCCGGACGACGAGCTTTTGCAGGCCAGGGGGGCCACAACGCCCGTACCGCTGCCACTTCTCACGGATGTGGTGGACTCGGCGCGGGAGTGCCCGGGCGACTGCATCCATGTACGTCGAATTTCGGACAGCGTGGAGATCTACGGCCCTGACGCGGAGTGAGCACAGAGCCACTCCGCGTCACCCGCTGTCTCGTTTCTCACAGCGGGTTCGCCGTACCGACGCCTGCGCGCCGCCGGGCGCTCACACGGCGGTGAGCGCCGGAAGTGAGGTGCGCGACGTCACACGCTCCGTGCGCCGGAGGGCGTGGACCGGACGAACGCGCCGCCCTTCCACTGCCAATGGGCGGGGGTCTTCACGTCGGGGCAGCAACTCGGTACGTCGGGCGAGGAGTAGCCGAGGAGGGTCGCCGTGACCGCCGCGTCACGGACGGCGAAGTCGGTGACGGTCGATCGGTCCTTGGGGTCGACCAGGGTGGCGACCACCCGGGGTTCGGTGGCGCCCGCGGCCTGGGTGAGGACGTAGACGCCGTCGGGCGGGGTTCCCATGCTCGCGTCGCAGTGGGCCACCACGACGGTTTCGGGGCGGCCGTCGCCGTCGAGGTCGCCGGTGGCCTTCTTCACGACGACGAGCTTGACCGGGCCGCAGTCGAGCGGGATGTCGGCCTCGGCGGGGTCCGGGGCTGCCGCGGTGGCCTGTGCCGCCTTGGTCCCTCCCGGGGGCTGGGCCGCCGTCGCGGAGCCGGGGTGCAGCATGGATGACAGGGCGATCACGCCGGAGACGGCGGTGGCCGTGGCGACCCAGTGGATGGGCCGGGGGGTGGTGTGAGCGAGTTCCGGAACGGCGGGGTGCTGCACGCGAGAAGTTTCTCCTGTGAGAGCTGTGCCGGTGGGGGTGGACCGCATCGTGCCACACGTCACATCGAGGCGGAACGGCGGGGGCGGTACTTCTGGCGTCGCGTCAACTCCCGGTGTACTGCGGGGCCTCAACGGACGAGCGCCGTGGCCCGTTTCCGCGATGTGTGCGGGAACTGGGCCACGGCGCTCGTCCGTTGGTTGCTGCGGGAGTCCGGGTCAGTGACCGGCGCCTCCGTCGGCGTTGGGACCTGCGTAGTCCTCGCCGTAGGCGCCCTTGGCGGGCCGGCGGCGGCGCATGGGCGGCTCGACGCCGTCGGCGAGCCGGCGGGCGGTGAGGAGGAAGCCGGTGTGGCCGATCATCCGGTGGTCGGGGCGCACGGCCAGGCCTTCGATGTGCCAGTTGCGGATCATCGTCTCCCATGAGGTCGGCTCGTTGAAGCAGCCGATCTCGCGGATGGATTCGACGGTCCGGGCGAGCTGGGTGGTGGTGGCCACGTAGCAGCACAGGATGCCGCCGGGGACGAGCGCCTTGGAGACGGCTTCCAGGCACTCCCAGGGGGCGAGCATGTCGAGGATGACGCGGTCGACGTCGGTGTCGCTGAGGTTGTCCTGGAGGTCGCCGACGGTGAGCTGCCAGGCGGGGTGCGGGCCGCCGAAGTAGCGTTCCACGTTCTGCTGGGCGATCTCGGCGAAGTCCGCGCGGCGCTCGTAGCTGTGCAGCATGCCCTGGTCGCCGATGGCGCGCAGCAGGAAGCTGCTGAGGGAGCCGGAGCCGACGCCCGCCTCCACGACGCGTGCGCCGGGGAAGATGTCGGCGAAGGCGAGGATCTGCCCCGCGTCCTTGGGATAGACGACTGCCGCCCCGCGGGGCATGGACAGGACGTAGTCGGGGAGCAGGGGGCGCAGCGCGAGGTAGGCGACGTTCCCGGTGGTGCGGACAACGCTGCCCTCGGGAGCACCGATCAGCTCGTCGTGCGGGAAGGAACCCTTGTGGGTGTGGAAGTTCTTCCCCGCTTCGAGCGTGAACGTGTAGTGGCGGCCCTTGGGGTCGGTCAGCTGTACCTGGTCCCCGACCTTGAAGGGCCCGCGACGGCGGGCGGCACCGGTCGGTTCGGACATGTGACCAGCCTACCGGTCACCGGGGAGGCCGCCGACCACGCCGGGGTGGGCCCGGGGTCCGCAGGCGAGGGGCGTTGGACGGGGAAGCGTCAGTTGGGCCGGGCCATCGCCTTGACGAAGGCGCGCTCGACGTCGGCGGCGGACAGGACGCCGTAGATCGCGCCGGTCTCCTCGACGACCAGGTATTCGGTGGCGGGGGTGGCGCGCAGGACGTCCAGGAGGGCCTCGCCGGCGAGTTCTGCGGAGACGCGCATGCCGTCGTTCAGTTCCTGGGCGAGGCCGCTGACCGGGACCCAGGGGCGGCGGTGCTCGGGTACGCCGACAATGGCCGCCTCCCGTACGAGGGAGAGGGGACGGCCGTGGGCGTCGACGACGACCAGGGCGCGGGCGCCGACCTCGTTCGCACGGCGCAGGGCCTCGGACAGAGGGGTGTCGCCCTGGACGGGCACCGCGCGGCGGGTGAGTGAGCGTGCGCGCAGTTCGGGGAGGTGCTCACGCAGCCGCGCCATGCGCAGGCTGTTTCCGGCGCCGGTCCAGATGATCGCGGCGAGGATTGCGGCGAGCAGGGCGTCGGTGACGGTGTCCATGCCGACGTTGTCCTCCGCCCTCGAGCCGAGGGCGCCGGACTGGGTGAGCAGCGGCAGGCCGATGAGCACGGCGATGGCGAGGGCGCGGCCGACCCAGGCGGCAGCGACGGTGCCGCTCATGGGCCTGCCGGTGATTTTCCAGACGACGGCGCGCAGCATGCGGCCGCCGTCGAGGGGCAGACCGGGCAGCAGGTTGAAGACGGCCACGATGAGGTTGGAGATCATGAGGCCGGCCAGCAGGACGCCGGGGACGGTGCCGGGCCGGACGGGCAGCATGGCCAGGTAGAAGACGCCGGCCAGGACGAGGGAGAGCAGCGGCCCGACGAAGGCGAGGACGAACTCGCGGCCCGGGGTCTCGGCCTCCTTCTCGATCTCGGAGACACCTCCGAAGAACTGGAGCTGGATGCGCCGCACCGGCAGTTTGAAGCGCAGGGCCGCCACGGTGTGGGCCAGTTCGTGGATGAGGACGGAGGCGTAGAAGGCGACGGCGAAGAACAGCGAGACCAGGTAGCGGGCGGCGCCGAGTTGGGGCAGTACGCGGTCGAGCTGGCCGCCGAACACCCAGGTGATCAGGGCGGCGACGAGGAACCAGCTGGGGGCGACGTAGACGGGGACGCCGAAGGGCCGGCCCATGAGGATGCCGCCGCCCGGTTCCTTGGGCCGCTGCGGCGGCCTTCCCGGTCCGTCGGGTGCCGAGTGGGCGAGGCTGCGGCCCGGGCCGTGCGCCGTGGGGTGTCCGGTCGGCGGGGTGTCGGCGGGGTCGCGGGGCTGCGCAGGGCCTTCCGGCGGGGCCGTCGGGCCGCCCTCGGTGGGGTGTCCCTGGTCGGGGGTGTCCGGGGCCGGGTGGTCGCCGGCGGCCGGGGTGTCCCCCTGGTCGCCGTGCGGCCCGGGTGTTCCTGGACCGTCGGAGTGGTCCGGGGACCGGTGGAGCACCGCGGGCCCGTCCGGGTCCGGCCGGGTGTGGTGCTCGTTCTCCCCCTGGGGCGCGGACGGTTCCTGCGGCGGCCCGTGGGACGACGACGCCGCGGCGGTCTGCTCGCGCGGGTCCCCCGGGGCCGGGCGGTGGATGCCGTCCCGGTCGTGTTCGGGGCGTGCGGGGTCGGCGGTGCGCGCCGCGGGGGCCGCCTCGCGGTCGTTCGCCCCGTCGTTGCCGGGGCGCGGGTGTCCGCTCCCGCCGCTCTCGTCCACGATGTCCCCTCGATCGAAGCGTTTCCCGGCCCCGGTCGTGCCGGGTGGGAGGGCCTGTGGTCGATGGTATGCGGCTGTCGCTGTGTGTTCTGCCCCGGCACCCCCTCTGTTGCCCCCGTCGTCGCGTGGATACACCCCCGTCACAGGAAGGGGGTCGGCCGGTTTGCGAGGCGCCGGGCGGCCGGGGACGCCGGTACGGTGCGGGCCCTACCAGGCACGGCTGTGTCACTGTCGGTGGCGGGCCGTATGGTCTGTCGTCATGGAGACCAGCCCCGACGGCACCGCCGAGCCGTCCGCCGAGGCCGCAGTGCCCCCGGGGTCGCTGTCGCCCTCGCGTGCCAGTGATTTCATGCAGTGCCCGCTGCTCTACCGGTTCCGGGTGATCGACAGGCTGCCCGAGAAGCCGAGCGAGGCGGCGACCCGGGGCACGCTGGTGCATGCGGTGCTGGAGAGGCTCTTCGACGTACCGGCCGGAGAGCGGACACCTCCTCGCGCCAAGTCGCTGGTGCCTGGCCAGTGGGACCGGCTGCGGGAGAGCCGGCCGGAGGTGCTGGAGCTGTTCGCCGACGACCCGGACGGGGAGCGGCTGGCACGCTGGCTCGGTGAGGCGGAGCAGCTCGTCGAGCGCTGGTTCGCGCTGGAGGACCCGACCCGGCTGGAGCCCGCCGAGCGGGAGCTGTTCGTCGAGGCGGAGCTCGATTCCGGGCTCAAGCTCCGGGGGATCATCGACCGTGTGGACGTGGCGCCCACCGGCGAGGTGCGGATCGTCGACTACAAGACGGGCAAGGCACCCCGGCCCGAGTACGCCGAGGGCGCGCTGTTCCAGATGAAGTTCTACGCCCTGGTGGTGTGGCGGCTGAAGGGGCTCGTCCCGCGTCGGCTGCAGCTCGTATATCTGGGCAGCGGCGATGTGATGACGTACGACCCCGTGCTCGCGGATCTGGAGCGTGTCGAGCGGAAGCTGCTGGCGCTGTGGGAGGCGATCCGCCGGGCCACGGAGTCGGGTGACTGGCGGCCGAGGCCCACCAAGTTGTGCGGCTGGTGCGACCACCAGGCCCTGTGCCCTGAGTTCGGTGGCACTCCCCCGCCCTATCCGCTGCCGGTGCGGGCAGCCGGCGGACGCCTGCCGGAGGCTGAGCGGGGCGACTCCCGGCAGACGCCCGCTGCACCGGTCGGGGTGCCCGAATCGGGCGACGCCGAGCAGGGCAGAATGGGCCCGGACTAGCGAAGGAGACTCACGTGGCCATCCGCGTCCTACTGGTCGACGACCAGCCGCTGCTGCGCACGGGCTTCCGGATGATTCTGGAGGCCGAGCAGGACGTCGCGGTCGTCGGCGAGGCCGGAGACGGCCTCCAGGCGCTCGACCAGGTGCGTGCCCTGCAGCCCGATGTGGTGCTGATGGACATCCGCATGCCGCGGATGGACGGGGTGGAGGCGACCCGGCAGATCACCGGGCCCGGGCGGGACGGCCCGGCGAAGGTGCTGGTACTGACCACCTTCGACCTCGACGAGTACGTGGTGGAGGCGCTGCGCGCCGGTGCCAGCGGTTTCCTCCTCAAGGACGCTCCCGCCCATGAGCTGGTGCAGGCGATCCGGGTGGTCGCGGCGGGCGAGGCGATGCTCGCTCCGAGCATCACACGCCGGCTGCTGGACAAGTACGCCGGTCATCTGCCGTCCGGGGACGAGCCCGTCCCCGACACACTGCACACCCTCACCGAGCGCGAGGTGGAGGTGCTGAAGCTGGTGGCGCGCGGGTTGTCCAACGCCGAGATCGCCGCCGACCTGTTCGTCAGCGAGACGACGGTCAAGACCCACGTCGGCCATGTGCTCACCAAGCTGGGGCTGCGGGACCGGGTGCAGGCCGCGGTGTACGCGTACGAGAGCGGGCTGGTGCGCCCGGGCGCTCAGTAGGGCGACGGCCCACGGGTTTCCCGGCGGCGCGGAGGGCGCCCCCTTCCTTGTGGTGGGGGGCGCCCTCCCGTGCTCGGTACCGCCGGCTCGGCCCCTGCGGGTCAGCCGGAACCGAACACCGTCGGGGCTCGGTCCACGGGCCGGCCCGAGTTCCGGAGTTCCGAAATCGTGTGGACGCAACTGAAGGCCCCCCGGGGGTGATCCCCGGGGGGCCTTCCAGGCATGAGGTCAGCCGCTCACGCCGCGACCGAGCTCCCACAGCTGCAACGTGGAGGAGGAGTTCATCGCGTACTCGCTGCCCGTGATGTCGTCACGGGTGGCCACGTACTGCTTGCCCTGCCACAGCGGGAGGATCGGTACCTCGTCGGCGACGATGTCCTGGATGTCGGTGAGGCTCTTCGACGCGGTGAGGCGGTCGGCCTCGCGCCGGGACGCGGGGATCAGGCTGTTGCGGATCTCGCTGTTGTTGTACGGCGAGCCGAGGGTGTTGTCCTTGTCGAGGAACGGCGCGAGGTAGTTGTCCGCGTCCGGGAAGTCGGGGAACCAGCCCATGCCGTAGACGTCGTACTGGCCCTTGATCTCGGCCGGGCGGAACTTGTCCCAGGTGGTGCCCTCGACGCTGATGTCGAACAGACCGCTCGCGTTGAGCTGCTGCTTGAGGACGTCGAACTCCTTGGCGGTGGCCGGACCGTAGTGGTCGGTCGTGTAGTGCAGCGTCAGCTTCACCGGGGTGCTGATGTTCGCCTTGTCCAGCGTCGCGCGGGCCTTGGCCACGCTCGGGTCGCCGTACTTGTTGAGGAAGGAGTTGGAGTGGCCGGTGATGGTGGCCGGGACGAGCGAGTACAGGGGCTGCGCCTCGGTGCCGTACACCTTGGACACCAGCGCGCCGCGGTCGATGATCTCGGCCATGGCCTGGCGGACGGCCACGCTCTTCACCGAGTCGGCACCGGTGTTGAAGCCCAGGTAGCGGATCTCCAGACCCGGCATCTCGACCAGGTTGACGTTGCCGTCCGTGTCGTTCTGCAGCTTGCGGATCTGGTCCGGCGCCATGGTGCGGGTCATGACGTCGATGTCGCCCTTGTCCAGGGCGGTACCCATGCCGTCGGCGTCCTTGAAGGACTCCAGCACGACCTTGTCGTTCTTCGGGGTGAGCAGACCCTGGTAGTTCGGGTTCTTGGTGAAGGTGGCCTTCACCATCTCGTTGTTCTTGATCTCGGCCTGCAGTGTGTACGGCCCGGAACCGTCGACCGAGAAGCCGTCGCGCAGCTTGCCCTTGTCGTAGTCCTTGGGGTTCACGATGCCCGCGACCGGCGTCGACAGCTTGAACGGGAAGGTGGCGTCCGCGGTCTTCAGGTGGAAGATGACCTCGTCCTTGCCCTGCGTCTCGACGGTGTCCACGGTGGACAGCAGGGCGAACACGCCGCTGTCGGCCTTGATGGCAAGGGCACGGTCGATGGAGAACTTCACGTCGGCAGCGGTCACCGGATCGCCGTTGGCGAACTTCAGGTCCTTGCGCAGCTTGCACGCGTAGCGCTCGTTGCCGCTGTCGGTGAAACCGCAGCTCTCGGCGGCCTCGGGCTCGGGGTCGCCGTCACCGCGGGGCTGGACCATCAGCGTCTGCACGGTCTGCCGGAGGACGTTCCAGGTGCCCACGTCGTACGCGTACGCCGGGTCGAGGGGCGCGGGTGCGTCGCTGGAGGCGGTGAACCGGTCGGTGGTACCGACGACGATGGCGTCACCGCTGCTGCCCCCGCTGTCGGACCCGCCGCAGGCGGCGAGAACGGGGGTGAGCAGCCCAACGACGGCCGGCAGCACCAAAGTCTTACGGTTCATGCTCGAGTTTCTCCAGAGCTGTCAAGTCCGTGTACCCGGCAAGCAAGGGTGGTGCGGCGGATCACGGGGAGTTGTGGCGATGTTCTCGCGATGAGATTAGTGCGCACCCGCACGAAGGCTGACAGCTACCGGAGTTGAGCGCTCATCACGCTGCGGAACCGATCGGGGACGCATCGGAAAACCGGACGGGGAAGGATTCGTGCAGCGTTTCATCAATCAGGACACAAAGGTACGCCCCGGCCGCCCGAAAGGGGCGGAACAGCACACCCCGGGCCCACTGTCGACCCCCTGGAACGTGGTAAACGTCACACCATCAACTGGGCGGACCGGCACCGGAATTCGGCCGCGTCTCGCCGAATTAATTCATGCGGCTGGACACCCGGAGGTAATCCGTCCATTCGGGAGCACGCTGGGTGAACGCTCAGCGCATTTCCGTCATCAAACCGCGGAGGAATGCCAGGTCGACCTCTTCGAGCGAGGTCACGACGGTGCGGCCTGCGGCGGGGGCGATGGGGGCCACCGACGGGACGGCCACCACGCGGCAGCCGGCGGCCTCCGCGGCGGCGACCCCGGTCGCCGTGTCCTCGATCACCGCGCACCGGGCCGGGTCCGCGTCGAGCCCCTTCGCCGCCATCAGATACGGGTCGGGGAACGGCTTGGTGCGCTCGACCTCGTCGCCCGCGACGGTCAGTGCGAAGTACTGCGGGCCGACGGAGGCCAGGATGCGGTCGATGATGCGCCGGTGGGACGCGGAGACCAGCGCGGTCGGGATCTCGTGCGCCGCCAGTTCGGCCAGCAGTCGGGCGGCACCCGGCATCAGGGGCAGTCTGCGGTCGATACGCGTCTCGAACCCGTCGTTGAGCAGCACGGAGAGCTCGTCGAGGGTGATGTCGGCACCTGTGGCCTCGATCAGGAAGCCCGCGCTGCGTGTCATGGGGCCGCCGACGACGACATGGCGCCATGAATCGTCGAGCGTGTGTCCGAGGGCGGCGAAGACCTCGACCTCGACGTCCCACCAGAATCCCTCGGTGTCCACCAGGGTGCCGTCCATGTCGAGGAGTACGGCCTGCAGCGCTGAGTCTTCGCCCGTACGGGTGCCGAGGGCAGGAACCGTGGTGGTCATCCGGCGTACCTCCTTGAAGGGACGACCAGGCCGGTTCCCACGGAGGGAACCGGCCTGCGGTGGACCGACCAGTGTACGTCGCCCGTGAGCGAAGCGCCTTTTCGGCACGGCAGCACCACGCCTCGCAATCGCACGTATGGGCGAACGGCGGGTGCACGCATGCGTGTGCAGGCGGGCCGGGACGGGGCGGGGACGCACAGGCCATGCTTCGCCCGGCCGGACGGGGCGTGGCCCGTCCACGGCGGGCGGGGCGCTCCTCGGACGGACGGCGTGCGGCCCTCCCCGGCCCCGGTCGCACTGCACGGCCCGCACCGGCGCAACCGCTGCCCGGCGACGTCCGCCGTGCGGGCGCACACCGGACCCCGGCCTCGGCGGCCGGGGGCCCGCACGGTTGCCGTGCCGGGGTTCACCGGTACACCGCGGGCGCCGTGCGGGCGTGGACGCCCTACCGTGCGTTGAAGTACTTCGCCTCGGGGTGGTGGATCACGATGGCGTCCGTGGACTGCTCCGGGTGAAGCTGGAACTCCTCGGACAGATGGACGCCGATCCGCTCGGGCTCGAGCAGCTGGGCGATCTTGGCACGGTCCTCGAGGTCGGGGCAGGCGCCGTAGCCCAGCGAGAAGCGGGCGCCCCGGTACTTGAGGGCGAACATGTCCTCCATGTCGTCCGGGTCCTCGCCCGCGAAACCGAGCTCCGAGCGCACCCGCGCATGCCAGTACTCGGCCAGCGCCTCCGCCAACTGCACGGACAGGCCGTGCAGTTCGAGGTAGTCGCGGTAGGAGTTCGACTCGAAGAGCCGCGCGGTCTCCTCGCCGATCCGGGAGCCGACGGTGACGACCTGGAAACCGACGACATCCCTCTCACCGGACTCCTCGGGCCGGAAGAAGTCGGACAGACAGAGCCGCCGGCCGCGCCGCTGGCGCGGAAAGGTGAACCGGGTGCGCTCGTTGCCCTGTTCGTCGAGGATGATCAGGTCGTCGTCCTTGGACACACAGGGGAAGTAGCCGTGGACGACGGCCGCTTCGAGGAGGTTGTCCGTCTGGAGCCGGTCGAGCAGCCCGCGCAGCCGTGGCCTGCCCTCGGTCTCGACGAGCTCCTCGTAGGTCGGCCCGTCTCCCGTACGCGTCTGCTTCAGACCCCACTGGCCCTTGAACAGCGCACCCTCGTCCAGCCAGGCCGCGTACTCCTTGAGTGCGATGCCCTTCACGACGCGGGTGCCCCAGAAGGGCGGTGTGGGCACGGGGTTGTCCGTGGCGACGTCGGAGCGGACGTGGCCCTCCTCGGGCCGCTCCTCGATCTCGACGGTCGCGGCTCGTACCCGGCGCTGCCGCAGTTCGGGCAGCTTCGCACCGGGCACCCCGCGCTTGACCCCGATCAGCGCGTCCATCAGACGCAGGCCCTCGAACGCGTCGCGGGCGTAGCGCACCTCGCCCTCGTACAGCTCGTGCAGGTCCTGTTCGACATACGCCCGGGTCAGCGCCGCGCCGCCGAGGATGACGGGGTAGTCGGTGGCGAGCCCGCGCTGGTTGAGCTCCTCCAGGTTCTCCTTCATGATCACCGTGGATTTGACCAGGAGCCCCGACATGCCGATGACATCGGCCCTGTGCTCCTCGGCGGCCTCCAGGATCGCGGAGACCGGCTGCTTGATACCGAGGTTGACCACGTTGTAGCCGTTGTTGGACAGGATGATGTCGACGAGGTTCTTGCCGATGTCGTGGACGTCGCCACGCACGGTCGCCAGGACGATGGTGCCCTTGCCGGCCTCGTCGGTCTTCTCCATGTGGGGTTCGAGGTAGGCGACCGCGGTCTTCATCACCTCGGCGGACTGGAGCACGAACGGCAGCTGCATCTGGCCGGAGCCGAACAGCTCGCCGACGACCTTCATGCCGTCCAGCAGCGTGTCGTTGACGATGTCGAGGGCGGACCGGGAGCTCAGGGCGGCGTCGAGGTCGGCCTCCATGCCGTTCTTCTCGCCGTCGATGATCCGCCGCTTGAGTCGCTCCTCCAGCGGCAGTGCGGCCAGCTCCTCGGCCTTGCCGGCCTTCAGCGACTTGGCGGTGGCGCCCTCGAACAGCGCCATGAGCTTCTGCAGCGGGTCGTAGCCTTCGGCGCGCCGGTCGTAAATCAGGTCGAGGGCGGTGGTCACCTGCTCCTCGTCGAAGCGCGCGATGGGCAGGATCTTCGAGGCGTGCACGATGGCCGAGTCGAGCCCCGCCTTGACGCATTCGTCGAGGAAGACGGAGTTGAGCAGGATGCGCGCGGCCGGGTTGAGGCCGAAGGAGATGTTCGACAGACCGAGGGTGGTCTGCACGTCCGGGTGGCGCCTCTTCAGCTCGCGGATGGCCTCGATGGTCGCGATGCCGTCCTTGCGGGACTCCTCCTGGCCGGTGCAGATGGTGAAGGTCAGGGTGTCAACGAGGATGTCCTCCTCACGGATGCCCCAGTTCCCGGTCAGGTCGGCGATCAGCCGCTCCGCGATCTCGACCTTCTTCTCGGGGGTACGGGCCTGGCCCTCCTCGTCGATGGTCAGCGCGATGAGCGCCGCGCCGTGCTCCCCCGCGAGCCGGGTGACCTTCGCGAAGCGCGACTCCGGGCCGTCGCCGTCCTCGTAGTTGACCGAGTTGATCACGGCGCGGCCGCCGAGCTTCTCCAGTCCGGCCTCGATGACGTCCACTTCGGTGGAGTCGAGGACGATCGGCAGGGTGGAGGCGGTGGCGAAGCGGCCCGCCAGCTCCTCCATGTCGGCGACGCCGTCGCGGCCCACGTAGTCGACGCAGAGGTCGAGCATGTGGGCGCCCTCGCGGATCTGCTCCCGGGCCATCTCCACGCAGTCGTCCCAGCGGCCGTCCAGCATGGCCTCGCGGAACTTCCTGGAGCCGTTGGCGTTGGTGCGCTCACCGATGGCCAGGTACGAGGTGTCCTGACGGAACGGCACGGTCTGGTAGAGGGAGGCGGCACCCGGTTCGGGGCGGGGGTGGCGCTCGGCGGGGGCGAGGCCCCGGACGCGCTCCACCACCTGGCGCAGGTGCTCGGGGGTGGTGCCGCAGCAGCCGCCGACCAGCGACAGGCCGTACTCGCGGACGAAGGTCTCCTGGGCGTCGGCCAGTTCGGGGGCGGTGAGCGGGTACTGGGCGCCGTCCTTGCCGAGCACGGGCAGACCGGCGTTGGGCATGCAGGACAGTGGGATGCGGGAGTGCCGGGCGAGGTAGCGCAGGTGCTCGCTCATCTCGGCAGGCCCCGTGGCGCAGTTCAGGCCGATCATGTCGATGCCGAGCGGCTCCAGCGCGGTGAGGGCGGCGCCGATCTCCGAGCCGAGCAGCATGGTGCCGGTGGTCTCGACGGTCACGGACACGATCAGCGGCAGGTCGAGGCCGAGGGCGTCCAGTGCCCGGCGGGAGCCGAGGACGGCGGCCTTGGTCTGGAGCAGGTCCTGGGTGGTCTCGACGAGCAGAGCGTCGGCGCCGCCGGTGACCAGTCCCTCGGCGTTGCGCTGGTAGGCGTCGCGCAGGGTGGTGTACGGGGCGTGGCCCAGGGTGGGCAGCTTGGTGCCGGGGCCCATGGAGCCGAGGACCCAGCGCTGCCGGCCGTCGCGGCCGGTGAACTCGTCGGCGACCTCGCGGGCGACCCGGGCGCCGGCCTCGGACAGCTCGTACACGCGCTCGGCGATGTCGTACTCGGCCATGGCCGCGTGGTTGGCCCCGAAGGTGTTGGTCTCGACGCAGTCGACGCCCACCGCGAAGTACGCCTCATGGACGGAGCGGACGATGTCGGGGCGGGTGACGTTCAGGATCTCGTTGCAGCCCTCGAGGTCCTGGAAGTCCTCGAGCGTGGGGTCCTGGGCCTGGAGCATCGTGCCCATCGCTCCGTCGGCCACCACGACACGGGTGGCGAGGGCTTCCCGGAGCGCTGCGGATCGGGATCGGCTGTCGGTGGAGACGGACGTGGGGGACGGGTTCGGCGACGAGGCCATGGAAGATGCTCCCTGGAGTGCGACGGCTGTCGGCTTTGCGCTTCCCGTGGAAGGCGCACGCGGCCAGGGTAGCCCGCGGCAGGCCGTACGGTCAGAGGCGTCCAGGGGGCGGACGGGCGTGGCTCGCCATGATCACTGCGGAGATTCCGCCCGAACGGATGGCGTCCTGCCATTAGCGGGAGGTCGGCATCGACCGGTAGTGTTCGGCATTGCCGAACGGCAGCACACGAATGACGCCGGCGGTTGATCGGACGGAGGGCAGGACGGCGATGGCACGGAACATCCAGTCGCTCGAACGGGCGGCCGCGATGCTGCGGCTCCTCGCGGGCGGCGAGCGACGGCTCGGCCTGTCGGACATCGCCTCGTCGCTGGGCCTGGCCAAGGGCACGGCCCACGGCATACTCCGCACGCTCCAGCAGGAGGGGTTCGTCGAGCAGGACACGGCCTCGGGCCGCTACCAGCTGGGCGCCGAGCTGCTGCGCCTCGGCACGACCTACCTGGACGTCCACGAGCTGCGGGCGCGCGCCCTGGTGTGGACGGACGACCTGGCCCGCTCGAGCGGGGAGAGCGTCTATCTGGGCGTGCTGCACCAGCAGGGCGTGCTGATCGTGCACCACGTGTTCCGGCCCGACGACAGCCGGCAGGTGCTGGAGATCGGGGCGATGCAGCCGCTGCACTCCACCGCCCTCGGCAAGGTCCTCTCGGCGTACGACCCGGTGGCCCACAGCGAGGTGCTGGAGGCGGACCGCAAGCCCTTCACCGACCGCACCGTCTGCGAACCGGAGGACTTCGAGCACCTGCTCGACCTGACGCGGGCGCGCGGATACGCGGCCGACGTCGAGGAGACGTGGACCGGGGTCGCCTCGGTCGCCGCGCCCATCCACGACCGGCGGCGGATGCCGGTGGGCGCGGTGGGCATCACGGGCGCGGTGGAGCGTGTGTGCCGGGACGGGGAACTGCGTCCCGAGCTGGTCGCGGCGGTCCGGGACTGCGCCCGCGCGGTCTCCCGGGACCTGGGCGCCGGAAGGTTCTGACCCGCGCGCACGCCCGGCCGGCACGGCGACGCCGTGCCGGCCACTCGGCATGTCCGGACACCCCCGCGGCACCCCCCGGCGCCGGCATCACCGACGGACCTCACGCCGGCGCTCGTACGGCCACGGATGGTGCACGCCCGTACGCGGTTCACGCCCGCACAAGATCGATAACCCCAGGCGATCAATAACGATCCTGCTTTCGATTACCGAACTCTTGACGCGTCGCCGAACCTGAAGCGAGACTCCCGTCCAACGGTCGGCATTGTCGAACACCTACCGGCAATAAGCGCTAGAGTGTGACAACGCCAAGGGCCGGCATCGCTCTCACCCCCGAGGGCGCGGACCACCGGAGGGACCCGGGGTTCGCCTTCCCCTGGACGAAGGACAAAGGAGTCGCGGGTGTCCAGCTCCGACATCTTCATCGGCGAGACCATCGGTACCGCCATACTCATCCTGCTCGGCGGCGGCGTCTGCGCCGCAGTGACGCTGAAGGCCTCCAAGGCCCGTAACGCCGGCTGGCTCGCCATCGCTTTCGGGTGGGGCTTCGCCGTTCTGACGGCGGTCTACACCTCGGCACCTCTCTCCGGTGCCCACCTCAACCCGGCGGTGACACTCGCTCTCGCCATCAAGGACGGCGACTGGAGCAACGTCCCGGTCTACTGGGCCGGACAGCTGCTCGGCGCGATGATCGGTGCGGCCCTGGTCTGGGTCGTCTACTACGGCCAGTTCCAGGCCCACCTCACCGACAGAGAGGTCGTCGGGGGCCCGGGCGCTCAGGACACCAAGGCCGTCGAGGCCCAGGAGGCCCAGGCGGGTCCGGTGCTCGGCATCTTCTCCACCGGTCCCGAGATCCGCAACGCGGTGATGAACCTCGCCACGGAGGTCATCGGCACCATCGTGCTGGTCCTCGCCGTGCTCACGCAGGGCCTCAACGACAAGGGCAACGGTCTCGGCAACCTGGGTGCCTTGATCACCGCGCTGGTGGTCGTCTCCATCGGCCTCTCGCTCGGCGGCCCGACCGGCTACGCGATCAACCCGGCCCGCGACCTGGGTCCGCGCATCGTCCACGCTCTCCTTCCCCTGCCCAACAAGGGCGGCTCCGACTGGGGCTACGCCTGGATCCCGGTCGTCGGCCCGCTGGTCGGCGGCGCGATCGCCGCAGGCATATACAACGTCGCCTTCGCCTGAGAGAACTGATCTTCTCCGGACATCGCCTCTCAGCACCGCGCGCCGTAAAGACAGCCCCTCTTATCCACGGACATCCCAGGAGCACACCGTGACCGACGCACACACCGCCGGCCCCTTCATCGCCGCCATCGACCAGGGCACCACGTCCTCGCGCTGCATCGTCTTCGACCGGGACGGCCGCATCGTCTCCGTCGACCAGAAGGAGCACGAGCAGATCTTCCCCAAGCCGGGCTGGGTCGAGCACAACGCCACCGAGATCTGGACCAACGTCCAGGAGGTCGTCGCCGGAGCCATCGAGAAGGCCGGCATCACCCGGGACGACATCAAGGCCATCGGCATCACCAACCAGCGCGAGACCACCGTGCTGTGGGACAAGAACACCGGTGAGCCCGTCCACAACGCCATCGTCTGGCAGGACACCCGCACGGACGCGCTCTGCAAGGAGCTCGGCCGCAACGTCGGCCAGGACCGCTTCCGCCGCGAGACCGGTCTGCCGCTGGCCTCCTACTTCGCCGGTCCCAAGGCCCGCTGGCTGCTCGACAACGTCGAGGGTCTGCGCGAGCGCGCCGCGGCGGGCGACATCCTCTTCGGCACGATGGACACCTGGGTCATCTGGAACCTGACGGGCGGTGTCGACGGCGGCCGCCACGTCACCGACGTGACCAACGCCTCCCGCACGCTGCTGATGAACCTGCACACCATGCAGTGGGACGAGAAGATCGCCGAGTCCATCGGCGTGCCGCTGACGATGCTGCCCGAGATCCGCTCGTCCGCCGAGGTGTACGGCGAAATCACCGGCGGACGCCTCGGCGAGCTGCTCGGCGGCATCCCGGTCGCCTCCGCGCTGGGCGACCAGCAGGCCGCCCTGTTCGGCCAGACCTGCTTCTCCGAGGGCGAGACCAAGTCCACCTACGGCACCGGCACCTTCATGGTGATGAACACCGGTGACAAGCTCATCAACTCCTACTCGGGCCTGCTGACCACGGTCGGCTACCAGATCGGCGACCAGAAGCCGGTCTACGCCCTGGAGGGTTCGATCGCGGTCACCGGCTCCCTCGTGCAGTGGATGCGCGACCAGATGGGCCTGGTCAAGACCGCCGCCGAGATCGAGACCCTCGCGCTCTCGGTCGAGGACAACGGCGGCGCGTACTTCGTGCCGGCCTTCTCCGGCCTGTTCGCCCCGTACTGGCGCTCCGACGCCCGCGGTGTGATCGCCGGCCTGACCCGTTACGTCACCAAGGCACACCTCGCGCGTGCCGTCCTGGAGGCGACCGCCTGGCAGACCCGCGAGATCGCGGACGCCATGACCAAGGACTCGGGCGTGGAGCTGTCGACCCTGAAGGTCGACGGCGGCATGACGTCCAACAACCTGCTGATGCAGACACTCGCGGACGTCCTGGACGCGCCGGTGGTACGCCCGATGGTCGCCGAGACCACCTGCCTCGGCGCCGCCTACGCCGCCGGTCTCGCCGTCGGCTTCTGGAACAGCACCGACGACCTGCGCGCCAACTGGCGCCGCGCCGCCGAGTGGACGCCCCACATGGACGCGGAGACCCGCGACCGTGAGTACAAGAACTGGCTCAAGGCCGTCGAGCGGACCATGGGCTGGATCGAACACGAGGAGTAGACAGCGATGACCACCCTGCAGAGTGTCCCGGCTCTGGGGACGCACCCGGCCTTCGGCTCCAACCCGAGCCGCGCCGAGACCAGGGAACAATTGTCCAGGGCGACATTCGACCTCCTGGTGATCGGCGGCGGAATCCTGGGCATCTCCACTGCCTGGCATGCTGCGCAGTCGGGCCTGCGGGTGGCGCTGGTGGACGCCGGCGACTTCGCCGGCGCCACCTCGTCCGCCTCCTCCAAGCTTCTCCACGGCGGACTGCGCTATCTGCAGACCGGCGCGGTGAAGCTCGTGGCGGAGAACCACTTCGAGCGCCGTGCGGTCTCCCGTCAGGTGGCCCCCCATCTGGCGAATCCGCTCACGTTCTACCTCCCCGTGTACAAGGGCGGGCCGCACGGCGCGGCGAAGCTCGGGGCGGGCGTCTTCGCCTACTCCGCGCTGTCGGCGTTCGGTGACGGCGTCGGCCACCTGCTGTCGCCGGCCAGGGCGCAGCAGGACGTGCCGGAGCTCCGCACCGAGAACCTCAAGGCCGTCGCCGTCTACGGCGACGACCAGATGAACGACGCGCGCATGGCGCTGATGACGGTCCGCGCGGCCGTCGAGGCGGGTGCCGTCGTCCTCAACCACGCCGTCGTCACCGGACTGCGCTTCACCAAGGGACGGGTGACCGGCGCCGATCTGAGGGACGGCCAGTCCGGCGACGAGTTCGGGGTCGACGCGCGACTGGTGCTCAACGCGACCGGCCCCTGGGTCGACCACCTGCGCAGAATGGAGGACCCGAAGGCGGCGCCCTCCATACGCCTGTCCAAGGGGGTGCACCTGGTGCTCAAGCGCACCTCGCCCTGGAAGGCGGCACTGGCCACGCCGATCGACAAGTACCGCATCACCTTCGCCCTCCCCTGGGAGGACATGCTGCTGCTCGGCACCACCGACGAGCAGTACGAGGGCGATCCGGCCGAGGTCTCCGTGGGCGAGAAGGACATCGCGCAGATCCTCGACGAGGCGGCCTTCTCGGTCCGCGACCAGCAGCTCCAGCGCGATCTGATCACCTACTCCTTCGCCGGTCTTCGGGTGCTTCCCGGCGGCCCCGGCGACACCGCCAAGGCCAAGCGCGAGACCGTCGTCACCGAGGGCAGGGGCGGCATGCTGTCCGTCGCGGGCGGCAAGTGGACCACGTTCCGGCACATCGGCCGCACGGTCATGAAGAAGCTGGAGGCGCTGCCGGGCCGCCCGCTCGGCGACGACTTCGAGCCGATCTCCACGCTGCCGAAGCGGCTGCCGCTGCCCGGCATCGCCAACCCGCGCGCGGTCGCCCACCGGCTGGTCGTCGACGGTCCGGCGCCCGGTCCGCGCATGGCGCCCGACACCGCCAAGCACCTGGCGACCCACTACGGTTCGCTGGCCTTCGACATCGCCCGGCTGGCCAACGAGAACCCGGAGCTGGGCGAGCGCGTGCACCCGGACGCCCCCGAGATCTGGGCGCAGGTCGTCTACGCCCGCGATCACGAGTGGGCCGAGACGGTGGACGATGTGCTGCGCCGGCGCACCACTCTGACGATCCGCGGCCTGGCCACGGACGAGGTGCGCGGGCAGGTCCAGAACCTGCTCGACAAGCGGTAGGCGACCCGAGCCGAGGGGCGGCCCCCAGGGGGCCGCCCCTCGCTCATGTCCCGGCGTCCCGCTTGCGTACGGTGTCCGAGTGCGCGGTGCGCGCCCGCCGTGCACCGCTCCCCCCGCACTCGCCGATCCGCTGGAGTCGCCTCATGACGCAGACCCTGTCGCCCGTCACCCGCATCCCCAACACCGGGCTGCCGCCGTACGCCGTTCTCGTGGGCGACCCGGCGCGTGCGGCGACGGTCGCCGCGCTGCTCGAGGACGCCGCCGAGGTCTCCTACCACCGTGAGTACCGGGTGTTCACGGGGAGCTGGAAGGGACTGCCGGTGACGGTGGCCTCGCACGGTGTGGGCGCGCCGGGCGCGATCCTGCTCTTCCAGGAACTGACGGACGCCGGGATTCACACCCTCGTCCGTCTCGGCACGGCGGGCGCGATGAAGGCGGGGATCGCCGACGGGGATCTGGTGATCGCGGAGGCGGCCGTGCGCGACGACGGTGTGACCGGCCAGCTGCTGCCCCCCGAGTACCCGGCGGTCGCGGCGCCCGAGGCGGTCCTCGCCCTGCAGCGCGCAGCCCGTGAGGCGGGTGCGCCGCACCACCGCGGGATCGTGTGGACCCGGGCGGCCTTCCAGCCGGGGCTGATCCCCCTGGACGCGTACGAACGGGCCGGTCTCGCGGCGATCGAGATGGAGCTGTCCGCGCTGCTGGTCACCGCATCCCTGCGCGGGCGGGTCGCGGGCGGCGTGCTGGTCGTGGACGGCGTCAACGCCGATGAACTGACCGACGAGAAGGCGGCTTTCTCCACGGGCGGCTACGACCCGCACCGGGATGTGGTCGCGCGGGGTGTGGAACGCGGGGCGGTAGTGGCACTGGAGGCGCTGCGGCTGCTCGAGGAGGGGAACGCGCGATGAGCGAGCGCATCGATCTGCTGGTGCACGGCGGCGACGTCCTGACCGTCGACGCCACCGGAACCGTCGTACCTCAGGGCGCCGTCGCCGTGCGTGAAGGCGCGATCGTCGAGGTCGGCCCGGCCGAACGGCTGCGGGAGCGCTACAGCGCGGACGAGGACGTCGACTCCGCGGGCTGCCTGGTCCTGCCGGGCCTGGTCAACGCGCACACCCATCTGGCGATGACGCTGCTGCGGGGCCGCGCCGACGACGTCACCCTCCAGGGCTTCCTGGAGCGTGTGCTGCGCTGGGAGGCGGAGCTGCTGTCGCCGGGGAACATCGCGGTGGCGGTGCGCGCGGCGATCGCCGAGAGCGTGCGCGCCGGGGTGACCTCGGCCCTCGACATGTACTGGTTCCACGAGGCGGCGGAGCGGGTGGCGCGGGAGGCGGGCTGGCGGCTGCTGACCGGGCCGACCTTCATGGACGTCCCCGGCTCCCCCGACGGCCGGCCGTACGGGGAGCGCCTGGAGTGGGCGCGCCGTGACCTGGCCGCGCGGACAGCGGACCGGCCGGGGACGCGGCCCGTGCTCTTCGCCCACTCGGCGTACACCCTCGGGCCCGAGCAGCTCGTCGAGATCGCCGCGCTTGCGCGTGAGTTCGGGGCGCTGCTGCACATCCACGCCGCGGAGAACGCGGCCGAGGTCGAAACCGTCGAGCAGCGCTACGGCAAGCGCCCGGTGGAACTGCTCGACTCGCTCGGTCTGCTCGGCCCCGATCTGCTGCTGGCCCACGCCGTCGACCTGACCGGTCCGGAGATCACGGCGCTGGGCCGCACGGGTACCTCGGTGGCGCACTGCCCGGTGTCCAACCTCAAGCTGGGCTGCGGGATCGCGCCTGTGCCGCGGCTGCTGGACGCGGGGGTGACCGTGGGTCTCGGCACGGACGGAGCGGTGAGCTCGAACACGCTGGACGTGCTCGGCGCGGTACGGCAGGCGGCCCTGGTGCACAAGGCGGCCGGGGACCCGACCGCGGTCGGGGCCGAGCAGGCGGTGCGGATGGCGACCGCCGACGGCGCCCGTGCGCTGGGTCTCGGCGACCTGCTGGGGTCGCTGGAGACGGGCAAACGGGCCGATCTGATCGTCCTCGATCTCGGCGGACCGCATCTGCGGCCACGGCACGACCCGTGGTCGGCGCTCGCTTACGCGGCGCAGTCCGCCGACGTACGGGACACGGTCGTCGACGGCCGGATCCTCATGCGGAACCGAGTGCTGACGACGCTCGACGAGAAGGCGGCGCTGGCGGAGTTCGAGGCGCTGGACTGAGCCGGGCCCGACGTACCGGCACAGGGTCTCCCGCGGTGCCGGGGCCCCTTCGACGACATCGGGATTCCTTGCCCCGTTCAGCCTACTGAACCCCCATAATGACCGAGACATCGGATGTCTGAGCGTACAGGGAGGGCCGCCATGGCAGTCACCGATGAGGCGATCGAAAAGATCAAGGGGATGATCGTCTCCGGCGCCCTGCGGCCGGGCGACCGTCTGCCGAAGGAGAGCGAGCTCGCCGCCGAGCTCGGTCTCTCCCGCAACTCCCTGCGCGAGGCCGTACGCGCCCTGTCGCTGATCCGGATCCTGGACGTGCGGCAGGGCGACGGCACCTATGTGACGAGCCTCGACCCCCAGCTCCTGCTGGAGGCCCTGAGCTTCGTCGTGGACTTCCACCGCGACGACACCGTGCTGGAGTTCCTCGCGGTGCGCCGCATCCTGGAGCCGGCCGCGACCGCCATGGCGGCGGCCCGTATCAGCCAGCAGCAACTGGACGCGTTGACGGCGCAGTTGGACAAGCTGGGCCCCGAACCGTCGGTGGAGGAACTGGTCGCCTGCGACCTGGAGTTCCACCGGGGCATCGTGCAGACCTCCGGCAACTCGGTGCTGTGCTCCCTGCTGGACGGGCTCTCCGGACCCACCACCAGGGCCCGGATCTGGCGCGGTCTGACGCAGGAGGACGCGGTCAGCCGCACTCTGCACGAGCACCGGGCGATCCTCGGTGCCCTGCGTGACCGCGACGCGGAGGCGGCCCGCTCATGGGCGACCGTGCACATCGCGTCCGTCGAACAGTGGCTGCGCTCGACGCTGTGACCGTCCGCGGCCCGGACCGGGGACGGGCCGGTCGGAGGGGCATCCGCCGACGATCATGGGTGTTCGACGACGCCGTAGTGGGCAGTGATCCGTTCACTCCCCCGTGCAAGGGGGCTGCGGGCGTCCCCGCCGCACGCCGTAAGGTTGGGACGTACGCGAGGGCACGTTGGAAGGAGGCACTGGGTGATCGAGCTCGAGGGGGTTCCCGAGCTGATCGACCCGGTCATGGTGGCCGCGTTCGAGGGCTGGAACGATGCCGGCGACGCCGCCTCCACCGCGGTCGCGCATCTGGACAGGGAGTGGAAGGGCGATGTGTTCGCGGCGCTGGACGCCGAGGACTACTACGACTTCCAGGTGAACCGCCCCACTGTGTTCATGGAGGCCGGGGTCCGCAAGATCACCTGGCCCACGACCCGGCTCTCCGTCGTCCGTGTGGGCGGCGAGAAGCCCCGCGACCTGGTACTGGTCCGCGGTATAGAACCGTCGATGCGCTGGCGCTCGTTCTGCAACGAGCTGCTGGGCTTCGCCCACGAACTGGGCGTGGAGCTGGTGGTGATCCTGGGCGCCCTGCTCGGGGACACCCCGCACACGCGTCCGGTCCCGATCAGCGGAACCACGTCCGACGCGGACCTGGCCCGCCGGATGGACCTGGAGGAGACCAAGTACGAGGGTCCCACCGGCATCGTCGGCGTGCTGCAGGAGGCCTGTGCGCACGCGGGGGTCCCGGCCGTGTCCCTGTGGGCGGCGGTGCCGCACTACGTGTCGCAGCCGCCGAACCCGAAGGCCACGCTGGCCCTGCTCAACCGCCTGGAGGACCTGCTGGACCTGCGCATCCCGCTCGGTGAACTGCCGGAGGACGCGCGCGCCTGGCAACTGGGCGTGGATCAGCTCGCCGCCGAGGACAGCGAAGTCGCCGAGTACGTGCAGACGCTGGAGGAGGCCCGGGACACCGCCGAGCTGCCGGAGGCGTCGGGCGAGGCCATCGCCCGCGAGTTCGAGCGGTATCTGCGCCGACGGGACGTGAGCCCGCCCGGCGGGCACGCCACGGCGGAGGGCGACACCGGTCCGTTCCGCCTCGACAACCCCGGCGGGCGCCAGCGTCCGCCGAAGCCACCGCGGTCCGGCGGCGAGGACGAGGACTCCTCGGAGGACTAGGAGGACTAGAAGGGGGGCGGTGCGCATCGGCGCACCGCCCCCCTCTCGTCGGTCGTCGCAGGTGCCGGATTTCCCAGGCTGCCCCGGTCGATGCGGCACAGGAGAAGGCCGATCGCGGTCCACACGGTCGGTCCGTCTCCGACGCCGAGCCATGAGGGCGTGTGCGCCGGCCGTCGTGTTGCTGCGCCGGCCTCCCCGACTTCCGTCGCGGCTGCGGCCGTTGGACCGGCTCCTCGTGGCGCGGACCCCGCAGTGAACAAGGGGCGGGCCGCCTGCCGAAACCGCCGAGCGGCGCCGGGCGGGGTGATGCCCCGCCCGGCGCCGCTCGCACGGACGCGGAGGAAGATTCAGAGCGCCACGCCGAGCAGCGCGTCCACAGCGCGCGAGACGACGCCGGGCGCACCCGTGTCCGTGCCCCCGCTCTGCTGCTGGAGCGCCGCCCAGCGGTCGACCGCAGCGAGTGCGGCCGGGGCGTCCAGGTCGCTCGCGAGGGCTCCGCGGATCTCCTCCACCAGCGCCTCGGCAGGAGGCCCGTCGGGCCGCGAGACGGCGGAGCGCCAGCGCTCGAGCCGTGCCTCGGCGTCCCGCAGGACCTGGTCGGTCCACTCCCAGTCGGAGCGGTAGTGGTGGGCGAGCAGCGCCAGCCGGATCGCCGCCGGGTCGACGCCGTCGCGCCGCAGCTGGGACACGAAGACCAGGTTGCCCTTGGACTTCGACATCTTCTCGCCGTCCAGCGCGACCATGCCCGCGTGGACGTACGCCTTGGCCATCGGGTACTCGCCGGTCAGCACCTGAGCGTGCGAGGCGCCCATCTCGTGGTGCGGGAAGGCAAGGTCGGAGCCGCCGCCCTGTACGTCGAAGCCCATGCCCAGGTGGTCCAGGGCGATGGCGACACACTCGATGTGCCAGCCGGGACGGCCGTTGCCCAGTGAGCCCCCGTCCCAGCTCGGCTCTCCCGGGCGGGCGGCCATCCAGAGCATCGGATCGAGCGGGTTCTTCTTGCCCGGGCGGTCCGGGTCCCCGCCGCGTTCGGCGGACAGCAGCCGCATGGCGGCGGCGTCCAGGTTGGACACCTCGCCGAAGTGCGGGTCCGACTCCACGGAGAAGTAGATGTCGCCGTCGAGTTCGTACGCGGCTCCGGCGTCCCGGAGCCGTTCGACGAGCGGCACGATGCCGGGTATCGCCTCCACCGCCCCGATGTAGTGGCGGGGCGGCAGCATCCGCAGGGCGGTCATGTCCTCGCGGAAGAGCGCCGTCTCCTTCTCGGCGAGAGCGACCCAGTCGACGCCGTCGCGCTCCGCCCGCTCCAGCAGCGGGTCGTCGACGTCGGTCACGTTCTGGACGTAGTGAACCTGCCGCTTGGTGTCGAGCCACACGCGCTGAACGAGGTCGAACGCGTTGTAGGTCGCCGCATGACCCATGTGGGTCGCGTCATAGGGGGTGATGCCGCAGACGTAGATGCGGGCGACGGGACCGGGGTCGAGGGTGACGGGACCACCGGTCGCGGTGTCGTGGATCCTCAGGTCGCGGCCCTGACCAGGCAGGGCGGGGACCTCGGAAGCGGGCCAGGCATACATGCCATGAGCGTAACCGGCCGGAACTTCCCCCTACGAACCGGACCGGGCCGGATGGCCGGGAAGGCGTTCTTGCGCGTAGCCTCCCCGTGTGCGTGCCGTGCAGACGCACCGGCCGCTTCTCACACCGGCGGCCAGGGAATCGCGGGCCACTCCCCGCTGGGCTCCGGATGTCTTCCCGACTCCAGCAGCGCCGCCACCCGCGCCCGCGTGGCCTGCACCTCCGCCGGGGTCAGCAGCTCGGCCAGTCGCAGGGCCAGCGCCGCACCCTCCTCCAGGGACTCCTTGAGGCCCTTGAGGACCTCGACGGCCTCCCCGGTCAGCGGCTCGCCCGCCCAGCCCCACAGCAGCGTGCGCAGCTTGTTCTCGGCGTTGAAGGTGACCCCGTGGTCGATGCCGTACAGGCGTCCCTCGCCGCCGGGCAGCAGATGCCCGCCCTTGCGGTCGGCGTTGTTGATGACGGCGTCCAGGACGGCCAGTCGCCGCAGCCGCTCGTCGTCGGCGTGCACGAGCAGGGCGGTCCTGCCCTCGCCCACGTCGGCGAGGCCGATTGCCTTCCAGCCCTCCTCCGCCTCCTCGCCCTCCACCAGGGCGAGCAGCTCGGCATCCGGCTGCCCCTCGATCCACAGCTGGCACATGCCCTGGCCGTAGGGCCCCTCGCGCAGCACGGTGGGCGGGACGAGCCCCCAGCCGGTCGCCTCGGACACCTCGTACGCCGCGACCTCGCGCTGCGCCAGTGTGCCGTCCGGGAAGTCCCACAGGGGCCGCTCGCCCGCGACGGGCTTGTAGATGCAGGCGGCTTCCCGCCCGTCGTAGGAGACCGTGCAGTACAGCGCCGCATTGGAGGCGTCACGGATGCGTGCGACCACGGCGAGCTCGCCCTCGGCGAGCAGCTCTGCCGTGGTCACGCTCCGCGGCGGTATCCGTTCTGGCGCGGACATACGTGTCCTTCCGGGTCGAGCGGGAGACTGCACAGCGGGCACGGCGGGCGGCCGGCGTTGACGACGTCGAGGGCGCGTTTGGCGAAGGCCCTGGCCTGGGCGCCGGTGAGCCGGACGCGGAGCATCGGCGGCCCGTTCTCCTCGTCCTGGAGCAGCCGCTCCTCGGCCTCGGCCAGGTCCTCCTCGGAATCTGCGTCGAGCTCGACGAGTGCCTGGGCCTCGACGACCATGCGCTGTTCCTCGCCGTCCCAGGCCAGTGCCATGGTGCCGACGCGGAACTCCTCGTCGACGGGGGTGTCGAGCGGAGCCGTGTCCGAGATCTCCGTGGGGGCCACGGCCGGTACGGACGCGCTGCCGCCGCTACGGCGCACGACTTCGTCGAGAAGCTCGTCCATGCGCTCGGCGAGCGCCGCGACCTGGGTCTTCTCCAGGGCCACGCTGGTCACCCGGGGTCCGGACGTGGCCTGCAGGAAGAAGGTACGGCGCCCGGGCAACCCGACCGTACCGGCCACGAAGCGGTCCGGGGGGTCGTAGAGGAACACCTGACGGGACACGTCCTGTCTCCATTGGATCGGGATCGGGGCCGGCTGACCGCGCCGGTCCGCTTCGGTTGCTGACTACTGCTGCTGACAACTACTGCGCTGGTGCGCCCGCTTCACCCTACTGCGGCCGACGATCACGGGGCGCCCGCGCCGCCCCCGACCGCGGCATCCGAACCGGAGGGTTCCTCACGCGGCACGAGAGAGGTGAAATCGCCGGTGTCCCCGAGACGAACGAGAAATGGCCTCACCCGGGTGTAGCGGATCGCGGTGATGGAACACGGTTCGACGGAGATCCGCTGGAAGAGGTCGAGATGAAGGCCGAGTGCGTCCGCGACGAGCGATTTGATGATGTCACCGTGCGAGCACATGACATACACGGCGTCGGGACCGTGGTCGCGCTCGATGCGGTCGTTCCACTCGCGCACCGCCTCCGCGGCCCGGGTCTGCATGGCCCGCATCGACTCACCGCCCGGGAAAGCGGCCGCCGACGGATGGGCCTGGACGACCTCCATCAGCGGCTCGTCCTTCAGCTCGGCGAGCTTGCGTCCGGACCAGTCGCCGTAGTGGCACTCGCCGATGCGGTCGTCGGCGTGCACGGGCAGTCCCGGACGGGCGTCGAGCAGCGGCTGGACGGTCTCCCGGCAGCGTTGCAGAGGGCTGGTGACCACCTCCGCGAGCGGCAGCGCGGCGAGTCGCCCGGGCAGGGCGGCGGCCTGTTCTGTGCCGCGCTCGTCGAGGGCGACGCCGGGCGTCCAGCCGGCGAGGAGTCCCGCGGTGTTGGCGGTGGAGCGTCCGTGCCGGACGAGGATCAACGTGGGCATGGCGTCCAGCCTAAAGGGACGCCTCCGAAAGCCGGGCCGGTGGTGGGAGCGGCGGCGGCCGAGGGGAGGCGGGCCCGATGGGGTTTGCCGGGCCGGCGACGGCGCCTGGCGGCAGAAGCCATCGAAGAGTCCTCGGCATGCGCCGGTGCCCGGCCGACAGGAGAATACGCTCCGTGATCATCGACTGCGCCATCTACCGGGACGGGCGCCGCACAGAGAGCCCCGAGGACCTCTCCGACGCCCTGAGCGAGGCGCGTACCGCATCCGACACGTTCTTGTGGATCGGCCTGCACGAGCCGACGGAGAACGAGTTCGACCTGGTCACCCAGGAGTTCGGGCTGCATCCGCTGGCGGTCGAGGACGCACTGAAGGCGCACCAGCGCCCCAAGCTGGAGGTGTACGACGACTCGCTGTTCGTGGTGCTCAAGCCGGTTTCCTACGAGCCGCGCAGCGACACCGTCTCCACCGGCGAGCTGATGCTCTTCCTCGGCGACTCCTTCGTGGTGACCGTGCGCCATGGCGAGCACATGCCGCTCGCCCGCCTCCGGCGCCATCTCGAGGAGCAGCCGGAGATGCTGCGGCACGGCCCCACGGGGGTGTTCTACTCGATCGCGGACTCGATCGTCGACCACTACCTGGACGTGGCGACCGAGCTGCAGACCGACCTGGAGGAGCTGGAGACGGAGGTCTTCTCACCCTCCGGTGGCGGCTCCCACCACACGGCCTCGCGGATCTACACCTTCAAGCGGCAGATCCTCGAGTTCCGGCGGGCCACGGTCCCGATGGCCCCGCCCCTGTCCCGGCTTGCGGGCCAGGGGACGTACGGGACGACGGTGCCCTTCGTACAGGAGAAGTCACGGCCCTTCTTCCGCGACGTCTCCGATCACCTGGCCCGGGTGAACGAGTCCGTGGAGGCCCTGGACCGGCTGGTGTCCGACATCCTCTCGGCGCATCTCGCGCAGGCGAGCGTGCGGCAGAACGACGATGTGCGGAAGATCTCGGCGTGGGCGGCGATGGCCGCGGTCCCCACGATGATCGCGGGAATCTACGGAATGAACTTCGACCACATGCCCGAGTTGCACTGGCTCTGGTCGTACCCGGCGCTGATCCTGGCGATGGCGGCCGTCGAAGTGATGCTCTACCGGACGTTCAAGCGGCGCGGCTGGCTGTGAGGCCGTCCCCTTCCGTGCCTCACGGGCGGCGACGGGCGGCTCAGGCGAACTCGTGCGCCTGTGTGGCGGGACCGCCGAGCGCGTCGCGCCGCTCCGGCATCCTCAGGGTCACCATCCGCCGCCATCCGGCGATGCGCTCGTAGAGGTACACGGCGCGGATCCCCGCCGCGAGCATCGCCGACCTGGCCGCGGGCCAGCAGAGGATGTGCCCCATGTGGGCCATGACGGCGAGACTGACGTCCCGGTGGACGCGGATCTCCGCGAACGCGCACGCGCGCAGCGTCCGCCGGATGAACCGGCTGTGCCCGGCGGCCGCGAAGCGCAGCAGTTCCTCGTTGGAGTACGCCAGGTGGTTGTCCTCGTCCTGGGAGATCATGCGTACGGCCCGGCCGATCTCGGGATGGTCCGTGAAAAACGTGCGCAGCATCGCCATCTGTTCCGCGGCGCGCTGTTCGGTGACCCTGCTGTGTGCCAGATAGGTGATGACGTCCTGCACCGACAGCGGGCGGTCGGCCTTGAGCTTCTCGTGCGCGACACCGATGCCCCGCTTCTCGAGGAGCATCGTGTAGTCGGTCTCGGGCGGTACGGGAACGGGGTCCAGGCCGCGCTTCCTCATCAGCGCGTTGAAGATGCGTCCGTGCTTGTCCTCGTCCGCGCCGTGACGCACGATCCGGGGAACGAGCGCCCGCTCGCTCTCCGGCACGAGTGCGGCGATCCGGCCGTTCTCCCAGCCGCCCTGCGACTCCCCGCTGGCCGCGATCGAGCAGAACAGGCGGAAGGATTCGTCGTTGTCGACGATCTCCTCGAACAGACTCTTCGCCGAAAGCATGGTGGGCACCTCTCTGCAGGACTCCGCAAAGAGAGAGTCAAATGCCGTCGTGGAGGTGGTGCAACAGCTGTGCGGGGCGGCTGCGCCGAACGGAGGAGCGTCCCGGTCCTGTCGATGCCGTAACCGCTCGGGGCCCGGAGCGTTGTTCCCCGTGACGGCCGTGGCGGGGTGGACCCCCGAGCCCCCACCACGGCCGTGGAGACCATTCGCCCCCGTCAGCCGAGTCCGGCCCGCTCCAGGGCCTCGGACCCGGCACGCAGAGAGGCGATCCGCTCGTCGAGGGTGAAGCCCGCGGGAGCCAGGGTGAGGGTGGTGACGCCGACTTCGGCGTAGGCCTTCATCCGGTCGGCGATGCGGTCCACCGAGCCCAGCAAGGTGGTCCGGTCGATCAGCTCGTGCGGTACGGCGGCCGCGGCGCCCTGCTTGTCCCCCGACAGGTACTTGTCCTGGATGTCGGCGGCCGCCTGCTCGTAGCCCATGCGCCGGGCGAGCTGGTTGTAGAAGTTCTGCTTGCGGCTGCCCATGCCGCCGACGTACAGAGCGGTGTACGGGCGGAAGGTGTCGGCCAGGGCCGTCACGTCCTTGTCGTCGCCCACCGCGAGGGGGAGCGTGGGGCAGACGTCGAAGCCCTCGAGGGTCCTGCCCGCCTTCTCGCGCCCCGCGCGCAGGTAACTGATCGCCGTCTCCTCGAGGTGGTCCGCCGAGGGGAAGATGAGCAGCGCCCCGTCGGCGATCTCGCCGGTCTGCTCCAGGTTCTTGGGGCCGATCGCGGCGATGTAGAGGGGGATGTGCTCGCGCTGGGGGTACACGGTGAGCTTGATCGGCTTGCCGGGACCCCCGGGCAGCGGGAGGGTCCAGTGCTCGCCCTCGTACGACAGCCGCTCGCGCGTCATCGCCTTCCGCACGATCTCCACGTACTCGCGGGTGCGGGACAGCGGCTTGTCGAACTTGACGCCGTACCAGCCCTCGGAGACCTGGGGCCCCGAGACCCCGAGACCGAGGCGGAAGCGGCCACCGGAGAGCGAGTCGAGAGTGGCGGCGGTCATCGCGGTCATCGCGGGCTGGCGGGCCGGGATCTGGAAGATGGCCGAGCCGACGTCGATGCGCTCGGTCTGGGCGGCGACCCAGGTGAGCACGGTGGCCGCGTCGGAGCCGTAGGCCTCGGCGGCCCAGCACACCGCATAGCCGAGCCGGTCGGCCTCCTGGGCCACGGCGAGATTGTCGCCGTCCATTCCGGCACCCCAGTAGCCGAGGTTGATCCCGAGCTGCATGGCCGATTCCCCTTACCGATCAGTAACGTCCGTTGTGGGCAGACCATAGCGCGGTGTCCTCCACGGTAGGGAGAGCGACGCATCCCTCGCCGCGCGGCACGGCAACTCGGTTGTCCACAGGCCCCCCACGACCCGAGCTCAGGCCGTAATCTCGGCGTTCATGGAGCAGAGGCATCTCGGCCGTACCGGCCTTCGCGTGTCCCGGATCGGACTCGGCACCCTGACGTGGGGGCGTGACACGGACGAGCACGACGCCGCGGAGCAGTTGAAGGTGTTCTGGGAGGCGGGGGGAACCCTCGTCGACACGGCCGACGTGTACGGGGACGGGGAGGCCGAGTATCTGCTCGGGCAGCTGATGGACGGCCTCGTGCCGCGCCGGGACCTGGTCATCTCGACGAAGGCGGGGAGCGTGCCCGACCCCGACCGCCGGTTCGACGGCTCGCGCGGCCATCTGCTCGCCGCGCTGGACGCCTCGCTCGCGCGTCTCGGCACGGACTACGTCGACGTGTGGCACATCCATGCCTTCGACCCCTCCACCCCGATGGAGGAGACCCTGCACGCGCTCGACCTCGCCGTGGCCAGCGGCCGGGCCAGATACGCGGGTGTGTCCAACTTCTGCGGCTGGCAGCTCGCCAAGGCGGCGACATGGCAGCTCGCCGCCCCTGGCATACGGACCCGCCTCGCCAGCACGCAGATGGAGTACTCGCTGCTGCAGCGCGGCGTGGAGCGCGAGGTGCTGCCCGCCGCACTGGACCTGGGGGTCGGGCTGCTGCCGTCCTCCCCGCTCGGCCGCGGCGTGCTGACCGGCAAGTACCGGCAGTCGACGCCGGCCGACTCGCGCGGGGCCTCCGAGCACATGGCCCCGTTCGTGGAGCCCTACCTCGACGACACGGCGAGCAGCATCGTGGACGCGGTGCAGACGGCCGCCGACGGGCTGTCCGCCACGCCGCTCCAGGTGGCGCTGGCATGGGTCCGCGACCGGCCGGGCGTGATCGCACCGATCGTCGGCGCGCGCAACGCACAGCAGCTCTCGGCGGCACTGTCAGTGGAGGCACTTAGTCTTCCTGACGAGATCTGCCGGGCGCTGGACGACGTGTCGGCCCCGGTGCACCGCTATCCCGATCACGACTGGAGCACGCTGTGACCACGGACCCGGAGACCAGGGAGACGTCCCCCCAGCCGGAGGACGGGACCGGGCAGGACACGGGCCGGACCGAGGCGGAGACGGCTCCTGGGGGCGAGGACCGGGACGGTGCGGTCGCGGCGCCCACCGGCGAGGGCGCCGCCGCGCCCGAGCGGTCCGAGGCGGAGGCCGAGCTGGCCGCCCAGCGCATCGAGCGGGAGCGGATCGAGCAGCGGAAGGCCCAGAAGCAGGGGCCGGTCGAGGCCGGCACGAAGCTCAGCGGGAAGGCAGCCGACCTGCTGGCGGCGGTAAGGGCTGTGGAGAGCGGTGAGAAGCCGGTCTCGAGCGCGTTCCGGGAGCCGGCCCCCGCTCCGCGCCGTGCCGCCCCCGAGCCCGAGCGGCCCGCACGGCCCGTCGCACCTCCGCAGTCGCCCACCGCCCCGGGCACAGAACTCGTCGCGGCCGTGCGTGCCCTGCTGACCGGGGCAGGAGCGCCCGACACGCTCGCGCCCCAGGTCGCCGCGGTCCTCGGCGAGACTGCGGACGCGCGCCTGCAAGCGGATCCCTGGCAGTTGCTGCGTGTCGCGGGGGTCAGGCCGGAGCAGGCCGACGGCTTCGCCCGGGCCCTGCTCGGCGCCGAGTGCCGTCAGGACGACGACCGACGGGCCCGCGCGATGACACTCTGGCTGCTGGAGCAGGCCGCCCTCGCCGGACACACCGCACTGGAGGTCCCGGCTCTCGAGGCCGCGCTCGACCGGTGCTCGGTGCCGGACCCGGACGCGGCCGTGCAGAGCAGCATCGCGGAGGGCGAGGTCCTGGTCTTCCAGGACGCCCTGGAGACGACCGGGCCGGGCACCGCACCGGTCGAGGGGGCGGCCGGGGAGGGCGTGGAGGAGGCCGAGGAGCGCCCGGTCCGGGTCCTGATCGGCCTGGAGAGGTACGCGCTCGCGGAGGAGAGCCTCGCCGACGGACTGGCCCGGTTGATCAACTCCGTGCCGAAGGAGAACGGTTCGGCCGACGCCTGGGAGCGGGCGGCCCGCTCGGCGACCGGCGCCGCAGGGGAGCTGATCCGCGCGGTCGCGGGCCATGGCCTTGTGCTCCACACCGGCGGGGAGGCCTCGCGCATCGAGCCGGCCACGCTGCTGTACGCGGCGCGCGACCTCGGAGTGCGCGCCTGGGCGGCCACGCACAGCCCTGCGGGGCGCGACACGTTCGCCGCGCTGCGGGACCGGCTCGGCCTGCCCGACACCGCCACGACGCACCCGGCGCTCACCACGGTCGCGGGGCTCCTGTCCGGCGCCGAGGGCCCGGGGCGGGACGCGGACGGTGCGCTGGGCCTCGACCTGCTCGTCGTGCTTGACGCCCCTCAGCTGGACGTCGAGTCGGCCGCCCTGCTCACCGAGTCGCTGCCGGACGGCGTACGCCTGGTGCTGAGCGGTGACCCGGGAGTGCTGTGGTCGGCCGGGCCCGGGCGGGTCTTCGCCGATCTGCTCACCGCCCGTGCGTGCCCGCAGATCGCCTCGAGGACCCCCGACCCCGGCCCGATCGGGGAGCTCGTCTCCTCGGTCGGCATCGGTGAGCTCCCGCAGGTCGAGGCGCCCGGCAAGGAGGTCGTGATCGTGCCGGTGCGGGACGCCGGGGAGGCGGTGCACCGGACCGTTCAGCTGGTCGTGGACTCCGTGCCGCGCGCGATCGGGATCCCCTCTCAGGAGACACAGGTCATCACGCCCGGCCATGGCGGAGCGGCGGGGACCCGTGTCCTGAACGCGGCGCTCAAGGAGCGGCTCAACCCGGGCCCCGGCCGTTTCGGGGGCTTCGACGCCGGCGATCGGATCGCCTACTCCCCCGCCCCGGGCCGTACTGTCCAGGGGCATGTGGTCACAGCGGACGCGGAGGGGCTGCACCTGGAGTGCTCGGGCGAGCCCGTCGTCGTGCCGAAGGAGCGGGTGGACCAGACCGTGCGGCACGGCTGGGCGCTCACCGCGCACCAGGCGGTGGGGCAGCGGTGGCCCGCGGTGGTCGTGGTGCTGCCCGGTGATGCCGCCCAGGCGCTGAGCAGACCCTGGGTGTACACGGCCTTCGGCAGGGCGGACCGCCATCTGTCCGTCGTCCATGGAGTGGAGCAGGCGCTGCCGCGCGCCGTGGCCGAGACCCCGGCCAAGCCACGGACCACCCGCCTGCCCCTGCTGCTGCGGGGCCAGCTCCCGACGACGGGCTGATCCGAGCGCCCGGCTCCCTGCCTGCGAGGTCTTGATGCGGTAAGGGGAGGTGCCGCCGGGCACCTCCCCGGCCGCGCGGCGCGGTGCCCGGAAACGCCCCGCCCGGCCCGCGCGGGCTAGCGGTCGACCTCCAGCGGTTCCAGGTCCTCGTCGTCCTCAAGCTCCGATACGGGCCCGAAGTCGTCCTCGAGGTCGTCGTCCGGTTCGTCGTCCGGTTCGTCGTCGAAGACCGTGCTCACATCGAAACGGCAGACCACACGCTGCGGATCGACCTGCTCGAAGGGCGCCTCCAGCCAGTCACCCGGTTCCGCGGGTTCGTCCGCGGCCGTCACCCACAGCGTGGAGTCGCCCTCCTCCAGCCCGAACTCCTTGTGCCGGGAGGCGATCTCGTCGGGTTCGAACTCTCCGAAGAGGACACCCACCGCGCCGTGGACGGTGCCGGCCGACGATCCCCGCACACCCTCCTCGTCCGCGGCCTCCACACGCCGTGCCTGCGCCAGCAGCCGCTCGGGCTCCGCCACGGCGTAGTCGCGGCGGATCAGCACACTGAGCGCGTTCGGTTCCTCGGGGCCGGTATACGGAGGCAGCGCGTCCTCCACACCGGGGATCTCGAAGGGTGTGACCTCGTCATACCGGTCGTACAACAGTTCGTCGTACTCCTCGGCCGCCGCGGCCAGCTCGTTGAACGCCTCGTAGACGGCCGGGTCGTCGTCACCCGTCCTGCGCTCGATCGCCGCCAGGTGGCGGTCGAGCGCGGTCTTGACCGCCTCTACGGCGGCGCGTACCTCGGCAGCTGTGGGCTGCGCAGCATCAGACATAGAGCAGACGCTATCCGTACCGGGCCCCAGCCCGCACAATAGATGCGATGCCGGAATACGAATTTGTCGACGTGTACGTACCGCGCGGGGTGTCCCGCAAGGACGCCACACGCCTTCTCACGGATCATGCCGAGTACGGACACTGGGAGTTGGACCGCCTGAGCCTGCTGCGTGACGGCAGCCGCAGGGTGCGGCTGCGCCGGAGGATCATCCGCCAGGTGCGCGCCACGTGGTGAGCGAAGGCGGCAGAAACGGATCGGGCCCCGCCAGAGCGGGGCCCGATCCGTTTCACAGGCCACCGGGGAAGGATGTGGCACCGCGGTCCATATTGTCCGGTTTGGTGCTATGTGCACCCGGCTGCGCTCACCGAGGGTGTTGATCAGCCGACGGGCCCCGCGTCCGCCACCGCGCGAGGCCGGCCCCGAAGGGCGACGCGTCGCGCGGTGGACATGGCGGCGGGCCAACGGCTCACCTGCTCGTGCGCGCCCGGCGGTAGAGCAGCACGCCACCGAGCAGCGCCGCCGCACTCGCCGGCACCATGACGCCGACCGGGAGGTCGCTACCGGTCTCGGCGAGCTGCGAGCCGCCGGTGGGGGTGAGGGACTGCGTACCGGGCTGGTTGACCTGGGTCGACCCACCGCCACCGGGAGGCGTGACACTGCCGCCACCACCGGGAGGCGTCGTACCGCCACCGCCGGGAGGCGTGGTCCCGCCACCGCCACCACCGGGAGGCGTCGTGCCGCCACCGCCGCCGGGCGGGTTGGTGGAGTGACCGCCGCCCGGGATGTTGCCGCAGTGGTTGCCGGTGGCCGGGTTGCCGACACCGACCACGTTCACACTGTTGCCGCAGGCGTTCACCGGGATGTCCACCGGGACCTGCACATGGTTGCCGGAGCCGACGCCGGGCGAGCCGCTGGTGCGCCCGCTCGCATGGGAGCCGCCGGTTCGGCTGCCGCCCGCGTTGGCGCACATGTTGCCCGCCGCCGGGTTGAGCAGCCCGATCACGTTCACGGTGTTGCCGCAGACGTTCACCGGGATGTGTACGGGTACTTGCACCGAGTTGCCCGACAGCACGCCGGGCGAGTTGGTGGCCGAGCCGTGCGCACCCGAGTCCGCGTGCGCATAGCCGCCTGTGACGGCGAGAACGCCGGTCGCCGCCGCCACCGTCATCAGGCCCTTACGGGTCACCTGTCGCATTGCTGATTCCCTGTCTTCGACCTTGCGTGGACCTTCTGGAACGCGGACGCGCGCCGAAGGCGCGGCCGCGAGGGCAACCGGTCGGGCCCCGGAGCGCATGGCACACACTCCGGGGCCGACTCACTCAGCCCCTCACGGGGTGAGGCCCCTCATGGGATGGGGCACAACGTCAGTTGTTGATGCACGTGTTGCCGAAGGCGGGGTTCAGCAGCCCGATCACCGAGATCGTGTTGCCGCAGACGTTCACCGGGACGTGCACCGGGACCTGGACGACATTGCCGGACACGACACCCGGGGAGTTCAAGGCGGCACCCTGGGCACCCGAATCGGCGACGGCCAGACCCGCACCCGCGAGAACCAGACCACCGGTGGCAGCCGCAGCAGCGACGACCTTCTTGATCATTCTTCCTCCTTGTTGGCAAAAGCGATCCAAGCCTCGGACCACATCACCTGTAACGAGGAGGGAGTAATGGAGCTACGAGCTTATGGTCGCATTCACTCGTCCTGGTCGATCTCCGTACGTGCTGGCGAATACTGCGGCCTCGTTTCGGCGTGCAAACCAGGACGGAACCCAGGGAGTCGGCCGGGCATCAGGCGGAGTCGAGGAATCGGTCGAGGACCCGCACGCCGAACTTGAGCGCGTCCACCGGGACCCGCTCGTCGACACCGTGGAACATGCCCGCGAAGTCGAGTTCCGGCGGCAGCTTCAGCGGCGCGAACCCGAAGCCGCGGATGCCGAGGTCGTCGAAGGACTTGGCGTCCGTCCCGCCGGAGAGCATGTACGGGATGGCCTTCGCGGCGGGGTCCTCGGCGAGCAGGGCCGACTGCATCGCCTCGACGAGCGCCCCGTCGAAGGTCGTCTCGACGGCCTTGTCGGAGTGCAGGTCCTCACGCCTGACCGTGGGCCCGAGGATGGTGTCGAGGTCCGCGAGGAACTCCTCCTCGAACCCGGGCAGGAATCGGCCGTCGACATGGGCGGTGGCCTCGCCCGGGATGACGTTGACCTTGTATCCGGCGCCCAGCTGCGTGGGGTTGGCCGTGTTGCGCAGGGTCGCGCCGATGAGCTTGGCGATGCCTCCGAGCCTGGCGAGGGTCGCCTCCATGTCGTCCGCTTCGAGCTCGATGCCGAGCGCGTCGCCGAGTTCGTCGAGGAAGGCCCGGGTGGTCTTGGTGACCCGCACCGGGAACTCGTGCCGCCCGAGCCGCGCGACCGCCTCGGAGAGCTCGGTGATCGCGTTGTCCCGGTGGATCATGGATCCGTGCCCCGCCGTGCCGGCCACGGTCAGCTTCATCCAGTGCATGCCCTTCTCGGCCGTCTGGATCAGATAGAGCCGCCGCTGCTCGTTCACGGTGAACGAGAACCCGCCCACCTCGCTGATCGCCTCGGTCACGCCCTCGAAGAGATGGGGGTGCTTGTCCACGAGATACCGGGCGCCGTAGGTCCCGCCCGCCTCCTCGTCCGCGAGGAACGCGAGGACGATGTCCCGCGGGGGCCTGCGTCCGCTGCGCAGCCGGTCGCGGACGACCGCCAGCGTCATGGCGTCCATGTCCTTCATGTCGACCGCGCCCCGGCCCCACACGCACCCGTCGGCGATCTCGCCGGAGAACGGGTGGTGCGTCCAGTCGTCGGCGTTGGCCGGTACGACGTCGGTGTGGCCGTGGATCAGCAGGGCGGGGCGCGAGGGATCCTCGCCCTCGATGCGGGCGACCGTGGAGGCACGCCCCTGGTGGGACTCGAAGATCTGCGGTTCGAGCCCGACTTCCGCAAGCTTCTCGGCGACGTACTCGGCGGCCCCGCGCTCGCCTGGTCCCGAGTGGTCGCCGTAGTTGCTGGTGTCGATCCGGATCAGCTCGCGGCAGAGGTCCACGACCTCGTCCTCGCCGGTGACGCTCCTGGCCGTGTCCTTGTCGGTCACGCTGCTTCCTCCCGGTGTCACTGCTGGTGGTACCCCACATCCTCTCTCCGACCCCCGCCCCGCCCCAAGACCGGGCCGACTCCGTCACGCGGCGTTCACGCCGGAACAGGGTGTGATCGAACGCCCCCGAAAGCCTGGTAATGTTTCCTTCGTCGTCGCGGGGGAAGCCCGCACGACAGACACCTTGTCCGGGTGGCGGAATGGCAGACGCGCTAGCTTGAGGTGCTAGTGCCCTTTATCGGGCGTGGGGGTTCAAGTCCCCCCTCGGACACTCTCAGCACTCATGGTGCCGACCGATTCCGGTCGGCACCATGTGCGTTTTCCCGCCGCTGGTGGACGCCGTCTCCGCTGGCCCGTCGAGCACGCCCCTTCCTAGACTCGGAAGTGTGGCCCGGACCAACGAAGAGGTCGAAGCGCTCCTCCAGGAGTACGCGGACCTCGTCGCGATCACGGGAGGCGACGCGTTCAAGGTGCGCGCCTACGAGAAGGCCGCACGCGCGATCGGCGGCCATCCCGCCGACGTCTCGCGTCTGGACGCCGACGGGCTGCGGGACATACCGAACGTGGGCAGGTCGATCGCCGAGAAGGTGCTGGAGTACCTGCGCACCGGCAGGGTCTCGGCGGTCGAGGAGCGCCGGGCGAAGATCCCCGCCGGCGTACGGGAGCTCATCACCATCCCCACCCTGGGCCCGAAGAAGGCGATGAGGCTCTACGAGGACCTGCACATCTCGTCGGTGAGCGAACTGGCCGCGGCCATCGAGGCGGACGTACTGCACGATCTCAAGGGCTTCGGCGAGAAGACGCAGGAGAACATCCGGCACGGCATCGCACTGATGCAACAGGCGGGCGGGCGCATCCCGTTGCACCTCGCGCTCCAGACCGCCGAGGAGATCGTCGCCGAACTCTCGGCAGGAAGCGGCTGCAGGCGCTGCGCCTACGCCGGGTCCCTGCGCCGGATGAAGGAGACCGTCGGCGACATCGACGTCCTGGTCGCCGCGCAGCAGTCGGGGCCGTTCATGGACGCGCTCACCGCGCTCCCGTCCACCGCGGAGGTGATCGCGCACGGCAGGAAGAAGACGTCCGTCCGCACCACCAGGGGCGTCCAGGTGGATCTGCGGGTCCTGCCACCCGACTCGTGGGGCGCCGGACTTCAGTACTTCACCGGGTCCAGGGCCCACAACATCCGCACCCGCACCCTCGCCGTCCGTCAGGGGCTGAAGCTCTCGGAGTACGGCCTGTTCGACGTGGACAGCGGGGAGTCGCTCGCCTCCCGGTCCGAGGAGGAGGTGTACGCCAGGCTCGGACTGCCCTGGATACCGCCCACGCTGCGGGAGGACCGGGGGGAGATCGAGGCCGCGCTGCGCGGGGAGTTGCCGGACGTCGTGACCGAACGCAGCGTCCGCGGTGATCTGCACACCCACACCGACCTCACCGACGGTCTTGCGCCGCTGGAGGAGATGGTGACGGCCGCAGCCGAACGCGGCTACGCGTACTACGCGGTCACGGACCACGCACCCAACCTGTACATGCAGCGCATGACCGACGCGAAGATCCTCGCTCAGCGCGAGCGGGTACGGGCGTTGGACGGCTCCCGGCACAGGATGCGGCTGCTGCACGGTACCGAGCTCAACATCGGCCCCGACGGCGACGTGGACTGGCCGGAGGACTTCCTCGCCGGCTTCGACCTCTGCGTCGCCTCCGTGCACTCGCACTTCGATCTGGGCCGCCGGGAGATGACCGCGCGGCTCGTACGGGCCTGCGAGAACCCCCATGTCAACATCCTCGGCCACCCGACCACCCGGCTGATCGGCAAACGGAAGGGAGTCGACGCCGATTGGGACGAGGTGTTCGCGGCCTGCGCCCGCACCGGGACCGCGCTGGAGGTCAACGCCCAGCCCGACCGGCTCGACCTGTGCGACGAGGACATCCTGCGGGCCAAGGAGCACGGCGCGAAGTTCGCCGTGAACACCGACGCCCACTCCGTTCTCCACCTCGCCCACCTGCGCTACGGCATCGGTACCGCGCAACGCGGCGGACTCACCCCCGACGATGTGATCAACACCTGGCCGCTGCGCAGCCTGCGCAGGTTCCTGCGCAAGGGCGTGTCCGCGTGAACGGCCCGGGGTCCGCCGCGGCAGGACGCCGGTCCGGGACACAGGCACTGCGGCCGTCACGGCTCACACGAGCCACGTCGCGCGCAGCGGGCGGAGCGTGAGCGTGCCGTCGGGCCCGGCGTCGACGCGGGAGCCGAACTCCCGTCCGTGCCGGTCGAGTACGTCGCACAGCCACCGCGTGTCCTCGGGTGTGGCGTGCTCCAGCCGCATCCTGCGCGCCTGGAGGGGCACCATGCGCACTCCGGTGAGCCGGCCCGAGTCCCGCGCCACCGACACCAGGTACAGCAGTCGCAGGTCGTCGCGGTAGCCCTCGTGGCCGCCGATGCCCTCGTAGTCGTCGACCAGGTCGCCGCAGCCGTACAGGACGAGCCGGCCCCGGTACGCCTCCAGCGGACGCGGATGGTGCGAGGAGTGCCCGTGCACGATGTCGACGCCCGCGTCGACGAGCGCATGGGCGAAGGCGATCTCGGCGCGGTCCACGCCGTAGCCCCAGTTGGCGCCCCAGTGCACGGAGACCACCGCGATGTCGCCCGGGCGCTTCGACTGCCGCAGGCGGCCGGCGAACGCGGCCGCGGCCCCCGCCGAGGGCCCCTCGACGAAGGCGACGCCGGAGCGGTCCTCGGTGGCGGCCCAGTCGTCCGGGATCCCGCTGGACGCCGTCCCCAGGGAGAACACCAGCAACCGGCCGCCCGTCGCCAGGGGAACGACCGCCGGGCGCCCCGCCGCGACGGCGTCCCGGCCCGCCCCCGCGGTCCGCAGTGCCGCTCCCGCCAGACAGTCGAGCGTCTCCTCGAGTCCACGCCGGCCGAAGTCGAGGACATGGTTGTTGGCGAGGGCGCAGACGTCCGGACGTACGGCGGCCAGGCACGGCAGGTTGCCCGGACTCATCCGGTAGTGGACGCCCTTGCCGGGCGCGAAGTCCCCGTCCCGGGTGACGGAGGTCTCCAGGTTGATCACCCGCACGTCGGGGGCGGCCGCGTCCAGTTCGGGCAGCGCCACGCCCCAGGGCCATCGGAAGGGGACCGGCCGGGGAATCAGCCCGTTCGCCTCCTCGGCCAGGCCGACATAGGCCCGGGCGTCGCGCACGTATGACTCCCGCAGCGCCGGATCTCCAGGGTGCGGAAGGATCTGGTCGACGCCCCGGCCGAGCATCACGTCACCGCCGAGGAACACGGTGACGGCGTCACCGGGCACCCTCCCAAGCTAAGTCGGCCGGGGGCATGGTGCGAGCGACCGGCTTCGTCGCTCAGGGACGCCCGGCGTGGGCGGGAGCCATGTGGTCGGTGAACCAGTCGCGGGCCAGCTCGGTCACCGCCTCCAGAGCGCCGGGCTCCTCGAACAGGTGCGTGGCGCCGGGCACGATCGCGAGGTGGTTCTCGCAGCGCAGCCGGGCCTGCGCCTGCCGGTTGAGGTCGAGCACTGTCAGATCGGCGCTGCCGACGATGAGCAGCGTGGGTGCGCCGACGGCGGGAAGCCGCGGCCCCGCGAGGTCGGGCCTGCCGCCGCGGGAGACGACGGCCGCGATGCCCGAGCGCGGCTCGGCGGCGGCCCACAGGGCGGCGGCCGCGCCGGTGCTGGCGCCGAAGTACCCGAGGGCGAGTCCCTCGGCCTCCGGCTGTCCGCGCAGCCAGTCGGTGGTGGCGGTCAGCCGTTCCGCCAGCAGGCCGGTGTCGAACACGTTCGCCCGGTCCCGCTCCTCCTCCTCGGTGAGCAGGTCGAACAGCAGTGTGCCGAGCCCGGCCCGGTTCAGCCCCGTGGCGACGAACTGGTTGCGCGGGCTGTGCCGGCTGCTGCCGCTGCCGTGTGCGAACAGCACGATCCCGTTCGCGCCCTCCGGCACGGTCATCCGGCCGCGAAGCCGGACGGTACCGGCCGCCGCCTCGACCTCCCGGTCCGTGGGCCCGGCCGCGAGACCGCGGGGGCGGGCCGCCATCCGCTCCAGGCAGGCGGCCACCTCCTCGTCGCCGATCTGGGCGAAGTCGATGTAGAACTGGCCGACCGCGAAGAAGTCCACCGGCGTGTCCAGGGCGACCAGTTCGTCGGCCTCCCCACCGAGTCGCGCGGTCCAGTCCTGCGGTGCGACGGGCACCGCGAGCACGATCCGCGCCGCTCTTCGGGCGCGGGCGATCCGGCAGGCGGCCCGGGCGGTCGATCCGGTGGCCACGCCGTCGTCGACGATCACGGCGGTCCGTCCCTCGACGCCGACGGGTGGGCGTCCGCCCCGGTAACGCAGGCCGCGCCGCTCGAGCACCTCGCGTTCGTGCTCCTCGACCTGCGCCAGCTCGAACGGTGTGACGCGCGCCTCGCGGATCACCGCGTCGTTGATCACGCGTACGCCGTCCTCACCGATCGCTCCCATACCCAGCTCCGGCTGGAAGGGCACACCGAGCTTCCGCACCAGGCACACGTCCAGCGGGCCGTCGAGCACGCGGGCGACCTCCGCCGCGACCGGCACGCCTCCCCTGGGCAGCCCCAGCACCACGACGTCCTCCCCCCTGAGGTGCCGGAGGCGTTCGCCCAGCTGCCGCCCGGCGTCGAGACGATCCGTGAAGACCACGATGACCGCCTCCTCACTCCTCGGGAGACCACAGTGGAGTGGGCGGGGGCTCCTCCGGGGCCCCGGCCGCCGTGATGTCCCCCGCGGCGGCGCGCAGCAACTGCCGGCCCATCGAGATCAGCGCCCGTCCGGCGGCGAGTTCGTCGCCGATCTCGGGCACCGCCATGTCGTACGGGTTGCGGTGGGCCTCGGCGCAGCTCTCCATGACGTTTACACCGGTGTCCAGGACGACCCGCGCCCTGGTGGAGGGGTCGCGTTCGGACAGGTACAGGTTGAGCCTCCACTCCTTGGCGGACGGAGGCCGGTTGCCTGTGGCTCGAGTCATCTTCCGTCCTCCTCACGCCTGCTCATACCCGTACGAGGCAGCAGGGCACCCGGGTGAGCGGCTTTCTTCCACTGTGACCCCGATGGCCGCGTGCCGCATGGTGCCCGCGGGCCGCCGCGCCGGAGCGGGCAGAATGGCGGTCATGACCACGCGTTCCTGCCCGTGCGGGCTGCCCGGACCGTACGAGGGGTGCTGCGGCCGTTTCCATGCCGGCGCCGGCGCCGCGCCGACCGCCGAGGCGCTCATGCGGTCGCGGTACAGCGCGTTCGTGAAGGGCGACGCCGGCTATCTGCTGCGGACCTGGCATCCGCGCACCCGGCCCCAGCGCCTCGACCTCGACCCCGGGACGCGCTGGACGCGTCTGGAGGTCCTGGAGACGACCGCCGGGTCCGCCTTCCACACCACGGGCACCGTGACCTTCCGTGCCTCCTACCGGGGCGGCAGCCTGCAGGAGCGCAGCCGGTTCGAACGGCTCGACGGCGCCTGGGTGTATGTCGACGGGGATTTCCTCGACTGACGGCACGGTGGAGAGGCCGCGCGGACGGCCGCCGCGGGACCGGAGCTCCCGCTACGGCGCGAGGATGTCCAGTTCGTGGAGCGCGCCGACCGTGATCTCACGGGTCAGTTGCTCAGCGCGCACCGGGTCGCCCTCCCGCACGGCCTCGGCGAGCTGCACGTGGAGGGTGACCGCGGCCGGATCGGGGTCCTCGAACATGACGTCGTGGTGGGTCCGGCCCGACAGGACCTCGGCGACGACGTCGCCGAGGCGCGCGAACATCTCGTTGCCCGACGCCTCGAGGACCACTCGGTGGAAGGCCACGTCGTGCACCAGGTAGCCCTCCAGCTGATGGCCGCGTGAGGTGGCGACCATGCCCAGGGCGCACCGGGTGAGCTCGGCGCACTGCTCGGCCGTGGCGTACCGGGCGGCCAGTCCCGCGGCGACCGGTTCGATCGCCGAGCGCAGCACGGTCAGCGATCGCAGCTGCCGGGGGCGGTCGGCGCCGGTCAGCCGCCACCGGATGACCTGGGGGTCGTAGACGTTCCACTCGGACTCCGGGCGGACCGTCACGCCGACCCGGCGCCGGGACTCCACCAGGTGCATCGACTCCAGGACACGGACGGCCTCGCGCATCACGGAACGCGACACCTCGAAGTGCTGGGCGAGTTCGTCGGTGCGCAGAACACTGCCCGGCGGGTACTCACCCGCGGTGATCGCGGGCCCGAGGGTGTCCAGTACTCGGCCGTGCAGCCCCCGGCCCGGTGTGCTCATGCACTCAGAGTACGAGGCAGGTCACGGGAAGAAAAAGTCAGACTTAAATGTCACAGACTCTTGAATTCGTCGTACCTAATCGGTTTCAGTGACGTCGACAGCAGTCGACGAAGACAGCGAGGAAGCGATGAGTACCCCCCACGTCGTCGTGGTCATGGGTGTCGCGGGCACGGGCAAGACCACGATCGGTCCCCTGCTCGCCTCCCGGCTCGGCGTTCCGTACGCCGAGGGCGACGACTTCCACCCCCCGGCCAACATCGCCAAGATGTCGGCCGGAGTCCCGCTCGAGGACGAGGACCGCTGGCCCTGGCTGGACGCCATCGGTGCCTGGGCCCACGAGCGGGCGGGGCTCGGCGGCGTGGTCAGCAGCTCGGCGCTGAAGCGGGCGTACCGCGACCGGCTGCGGGCCGCGGCTCCCGGCATCGTCTTCGTGCACCTCACGGGCGACCGCTCGCTCATCGAGGACCGGATGGCGCACCGGCAGGGGCACTTCATGCCCACAGCACTGCTGGACTCCCAGTTCGCCACGCTCCAGCCGCTGGAGCCGGACGAGCCGGGAGTGGCGGTGGACGTCTCGGGCAGCCCCGAGGAGATCACCGACCGTGCCGTCGACGCACTGCGCGACCGGGAGCGGTCCTCCGCCGCGCAGTAGCTCCTCCTCCCCGCAGTACCCCTCGGCCCCACCTGCCGCGGTCCTCTCCCCCGGGCCGCCCTGCCGAGGGTCCCCCTCACCCGAAACCGAGAGTTCCTCTCCTCACCCAAGGGACCCCCCGTGACCAGACTCAGCGTCGAGATGCTGGCAGCGGACACCGTCGAGCCGATCACATCGGCGGGCCACGCTCAGCTGGGCATCGCGGTACTGGCGGGCATCGCCGTCATCGTGCTGCTCATCACCAAGTTCAAACTCCACGCCTTCCTGGCCCTGACCATCGGCTCCCTCGCGCTCGGCGCAGCCGCCGGAGCCCCGCTCGACAAGGTGATCACCAGTTTCACCACCGGGCTCGGCTCGACCGTCGCCAGTGTGGGCGTCTTGATCGCGCTGGGCGCGACGCTCGGCAAGCTGCTCGCCGACTCCGGCGGGGCGGACCAGATCGTCGACACGATCCTCGCCAGGGCCAAGGGCCGCGCGATGCCCTGGGCGATGGTCCTGATCGCCTCGGTGATCGGTCTGCCGCTGTTCTTCGAGGTCGGCATCGTGCTGCTGATCCCGGTCGTGCTGATGGTGGCCAAGCGCGGCAACTACTCGCTGATGCGCATCGGCATCCCGGCGCTCGCGGGCCTGTCCGTGATGCACGGCCTGATCCCCCCGCACCCCGGCCCGCTGGTCGCCATCGACGCCGTCAAGGCGAACCTCGGTGTGACGCTGGCGCTCGGCGTTCTGGTAGCCATCCCCACGGTGGTCATCGCGGGTCCGCTGTTCTCGAAGGTCGCCGCCCGGTGGGTGGACGTCCCGGTCCCGGACCGCATGATCCAGCCGCGTCCCTCCGAGGAACTCCAGCGGCGCCCCGGCTTCGGCCCCACCCTCGCCACCGTGCTGCTGCCGGTCGTCCTGATGCTGTCCAAGGCCCTGGTCGACATCGTCGTGGACGACCCGGCGAAGACGGTGCAGCGCGTCTTCGACGTGATCGGATCCCCGCTGATCGCGCTGCTCGCCGCGGTCCTCGTCGGCATCTTCACGCTGGGCCGCCCGGCCGGGTTCAGCAAGGAGCGGATCTCGCGGACCGTCGAGAAGGGGCTCATGCCCATCGCGGGCATCCTGCTCATCGTCGGTGCCGGCGGCGGCTTCAAGCAGACGCTGATCGACTGCGGCGTGGGTCAGATGATCCTCGACATATCCAAGGACTGGTCGATTCCGGCACTGCTGCTGGCCTGGCTGATCGCGGTGGCCATTCGGCTCGCGACGGGTTCGGCGACCGTCGCGACCGTCTCGGCAGCCGGTCTGGTCGCACCGCTGGCGGCCGACATGTCGACCACCCACGCGGCCCTGCTCGTGCTGGCGATCGGTGCCGGCTCGCTGTTCTTCAGCCATGTGAACGACGCCGGATTCTGGCTGGTCAAGGAGTACTTCGGGCTGAGCGTCGGACAGACGGTCAAGACCTGGTCCGTGATGGAGACGATCATCTCGGTGGTCGCGGGCGGTCTGGTCCTGCTGTTGTCCCTGGTGATCTAGGAGCAGGGCGATGACGGCTCACCCCCTCTTCGACATCGGCGGCCGTACGGCGCTGGTGACCGGCTCCAGCCGCGGCATCGGGCTCGCCCTGGCCCGCGGCCTCGCCGAGGCGGGCTGCACGGTCGTCCTGAACGGACGGGACGCCGCACGGCTCGACGAGGCGGCGGCAGCACTGCCCGGTGACGTCCACACGGCCGTGTTCGACGTCACCGACGGCGCCTCGGTGGCCGCCGGTGTCGCGGACGTCGAGGAGCGGGTGGGCCCGCTCGACATCCTGGTCAACAACGCGGGCATGCAACTGCGCGCGCCCCTGCTGGAGTTCAAGGACTCCGACTGGCACCGGATCCTGGACACCAACCTCACCAGCGCGTTCCTGGTCGGCCGTGAAGCCGCCCGGCGGATGACACGACGCGGCCACGGCAAGATCATCAACATCTGCTCGTTGCAGAGCGAGGTGGTCCGCCCCGGCATCGCTCCGTACGCGGCGACCAAGGGCGCGCTGAAGATGCTCACCAAGGGCATGTGCGCGGACTGGGGACCGCACGGCGTGCAGGTCAACGGACTCGTCCCCGGGTACATCGAGACCGAGCTGACCCGGCCGCTGGTCGAGGACGAGGAGTTCAGCGCCTGGGTGCGTCGGCGTACCCCGGCCGGCCGCTGGGGGCGTACGGAGGACCTGGTGGGCGGGTTGCTGTTCCTCGCCTCGGCGGCGGACTTCATCGGCGGACAGGTGCTGTACGTCGACGGCGGTATGACGAGCGTGCTGTGAAGGAGGGCCGGGAGATGCTCGGTTGTGTGATCCACGGTCGGGGCGACCTCCGCGTGGACGAGCTGCCCGTCCCGGAACCCGGCCCCGGGCAGGCGCTGGTCGCCGTCCGCTTCGGCGGTGTGTGCGGCTCGGACCTCCACTACTGGCGGCACGGCGGGGTCGGGGACTTCCGGCTCAGGGAGCCGATGCTGCTCGGACACGAGGTGGTGGGCACGGTCGTCTCCTACGGCCCGCAGGCGTCGGGCCCGGCCGCCGGGAGCGCCGTCGCGGTGCATCCGGCCACGCCCTGCGGAGTGTGTCCGGAGTGCGCGAACGGCCGCCGGAACGTGTGCCGGGACACCCGCTATCTCGGCAGCGCGGCCCGATTCCCGCACGTCCAGGGCGGGTTCGCGGCCCGGGTGGCGGTGCCCGCCGGCCAGTTGAGAAAGGTTCCGGCGGGCCTCGGATTGCGCCGGGCGGCACTCGCGGAACCGCTGGCCGTGGCGATGCACGCGGTACGGCGGGCCGGTCCGGTGGCGGGACGGCATGTGCTGGTGGCGGGCGCCGGACCGATCGGCTGCCTGGTGGTGGCCGCCGCGAAGGCGGCGGGCGCGGCGGAGGTCACCGTCACCGATCTGCTGCCCCGGGCACTGCGGTTCGCCGCGGCGGCGGGCGCCGGAACGCTTGTACGGGCGGACGACCCCGGCGACTCCGGGTGGCCGGCCGAAGTCGACGTGGCCGTCGAGGCCTCCGGGGTCGCCGCCGGACTCGACACCTGTCTGCGGCTGGTGCGGCGGGGCGGGGTCGTGGTGCAGCTCGGCATGCTGCCGTCCGGCCGGAGTCCGTTCGCGGGGAACCTGGTGGTGAGCCGGGAGCTCGAACTGCGCGGGGCGTTCCGCTTCGATACGGAGTTCGACGGCGCGCTCGAGCTGCTGGCGGCGGAACCGGCCTTCGACGCCCTGGTCAGCGCGGTGGTGCCGGTCGCCGAGGCCGAGTCGGCGTTCTCCCTGGCGGCCGACCGGAGCCGGTCCTGCAAGGTGCTGCTGGACTTCGGCTCCTGACCCCGGCCCCCGTGCCGGTCACGGCCGCCACAGGGGGTGCTCCCGCTCCGCCCACTCCCTGCTGACCTCTCCTGTTCTCAGGCCCCTGCGCGCCTCCGGGTCGCCGAGGGCCATGCCGATGTGCCCGGCGAGGACCACGCCGACGGTCAGGGCGAGCCAGTCGTGGACGAAGGTCGCGGAGCTGCGCCACATCAGCGGGGTGAGGCGCGTGAACCACATGAGCAGGCCCGTGCCGAGCATCACCAGTGTGGCGCCCGCGATCCAGGCCGCGTACGTCTTCTGCCCCGCGTTGAACTTGGCCGCGGGACGCGATGCACGGCGGTGGTCCCGGCGCAGCACAGCGCGCAGCCAGATCCGGTCGTGCGGACCCCAGCGGTTGAGGTGGCCGAGGTCCTTGCGGAAGGCCCGGGAGACCGAACCCGCCAGGACCGGGACGGGCAGCAGCAGGCCCGCCCACTCGTGGATCCTCACCACCAGTTCGCGGCGGCCCACCAGTTCCGCGAGCGCCGGGATGTACAGGCAGGCCGCCGTCGCCACACACACGCCCATCAGCGCGGCCGCCGCGCGGTGCACCCACTTCTCGCCGCGGCTGAAGCGGCGCACCCGCGTGGACCGGGCCGGAGCCTCAACCGGTGGGTGCATCGTCCCGCCCGTTCGACCGGCCGACCCACGCGTCCACGTCGTACCCGCGCTCCTCCCAGTAACCGGGGCGCACTGCGCGGGTCACGGTGATGCCGGAGAGCCACTTGGCCGATTTGTAGAAGTACATGGGCGCGACATACAGGCGCACCGGGCCGCCGTGGTTGTGACCGACCGGCTTGTCCTGCATCTTCAGGGCGACCAGGACATCGCTGCGGCGTGCCTGGTCGAGGGTGAGGCTCTCGGTGTACGCCCCGTCGAAGCAGGTGAAGCGGACCGCGCCGGCGGACGGATCGACGCCAGCGGCGTCCAGCAGCGTGGACAGCCGTACCCCCTCGAAGGGTGTCTTCGGCACCCGCCAGCCCGTGACGCACTGGACGTCGTGCACGAGCCGGGTCTGCGGCAGGGCGCGCAGGTCGGCGAGCGTGTACGACGCCGGACGGTCGACCATGCCGTCGACAGTGAGCCGGTAGTTCGTGTCGTCCTTGCGCGGGACGGAGGCCGTCACCGAGTAGTAGCGGAAGCCGCCGCCGTTGGGCAGCAGTCCGGTCAGGCCCGTCGGGTCCTTTCCGGAGACGCCGCCGAGGAAGGCTTCCAGGCCGCGCTGGAGCGTGGGTGCGGCGACCACACCGAGCGCGCCGAGCCCCAGGGTGCCCAGCAGGACCCGGCGGCCGATGGGACTGCCGTCCGCACGGCCGTCCGGCGCCGCCGGCTCGGCGGGCTCCGGGGCGTCCCTCTCTTCGGGTCGTTCAGAGTTCACACAACGATTCGAACACCCGGCACCCCCTTCAGGCCAGGGGGGCCGGGTGCACGTCAGAATTCCGTCATCTCTTCTTACCCGCTTCTCATGAACCGGGTCGTGGCCCGTGTCCGGGTCAGTTCGCCGACTCCGCCGCCTTGTCCAGCTGGAACGCCTCGTTGCCGAGGCCGATGCGGGCGTGCGCCTGCGGTCTGCGGGAGCGCATCAGCAGGCCGTGGACGAGGCCGACCACGAGGGCCATGCCGATGATCGACGGGAGCAGCCAGGCGAGCACGGAGTCCGGACCGCTGCCGACCAGGACGTCGAAGTCCTTGACCGTGTAGCCGACGATCACCAGCAGCGCCAGACCGGCCACCGCCGAGGTGACGAGCCGCCAGGCCTGGGCGCCCGCGGATCCGCGGCGCGCGAAGAAGACGATCACCGAGGCGGAGGCGCCCACCATCAGCAGGGTGACACCGAGCGCGCCGACACTGCCGAACCAGGTGAACAGGTGCAGCACCGGCGCGGTCGGATCGCCGGTCGGCTTGTCGTCGGCCACGGCGAAGGCGATCACGGCCACCGCGGACACCACGCTCTGCAGCAGCGACCCCGTGCCCGGGGCCCCGCTCGTGCCCGTCGTACGCCCGAAGACGGCCGGCAGCAGGCTCTCGCGGCCCATGGCGAAGGCGTACCGGGCGACGACGTTGTGGAAGCTGAGCAGCGCGGCGAACATGCCGGTCACGAACAGTACGTGCAGCACATCGGTGAAGGAGTGGCCGAGGCGGGACTCGGTCAGCCAGAACAGCAGGCCGGCGCTCTGCTTCTGTGCGGCCGGGACGATCGCGGAGGGCCCCGCGGCGATCGTCAGCGCCCAGGAGCTGACGGCGAAGAAGACGGAGACGAAGCCGATCGCGAGGAACATCACTCGGGGCACCAGGACGTGCGGGCGGCTGGTCTCCTCGGCGTAGACGGGCGCCTGCTCGAAGCCGGTGAAGGCGGCGATGCAGAAGCACAGCGCGGTACCGACGCCGGCGCCGGTGAGCGTGTCCGGGTTGAAGGCATGCAGCGACAGGCCTTCCCTGGCGGGGTCGCCCACGGCCGCCACGTCGAAGATGACGACGAGTGCGACCTCGATCAGCAGCAGCACGCCGAGCACACGCGCGTTGACGTCGATCTTCAGCAGGCCCAGCGCACCGACGACGAGGACGGCGGCCAGCGCCGGTATCCACCAGGCGACCTGGAGATCCAGATAGGTGCCGAACAGTCCGGAGACCTCGAAGCCGAAGATGCCGTAGATCCCGAACTGCAGGGTGCTGTAGGCGACGAGGGCGACCGCGGCCGCGGCCGCGCCGGCCGTGCCGCCGAGACCGCGGGAGATGTAGGCGTAGAAGGCGCCCGCGTTGTGGACGTGACGGCTCATCTCCGCGTAGCCGAAGGAGAACAGGGCCAGCACCACGCCGAGGATCACGAAGAGCAGCGGCAGGCCGACGATGCCCATCACGCCGAATGTGGTGGGCATGACACCCGCGACCACCATGAGGGGCGCGGTCGCCGCCAGCACCGACAGCAGCAGTCCCGCCGTGCCGAGCCGGTCGGCACGCAGCGCGCGCTCCCGCCCCTTGAAGGTGCTGATGGCGCCGCCGTCGGCGGCGGCCGGTCTGCTCGTGCTCGAACTGCCGGTCGTCATCTCGCGGTTGTCCTTTCGGGTCGGGTGAGCGGGACTTTCGGATCGTTCCGGCGGGGGGCCGTCACACCGCACCGAGCGCCCATGCGCATGCGGTACGGAAGGCCGGATACGGGTCGCGGTCCGGATACGACCACGGCGCGGGGGTCGCATACGGTCCGATGCGGTGGAAGAGGGCCGCGGCCTCGGCGCCCCGTCCCTCGCAGTACTTGGCGTGGGCCAGGAAGTTGAGGTCGACATGACGACGCGGGTGATCCTCGCGCTCCCACTCCAGCCACCAGTCGAACGCGGCCTTCATCACCTGCCGGGCCCGCCGCCCCACCCAGTGCCCCGAGGCGGCGGGATCGGCGGACTCGATGCCTGCGGCGGCGAGCACGCGGTACCGCTCGGCGTGCGCGACGACCGGAAGGATGGCGAGCGGCGAGTCGGCGGGGGCCTGTTCGGCGGCCCAATTGGCGAAGTCGTACACCTCGTGCAGCGGGTCCTGACCGGCGTCGGCCCGGCGTTCGGCGAGCCGGGCGATCATCAGATGGTGCGCGTGATGATGGTCCGGGTAGCGTGCGCGGACCTCGTCGAAGAGGCGGACCACCTCGTCCTCGGTGCCGAGCGAACGTTCGAGGATCAGCCGGCCGAGCCAGGGCGTCGGGTCCTGCGGGGCCAGCGCGGCCGCCGCCAGACAGGCCTCGCGTGCCGCGTCGGGGCGTTCCCTGCCGTCCAGCGCCCGGTACACCAGGGCATGGGCGGCGAGGGCGGACGCGCAGGACGAGTCCGGTTCGGCGAGTTGCCACTCGCGCGCCCAGCCGAGGGCGGTGGGCTCCTGGGCGAGCACGGTGACGCGATGGCCGCGACGGTCCCAGTCGTCACCGGTGACGGCGAGCAGGGAGCGGACCGCAGCCCATCGCCCCCGTGCGAGGGAGGCCCGCGCGGTGACGAGTTCGGTGTCGTCGAGCGCGGCGTCGAAGGCATGGGCGGCGCGCTTCCGGCCGCGGCCGAACGACGGTGGAGGTGGGGGTGGCACCGCGGGAATTCCTCACAGAACGCGGCTCGTCAAGGCTCAATCACGCGCAGTAAACCCCGCGCCAATGGTTTGCGTCAAGGGTGAACCGGCACCGATCCAGACACCAACTGACCGAAAGGTCACGCGGGTTGACGGCCCGGCAGGTGCGGGGGCGGCACCACGCCGGGCGCCGCCTCCGGCCTCGCCGCGAAGGCCGCCTGCTATCCGACCGCCTTGGCCGCCGCCCGGCCTGCGGTACGGCCCGAGAACAGGCAGCCGCCGAGGAACGTGCCCTCGAGGGAGCGGTAGCCGTGCACCCCGCCGCCGCCGAAGCCAGCCGCCTCCCCGGCCGCGTACACACCCGCCAGCGGATCACCGCCCTCGGTCAGCACCCGCGAGGAGAGGTCGGTCTCCAGCCCGCCGAGCGTCTTGCGGGTCAGGATGTTCAGACGAACCGCGATCAGCGGGCCCGCCTTGGGATCGAGGATGCGGTGCGGCGCGGCCGTACGGATCAGCCGGTCGCCGATGAACCTGCGGGCGCCGCGTATCGCCGTCACCTGGAGGTCCTTGGTGAAGGGGTTCACGATCTCCCGGTCGCGCGCGACGATCTCGCGGCGCAGTGCGTTCTCGTCGATGAGCGGCTCCCCGGAGAGCGCGTTCATGCCGCGCACCAGCGCCCCCAGGTCCTTCTCGACGACGAAGTCGGCGCCGTTGTCCATGAACGCCTTGACCGGCCCCGGCACGTCCGCGCGGGCCCGCCCGATCACGTCCCTGACCGACTTGCCGGTGAGGTCGGGGTTCTGCTCGGAGCCGGAGAGCGCGAACTCCTTGCCGATGATCTTCTGGTCGAGCACGAACCACGTGTATTCGTATCCGGTCCTCATGATGTGCTCGAGCGTGCCGAGGGTGTCGAAACCGGGGAAGAGCGGCACCGGCAGACGCCGGCCGCGGGCGTCGAGCCAGAGGGAGGAGGGGCCCGGCAGGATGCGGATCCCGTGGTTCTCCCAGACGGGACTCCAGTTGTGCAGGCCCTCGGTGTAGTGCCACATGCGGTCGCGGTTGATCAGCCGGGCACCGGCCTTCTCGGCGATCCCGAGCAGCTTCCCGTCGACATGCGCGGGCACACCGGAGACCATGCGCTCCGGCGGGGTGCCGAGACGCTCCGGCCAGTTGGCGCGCACCAGCTCGTGATTGCCGCCGATGCCGCCACTGGTGACGATCACCGCCTGGGCGCGGTACTCGAAGGCGCCGGTGACGGTGCGGCTGCTGGCCTTGCCCCGCTCCACCTCCGACGGCTCCAGGACCTCGCCGCTGACGGTGTCGACGTCACCGGCACTGCGCGCGAGGCCGGTGACCCGGTGCCGGAACTTCGGTTCGACCAGTCCGCGCGCGACCCCCGCCCGTACCCGCCGCACGAAGGGTTCGATCACACCCGGACCGGTCCCCCAGGTGATGTGGAAGCGGGGCACGGAGTTGCCGTGCCCGGTGGCCTCGTAGCCGCCGCGTTCGGCCCAGCCGACGACCGGGAAGAAGCGCATGCCCTGGCCGTGCAACCAGGCCCGCTTCTCACCGGCCGCGAAGTCGACGTACGCCTCGGCCCACTTGCGCGGCCAGTGGTCCTCGGGGCGGTCGAAGGCGGCCGTGCCCATCCAGTCCTGGAGGGCGAGGGCGTGGCTGTCCCTGATCCTCAGGCGGCGCTGCTCCGGGGAGTCGACGAAGAAGAGACCGCCGAACGACCAGAACGCCTGGCCGCCCATCGACTGCTCCGGCTCCTGGTCGAGGAGGATCACCTTCCGGCCGGCGTCCACCAGTTCCGCGGTGGCCGCGAGCCCGGCGAGGCCTGCCCCGATCACGATGACATCAGCGTCGTAGGCCATGCGCCCGTCCTCTCACGGTGACTACCGGTCGGTACGTTGTTGCTGACGCGCCAGATCCTTGGCCAGATGGGTGAGCGAGTCAACCGGCTGACGACGGGTACCCGGTGCGGCCCCGACCGGCGGCTTCGCGGACGGGGCCCGACGAGGAGAAGTGGCCAAGCGCGGGCAGGGCACAGCGACGAGCGCTACAGTCGGCGTGATACGCCTCCCGTGACTCCGCCGAATCATCGAGGTAAAGCGTGTCGGTACTGGTTCTGGCTCTCGCCGTGAGCGCCGCATTCTGCCTGGGCACCGGGTTCGTGCTGCAGCAGAGCGCCGCCCAGCAGGCGCCGTTGAGCGACTTCCTCTCGCCGCGGCTGCTGCTGGACCTGATGAAGATGCCGCGCTGGCTCGGCGGCATCGGCCTGATGGTGGCCGGCATGATCCTCAGCGCCGTCGCACTGGCCCACGGGGAGATCTCCCTGGTCGAGCCGCTGGTGGCCACGAACCTGCTGTTCGCCCTGGCGGAGTCCCGCCGGCAGACCAAGCAGCCCCTCGGCCGCCAGGGCTGGTCCGGCCTTCTGCTGCTGGCCGGCGGTGTCTCCGCGTTCATCGTGGCCGGTCAGCCCGAGGGGGGCAACGCGGTCACGGATCCTGTGCGGCACTGGCTGATCATCGGTGTGGTGGTGGGCGTCGCACTCGTCCTGACGACGTATGCGAAGAAGTCGCGGCTGATCATCGGGCCCGTACTGCTGGGACTCGCGGCCGGACTGCTCTACGGGGTGCAGGACGCGCTCACCCGGGTCAGCGGGCAGCGGCTCACCGAGGGCGGCTGGACCGAGTTCATCACGGGCTGGCAGCCCTACGGCGTGCTGGTGCTCGGGGTGACGGGGCTGATCCTGGTGCAGAGCGCGTTCGAGACGGCGCCGCTGCGGATGTCGCTGCCGGCGCTCACCGCCGCTCAGCCGCTGGCCGGAATCCTGTGCGGGGTGGGCTTCCTCGGGGACCGGCTGCACACCGATACGGGGGCACTGGCCTGGGAGGCGGCCGGACTCGGGGCGATTGTCTTCGGCATCGTGCTGCTCGGCCTTCACCCGGCCCTGCCGCGAGGGCTCGGAGAGCCGGAGCGGGAGAAGGACCTGCAGCCGCGGTAACGAGCGGGCACAGGTCCCGCGACCGGTCGCCGGCGGCGCCCCACAGGACGCGGGCTGCTTGGATGGGCCCATGAGTGCCGCTGACGAACTCCTCGACATCGTGGACGAGAACGACCGGGTCATCGGGCAGTCGCCGCGCGGGGAGGCGTATGCGCGCGGACTGCGTCATCGGTGCGTGTTCATCCAGGCCCGGGACGCCGAGGGCCGCCTCTTCGTGCACCGCCGCACCCCCACCAAGCTGGTCTTCCCGTCCCTGTACGACATGTTCGTCGGCGGGGTCGTCGGCGCGGGGGAGAGCTACGACGACGCCGCCCTGCGCGAGGCGGAGGAGGAACTCGGCGTCAGCGGTCTGCCCCGGCCCGAACCGGTCCTGAAGTTCCTGTACGACGGCGGCGCCGGCCGGTCCTGGTGGTCGTCGGTCTACCAGGTCCGCTGCGACCTGCGCGTCAGCCCGCAGGTCGAGGAGGTCGCCTGGCACGCCTTCCTCCCCGAGGACGAGGTGGAGCGCCGCCTGTCCGAGTGGGAGTGGGTCCCGGACGGGCTCGCCGCCTACCAACGGCTCAAGGCGCACCGGAGCACCGGGGACTGATCCGCCGTCCCGCCTCCGGGCCCCGCGCGAGGTCCGCGCACGGCCCGGTAGGGTCCTCCACGTGAGCGAATTCGTACGGAACGTCCGGCTGTGGTTCGCACCTCAGGAGGTCCGGGAGGAAGGCCGTACGCCCGACTATCGATTCTCGCTGGCCAACGAGCGCACCTTTCTCGCCTGGTTGCGCACCGCCCTGGCGCTCATCGGCGGTGGCTTCGCCGTGGACCAGTTCCTGCCGGATCTGCGCTGGGCCTGGCGCGTCGGGCTCGCCCTCGCGCTGCTGGGCGCGGGGGTCCTGTGCTCACTGCGCGCCATCAACCACTGGGTGCGCTGCGAGCGGGCGATGCGGCGTGGCGAGGACCTTCCCACGTCCCGTTTCCCGGCGCTGCTGAGCGTCGTGATCGCCGTGGTCGCCGTGGTGATGGTCGTGGTCGTCCTCGTCGGCTGGGAAGGATGAGCACCCCGGCCGGGGACCGCGACCCGGGTCTCCAGCCGGAGCGGACCCGGCTCGCCTGGCGGCGCACCACCCTGTCGGGCACCGTGGCCGCCGTGCTGGCCGCGAAGGCGGCACTGCACACCGGGAAGGGGGTCGGCCTCACCGCCGTCGCCGTCAGCAGTCTGCTCTGGCTCGGCTTTCTGGCCCTCGCCCACCTGCGCATTCACGCCCTGGCGACGGCCGCCCCGGGTCATCCGCCCCGTCTCACGGCGCGCCACGCCGCCGGCGCGACCCTGTGCACGATCGCGCTCGCCGTGTGCGCGGTGGCACTGCTGTTCTGACGCGCTCGGGGCACCTAGACGCACACGCCTCGAATGAGACGGAAATGCGCCACTTTGTCCCGTTAGCCTGAGCCATCACGCACAACCTCCTGCGAAGGCGAGCACCATGAGCACCCTCCACCGGGAACACTCCGGACACGATCACAGCCACGGCCCGGCCTGCGGCCACGAGGCCGTACCGCACGGGGACCACGTCGACTACGCGCACGACGGCCATCTGCACCGCGAGCACGGCGGCCACTGGGACGAGTGCGAGCCGGGCGGCCATGTCACCCACGCCGGCGACCACGAGCACCGGCACGGCGAGGGCTGCGGCCATCGCCCGGTCCAGCACGGCGACCACGTCGACTACCTGCACGACGGCCACCGGCACGCCGGGCACGAGGGGCACTGGGACGACCACTGACCCCAGCCCGCCGCCACCCGCCGCGGCAGCGCGGGGGGCCGTGACAGCGGGAACCCTCCGGCGCCACCATGACACCGTGGCGCCGATCACGTTTGCTTCGCGCACTGGACGACATACCGACCGGTCGGCATCATGATTCAGGTCCTGTTCGCCGCGCATGGAGGAGCAACGATGAGCCCAGACCACCCGCCGGGTCTCGATCTCGACCGGTTGAGCGGCCTGCTCGACGCCGAGCGGCCCGGACTGGTCACCGGCCCGCTGACGGGGCGGCTGATCGAGGGCGGGCGGTCGAACCTCACCTATGCCGTCTCGGACGGTACCTCCCGGTGGGTCGTACGGCGCCCCCCGCTCGGGCACGTCCTGGCCACGGCGCACGACATGAAGCGCGAGCACCGGGTGATCAGCGCGCTGCACCCGACCGCCGTGCCGGTGCCCCGCCCCATCCTGCTGTGCGAGGACGAGTCGGTACTGGGCGCCCCCTTCTACGTGATGGACTTCGTCGAGGGCACCCCGTACCGCACCGCGGGGCAACTGGAGCCGATCGGCCCGCAGCGCACCCGGGAGGCGGTGCTGGGCCTGGTGGACACGCTCGTCGAGCTGCACGCCGTGGACCCGGCCGGGGTGGGCCTCGCGGACTTCGGCCGCCCGGAAGGGTTCCTGGACCGTCAGCTGCGGCGCTGGGGGAAGCAGCTGGACGCCTCCCGCAACCGCGAGCTGCCCGGCATCGACGAGCTGCACGCGGCACTCGGCCGCGAACTGCCCGACTCCCCCGCGGCCACGGTGATCCACGGCGACTACCGCCTGGACAACGTGCTGCTCGGCGACGACGACCGGATCACCGCCATCCTGGACTGGGAGATGTCCACGCTCGGCGACCCGCTGACCGACGTGGGCCTGCTGGTGATGTACAGCGTGCCGCTCGGCACGCCCCACTCCCCCGTCTCCACCACCGCCGAGGCCGCCGGCCATCCCGAGCCGGCGGAGCTGATCGAGCGGTACGCCCGGCTCTCGGGGCGGGACCTCGCCGCCGTCTCCTGGTACACGGCGTTCGCCTGGTTCAAGCTCGCCGTGATCCTCGAGGGCATCCACTACCGCTACACCCTCGGCCAGACGGTCGGGCCGGGCTTCGACCGTATCGGCGCTCTGGTGCCCGTCTTCATCGAGCACGGCCTGACCACTCTTCAGGAAGGCTGATCCGCCATGGACTTCGCATTCGACGCCCGCACCGAGGAGCTGAGGGCCAGACTGCTCGCCTTCATGGACGAGTACGTCTACCCGGCGGAGGCCGTCGCCCACGAGCAGCGCGAGCGGCTGGCCTCGCCTTGGGACACCCCCGCGATCGTGGAGGAGCTCAAGGCGGAGGCCCGCAGGCAGGGGCTGTGGAACCTGTTCCTGCCCGACTCCGAGTACGGCGCCGGCCTCACCAACCTCCAGTACGCGCCGCTCGCCGAGATCACCGGCCGCTCCCCGCAGCTGGCGCCCACCGCGCTGAACTGCGCCGCGCCCGACACGGGCAACATGGAGGTGCTCGCGCAGTTCGCCGACGAGCGGCAGAAGAAGCAGTGGCTCGAGCCGCTCCTCGCCGGTGAGATCCGCTCGGCGTTCGCGATGACCGAGCCCGAGGTGGCCTCCTCGGACGCCACGAACATCACCACGCACATCGAGCGGGACGGCGACGAGTACGTCGTCACGGGCCGCAAGTGGTACATCTCCGGGGCGATGAACCCGGACTGCAGGATCTTCATCGTGATGGGCAAGACGAACCCCGACGGACCCGACATCCGCCGTCAGCAGTCCATGGTGCTGGTCCCGCGCGACACCCCGGGCGTCACGGTCAAGCGGGCGATGCAGGTCTTCGGCTACGAGGACCACTACCACGGCGGGCACGCCGAAGTGGTCTTCGACCAGGCGCGTGTGCCGGTGTCGAACCTGATCGGCGAGGAGGGCGGCGGCTTCGCCATCGCCCAGGCCCGCCTCGGTCCGGGCCGTATCCACCACTGCATGCGGCTGATCGGCATGGCCGAGCGGGCGATCGAGCTGATGTGCAGGCGTGCCGTCTCCCGCGCGGCGTTCGGCAAGGCGCTGGCCCAGCAGGGCGTGGTGCACAACTGGATCGCGGACGCGCGCGTGGCCGTCGAGCAGATGCGGCTGCTCGTCCTGAAGACGGCCTGGATGATGGACACGGTCGGCAACAGGGGCGCCCACACCGAGATCCAGGCCATCAAGATCGCCACCCCGCGCACCGTCGTCGGCATCATCGACAAAGCGATACAGCTGCACGGCGCGGGCGGCGTGAGCCAGGACTTCCCGCTGGCCGAGCTGTACGCGGGCGCGCGCACCCTGATGATCGCGGACGGCCCGGACGAGGTGCATCAGCGATCGCTGGCGCGCCGGGAACTGAAGAAGTACCTGTGACGCACGGCTGAGGGCGGACGCCCCGGCGTCCGCCCTCAGCCGTGTGTGCCCGTCGGCTACGGCCGCAGCGCCCTCAGCAGCAGATCCGCCAGATGGTCGGCGACCTGCTGGGGGCTGAGCGGGCCGTTCGGCCGGTACCACGTCGACAGATGGTGCACCGAGCCGAAGTGGTAGTCGACGACCAGGTCGGCGGGCGTGGCGTCGGAGAACACGCCCTCCTTCTGGCCCTCCTCGATCAGCGCACGGAAGCGCTCGTGGTAGCGCCGTCGCTCGGCGCGCACCTGCTTGTTCTTCTCCGGGCTCAGATGGTGCATGGACCGGAAGAAGATCATCGCGTCGTCGAGGTTCTCGATCGTGGTGACGACGACGTCGGCGGCGGCGTCCCGAAGGCGCTTCGCGACCGGCTCGTCGGCGTCCGCGAAGGCGTCCAGGCGCTCCTGCTGGACGCGCAGCACACGTGCGTACACCTCGTGCAGCAGATCGTCCTTGGACCCGAAGTAGTGGTACAGCGCCCCCTTGGTGACACCGGCCGCCTCGACGATCTCCTGCACGGACGTGCGGTCGTACCCCTGGCCGGCGAAAAGCCGGGTGGCGGCGGCCAGGAGCCGCTGTGGGACGGGGGTGCCGTCGCCGTCCGTCGTTCTGGGCACTGCGGCCACCTGCCTTTCCGTGATGTCCGCCGGCTCGTTCACTGGCGGGAACGAAGTTCCCGACGGAGGATCTTCCCGGTCGCCGTCTTCGGCAGCTCGGGCAGGATCTCGACCTGACGCGGATATTTGTAAGCGGCCAGTCTCTCCTTGCAGTACGCCGCGAGCGCATCCGGGTCCGCCTCGGAGCCCGGCCTGAGGCTGATGTAGGCCTTGACGGTCTCCCCGCGGTACCCGTCCGGCACCCCGACGACGGCCGCCTCGCGCACCGCCGGATGCGTGTAGAGGACGTCCTCCACCTCGCGCGGCCACACCTTGAAGCCGGAGGCGTTGATCATGTCCTTCTTGCGGTCGACGACGTACAGCCAGCCCTGCTCGTCCATGAATCCGATGTCGCCGGTGCGCAGCTCGCCCTCCGGAAACGTCTCGGCGGTGGCTTCGGCGCGCCGCCAGTAACCGGGCACGACCTGCGGCCCTCGTACGACGATCTCGCCCTGCTCGCCGAACGGCAACTCCTCTCCCCGGTCGTCGAGGATGCGCACGACCGTGTCGGGACCCGGCACGCCCACGGCCAGCGTCCCGGAGACCGGGTCCACGGGTGCCTCCCGGCCGGGCGGTACGGAGGCGCAGGGGGCCGTGCACTCGGTGAGGCCGTAGCCGTTGCGGATGTACGGCCCGAAGCCGGCGCGGAACTTCTCCACCAGCGCCGGCGGCAGCGGGGCCCCGCCCGAGGAGATGACCTGGAAGGAGGAGAAGTGGTCCGGCGTCACGGCCGGGTGGGCGGCCAGTGCCATGAAGGCGGTCGACGGGCCGACGGTGTACTGGGGCCGGTGCTCCGCGAACGCGTCCAGGACGACGCCCGGATCGAAGCGGTAGGCGAGTACGAGCGTGCCCCCGCTGATGAGACAGGCGACCAGTTCGCAGACCATGCCGGTGATGTGGAACAGGGGTGCCAGCGCGAAGTAGACCGGCGCCTCGGGCAGCCCCAGGCCCGTCCGCTGCCGCTCGGCGTTGTACATGATGTTGCCGTGCGTGTTGGTGGCGCCCTTGGGGGTGCCGCTGGTGCCCGAGGTGTAGCTGATCAGTGCGATGTCGGACGGACCCGGGGCGCGGCGCTGCGGCGCCTTCGCGCCCTGCCCCGCGACGGTGACCAGGTCGTCGGCGTCGGCGGCCGGCTCCAGCCGCTCGAAGGTCAGCACACGCGCGTCGCCGCGGGTCTGCAGATCCAGCTCGCAGGCGGTGAGCACGATCCGGACGGACGAGCCGACGGCCGTCTCGCGCAGATACGACTCCCAGGCGCGGTCGGAGCACACCAGGGCGACCGCCTCGGAGTCCTTCAGGACATGGGTGACCTCGCCCGACTTGTACATCGGGTTGACGGGCACGACGATCGCGCCCGCCTTCCAGGCGCCGAGGAGGGCGAGCACGAAGTGCGGGGAGTTCTGCAGCAGGATCGCGACCCGGTCACCGCGCTCCAGGCCCCGGGCGGCGAGGTGCCCGGCGACGGAGTCGGTGAGCACGTCCAGTTCGGCGTAGGTGATGCGCCCGTCGAAGTAGGACAGGGCGGTGCGGTCGGCGGGAGCGCCGCGCAGCGCGTGCAGCAGGGAGTCGGCGGGGCGCACAGGTGCCCGCTGGGCCTCGTCGAGCAGGTCGAGCCAGGGCTTGGCGGCGTATCGCGACGTGCTCATCGGCCGGCCTCCCACTTCTGCTGGATGTGGTTCATACCGGCCAGCCATCGGTCCGGCTCGGCGGCGCGCGCCCGGTAGTACCCGGCGACCTCGGGGTGCGGGAGGATCAGGAACCGGTTGTTCTCGATGCCCTCGAAGAGTGCGTCGGCGACGTCCTCGGGGTCGATCGCGGTCGGGGCGAGCACCAGCTCACCGGCGCTGCCCGAGGCGGTCAGCATGTCGGTGCGGACACCCTGGGGACAGATCGCGTGGACCTTGAGGCCGCGGTGCCGGTAGGTCAGCGAGAGCCACTCGGCGAAGGCGAACGCACCGTGCTTGGTGACGCTGTACGGCGCGGCGCCGATCATGGTGAGCAGTCCCGCGGCCGAGACGGTGGAGACGAACCGGCCCTCGCCCCGCTCCAGCCAGTCGGGCAGCAGGGCGCGGGCTGCACGGACATGGGCCATGACATTGAGGTCCCAGGCCTTCGCCCACACCTCCTCCTCTGCGGCCTCGGTGCCGCCGGAGCCGAGCCCCGCGTTGGCGCAGTAGACGTCCACCGTGCCGCCGAGGGCGTCCCGCGCCTCGGCCACGATCGCGGATGCGTCGCCCGGGACCGCGATGCCGCCGATCTCGCCGGCGACGGCCTTCGCCCGGTCGGCGTCCAGGTCGTTGACGACAACGCGGGCCCCCTCGGCGGCGAACCGGCGGGCCAGCGCCGCCCCGATGCCACCTCCCGCTCCGGTGACGACCACTCCCGCATCCTGCACGGCTTCCACCATCGGTCTCCTTCGACACGACGCGAATCGGCTCTGCGCACGTCAGACTAACCAGTCGGTATGTAATGCGGGAAGAGGCGCCGGCTATGCCCCCGGTCACGGATCCGGCCGGTCCGTTTCCTTCCGCGGCCCCGGATGGCGCATTAGCTTGTGTGACCATGGGAATTCCGTCGATCACGGAGGTCACCGCATGAGGCTGTCCAGACGAGGACTGCTGGCCGCGACCGCGGCGGCCGTGGCGCTCCCCGCGCCCGCCGCGTCCGCCACGACCGCCACCGGAGGCGGGCGGCACACCCGCACCGGCTTCGAACGGCTCGAGGCGGACGGCTACGCGTTGCTCGACGGCCGACGGGTCGGTGTCGTCACCAACCCCACCGGGGTGACCAGAGACGTGCGTCACATCGTCGACGTGATGCACGCCGACCCCCGGGTGAACCTGGTGGCGGTCTTCGGACCCGAACACGGTTTCCGCGGCACCGCGCAGGCGGGTGGCTCGGAGGGCCGCTACGACGACCCGGCGACCGGACTGCCCGTCTACGACACGTACCTCAAGAGCGGCAAGGCGCTGGCGGACATCTTCACCGCGTCCGGCGTGGACACGATCGTCTTCGACATCCAGGACGCGGGTGCCCGCTTCTACACCTACATCTGGACGCTGTACGACTGCATGGAGGCGGCGCAGCTCGCCGGCAAGCGGTTCGTGGTCCTGGACCGGCCGAACCCGGTGACCGGGCGGTCCGCCCAGGGGCCGGTCCTGCACAAGGAGTTCGCCACGTTCGTGGGCCGGCAGCCGATCTCCCAGGCGCACGGCATGACGGTGGCGGAGCTGGCGCGGCTGTTCAACGGTGAGTTCCTCGCCGCCCCGGTCGCGCTGGAGACCGTCCTGATGACGGGCTGGAAGCGGTCGGACTTCTTCGACGCCTCCGGCCTGCCCTGGGTGCCGCCGAGCCCGAACATGCCGACCCCCGACACCGCGCTGGTCTACTCGGGGACCTGCCTCTTCGAGGGCACGAACCTGTCCGAGGGGCGCGGCAGCACCCGTCCCTTCGAACTCCTCGGCGCCGAGGGGATCGACGGACGGTGGGCGGCCGAGGCGGAGCGACTTGATCTGCCCGGTGTGCACTTCCGGGAGGCGTACTTCGCCCCCACCTTCTCCAAGTTCCAGGGGAAGACCGTGGGAGGGCTGCAGATCCATGTCCACGACCGGACCGCGTACGACCCCGTCCGCACCGGCGTCGCACTGCTCGTGACCGCGAAGAAGGTGTGGAGCGGCTTCGCCTGGCGGCCCGACAACTGGATCGACACGCTCACCGGATCCACCCGGGTGCGCACGATGATCGACGCGGGAGCGACGGCCGACGAGGTGGTGGCCGCCTGGCAGGACGAGCTGGCCGCGTTCCGGCGGGTCCGCAAGGGGTATCTCGTGTACCGGTGAGGCGCGGCCTCTGGCCAACCTCCCCCGCCGGCAGGACGATGCGCCCACAGCGCATTCGACCTCGGGGCAAGGGGGCCCGTCATGGCGGCACCGGTGATCGGCGTGAGCCCCTACTGGGAACTGACCTTCGACGCGGACGGGGACGTGGACGAGCCGGAGCGGAACCGGCTGCTCGCGGACGTGTCCCGGGGCAAGGTGCGGGACCTGCTGGTCTTCGCACACGGCTGGAACAACGAGCGCTCCGGCGCGACGCGGCTGTACGGCCGCTTCTTCGCGCCGGTGCCCTCGCTCGCGCCGAAGGCAGGTCTCGGATACGTGGGCGTGATCTGGCCGTCGATGATGTTCGCGGACGAACCCGTCCCGGACTTCCCGCCGTCGGCGGCCGCCGCCGTGCCGGTTCCCCCGCGGCCCCAGCTGGACAAGAACAGCAGGCACGCCCTGCTGGAGGTGTTCCCCGGCCGCGCGACCGTGGTCGAGCAGATCGCGCGGCTGCTGGAACAGCACCCGGACGACGGTCCCGCGCTCGAGGAGTTCGGGCGACTGGTACGGCTGCTCGTGGAGGTGCGGGCGCAGGGCCCTCAGGCGTCGTGCGCCGCGGACCTGCTGGTGGCGCAGGCGTCCGATGCCCAGCCGGGAATGCTGACCCGCGACACGGCGCAGGTGTGCCGGGACTTCGCGCGGGCGCTGGAGCGGGTGGAGTCGGGCGAAGGGGAGGCTCCCGGGACCGCAGCATTCTCGTTCACGCCGAAGGGTCTGTGGGACGGGGCGCACGAACTGCTGCGGCAGGCCACGTACTACGCGATGAAACGGCGCGCGGGAGCGGTCGGGGAGCACGGCCTCGGACCGGTGCTCGGACGGCTGGCCCGGATCGCGCCGGATGTGCGCGTGCATCTGGTCGGGCACAGCTTCGGCGGACGACTGGTCTCCTTCGCCCTGCGCGGACTGCCGGAGGGTGTGCGCACGGTGAAATCCGTGACGCTCCTCCAAGGGGCCTTCTCCCACTACGCCTTCGCGGCGCGGCTGCCCGACGCCCCGCACACCGAGGGCGCCCTCAGCGGGCGGCAGCACCGCATCGACGGTCCCCTGGTGTGCTGTCACTCCCGCTTCGACTCGGCGCTCGGCACGCTGTATCCGCTGGCGTCGCGGATGGCCGGCGACGACCGCTCGTTGACCGGCGGCGCTCCGGGGGCCGCCGAGGGGTTCGGCATCGGCCGCGCACTGGGGCCGAGATGGGGGGCGATGGGGCACGACGGGGTGCAGGCGGTGGACGGGACCCCGCGGTTCACGCTCGCCGAGGCGCTGAACGGGAGGCTGCCGGCCTCCGGCTGTGTGAACGTCGACGTGTCCGCCGTGGTCCGCCACGGCGGCCCGCCCTCCGGTGCCCACAGCGACATCGTCCACCGGGAACTGGCCCGGGTGGTGCTGGCGGCGGGCCGGGTGAGCTGACCCGCCGCCGCCCTGGCTCACCTACCGGTGCGACGTGAACTCCACCACCTGCTGGTACGTCGGCCGGTTCTGCCAGCTGATCCTTCCGTGCTTGATACCGCCGAGGGCACGCTGGACGATCGAGTCGGCGCACCACTGGTCACCCGCCGAGCACTGGTCGTCACCGGGGTACACCTGGGACGCGGTCATCCCGGCTGCCTGCTTCAGCGTGCCGGTCAGGACGTCCCGGCAGGCGCCGAGGTCACCACCGCCGCAGTACTTCTGCGCCAACGGGCCCTGGACCGGTTCACCGAGCACCGCCCGGATGTCCTTGTCGACATAACTCCACCAGCCGTACTGGAAGGAGCTTCCGGCGTGCGATCCGGTCGGGCCGTGCGCGGCCGAGGGCGACTCGTCGACCGGCAGGTTGGCGGTGAAGGCCGTGTACAGATCGCTGCCGAGTCCCGGCTCGAACTCGGCCTTCACCAGCAGCGGCCACCAGGCGTCCAGGATGCGGATCGCGTCGGCGTCCGCGTACTTCTTCGAACCGGCCGAGGTCTCGGTGCGCCTCGCGCCCGCCGACACCCAGGCGGACAGCTTGCCCACCGCCGCCGCGGTCGCGGGGTCGGTCACCGTCGAGCTGTTCACCACCTTCAGCAGATCGGGCAGCACGTCCTCGGCGCGCAGATCCGCGAGAGCGGCGTCCGCCATCGCCTTCACCAGGGACGACCGGGTCACGCCGCCCGCCGCGACGAGCTTCTTCACCCGGTCCTCCAGCAGATTGCCGCGATGGACCGAGCCGTCGCCCCAGGGAGCCGTCGTGTAGTCCTTGGCCTGCTTGTTGTTCCAGGAGATGTAGTAGTCCTGGTCGACGGAGCCGGGGTGCTGGGCGGGCGGCGTGTAATCGGCGGTGTTCGTCGCCGGATCCCAGTTGCGCCACTCGTACGCCGGCTGCGCCCACACCGGGAACTCGGCGTCGACGCCGCCCGCCCGCACCGGGTTGTCACCGCTGTTGTAGTACGCGGTGTGCCGCGAGTCGGCGTAGAACCAGTTGAAGGTGAAGTTGATGTGCTGCGCCGCGCTCCGGAAGTCCTCCGGTCCCTTGACGTAGTCGGGGTCGTTGAGCATCTGGAAGCCGATGATCGAGTCGGCCTCGTGCAGATAGGACGAGCGCAGGGTGGTGTACGCGACCTTCTTGCCGCCCACCGTGGCGCGGTACTGCACCGGCCCGTACTTCGTGCGCCAGACCCGCATCGTGTAGGAGCCGGCCGCGGTTCCGTCGGCGACCGTCGGGGACCAGGCGTTCTTCTGCTCGACCTTGTCCATGGCGGTGCAGGTGCCGTGGTACAGGTAGTGGTAGTCGTCCTGGCACAGCTCGACCGCGTAGGTGTCGATGATGTCCTGGCCCGAGGTCGTGGCGCTCCACGAGTAGTCCTGGCCGCGGCCCAGTTCGACGTACATGCTCAGGCCCGCGAAGGAGGCGCCGCGGGCGCTGATGCCCGGACCCTGGATCTCCTGGAGCATGAGCAGCTGGGGCGCGAAGTAGCCGGTCTGCGGCCCGAACACGGCGACGGGATGGCCACTCGCGGTGTACTTGCCGCTGACCACGAGCGCGTTGGACATGCCGCGTTTGGCGGAGGTCAGTGCGGTGGCGGCCGCGGTCTTCGAGGCTCGGGCGGCACCGGAGGTGGCGGCGCTGCCCGTGCGGTCGTGGACGAGCGTCTCCTCGGTCACCGAACCGACGTCGGGCAGTGCCTCGCCCTGAGGGTTGTCGGGCTTCGACGCGTAGGGGAAGCTCTCGCCGTTGTGCACGGTGAGAACGGCCTCGGGGTCGTTGCGCTCACGGAAGGACTCCCAGACCCTGGTGCCCTGCTCCACTCCGTACTTGGACTGGGCGGCCAGCAGCGAGATCGCGTTGCTGACCTCGCCGCCGCCTCCCGAGCCGAAGAGCGAACCGACGACGGAGGCGAGCGCGACCATGTCGGTGACCTTGAAGTGGTCGATGGTGCCGGCGTTGGTGATGGAGTCCTTGTGCCCGGTCAGGACGTACTCGCCGGGGAAGTAGCGGCCGCTGTCGGAGGCGTCGATGTAGGCGTTGATCCCGTCCAGGTAGGCGCCCACGTCGGCGAGGGCCTGCCGGCCGCGGTCGCCGGCGGAGGCCACCGCGTGGTCGATCTGGGCCTGCAGGTCCGCCTCGGTGTAGGGCGCGTTGCGCCAGAACTCCTGCTCCAGGCCCTGGTTGGCGGCGGCGCCGCCCGCGAACGAGGTCAGCTGCCCGCGTCCGACGTGCCGGAAGACGTCCATCAGCCACAGCCGGTCCTCGGCGGCGGCATAACCGGCGCCGAACTCGGTGCCGTATCGAGTGGTACCGGTGATGTGCGGCACACCCGTCTTCTTGTCGCGGACGATCGTCACATCGCCGCGGCCCGCGGGCTTCTCGCTGGAGGCGACCTGGTCGGAGGGCACGCCGAACGACGCGTCGTTGAAGAACGAGTTGATCTTCGCGTCGGTCAGCGTGGAACGGCCGGTGGCCAGATTCGCATAGGGGCCGAGTTGGTCCTCGGCGTGACCGGGCTGGATGCCGAAGGCCTGGTTGAGCAGGATCTGGGCGAGCGTCGCGTTGCCGTTCTCACCCGGCGGGAGGATGTCCGAGCACTGACCGCCGCAGTGGTCGGCGGCGGCCGCCGTGTCGGCCGCCGCCGCGCTGTCGGCCGCGGCCGCCTGGGAGATCGGCGTGAAAAGACCGCCCACGAGGATGCATATCGCGGCGGTCTTGAGGAACTTCGGAAATCTGCGAGGAGTTCTCAGTCTGTCGAGGGCGTTGCGTGGGGTGCGCCGTGGCATGGCAGCTCCTCCCGACGATGGGGTCCTCCCTCTGCTCGAGCGGAACATGAGCGCGGGAGGGGGTGGGCAGACGTTACCGCCGGTACCCCCGCGATTGAAGGTGAACATGCGTCACTTTTCAACTGGTCGTCAGGTGTTTTTTGGAGGTCGTGGAAAGTCGGATGGAGCCGAATCGCCTGTCGACACGTCTATTCGGCGACGTCCGTACAACGACGCCGAAGTGACCGGAGTACAGGTGCAGGTGTGACGGAGGTGCAGGGCGATGGCCGGTTTCAGGAGTCTGGCGAGACAGGTTCGCGATCCGAGGTGCGATCTGGCACTACGCCGCTACTCACTGCGCAAGTGCCTTGAGAAGTTCGCCCCCTACGGGCATCGGGCGACCTGGGACCATCTCTGCTCCCGGGCCGGGTTCGGCCCCGAGGACCGTTCTCCCGACCCGGCGCGGCTCGTGGCCGCACTGGAGGAGCTGGAGGAGGCCCGCTCCGTCTGGCTCGCCTACGAGGCCGAGTTCACGGAACGCCGCAGGAAGGAGAAGCACGACGGACTGCGCAGGCCCGGCAGTGTGGACGACTGGCACCGGCTGACCTGGGGCGGGTTCGGCGTCGCCTGGTGCGACGATCCGCGGGTCCACCCCCATGAACCACTGGCCGAGGTACTGCGCCGGCTCATCGCCGCGCTGGAGCGTGAACCGGGCTCGGCCTGCCCGGTCTGCGCCGGTGAGCAACTCGTGTGGACCTACGACCTGGCCCACGAGCCTTCGTCGGGTCCGGTCTGCACGAACTGCGGTGTCGTCGTGCCGAGGCCTTTGCTGACCACCGAAGCCCTGGCCGAGTCCCGGCGCGCGCGACTGCTCGTGTCGGCGTGACGCGTGAACGTGGGGGCGCGGGGGTGCGCCGAAGCCGCACCCCCCGCCGTCAGCGGCATACGGCACCATCGACGACATGGTGCAGGTCTGTCTGAACGGAGTCCGGGGAGCGGGCGACGGCCCGGCCGTCCCCTTGTCGCCGGCGGCGCTGGCCGATGCGGCGGCGGCCGCCGTGGCGGCCGGGGCCTCGGACATCCATGTCCATCCCAGGACGCCCTGCGGACAGGACACGTTGTCGGCGAGGGTGGTCGCGGCGACGCTCGAGGCGATACGGGCACGCGTCGCCGTCCCCGTGGGCGTGACCACCGGCGCATGGACCGAGCCCGACCCGGACGCGCGTGCGGCGCGCATCCGATCGTGGACGGTGCTGCCCGACCACGCCTCGGTCAACTGGCACGAACCGGGTGCCGAGGAGGTCGCGGCGGCGCTGATCGAGCGAGGCGTCGGGGTGGAGGCGGGCCTCTGGTCCGGTACCGACGGCGCGGCCCGGTTCGCCGTGTCCCGGCTGGGTCCGAGCGTGCTGCGGGTGCTCGCCGAAGTCACGGACCCCTCCCCGGACACGGCGGAGGACACCGCCCATGCCCTCCTCCTGGACCTCGGGCCGGCCCACAGCCGCCCCGTGCTGCTGCACGGCGAGGAGGGCGGAGCCTGGCCGGTGCTGCGTCTCGCCGCACATCTCGGCCTCGCGACCCGTATCGGGCTCGAGGACACACTGGTTCTGCCGGACGGCCGACCCGCTCGGTCCAACGCCGAGTTGGTCACGGAGGGCCTGGCCCAGTACGGGCGGCATCGGCGCGGCTTCTGAGGAGCGGCCGTGCGGCCCGGCACCCGCCGGACTCCGCCCGCCGGTCAGCGGCAGGACGCCGGCTCGTCCCCCTGCCTGCGCTGCTGCCCGGCGGCCCCGCGTTCGACCATCAGACGCGAGCCGGCGTGCCGTTCGCCGAAGACGTCGTCCGGGTTGGACAGGACGCAGGTCTCCAGGGACAGGCAGCCGCAGCCGATGCAGTCGGTGAGATGGTCGCGGAGCCGGCTCAGCTGGCTGATCCGTTCGTCGAGTTCGGAGCGCCAGGCCCGGGAGAGCCTGGCCCAGTCCTCGCGGGTGGGGGTGCGCTCCTCGGGCAGTTCGGCGAGGGCGTCGCGGATGGTGGCCAGCGGGATGCCGACGCGCTGGGCTGCGCGCACGAAGGCGACCCGGCGCAGCGCGTCGCGCTGATAGCGCCGCTGGTTGCCCGCTGTGCGGCGGCTGCTGATCAGGCCCTTGGACTCGTAGAAGTGCAGGGCGGAGACGGCGGCGCCGCTGCGTGCGGCCAGCTGGCCGACCGTCAGCTCGTGGATCTTCTCGGGGATCTGGGGCACCCCTCAGACCCTACCCACGGTCGCGCAGCCGGGTCCGTTGACATGACTGTGGGAGCCGACCATGCTAAGCAGTTGCTTAGAGTGACTTCGTGAGGCGAGAGGCCGGGAACATGGCAGAACCGAGGACCTTCACGTCCGCCGACGAGCTGAAGGCGGCGGTGGGCGAGCAACTGGGGTACACCGACTGGCTGGAGATCGACCAGAAGCGGATCGATCTGTTCGCGGACGCCACGGGCGACCACCAGTGGATCCACATCGACCCCGAGAAGGCGGCCGCGGGCCCCTTCGGGACGACCATCGCGCACGGCTATCTCACGCTGTCGCTGCTCCCCCTCTTCGGGCCCCAGCTGATCAGCGTCGAGGGCGTGAAGATGGGTGTGAACTACGGGACGAACAAGGTCCGCTTCCCCGCCCCCGTCCCGGTCGGGTCGCGGCTGCGCGCCACCGCGACGATCAGCGGTGTGGAGGACGTGCCCGGCGGGATCCAGGTGGCGATCGCCTTCACCGTGGAGCGCGAGGGCGGCGACAAGCCGGTGTGCGTGGCGGAGTCCGTGTCGCGCTACTACCTCTGAGCCCGGGGGGACCGAGCCCCCGCCCCCACCATCCGCAGGACGAGGTCGGCGTAGCGCGCGCCGACCTCGTCGGGCGTGCGCGGCCCCTCGATGTTGAACCAGCGGGCGACGTCGATGCACAGCGAGAGCACGGCGAGCGTGGTGGCCCAGACGTCCAGCACGTCGAACTCGCCGGAGGCCACACCCTCTTCGATGACGCCGCGCACCTCTGCGTCGCACTGGCGGCGCAGCGCGACGATCTCCGCGCGGGCCTCCGGGCCGAGCGCGTCGAGTTCGTACTGCACCACCCGGGCGGTGGTGCGCCGCCCGGCGTGCCACCGGACGAAGGAGCTCACGGCGTCGGCGAGCCGGTCCGCCGCGCTGCCCTCGCGCCGGGTCGCCGTGCGCAGGATCTCGAGGGCCTTCTCGTGCCCGATCCGGCTGATGCGGTGAAGCAGCTCTTCCTTGGTCTTGTAGTGGATGTAGAGCGCGGCGGGGCTCATGCCGGCGCGTCCCGCGATGTCACGTGTCGTGGTGGCGTGGTAGCCGCGCTCGGCGAAGGCCTCGACCGCGGCGACCAGCAGTCGCCGGGCCGCGTCCGGCGTCACCTCGACCCACGGCTCGGCCTCGCCGCCGGCCGTCTCCTCCGCCGCACTCATCGCTCGCCCCTTCCGATGGCAGGACGAACACCATACCCCCGAAGCTGAGCGGGCGCTTAGTCTCCCCGCTCAGCGGCGCGCTCCCCGGCTCAGAGCTTCTCGAAGGGGTCGTGCTCGGCGAGCAGCTTCTCCAGCCGCGCCTGGTCGACACGGCTGACGAGCTGACCCGCCTCCTGCCGGTCCCGGATCACCTTGGCCAGAGTGAAGGCGGAGGTGACCAGATACAGGACGGCGATGCCCAGGAAGGCCCGTACCCAGGCATCGGCGTTCAGCCTGGCGATGCCGACGGCCGTCGCCGCCATGGCGACGGCGAAGGACGCGACGGCCTGACCGTAGAAGGCGGCCGTGTTCTGCTGCTTGACCGGAGTCTCACTCATGCCGACCAGGATCGGCGGACATGGCACGCGTCACATCCGCCGAAGTACTCAAAGGGGTACTCAGAACGCCGAAACGCCCGTCAGCGCCCGCCCGATGACCAGCTTCTGGATCTGGCTGGTGCCCTCGTAGAGGGTCATCACCCGGGCGTCGCGCAGGAGCTTGCCCGCCGGGTACTCGTCGATGTAGCCATACCCGCCGAAGACCTGGAGCGCGTTGTTGGCGGCGCGCACGGCCGCCTCGGAGGCGAAGAGCTTGGCCTTGGAGGACTCCACGGCGAAGGGCAGGCCCCGGTCGATCAGATCGGCGACCCGCCAGGTGAGCAGCCGCGCCGCGTCCACGTCGACGGCGATGTCGCTGATGAGCTCCTGGACGAGCTGGTGGTGGGCGATGGTCCTGCCGAACTGCTCCCGCTCGGTGGAGTAGCGCACGGCGGCGTCCAGGGCGGCCCTGGCTATGCCGACGCAGCCCGCCGCGACCGACATGCGCCCCTTGGCGAGCGCCGACATGGCGACGGAGAAGCCCTTGCCCTCGGGCGCCAGCATCGCGGAGGCGGGCACCCGGACGTCCTCGAGGACCAGCTCGGCCGTGGCCTGGCCGCGCAGCCCGAGCTTGCCGTGGATGGTGCGGCGGGTCAGCCCCGGCGTCGCGGTCGGCACGAGGAAGGCGGACACGCCCCTGTGGCCGGGGGCGTCCGTGGAGCGGGCGAACAGCAGCACGACGTCGGCCCAGGTGCCGTTCGTGATGAACATCTTGCTGCCGTTGATCACGTAGTCGTCGCCGTCGCGCACCGCTTTCGTGGCGAGGTTGCCCGCGTCCGAACCGGTTCCCGGCTCGGTGAGCCCGAAGCAGCCGACGTACTCGCCGGAGGTGAGGCCCGGCAGCCACCGCCGCTTCTGCTCCTCGCTCCCCCACGCGGCGATCGTCTTGGCGACGAGCCCCAGCGAGACGGACACGATCCCGCGCACGGAGGAGTCGCCGCGACCCAGTTCCTCGGTCACCAGACAGTACGCGAGATGGTCACCGCCGGACCCGCCGTACTCCTCGTCGACGGTGAGGCCGAGGAACCCCACCTCGCCCAGCTTCCTCACGATCGACCGGTCGACCTCCTCGGCCCGGTCCCAGACGACCACATGGGGAGCGATCTCACGCTCCACGAAGTCCTCTGCCAGCCGCCGGACGGCGACCTGCTCCTCGCTGAGCTCCAGGTTCACGGCGCGTCACTCCAAGGGAAGGTCCGGAAGGTCATTGAATGCCACACATTTAAATTAGCACTGCTAGTTTCAAGTCGCAGCCCTACTATGTGCGCCATGGCCCGACCCCACAAGCCCCTCCTCAGCACCGAACGCATCGTCGCCACGGCGCGGGCGCTGGTGGACTCGGAGGGCCTCGCGGCCGTCTCCACACGACGGCTCGCCGCGGAACTCGGGGTCAGCGGGCCCTCGCTGTACAACCACTTCCGCACGAAGGACCAGATCCTGGAGGCGGTGGCGGACTCGGTCAGCGCCCAGGTCGACCTGTCGATGTTCGAGGACGGCCGGGACTGGCGGACGGCGCTGCACGACTGGGCGGTCTCCTACCGGGCGGCGCTGCGCGACCATCCCAACATCGTGCCGGTCCTCGCGCACGGCCCCGGCCGCAGGCCGGCCGCGCTGCGCCTCGCGGACGCCGTCTACGGCGCGATGGTGGACGCCGGCTGGCCGCCTGCGCAGGCGACCTCCATCGGGGCCCTGATGCGCTATTTCGTCATGGGCTCCGCACTCGGCTCGTTCGCCGGCGGATTCGTCGACGACCGGGCGGCGTACGACCCGGCCGACTACCCCCACCTCGGACAGGCCCACCTCCTGGCCGAACAGCAGGGGAGGATCGACGAACGGGCCTTCGAGACAGGCCTGACGGCGCTGCTGGACGGGCTGGAGCAGCAGTACGAGCGGTCCACACGTCAGGCATGACCGGGCCTGCCACCCTTCGGCGGGCGCCGAAGCGTCCATGTCCCATGCTGGAGGACATGGAGCGTGGCAAGGACGCGAGGGCGGCCGGTCTCGCCGGGTTCGCCGCCCTGATCGCCGACGAGACGCGGGCCGCATGCCTGCTGGCGCTGCTCGACGGTCGGGCCTGGACCGCCGGTGAGCTGGCGCGGCATGCGGGGGTCGCCCCGTCGACGCTGAGCGAGCACCTGGGCAAGCTCGTCGCGGGCGGGCTGCTGGCAGTGGAACGGCAGGGCCGGCACCGCTATGTGCGGCTGGCCGACGCACGCCTCGCCCAGCTGGTGGAGGACCTGGCCGCGCAGGTCGCGCCGGACGCCGTGGCCGGACGCCCGCGCAGCCTGCGGGAGGTGAGCGCCGGTTCCGCGATGGCACGCGGCCGCACCTGCTACGACCATCTCGCCGGCCGGCTGGGGATCGCCGTGACCGATGCGCTGACGGCACGTGGACTGCTGCGCCAGGACACCGGGTTCGCGCTGACGGACGCCGGCTTGGCGTGGTTCGACACCGCCGGTATCGGTCTCGACCGCCGGGGCCGACGGCCACTGGTCCGCGCCTGCCTCGACTGGACCGAGCGCCGTCCCCACCTCGCGGGCGTGGCGGGCGCTGCCCTGTGCCGGCACGCCCTGGACGCCGGCTGGTGTGTGCGCATCGGCTCCGGGCGGGCGGTGAAGGTCACGACCGCGGGCCAGCGGGCGCTGTCCGAACTGCTGGGCATCGAGGCCGAGTCACTGCGCTGAGCCCCGGTGTCCCGTCCGAAATCCGCGAGCGCCCGCATTGCGCCCCCGCTTAGCCTCTGGAGCATGATGAACGCCTCCCCGTCCCGCCTCGCCGCAGGCGCCGCCACGGTCACCGTCGTGCTGTGGGCCTCCGCCTTCGTCTCGATCCGCAGTGCGGGAGCCGCGTACGCGCCCGGTGCGCTGGCGCTCGGGCGACTGCTGGCCGGAGCTCTGACACTGGGAGCGATCTGTCTCGTACGGCGTGAGGGACTTCCGCCGCGCTCTGCCTGGCGCGGCACGGCGATATCCGGCGTGCTGTGGTTCGGGGTGTACATGGTCGTCCTCAACTGGGGCGAACGGCAGGTGGACGCCGGCACCGCCGCACTGGTCGTCAACATCGGACCCGTCCTGATCGCGCTGCTCGGGTCGCGGCTGCTGGGCGACGCCATGCCGCCGCGGCTGCTCGCGGGCATGGCGGTGTCGTTCGCCGGTGCCGTGACCGTGGGGCTCTCGATGTCGGGGGACGGCGGCTCCTCGGTGCTCGGGGTGGTGCTGTGCCTGCTCGCCGCCATGGCCTACGCGGCCGGTGTCGTCGCGCAGAAGCCCGCGCTGGGCTCGGCGAGCCCGCTCCAGGTGACCACGTGGGGGTGCCTGGTGGGTGCGCTGACGTGTCTGCCGTTCGCCGGGCAACTGGTGCGCGACGCGGCCCACGCCCCCGTCTCCGCGACGCTCAACATGCTCTACCTCGGCGTCTTCCCGACGGCGCTCGCCTTCACGACCTGGGCCTACGCCCTGGCGCGTACGACCGCGAGCCGTATGGGTGCGACGACGTACGCCGTGCCCGCGCTGGTCGTACTGATGTCCTGGCTCTTCCTCGGAGAGGTGCCGGGTCTGCTGACGCTCGCCGGCGGGGTGCTGTGCCTGGCCGGCGTGGCGGTCTCCCGGTCGCGCCCTCGCCGGACGGCACCGGTCACGGCCGCGACCACCAAGCCCGGGCAGGTCACGGCCGCCGAGTCCTAGAACACCACCAGCGCGCGGCCTCCCTTGCCCGCCAGCATGTTCCCGAATGCCGCCGGGATCTCCTCGAGCGCGATCCGCTCGGTCACCAGCGCGCCCAGGTCGAGCCGCCCGGCCCGTACATGCTCGGCCAGGACCGGCAGGTCGGCAGCCGGGTCGCAGTTGCCGTAGACACAGCCCGACAGGGTTCGGCCCCAGTGGAAGATCTCCAGGGCGTTGAAGGTGACCTGCTGGTCCTTGCCTCCGATGCCGACGACCGTGGTGCGGCCGCCGCGGCGCGTGGAGTCCCAGGCCGCGCGGATGGTGGCCGCGCGCCCCACGCACTCCACCGCCACGTCCACGCCCTGCTTGTCCGTGAGTCCGCGGATCTCGCGGTGAGTGGTGCCGGAGGCGAGCACGAAGTCGGTGGCACCCGCGTGCCGGGCCAGTTCCTCCTTCGCGGGGGACACGTCCACCGCGACGATCCGCTCCGCCCCCGCGATCCGTGCCGACTGCAGCGCCGCGAGGCCCACGCCTCCCACGCCGAAGACCGCCACCGTCTCCCCGGGCCGCACCTTCGCCGCGTGGTGCACGGCGCCGTACCCCGTGAGCACGGCGCAGCCCAGGAGGGCGGCATCCGCGAGCGGCACACCGTCGGGCGCCGGCAGCACACAGGGCGCCGCCACCACCGTCTCCTCCGCGAACGCGGCCACGTTGAGGCCCGGATGCAGATCCGTGCCGTCGTCGCCACGGCGGGCGTGGACGTCCCCGGAGCCGTTCAGCGCGTTCGCGCAGAGCCACACCTCTCCGAGCGCGCAGGCATGGCAGGTCCCGCAGGAGGGCGCCCAGTTGAGGACCACGCCGTCGCCCGGGGCGACATGGGTGACCCCCTCCCCCACGGACACCACGGTCCCCGCGCCCTCGTGACCGAGCACCGCGGGCACCGGAACCCGCATGGTGCCGTCGGACAGGGACAGATCGGAGTGGCAGACCCCGGCGGCGGCCAGCCGGATCCGGACCCGGCCGGGCCCCGGCTCGGGCAGCTCGATGCCGGTGACCTCCAGCGGGGCACCGACGGCGGGCAGGACAGCGGCACGGACCATCTGGCTCAGCGCTCCTGGAACTGGAGGGACTTGGTCTGGAGGTATTCGGCGAGCCCGTGCGCGCCCAGTTCGCGGCCCACCCCGGACTGCTTGTAACCGCCGAAGGGGGCAAGGGGGTTGAAGCGTCCGCCGTTGATGTCGACCTGACCGGTCTCCAGCCGCCGGGCGAACGCGGCGGCCTCGGCGTCGTCGCCCGCCCAGACGGCACCGGCGAGTCCGTACACGGTGCCGTTGGCGATGCGCAGGGCGTCCTCCTCGTCCTCGTAGCGCAGGACGCAGAGCACAGGACCGAAGATCTCCTCCTGGGCGATCGTCATCTCGGGAGCGACGTCGGCGAAGACCGTGGGGCGGACGAAGTAGCCGCGCTCGCACGGGGATTCGGGGCCGCCCGCGATCAGGCGCGCGCCCTCCTCGATGCCCTTGTGGATGTAACTCCGCACCCGTTCCTGCTGCCTGGCGTTCACCACCGGACCGATGCGGTCGCCGTACTTCGCCGCCGCCGCGGCGGCGAGTTCCAGCGCCTCCTCGTACTGCTCCCGGTGCACCAGCATCCTCGTCCAGGCGCTGCACGTCTGCCCGGAGTTGGACATGACGTTGGCCACGCCGACGTTCACGGCCCTGGCGAGGTCCGCGCTCGGCAGGATGACGTTCGCGGACTTGCCGCCCAGTTCCAGCGCGACCTTCTTGACCGCCGCCCCCGCCGTCGCGCCGATCTGCCTGCCGACCGCGGTGGAGCCGGTGAAGGAGACGAGGTCGACGCCCTCGTGCGCGGCGAGCGCCTGGCCCGCGACCCGGCCCCGACCGGTGACGAGGTTGAACACCCCGGCCGGCACGCCCGACTCATGGACGGCCTCGGCGAAGATCTGGGCGGTCAGCGGGGTGTCCTCGGCGGGCTTGAGGACCACCGTGCAGCCCGCGGCCAGGGCGGGGGCGACCTTGGCGACGATCTGGTGGAGGGGGTAGTTCCAGGGCGTGATGGCACCCACGACCCCGATCGGCTCCTGGTGGACGACGGAGTTGCCGACCCGCTCCTCGAAGGCGTGCGTCGCGGCGAGTTCGGCGTACGAGCCGGCGACCAGGATCGGCATGCCCACATGGACGCTCTGCGAGAACGGCAGCGGTGCGCCGAGCTCGGCGGTGACGGTCTCGGCGATCTCGTCCTTGCGGGCCACGAGGACGTCGCGGAGGGCGCGGAGCCGGGCGGCGCGCTCGGCCGGCGAGGTCGACGCCCAGGACGGGAAGGCGGCGCGGGCGGCACGCACGGCGGCGTCGACGTCATCGGCGGTCCCGGCCGGCACCTGGCCGACGACCTGCTCGTCGAGCGGGTTCACCACCTCGATGACGTCCGGTCCGGCGGCGGGACGCCAGGCGCCGTCGATGTACATGCCGTCATGTGCCTTCATCGTCTTTCCTCCCGGGCCGCGCAGCCTCGTCCGGCCCCAAACTAGCGCCGTTAGTTTTGGTGCGCCAGAGGCCTCCTGACACATGGGCACGGAGCCCAGGGGCGACGATCTCACGCCCGGGCCAGCAGTTGCCGGACGTGGCGCCACCGGTCCGAGGCCGCCCCGGGACACGGACCGCCCGTCGGGCCCGTCCCGTAACGGCTTCGTGCCGGGCGGAGTACGGGGCGGCCGGAACGCGCGAGGTGCCGGCCGCCGCGTGACCACCCGGGTCAGCTCGGTGTGTCGAGCGGCGCGAGCTCCACGGGAACGCCGTTGAGCACCGCGTTGCCCGACAGCGGGTCGAGCAGGCTGCCGTCGAGGAGCTGGTTGACGTTGACGCCCGGGTCGAGGGAGGCGTGGCTCATCCGGGTGCCGGGCCGGTCGTGGCCCCAGCCGTGCGGCAGGCTGACCACCCCGGGCCGGATGCCCTCGGTGAACTCGACGGGCGCGACGACCGCGCCACCCGCACCCTTCACCCGCACCCGGGCCCCGTCGACGAGCCCGAGCCGCTCGGCGTCCGAGGGGTGGATGTGCAGGGTGCACCGGTTGGACCCGCCGGTGAGCGCGGGCACGTTGTGCAGCCAGCTGTTGTTGGACCGCAGATGCCGCCGCCCCACGAGCACCAGCCCGTCGGCGCGCTCCCCCAGCGCCCGTTTCAGGCGCGGAAGGTCGTCCGCTATCGGCCGCGGCAGCAGTTCGACCTTGCCGCTCGCCGTCTTCAACGGCTGCGGCAGACGCGATCGGAGCGGTCCGAGATCGATGCCGTGCGGGTGGGCGAGCAGCCTCTCCAGGCTGAGCCCGTCGGTCCGGGCGCCGAATCCGTCGCCGTAGGGGCCGAGGCGCAGCATCATGTCGAGCCGGCGCTCGGGCCCGTTGTCACCGGTGAGCAGACCCGCGAGCTCGCGCGGGTCGCGGCCGTGGACCGGCGAGTGGGCCTCGGTGACCGCTTTGCCGAGGGTCTGGTCGACGACCATGGCGTCGACGGCTTCCGGGTCGGCGCCGTGCATTCCGGTGGCGGCCAGCACCAGCCTCGCGAGGATCTCGGTCTCCGCCATGCGATCCGGTTCCAGGGGGACGGCGGCGCGCGTGTAGCGGACCTGGTTGCGCACGGCGAGGGTGTTGAACGCGAAGTCGAAGTGCGGGGCCCGGGAGGGCGGGGGCGGCGGCAGGAGCACATGCGCGTGGCGCGAGGTCTCGTTGAGGTACGGGTCGACCACGACCATGAAGTCGAGTGAGCCGAGCGCCTTGTCGAGGCGGTCGCCGTCCGGCGCGGAGAGCACCGGGTTGGCGGCGACGGCGATGACGGCGCGGATGGGGCTGCCGTCGTCGGTGGCGGTGTCGATCTCCTCCGCGAGTGCGGAGATCGGCAACTCCCCCTTGGCCTCCGGGTGTCGGCTCACCCTCGAGTTCCAGCGCCCGAGCGCGAACCCGCGGCCGGGTCCGGCGGGCCGGGGCGTCCTGTCGGTGGCCGACAGCGGGAAGAGCGCGCCGCCGGGACGGTCGAGATTGCCGGTGAGGACGTTGAGCACGTCGACCAGCCAGCTGGCCAGGGTCCCGTGCGGAACGGTGCAGCTGCCGATGCGTCCGTAGACGGCGGCGGTGGGCGCGGCGGCCAGTTCGCGGGCGAGCGTACGGATGGTGTCCGCCCCGACGTCGCACGCCCCGGCGGCGGCCTCGGGCGTGAAGTCCCTTACGGCGGCGGCGACGTCGTCGACACCCTGCACATACGGGGCGAGGTGCCCCAGGTCGACGAGGTCCTCCTCGAAGAGGACGTGGGTCATCGCGGCGAGGAGCAGCGCGTCGGTGCCGGGGCGGGCGGCGACGTGCCGGTCGGCGAGCCGCGCGGTCCGGGTGCGGCGGGGGTCGATCACGGTGAGCGTGCCGCCTCGCGCCCTGAGCGCCTTCAGCTTGCCGGGGAAATCGGGGGCGGTGCACAGACTCCCGTTGGATTCCAGGGGGTTGGCGCCGATCAGCAGCAGGTGGTCCGTGCGGTCGAGATCGGGCACGGGGACGGCGTTCGCGTCCCCGTAGAGCAGTCCGCTGGACACGTGCTTGGGCATCTGGTCCAGCGTGGAGGCGGTGAAGAGGCTGCGGGTGCGCAGACCGGCGAGCAGGACGGTCGGGTAGAGGGCGCCTGCCACGGTGTGCACGTTCGGGTTGCCGAGGACCACACCGACGGCGTGCGGCCCGTACCGCTCGACGACCGGCCGCAGCCCCGCGGCCACGGCGTCGAAGGCCTCGTCCCAGGTCGCCTCGCGCAACTCCCCGCCGCGCCGCACCATGGGGGTGCGCAGCCGGTCCGGATCGGAGTCCGCGGCTCCGAAGGAGGCGCCCTTCGGGCAGATGAACCCCCGGCTGAACACATCGTCGCGGTCACCCCGGGCACCGGTGACACGGTCGTCCTCGACGGTGAGCGTCAGTCCGCAGGTGGCCTCGCAGAGGGGACAGATGCGCAGGGCGGTGCGGGACACGGTTCCTCCCGGAGGGGTGGCGGCGGTGGCGCACGAACGGGGCCGAGCATACCGACCGGTATGGATGGACGGGAGAGGCGGACCGGGCACAGGTCGGCGCCTTCGCGAGGACCCGGCGGCCGACCCGCTCCCGTGGACCGCCGAGGGTCTGCACGACAGGCCCTAGTCGAGCACCCTGCCGAGATAGGCCCGCAGCAACCGCCGTGTCTCCTCGATGATCTTCTCGTCGCCCTCCGGGTCCACCCGGAAGGCGAGATGGACCAGGGTGTCGGCGGTTTCCACGGCTATCAGGACCGTGCGCCGGAGGTCCTCGTCCGGTTCACGGCCGAGGTACGCCGAGAGCAGGTCCGCCAGCCGGTCGGCCACACGGTGGTTGGGCTCGGCGTACCGCGAACCGACCGGGATCTGGTTGCCGAAGTCGACGAGCGAGAACCCCGGGGCCGTCCGCTTCATGTCCAGGTACTCGTCGAGCACCGCGTCCATCGCCGAGCGCCAGTCCCCTTCGCCCCCGGCGCCCGCGAGGCGGCCGGTGACGCGCTCGGTGTAGCGCTCGAGATTGCGTTCCGCGAGGGCGTCGGCCATCGCCCGCTTGTTGCCGAAGAAGCGGTAGACGGAGCCGATGGGCACACCGGCGCGCAGCGCCACGGCCCGGGTGCTCAGATCGTCGTAGCCCACCTCGTCGAGGAGTTCGGCGCAGGCGTCGAGGATTCTGGTCAGTCGTTCGGCGCTGCGGCGTTGGACGGGCGCGCGGCGCAGCGATGTCGCTCGGGGCACGGGCTTCATAATGCCTCTCCGCCAGGGGCCGGTGAACCTCGCCCGTCCTTACGGAAATCGGTGGGTCCAGCACTCATCGATCCCCCGCCGTCACTCCTCCCGGGGGCCCGCCGTTGTCGTCCCGGACCCGGAGGCGGTGATGTCCGCCGTGCTCTCCACGGGCTTGCCGTGCACCGCCCACACGGTCTGGTCGTCCGCGTACAGCCGCGCGGTCACCTGGTGGGTGCCGCGCGGCACGAGCCGGGCGGAGAGGTGGTAGTCGGCGGCCCTCAGCCGGGTGAGAGGGTGCCCGTCCAGGTAGAGCCGGACCACACCGCGGCCGGCCACGGCCACCGGACGCGTACCGCCCGGCGAGAAGCGGAAGTTGCGGACGGTCAGCCGTACGTCCCAGTCGTCACCCGGGTCGGGCCGGACCTGGATCCCCACCTGGGGCGCGCTCTTCGCGCCGACCTCACGGTAGTGCCGCCCCTCCTCGTCCGTGTCGTCCAGCACCTTGCCCACCGGCGAGATGGTCACCCCGTTCCCCCGCTCGTGCGCGACGCCCGATCCACAGCCGGCCGAGCCGCCGAGCAGGGCACCCACCGCGAGCGCTGCGAGCAGTCCGCGCGTCCACGACATGGCCGGGAGCGTATTGCACGCGTCCGGCGGTGGAATCCCCCTCAAGGCTGGTTCTTCCACCCCGGCGACCGCCCCGCGGTCCGCCGGTCCAGCGGTCCGGCGCCGCGAGGGTCCGCATCCCTTTGCGTACCGCGGCGTTCCCCTTGCGCGACCGACCCCTGAATCCTACGGTGACACATAGGAATCAGCGACGAGGGAGCGGTGATGAGCGGGGACGCGAGGAAAACCGCGGAGGGGCTGTCGTATCTCTCCGGTTTCGGCAACGAGCACAGCTCGGAGGCGGTCCCGGGCGCGTTGCCCGAAGGCCGCAACTCGCCACAGCGTGCACCGCTCGGGCTGTACGCGGAGCAGCTCAGCGGCACGGCGTTCACCGAGCCGAGGGCGCTCAACCGGCGCTCGTGGCTGTACCGCATCCGCCCGTCGGCCGCCCATCCGGCGTTCAGCCGTGCGGACAACGGACTGGTCCGTTCGGCGCCCTTCACGGAGACGGTGCCCGACCCCAATCGGCTGCGCTGGAACCCGCTGCCCGAGCCCGCTCCCGGGACGGACTTCCTCGCCGGCCTGTGGACGCTCGGCGGCAACGGTGACGCCACTCAGCGCACCGGCATGGCCGTGCACGTGTACCACGCCAACGCCTCCATGCACCGCGTCTTCAGCGACGCCGACGGCGAGCTGCTGATCGTGCCGGAGCGCGGCGGGCTGCTGCTGCGCACGGAGTTCGGGCTGCTGCATGTGGAACCCGCCGAGGTGGCGCTGATTCCGCGTGGTGTCCGCTTCCGCGTGGAACTGCTCGACGACTCCGCCCGCGGTTACGTCTGCGAGAACTACGGGGCACCCTTCCGCCTCCCCGATCTCGGGCCGATCGGCGCCAACGGCCTTGCCAACGCCCGGGACTTCCGGGCGCCGGTCGCCGCCTACGAGGATGTCCAGGGCCCGGTCGAGGTCGTCAACAAGTTCTGCGGCAACCTGTGGTCGGCGATGTACGACCACTCGCCGCTGGACGTCGTCGCCTGGCACGGGAACCATGTGCCGTATGTCTACGACCTGCGCCGATTCAATGTGATCGGCACCATCAGCTATGACCACCCGGACCCGTCGATCTTCACCGTGCTGACCTCGCCGAGTGACACACCGGGTCTGGCCGGCGTCGACTTCGTGGTCTTCGCGCCGCGCTGGCTGGTGGGCGAGGACACCTTCCGGCCCCCCTACTTCCACCGGAACGTGATGAGCGAGTACATGGGTCTCGTCGAGGGCGCCTACGATGCCAAGGCGGAGGGTTTTGTGCCCGGCGGGGGCTCGCTGCACAACATGATGTCGGCGCACGGTCCGGACCGGGACACGTTCGACAGGGCGAGTGCCGCCGAGCTCGCGCCCCGGAAGATCGACGACGGGCTGGCGTTCATGTTCGAGACCCGCTGGCCGGTGACCCTCACAGCGCACGCGACACGCGCCGACCACCTGCAACGCGGGTACGACGAGGTCTGGCAGGCCCTCGAACGTCACTTCCGCCCGTTGCACTGAGCGCCCACGACCGGTACGGATAGCCCGTGACCTCCTTCGCTCCGGATTCGATCGTCCTGAACCGCAAGCTCCCGCTGTGGTATCAGGTGTCGCAGTCGCTGCGCGCCTCGATACTCGGCCGTTCGCCCCGGGACCCGTTGCGCCTGCCCACAGAGGAGCAGTTGGCGGGGCACTACGGGGTGAGCGTGCTGACCATGCGGCAGGCGCTGAAGGAGCTGGAGGACGAGGGGCTGATCACACGCCACCGCCGGCGGGGCACGTTCATCGAACCCAGCGCGAGAAGGGGTGCGCCGGTGCGGCTGCTGGGTTCGGTGGACGCGATCGTGGCCCAGCAGTCCGGGATGACGACCGAACTGCTGGACCACGGCAGGACCCCCGTGCCCGCGGAGATCGCCGACCACTTCCCGGATCTCAGCGAGGTGGCGACGTACCACCGGCTGCGCAGTGACGAGAAGACCGGCGAGCCGACCAACCACGCCCGCAACTACGTCCGCCCCGAACTGGCCGAGCGCATCGACCGCGAGGACCTGGTGCGGTGGCCCATGACCAAGGTGCTGCGGGACGTGGTGGGTGCGGACATCAGCCGCATCACGGACACCGTGGAGGCCCGGCTCGCCGATCCGGAGACGGCCCGGCTGCTCGAAGTCCCCCTGCTCAGCCCCATCCTGCACTACACGGGCATCACATTCGACGCCGCCGGACGGCCGCTCGACGTGGCGGTGATCCACTACCGCGGGGACCGGTTCTCCTTCACAGTCACCCTCGAGGCCACCTGACCACGTCGTACGATGCCCAGCGTGACGCACGACGACGCTCCGCTGCTCGCGGACCTCATGCCGTGGTCCGTCGCACCCCTGCGGCCGGGCCGCGCCTGGCCGTCGGCACCCGACGCGGCCTCGCTGAAGGCACGGTGGGAGGCCTTTGTGAAGGCCGAAGGACCCGACCGGGAGGCGCTGTTCGAGCCGACGCGCTCGCGCACGCTGCACTCGGCGGTCGGCCAGCTGCCGGGCCGGGCCGGCGGCACCGAGAAGCTGGTGCGCGCCTCGGGCCCCTGCCCGGAGCCGGTCCGGGTACTGCTTGCGCCGTTCGACGAGCAATGGCTCATCCCCGACCACCGGCTGATCGACGTGGCCCGCCCGGAGCTGTGGCGGGTCGCGGACGAGCACCAGATCTTCGCCGTGGAGACGGCGGCCGCGTCCGACTCCCCCGGCCCGCTCCTGCTCGCGACCGCACTGCCGCCCGTGCTCCGGGCCGGCCGCGTCCGACCGCTGTACCGACGCCCCGGCGGCGCCGAACCCAACCTGGCTCCCGGCCTGCTGGAGCATCTCGGCGCCCGTCTGGGCCTGTCCCCGACCCCGGTGGACGTCCTCGCCTGGATCATGGCGGCGGTACGTCCCGGGCACGACGGGCCGGCCGTCCCCCTCACCGAGGACCCCGAACTCTGGTCCCGCGGCCTCGAGCTGGGCCACCGCGCCCTGTGGCTGATGCGCCGCGACGGCGAGCGCCCGAGGCTCCCCGGCGGCCGCCGACCCTATGTCCGCGCCCCCCTGCCCGCTCGCCCCCTGACCCTGCACTACGACCGCGACGAGGAGAGCCTGCACCTCGACGACGGACGCATCTCTCCGGTACCGCCGGAGGCGTGGGACTTCGAGGTGGGCGGGGACCGTGTCCTCGAACAGTGGTTCACGGCCCGGACCGCAGAGGCCAGGCCGGGCACGCTGGAGGCGATCCGCCCCGCCACCTGGCCGCAGGCCTGGACGTCCGAACTGCTGGAACTCGTCACGATCCTCACCCTCCTCGCGGAACTGCGACCGCGGCAGGCCGCGTCGGAGGTGGCCGCGCCTCTCACGGCCACCGCGCTGCGCAAGGCCGGGGTGCTGCCGGTGCCGGCTGGGGCGCGGCGGCCCGCGTCGGTGCTCGACCACCACGAAGAGGGACCCGAGGGCCAGTTCGTGCTGCTCTAGGCCTGGGGATCGAAGCCGTCGAGCACCCGCTCCAACGCCCTTTCGAAGACCGCCTCCAGATCGATCGGCCCGGCGTCCTCCGCGAAGGCCGCCGCCATCCGCGGATACGCGCCCGTGGCGATCCGCCCGCCGAGATAGGCGATGCGCACCGCGTTCTCCTCCGCCTCCGACCAGGGCAGGGAGCGGGCGCGTTCGGCGGCGGCGAGTTCGTTCGCCACATACATGGTCACCACGCTGTTGAGCATCGCGACCAGTTCCATCTTGGTGCCGTAGGACGCCTCCAGCGGGTCGAGACAGGCCAGACAGTGCTCGAGGTACCGCAGCGCGTTGGGGCTGAAGCCGTAGATGCTCGACATCAGGCGGGGCAGCCAGGGGTGTCGGCGCATGAGGCCCCGCGTCCCGTGGGCCGCCCGCACCATGTCGGCCCGCCAGTCGCCCGACGGCTCCCACAGTTCGTGCTCGCCGCTGACGGCGTCCACCATCAGCTCGTACAGGTCTTCCTTGCGGGGGACGTAGTTGTACAGCGACATGGTGCCGCAGCCGAGCTCGGCCGCCACCCGTCGCATCGAGACCGCGTCGAGCCCTTCGGCGTCGGCGATCCGCACCGCGGCATCCGCGATGTCGGCCCGGCTGTAGGCCGGCTTCGGCCCCCTGCCCGCCCGTTCGGGACGGGCCCAGATCACTTCGGGTACGGCCGCTCGGCCAGCCATCGATCATCACCTCGCTCCACCATCGTAGTTACGTACACCGTACGTAATGCGCTATGGTCACCCCATGATTACTACGTACGCTGTACTTAGTGAAGGTCTGGAGAGGCGGTTCGGGGACGTCCACGCGGTGCGCGGACTGGATCTGGCCGTCGCGGAGGGCACTGTCTGCGGTCTGCTCGGACCCAACGGGGCGGGCAAGACCACGGCGCTGCGGCTGCTGACCACGCTGCTGCGACCGGATGCGGGGTCGGCGCGCATCGCCGGGCACGACCTCGTACGGGAGTCGGCCGCGGTGCGCCGCAGGATCGCCGTCACGGGGCAGTACGCGTCGGTCGACGAGGACCTCACCGGACGGCAGAACCTGCGGCTGTTCGCTCGGCTGTACCGGATCAAGTCCGCGGCCGCGCGGGTGGACGACCTGCTGGACCGGTTCGGCCTCGCCGAGGCCGCCGACCGGACCGCATCCACCTACTCCGGCGGTATGCGGCGCCGCCTCGACCTGGCGGCCGGTCTGATCCGCCGTCCGGACGTGCTGTTCCTGGACGAGCCGACCACCGGACTGGACCCGGCCGGTCGCAGCCTCGTCCGGGACGCCGTGCACGACCTCAGGCAGCAGGGGACGACGGTGCTGCTGACCACCCAGTACCTGGAGGAGGCCGACCAACTCGCCGACGAGATCGCCCTGGTGGACCGGGGCCGGGTCGCCCACACCGGTTCACCAGCCCAGTTCAAGTCGCTCATCGGTTCCTACGCGGAAGTCGTGGTCGCGCAGGCGGACGCCATGGTGCGGGCCGCCGGTGTCCTCGACCGGCTCACCGGGTCCGAGCCGGCGTTCGATCACGGGCGGCACAGCGTCGGCGCGCTCACCACGGACCCGACCCTCACCCTTCCCCGCCTGGTGCGCGAACTCGACGCGGCCGGCGTGCCGTTGCTCGACGCGACCCTGAGACCGCCGACTCTCGACGATGTCTTCCTCCGGCTGACCGGGCAGTACCCCGGCATCTCTCCCGACACCAAGGAGCTCGTGTCATGACCGCGTTGGTGTACGACGGTACGGCGATGGTGGGCCGCCAGCTGCGCCGGGTCCGCAACAACCCGGGACTGGCGATCCTGACGCAGCTCATGCCCATCAACATGCTGCTGTTCTTCGGCTACGTCTTCGGCAGCGCGCTCGCGATGCCCGGCCGGGAGTACCGCTCCTTCCTGGTGCCGGGACTGTTGGTGGCGACCGCCGCGGGCGGGATCATGACCGGGATGTTCCAGGCGGCCCAGGACTCCCATCGGGGTGTCATGGACCGCTTCCGCACGATGCCGGTGAGCCGGACGGCGGTTCCGGTCGGGCAGGCCGCGGCGGATCTTGTCGTCACGGCCGTCGGGACCGTGCCGCTGCTGCTGGTCGGACTCGCGGTGGGCTGGCGGGTCCAGGGATCGGTGCCGGAGGTCCTGGGCGCCGTGGGCCTGCTGCTCCTGTTCCGGCTCGCGTGCACCTGGATCGGAATCTTCCTCGGGCTGCTGACCCGCAGCGAGGACGCCGCGGGTCAGCTCGGTGCCGCCACCTTCGTGCTGCCTCTGTTGTCCAACGCGTACATTCCGACCGACAACCTGGCCGGCTGGTTGCGCACGGTCGCCGAGTGGAACCCCATCAGCGCGGTGACCACCGCCCTGAGGGTCCTCTTCGGCAACGCACCCCTCCCCCGTGGCGCCGCCTGGCCGGTGGCCCACCCTGTGGCCGGGTCACTGGCCTGGTGCGCGGTGCTGATCGCGGTGTTCGCCCCCCTGGCCGTACGCCACTGTGCCCACGGGGAGCGGTGAAAGGCCGGGCGGACAGCGATGACCGGCCGCCGACGAGGTGTGCGCCTCCCGAGCGTGATCGCCGCCGCCGGTGATGCACGGCGGCACCGCCCGGCGCGCACCCGGAGGGCGCACGCCCTCATCGCCCCGATGCGGGGGCGTGCACGCACTGCTCGGCGCGGGCCGGACACGCCCGCCGTGTGTGAGGCCGCCCAGGCGGACTCCGGGGAGCACGGGACCGCGTGGGAACGTCTCAAAGATGGCGCGGGCGGTGGCGGGCCGACGGCCGGTGAGCGGTGGACGGTGGGGAGGCCGGTCGAACGCTCAGGACGCGCTGCCGTCGATCACGCTGCCGGGCGGGAACGAGGCACGGATGGGGAGTGTGCCCGCGCTCGGGGAGCACACCGGGGGCGCTGCCGCGTGCCGTGGGGATGACGGACGACGATGTCGCGGTGCGGCGCCGGGACGGTGCGACGGCCTGAGCGCGGGCCCTTGCCGGGCGCCCGCTTCGCGGGCGCCGTGAAGAACGCCGGAGTTCAGCGCCCGCCGAACAGCGAACGACGCAGTCGGCGCAACGGCGCGAACAGGGAGACCTTGCTCACTCGCTTCCCCCTGGCACTCCGCTCGTGCGTGGAGTCGTGTGCGGTCAGCTCGCGCATCAGTGAGGTGGCCTCGGCCGTCTCACGCTGCGGAAGGGCAGGTCCCGCCAGCACCGAGAGATGGCGGTCGAGACGCGAACTGGTCGCGCTGCTCCCGCAGGTGATCGCAGGGACCCTGGCCCTGCGCACTGTTATCTGTTCCATGTCACTCCCCACCCGTACGAGTCCACCCGGCCCGGGCAGACTAACCCTATCGCTCCCAGGCGGCACTCGTGTATCGCGGGCAAAGGATTCACCTTCCCTACAAGGGGGTTGACGACTACTGTCCGAAACCGACTGATTGCAGGGCGAGTTGGACAACTGGCTGGCTGGTGGGCTGCCGTGAGCCCCCGTCCGGTTCGACGGTAACGGCGAGTGACGTCGCCGTCCTGTCGAGACCGCTCGCGACCAAGGGCGTGTCGCCGTCGAAGAGCCCGAGGGAGCGCGGATGCGCATGGGGGCGCATCAGCCAGAGTTGATGCACACGCCCACCGGGCAACGCGTCGAGCCCGCTGAGAGTCACGACCGCGCGCCCCTCGGATGCGGAGGCGATCACTCCGATGCCCCGCCCCCTGGTGTCCGCGTCACTGCTCGCACGGGCGTCCGGGGCGGCGAGGACGTGGGCGATCTCACGCGCCTGGGCCCGCTCGGCGTCGAGCTTGTCCTGCGTCTGTGCGGCCTGCACACCGAAGAGCGCCGCGACGACGAGGGCCGCCGCGGCCGTGGCGGTGGCCAGGGGGGCGAACAAGGGGCGCAGCCGGGGCGCATGCGGGCGCGCGGGCGGCGGTTCCGTGCCCCACACGTGCGGCGGCAGATGCGGAGCCCGCGACCGCGCCGCGTCCTGGCCGGGCGCCGGGTCCTGAGGGGTGTTCCGCACGGCGGTGAGAACGCGGTCGCGCAGTGCGGGCGGGGCGACGGAGGTCGTGGTCCAGGCGAGGCGGACGGCGTCCTGGGACAGTGCCCGCACTTCCGCGGCGCACCGGTCGCAGCCGGCGAGGTGCCGCTCGAACCGCCGCCGTTCGTCGGGGTCGAGGGCGTCGAGCGCGTAGGGGGCGGCGAGCGAGTGCAGATCACCCTGGCGCAGACGGGAGAAGACGCTCATGCGGCACCTCCCCCGACACCGCGGAGCGCTCGGTCCGACGGCGGCACCGCACGGATGGGCCGATCCCCGGGCGGGCGGTACAGGACGCTCATGCGACTCCTCCCAGGCATTCGCGCAGCCGCGTGAGTCCGTCGCGCATCCGCGTCTTGACCGTGCCGAGCGGGAGTGCGAGCCGCTCGGCCACCTCACGGTACGTGTAACCGTCGTAGTAGGCGAGCGTGACGGACTGGCGTTGCAGGGCGGTGAGCCGGTCCAGACAGCGGCGCACCCACTCGCGCTCGAGACCCGCCTCCACCTCCTCGGCGACCTGGTCGAAGGCAGGGTGGTGGGCGCGCCGCGCCTCGCGCTGCTCGCGTTCGCCGGCCGCGCGGGCGCTGCGCACCCGGTCGACGGCACGGCGGTGCGCGAGAGTGAGGATCCACGACAGGGCGCTGCCGCGTCCGGGGTCGAACCGCGGCGCGGAACGCCACAGTTCGAGCAGCACCTCCTGGGCCACCTCCTCCGACTGCGCCGGGTCCCGCACCACCCGGCGCACCAGACCGAACACCGGCCCCGACACCAGTGCGTACAGATCCTCGAAGGCCTTCTGGTCACCCCTGGCCACGAGCACCAGAAGTTCGTCCGCCTCCACCCGTAACCCCCCTCCCCGCCGGCGTCCACGGCCGACTCGCTCCACTGTGGCATTCGCTGCGCTCACGCCTTCGGATGGGATACGGATCAGCGGGCCCGAAACGCGGGTCGAGCAGGGGCGAAAACATTTTTCGCCTTCGACCAATCCGCCTCGGCGGCAGTTCCGAATCCCGATGCGTCAGGCAAGTTGGCACTGAGGACGGACGGCATGACAGCTAACGCGAGGAGCGGCTCGGGGCGCAGGAGTATCGCGACCCTCATCTGTGGTGCGCTGGCCGCCGGGGGGCTCGCAGCCGCCGGCGCGACCGCGCTGCAACCGGGGGCGGCCTCCGCCTCCTCCCACCGGGAGGCCCCGCTGATCTCGGGGCAGCCGCAGTACGACAACACGGACCTGTACGCGTTCGTGAGCCCCGACAAGCCGGACACGACGACGGTCATCGCGAACTTCGTCCCGTTCGAGGAACCGGCGGGCGGGCCCAACTTCTACACGTTCGCAGACGACGCCCAGTACGACATCCACGTCGACAACAACGGTGACGCACAGGGCGAACTGCTCTTCCGCTACACCTTCAGGACACACACGAAGAACAAGAACACCTTCCTGTACAACACGGGTCCCGTCGCCGCTCTCGACGACCCGGATCTGAACATCACCCAGACCTACGACATCGACCTGCTCAAGCTGCACAACCAGAAACCGGTCTCCCGGACGAAGATCGCGGACGATGTCCCGGTGGCCCCGTCGAACGTCGGCAAGGCGTCGATGCCCGACTACGGCACACTGCGCGACCAGGCCGTCCACAAGCTCGCGAGCGGCGCGACCACGTTCGCCGGCCAGGCCGACGACCCGTTCTTCGCCGATCTGCGCGTCTTCGACCTGCTGTACGGCGGCAACCTCTCGGAGGTCGGCAACGACACCCTCAAGGGGTACAACGTCAACTCCCTCGCGCTGCAGGTGCCGAACGACTACATCCGTGCCTCGGCGCAGCAGCCGGTCGTCGGCATCTGGTCGACGGTCCAGCGCAAGGACGCGCACGGCGACTGGACGCAGGTGTCACGACTCGGCAACCCGCTCGTCAACGAGGTCGTCAACCCGCAGAAGGACAAGGACACGTTCAACGCGTCCGCCCCGTGGAACGACGGGCAGTTCCTGAAGAACGTGACCAACCCGGAACTCCCCGAGCTCATCGAGGGGATCTACAAGATCAAGGCCCCGGCCGAGCCGCGCACCGACCTGGTGGACGTCTTCCTCAAGGGTGTGAAGGGCCTCAACCAGCCGCCGCACGTGCGTCCGGCGGAGGAGCTGAGGCTCAACACCTCGATCAAGCCGGCCGCCGCCCCGAAACGGCTCGGCGTGCTCGACGGCGACAACGCGGGATTCCCGAACGGGCGCCGGCTCACCGACGACGTGATCGACGAGGCGCTCCAGGTCGTCGAGGGTGAACTGGTCGGATCCAAGAACGACCTGGGTGACGCGGTCGACGCCAATGACAAGGAGTTCGGCCACTCGTTCCCGTATCTGGCCGAGCCCACCTCGGGTTCACGCGGCCCGCTGGCCAAGGGGAGCGGCACCGACGTGCGCAACCAACTGGGCGGCGGACTCCAGCCGGCCGGTGCGAGCGGCACCGACGCCACGCTGATCGCGAGTTCGGCTGCGGCGGGCGTCGCCGGGGTGCTGCTGATCGGCACCGCGGTCTTCTGGTGGCGCCGGCGCGCCTCCCGCTACCGGGCGTACTGAAGCCCCACCCACCCGGCGGGGCCGTCCCGACGGCTCCGCCCCCTCGACCGGCGCGGCCCGTACCCCATCCATCCCCCACGGCGCGGGCCGCGTCGCCCACCCCCGACAGCGACCGTTTCCACTCGGCAGATTGAGGAGAAGGGCATGTCCCCGCGTACGAAAGAGAGCGCGCCGGAGAACGGGCCCGGCGACCGGCGGGAGGCCGTGCCCGCGGGCACGGCGACCGGCGCGGCGCAGACCACGCCAAAGCCGGGCTCCCCGGACTCCTGGAGGCACGGTGGGAGCGTTGTCGCAAGGCGTGTCAAGGACGGCATGAACGCGGACACGTCCGACGAGAAGAAGGCAATGAGGGTACCGGCGGCCGGGGAGGACGCCGGGTCGGCGGCATCGGCTCCCGGACCGGCGGGCGGCACCGTGGACGGCGGGGACGAGGCCCGCGAACCGGCCGGGGCCGCCGACGAGCGGATCGTCGCGGTGCGGCGGTTCTCGGCGCTGGGACGGCGGTGGCGGGCGGCACAACTGGGGCTCTGCGCCGCATCGCTGGCCGTCGCCCTCACCGCGGGCGCGGTGGCCGTCGGCGCCGTACGCGACGGCGGCGGCCCGGTTCCGGTCGCCTCCTCCCCCGGTGGGGTCTCCCCCGAGCTGCTCGCCGGTGGTGATCTCGACGCCGGCATCCGCGCCCTGCAGGCCCATCTGCGCGTCCAGCCGCGGGATCACGGCAGTTGGGCCACCCTGGGCCTCGCGTACGTCGAGCAGGCCCGCACCCACGGCGACCCGTCCCGCTATCCGCAGGCGCAGCGCGCCCTGGACCGGTCGCTGAGGCTGCGTCCCGGCAACGACGCCGCGCTCGCCGGCCGTGCCGCCCTGGCCGCGGCCCGCCACGACTTCACCGGCGCCCTCAGGTACGCGGACCTGGCCCTCTCCCAGAACCCCTACAGCGAGCGCGCCCTGTCCTCCCGGGTCGACGCGCTGGTCGAACTCGGCCGCTACACCGACGCGTCACAGGCCGCGGACCTCGCCGACTCCCGGCGCCCCGGCATCCCCGTCTTCACCCGCTACGCCTACGTCCACGAACTGCGGGGCGACGTCCGGGCAGCCCGCCGCGCCCTCGAGCAGGCCCTCGCCACGGCCACCTCCCGCGGCGACATCGCCTACGTGGCCACCACGCTGGGACAACTGGCCTGGAACCAGGGCGACTACAAGAGTGCCCTCGCTCACTACGCCCGCGCCCTCGCCGCCGACGACACCTACCTCCCGGCACTCGAGGGCCGTGCCCGTGCCCAGTCCGCCCAAGGTGACACCGAGGGCGCGATCCACGGTATGGAGCTGGTCGTCGACCGCTATCCGCTTCCCCAACCACTCGTGGAACTCGGCGAGTTGTACGAAGCCCGTGGCAAGCCGGGCGACCGGGACAAGGCCCGCGACCAGTACGCCCTGGTCGACGCCTGGGTGTCGCTGGCCCGCGCCAACGGCGTCGACGCCGACCTCGACACCGCTCTCGCCGCCGCCGACCACGGCGACCGCGGGGCCGCGCTGACGGCGGCACGCGCCGAGTGGGCGCGCCGCCACACCGTGCACACGGCGGACGCCCTCGCCTGGGCGCTGCACGTCAACGGGCGTGACGCGGAGGCCCTCCCCTATGCGGGGCGTGCCACAGCCACCGGCTACCGCAACGCAGCCTTCCTCTACCACCGCGGCATGATCGAGCGCGCCACCGGTCACACGGACCGGGCCCGCGCCACGCTCACCGCGGCGCTGAAGCTCAACGCGGGTTTCTCACCGCTGGGCGCGCACGAGGCCCGCAAGGCACTGGAGGCGGTGAAGTGAGCCTCCGTCGTCTCGTCGCCTCCGGCGCGGCGGCCCTGACGGCCGCCAGCGCCCTCGTCCTGATCCCTTCCGGCCCGGCGAGCGCCCACCCGCTCGGCAACTTCACCGTCAACCGCTACGACGGCCTGGTCGCCGCCCCGGGACAACTGCGCGTCGACCATGTCGAGGATCTGGCGGAGATACCGGCCACGCAGGCCGAGTCCGACATCGCCGGGACGGGGCTGACCGGCTGGGCCCGGAAGCGGTGCGCAGCGGCCGCCGAAGGCAGCAGGCTCACCGTCGGCGGGCGCCCGGTGACGCTGACCGTCGGCACCAGCAGCGCCCGGTCACGGCCGGGTCAGGCCGGTCTCAGCACCCTGCGCGTGGAGTGCCGGCTGACGGCACCGCTGCCCAGGACGGGCACCGCCGGCATCGCCTTCCGGAGCGCGGGGGCATCCACCGGTCCCGGCTGGCGGGAGATCACCGCGCGCGGGGACCGTACGACACTCATCGCGTCGAACGTGCCGAAGTCCTCCGTCTCCCACGAACTGACCGCGTATCCGGTGGAGTTGCTGTCCTCACCGGCCGACACGGTCACGGCCTCCCTGCGGGTGCGTCCCGGTGGCCCCGCCCTGGCCGGCGAGCAGGGCGACGCCCCGGCCGCCTCCGTGCTTCCCCGCGGTGCCGACCGCTGGACCCGGGCCCTGGACGACCTGGTCGCCCGGCACGACCTCACCGTCGGCTTCGCCGCGCTCGCCCTCATCATCGCGATCGGTCTCGGCGCCATGCACGCGCTCGCGCCCGGCCACGGCAAGACCCTGATGGCCGCGACGGCGGCGGCCCGCGGCAGCCGGGCGAGGCTCAAGGACGTACTGCCCCTGGCGGCCTCGGTGACGATCACCCACACCCTGGGCGTCGTCGCGCTGGGGCTGCTGGTCACGGCGGGTTCCGCGGCGACGCCGTCGGTGATCGCCTGGCTGGGCCTGGCCAGCGGGATCCTGGTCACCCTGGCGGGCGCGTCGCTCGTCCGCCGGGCGTGGCTCAGCCGCCGGCACGGCCACCTCGGCACGGACCGGCCCGGACCCGCGCCGGGACACCTCGGCCACACCCACCGTACGCACGGCCACGGTGAAGGACACCAACACGGCGACCACGGTCACCACCACGACCCCGGCGTCCCCCACACCCATGGCGGGGTCACGCACACCCACCCCACCGCGCCCACCCTCCGCGGCACGATCCTCCTCGGTTTCGCCGGCGGGATGGTGCCCAGCCCCTCGGCGGTGGTGGTCCTGGTAGGCGCGGCCGCGCTCGGCCAGGCCTGGTTCGGGCTGCTGCTCGTCGTCGCGTACGGCATCGGCCTCGCCCTGACGCTGACCGCCGCCGGAGTCGCCGTGGTCAGGCTGGGCAGCGGGATGAAACGCGTACTGGAACGCCGTCCGCGCTGGACCGCCGGTCCGGCGGCTGCGCTGGTGCGCAGGACCGCACCGCTGGGATCGGCCTTCGTCGTCGTGGCCCTCGGGGCCGGACTGGTGTTCAAGGGGGCGGCATCCGCACTCGGTTGAGCTACTTTTGGGGAGAAAAAGCGCGGAGTGGATACAGCACGCGGATGCGAATGGGGGACGCCCGTGTCCGAAGATCCGGGCCGTGAACGTGTGATCGCGGGTCGCTACCGTCTGTTGTCCCCCCTCGGCCAGGGCGGCATGGGGACGGTGTGGCGCGCCCGTGACGAGGTGCTGCACCGCGAGGTGGCCGTGAAGGAGGTGCGCGCCCCGGCCGGCCTTCCGGCGGCCGAGGTCCAGCGCATGTACACCCGGCTGGAACGCGAGGCCTGGGCGGCGGCCCGGGTGGCCGACCGCAATGTCGTGACGGTCTACGACGTGGCCCACGAGGACGGACGCCCCTGGATCGTCATGGAGTTGATCCGCGGCATCGCCCTGTCGGACCTGCTGGACGCCGAGGGGCCGATCCCCCCGCAGCGTGCCGCGCACATAGGCGCGGAGGTCCTGGCCGCCCTGCGTGCCGCGCACGCGGCCGGAGTCCTGCACCGCGACGTCAAACCCGGCAACGTGCTGCTGGCGAACGACGGCCGGGTGGTCCTCACCGACTTCGGCATCGCCATGGTCGAGGGCAGCTCGGCACTGACCATGACCGGCGAGGTCATCGGCTCGCCCGAGTTCCTCGCCCCCGAGCGAGCGCTCGGACGCACCCCGGGCCCCGAGTCCGATCTGTGGTCGCTCGGCGTACTGCTGTACGCGGCGGTCGAGGGCAACTCACCGTTCCGGCAGAGCACCCCGCTCAACACACTGCGGGCGGTCGTCGACGAGGAACTGCCTCCACCGCGGCGGGCGGGTCCGCTGACCCCGGTGATCGAGGGGCTGTTGCGCAAGGATCCGGCGGAGCGCATTCCGGCGGCACAGGCCGAGCGGGATCTGCGGATCATCGGGGCGGGCGGCACCCCGCGCATTGGCGCCGTCCCGGCGTACGCACCGACGGTCGCCGCGTTCCCAGGTGAGACGCCCACGCCCCCGCAGCCGGCCCCCGTCCCCACCACCGTCTCCCGGTCCGGGTACGGGAGTCCCGCCGAGCCGCCGGGCCGTGACCGCCGTGCCGTGGTGGTCCTGATCGCGGGTCTGGCCGCCCTGGTGCTGGCCGTGGCGGGGCTGACATACGCCCTGGTCCACCGGGATGGCGGCCAGGGCGGCGACGCCGCGGGCAGCGGGGCCTCACACAGCGACGACACGGGCAGTGCGGATGCAGGCGGGCCCGGTAGCGACACGGACTCGAGCCCCGCTCCGAGTGGCGGATCCACCTCGGACGGCAAAGGCGGCGGTCGTACGACCGAACCGCCCGCGCAGTCGGTCCGGGTGACGGTCACCGGCGTGCACACCGACTACTCCGGTGCCTGCCCGCCACCGGACGCACAGGCCCCGACGTTCACGGCCACGTTCACCGTGGGCCGGGTGCCGGTCGATGTGAGCTATCGCTGGGTGACCAGTACGGGACACGTCTCCGACCCCGGCTGGAAGACGCTGTCGTTCCCCGCGGACGGGGGGCGGACCCAGCAGCGCCAGGTCGTCGTGACCACGTACGAAGAAGGGGGTTCGGTCCGGAACGAGATCGGTGTGGAGGTCCGCGATCCGGTGCGGGTCACGTCCGACTCCGTGCCGTTCTCGGTGACCTGCGAGACGGAGACCCCGACGGGCGGGGCCTCCCCCTCGAGTTCGTGACCGTCAGGCCGCGCCGTTCAGTGCCGGCAGATAGCCGCCGGACTGACCGGCCGCGGTCGGGTGGTAGGACTCGCCTATGTTCAGCCAGTTGACGCTGTGCAGCCAGGCGGAGCCGGAGCAGATCTCGTGGCCGGTGAAGGTGGTGCGCACATCACCGAAGGTGAAGCCGTGGTCGGCGGCGCGCTTGGCGATGGCCGCGTTGATGTAGTCCGCTGCGTCGTTTATCGCGGACCGCTTGGTCTCGGACAGTCCGAGGCAGGTCGTGCCGAGCTTGTAGAAACGGGGGTAGCCCAGCACGACCACATGGGCCGCCGGGGCCTTGGCACTGATCGCCGAGTAGACGCTGTCCAGCCGGCCGGGCAGCGTCGAGTCCACGTACGCCTTGGCCGTCGCGATCCGTGACAGACAGGAGCTGTCCGACTGGAGCACGCATGTCGTCATGACGTCGGCGAAGCCGGCGTCGTTGCCGCCGATGGTGAGGGAGACGAGGCCGGTCGACGCGCTCAACGGGCCCAGCTGGTTGTTGAGCACGTCGGTCGTCCGGGCGCCCGAGCACGCCATGAAGCTGAACGACGCGGGGGCGTGGGCGGCCTGCCACAGATACGGGAAGGCCTTGGTGCTGCGGTCGCAGTCGCCGCTGGAGCCGATGTAGCTTCCGGCGCCGACACCCGAGGAGTAGGAGTCGCCGAGGGCCACATAACCGGTGGCCGCCGCCTGAGTTGACGCCTGCGCCGCGGCCGCCCCGGTGAGGGTGAAGCCGACGGCCAGGAGGAGTGACGTCACGTACGCCGCACATCGGGAACGTCTCATGGAACCTCCCTTTAGCAGGATCTCTGCCACAACTGTGGTAGCAGCCACGCATGTTGACAGGAAGTGTCCATGCCAAGACTTTCGGCGCAGGACGTCGCGGCACCGTTCACCGACCTGTCCGACCACGTGCGCCCGGCGGCCACACGAGGGGGTGTCGGACCGGGCCGTCCCGGCGGCGGTTCACGGATCACCACGCAACCCCGCACGAGGCTCGAACTCCGGTTTGACCGGAGCCCTGCATTTCCGGGCAACACATGTTTGAACCGCGCCAATAACCTGTGGGTGCCGCCTCCGCGTCTTGACGGCCCCCTCACGGCTGCGCGACATTGAAGCCCGGCATCCGGCGCTTCGGGGGGCAAAGTCGCCAATGCAGACCTTACGCATCAAGCCACCGTCATCAGACAGGGACGGGAGGTCGGGACAGGATCCGGGGAGGAGCCTGTCCCCCCTGCTCGCCGGCGCGGCAGTCGTCGTCGCCGGGGTCGGGGCGATCCTCGCGCTCAGCGGCGCGGACTCGCCGCTGCGCGGCCCGTTCACACTGTTCTTCCTGCTCGCCGCGCCGGCATCGGCCGTCGGCGCCGCCCTACGGGGACTGGAACCCTTCCCCCGCACGGTGGTGTCCGTGGCAGGAGCGATCGCGATCGATCTGCTGATCGCCCAGGGCATGCTGGCGGTGCACCGGTGGTCGGTGACCGGCGGCATCATCGCGGTGGCCGTGGTCAGCGCCGTCGTTCTCCTGCTGGTTCTGGTACGGCGGCAGCGCCGCCACACGGCGAGAAGACGGGCCTGAAGACGTGGACATCAGCGTGTACCGCCCGGGCGAGCTCAGGGCGGCCGACCGGGCGGCCTGGACGGCCCTGCAGTCCAAAGCCCATCTCAACGGCTCACCCGGACTAACGAACCCCTTCCTGTCACCCGAGTTCGCGCTCGCCGTGGGCCGGACGAGACGCGGCGTGCGTATCGCGGTCGTCCGCGAGGACGCCGAACCGGCCGCGTTCCTCCCGTTCCAGAGAACGGCCGCCGGCGTCGGCCGTGCCGTCGGCCTCGGGGTCTCGGACTGCCAGGGCATGGTGCACCGGCCGGGATTCGTCTGCGACGCGCGGGAGCTCCTGCGGGCCTGCGGGCTCGCCCTCTGGGAGTTCGACCATCTGGTCGAGGGCCAGACGCCGTTCGAGGCGGGAGTCTCCGGCACCTTCGCCTCCCCGGTCATGGACGTCGACCAGGGATACGAGGCGTATCTGAGCCGACTGCGCGACCGGTCACCGAAGTTCACCCGCACCACACTGGCCAAGGAGCGCAAGCTCGGGCGGGACGCCGGCGAGCTGCGTTACGTCCACGACGAGCGCGATCCGGCCGCCCTTCGGACGCTGATGGGCTGGAAGTCGGCGCAGTACCGCAGGACCGGGCGCAGCGACCGTTTCGCGCACGACTGGATCACCCAGCTGGTGCAGCAGCTCTTCCACACCCGCGCGGAAGCGTTCACGGGCATCCTGTCGGTCCTCTACGCGGGCGAACGGCCGATCGCCGCCCACTTCGGACTGCGCACCGATCGAGTGCTGGCCTGCTGGTTCCCGGCCTACGACCCGGAGTTCGCCAAGTACTCGCCCGGCCTGGTGCTGCATCTGCGGATGGCCGAGGCGGCCGCCGCCGACGGCATCGCCCATCTGGATCTCGGCCGGGGCCGCAAGGAATACAAGGACTCCCTGAAGACACGCGATCTCTACGTGTCCGAGGGGTGGGTGACACGACGTCACCCCGTTGCGTTCGGGCACAGGGCGCGCCGCGCCCCGGTCCGGGCACTGCGCAATGCGGTGCTGTCTCGGCCGGAGTTCTTCGAGCCGGCCGACCGCGTCCTCAAACGGATGGGGAAAATCCGTTCGAGGGGTTGATTTTCGCCCATTTACCGGTCAAAACCAGGGACACGTCCCAGGTCTTGCCATAAAGTCGCAATCGTCAATACCGTCATACATCAACCCGCATCGGTCCATCATCACGCGGCTCCAGGGGAGGGCTCAGGTACCGCGATGGTTCCGGCGCGGGGCGCGGTAGGGGGGTGCCGTGCTCGGCGACCACAGTCGTTCGAGTCGTGCCGCGCGGTCGGCTGCCGTTTTCCCGGCAGACGGCCAGCTTTGCCAGCTCACCCGACATGCACGGAGATCCATATCGGCATGCCGTAGGTGAGTACCCCCCTTTCGAACCGGACACAATGCCGGACCGTCCAGGGGCGGACGGTCCACCGGACGAGAGGGACCAGACCCATGAGTTCTGTTCTGCGCTCTGCAATTTCGGATCAAGGTCCGTTACATCAGGGCAGGTACCGACCCATCTCCTCTCACCTGGCCATCGCGCCACCGGTGAGCGTGGTGATTCCCGCCATGAACGAGGCGGAGAACCTCCCGTACGTCTTCAAGACACTTCCCGAGTGGATTCACGAAGTGGTCCTTGTGGACGGCAATTCCACCGACGACACCGTCCAGGTCGCGCGCGATCTGTGGCCGGGTGTGAAGGTCGTCGGCCAGCAGGGCAAGGGCAAGGGGGATGCCCTGATCACCGGCTTCGAGGCCTGCACGGGCGACATCATCGTGATGGTCGACGCCGATGGCTCCGCGGACGGTCAGGAGATCGTCAGCTATGTCTCCGCGCTGGTGTCCGGCGCCGACTTCGCGAAGGGCTCGCGGTTCGCGAACGGCGGCGGCACCTCCGACATGACGCCGATCCGCAAACTGGGCAACCGGGTGCTGTGCGCGATCGTCAACGCCAAGTTCGGCGCCCGCTACACCGACCTCTGCTACGGGTACAACGCGTTCTGGCGGCACTGCCTCGACAAGATCGAGCTGGACTGCACGGGATTCGAGGTGGAGACCCTGATGAACATCCGGGTCGTCAAGGCCGGGCTCAAGGTGCAGGAGATCCCGAGCCACGAGTACCTCCGCATCCACGGTGCGAGCAACCTGCGCGCGGTGCGTGACGGTCTGCGGGTGCTGAAGGTCATCCTCCAGGAACGCTCCAACCGGCGTGCGCTGCGCAGCCGCCCTCGCGCGGTGGCGCTCAACTCGGGTCAGGGAGAGCTGTCTTGAGCGCTCCGGACATCTCCGTGGTGATCTGCGTCTACACCGAGGACCGCTGGGAGGACATCCTCGCGGCGGTCTCCTCGGTGCGGGCGCAGTCCCGGCCGGCGCGCGAGACGCTGCTGGTCGTGGACCACAACCAGACCCTGCTCGAACGGCTGAGCGGGGAGTACAAGGAGGTCGAGGAGGTCCGCGTGCTCGCCAACGCGGGCCCCCGCGGCCTGTCCGCGGGACGCAACACCGGGATCGCCGCCTCCCACGGGGAGGTCATCGCGTTCCTCGACGACGACGCCGTGGCCGAGCGGGACTGGCTGAGGCACTTCACCGAGGGCTACGCGGACCCGCGGGTCATGGCCGTCGGCGGCCGTACGATGCCGATCTGGGCCTCGGGCCGCCGCCCGGCGTGGTTCCCGGAGGAGTTCGACTGGGTGGTGGGCTGCACCTACAAGGGGCTGCCGCCAGGCCGGGCGCGGGTGCGCAACGTCCTCGGGGGCAACGCCTCCTTCCGCCGCACGGCGTTCGCGGCGGCGGGCGGCTTCGCCACGGGCATCGGACGCGACGGCGACAAGCGCCCGCTCGGCTGCGAGGAGACGGAGCTGTGCATCCGGCTCAGCCGGGCCAGACCGGATGCGATCCTGCTGATCGACGACCGTGCGGTGATCCACCACCGGGTACCGGCGCCACGCGAGCACTTCGCGTACTTCCGCACCCGTACCTACGCCGAAGGCCTCTCCAAGGCCCTGGTGGCCCGGAGCGTCGGCTCCGACAAGGGACTGGAGTCGGAGCGCCGCTACACCACCCGGGTACTGCCCGCCGGTGTCGCCCGCGGACTGCGTGACGCTCTGCTGGCCCGCCCCGGCGGCGCGGGCCGGGCCGGCGCCATCGTCGCGGGGGTACTCACGGCCGCCGGTGGGTACGTCCTCGGGAGCGTCCGGGCGCGCAGGGGCGGCGCCACCTTCTCCGTGGTGCGGATACCGGACGGCGAGGGGGACATCGCATGAGCGGACAGGCCGTGCCGATCCTCATGTACCACTCGGTGGCGACGGCGCCCAACGAGGCGACCCGTGCCCTGTCGGTGGCGCCCGAGGCCTTCACCGAGCAGATGGCACAGCTGGCGGACCTGGGACGCACACCCGTCACCACCGCCGAGCTGGCCCGCTGCTGGCGGCAGGGGGACCCGCTGCCCGAGAGGCCCGTCCTCATCACCTTCGACGACGGATACGAAGGCGTGCACCGCCACGCCCTGCCCGTGCTCGCCAAGCACGGCTTCGTCTCCACCCTGTTCGTCTCGACCGGCTGGCTCCGGGGCGCCCACGACACCGGGGGCGGCCTCGACACCATGCTCGACTGGGACCAGGTGCGCGACCTCGCCGGCGGCGGGGTCGAGATCGGCGGGCACAGCCACACCCATCCGCAGCTGGACCAACTGGACGACGACACCCTGCGCTTCGAACTCCTGCGCTGCAAGGAGATCGTCACCGGCGAACTGGGCGCCGCCCCGGTCTCGTTCGCCTACCCGTACGGCTACTCCAGTCGCCGGGTGCGCCGTACCGTGCGCGAGACGGGGTACCGCCAGTCGCTCGCCGTCGGCAACGGTCTCGCCCGCCCGGGTCAGGGGCCGTACGCGCTGCAACGTGTCACCGTGCGCCGCAGCACGGGCGCGGAGGAGTTCGAGCGGCTCGTCCAGGGCCGTGCGATCGCTCGCAATTTCGCCAGGGACCGCGCCCTCACCAAGGGATACGCCGTGGTCCGAAGAGCACGACAGGTTCGCCGGAAGGCCATCGGTTCCCGTGTCTGACACGACCACCACAGCCCAGGCCCAACAGACCTCGACCGCGGCGCCCGAGCAGTCCGGGCGCCGCCTTCGCCTGCCCAGGAGCGGCGCGGGCGGCGGCAGCCAGCTGTTCCGCAACGCCTATGCGCTGATGCTCAACACCGGTATCTCCGCGGTGCTGGGCCTTGGCTATTGGCTGGTCGCCGCCCGCTACTACTCGGACGCCGCGGTCGGTCAGGGTTCCGCCGCGATCGCCGCGATGAAGCTCCTCGCCGGCCTCACCGCGGTGACCCTGACCGGCGCCCTGGCCCGCTTCATCCCGATCTCGGGCCGGGCCACCGGCCGCCTGATCTTCCGCACCTACGCGGGCAGTTGCGTCGTCGTGGCACTCGCCGCCGGCGTCTTCCTGCTGACGCTGCACGTGTGGGGCCCCTCGTACCGCTTCCTGCACGGGCCCGCTCCGGCGCTCGTCTTCGTGGTGGCCGTCATCGCCTGGAACCTGCTCACCCTCCAGGACGGTGTGCTGACCGGGCTGCGCAGCGCGCTGTGGGTCCCGGTGGGCAACACCGTGTTCTCCGCGGTGAAGCTGGTGCTGCTGATCGGGCTGGCCGCCGCGATCCCCATGATGGGTGTCTTCGTCTCCTGGGTCGCGGCCATCGCCACGTCCGTGCTGCCGCTCGGCTGGCTGGTGTTCCGGCGCCTGGTGCCCCGGCACGTCAAGGCGACGCAGGACCAGGCCGCCCCGCCCTCGGTGAAGGAGATCGGGCGCTTCCTGGCGGGCGACTACACCGGTTCGCTGTTCTCCCTCGCCGTGGTCTACCTCGTACCGGTGATCGTGGCCTCGCAGGTCAGCGCCGCGGACAACGCGTACTTCTACATCACCACCACGATCGGCGGCACGACCAATCTGCTCGCCATCAACATGGGGGCCTCGCTCACCGTCGAGGGCTCGCACGATCCGGCGCGCCTCGCCGCCAACACCCGGGCCGCGCTCAAGCGCATGGCCCGGATCATGCTGCCGGTGTGCGCGCTGCTGTTCCTCGGCGCTCCCTTCATCCTGCACGTCTTCGGCGAGGGCTACGCCCACGCGGCGACCCCGCTGCTGCGCTGGTTCGCGGTCGGGGCGGCGCTGCGGGTCGTCATGGAGACGTACTTCGCGGTGCTGCGCGCCCAGAGCCGTACCTCCGGACTCGCCTATCTCCAGGGCCTGTTGTGTGTCCTGGTGCTCGGGCTCACCGTGCTGCTGCTCCCCCGGATGGGGCTGACCGGCGCGGGTGTCGCGGAGATCTCCAGCCTCGCGGTGATCGTGGCGATCGCCGCACCCAAGCTGTTCAAGATCGTGCGTACCGCCCCGGCGGACGCCGTGCCGGAGGAAGCGGCACCGGACGGGGACCTCGCCGACCTGGGGGCGCGCGAGGTCCCCGCGTCGAAGGGCGGTCCGTCCTGGGCGAAGAAGCTCGACGCCGACACGCTCGCGCTCGGCATACACGTCGACTTCGACCATGTGGAGCGCCGGCCCGACGTACGCCCGGGTCCCGGCACCCCACCCACCGGGACGCCCGTGGTGTCCGTCGAGGGCGACCGCCCGACACGGCCGCTCGGGCCGCCGGGCGCGGAGGGTCCGGTGGGTCTGCCGGTGGAGGAACGGAACCCGGCCGCGGAGGACGGAGCCCTGTCCAGGGCCCGGGACTTGGCATCGGGCGGTTCCGCCGAGCGGTCGCGCCCCGCCACCTCGGAGCCGCCCCCCGAGGAGCGTCCGAATGCCCTCGGACCGCTCGGCGGTGTGCTCCTCGGCTGTCTGCTGGTCTCGGCGCTGCTGCTCTACTGGGTCCCGGTTCTGGGCCTCGACGACGGCTCCCTGGAGCGGATGGGCGGCCTGGGACTCATCTCGGTCCTGCCGCTGCCGACCCTGGTCGGGGCCGCACTGCTGGTCGTGGTGTTCGCCGCGCTGCTGTGGCGCGGCCGCGAGTCCAAGGTCCTGCTCCTGGTCACACTCCTAGCCACGGTCGTGTCGCTGCACGCCCTGCCCGCCGTGATCGAGACCGAACCCCGGTTCGCGACGGCCTGGCAGCACCTGGGGTTCCTCGACTACATCGACCGGACTGGGTCGGCCGTGCCCGACCTGGACGCCCGCTGGAGCTGGCCGGGCTTCTTCGCGGTGGCCGCGTTCGTCGCGAAGGCGTGCGGGGTCACCGATCTGACGGAGGTCATCCGCTGGTGGCCCCTGGCCATCCAGCTCCTGTATCTGGCACCGATGTTCCTGCTGCTGCGCTCCCTGCGGGCGAGCTGGCGCGCCAAGTGGACCGGCCTGTGGATCTTCGTGCTCAGCGGCTGGGTCGGCCAGGACTACTTCTCACCGCAGGGCTTCACCTATCTGCTCTACCTGGCCTTCGTGGCCGTCCTGCTGGTGTGGTTCCGCGCGCCGCGCGTGATCTGGACCAAGGCACGCCCCGGCGAGGCCGAGGTCGAGCCGGCCGGGCGCGGGCAGCGGGCCGTGTTGCTGATGGTGCTGATCGGCCTGTACGCGGCAAGCGTCCCGGCCCACCAGCTCACCCCGTTCGTAATGCTGGGCGTGCTCGCGGCGCTCGTCCTGATCGGCCGCTCCGAACTGCGCGGGCTGCCCATCCTGTTCGCGGTGCTGGTGGCCTTCTGGGTCGGCTTCATGGCCGAGCCCTACTGGTCCGGGCACTTCAACGAGCTCTTCGGCGGGGTCGGCGGCGTCGGCAGCAATGTGTCGACATCGGTCTCCGGGCGTATCCAGGGCGGCGACTCGACGCACAAGCTGGTCCTCTACACGAGGGTGGCGCTCGCGGGCGCCGTGATGGCGTTCGCCTGCTGGGGCTGGTGGCGGCGCCGCGAGAACAAGTACCGCGAGCGGTCGCTGCTCGTATTGACCTTCGTGCCGTTCCTGGGCTTCGGCATGCAGTCGTACGGCGGCGAAATGGCGCTGCGCGTCTTCATGTTCGCCCTGCCGGGTGCGGCCCTGCTCGCCGGGCTCGCGCTCTTCCCGCGCACCGGCGTGACGGCCGAGGAACGGGACAAGGACCGGATGAGCCTCGCACCGCTCGCGGCGCTCGTGGCCGGGCTGCTGCTGATGGGCGGCTTCCTGGTGGCCCGATGGGGCAACGAACCCTTCGAGCGGATCCGCCCCGGCGAGGTCGCGGCCATGGACTACGTGTACGCCCACGACGACCCGACGGTACGGCTGCTGTGGCTGAGCAACGACACGGTCGACAACGTCACGCCGGCGATGCCGTGGGGCGCCAGGGACATGGAGAAGGTGCAGTACGTGCCGACGCTCGCTCCCACGGATCCGGTGCTGGTGTCGGGTCTGGTCAAGTCGCTCAAGGACGCGGGTCCGAACTCCTATCTCATGATCAACGTGAGCCAGGTGACCTATCTGCGGATGGACGTGGGCTACTCGGCGACATGGGAGTCCCGGCTCGTCAAGAGCCTGGACGACCGCCAGGAACTGACGAAGGTCCTGGTCAACGACGACGTGACCATGTACGCGCTGCGCGAGCAGCCGGCGGGCGGCGTCGCGAAACCGGCTCCGGGTCCGATCGGACCGCGGGTGACCTGGACGCCGTGGTCGGTGGTCGGAGGACTCGCGGCCGTCGCCCTGGTCCTGATGCTCACGGCCCGCGAGATCGTACGCGTCGCGGTCCGGCCGAGCGTGCGCAAACTGCGCTGGCTGCAGTCGGGCTTCTGGTTCTCTCTCCCGCTGCTGGCCGTGCTGCTGGCCTCGCTGGTGCAGCGGTTCCTGACCATGGGGAAGGGCTGAGCGTCACCCGGCGTACGAGGTGAAGCGGCTCATCGCTCGAGCCACTTCACCTCGTACGCCTTCATGTCGAACCGCTTGCCGTCCACCTGGGCGCTGATCGCCCGGTCGAGGGTGTTGACCACGAGGACGACCCTGTCGGTGGCGAGGACGCGCACGTTCGGGACGTCGTCCTTGGCGACCGGCACCGTCCGGTACCTCGTGCCCGGCGGGAACTCCTCGCCGAAGCGGGAGACCAGGCCGTACATGGGCAGCGCCCGGCCGCCGTTCGCGGTGTCGGTCGGTGTCCACAGGCAGCCCGCGCAGTCGGTGCCCTTCTCCTTCTCCGGGTTCCAGTAGAAGCCCGAGGAGGCCCCGCCCTTGACCATGGCGATCATCCCGGCGGCCTGCACGGCGACACGGTGGCCCTCCGTCCAGCCCTTGCGGTCGTCGTTGCCGTCGGCGGGTTCGACGTAGTACTCCGCCCACCACAACGGCAGGTCGTGGGTCTGCCGCCGCACCCAGGCGCCGACGGCGGTGAGCTTGTCGGTGGCGGCGAACTCGTCGGGCAGCAGGTCGTCGTCCTTGGTGTAGCTGGAGCCGTCCACCACGACGAAGTCGGCGCCCGTCTTGTTCTTGTTCCAGTAGTCGAAGGCGTCGAGAACACGCTGGTCCATAGCGCCCCAGGGACCACGCAGGTCCGGGGAGGCGTTCTCCTTCTGCCGCGGGTCGACGCTGTCCATGACCAGGTACGGCCCGCCCACCATGATCTTCGGGTCGACCTGTTTGAGCGCCTTGTAGACCAGGTTGTACAGCCGGGTGTAGCCCTCGTAGTCCCAGCGGGCCTCGGAGTTGTTCCAGAAGCCCTTGAACTCGTTCCAGACGACGAAGTGGCGCACGTCCGGATAGCGCCTGGCGACGGTCGCCGCGAGCGCGGCGAAGTCCTTGTAGTGATCGGGCGTCGGCGCGGTCTCCAGGGCGGTCTGGCTCCAGTCGGTGCTGTCCGCGCCCGCCTTGCCGCCCTTCATCCAGTCCGGGGCGCAGCACAGGGTGACGACCGGGGTGCCGCCCGCCTTGCGGGCGAAGTCGATACGGCGGTCCATCGCCCCGAAGTCGTAATGTCCCTCGACCGGCTCGGGATTGTCCGCGCCCCAGCCCATGATGTGCTGGTTCTCCGGCAGCCGGGTGCCGGAGAGCAGGTCCTCGACGCGCGCGGTGGCGCTGCCGCTGCCCTCGTCCGCGCTGTACTGCGTATGCGTGAAACCCCAGCCGACGTCCGGCTTCGCCTCCTTCGGCACCTTGGCCGGCGTGCCATGCACCTTGTCGCCGTCCGGCGACGTACCGCTGGTGCTCCCACCGTTCCCCGGCAGTGTGTTGATCAGCGTCACCACCAGGGCCAGAGCGGCCACCCCCACGCCGAGCAGCGCGGTGAGCCGCCACCGCCATGCCCCCGTATCCCACTCATGACGTCCCATCATGGGCCACACTAACGGCGGGGTTCGACCCAGGAACAGATTTCGTCGTGCGACAGCCCTGTAACAGGACGTAGGGGGGCGGACCGGAAGCACCGGGCACTGCCGACACACCCGGCACACCTCGGAAAGCGGGTGCACGGGACGCCTGCGTGACAGATCATGGCGACATGTCCGCGAACCCACACGACGCTCTGCCGATCCGGCTCAACGTCGACGACAGCGACTCGCCGTCCGACGTCGTCGACGCGCTGTTCCTCGGCCGCTTCGCGACGGGCGAGCAGCCGTACTCGCACGCATCGAACATCGACCGCGTACGCTCCGGGGCCACGCTGCTGCCTCCGGGCGCCCGGGTGCTGCGCATCGCCCGTGACGACGACCGCAGCGCGACCCTCGCGGAGGGCGACGGCTGGACCCTGCTGGTCTCCCGGTGGAACCGCGGCGCGGACGTCACCGTGACCGCGACCAGCGCCGAACTCGCCGAAAAGGTGCTCACCCAGGCCACGGACGGCGCGGCGGACGAGCCGGAACCCCAGCCGGAGAACGTCACCATGGGCTTTTGGTACGTGTCGCCGAGGCGCGGCCCGCACCGCACGACACGGCAGATCGCGGCCGGCACGTGGGAGGAGGTCCGCCCCAACTACACGGCGCCGGTGGCGGACGCGATGGACCGCCTGATGAAGACGACACCGGAGGACATCGCGGGCCGTCTGCTGCTGCTCCACGGCCCGCCGGGCACGGGAAAGACGTCCGCCCTGCGCACACTGGCCCGCTCATGGCGGGACTGGTGCCAGGTGGACTGCGTCCTCGACCCCGAACGCCTGTTCTCCGACATCGGGTACCTCATGGACATCGCCATCGGCGAGGAGGACGGGGCGGGCAAGGGGCGCTGGCGTCTGCTCCTGCTGGAGGACTGCGACGAACTGATCCGCGGGGAGGCGAAGCACACCGCGGGCCAGGCGCTGTCGCGGCTGCTGAATCTCACCGACGGGCTGCTGGGGCAGGGCAGGAACGTTCTGGTGGGTGTCACCACGAACGAGGACCTGGAGCGGCTCCACCCGGCCGTCGTCCGACCCGGCCGCTGTCTCGCCCGGATCGAGGTGGGCCGTCTGACCCGCCCCGAGGCGGTGAGCTGGCTCGGCGGGGAGGAGGGTGTGGGCCGCGAAGGCGCGACGCTGGCGGAGCTGTACGCGCTGCGGCGGGGCACGTCCCCCACATCGGTTCCGGATCAGCGGGCGGGAACGGATTCGGGGCTGTACCTGTAGCGGAACGGTGAAAAGACCGTCGACAGTGCTTTGATGGTCGTATGACCGTGTTCGTCGGCACGTCGGGATGGCAGTACAAGGACTGGCGCGACGTCCTGTACCCGTCCGGCGTGCCTGTGCGGTTGTGGCTGGAGGAGTACGCGACCCGATTCGCCACGGTCGAGATCAACAACGCGTTCTACCGGCTGCCGTCCGAGGAGACCTTCGAGGACTGGCGCGAACGGGTTCCGCGTGACTTCGTTGTCGCGGTGAAGGCGAGCCGCTATCTGACGCACATCAAACGGCTGCGGGACCCGCAGGAACCGGTGCACCGCCTGATGAGCCATGCGGCGGGCCTCGGCGACCGGCTCGGCCCCGTGCTGCTCCAACTCCCGCCCACCCTGCGTGCCGACCCGGCCCTGCTCGACGACTGCCTCGCCTGCTTCCCCTCCGGCACCCGTATCGCGGTCGAGCCGCGCCACGACTCGTGGTGGACGCCGGAGGTCCGCGCGGTGCTCGAGGCCCGGGGGGCGGCGCTGTGCTGGGCCGACGTACTCTCCCGCCCGGTCACCCCGCTGTGGCGCACCACCGACTGGGGCTACGTCCGCTTCCACGCCGGTCGCGCCCGGCCGTGGCCGCACTACGGCCGCCGGTCCCTGACCTCCTGGGTCCAGCGCATCGACGCCGTCTGGCCGGACGGACGGGACGTCTACGCCTACTTCAACAACGATCCGCACGCAGCGGCGGTCCTGGACGCGATGACCTTCGCCCGCGCGGCGACGGCGGCCGGCCTGAAGGTGACACGCACACCCCAGCACCTCCCGGCGGCGGCCAGGGACACGGCACGGCGATAGAGCCGGCCGTCCGGATCACGCCGGCGTCGCGGGACCCGGCGCACCGCGACGGCCTTCACGGCCGTCATCACCCACCGCGGCGTCTCCGCCTACTTCGCAAACGCCGCCCGCAGCGCCTCCCGCACCGCGACCAGCGCCTCGGCCTCCGTGAGGCCGAGGCGGTGCACACGCTCCGCGTACCCGGCGGCGGCGCCCGCCGCCTCACGCTCCGCGGCCGAACCCGCGGCGGCCACGAACGTCCCGTTGCGGCCGCGGGTCTCGATCACCCCGTCCGTCTCCAGCGCCCGGTAGGCCTTGGCCACCGTGTTCGGCGCCAGACCGAGGGACTCGGCCAGCCCGCGCACGGTGGGCAGGCGGTATCCCACCGGCAGCGAACCGGACCGGGCCTGTTCGGCGATCTGGGCGCGCACCTGCTCGTACGGGGCGCCCCCCTCCATGATGTGGATCTTCAAGGTCACAGGCCGATTGTCCCCCAGCGGCGGGAATTCGGAGGCACCCGACCACAACCTCCGCGTAGCGTGCGAGCCATGACCGTGACCGTGCGCGACGTCCGTCCCGACGCACCCGAGGACACCGACGCCTTCGCCCGCATCCGCCGCCGCACGCTGCCGTACATGATCTCCACCGGCGCGTCCCTCGCCTACGACCTGCGGCACACGCACCCGGACGCCCACTACCGGCCCCTCCTCGCGGAGGAGGACGGCGAGCCCGTCGGGACGGCCCAGGTCGGCCTGGTGTACGACAGCCCGGAACCCGGACACGCCTACGTCAACGTCTACGTCGACCCGGACCGGCAGGGCCGCGGCGCGGGCTCACTGCTGGCGGCCACCGCCGAGGAGCGGCTGCGGGCCCTGGGCGCGACCCGGCTGTACACCTGGGTGTCGGACGCGCCCGCACCCCGCGGCTTCGCCGAGAGGCGCGGTTGCCGCGCGGGCCGCTCCGCCCACTTCCTCCGTCTCGACCTGGCGCACGGCGCACTGCCCCCGCTGCGGACCCCTCCGCCGGGCGTGGAGCTCGTCACCGGCACGGACTTCGCCGACGACCCGCGCCCCCTGTTCGCGCTGGACGCGGAGACGGTCGCGGACGAACCGAGTGAGGTGGAACGCGAGTTCACCGACTACGAGGCCTGGCTCGAGGAGACCTGGAACCATCCCCTCCTGTCCCGGGAACTGACGTCGGTGACGGTCGTGGGCGGCCGCCCGGTCGCCTTCACCGCGGCCCGCACCGACGGCACCCGCTACGGCACCGTCATGACGGGCACCCTTCGCGCCTTCCGGGGCCGCGGCCTCGCCAAGCTCGCCAAGAACCACTCACTGCACCGTGCCCGCGAGGCCGGGCTGAGGGAGGCGTTCACGGGCAACGACGCCGGCAACGAACCGATGCTCGCGATCAACAAGTGGTTCGGCTACGAGGTCTGCGCGACGGAGGTGCAGTATGTCCGCGAACTCGGCTGACACAACGGGCTCGGTGGAGGTCGTCCTGGTCAAGGCGGGCCGCACGAAGATCCGTTACCCCGCCGAACTGCTCCACGACGACGGGACCAGGATCGCCGTGCGCGCGCCCTGGGCGGCCGCCGGCGTCCGCGACTTCGGATTCGTACGGTTCGAACCCGGAGACGTCCTCACGGAGTACTACTGGCGCGACCGCTGGTACGCGGTGAAGGAGGTCCGTGACGGACAGGGCAGGCTGAAGGGCTGGTACTGCGACATCACCCGACCGGCCACCGTCTCGGCCGGCGAAGTGACCGTCGACGACCTCGATCTGGACCTGTGGCGCTCCGCCGACGGCCGGACCGTGGTCCGCCTGGACGAGGACGAGTTCGCGGCGAGCGGGCTCGCGGTGACGGACCCGCAGGCGGCCGCGGCCGCCGTACGGGCCCTGGCCGACCTCGAACTCCTCGCCCGTGGGGGCGATTTCGAGAGCTTGCTGGCCTGAGCCCGGCCGGTCAGGACACCGCCACCGCCGCATACCGCTCGTCGTCGACCTCCTTGCCCCACAGCCGGGCGTCGTCCGACAACCGCTCGACCCGTACGTCGAGACCGAGGGGCGCGAGGAGTCCGTTGAGGCGGTCGGCGGGGATGCCGACCGGGGTCGTGGCGCCCCACACGCCCTCGACCAGCACCAGTCGTCCCCCCTCCGCGCCGCGGACGCGCCCCGGCCGCAGCAGTCCCCGCCAGTGCCGCAGGACCCGGCCCGGATCGGGCAGGGCCCACAGCACATGCCGGACGAGGATCACGTCGAAGAGTTGTTCGCCGACCGGCGGGGCCGCGGCGTCACCGACGTGGAACACGGCGTCACGGCCGGCGAGCTTGGCGCGGGCCTTCGTCACCATCGCCGGTGACATGTCCACGCCGGTGACGCGGTGCCCACGCTCGGCGGCGAGGAGTGACAGGCTGCCCGTGCCGCAGCCCAGATCCAGCACATCCGCGGGCTGCGACGGCAGCCACTCCCCCAGCCGGGCGGCCCAGGCCTCGCGCACCGCGGGATCGCGCAGACCGTGGTCCGGCTCCTCGTCGAAGGTGGCGGCCGCGGCGTCCCAGTCCACGCCCCCGCCCGCCGAGGTTTCGGAGTTCCCGTTCTTGGCCATGTTCCTGGTCATGTACCTGGTCATGAGGCCAGGGTGACAGCCACCACTGACAGCGACATGGTGACAGCCGCCACAGACAGACCGCGATCGATGAGGAACCCTCGCCCAAAGGGTCTACCTCAGGACAAACGAGGAACCCGAAAAAAATAGGCACAAGGAGGCAGTCATGCGCCGAGTGACCCTGCACAAGCCCCTGAAGAGGACCGACTCCCGCCGACTGCGCGAGGAAACCGAAGAGCGCCCCGTCGAGCGCCCCGAGATGCGCAAGGACATCGCGCGCATCTGGTGGCCGGACGGCTGAGGCCGCCCCTCGCCTCCGGCACGTCAGGCAGGACGGTCCGAGTCCAGCCGCTTGCGATAGTGCACCCGGTCGTACGGCCCGTCGGCGCGGCGCTCCACGACCTCGTATCCGTACTTCGGGTAGATCCTCCGGTTCTCCCACATCATCGCGTTCGTGTACAGCCTGATCTCGTTCCGTCCGAGCGCACGCGCGTGCGCGTCGACGAAGGCGAGCAGCCGCCGTCCCACTCCCTGCCCCTGTGCGTCGGGGTGCACGGCGAGGCTGTCCAGGAACAGACGGTCCCCGCGCGCCTCCACGACCACGAGACCCGCCACGGGCTCCCCCGTCACGAACACCCGCCCTGCGGCCACGTCCGCCGCGTGGTCCGCCTCCATGGGCTGCGGCACCACCCCGATGCGCGCGATGTAGGGGCGGTACGCCGCATCCGTCAGGGCGCGCACCGCCGGCACATCGGCGGCGACCGCCCGCCTGACCCCCTCGCCCGCCCTGTCGTCCGCGATGCCCTCTGCCATGGGACGCACGCTACCCGCCCGGGCAGCGCACCCGGCACCGCGTGGCCGGCCGCGCGGCCCGTACGAGGCGGGCCGATACACAGCTGATGCCCGGCTGAGCTGCGCCGGATGCCTGGCGGGGGTGCGGTGACGGCAGAATTCGGGCAGGACGCGATCCCCGTCGCATGATGGAGATCCAGCACCTACGTCCGATGGGGAGAGATGTCGGTTCCAGTGGCTGGGGGCAGTACCCCGGCACCCGTGACGATCCTGCTCGTCGAGGACGACGAGGTGATCCGCAGATCGGTCACGATGGCGCTGGAACGCTACGGCTACCGTGTCACGTCCGCGGGTGACGGCCTGAGCGGACTCGAACTGTTCCGGGAGGGCCGACACGACCTGCTGCTGCTCGACGTCATGCTGCCCGGGCTCGACGGGATCGGGCTGTGCCGCAGGGTCAGGGAGACCAGCACGGACCCGGTACTGATGATGTCCGCACGCGGCGACGCTCTGGACGTGGTCTCCGGTCTGGAGGCGGGTGCCGACGACTACGTCGTCAAACCCGTCGACACCGCGGTGCTGGTGGCCCGGATCCGCTCACTGCTGCGGCGGGCGGCCTTCGCCCCCGCCGCGTCCCGGACCCCGGCCGACGTGGCCGACGGAGCGGGCCGGCCGGGCGAAGGCGGTCACCCCGGCGGACAGGCCACGCTCGTCTTCGGTGATCTGACCATCAACACGGCGGGGCTCGAGGTCTTCGTGGCGGGCCGGCCGGTCGCGCTGGCCCCCACCGAACTGCGGCTGCTGCTCGAGTTCGCCGCGAACCCTGGCATCGTGCTGGACCGGCAGATGCTGCTGCGCAACGTGTGGGACTACGGCTGGGACGGCGACAGCCGCGTGGTCGACCTGTGCGTGCAGCGGCTGCGGAAGAAGATCGGAGCCGAGCGGATCCAGACCGTGCGCGGGTTCGGCTACAAGTTGCGGCGCTGACGTGGACACCCTGCGCGACCTGCTCAACTGGCGTTCGCTGCGCTGGCGGATCGCCCTGCTCGTCGCCGTGGCCTGCTGCGCCATCGCGCTGACGGTCGGGGTGCTGGTCCATCGCAGCACCCTCGACCGGTCGATGAACGACGGCGAGTCCAAGGCCGTCACGCAGTTGTCCAGGGCCCTGCAGGACTACGAGCGGGACGGGGTCGCGCCCGACTGGCTGCGGATGTCGCCCGGTGCCATGCCCGACGAACTGCTGCGTCGGCTCCGCGACCGGCAGGGGCCGAGCGGCGGATACGCCACCTGGTACGACGGCGACGGCCCCGGGGACCATCCCTCGATGTGGGCGGCGCGGACATACCGCGGCAGCCCCGTGGCGGTGCAGGTCGACATGACGACGGACCTGCTCACCCGGCGCGCCCTGGACCGGCACATGTGGAAGTACTCCCTGGTGGCGCTGGCCGTCGTCGTGCCGCTGTCGGCGCTCGCCGCGGAACTGCCCAACCGCAGGCTGCGGCAGGTGGCACGGACCGCACGCCGGATCGCGGCCGGTGACCTGGCCGCGAGGACCGCGGCCGGCCGCGGCGGCGACGAGATCACCGAGATCTCGGCCACCGTCGATTCGATGGCCGACAGCCTGCTCGGACGGCTGCGCAGCGAGCAGCGTTTCACCGCCGACGTCGCCCACGAACTGCGTACCCCGCTGATGGGCCTGGTCACCGCCAGTGGGCTGCTCCCCGAGGGGGAGGCCACCGATCTGGTGCGTGACCGGGTGCGGGTACTGCGGACACTGGTGGAGGACCTGCTGGAGATCTCGCGGCTCGACGCGGGTGCCGAGCGGGCCGAACTCAGGCCGGTTCCGCTGGCCGAGGCGGTCGGCGAGTCACTGGCCCGCACCGGGCTGGGGACACGACTCACCACGACCGGTGCCCTGTCCGCCGAGACCGACCCGCGCCGGCTCGACCGGATCGTCGCCAACCTGGTCGTCAACGCCCACCGGCACGGCCGTGGACCCGTCGAGGTCGAAGTGGCGGGGACCTGTGTGACCGTGCGCGACCACGGCCCGGGTTTTCCCCGCGAACTGCTCGCCGAGGGCCCCCAGCGGTTCCGCACCGGGGCGTCGGAACGCGGCCGGGGCCACGGTCTCGGGCTGACCATCGCGCTCGGCCAGGCCCAGGTCATCGGGGCATCGCTGTCCTTCGCCGACGCGCCTGGCGGCGGGGCCGTCGTCACCCTCCGGCTGCCGAAGGCCGGCTGACGCCTCGCGCGGCGCCGCACGGCACCGCGGGGCCGCCGTGCCCCGGGGCACGGCACACGGAACGGCCCGGGCGGGCCGGCGCTGATACACGACGGATGAACGGCCGAGCGGGGGCCGAGGCACGGTCTCGGCCGTGCGGACATCCGCCCCGCACAAGGTGGTCGACGTGCGTGAACGCCGCGCACATGCCCCTTGGAGGTGCCCCCGTATGCGCACAGCCCCCGAGTCGTGCGAGCGCGACACGGACCGTACATCACCGCCGGGGTCCCCCGGTCCGTGGCCCGTGCCCGGCCGGTCACGTCATCTGCCCCGCCGGACGGCCCTGCTGACGACAGGCGCCACCGCCCTGGTCACCCTGGCCGCGCTCGCCGCCGCCGTCGTCACCCCGGAAGGCGACGGGGGCGGTCCGCCGGGGACCGGCCGGGCGGGCGGACGGACGGGGCGGCCCGCCGTGGCACCGCTGCCCTGGCCGCACGAGGGGCAGGCGAGTGTGCTGGTCGAAGGGCTGGGTGACCGTGGCGACCTCGGTACGCACGGCGCGCAGACACCGGTCCCGATCGCCAGTATCGCGAAGGTGATGACCGCGTACGTGATCCTGCGCGACCATCCGCTGCGCGACGGCGAACCCGGCCCCCGGATCACCGTCGACGAGTCGGCGGCGAACGAGTCCGTCTCCGGTGTGGAGTCCAGCGTGCCGGTCGTGCAGGGGCGGCGGCTGGGCGAACGGCAGCTGCTGGAACTGATGCTGATCCCCTCCGGCAACAACATCGCCCGGCTGCTGGCCCGTTGGGACGCGGGCTCGCAGCAGGCGTTCGTGGCGAAGATGAACCGGGCCGCCCACGACCTCGGCATGGACCGGACCACCTACACCGGGGCGAGCGGTATCGAGCCCACGACCACAAGCACCTCCGCCGACCAGCTGAAGCTGGCCCGGCAGGTCATGCGCGACAAGGTCTTCAGATCCGTCGTCGCGCTGCCCAGCACCACCGTCCCCGGTGTGCCCGGCACGATCCTCAACACCAACACGCTGCTCGGCACGTCCGGCGTGATCGGGCTCAAGACCGGCTCCAGCACCCCCGCGGGGGGCGCGCTGATGTGGGCGGCCACCGCACCCGACCGCCGCGGCCGGGACCGTCTCGCCCTCGGTGTCGTCCTGCACCAACGTGCCGGCACCAGCCCGCAGGAGGGCCTGAACGCCGCGCTCGACGCGAGCAGTTCACTGATCGAGGGCGTACGGCGGTGGATGTCCGGTAACGAGTCCGCGCCCACCGCCGGTCCCCGGCCCGGAAGGCGGTGACATCGCCGTGGCCACCTTCCTCGGAACTGAGCCGGCGCCGCCCGCGCCCGACCGCCCGCGACGGCCGGGTCCGTACCCCGGCGTCTGGCGGCGAGGTCGGATCGCCGCGGCCCTGGCACCGTTGTCCGTGCTGGTGATGCTCGGCCATTCCCGTGTCCCCGACCGGGTCGGCCACCTCGGCAGCCTCATCGAGACGTTCCTGCCCTGGACCGGTCTCGCCGTGCCGCTTCTGCTGCTGTGCGCGGCGGTCCGGCGCTCCGCGACCGCCGCGGTGGCCGCACTGCTGCCCGCCGTCGTCTGGTCCTCACTGTTCGGCGGCACACTCCTCGACAAGCGGGCGGCCGGAGCGGACCTGACGGTGGTGACGCACAACGTCAACGAGCACAACCCACACCCGGCGCACACCGCTCGTGTCCTGGCCGCCTCCGGCGCCGACGTGGTGGCCCTGGAAGAGCTGGGCGATGCCACCGCCGCGTACCGCACGGCGCTGGCCGCCGACTACCCGTACCACTCGGTACACGGCACCGTCGGCCTGTGGAGCCGCTACCCGCTCGCCGATGCCCGGACCGTCGACATCGCCCCCTGGCCGCGCGCTCTGCGTGCGACGGTTCGCACGCCCGAGGGACCGGTCGCCGTCTACGTCGCCCATCTGCTGTCCGTCCGGTTCTCCGCCGCATCGGGCTTCGGCACGGACGCGCGTGACGCCGCCGCGCGCCGTCTCGCCGCCGCCCTGCGCGCCGAACCGCTGCCCCGCACCGTGCTCATGGGCGACTTCAACGGCACCACGGACGACCGGGCCCTGTCCGCGGTCACCTCCCGACTGCGCTCGGCGCAGGAGGAGTCGGGGGCCGGCTTCGGTCTGAGCTGGCCGGCGTCGTTTCCGGTGGCGCGGATCGACCACATCCTCGTGCGCGGCGTGGAACCGCGCTCCGCCTGGACCCTCCCGGCCACCGGCAGCGACCATCTGCCGGTGGCGGCGTCCGTGCGGCTGTAGGGGCCGGAACGGGTCCCCGGTGGTGGCGGTGCTCTTGCTCCAGCCGCGGTGACGGGCGGCCGTACGGTGCCTGTGCGGGCGTCACCGGCACGACCGGTGCGGGACGTTCGGCAGATCGCGGAAGGTGCGGACGGGGACGTGGCCCGGAGCAGGACAGGCAGTTCGGGCCGGGTGAGCGGGATCCGCCCGGTGTCGGGCGCCGGGTCGGTGGACCGGTGGCGGACGAGGCCATGGCCACCGGGTCGGCCGGGGCCGCGGGCGTCGTGGAGCGGCAGCGGTGGAAGGAGGTCTCACCTGTACGGCGATGGCGGCGCAGAAGCACGGCACTCCACCCGCCCCGGGCCTGTGCGAGGCGCAGCCCGCGCCTCCGCGGAAACCGGCAGGTCAGCGGGGTGCTGCGAACCGGAAATGCGATCACCGGTGTTCGGCGATGCGATGGAGTCATGGCCACGACCAACAGGGGCGCGGCGCGCCTGCACCGACTCTTCGAAGCCAGCTGTGATCGGGTGCCCTCGGCAACGGCACTGGAGTGCGGGGAGCACGTCCTGACCTACGCCGAACTGGACGCCCGCGCCAATCGGCTATCGCACCTTCTCCATGGTCTGGGCATCGGCCGTGGATCCCGGGTCGCGATCCTGCTGCCGCGATCGGTGGACATGTACGCAGCGCTGCTGGCGGTCGGCAAGGCGGGGGCCGCGTTCGTACCGGTCGACCCGGCGGCACCCCCCGACCGGGTCGCCTTCATCACGGCGGACGCGCAGGTGGACGCGGTGCTGACGGTGTCCGCGCTGTCGGCAGGGGTGTCGGACCGCGTGAAGCCGGACCTCGGGGAGCGGACGCGGCTGGTGGAACTCGACCGGTGCGCGGCCGCGTTGGCCTCCGTACCGGCCACGCGGCCGGACACCCCGGACATCCGGGGTGCGGCGTCAGGTGCCCGGTGGGAAACGGCGGGCCTGCGGGCCGACGACGCCACCGCCCGCACGGCCGACGACGACCCCCTCGCCTACATCATGTACACCTCGGGCTCCACCGGCCGTCCCAAGGGCGTGGCCATCGCCCACTCCAGCATCTGCAACTTCCTCGACGTCGTCCCGGACATCTACGACGTACGGCCGGAGGACCGGGTCCACCAGGGCATGATCATCGCGTTCGACTTCTCCATCGAGGAGATCTGGCCCACCTGGACGGTCGGCGCCACCCTCGTCGCAGGGCCGGTCGGCTCCGGAACCGGGCTGTTCGGCGCCGAACTGGCCGACGCACTGGAGGAGTCCGGGATCACGGTGCTGTACTGCGTGCCCACGCTGCTGGCGACGATCCCCAGGGACCTGCCCGGAATCCGTACTGTCCTGGTCGGCGGCGAGGCCTGCCCGGCTCAGCTCGTCGAACGGTGGAGCCGGCCGGGGCGCCGGATCCTCAACACGTACGGGCCGACGGAGACGACCGTCACCGCGACCGTCACCGAACTCCGGCCGGGGCGACCGGTCACGATCGGCAAACCGCTGCCCACCTACACGGTGGTGCTGCTGGACGACCATCGCCGGTCATCGCCGGCGGGGGCGGTCGGCGAGATCTGTGTCGGCGGTCCCGGTGTCGCCCGGGGCTATGTGGGGCGCCCGGAACTGACCGCGGAACGCTTCATCGAGCACCCGCTGGCGCCCCGGGGCAGTCGGCTCTACCGCACCGGCGACCTCGGCCGGCTCACGGCGGACGGCGAGATCGAGTACCTGGGGCGGGCCGACGACGAGGTCAAGGTCCGGGGATACCGGGTCGATCTCGGCGAGATCGACAACGTGCTGCTCGAAGACCCCGGCGTGGCCGAGGCTGCCACCGCGCTCGTCGCGATACCGGAACGGAACGGAGCGGAGAACCGCCGGGAGCTTTCCGCGTACGTGGTCCCGGTGCCGCACGGCACAGCGCGGCGGACCGGCACGGCGCGGGCCGGGACGGGGAACGAGGATGACCTGATCGCCCGCCTGCACCAGCACCTGCGGCATCGGCTCCCTGCCTATATGGTCCCGCACTTCCTCGACATTCTGCCCCGGCTGCCCGCCTCGCCGAGCGGCAAGGTGGACCGGAAGCGGCTGCCCGCCCCGACCGGCCGAAGGCTGGTCAGCCTGGGGCATGTAGAGGCTCCGCGGGGCGAGTTGGAGACCCGGGTGCGGGACGTCTGGGCGGAGGTCTTCGGCATCGGCCCCGACACGCTGTCCACCGAGGCGGACTTCTTCGCCGATCTCGGCGGGCACTCACTGCTCGCCGCCCAGGCCGTGTCGCTGCTCCGCGGCCGGGGCATCGGGGCCGATGTCGGCCCCACCCTGCGCGACCTCTACGCCAACCCGACCGTGGGCCTGCTCGCCGCACACCTGGACACGCCGGACGCCACCTCCGGGACGCGCGGTGAGGGCCCGGCCTCCGCTGCCGACGGCTCGCCCTCGACCCCCCTGGCCCGCCCCCGCCCCCTTCGGCACGGGAGGGGCCGGATCGCCGCCGCCGGTCTGGTCCAGGCCGGCGTGATCTACCTCCTGCTCTCCCTCACCGTCCTCCCGCTCGCCGACGTCCTGGGCCGGCAGGCGGGCCAGGCCACCGAACAGACGCCGGTCCCCGTGCAGCCCCTACTCGCCGCACTCGTCAGTTACTTCGGCGTCCGCTGGCTGCTGCCCGCCGTCCTCGCCCGTCCCCTCTCCGCAGGCATCCGGTCGGGGCGCTACCCCCTGTGGGGCGCGACCTACCTCCGCCTCTGGGCCCTCGCTCTGCTGCTGAGAGTCAGCCCGTTGCCCGCCCTGAGCGGCTCCCCTCTGGTGGGCTGCTATCTGCGACTGCTGGGCGCCCGGATCGGCCCGCGGACGACCATCGCCACCGGCGCCATCCCGTTGCCGTCCCTGCTCCAGGTCGGCGCGGACGCCTCGGTCGGCTACGGGGCGATGCTGAACGCCTGGCGGGTGGCGGACGGCTGGGTGACCGTCGCCCCGATCAGCATCGGCTCCCGCGCCTACGTGGGCGCGCACACCGTGCTGGAGCCGGGCGCCCGGGTGGAGGCCGGTTCCGGGCTCGGCGAGCAGTCGGTGCTCGGCGAGGGCGAAGTGGTGCCGCCCGGGGCCCGTTGGGCCGGATCGCCGCCGGTCCCGTTGAAGGCGCTGGACCCGCGTATCGAGGACATGCTGCGGGCCGGCGGGACGGCCGAGCGCCGACGGCCCCGGTATGTCGCGGCGGCGCAACTCGGCGTCGCCCTCCTCGAAACCCTCAGGCTGGCCGTCGTGCTGCCGAGCGCGGCACTGATCTGGTTCACCTGGCTCGACTGGGGCACCCCGCCCGCGGTCCTGGCCGCCCTCATCCTGGCGGGCCCGCTCTATGTCGTCACCGCCTGCGCCGCGATCGCCCTCGCCAAGCGGCTGGTGCTGCGCCGCTCCCCGGTCGGCACTCATCCGGTCCGCTCGGTCCTGGGCGTCCGCAAGTGGTTCTCCGACAAGCTGCTGGAAGCCAGCCTCGCCGTCACCAACTCCCTTTATGCCACCCTCTACACCGTCCCCTGGCTACGGCTGCTGGGCGCGCGCATCGGCCCCGGTGCCGAGGTCTCCACCGCCTCCCATCTCGACCCGGACCTGCTCGCGCTCGGCGAGGGCAGCTTCGTCGCGGACATGGCGGGGGTCGGCGGCGCCGCCTTCGCCGGCGGCCGGGTCGACTGCCGGCCCACCGAGATCGGCCGCCACGCGTTCGTCGGCAACGCCGCGTATCTGCCCGCCGGGACGCGGACGGGGCCGGACTCCCTGATCGGCGTCGGCACCGTCCCGCCGCAGGACGGGGTGCCCGCCGGCACCTCCTGGCTGGGCTCGCCCGCGATCCGCCTCCCGCAGCGCCAGAGCAGCGGCAACTTCCCCGAGGAGCTGACGTTCCGGCCCACGCCGAAGGCGGTCCGCCGCCGCCTGGCCATCGAGTTCCTCCGCGTCACCATGCCCGCGTCCCTTCTGGGCGTGACCGCCTTCCTCTTCCTCCTCGCCCTCGCCGGCGTCGCCCACGCCGGCCCGGCCCTCTGCGTCCTGCTGGCCCCTCTCCTCCTCATGGCCGCGGGCCTGACCGTCATCGCCTACTGCGCCCTGCTCAAACGGCTCGTCATCGGAACCTACGAGCCACACGTCGCGCCCCTGTGGAGCTGGTTCGTCCGCCGCACCGAGTTCGTCACCGGTCTCTACGAGGCGGCCGCCGTCCCCGCCGGTCTCGCCACCCTCACCGGCACCCCGTTCCTGCCGCCCGCGCTGCGTCTGTTCGGCGCGCGGATCGGCCGGCGCACGTGGATCAGCACCACCTTTCTCACCGAGTTCGACCTGGTCGAGGTCGGCGACGAGGCGGCGATCGGCCCAGGCGTGAGCCTGCAGACGCACCTGTTCGAGGACCGGGTCATGAAGATGTCGAAGGTCACCGTCCAGGCGGGCGCCACCGTCGGCAGCCGCACGGTCGTGCTGTACGACGGGGTCGTCGGCGAAGGCGTCTGGCTCGACGCCCTCTCCTTGGTCATGAAGGGCGAGCGTCTCACCCCCGGCACGGCTTGGCGCGGCGTCCCCGCCCAGGGCCGGGCCCTCCGTCGCGCCGACCGCCCTCACCCCCGCTGACCCCTCACCGCACCGGCCAATCCCGGTGACAACCCCCGACCCTGGCGGTGGGAATCCATGCCACCTGCTTCCGACTTCCTCGACTCCCTCCGCCGGGCCCTCGGCGCGCGGCGCTCCCCGACGCAGCCCTCGCTCCCCCTCCCCGGCGGACGCCCGCTGGCCCTCGTGTACCGGGGTCCGGCCGCCCGCCCCGCCGGCTGCTCCGAGGCGGTCGCCGCACTGCTCGCCTCCGGCCCCTGGGACCTCGACGTCCGCTACACCGGACCGCACGAGGAGATCCCGCTCTCCGCCGCGGCCCTGGCCCACGCCCGCGTCTACGCCCAGCCCGGCGGCGGCACCCTCTCCGCCGCGTACCGCCGTCTGAAGAAGCACGCCGACGAAATCCGTGACTACGTCCACGGCGGCGGGCGTTATCTGGGTTTCTGCCTGGGCGGCTACCTGGCCGGCGCCACCCCCGGCTTCGCCCTCCTTCCCGGCGACACCGACCAGTACATCGCCACGCCCGGCGCCACCGTCCATCACGACCGCGACACCCTGGTGGAAACCGCGTGGCGCGGCATCCCCCGCACCCTCTACTTCCAGGACGGCCCGCACTTCGTCCTCGACCGCGACGCCGACGTCACCGTCCTCGCCACCTATCCGAACGGCACCGTCGCCGCCCTGGTCACCCCTTTCGGCAACGGTCGCGTCGGCGTCGTGGGCCCGCACCCGGAAGCCACCGACGACTGGTTCCTCGACGAGGGCCTCTCCGTCCACTGCACCCACGACCTGGGGCTGGACCTGGTGGGGGAAGTGCTGAAGTGACCAGAGCCCGCTCGGCTGCCTGCTCCTCCGTGCCGCGGTGGGCGCGGTCGCAGATGAGGAAGCCCGTCCTGACTTCGTTTCCTGATCGCTCCGTTAGCCCTGCCTTAACGGCGCCATAAGGATCTCGTCCGCCCGCCCCCAGCAGGCGATTTCTCGGTTTCCCGGGGCTAGCTTGCTGAGCGCAGCCCCCACGGGATGGATTCCAGGAGTCTCCGCCCGTGCCGCTCCGTCGCGGAGGCGGCGGCCGGCGTGGGTGAGGCTCCGGGGCCTGTCCGGCGGCTCAGGTCGGACAGGCCCCGGCGACGGCCGCAGCGGCTGGGGACGGCTACGGACGTCCGGTGGTGGCACTCAGGCGTCAGCTGAAGGCGGACGCGCAGGTGGTCGGGGTGGCGTGCGCCGGGTCGAGGGCGTTGGCCACCTCATGGAAGGCGATCCGGTCGGTCAGCCCGATCAGCACATGTTCGGAGAGGTCGAGCACGCACAGGTTCTGCAGCAGGACGTTGTGGACGTCGGATCCGCTGAGGAACTGCGAACTGTAGGGCGTCACCACCTCGTCGTACTTGGTGGCGATGACCGTGTAGTGGACTCCGGGCACGGTGTCGCCGCCCGCGTTGAGTTTGGTCAGGAACGCCGAGCCGGCCACCTGGTCGGCGAGGCCGGGGGTGGCGCTGGAGAGCAGGTCCTCGGCGCCGGGGAAGTAGGGCAGCAGGTTGGTGAGCCCGTTCAGGGTGGTGCCGTGGTTGTCGGGCGCGATGCCGACGAGGGCGTTCACCTTGGCCGCGCCACCCAGGAACTTGAGGTAGTAGCGGGGCATCATGCCGCCCTGCGAATGCCCGACGATGTCGACCTCGGCGGAACCGGTCGCGGCGAGCACCTTGTCGACGAAGGCACTGAGCTGTCCGGCGGAGTCGGCGATGGGGCCGAGTCCGTAGAACAACGGGACGCCCGGCAACTTGCCGTAGTCCAGGGAGAAGACGCAGTACCCGCGGTCCTCCAGGTAGGGGGCGAGGGCGAGCCAGTTGTCGACGGAGTTGGCGAAGGTGCCGTGGACGAGGACGACGGGGCGGGGGTGGGCGGCGGACGGCTTGCAGGAGTAGTCGTTCCAGCCGCTCGCGGACGCTTGACTCTGCTGGAGCGAGGGAGCCCTGCTCGGCGCGGCGGCCTGCGCTCCGGCGGCGGGGACGACGGCGACCGCGGTCGTCAGCAGGAGTGCTGCGAGCGGTCTGAACAGGCGTTTCCAGGGCAGCATCGGGTGATCTCCTTGCGGCTCGGGGGAGGTACGACGGCCTTGCGCCCCTGCGATCCGGATCACGGGATGCTGTTCACTCGTCAAGTTACGAACGAGTAGGACAACTGTGAAGTTACGCGTCAGTAAAAAATTTTCGATGTACCCTCGTACAGCCGGGGTTCCTGGTAATGGTCCAGGCGTATGTGATGTCTCGTCACCAGGCGGGCTTGATCGGCCCATAGGGTGCGATACGCAGCAACTGACGTCGCAGTGAACGGATTTCGGCGGCCCCCAGCAACTCCGCCCACGGCCGTACGGCCTCCGCCGCGGCCTCCTCGGCGGCCCGGGTGCAGGCCCAGCCGCGCTCCGTCAGCACGACCAGCCGGGCCCGCGCGTCCCCGGGATGCGGACGCCGCTCCGCGTACCCCTTGCACACGATCTCGTCGACGAGCTGACTCGCCGCCTGCTTGGTCACCCCGAGATGGGCGGCCAGCTCCGTCACGGTGGCGCCGTCCGGGGCGAGCCGGGCGAACGCGAAACCGTGCGCGGGCCGCATCCCCTCGAAGCCGCGCGCGACGACACCGTCGTTGATGCGTTGTGTCAGTTCGCCGGCGACGGCGAGCAGGGCGACGGACAGGGCCATGGCTTCGGAGTTCTGCACCCGGGCATTGAAACACCCTTGACCCGGTGGTCAAGCTGCTTGACCATAGTTATGGTCAAGCAGCTTGACCATTTCGGAAGGAGACATCCATGCCTGTCGTCCGCTCGTCCGAGGCCGTCACGCACGAGATGCACGGTGCCCGTTTCGTCTCGTACGCCACCTCCCTGACCGGCAGCAGGGAGCTGTGCGCCTGGCGCGGGGAGATCCCCGCGGGCACCCGCGCACCCCTGCACACCGTCGACCGGGAGGAGATCTTCCACCTGCTCGACGGTGAGCTGCTCATCACGCTCGACGGCCGCACCGAACGGATCACCGCGGGCGACACGGTGATCGTCAATCCCGGTACGACCCTGGGCATCGAGAACCCGACGGGCGAGGTCGCCGTCTCCTGGGTCACCACCTCCATCGGGCTGGAGGCGCAACTGGCCGACGGCACGCGGCTCACTCCCCCATGGGCGCGCTGACGCCTACGCGGCCAGCGTCCCGGGCATCACGGCGCGCGGCCCGAACCTCGCTCGCGCGCGGTCCGCGACCTCCTCGATCCTGCGGACCTTGTCGTCCACGGGGTCGAAGGTGAGCTGACGGGACGCCTGTTCGGCGGGGGTCAGGCCTTCGGCGCGCAGGACGAGCGCACGCACCCGGGCGCGCTGCAGACCCAGCGCCTCGTACAAGCGGTACGCCTCGGTGGTGAGCGCGGCGGAGTGCGCGGTCGGCTCGGCGAGGGTGCGGCTGCGGGTCGTCGAGGACCTGTCGGCATAGCGCGTGGTGAGGGTGAGCGCACCGCACACCCGGCCCACATTGCGCAGCCGTGAGCCCAGTTCCTCGGCGGCCGACAGCAGTGCGCGCCGGTGCCGGTCGGGGTCCAGCTCGTCACGGGTGAAGGGGCGTTCGGCCACGAGGGAGCGGGAGACCCCGTTCGGCACGACCCGGCCCCGGTCGACGCCGTTCGCCTTCTCGTGCAGTTCACGGCCGGCCCGGGCGCCGACGAGCCGCTGCACCGTGGACAGCGGTGCTCCGGCGACCTTGCCGACGGTGTCGAGCCCGTACTCGCACAGGGTGCGGGCGGTCACGGCACCGACCCGGGGCAGCGCCCCGACGGGCAGGCCGGCCAGGAACTCCGCGGCCGCCGTGCGCCCTTCGGGCACCAGACGGATCGTCCCGGGCGCCGCCTCCCGCAGCGCCATGCGGGCCAGCATCGGCCCGGGTCCGGCCCCGATCGCGCAGTCGACCCCGTGGTGCGCGAGGGCGCGTACCCGGATCACCGTGGCCAGTTCGGCGGTGTCCCGGCCGAAGTACCGTCCGGCGCCCCGCAGATCGGCCAGCGCCCCGTCCGGCGGGAGCGCCTCGACGACGGGTGTGAACTCCTCCAGGAGTCCGAGCAGCCCCGGCAGGGCCGCCTCGTACATCGGAGCCAGCTGGAAACGTACGCAGAGGATGGTCATCCCGCACTCCCCGGACTCTGGTGCCACAACTTCTTCCCACCCGCGGGGCCTTCGCCCGCGGGACGCAGATCGGACCAGGGGTTCATCTCGTACCCCGTGGCCATACGGATACGGCGGCCCTTCGCCGCGTCGCCGTCACCGTCCTGCTGATGCGGGGCGGGTACCGCCAGCCGCTCCGCCACCATGTCGAGGCCGCCCTCGGCACGCAGTTCGACCAGTTCGGCGAGGTTCCAGGCGGCGGCGCCCACCACGCTGAGACTGCGCGGCCCCCTTCGCTGCACCACCCCGCGCACCAGCAGCAGCCAGGAGTGGAAGACGGTGTGGGCGCAGGCGTCGTGGGAGTCGTCGAAGAAGGCGAGGTCGACCAGGCCCGTACCGTCGTCGAGGGTGGTGAAGATGACCCGCTTGCCGGAGCGGATGGGCGGGGTCTGGGTGGCCGCCTTGGCACCCGCGACCAGTACCGTCTCCCCGTGCCGTGCCGAGCGCAGCCGGTGCGCCGGCACCACGCCCAGTTCGTCGAGGAACGCCCGGTGGTCGTCCATCAGATTGTGCGAGGCGTCCATGGAGAGCACGCCCAGTTCGGCACTGAGCCGCTCCGCCGCGGAGAGGTCGGGCAGCCCCGCCGAGGCCGTCCTCCGTCCCCCGGCCAGGGGGAGCTGGCCCCCGCCCGCGCCCCGGGCACCCCGGTGGAGTTCGGTCAGATGCAGTTGCAGGTCGCGGCGGTTGGCGCCGAACCCGTCCAGCGCACCGACCTGCGCGAGCCGCTGCGCAAGGGGACGGCTCGGCCGGGCCCGTTCCCAGAAGTCGAGCAGGGAGGCGTACGGCTGCCCGGCCTCGATCCGCTGCGCTTCGGCCTCGCTGATGCCGTGGACGTCGCAGAGCGCGAGCCGGAGCCCCCAGCGGCCGGTGGAATCAGTTGATTCAGAAACCAGTTCGATGCGATGAGCGACACCCGACCTGTTCACGTCCAGCGACAGGATCGGCACCCCTCGGCGCCGCGCGTCCGCAAGCAGCAGCCGCTTCGGGTACATCCCGGGATCGTGCGTGAGCAGTCCCGCGTAGAAGGCGGCCGGGTGATGGGCCTTCAGCCACGCCGACTGGTACGTCGGCACGGCGAAGGCGACCGCGTGCGCCTTGCAGAAGCCGTACGAGCCGAACGCCTCGACGATCTCCCAAGTGCGCTGAATCGTTTCTGCGTTGTATCCGTTCGCCGCCGCCTGCTGGGCGAACCAGACCCGGATCCGTCCCTGCGACTCCGGTTCGGACAGCCCGCGCCGCACCCGGTCCGCCTCGTCCCGTCCGCAGCCGGTCATGATGTCCAGGATGTGGATGATCTGCTCGTGGAAGACGACGACGCCGTACGTCTCCTTCAGCGGCCCCTCCAGGTCGGGGTGCGGGTAACGGACGGGCGCCCGCCCGTGCCGCGCGTCGATGAACGGCCGCACCATGTCGGCCGCGACCGGCCCCGGCCGGAACAGCGAGATGTCGACGACGAGGTCGTGGAAGTCGGCCGGCTGGAGCCGCCCGACCAGGTCCCGCTGGCCCGGCGACTCGATCTGGAAGCAGCCCAGCGTCTCGGCGGTGCGGATGAGGCGGTACGTCTCCGGGTCGCCCGGCTCGACGGCGTCGAGGTCGAGGCGCTCCCCCGTCGTCCGCTGCACCTCCGCGACCGCGTGCGCCATCGCGGACTGCATCCGTACCCCGAGCACGTCGAGTTTGAGCAGTCCGAGCTCCTCGACGTCGTCCTTGTCGAACTGCGACATCGGGAAGCCCTCGCCGCTGGTCGGCACGACCGGTGTACGGGCGAGGAGGGAGGCGTCGGAGAGCAGCACCCCGCACGGGTGCATGGCGATTCCGCGCGGAAGGGCGTCGAGGGCCTCCACCAGTTCCCAGAAGTTTCCGTACTTCTCCCGCTCCGCGGCCAGGGGCTTGAGTTCGGGCAGTTCGTCGAGGGCCGCGCGGGCGTCGCGGGCCCGGATGTGCGGGAAGGACTTGGCGATGCGGTCGATGTCGGCCGGGTCCATGGACAGGGCCGCGCCCACGTCGCGGATCGCGTGGCGGACACGGTAGGTCTCCGGCATCGCGACCGTCGCGACCCGCGCGGTCCCGAAACGGTCGATGATCGCGCGGTAGACCTCGAGACGACGGGCGGATTCGACGTCGATGTCGATGTCGGGCAGGGCCAGGCGGCGCTTGGACAGGAAACGCTCCATCAGGAGCCCGTGCTCGACCGGGTCGGCGTGCGCGATGCCGAGGAGGTGGTTGACGAGGGAACCCGCGCCCGAGCCGCGCGCTGCGACCCGGATGCCCATGCTCCGTACGTCGTCGACCACCTGGGCGACCGTGAGGAAGTAGGAGGCGAAACCGTGGTGGGCGATGACGTCCAGTTCCTCGTGCATCCGCTCCCAGTAGGCGCGCCGGGCGCCGTAGCCGCGCAGCACCATGCCCGCCGCCGCCCGGGAGGCGAGCGCACGCTGGGCGGTGCGGTGGCCGGCGCCCACGAGATGGGCCTCGGGGAAGTGGACGGTGCCGATGCCGAGGTCGTCCTCGGGGTCGACCACGCACTCGGCGGCGGTGTCCCGGGTCTGCTCCAGCAGACGGTGTGCGGTGTCGCGCCGGTAGCCCGCGGCCTCGACGATCCGTTCGGCGACCCGGAGCATGGCCGGTGCGTCCTTGAGCCAGGCCTCTCCGGAGTCCAGTTCCTTGGCGGGGTCGACGGGGACGAGGCGGCGTGCGGCGTCCAGGACATCGGCGACCGGGCCGAGACCGGGGTCCGCGTACCGCACGGCATTGCTGAGCACAGGGCGTACTCCCTGCTCGGCGGCGAATCCGAGGGTGCGGGCGGCCAGCCGCAGCGAGCCCGGTCCGGTACCCGTGCGGCCGTGCCAGACGGCCTCAAGGCGCAGGGCGTCGCCGTAGACCTCACGCCAGGGTGCGAGGAGCCTCGCCGCACGGTCCGGTCGTCCCGCGGCCAGGGCGCGGCCCACGTCGGAGGCGGGGCCGAGCAGGACGGTCAGACCGTCGGCGTGGTTGTCGGCCCAGGGCAGCAGCGGGGTGCCCGGGGACAGGGACTCGGGAGAATGGGCGGCGGTGACGAGCCGGCACAGATCGGCCCAGCCGCGGGCGCCGTCCCGGGCGAGGAAGGTCACACGTGGTGTCGACTCGTCGATGAAGGCACCCCCGCGCACCGGGGCACGGCGCCTCCCCCGGGCTTCCGGCTCCTCCCCCGTTCGCTCGACGGGACCCCCATGGACCGGCAGAACCCCCGTGCGCCGGGTCGGCTCGGGCTCCGTCACCGCGAGTTCCACTCCGAACAGCGGCCGGACGCCCGCCGCCGCGCAGGCCTTGGCGAACCGGACCGTGCCCGCGACGGTGTCCCGGTCGGTGAGCGCCAGGGCGTCCATGCCCAGCTCACCGGCGCGCTCGGCCAGCCGCTCCGGATGCGAGGCGCCGTATCGCATGGAGAACCCTGAGACGGTGTGCAGATGCGTGAATCCCGGCACACGCACCTCCCGTACCCGTGAGCCCCGCATACGGCTCTCGAACGTTCGTTCCCATCCCCCGCTCCCACCATAAACCAACTTTCGAACTGTCGTGCGACATCTGTTCGAGCCTCCCCCACCTGGGCGAACGCCGACCGGGCCGTCCGCCCCGGGGAGAGACCGGCCGGACCGGCCCATGGAAAAGTCCCGCCCCCGGACAATCCGGGAGCGGGACTCCGTCGGGCCGCGGGAGATCAGCCGATCTGGGCGCCGAAGGCCGAAAGCGCCTCGGTGACCGGCTGGAAGAAGGTCTCGCCGCCCGAGGTGCAGTCACCGCTGCCACCCGAGGTGAGGCCGATCGCGGTGTCACCGTCGAAGAGCGAACCGCCGCTGTCACCGGGCTCGGCGCAGACGTCGGTCTGGATGAGGCCGCTGACCGTGCCCTCCGCGTAGTTCACGGTGGCGTCCAGACCGGTGACCGTGCCGGAGTGCACCTGGGTGGTCGAGCCGCTGCGCGTCACCTTCTCGCCGACGGTCGCGTCACCCGCCTTGGTGATCGCTTGCGTGGAGCCGTTGTAGAGGTCGACCGCGCTCGGGTGGTCGACCTCCGCCGTGTATTTGACCAGGCCGAAGTCGTTGCCCGGGAAGCTGGACTGCTCGTTCTGGCCGATCACGTTGCCACTGGAGTCCGACCAGCTGGAGATGGCCTCGGTGCAGTGTCCGGCGGTGATGAAGTACGGCTGGCCGCCCTTGACCACGTTGAAGCCGAGCGAGCAGCGCCCGCCGGAGCCGGTGATGGCGTCGCCGCCCGCGACGAAGGGCTTGAACTCACCCGGCGAGCGCTTGATCTCGGCCTTCCCGCCGAGCCCGTCGACCACCTTGGAGAGCTTGGCCCACTCGGCCTTCGAGACGGTGCTGTCGGCCGTGACGACGACCTTGTTGGTCCTCGGGTCGGTCGCCCATGAGGTGCCCGGGATGGTCGCGTCCTTCTTGAGCGTGGTGCGGGCGCCCGCCAGCTCGGCCAGGGAGTTCTGGACGATTCTGGCCGTGGCGCCGGCCGTCCGGGCGGACTGCGCGGCGGACTCGTCGAGCACATTGACGACGAGCTGCTTCGTCTTCGCGTCGTAATACGTTCCGGCCGCGCCGGAACCCAGGTCCTGACCGAGCGTCGAGGCGAGCTTTCCGGCCGCTTCGGCCGAGAGAGTGCGAGGCGTCCCGGTCTTCGGCGCCTCGCTCGCGTTCGCATTCTGGAAGGTGACGCCCGCTGCGATCAGTGCGGCGACAGCCCCGCCTGCCATGGCGGCCCGCCGCCCGGATATGCGTCGGTGCTTCAACTCACGTCCTCCTGTGGGGGGTCGGTCGCGGAGGTTGTGGGGACCGCCGCGACCGGAAGGCGTAGGGGCACGAAGGCGGTACACCGAATGAGCCGCGTCCGTACCCACCGTGCGGAGCCCACTATTCCGACGCCCACAGGGGGCACACAAGGTCGACTTCAGGACGCGCGCAGGTCAACGAATGTGCGCCCCCTGCCGCTTGACCATGCCTGTTCCCCTCCGGTTCGATTCCCGCTGCAAATGCCATGCGAGGGTTATCCCTCTGCCGGCCGCGAGGTCTAGTCCTGTCTTGAATTCGACCCCTCGGGTTCCGATTCCAGGTCGGTCGCGGCGGCGGGGAGTTGCTCCTGCACCGATTGCTCACCGGTCGCGGCCGACGGCGGCGGGGGCGCCGGCGCCTGCTGTTCGGGGGGCGCCGCCACCGGCTGCTGGGCCCGCTCCAGGAACCGCAGCAGTTCCACCGGGAAGGGCAGGACGAGGGTGGAGTTCTTCTCCGCGGCGACCGCCACCACGGTCTGCAGCAGCCGCAGTTGCAGCGCGGCGGGTGTCGCGGCCATCTGCTGGGCCGCCTCCGCCAGCTTCCTGGACGCCTGCAGTTCCGCGTCGGCGTTGATGACACGGGCCCGCCGCTCGCGGTCGGCCTCGGCCTGCCGGGCCATGGACCGCTTCATCGTCTCCGGCAGCGAGACGTCCTTGATCTCGACGCGGTCGATGGTGACGCCCCACTCCACCGCCGGGCTGTCGATCATCAGCTCCAGACCCTGGTTGAGCTTCTCACGGCTGGAGAGCAGATCGTCGAGTTCACTCTTGCCGATGATCGACCTCAGCGAGGTCTGCGCCATCTGCAGTACGGCGAACCGGTAGTCCTCGACCCGGACTATCGCCTCGGCGGGTGAGGTCACCTTGAAGTAGACGACGGCGTCCACGCGCACCGTGACGTTGTCCCTGGTGATGCCCTCCTGCGCGGGCACCGGCATCGTCACGATCTGCAGATTCACCCTGCGGAGCCGGTCCACGAGGGGCACGATCATCGTGAGGCCGGGCCCCCGGACCTCGGGCCTGAGCCGCCCGAGGCGGAACACCACTCCCCGTTCGTATTGTTTGACGACCCGGGCCGCCGCCGCCACGTAGACGACCCCGACGGACGCGAGGGCCACCCCCGCCGTCACCAGCTCCTCGACCATGTCGGCCCCCCAGGGTCCGAAGTGGGCGTGCTCAGGGGAGTGCACGCGAACCTGCCACGTGCCCTTCGACGGTAACTCCGCCGAGCGGGCAAAGGGGAGCCCCCGCACGCGGAGTTGCGTGCGAGGGCTCCCCTCCTGCCGGCTGCAGATCGGGTGTGCGGTTCGGGATCGCGTCAGAAGACGTGGACCCCGTAGGCGCTGAGGGCCTCGGTGACCGGCTGGAAGAAGGTCGTACCACCGGAGGTGCAGTTGCCGCTGCCGCCGGAGGTCAGACCGTAGGCGGTGGAACCGCCGTACAGCGGGCCACCGGAGTCACCCGGCTCGGCGCAGACCGTGGTCTGGATGAGGCCGCTGACGACGTCGCCGCCACCGTAGTTGACCGTCGCGTTGAGCGCGGTGACCCGGCCGCTGTGCGTCCCGGTCGTGGAGCCGCGGCGGTAGACGGTGGTGCCGACCGAGGGCGTGGCCGCACTGGTGATGTCCTGGCTGCCCACGGCACCCGACTTGGTCACCGAGGTGTTGGTGTAGCGCACGATGCCGTAGTCGTTGCCGGGGAAGGAGGAGCCGGCCGTGGTGCCGAGCGTGGTGGTGTGCGAGGAGTTCGACCACCAGGTGCCCGCGCCGTCGGTGCAGTGGCCCGCGGTCAGGAAGTAGTAGTTCCCGCTGGAGTCCTGGACGTTGAAGCCCAGGGAGCAGCGCCAGCTACTCGCATAGATCGCGTCGCCACCGGAGATCAGCTTGTTGAACTTGCCCGAGGTGTGCTTGATCGTGAGGGCGCCGGCGTTGCCTCCGGCCTCCTCCCTGATCTTCGCGATCTCGGCCTTGGAGACCGTGCTGTCGACGGTGACGACCACGCGGTTCGTCGTGGGGTCGACGGCCCAGGCGGTGCCTGCGACATCGGACTTGAGCACCGAGTCCCTCACCTGGGTGAGCTGGTTGGTGCTGAAGGTCCGGGCGTCGCTCGCGTTCGCGTTGGGGACCGCGATCGCGGCAGCGGCCACGAATCCGGTGGCCACGGCGATCAGCCGGGTCCGTCTCGCGATGCCGCTGGTGGGGGTGGTGCGCTTGATCCTCACTTTTCGTTCCCTCCAAGGGAAGTCGGGGGCCCACGTGGGGTTGGGGCCCGTGAGGCGCAGCCAAGGACGGCCTGCCCGGATTCCGGACAAGTCGTGGCCCTGACAAGCGCTGAGGGGGAGTATTCGGCCGTACGACCGACCGGCGCAAGGGCGGCTTTCGGCCGTACGGCCTTCAACTTACAGATGACCGGGGAGATTGACGGACCTTCTACAGCAGGGTCCGCTCCCCCGCCTCGACCGCGGCGGCCAGCGTGTTGCCGGGCGGCGGGAACGGGCAGACGAAGTGGTCGGCGAACGCGCACGGGGGCAGCAGTGCCCGGTTGAAATCGACCGTCGTACGTCCCTCGGCGTCGGGCGCCGGCGGCCGCAGGAACCGGAAGGGGTAACTGCCGTCCCCGCTGGTGGTGTCGGCGAAGACGGCCCACAGCGAGCCGTCGTCCTCGACCGAGACCTGAAGGGTGAGATCCTGCCCGTCGAGCGTGAAGGCGAGCACACCGCCGAGGCCGAGCCCGCGGTGACGCCCGTCGGCGCTCTCGACACGTACGGTGCGGTGCTCGCCGTACGGGGTGAAATGTCCCTCGAGCGACCAGCGCGGATCGTACGGCGTGGCGTCGATCCCCTTGAAGGCCCGGCGGCCCGGGGAGCCGGGGTCGTAGTCGCGCACACCCCACACGCCCTCGCGAACGAGGACGACCAGGCGGCGCTCACCCGCCCCGACACGGGCGGCGGTCGCGGGTCCCCGGTCGGCCTCGAGGCGGACCTTGCCCGTGAACGGCACTCCGTCGACGGTAAGTCCGTCCTCCTCGGCGGCCGTCAGCACCACCGCGTCACCGTCCTGCGTCCACTGCCCGGGAACTTCCGGGATCCGTCCTTCCGGATGGTCCTCCAGCCAGTAGGTGCCGGTCAGCGCGAGCGGTCCGTAGGGCCCCGACACCCGCGCGGTGCGGTGCTCGTGCCACTGCTTCCACTCGTCGGATGCGTCCGTCGTCATGCGATCAACCCTTCCACACGGAAATCCGCAGGTCCGAGATGCGAGCGCATCGTGGTGCCCGTGTATTCCGCGTGCGGGGCGCCCCGCTCCGGATCAACGGCACGCCCCGGCCACGAACTCGACGTGCGCGCCCCGGGTGGGACGGCACACGAGGATGAACCCATCGGCCGCGTCCGTCCGGACGAACCCGCGTCGGCGAAGGAGTCCCGGCCGCGACCCCGGTGACGGTCCGTCGGACGGTTGCTCCTCCTCGCCGGGCAGGCCCCGCCGCCATCGGGCCGGCGTGCGGGTACGCCGCTTCGGAGTCAGCAGTCGCAGCCGCAGTCGCAGCAGTCGCAACCATCGCACCCACTGCAGCAGTTGCCGCAGCAGTCACAGCAGTCGCAGCAGTCCCCGCAGTCCTGGCAGGCCGCGTCCTTGCGTTCCCGGGTCCAGGGATCCTCGTAGGTTCCGCAGCAGAGTTGGCAGGTGCAGGCGAGCCCGAGCCACACGGCGCAGCCCGCGATCAGCCCGCGGCGGTCGCGGCGGGGCGGTTCCGGGGGCGGGGGCCCTGCCGGGCCTCCGGGGCCGCCGGGCGCGTACGGCCCGGAGGGAGGCGGTCCGAACAGTTCGGGCGCGTGCGAGCAGGAGGTCGTACCGAAGGCCCGGTCGACGGAGTTCCGTAGTTCGTGGGCGAGCAGGACATGCGCGAGCCGGCCGTCGGTGAAGGCCACTTCGCGCAGTGCGAGCCGAATGCCGTGCAGCGCGTCGTCGGCGAGGCGGCGGGCCTCGGCCAGGGACGTCCCGGTCGCCGTCAGCGGGTTCCAGGAGCCCGACGCGGCGTCGGCCTCCCTGTCCTCCACGGCGTCGAGCAGATGGGCGAGCCGCCCGAACAGCCGGCCCACCTCGGCGAGCGCCTCCGCGTTGCCGGGCCGCCCGGCCAGCACCGCGGTGTACGCGAAGGCCGCGGCCGTGGCCGTCTCGGTGGGCTCGGTGACGTTCAGTATCGAAGTGCCCGGGCCGGCGAGCGTCTCGATCCCGAGCTGCCGCTCCACCGCGTCCACGAGCACGTCGGTGTCGAACCCGATGTCGGAGCCGGTGCGGGCACCGGCCCTGCCCCAGCTCAGGGCTACCCGGCGGGCGGCGAACGCCACCGGCCGGCGGGCCAGCATCCCGTCCCCGTCGGCCATGTGATCGCGCACCTTGGCGGAGGCGAGCACCAGCGACACGGCGGCCGCGAGCCGCGCCCCCTCACCGTGCGCCACGGAGGCGGTGCGCATGCCCCGCAGCGGACAGGGCCCTGCCGTGCGCCGCCGTCCCGTGGTCCGCTCCGCCTGAGCCTCCGTCAGGACCGAGACCAGCAGGCCGTCGTAGTTGGTGACGACCCGGGCCAGCTGCCCGTGGTCTCCGCGAAGCGCGAGACACAGCCCGCACAGATGTGCCATCCACTGTGTTCTCAGACCTTCACTCAATCGGTGACGGCAGGGCCGGACCATTCCGAACACGACACTCCCCCGTGGCTCGTTCGACGTTGAGCTGCGGCAGCCTATCTGCCACTTCGTTCACCCGTACGCACCGACCGCCACCCGAACGCCGACGACGATATTATTTCACTCTCCGTCAGCAGCCATATGTGTGCCAAGCCTTGGGGTACACGGGCTCTCGACGTATTGGCTGTGCACCAGTACCGTCACGAAACCCCCGCGCGGCGTCTATCCACTTGGCGCTACATCCGCATCATGGACGACCATGGGGTTGCGGAAAGCTAGAAAGACCGCTGTGAGAGGAGGCGTCCATGGGATCTGTACGCAAGGCGAGTGCCTGGCTCGGCCTCGTCGACGACAACGATGACGAGCGTTACTACGACGACGACTACGCCGAGGGCCAGGAGCACGGCGACGCCTGGGTGACCGACCCGCGCGTGAAGGTCGCCACCGACACGGCGGAGGAGAAGGGACGCCGGATCGGCACGGTCACCCCGGACAGCTTCCGGGACGCCCGCGCCATCGGTGAGCTCTTCCGGGACGGCGTCCCCGTCATCATGAACCTCACGAACATGGAGGGCGCCGACGCCAAGCGCGTGGTGGACTTCGCCGCCGGCCTGATCTTCGGCCTTCGGGGTTCGATCGACCGCGTCTCCAACCGGGTCTTCCTGCTGACCCCCGCGAACACGGAGATCGTCAGCGGCGACGCCGCGAGCCGGCGGCCCGACGGATTCTTCAACCAGAGCTGAGGCAGGGCCGCTCGCCGGCCCTGCCCGCTTCGGGCCCGGTCACCGGAAGGCGTCGAGCCCGGTGAGCGCCTTGCCCAGCACGAGCTGGTGCATCTCGACCGTGCCCTCGTAGGTGAGCACGGACTCCAGGTTGGTGGCGTGCCGCATCACGGGGTACTCCAGGGAGATCCCGTTGGCGCCGAGGATCGTGCGCGCGGTGCGGCAGATCTCGATGGCCTCCCGCACGTTGTTGAGCTTGCCGAAGCTGACCTGCTCCGGACGCAGCCGCCCGGCGTCCATGCGCCGCCCCAGATGGTGGGCGAGCAGAATCCCCTTGTGCAGTTCGACCGCCATGTCGGCGAGCTTCGCCTGGGTGAGCTGGAACCCGCCGATGGGCCTGCCGAACTGTTCCCGGCTCTTGGCGTACTCGACGGCGGTCTCGAAGCAGGACCGCGCCGCCCCCATGGCACCCCACACGATCCCGTACCGGGCGTGGGACAGACAGCTGAGCGGTCCCTTGAGGCCGACCACCGCGGGCAGCACGGCGTCGGCGGGCAGCCGCACGTCGTCGAGGACCAACTCGCTGGTGACGGAGGCCCGCAGGGACCACTTGTGCCGGATCTCGGGCGCGGAGAAGCCGGGGCTTGCGGCCGGGACGACAAAGCCGCGTACCCCTTCGTCGGTCCGGGCCCAGACCACCGCGACGCCCGCGACCGAGCCGTTGGTGATCCACATCTTGCGGCCGTTGAGCACCCAGTCCTTGCCGTCGCGCTTGGCGTAGGTGCGCATCGAGGCGGGGTCGGAGCCGTGGTCGGGTTCGGTGAGCCCGAAGCACCCGATGATCTCGCCGGCCGCCATCCCGGGCAGCCACTGCTGCTTCTGCTCCTCGCTCCCGAACCGGTGCAGGGCGTACATCGCGAGGGACCCCTGGACGGAGACCAGGGACCGGATGCCCGAGTCGGCGGCCTCCAGTTCCAGGCAGGCGAGTCCGTACTGCACCGCGCTCGCCCCGGCACACCCGTAACCGTCGAGCGACATGCCGAGGGCGCCGAGGGATCCCAGCTCCTTGGCGAGCTCCCGGATCTGCGGCAGCTCCCCCTTCTCGTACCAGTCGGCGACGTACGGCAGCACGCGGTCGGCCGCCCAGGTCCGAACGGCGTTGCGGATGGACAGGTCCTCGTCGTCCAGCAGGTCGTCGAGCCCCAGCGGATCGGCGGGGTCGAAGGGCGGCAACGTCGAGGACGCGGACATGGGGACAGCCTCCGTGACACTGAAAACTAGCAGCGCTAACCGAACCGGACGGCCCGACGGTACGACGCCCCGGGCCGCACGTCCAGTATCGGGCGCCGGGTGACGGCGGTCACGCCCGGTCGCCCGGGCCCGTCAGGCCGAAACGCGGGAGTCCGCGGCCTCCCGCGGCGCGGGTACCGCGGCAGGGCCGGGCGCGGGCGGCGGTTCGCAGTTCATGACCCGGGGCAGCCGCAGTGCCATGACCGCTCCCAGCAGCAACAGCCCGGCACTGACCAGGAGCGTCACATGCAGGCCGTGCACGAAGGAGTCGCGCGCCGCGTGGCGCAGGGCCGCGCCCCGCGCGCCGCCCAGCCGGTCGGCGACCTCGTAGGCCTCCCCCAGCGAGTGACCGGCGGCCGCGGACGCGGAGGCGGGCACCCCCGGCACCGAGGACGGACCGGGCGCATACGCGGCGTTCATCACACTGCCCAGCAGCGCTATCCCGATGCCCGCGCCCAGTTGGTACGACGTCTCACCGATCGCCGCGGCACCGCCCGCCTGCGCGTGCGGCGCCTCGCTGAGCATCGACTCGTAGGCCCCGAAGAGCGTCGTCTCGATACCGAAGCCCAGCAGGACGAAGCCGGACAGCAGGAGTGTCGCGTTGTCGCGCCCGCCCATGGCCGTCAGCATGAGGACCGACCCGGCCGTGAGGCAGAAGCCGAAGGCGACCATGAGCCGGGGGCCGAAGCGGGCGAGCATCTTCGAGCCGAGCAGACCCGCCGCCATCGCCGCGAACGTCAGCGGCAGCAGCCGCAGTCCGGTCTGCAGCGGCGAGAGGTGCAGCACCAGTTGCAGGTACTGGGCGGCGATCAGTTCGAGGCCCACCAGCGCCAGCATCGCCAGCACGATGCAGCCGACCGAGGTGCTGAACGCCGGACGCGCGAACATCCGGAGATCCACCAGCGGATGCGCACGGCCGCGCTGACGCCGTACGAAGGCCACCAGCAGGGCGGCGCCCAGCACGAGCGGCAGCAGCGTGAAGGGGTCAAGCGGCGGCTCCCCGCCGCCCAGGCGCTTGACGCCCAGGACGGCTCCGAAGAGACCGGCCGCCGCCATCAGGGCGCCGACGACGTCCCAGGGGCCGTCGGGGTCGCCCGTCGACTCCGGCAGCAGCAGCCGCCCGATCGGCAGACTGACCAGCATCAGCGGGATGTTGATGAGGAAGACCGAGCCCCACCAGAAGTGCTCCAGCAGGAAGCCGCCGAGCAGCGGCCCGACCGCGGCGCCCACCGCGGCCACGGCGCTCCAGATGCCGATGGCCAGGGCACGCTCGCGCCGGTCGGGGAAGACATGGCGCAGGATGGACAGCGTCGCAGGCATGATCATCGCCCCGCCGACGCCCAGCAGGGCCCGTGCGCCGATCAGCACCTGTGCGTCCTGGGCGAGGGCCGCGGCACCCGAGGCGATGCCGAACAGGCCGTATCCGAGCAGCAGGACCCGTCTGCGGCCGATCCGGTCGCCGAGCGTGCCGAAGAGGATCAGCAGCGAGGCGCAGACCAGCGGATAGGTGTCGACGATCCAGAGCAGTTCGACGGCGCTGGGCTTGAGGTCCTCGGTGACGGCCGGCATCGCGACGTGCAGCACGGTGGCGTCGACGGCGACCAGGAGCAGGCTCACGCAGAGGACGACGAGGACGACCCAGCGGCTCGCACCGGCCCCGGGGGCCCGACGGCGCAGCCCGGCGGAGGCCGTGGTCGTCCCGTACATGTACGTACCTCCCAGATGGTCCCTCGCACCGGCGGAATCCACGGGGTGGGGACATCCCCGCGGCAGCGACCGGGAGGTGGGTGTTCCCGGGCCCACGCAACGAAGCGAGTGAGTCGTCAGAGTACGCGAGTCCCCGCGGGCGTCGCGTGGCGGACCTCTCACCTTCGCGGGCGGAGGGTGTGGCGTACGCCACCTCCCCCCGGTCCATCACGATGCCGGGCGGCCCTTCGGTTCCGTACGCCGTCGATAATCGGGCGCGTGACCGATCTTGGAACGCGCCCGGCGCCACCCCCCACCGGCGCCGTGCGCCGGGCCGCCCCCGCTCTGGCGGGATACGTGGCCGTCCGTGCCCTGGGCCTCGTCGCGCTCGCGCTGTGGAGCGCGGCACGCGGCAGCAGTCCGCACACCCTGCTGACCGCCCGCTGGGACTCGCTCTGGTACACCCGGGTCGCCGAGCTGGGCTACGGCTACGAGGTCCGCCTGCCCAACGGCGACGTGCACTCCGATCTCGCGTTCTTCCCGCTGCTGCCCTGGCTGGAGCGGCTCGGCGGGGCGCTGTCCCCGCTGTCCTCCGCCGACGCCGGTCTGCTCGTCTCGACGCTCGCCTCGATCGCGGCGGCCTGGGGGATCTTCGCCGTCGCCGACCATGTGTACGGCAGCCGGGCCGGCTTCTGCGCCGTCCTGCTGTGGGCAGTGCTGCCGGTCGGGATCGTGCAGTCGATGGCCTACAGCGAGTCCCTCTTCACGGCGCTCGCGGCCTGGTCGCTGTACGCGGTCCTCAGGGGCCGCTGGGTGACGGCGGGGGTGCTCGCGTCGCTGGCGGGGCTGACCCGTCCGGTGGGGGCTGCCGTGGTCGCCGCGGTCTGGGCGGCCGCGATCACCTCGTACCTACGCGACCCGCGTACGCTGCCGGCTCGCGAAGTACCGGTCCTGCGCCGGGCGCTGGGCATGGGCCTCGCCCCCCTCGGCGCCGCCGGCTACGTCCTGTGGGTCGGCCGTCGCACCGGCAAGGGCCCCCTCGGCTATCTCGATGTGCAGGCGGGCTGGCGCAACGGCTTCGACGGCGGCTACGCGTTCGCCCGTTTCGTCGCGGGCAAGTTCACCGCCTTCCCCTCGGCACTGGCCGGAGCGGGACTGATCATCGGGGTGGCACTGATCGTCTGGCTGTTCGTGGTGTGCGTGCGGCAGCGCCAGCCGCTGCCGCTGCTCGTGTACACCGGGATCGTCACCGCACTCGCCCTGTGCGCGTCGAGCTACTTCGGCTCCAAACCGCGTCTCCTGCTCCCTGCCTTCCCCCTGTTGCTGCCCCTGGCCCGCGCCCTCGCCCGGGTGCGTCCGTCCAGGTCGGCCGCGGTGCTCGGCGGCGTCGCAGCGGCATCGGCCGTCTACGGAGCGTTCTGGCTGAACGGCTCCGGTCCACCATGATCATGCGGCGACGGGCGGTGAGCGTCCGGCCAATTCCACACCAGCATTCGGTGAACGAATAGATAAGGGCCATAAAACGGGGACCCTTGTCGATCAAAGGAATTGAAGGCCGAGGGGGATCCCGATTACGGAATCCACAGAAATAAACCCGCTGTTGAGAGGAATCCCACATCACATCGTCATCACAAACCCGGTGATTCGCGGGGGTACGCACCTCACTCGCTGTAACGTCGATTGAGTGCGTACCGAACGAAAGCTGAGCCGTCTGGACCGGGTCTTCGCCCGGTTGGACCGTGAGCCGGAACGACCGACCCACATTGACGTGCCCAGGATGAGCCGCCACCGGGTGGTTCTCTTGTCGGCAACTCTCGCCTTCTACACGGCGATCGTGTGGGCCGTGGTCGTTTCCTCGTGGCTGGTCCGCCTCGACTGGCAGGTCATGTTCTTCCGGCCGTACCAGCAGTGGCCGCAGATCCACGCCTTCCTCGACTACTACGTGGTGCTGGGTCAGCGCGGCCCCACCGCCGTGATGGTCGCGGCCTGGCTGGGGTGGCGCTCCTGGCGCCAGCACACCCTCCGCCCCCTGCTCACGCTGGGGGCCGCGCTGCTTCTGCTCAACATCACGGTCGGCGCGGCCAAGTACGGGATGGGCCGACTCGGACCGCACTACGCGACCGTCATCGGATCGAACGAGATGTGGCACGGCGGCGATATATTTCCTTCGGGACACACCGCGAACGCCGTGGTGACCTGGGGAATCCTGGCCTATCTGGCCTCGACTCCCCGGGCGAGACGCTGGCTTTCCGCAATCTCCGCGGTGACCTCCCTCGGCGTGGGCCTGACCACGGTCTACCTCGGTACGCACTGGCTGAGCGACGTGCTCCTCGGCTGGGCCGCCGGCCTGCTGATCCTGCTGGCGCTGCCCTGGTTCGAGCCGCTGATCGCCCGTGCCGAGTCGGCCATCCTCGACCTGCGCGACCGCAGGCGCAGCAGCAGCGCCCTCCCGGTGCCCACGCCGGCCCCGGTCGGTGCGGGCAGCCTCGTCCTCACCCCGCGCAACTCCACGGAGCCGAAGGCCGAGGTCCTGGAGCCGGTGGGCGTCACCCGGTCGACCCGGGCGCCGGTCTACCTGGCCCCCGGTCCGTACACGAGCAGGGGGGAGCGCACGCCGGTCACCCCGGTGGGCAGCCGCCGCCCGCAGCATCCGGACCGGGTCTCCCGGGGCACCACCCCCGCACGGCCCCTGGCAGGGGGCTGAGCGCCGGCGACGCCGCGGGGCCGGTACGCACGACCTCCCCGCACGGCGAAGGCCCCGGCTCGCACGAGCCGGGGCCTTCGCCATCGACGTCCCGAGCGGTCAGCCCTTCCAGCAGCGCCTGACCCTGCCGTCCTCGACCTCGAAGTTCAGCCGCCCGAACCGGTACTCCATGGTGATGATCGTGCCCGGCGGAAGGGAGCGGACCGTGCTCCAGCCGCGCTCACGGGCGAGCCGCTCCGCCCGGTCGGCCTCCAGGCCGACATACGACTCGGTGGAGTCGTCGGGTTCGGCTCCATGCGTGGGAATGGGTGCCATGCCGCCACGTTAGGCCGCGGTCCCGCGGCGTGGAAGTCCACAGCCGCCACTCATGTCGCGTATCCCTCTCCGGTCACGCTTCTGTCACAGAATCACGACAAGCGTTTCGGCCCCAACACCGTCACACGTACGGGGGGTTCCGCACTCACCGGACACCCCTTCGAACGCAATTCGGAGTCTGTTCGTCCGTCGCCCGAACGGTTTCGAATATTCCACCGATAGCACGGCACACGCTCCGGTCTCCCGGCTCTTTTCATTCCGATTTCAAGACGACCGCGCCAACCGTCCGTGCATAAGAAATACACGGATCCAGCACAGAATCCCCCTACGCGTGCCGGGCTCGCTCCGGCGCGGCGTCCCGGCGCGAGCCCCGTTCCAGCGCCCGGGTCAACCGTTCCCGCGCCGCCGTGATCTTCCCGGTCAGTTCGGCGGGCTCCAGCACCTCGAACTCGAAACCGGTCATCAGTACATGAACCACCATCACGTCGAGGTCGGGAGCCCCGGTGAGCAGCAGGCAACTACCGTCGGTCTCCGCCTCCAGGATCCCCGCGGACGGCGAGATCCGCCCGGCCGCCTCGTGAAGGGGCACCAGCAGCCGTACGGCGGCCTGCGCGGCGTAGGCGCCGATGGAGACGCCCTTCGACACATACGCGGCCAGGTCCTCGGCCGGAGGCGTGCGCGGGGTGAAACGCGGTCCGTGCGGCGGCTTCAGGGTGATGCGGTCGGCACGGAACGTCCGCCAGTCGTCGCGGTCGACGTCCCAGGCGACCAGGTACCAGCGGCGCTCGGTGCACACCAGACGATGCGGCTCGACCGTCCGGCGGGTCGAGGCTCCCTCGTGATCGCGGTACTCGAAGCGCAGCCGCTCCGTGTCCCGGCACAGGTGGGCGAGTTCGGTCAGAACGGCCGGGTCGACGGGTGAGGACCGGGGATGCAGCATCGGCACGGTGAAGGCGTTCAGGGCGCCCACCCGGCGCCTCAGCCGGCCCGGCAGGACCTGTTCGAGCTTGGCTAGGGCCCGGACGGAGGTCTCGCCGATCCCCTCGATGCCCTGCCCGGCGGCGGTGCGCAGGCCGACCGCGACGGCGACCGCCTCGTCGTCGTCGAGCAGCAGCGGCGGCAGTTCGGCCCCCGCACCGAGCTGGTATCCGCCGCCGGTACCCGGGCTGGCGTTGACCGGGTAGCCGAGTTCCCGCAGCCGGTCGACGTCCCGGCGCACGGTGCGCGGGCTGACTCCGAGGCGTTCGGCGAGGTCGGCTCCGGACCATTCGCGGTGGGCCTGGAGCAGGGACAGCAGGCGCAGCAGTCGTGCCGAGGTCTCCAGCATGTCCCCGAGTCTGTCAGCCGTTGCGGACAGCTGTTGTCCGCAAGGGCGTTTCAGGCCGGCCGGTCCGTGGCGCTGACGGTCACCGACAGATCGTTGTCCACCGTGTAGTACGGCCAGGCCTCCACCGCGCCGTGTTCCGCCCGCACCGCGGCCCGTGGATAGCGGAAGACCGGCTTCTTGTCCGCGACGTCGTCGAGCAGCCGCGCGAGGCGCACCCGCGGCCCCTGCTCGCCGGCCGGGCGCAGCCACAGATCCCAGATGCCGGGCGCGAGCGGCGCGTACGGAACGGTGAAGCCGAAGTCCGCCGCGCTCCCGCTCACGTCGGCGCGCAGCACGGACCGGGGCCCGCCCCGCTCACGGACCTCGGCGTAGGCGTCCTCGGCGAGGCCCGTGCCGTACATCCGGCCCCGGACCCTCAACTCGCCCTCACCGATGCGGAGCTCGCCCGCCTCGGCGTGCGGGGCACGCAGCCAGCTGCGGACGGCGAGGGTGCCCTGCCGGGTCGGGTACGGGATGCGGACGGCGATTCTCGGTGCCGTCTCGCCGGGGGCGCGGTCCACGAGGGAGCGCAGGTCGTTGCAGCCGGGCGTCAGGTGCCGGGGGGTGCCCTCGGCGAACTGCGCATAGGCGTCCCAGCGGCCCTCGGGCAGGTCGACACTGCTGGGCAGGGCCGCGCGCAACCGGCCGCCCTCGGCGGGGGTCAGCGGCAGCGCGATCTCGTCGCCGTCGCGGCGGCGCAGCAGCAGATGGGCGGGGCCCGGGTCGTCGGTGCCCCCGATGTCGAAGGTCAGCCCGCCCGCGCTGTCGGCGACGCAGTCCGCGCGCAGGGGCGCCGCGATGCGCTCACGGCCGGCCCCGGGGGCCTCGGTCATCATGCGGGGCGCCCCTTCCTCAGAGCGCCGCGCCCGGCGTCCAAAGCGGCCTGGGCGCCACCGAGCAGCGTCACCCGTGCGCGGTGCAGAGTGGCACGTCTGCGGATACCGCGCGGCGCGGTGGACAGGAACAGCGACTCGTAGCGCTCGGCGATCCGGGACGGGTCGAACCGCGCGGCGTTCCGCAGGGCCGCGGCCGCCATCCGCCGGCGCAGCGCGCCGTCGTCGATCAGCTCGAGCAGCCCCCTGGCGACGGAGTCGGCGCTGCCCGGCTCGACGAGGCGTCCGTCGACGCCGTCGCGGATGATCTCGCGCGGCCCGTGCGGGCAGTCGGTGGAGACCACGGGCAGTCCGCAGCGCATGGCCTCGACGATGGTCATGCCGAACGACTCCGTGCGTGAGGTGACGGCGGCGATGGAACCCTTGACCCACTCGGGCTCGATGGGGTGTGCGGGACCCATGAGATAGACGTGGTTGTACAGGCCGAGACGGTCGACGAGGGTGCGCAGTTCGTCCCCCTGCTCCCCGCCGCCGTAGATGCGCAGCCGCCAGTCGGGCCGTTCGGTGCGGACCCGGTCGAAGGCGGTGACCAGCAGGTCGTACCGTTTGACGGGGGCGAGTCGCCCGGCCGCCACCACCCATCGGGCCGAGCCGTCGGCGGGCGCGAGGGCCGGCGCGGGCACCGGATTGGGCAGGGCCTCGACCCGGACGCCGGGCAGCCGCATCCGGGCACGGTACGCGCCGGCGTCGGCCTCGGTGGTCGTGGTGAAGGCGTCGAGATCCGGGTAGGCGCCGCGCAGAACCAGGCGCAGCGCCTTGGAGTGGCTCTCGAGGGTGAGGTGCTCCTGGCCGACGCGGAGCGGGCCGCGCCGGATCTGGCGGGCCAGGTGCACGTTCAGGCCGGGGCGGGTGGCGACGACCACGTCGGCCTCGGTGGACGCGAGGTGCTCACCGATGCGGCGGTCGGTGAGGAGGCTGTACTGCTGGTAGCGGCCCTCCGCACGCGGAAAGATCCGCGCGGGCCTCGCCAGTTCCCCGTGACCGCGGTCGGGGCCGTCGGCGCGCAGGTCGACCAGGGACCGCAGCCGGATGCGCGGGTCCGGTGCGAAGACGGGCGCGTCGCGGTGGCGGAAGACGGAGACGATCTCCACGTCGTGCTGGTCGGCCAGTGCGGTCGCAAGGTTGTACGTCGTCCGGTTCGTACCCCCGATCCCGTACGCGTTGTGTATCAGGAAGGAGATGTGCATGCGTCCCTGGATTCCTCGTCCGTCCCCTGTCGCTCTGTGAGACCCGGGAGTGCGGGGAACGGTTGGGCGGCCTGGCCATGTTGTGCCGCAACGGTTGCCCCATCGGTAGCCGATGGCGGGAACCTTTCGGCTGTGGAACGCATCAGGGGTGCGCACGCCGGCTGCGGTGCGCCGAGGCGGGGCGCTGTTGTCCGCCCCGGCCGGCTCGGCCCTTCGCGTCCTCCCAGACTGCCACGGCGGGGCGGCTCCTGCGCGTCGTCGGGGTGCGGCCGCCGGCCGGCGTCGCATGCTCCCGAGGTCCTGTGGCCCCGCCCGCATGTGCGCTGGGCCGGGGCGATGGTGTTCGGCGGCCGGAAAAGGGGTCGTGGGGCGCGCACAGGCCGCTCCGGAGAGGGAGGCGGGACGAGGACCCCGGCGGGCCCCGGCGTCACCACAGGACGCCGGGGCCCACCGGGCCGACAGGATCAGAGCTCGAGCCGCTGCCCGGGCACGATCACATCCGGGTCACCGCCGATGACCGCCTTGTTGCGCGCGTAGAGCCGCTGCCAGGTGGTCCCGTGCCGCTCGGCGATACCGCTCAGGGTGTCACCGCTGCGGACGGTGTAGTCACCGCGGGACGACCCGCGCCCCGTGTGTCCCGTCGAACGCTCCGGCGCCTTCGCCGGCTGCTTCGACGGAGCGGACCTGGTGGTGGAACCCTTCGACGGCTTGGCTGCCGTCTGGTGGCCCGCGGTGCCGGGCGCACTTCCGGAGGCTCCGGCACGCGCCGAGCAGACGGGCCATGCGCCCCATCCCTGCGCGTGCTGCACCTTGGTGGCCACGGCTATCTGAGCCTCCCTCGAGGCCCGGTCCGCGGTCGACGCGTAGGCGGAGCCGCCGTACGCGCGCCAGGTACCGGCGGAGAACTGCAGTCCCCCGTAGTAGCCGTTGCCGGTGTTGATGTGCCAGTTCCCGCCGCTCTCGCACTGGGCGATGCGGTCCCACACCCCACCGTCGGCCGCGGCTGCCTCACCGGTCGTGGCCAGCAGTCCCAGCGGGGCGAGCAGCGCCGCTCCGGCGAGGACCACCGTCGTACGGGTCGTGCGGGTCTTACGGGCGTTATCGGCACATTCGGACATGTAATTCCCTCTCCACGGACCCGGGGTCCCCCAGGGCGGGACGTGCCGTCCGCGCATGGAACGCGGTCGTCACGTGCCGCCCCGCCCACCGGAGGTGATGCTGCGCGCCGACTGCGCGGCGCGGCCGGTGGGCGTCCCGGGCGGGTGCTCGATGCACACGGCGGAGGAATGTATGGAGATCCGTCGCCCGATTTCAACCAACTCCTAGTCATTCCAGGCCAGTTCGACGTTACCCCGGGTATCGGCGATTTTCAGCCACCCACTTCATTCGCTGATTTCCGGATTTGTCGACCATGCGCTCCTGCGATCTGTGAGCCACTTCACGGAACCAACTTCCTTACACATCGGGACAGTTGACATGGAGTGACGGATTCCGCGGGCATGTTCACCCAGCGCATCGGATGGTTCGATTCCGTTCGCTCCCGGGCGTGACTCCGGCCACAGATCGCCCGTTGTCATCTTCATGAGCCCGGGGACCCCCGGACTCATGGGCCGGGAGCCACCCGGCACGCCACGTACGACATCCCGAGGGAGCCACCCGTGCCGCGCATGCTCGACGTCAGCGACGCCGTACGCGCCGAGATCGGCGACGAAGAAGCCGACCGGCTGCTCGTCGGAGACAACGCCCCGGGCAGTTACGACTGCACCTCATGCCGCACTCCGGGCGACTCCGAACAGGAGCGCACCAGCACCGTCCTGTTCATCGGCGACGAGACCGCCGTCCTCGCCTTCGCCCATGCCACCTGCCTGCCCTCCCAGGTCGTCCAGGTCACCGAGGAGCAGTTGCAGGGCGCCGTGCGCTCCATCACCGCCGAGGAGGGGTTCGGCACGGCCGCCCCCCAGCAGGCCGTGCTGGGCGTCACCAGCGGGCTCGTCCTGATCGCCGGGGAGCTGCATCCGGCGCTCGTCGTGGAGCCGACCGCGCCCATCGTGCGCCCGGGCTCGATGGGTGTCGGCGACGACTTCCTGCCCCTGCTCATCGAGCAGGGCTTCATGCCGCTGACCGTCATCGAGTCCGTGCCGCCCGTACTGCACGGCTGGTCCGTGCTGCTCGCCATGGGCCAGCTGCACGCCGTGCTCCAGCCCGGTGCGAACGGGGCCGGTCAGGTCGCCTGGTGGCAGGCGCACCAGCCGCTCCAGGTCACGGAGGGCTGGCGGGCCGCCGCCAACAAGCACCAGCAGGTGCTGATGTTCGCGGCACCGGTCGGCTCGATCGGCCGGCAGCCGCGGGAGGATCTGCTGCGGGACGCGCTGGACAAGGCCGCGGCCAACGGCAAGCTCGTCGCCGCTGCGCTGCCGCTGGCGGGGACCTGAGCCTCTGACCGGTGTGCGGGTGGGCCGCCTGCGGCCGCGGCCACCCGCGCCCCCGTCGTGGCCCGGCGGGCCGTACTCCGGACGCGGGCGGCCTGCCGGCCGGACGCGCGGTTCTCCATGCCCGGACGCACCGCGTCCCGGGCCTGGCACAAGAGCGCGTGAAGCGGACTAATCGACCGCATCCCTTGGGCGACGGGGTCGTTGGCACCTACGTGCACGCATATGACGTCCCCCGCCGCCGGTCCTACCAGCCGGCCCCCGCCGGGCGAGCCGGCCAGGACCCCTCCGGCTCATCGGCCACGCCGATCTACGACGCGCTCTACGACGAGTACGTCAGGTCCTTCCGGGCCTTCCCGGGCGACCGCACCGGCGAGGAGGACATGGCCTTCACCGCCTTCGCCAACTCCCCGGTGAGCGCAGTCTCGTACGACACCGGGACGTATGCCTCACACCACGGCGCTCCTCAGCACGCCACCGGTCATCTGGCCGCCCACCACGGCCACTCGCCCATGGCGAGCGACGTCTGGCAGCAGGTGGCCCGGCACGCCAGGGGGATGCACCACGTCCCGGCGCTGCCGCCCGCACCGCGCAGGGGGCTGTGAGCCTGACACAACGGGTGAGGGGCGGCTCCCGCGGGGGCCGCCCCTCACCCGTGTTCCGGTGTCTCCCGGCTCACTTCTTCTTGCCGCGCTTCTCCCGCACGCGCACGGAGAGATGGATCGGCGCGCCCTCGAAGCCGAACTCCTCACGCAGCCGCCGCTCGATGAACCTGCGGTAGCCCGCCTCGATGAAGCCGGAGGCGAAGAGCACGAACCGGGGCGGCTTGGTGCCCGCCTGGGTGCCGAAGAGGATGCGCGGCTGCTTGCCACCGCGGACGGGGTGCGGGTGCGCGGAGACCAGCTCGCCGAGGAAGGCGTTGAGACGGCCCGTCGGCACCCGGGTCTCCCACCCCTCGAGCGCGGTCTCGATCGCCGGGACCAGCTTCTCCATGTGCCGTCCGGTGCGCGCGGAGACGTTCACCCGCGGTGCCCAGGCGACCTGTCCGAGCTCGGTCTCGATCTCCCGCTCGAGGTAGAAGCGGCGCTCCTCGTCGAGCGTGTCCCACTTGTTGTACGCGAGGACGAGCGCACGGCCCGCCTCCACCGCCATGGTGACGATGCGCTGGTCCTGGATCGAGATGCTCTCGGTGGCGTCGATCAGCACGACGGCGACCTCGGCCTTCTCGACGGCGGCCGCGGTGCGCAGCGAGGCGTAGTAGTCCGCGCCCTGCTGGAGGTGCACCCGCTTGCGGATGCCCGCCGTGTCGACGAACTTCCAGGTCTTGCCGCCCAGCTGGATCAGTTCGTCGACCGGGTCGCGGGTGGTGCCGGCGAGTTCGTTGACGACGACGCGCTCCTCGCCCGCGACCTTGTTCAGCAGCGAGGACTTGCCGACGTTCGGGCGGCCGATGAGGGCGATGCGGCGAGGTCCGCCGATGGCGGTGCCGAAGGTCTGGGCGGGCGCCTCGGGCAGCGCCTCGAGGACCGCGTCCAGCATGTCGCCGGTGCCGCGGCCGTGCAGGGCCGAGACCGGGTGGGGCTCGCCGAGGCCGAGGTTCCACAGATAGGCGGCGTCGGCCTCGCCGCTCTGGCCGTCGACCTTGTTGGCGGCGAGCACCACGGGCTTGCCGGCCTTGCGCAGCAGCCGGACGACCGCCTCGTCCGTGTCGGTGGCGCCGACCTTGGCGTCCACGACGAACACGACCGCGTCGGCCGCCTCGATCGCGTACTCGGCCTGCGCGGCCACCGAGGCGTCGATACCGAGGACGTCCTGCTCCCAGCCGCCGGTGTCGACGACCTTGAAGCGGCGGCCCGACCACTCGGCCTCGTAGGTGACACGGTCGCGGGTGACGCCGGGCTTGTCCTCGACGACTGCCTCACGGCGGCCGATGATCCGGTTCACCAGAGTCGACTTGCCGACGTTGGGACGGCCGACGACGGCGAGCACGGGCAGCGGACCGTGGCCCGCCTCCTCGATCGCGCCCTCGACGTCCTCGACGTCGAAGCCCTCTTCCGCGGCAAGCTCCATGAACTCCGCGTACTCGGCGTCGCCGAGCGCCCCGTGCTCGTACTCGTGCTCGGCCGAGCCGTCGGGCTGGATCTGGTCGTTCATGAAGTCCGTACCTCGTTCATCGTGGTGATCGGTGGAGCACCGCACCCGCGGTGATCCACTACTCAAGTGTCGCCTAGCGCCCGGTGAGGCGCCTGGCGGATTCCAGGTGCTCGGTGAGCTGCTTCTGGATATGCGTGGTCGCCTCGTCCAGCGCCCTGCGCGTGCGCCGCCCGCTGCCGTCGCCCGCCTCGAACGGGTCGCCGAAGACGATGTCGATGCGGCTGCGCAGCGGAGGCAGCGCCTTTACCAACCGTCCGCGCCGCTCGGCGCTTCCCAGCACCGCGACCGGCACGATCGGAGCCCCGCTGCGGACCGCGAAGTAGGCGAGCCCGGCACGCAGCGAGGCGAAGTCGCCCTCGCCCCGGGTGCCCTCGGGGAAGATGCCCAGCACTCCCCCGTTCTCGAGCACGCCCAGCGCATTGGTGATCGCCGAGCGGTCGGTGGTCGTGCGGTCCACCTTCAGCTGGCCGATCCCCGTCAGGAAGGCGCCCAGCGGGCCGATGAACGCCTCCTTCTTGATCAGGAAGTGCGTGGCGCGGGGCGACACGCCCATGACCACCGGCCCGTCGACGTTGTGGGAGTGGTTGACCGCGAGGATCGCCGGACCCGTCGCCGGGACCTTCCAGCCGCCCAGGACGCGCGGCCTGAACAGCCCGTGGATCACGCCGACGCCCAGACGCCGTCCGGCTTCGGCGCCCCGCTCGGAGGGAGCCTCGCTCACTTCGCCGCCCGCTTCTCCTCGACGAGGGTGACGACGCATTCGATGACCTGCTGGAGCGTGAGGTCGGTGGTGTCCACCTCGACCGCGTCGTCCGCCTTGGCGAGGGGGGACGTCTTGCGGCTTGAGTCGGCCGCGTCCCGCTGGATCAGCGCCGCGCGGGTGGCATGGACGTCGGCGCCCTTGAGCTCACCGCTGCGACGGGCGGCACGCGCCTCCGCGGAGGCGGTGAGGAAGACCTTCAGGTCGGCGTCGGGCAGCACGGTGGTCCCGATGTCGCGGCCCTCCACGACGATGCCCGTCCGCGCCGACTCGGCGAGGGAACGCTGCAGCTCGGTGATCCGCGCCCGCACCTCGGGCACCGCGCTGACCGCGCTGACCCGGGAGGTGACCTCCTGGCCGCGGATCGGCCCTGACACGTCCACGCCGTCCACCGTGATGGTGGGCGCCGACGGGTCCGTACCGGAGACGATCTCCGGCTTTCCCGCCACCGCCGCGATCGCCGACGGGTCCGTTATGTCGATGTTGTTGTTGACCATCCACCACGTGATCGCCCGGTACTGGGCGCCGGTGTCCAGGTAGCTCAGCCCGAGGTGCGCGGCCACGGCCTTCGAGGTGCTCGACTTGCCCGTGCCGGAGGGGCCGTCGATGGCGACAATCACTGCCGGGGCGGTCCGGGCGGCGCCGTTTTCCACGGTGAGGACACCTTCCTGGTGCGGGGTGGTGGGTACGGGCGGGACGCACAGGCGCCCCGCACAAGGTTACTGGCTCCCCGGACCCGGTATGACTGGCCTGCCCGTCGCCCTACTGGCGGATCGTCCAGCCCCGCTCCCGCAGCGCCGCGCTCAGGACCGGGGCCGCCTTCTGCTCCACCATCAGCTGGACCAGACCCGCCTGCTGTCCCGTCGCGTGCTCGATACGGACGTCCTCGATGTTGACGCCCGCCATGCCCGCGTCCGCGAAGATACGGGCCAGCTGGCCCGGCTGGTCGCTGATCAGGACGGCGACGGTCTCGTAGGCCCGCGGCGCGCTGCCGTGCTTGCCGGGCACCCGGACCTGGCCCGCGTTGCCCCGGCGCAGCACGTCCTGGATCCCGTCGACGCCCTCCCGCCGCTTGGCCTCGTCGGACGACTGCAGAGCGCGCAGGGCCCGTACCGTCTCGTCGAGGTCGGTGGCGACCTCGGAGAGCAGGTCGGCGACCGGGCCGGGGTTCGCGGACAGGATGTCGATCCACATCCCGGGGTCGGAGGCGGCGATCCGGGTCACGTCCCGGATGCCCTGCCCACACAGCCGTACGGCCGCCTCCTCGGCGTGCTCGAGGCGGGCGGCGACCAGGTTGGAGACCAGATGCGGCATGTGCGAGACGAGGGCGACCGCCCGGTCGTGACCGTCGGCGTCCATCACGACGGGCACGGCACGACAGTGCGAGACCAGTTCCAGGGCGAGGTTCAGCACCTCGGTGTCGGTGTCCCGGGTCGGGGTGAGCACCCAGGGGCGGCCCTCGAAGAGGTCCCCGGTGGCCGCCAGCGGTCCGGACTTCTCACGCCCGGACATGGGATGCGTGCCGATGTACCTCGACAGGTGGGCCGGGTCGAGGCCGAGCGCCTCCAGTTCGCGGCGCGGGCCGCCCTTGACGCTGGCCACGTCGAGGTAGCCGCGCCCGAGGCCGCGCCGCATGGCGTCGGCGAGCCCAGCGGCGACGTGCGCGGGCGGGACCGCGACGATCACCAGGTCGACGGGGCCCTCGGGCTCCTCGTCGGTGCCGGCGCCGAGGACGGCCGCCGTGCGGGCCTGCTCGGGGTCGTGGTCGCGCAGGTGCACGGTGACGCCGCGGGCGGCCAGCGCCAGGGCCGCCGAGGTGCCGATGAGCCCCGTGCCGATGACGAGTGCGGATCTCACTGGGCGATGTCCTTGCGCAGGGCGGCGGCGGCACCGAGGTAGACGTGCACGATGTCGGCGCGCGGCATGTCGGACTCGATGTGGGCGAGGATGCGGACGACGCGGGGCATCGCGCCCTCGACGTCCAGCTCCTGGGCGCAGATCAACGGGACGTCGACGATGCCGAGCTTGCGGGCCGCGGCCGCCGGGAAGTCGCTGTGCAGATCGGGGGTGGCGGTGAACCAGATGCTGATCAGCGCGTCGGCGGTGAGGCCGTTCCGCTCCAGGACGGCGGTGAGCAGGGCGCCGACCTGCTCACTCATGTGCCCGGCCTCGTCCCTTTCGAGTTGGACGGCGCCCCGGACCGCTCGTACCGCCACGGTGATGCTCCTCGCTGATGTACGGAAACCTCTGGTCACACCAGCGTAGTCAGCCCGGGACGCACTCCGGCGCGGCGCCCGTCCGGCGAGACGCGCCGCGCCGCCGTGCGAGCGCCCGCGGTGATGGACCGGGCCGCCCGCTCACATGTCCCAGAGGGCCCCGAGCGCCTGCAGTTCGCCCCCGTACTCGATGCGGTCCGCCCACTCCCGCGGCCAGGCCTCGGAGCCGAGGTGGGCGCCTGCGAAGGCCCCCGCAAGGCATGCGATCGAGTCGGAGTCGCCGGAGGTGCAGGCGGCCCGGCGCAGTGCGGTGACCGGCTGGTCGGGGAACAGCAGGAAGCACAGCAGACCGGTGGCGAGGGCCTCCTCCGCGATCCACCCCTCGCCGGTCGCGAGACAGGGGTCCGTCTCGGGCGACACGGTCGCCACGGCTGCCTGGAGGCGTTCGAGGATCTCCAGGCACTCGTCCCAGCCGCGGGCGATGAAGTGCTCCGCGGTGGGGTCCTGGGCGCGGGTCCACAGATCGCCGAGCCACGACTCGTGGTACCGGCTGCGGTTCTCGTACGCGTACGAGCGCAGCTGCCCGACCAGTCCGGCCGGCTCGGCGCCCTGGACGAGCAGCCGTATCGCGTGGGCGGTGAGGTCGGAGGCGGCGAGCGCCGTGGGGTGGCCGTGGGTGAGCGCCGCCTGCAACTGAGCGGCCCCGGCGCGCTGTTCGTCGCTGAGCCCCGGTGCGAGTCCGACGGGCGCCACCCGCATGTTGGCCCCGCAGCCCTTGGAGTCGATCTGGCTCGCCTCCTGCCAGGGCCGGCTCTCGTCGTTCAGCAGGTTGCAGGCGACGAGGCAGGTCCGTCCTGGTGCCCGGTTGTTCTCCGGGGAGTGGTACCAGTCGACGAACTCCTCGCGCACCGGCCGCTCCATGCGCTTCGGCGCCAGGACCCCGCGGTCCATGGTCGTCCGAAGCCCGCGTCCGAGCGCCAGCGTCATCTGGGTGTCGTCGGTGACGATCGCCGGCTTCGGCAGCTCCATCTCGCGCCACGGCCCGCACTTGGCGAGGATGGAGGGCACGTCGTTGAACTCGGTCGGAAAACCGAGCGCGTCGCCGAGGGCGAGTCCGATCAGTGATCCGGTGGCGGCGTGCTTGGCGAGGGCGGTGGCGGTCATGAGGGCCGTCCTTCCGTGGCGGGGCGGAGCAGGGGCGGGTGCAGGGCGGTGGCGGTGCCCGCGCGGTAGAGCGCGGCGGGCTTGCCGCGGCCACCGGTGAGCCGGACGGCGCCCGGGACCGGTTCGACGAAGCCCGGGGTGGCGAGGACCTTGCGCCGGAAGTTGGGGCGGTCGAGCGCGGTGCCCCACACGGTCTCGTAGACCTGCTGCAGCTCCCCGAGGGTGAACTCGGGCGGGCAGAAGGCCGTGGCGAGGCAGGAGTACTCCAGCTTGGCGCCGACCCGTTCGTGGGCGTCGGCGAGGATCCGGTCGTGGTCGAAGGCGAGCGGCCCGGCCGCTTCGTAGGGCAGCCAGCGTGCCTGTGCCGCGTCGCCGCCGCCGTGCGGCTCGGGAGCGTCGGGCAGCAGGGCGGCGAAGGCGACGGAGACGACCCGCATCCGGGGATCGCGGCCGGGGTCGCTGTAGGTGCGCAGCTGCTCGAGGTGGAGCCCGGAGACGTCCGCGAGGCCGGTCTCCTCGGCGAGCTCCCGCCGGGCGGCCTCCTCCGCGGACTCCTCCGGCCGCACGAAGCCGCCGGGGAGCGCCCAGCGGCCCGCGTAGGGCTGCTGTCCGCGTTCGACGAGCAGAACGTGGAGCCGGCCCGCCCGGACGGTCAGGACGGCCAGGTCGGCGGTGACACCGAAGGGCTCATGGGCGTACTTGTCGTAGCCCGGCACGGTCCCCATGACCCCCACCCCCTTTATGGTCGACATGACTCTAATGGCGGACAGGGCCCGCGCACAAGAAGAAGGCCGGTTCCCGTCACACGGGAACCGGCCGCTTCGAGAGCCCGGGGCCTAGAGGTCGACTTCCTTCATCAGCATCCCGACCTCGGTGTTCGACAGCCGGCGCAGCCAGCCCGACTTCTGGTCGCCGAGAGTGATCGGGCCGAAGGCCGTCCGCACCAGCTTGTCGACCGGGAACCCGGCCTCCGCGAGCATGCGGCGCACGATGTGCTTGCGGCCCTCGTGCAGGGTCACCTCGACGAGGTAGTTCTTGCCGGTCTGCTCCACCACCCGGAAGTGGTCCGCACGCGCGTACCCGTCCTCGAGCTGGATGCCGTCCTTGAGCTTCTTACCCAGGTCGCGCGGGATGGGGCCCACGATGTGCGCGAGATAGGTCTTCTTCACGCCGTACCTGGGATGGGTCAGCCGGTGGGCCAGCTCGCCGTGGTTGGTGAGCAGGATGACGCCCTCGGTCTCGGTGTCGAGCCGGCCGACGTGGAAGAGCCGGGTCTCACGGTTGGTGACGTAGTCCCCGAGGCACTGGCGCCCCTCCGGGTCCTCCATGGTGGAGACGACACCGGCCGGCTTGTTCAGCGAGAAGAACTGGTACGACTGCGTGGCCACGGTCAGCCCGTCCACCCGGATCTCGTCCTTCTCCGGGTCGACCCGCAGCCCCTGCTCGGTGACGATCTCGCCGTTGACCTCGACCCGGGCCTGCTCGATCAGCTCCTCGCAGGCACGCCGGGAGCCGTACCCGGCACGCGCGAGCACCTTCTGCAGCCGCTCGCCCTCCAGCTCGGCGCCCGGGAAGGTCTTGGGCAGCTTGAGGTCCTTCTTGCCGGCGTACCGCTCGCGGTTGCGCTCCTCGGCCCGGGTCTCGTACTCGCGCGAGCGGGCGGGTGCCGTGCGGCCCCCGTCACGCTGCTGCGACTGCCTGGGGCCGCCCTTGGCACCGCCGCGCGCGGTGGTGCCGCGCCCGGACTTGGGGCCGTCCTTGGAGGCGCCGGGGCCCACGTCGTAGCGGCGCTCCTCGGGTCGGGGCTTTCGAGGTCGGCCCGCACCCTGCCGCTCGTCCTTGCTGTTGCCGGCACCGCGGTAGTTGCCGCGCCCGTCGTTCCTGCCGCTGCCGCTGCTTCGCATCAAAATTCCGTCGTCGTGTTCGTCGGGTGATCGTCGTCCGGGTCCGGAGCATCAAGAGCGTCCGGGTCGAACGACGGAACGCCCTCCTGGGTCTCGGCCTCGATCGCCTCCGCCTCCGGGAGGAAGGGCGCGAGTTCCGGAAGCTCGTCCAGGCCGCGCAGGCCCATCCGCTCCAGGAAGTAGTTCGTCGTCCTGTACAGGATCGCACCTGTTTCGGGTTCCGTGCCCGCCTCTTCGACCAGACCCCGTTGGAGCAGGGTGCGCATGACCCCGTCGCAGTTGACTCCGCGGACCGCCGAGACACGGCTGCGGCTGACCGGCTGACGGTACGCGACCACCGCCAGGGTCTCCAGGGCGGCCTGGGTGAGCCGGGCCTGCTGACCGTCCAGCACGAAGCGCTCCACGGCCGGGGCGTACTCGGCCCGGCTGTAGAAGCGCCAGCCGCCCGCGACGAACCGCAGCTCGAAACCGCGTCCCTGCACGGTGTACTCGTCGGCGAGCTCGCGCAGCGCGTCGGCGATGTGCCGCCGGGGCCGCTCGAGGATCTTCGCCAGATGCTCCTCGGTGGCGGGCTCGTCCACGACCATCAGGACGGCCTCCAGCGCGGGCTTGAGGTCGAGGCCGGCCACCGCGGCCAGGCCTGCCGGAACCTCCACGGTCTCCTCGCTCACGCCTTCTCCTCCGTCTTCGCGCCGTTCCTGCCGGGTTCCGTCTTCGTGCCGTCGGCCTTGGCTTCGGGATCCTCGGGTGGCCGGTCGAACTCGTCCGTCACCACCGGTGCCTCGTCCCCCTCCCCGCCGGTCCAGCGCACCAGCAGCTCGCCGAGCGCGTCCTCCTGCTCCAGCGCCACGGCCTTCTCCCGGTACAGCTCCAGCAGGGCCAGGAAGCGCGCGACGACCGTGAGGGTGTCCTCGCTGTCCGCCACGAGCACACGGAAGCTGGCCGCGCCGAGTTCCCGCAGCCTGGCGACCACGATCTGGGCCTGCTCCTGCACGGAGACCAGCGGGGCGTGGATGTGGTCCACATAGACCTGGGGTTTGGGCTTGGGCTGCATCGCCTTGACGGCGAGTCCGGCGAAACCCTCGGGCCCGATGCTGATGACGACCTCGGGCAGCAGCTCGGCGTGCTGGGGTTCGAGGCCGACGGTACGGGGGTAGCGCCGTGCCTCGTCCTCGGTCCGCCGGTTGAAGATCTCGGCGATCTGCTTGTAGGCGCGGTACTGGAGGAGCCGCGCGAACAGCAGGTCGCGAGCTTCCAGCAGCGCGAGGTCGGCCTCGTCCTCGACCTCGGCGGCGGGCAGCAGCCGCGCCGCCTTGAGGTCGAGCAGGGTCGCGGCGACCACGAGGAACTCGGTGGTCTCGTCGAGGTTCCAGTCCGGCCCCATCGCCCGGATGTGCCCCATGAACTCGTCGGTCACCTTGGACAGCGCGACCTCGGTCACGTCGAGCTTGTGCTTCGAGATCAACTGGAGGAGCAGGTCGAAGGGGCCCTCGAAGTTCGACAGCCGTACCTTGAAGACACCGTCATCGGGCTCAGGACCGTCCGAGGGTTCGACGGGCGCGTCCGCGGGCTCGACGGCGACGTCCGGCGCATCGGTCGGGGAACCGGGCTGCGGCACGGCCGTGAGGGCCGACGGCGTGGACACGGCGGACGACACCCGGTCGGGTCCGGCCTCCTCCTCCGGGGTCACGGTGACCACGGACGCCTCGGGCGACTCCGATCCCGGTCCGGCACCGACCGGTTCCTCGGCGGTCGCACCCGGGGACGCCTCCTCGGACCTGTCCGTCCCACCGGGCGGGTCGTACGGGCCGCTCTCCTCGGCCGCCTCCGCCGGCCCGGACCCGTCGCGGGCCGGGCGACCCTCGGCCGGCGGCTCCCCGGCCCCGGGGTGCCCGGCCGCTGCGGGCTCCTCGAACGCGGTGTCCCGCCCGGAAAGCGCTGAAGGTGGTGCCTCTTCGGGAGCGTCGGCTCCATGGAGTGCTGCGGGCTCCTCCTCGACCACGCGCGCGACCGGGGCGGCCCCCGGCCCGCGACCCAGCGCACGCCGACGGCCGACCGGGCCGGTGCTGGGAGTGGAGCCGTCGTACGAGGTCATAGCCGTCGCAGGCTACCTGCTTACCGTCCCCGCAGCCGACGCACGAGGATACTGGCGTCCCCGCGGGACTCCAGATCCGCCAGCACCACCGCAACCGCCTCACGCACGATCCGCCCGCGGTCGACCGCGAGCCCGTGCTCGCCCCGGAGCACAAGACGCGCGTGCTCGAGGTCCATCAGCTCCTCCGCGGACACGTACACGGTGATCTTCTCGTCGTGCCGTTCACGCCCGCTGGGCCGCCGCCCGGCCGCACGCCCCCGCTTGCGCGGCTGAGAGGCCGCCGGGCCCTCCTGCGACGCCGCCTGACGCCGCGCCGGCCGTTCCGCGGCGGCGGAGCGCGTACGGGACTCCCCCGCCTCCGTCTCGACCACGTCCGCCGCGACGTGCTCGTCGCCCTCGCCGTCGCCGCCCTGCACGGGCACCGACGGCGGCGCGTCCTCCGTCGCGGCCGCGGGGTCGCTCTCGCCCGCGGGAGCCGGCACCCGGGCCTCGCCGTTGGCCGGGCGCCTGGGGGTGGACGCCTGGAGCGCCATTCCCCCGGTGGTACGAAACAGTTCGTCGGCCCCGGGCAGACTCACTCGGCGTGACACCGGGCGAGCACCTCCCTGGCGAGCTGGCGATAGGCGGCGGCACCGACGGAGTTGGAGGCGTACGTGGTGATCGGCTCACCGGCGACCGTGGTCTCCGGGAAGCGCACGGTCCGGCCGATGACCGTGTGGTAGACGTGGTCGTCGAACGCCTCGACGACACGCGCGAGGACCTCACGGCTGTGCACGGTCCGGGAGTCGTACATCGTGGCGAGGATGCCGTCCAGCTCCAGCTCGGGGTTGAGCCGCTCCTGGACCTTCTCGATGGTCTCGGTGAGCAGCGCGACACCGCGCAGGGCGAAGAACTCGCACTCCAGCGGAACGATCACCTTGTGCGCGGCGGTGAGCGCGTTCACCGTGAGCAGGCCGAGCGAGGGCTGACAGTCGATCACGATGTAGTCGTAGTCGGGCATCAGCGGCTTCAGCGCACGCTGGAGCGTCGACTCGCGCGCGACCTCCGACACCAACTGGACCTCGGCCGCCGACAGGTCGATGTTGCTCGGCAGCAGATCCATGTTCGGGACCGCGGTCTTCAGCAGGACCTCGTCCGCGGACATGCCCCGCTCCATGAGCAGGTTGTAGACGGTGAGGTCGAGCTCCATGGGGTTGACGCCGAGACCCACGGACAGCGCGCCCTGCGGGTCGAAGTCGACGAGCAGCACCCTGCGGCCGTACTCCGCCAGCGCGGCACCCAGATTGATGGTCGACGTCGTCTTGCCGACGCCGCCCTTCTGGTTGCACATCGCGATGATCTTCGCGGGGCCGTGATCGGTCAGCGGACCCGGGATGGGGAAGTACGGCAGCGGGCGCCCCGTCGGGCCGATGCGCTCGCGGCGCTGGCGGGCCGCGTCGGGCGCGAGCGTGGCCGCGTATTCGGGATCGGGCTCGTATTCCGCGTCGGGGTCGTAGAAGTGCCCGTCGGGCAGTTCGTCGTAGTCGGCGAAGTGGTTGTGGACCCCGCCACTTCCGTTGCCGGCCATGGCGTTCACGTGTTGGCCATCCAAGCTCTGATGTGCTGTCTGAGTCAGGCGAGGGCTCTGGCTCTGGTGGGCAGCGAAGGTACGGACAGCGACGGAGCCGACAGCCTCGAGCCCCGTGGGGACCGTGCCCCGCGCAGGCGTTCCTGGTTGACCACCCCCGGGAGAAAATGTCGACTCATTCACAAGTCGTCTTACCTCCTTGGTGACCAGGGGACTTCTAGATAGGTCAGCGTGGCACCATGCCGACGGTTGGCGACTCTATGGCGTGTCGGCGGTCCGCAGCAACACAATCCGCCGGACCCGGCCCGATGTGTCGGCAATGAAACATCCTGCTGTCAAGGGTGTCCGAGCACCGTTCGCCAGGTTTCACCGGTGTGCGAAACGGTTAAAGAGTTGCGTTCGAGGCGAGTTGAACGAGTGCCGCAAAGTGACCATACGCACATCCGGCCGGACCTTGTCGGGCAAGGTCCGGCCGGACGCTCGGCGTTGACGAGGCGGGTTGACCTGCCGCCCTGCGGCTCCGGGCCAACACGTGGCGGGACTAGCCGAGGAGGGTCTCCAGGTCCACGTGGTCCAGCCCGTGCGCCTCGGCGACCTCCTTGTAAACCACCTGGCCGTCATGGGTGTTGAGGCCCTTGGCCAGCGCGGCGTCGCGGCGCAGCGCCTCGACCCAGCCGCGGTTGGCCAGCTCCACGATGTAGGGCAGCGTGGCGTTCGTCAGCGCGTAGGTGGAGGTGTTCGGGACGGCACCGGGCATGTTGGCGACGCAGTAGAAGACCGACTCGTGGACCTTGAAGGTCGGCTCGGCGTGCGTGGTGGGCCGGGAATCCTCGAAGCAGCCGCCCTGGTCGATCGCGATGTCGACAAGGACACTTCCCGCCTTCATCCGGGAGACGAGCTCGTTGGTGACCAGCTTCGGAGCCTTGGCACCCGGGATGAGGACGGCGCCGACGACGAGGTCGGCCTCGAGGCAGGCCTTCTCCAGTTCGAAGGCGTTGGAGACGACGGTCTGGATCTTCGTGCCGAAGATCTTGTCCGCCTCCTTGAGCTTGTTGATGTCCTTGTCGAGCAGGGTGACGTGGAAGCCCAGGCCGATGGCGATCTGCGCGGCGTTCCAGCCGGACACGCCACCGCCGATGACGACGGCCTTGCCGGCCGGCACACCCGGGACACCGCCGGGCAGCACACCGCGGCCGCCGTTCGCCGCCATCAGGTGGTAGGCGCCGACCTGCGGGGCCAGTCGGCCGGCGACCTCGGACATGGGGGCGAGCAGCGGGAGCGCGCGGTTCGGCAGCTCGACCGTCTCGTACGCGATGGCGGTGGTCCCGGACTCCAGCAGGGCGTCCGTGCACTCCTTGGAGGCGGCCAGGTGCAGGTAGGTGAAGAGGATCTGGTCCTTGCGCAGACGGTGGTACTCCTCGGCGACCGGCTCCTTCACCTTGAGCAGCAGGTCGGCGGTGGCCCAGACCTCGTCGGCGGTGTCCAGGATCTGCGCACCCGCGCTGATGTACTCCTCGTCCGGGATCGAGGAGCCGACGCCGGCGTTCCGCTCGACGACGACCTGATGACCGTTGCGCACCAGCTCGTGCACGCCGGCGGGGGTGATGGCCACCCGGAACTCGTTGTTCTTGACCTCGCGGGGGATGCCGACCTTCACGTCGATCACGGTCCTTGGCTCAGAGAATGAGGGGCATTGCAACGCACACCCGGACGTGCAGGGGCACATCGGGAGACACCGCAGGAGAACGTGCGGCAGAGCCAGTCTAATGAAGGCCTTCCCTGTGTCTAGCCTTTCATTACATCAATCTTCAGCTGATGGACCGCGGATTTCGTAGGCGTTAGCTTCCTGTTCCGGCTCTGTCGCATCATCGTGGGCCTCCTCGCCCAGCAGGCGTTCGGCCGTTCCGCGGTGGAGACGGGCCGCCGCCGGGTCGCCGAGGTGCTCCAATGTGTCGGCGAGTCTGAGCTGCAGCGCCGCCTGGAGCCGTACGTCCTCGGCGTGGCGCGCCCACTCGACCGCCTCCTGGCAGGTACGCAGCGACTCCTCGGGCCGTCCGGCGTACTCCTGAACCCTCGCCAGCTCGCTCAACGCCCGCGCGTGGGCGGCCGCATCGCCGCTTCTGCGGTGCCCCGCGACCGCGGCACGCCACTGGCGCTGCGCCTCGCCGTAGCGGCCCGCGTACGTGTGGACGGCGCCGAGGCGCCCGTAGAGCCGGGCGGCGTCCGCGCGCTCGTCCCGGGCGAGCCGGTGGGCGAGCGCCCGGCCGTACCAGTCGGCCGCCCGGTCGTAGTCCCCGAGCTCCTGGTGTGCGCCGGCTACGGATTCCATTGCGCGGGCCGTCGCATACGGGTCGTTCCCCCGTCGTGCCGCGTCCAGCGCGGCCCGGTAGCGGGGCAGCGCCTCCGCTGTCCGGCCCGTCTGCACGTCCAGGTCCGCGAGGTTCAGCAGGGCCGCCGACTGCTCGCGGGGCAGGTCCCGGCGCTCGGCGACATCGAGGACCAGCCGGTGGATGCCGTACAGCTCGGGGGCGGCGGCCCGGGTGCCGAAGTGCGCGACCATGGCCCTCACCAGCGCGGCCATGAGGCGGCGGGCCAGCGTGTCCAGCTCGCCGTCGGCGACCGCGAGCCGGGCCGCGGCCAGCAGCGCGGGCTGCCGGACGCGCAGCCATTCCTCGGCCGCGCGGGGGGTCGCGAAGCGCAGGGCCTTGGGCAGCCCGGCGAGCTTCTCGCGGGCCTGCGGGCTGTCGGTCTCGGTGATCGCGCGGCAGGACTGGAGCAGCCGTACGGTCCGCTCCAGCATCCGCGCCCGGGCCAGCTGCAACTCGGCCGGGCGGTCCTGGCTCTCGCTGCGGGCGCGGAGCAGGGGGTGCAGACAGCCGGGGATCTCGAACAGCGACAGGGCGGCGTCCACGGGCCGCAGGAACCCGAGGGCCGCGAAGTCGTCGAGGACGGCACGGGCGTCCTCCACCGAGCAGCCGGCCAGTGCGGAGGCGGTGTGCGGATCGACGAGGCCGAGGGGGGCCAGGTGGAGCAGGCGCAGCATCCGCTGGGCGGTGCCCGGCAGTCCCGCGTACGCGAGCCGGAAGACCCGGTGCGGTGCCGGCCCGTCGTCGCCCTCGGCGCGCAGCTGCTTGGCCAGGTCGGCGACGCCGGCCTTGGGACGGGCACCCAGCCAGCCGCCGGCCAGGACGAGCGCGGCGGGCTGGCCGGCGCACTCCTCCACAAGACCCTCGGCGGCACGCGGGTCGACGGTGATGCGCACCGATCCGGTGAACCGGGTGAGGAGATCCAGCGCGGACTTGGTGTCGAGTCCGCCGAGGGTGCAGGGGCGCACGTCCGCGATCCCGGTCAGCGGCCCCTTGGAGACGGCCACGACCAGGCAGTCGGGCGCGTCCGGCAGCAGGGCGTCCACCTGCTCGGCGGTCACCGCGTCGTCGAGCAGGAGCAGCACCCGGCGTTCGGCCAGGCCCTCGCGCAGCGCCTGGGTCAGGTCGTCCTCGCCGGCTCCGGCCGGGGCCGGCAGGTCGAGGGCCGCCAGCAACGCGCGGGCGATGCGCTCGGCCGGTACGGGGGTGCCGTCGGGCTCACTGAGCCGGGCCCGCAGCACACCGTCCCGGTAACGGTGTGCGACCTGGCGCACCAGCTCCTCGGCGAGCGCCGTGCGCCCGAAACCGGAGCGGCCGGCGATGAGCAGCACACGGGCACGGGGTGCCTTGCGGCCGGAGAGGGTGTCCAGGCCCGCGCGTTCGATGTCGAGCAGGAGTTCCTTCAACTCCCGTGTACGGCCGAGGAACTGACCGTCCGTGGCGGGGGGACGCCGCTCGCCCTCCGACAGCTCGACGCCGCCTGCGTCCACCGCCTGATCCGCCACGGGCCACGCTCCCGTCCCACTGCGCACACGGGCCCGCCGGGCCTTGGGGCGGGTCGTTCCCAGAGCCTAGTTCACGCTCTGCGACGATCCGGGCCGAGCAGGGCAGGCACATCCCCCGATCGGATCAGGCGATCGTACGACCAGCACTGTCGGAGGGGGTGCCGGACCGTGAACGGGCCGGTTCCTCGCGTTCTCAGGACTCGAACGGCCGAGCGGGCCACGGCGCCTCGGCCGGGCGCAGGGCGTCCAGACCGTCGCCGTTCCGCGCGGCGACCAGCGAGAGGACGCCCACCACGAGGCAGTTGTTGTGCAGGTCGCCTGCCAGCACGCCCCGCACGAGGTCCTGGAGCGGGATCCGGGCCAGCTCCATGTCGGCCTCCTCGTCCTCCACCTCGAAGCGCTGTCCCTCGGCCTCGGACAGATCACGGGCGAGGAAGACGCGCACGGCCTCGTCGCAGCCGCCGGGGGTGGTGTAGACGTCGGTCAGCACCCGCCAGTCCTCGGCCTTGACGTGCGCCTCCTCGTACAGCTCGCGCTGGGCGGCGTGCAGCGGGTTCTCGCCGGGAACGTCGAGAAGCCCGGCCGGGATCTCCCAGAGCTTGTGGCGCACGGGGTGCCGGTACTGGTGGATGACCAGCACGCGGTCCTCGTCGTCCAGGGCGAGGACGGCCACCGAACCGGGGTGCACCTGGTAGTCGCGGCGGGCGACCGAACCGTCGGGCATCACCACGTCGTCGGTGCGGACGGAGGTCTTTTTGCCGACGAACGGGGTGTCGCTCGCCCTGACCTCCCACTCCTCGGGGGTGTCCTTGATCGTCATGTCGCCCTGTTCCTCCCACGCCCTTGCACACGACCGGGGCACGCCTCCCGAAGGACGCGCACCCCGGCCACCGTACAGCTCTCGCGCTACTTGCCGTTCTTCCGCTCCACGGCCGCCTTCACCAGGCCCGCGAACAGCGGGTGGGGCCGGGTCGGGCGGGAGCGCAGCTCGGGGTGCGCCTGCGTCGCCACCAGGTAAGGGTGCACTTCGCGCGGGTATTCGACGTACTCCACGAGCTTGCCGTCCGGCGACGTGCCGGAGAACACGACACCGGCCTTCTTCTCCAGCTCGGCGCGATAGGCGTTGTTCACCTCGTAGCGGTGACGGTGGCGCTCCTCGACGTACTCCTTGCCGTCGTACACCTCGCGCACGATCGAGCCCTCGGCCAACTTGGCCGGGTACATGCCCAACCGCATCGTGCCGCCCATGTCGCCCTCGCCCGCCACGATGTCGAGCTGTTCGGCCATGGTGGAGATGACCGGGTGGGCGGTCGCCGAGTCGAACTCGGTGGAGTTCGCGTCGGGGATGTCGGCCAGGTTGCGCGCCGCCTCGATCACGATGCACTGAAGGCCGAGGCAGAGTCCGAGCAGCGGGATCCTGTTCTCGCGGGCGTACTGGATGGCGCCCACCTTGCCGGAGACACCGCGATCGCCGAATCCGCCGGGGATGCAGATCGCGTCCACGTCGGACAGCTGCTTCCTGGCGCCGGCGGGGGTCTTGCAGTCGTCCGACGTGACCCACTTGATCTTCACCCGGGCCTTGTTGGCGAAGCCGCCCGCGCGCAGCGCCTCGGTCACCGACAGATAGGCGTCGGGCAGGTCGATGTACTTGCCGACCAGGGCGAGGGTGATCTCGTGGTCGGGGTTGTGGACCCGGTCGAGCAGGTCGTCCCAGGTCGTCCAGTCCACGTCGCGGAACGGCAGATCCAGCTTGCGGACGACGTAGGCGTCCAGGCCCTCGGTGTGCACGACCTTCGGGATGTCGTAGATGGAGCGGGCGTCGGGGCACGCCACGACCGCGGCCTCGTCGACGTCGCACATCAGCGAGATCTTGCGCTTGATCGCCGTCGGCACCTCGCGGTCGCAGCGCAGGACGATCGCGTCGGGCTGGATGCCGATGTTGCGCAGGGCGGCGACCGAGTGCTGGGTCGGCTTGGTCTTCAACTCGCCGGACGGGCCGATGTACGGCAACAGTGAGATGTGCACCACGAAGACGTTGTCACGACCGACCTCATGGCGGACCTGGCGCACGGTCTCCAGGAACGGCAGCGACTCGATGTCGCCCACCGTGCCGCCGACCTCGGTGATCACGACGTCCACCTCGTCGGTGGCCATGCGCCGGATGCGGTGCTTGATCTCGTTGGTGATGTGCGGGATGACCTGCACCGTGTCGCCCAGGTACTCGCCACGCCGCTCCTTGGCGATCACCGTCGAGTAGACCTGCCCGGTGGTGACGTTGGCGGAGCCGTCCAGGTCGCGGTCGAGGAAGCGCTCGTAGTGGCCGATGTCCAGATCGGTCTCGGCGCCGTCGTTCGTGACGAACACCTCACCGTGCTGGAAGGGGTTCATGGTGCCCGGGTCCACGTTCAGGTACGGGTCGAGCTTCTGCATGACAACACGAAGACCCCGCGCCTTGAGCAGCATGCCGAGGCTGGACGCCGTCAGGCCCTTGCCGAGCGAGGAGGCGACACCCCCGGTGACGAAGATGTGCTTGGTCGTCGTGGATTTGGGCGGCATGGCCAAGAGGGGGCTCCCGTGGTCGCGGTCTGGGTTGCGGGGCGGTCCACCCGCCGAAGGTTTCCGGAGGTGCCGTCGCTGCGGTTCGGGGGTTTCGTGCCCACCGGTCCACGGGCTACCAGAGTAACAGCGCCCGAGCATGACCGCTTCCGGCCACCCGCCGGACCCGTGTCACCATGGACGCGCGACACTCACCCGCGCCCCACTCGTTCGGCGCACTCGCGTTGCCCGGACCGGGACGCGGATCATGGAGGTGCGTCGTATCCTGCTCGGACACTCGCTGCCGAGCACTCCCCGGAAAACGGCACCACCCCCGCCCGTCACCGGAACAACAAGAGCTTGTCAGTTTGTTGAACATCGACCGCTTGCTTTCCGAATGGGTCGGTGAACAACGTCTGTCTCACCGACCCCATGACCGCAAAGAGCGACCGCCCCTCGTGGGCGACGTGGCCGTTCGACTGGAGTTCAATTGGCCGGGCGCATCGAAGACTATGCACTCATTGGAGACATGCAGACCGCGGCGCTGGTCTGCCGGGACGGCACCGTGGACTGGTTGTGCCTGCCCCGATTCGACTCCCATGCCGTCTTCGCAGGACTGCTCGGTACAGAGGAGCACGGCTTGTGGCGTCTGGGCCCCGCCCACGCCTCGGGCGCGCAGCCGCCCACGGCGACCCGGCGCTCCTACCGCGGCGACTCCCTGATCCTGGAGTCCGAATGGGACACCCCGCGCGGCACGGTCCGGGTCATCGACTTCATGCCGCCGCGTGACGGCGCCCCGCAGCTGATCCGGATCGTGGAGGGCGTCACGGGCCGGGTGCCGATGCGCTCCGCGCTGCGCATGCGGTTCTCCTACGGGCGTGTGGTGCCCTGGGTGCACAAGCACGAGGGACGCACCGTGGCCGTGGCAGGGCCGGACTCCGTGTGGTTCGACACCGAGGCCGAGACCTACGGCAAAGGCCTGACCACGTATGCGGACTTCACGGTCGCTCCGGGTGACCGGATCGCCTTCACCATCTCCTGGCAGCCCTCGCACCAGAAGCCGCCCTCGCTTCCCGAGCCCGAACAGTCGCTGGAGGCGGCCGAGGACTTCTGGCGCGAGTGGGTGGAGCACTGTACGTACCACGGTCCCTACCGCGAGGCCGTGGTCCGCTCGCTGATCACCCTCAAGGCCCTCACCTACGCGCCGACGGGCGGCATCGTGGCCGCGCCGACGACCTCGCTGCCCGAGGAGATCAGCGGCGTACGCAACTGGGACTACCGCTACACCTGGCTGCGGGACGCGGCGATCACCCTGTCGTCCCTGCTGCGCACCGGCTACCGCGAGGAGGCCCGCGCCTGGCGCGAGTGGCTGCTGCGGGCCGTGGCCGGCGATCCGGAGAACCTCCAGATCATGTACGGCATCGCGGGTGAGCGTGAACTGGGCGAGGCCGAGCTGGACTGGCTGCCCGGCTACGAGAACTCCGCGCCGGTACGCGTGGGCAACGGCGCCGCACACCAGTTGCAGCTCGACGTGTACGGCGAGGTCACCGAGGCCCTGCATCTGGCCCATATGACGGGCCTGGCGCGCAACGACTACGCGTCCCTGCTCCAGCTGAAGCTGATCCGCTACCTGGAGCAGCACTGGGACGAGCCGGACGAGGGCATCTGGGAGGTGCGCGGCCCCCGCCGCCACTTCGTGCACTCCAAGGTCATGGCCTGGGTGGCGGTCGACCGCACGATCAAGCTGATCGAGTCCGGCGACGCGGACGGCCCGCTGGAGAAGTGGCGCGAGCTGCGCGACGACATCCACCGGGACGTGTGTGAGAAGGGTTACGACAAAGAGCGCAACACCTTCACACAGTCCTACGGCTCCAAGGAGCTGGACGCCTCCCTGCTGCTGATCCCGCAGATGGGCTTTCTGCCGCCGGACGACAAGCGGGTGATCGGCACGATCGAGGCGATCCAGCGCGAGCTGTCCACCCCAGACGGTTTCATCCTGCGCTACCCGACCTCGGGCGCGGAGGAGGGTGTGGACGGACTGCCTGGCGACGAGGGCGCGTTCCTCGCCTGCTCCTTCTGGATGGCCGACGACCTGGCGATGATCGGCCGCGTGGACGAGGCCCGCAAGCTCTTCGAGAAGCTGCTCGCGCTGCGCAACGACCTGGGTCTGCTCGCCGAGGAGTGGGATCCGCGTCTGCAGCGCCAGGTGGGGAACTTCCCGCAGGCGTTCAGCCACGTGCCGCTGATCGACACCGCGCTGCGGCTGACCGCCTCGGGCGCGTACGGCGGCTGATCTCGCCTGTGCGGGGCCTGCGAGGCCCCGCACGCCGGCGGACAGGACCGGTGCGCGCCGCCCGCCTAGGCTGGGGGGAGATGTGTCCCTCGCTGGAAGGGGGCGGCTGGCATGGCTGCCCTTTCGAAGGCGGGCGCGGCGCTCGCCGCGCTCCGCTCGGATCTGGCAGGCGACGTCCACGCCCCGGGCGATGCGGGCTACGACGAGGCCCGGACCGTCTTCAACGCGACGATCGACCGCCGCCCGGCGGTGATCGCGCAATGCGAGGGGGAGGCCGACGTCGTCCGGGCGGTGCGCTTCGCCCGGGAGCTGGATCTGAAGATCGCCGTGCGCGGTGGCGGGCACAGCGTCGCCGGGATGGCGCTGTGCGACAACGGTCTCGTCGTCGATCTGCGCCGGATGCGCGAGGTCACGGTCCACCCCGGTTCCGCGTCGGTGCGGGTCGGGGGCGGTGCCGTGATGAGCGACCTGGACCGCGCCACGCAGCCGCACGGGCTCGCGACCACCGGCGGCCGGGTCTCCACCACCGGGGTCGGCGGCTTTGTGCTCGGCGGCGGCAACGGCTGGCTCGACCGGCCGTTCGGCCTCGCCGTCGACAACCTGCTCGGCGTCGAGCTCGTGACCGCCCAGGGCGACACCGTGCTCGCCACCGGCGAGGAGAATCCCGAGCTCTTCTGGGCCCTGCACGGCGGCGGTGGCAACTTCGGCATCGCCACCGCGCTCACACTCAGGCTGCACGAACTGCCCGAGTTCTCCATCGCCCTGCTGATGTTCCTGCCCGAGACCGGCCCCCACGCGGTGCGGACCTTCCGCGACGTCGTCACCACGGGCCCGCCGGAGGTGGGCGGTGCCGTGCTGTACGTCACGGCACCGCCCGAACCGTTCGTCCCCGGGCACCTGGTCGGTTCGCTGCTGTGCACCGCCCTCGTCACGTACACCGGCGGCGAGGAGGATCTGCGCAAGCTCGCCCGACCGCTGCTGGCGCTGCCGCACGAGTGCGAGGTCGTCTCGACGATGCCGTACGCCGACGTCCAGTGCATGCTCGACGGCCCGCCGGGGCTGCGGAACCACTGGTCGGTCGAGTACGTGAGCGCCCTGCCCGACGAGCTGGTCGACGTCTTCTGCTCGCGCGCCCGCTCGATGCCCGTGCCCTCGGCCAGTCAGCAGGTGCTCTTCCCGCAGGGCGGCGCGATCGCAGCCGGGCCCGCCGAGTACCCGGTCCCCTACCGGGACGCGCCGTGGACCGTGCACCCTTTCGGCGTCTGGGAGGATCCGGCGGACGACGAGCGGGCGCTGCGGTGGGTCAGGGACGTGTGTGCGGACGCCCGGCCCTGGCGCACGGGCGCGGTGTACCTCAACTTCATCGGGGACGAGGGCAGGGACCGGGTGGTGGCCGGCCTCGGCACCGGGAACTTCAACCGGCTGGCCCGGATCAAGCGGCAGTACGACCCGGACAACGTGTTCCGGTACAACCACAACATCCCGCCCGCCTGACGGGCCCGCGGTGCGCCCGGCGTGTGCCCGCGGGTAGCGTCACCGCATGGACAGCCGTCACGAGCCACGGGGCACCGAGGGCGCCGGGATCACGGTGCAGCGGGCGCTGGAGCTGCCCGGGCTGCGCAGCGGGCTGCCGGAGGTGCTGGCCGGCGCCGATCGGCTGAACCGCACGGTGCGCTGGGTGCACGCGGGCGAGGTCCCGAACATCGCCTCGCTGCTCAAGGGCGGCGAGCTGCTCCTGACCACGGGCTACGGTCTCGGCACCCGCCCCGCCGACCAGCGCGCGTTCGTCCGCACACTCGCCGAACGCGGCATCGCGGCCCTGGTCGTGGAGCTGGGCACGCGTTTCACCCGGCTGCCCGCCGCCCTCGTCGAGACGGCCCGCACCACGGGTCTGCCGCTCGTGCAGCTGCACCGCGAGGTGCCGTTCGTGACCGTCACCGAGGAGATCCACACCGAGATCGTCAACGGCCACTACGCGCTGCTCCAGCGGGCCGAGGAGGTGCACCGCCGCTGCACCGAGGCGCTGCTCGGGGGTGGCGGGGTGCCCCAGGTCCTGCGGATCCTGGCCGACTTCGGCGGCAACCCCGTGTTCCTCGAGACCGCCGACGGGCAACTGCTGTACGCGGCCGGGACGGGACCCGCCGACACCGACCCGCTCCAGGTGTGGGAGGGCCTGCGCGGTCAGCACAAGGACGCTCCCCCGGCCGGCACGGTCCTCGTGGACGTGCCCGGCGGCGGGCCCGCCACGGGTTCCGTCCGGGCGCGGCTGGTGCTGCTGCCGGTGGGTACGCCGACGGCGCCGGTGCACCGAATGGCCGCGGAGCGGGCCGCGGGCGTCCTGGCCGTCGTACTGATGCAGGCCCGGCAGGAGGAGGAGCTGGCCGCGCGCGGGCGAGGCGACTTCCTCACCGACCTCGCCGAGGGCCGTGTCGCCGCGGAGGACGCGCCCGCGCAGGCCCGGGTGCTGGGCTTCAAGCCGGGTGCAGGGCCTCTGCTGCCCGTCGTGATGCGGCTGGCGGACGGCCTCGACCCGGGGGGCGGCGGGTGGGCTGTCCTGGCAAGGGCGGTCGCGGAGGAACTGGCCGCGGTGGGTGTGCCCGTGCTGCTGGGCGTACGGCCGGTGGAGGGCAGGGTGCTGCTGCTGTTGAAGCTGCGCTCGGAGGCGGAGCGTCCGGCGATCGCGGACCGGGTGGCCGCCGCGCTGCGGGCCGGTGTCGAGCGGGCGGGCATACAGCGGCCGGGGGTGCGGCCGCCGGTGGTGGTGGTCGGTGCGGCGGGCGGCTGGGCGGCGGCGTCGGCGGGACTGCGGCACGCGGCGGAGACGGCGACGGCGGCGCAGGGGCTGCCGGAGCACTCCTGGTACGACGCCCGCCGTCTCGACATCGACCTCCTGCTGTGGCGCCTGCGGGACCATCCCGACCTCGCGGCCTTCGTGGACCGCGCGATCGGTCCGCTGCGCGACCACGACCGCCGCTCCAAGCCGCCGCTGCTGCCCACGCTGGAGACCTATCTGGCACACGCGGGCCGCAAGGCGGAGACGGCCCGCGAGCTGCACCTGAACCGGCAGACGCTCTACAACCGGCTGGCGAGGATCGGCGAGTTGCTGGGCACGGACCTCGACGACCCGCAGACCGTCCTGACCCTCAGCCTGGCGCTGCGGGCGCGCAGACACGTGCGCCGCCTGCCTCAGACGTAGGGCAGGACCTGCGTCAACTCGTCGTACACACTGAGTACTTGGGCCACCGTCTCGTCCTCGGTTGGCCAGGTGGCGGCCTGAGCCGTGCCCTTGTCCCGCAGCAGCGCCCGGCGTCCGGGGTCGTCGAGAAGCCGTACGACGGCGCCGGCGAGCGCGTCCGCGTCGCCGTACGGGACCAGTTCGGCCGCGTCCCCGACGAGTTCGCGGATACCGCCGACATCCGTGGCGACGAGCGGCACACGGGCGTGCAGGGCCTCCTGGGCGAGGACCGACCGGGACTCCCAACTGGTCGGCAGCAGGGCGAGATCGGCGGCCGCAAGCAGTTCCGCGACGTCCTCGCGCCGCCCGATCAGCCGTACCGGCAGCGACTCGTCCTCGATGCGCCGCTGGAGCACGGTCCGCAGCGGGCCCTCCCCCGCGACGACGACCAGGGGAGCCGGTTCGAGGCGGCGCCAGGCGCGCGCGGCGTCGAGCAGTACGTCGTATCCCCGGTGCCGGTCGAGGCTGCCGACGGCCATGAGCAACGGCCGGTCGGTGGCGCCGAGTTCGGCCCGGGTCTTGGAACGCAGCCGATCGGGGTCGTCTTCGTGCTCGACCGGGGTGCGATGGGCGGGCAGGGCGACGGCGGCGAGCCGGGCGTCACGGGCACCCCGGCGGCGTGCCCGGTCGACCAGGTCGGAGGACGTGCCGAGGACGACGGACGCGGCCCTGGCCACGCGTCGTTCGAGGAGGCGTACAACAGCGGCGCGGGCGCCCTCGGCGTGCGCCCGCGTGTGCCATGTGACGACGAGCGGGACGGGGCGGCCGCTGAGCGCGAGCGCGGCGCGCAGGCCCGCGTGCAGCCCGTGCGCATGCACCAGGTCCGCCTCGCCGCAGGCGATGCGGAGGGCGGCGAGGGCGGCGGGCTCCGTGCTGCGGGGCACCGGGACGTGCCGGCCCCCCACGCCGGAGAAGTCGTAGAGGCGTTCGGCCTCGACGGGGGCGCACACGATCACGCCCACCCCTCGGGCGACCAGCCCCGAAGTCAGCGTGCGCACGTGCGCACTGCTGCCCGCGCTGCCTCCGCCGAGCACCTGCACGGTGCGCAGCGGCGACCGTCCGTGCAGTGAAGGGCTGCTCGCAAGGCTCACGGGGCCTGGGCTCCTGGTTCGGCTTCGGACGGTCACGAGGAAACGTACAGAAGGATCGCGCGCTGGGGGTGGACCGCGCGAGGTGCTCCGCGGACGACTCAAGGATGCCAGGGCGCGGGCGTGTTGCGGCACCGGCGGAGGCGCGGGACGGGGGCGGATCCAACCGTCGGGGACGGACACGGTCACTCACATGGATGAAGAGCGTAGCGAGTCGGACCGCACTTGTGCCGCAGACCCGGACAATCCGTCGACCCGGGTGTCACCCCGTGCCCCACGACCTCGCCGCCGCACTCACCCTCTCCCCGTACGCGGCCGCGGCCACCAGGACCGCCGCATGGACGAGCGGTCCGGCTCGCCGTCCCCCGCGAGCGGAGCCCCGTGCGCGCGGGGCCGCCCATCCGGCGACGGCGGCGGCACCGAGGGCGGCGCCGAGAGCGTGTGCCCCCGTGTCGCCGATCATCACACGTTCACCGAGGTCGTCCGCGAGGACGGCCGTCGCCGCGCCTGCCGCGGCGGCGGAGAGCTCCCCGGCCGCGCCGTGGTGCAGCAGCCCGAGGGTGCCCAGCACGGCCACCGCCCCCGCGGCACGTCCCGGTCGTACGTCGACGAGGTTGACGAGATGGGCGGTCCCGGCGATCACGACCGAGGCGAGCACCGTGTCCAGCGGCCGCTTCCGCAGCACGGCGCCCGTGGCCAGCGCGGCCGCGGAGATCCCGAACAGCTTCACGGCACCGCTGCTGACCTCGCCGTCCCGCAGGGCCGACAGATGCGCCCGGAAGCCTCGCCGGGGGTCCCCGGCGCCCGCGATGTCGTCGTAGGCACCGCAGAGACCGGCGGCGAGCACGGCCGCCCCCACGGCGGGACGTGTCCTCCCGGCCGCGAGCGCGGTGGCGGCGGCCACCGCGGGCCCCGCGTACAGCCCGACGGTGCGCCCGACGTGGTTCTTCCGCTCCCAGCGGCCGCGCCCGCCAGGAGCTGTGGCGCGCAGTGCGGCCGTGGCGGTCCGGGTGACGGCCGCGGCGAGTGCGAACGAGGCGGTCCTGCCCGTGCAGCTGATCATCCGGACACCCTAAGGGGCCCGTCCGTCAGGCGTCCGCGCGTGCCGTCGCCAGCAGCTCCTCCGCATGCGCCCGGGCCGTCTCCGAGTCCTCCTGCCCGGCCAGCATCCGGGACAGCTCCCTGATGCGGTCCTCGCCCTCGAGGACCTTCACGCCCGACCTCGTCACCGACCCGTCGTTGCGCTTCTCCACCAGCAGCTGCCGGTCGGCGAACGCCGCCACCTGCGGCAGATGGGTGACGACCACGACCTGCGCGGTCTTCGCGAGCCGCGCGAGACGCCGCCCGATCTCCACTGCCGCCTTGCCGCCGACGCCCGCGTCGACCTCGTCGAAGAGGTACGTCGGCACGGGGTCGGTCCCGGCGAAGACGACCTCGACGGCGAGCATGACTCGCGACAGCTCACCACCCGAGGCGCCCTTGGCGATGGGCCGCGGCGGCGCACCGGGGTGGGGTGCGAGCAGCAGCTCGACCTCGTCGACACCCGACGGGCCGTAGGCGACCGTGCGTCCACCGACCTCGACACCCTCGGGGTCGTCCGTCTGCCGGAGCTCGAACGACACCCGCGCGTGCGGCATGGCGAGCGAGGCCAGCTCGGCGGTTACGGCGGCGGCGAATCGCTCGGCCGCCTCCGTGCGCGCGTCCGTCAACGCCTGCGCCAGACCACCCAGTTCGGTGCGCAGCGCGTCCCGCTCGGCGGTCAGCTCCCCGATCCGCTCGTCGTCGCCGTCGAGTTCGGTCAGCCGTACGGCGCCCTGCTCGGCCCAGGCGAGGACCGAGGCGATGTCCTCGCCGTACTTGCGGGTCAGCGCGTTCAGTGCGGCCCGCCGCTCCTCGACGGCGGCCAGTCGCAGCGGATCCGCGTCCAGGTCGTCGGCGTAGCCGGCCAGCTCGCCGGCCACGTCGCCGAGCAGGATGCCGATCTCGCCGATCCGGTCGGCGAGCCCCGACAGCGCCGGATCGTGCGACCGCACCGCCTCCAGGGCCCGGTGCGCGCCCGCCACCAGGGTGGCCGCGTCGACGCCCTCGGGGTCCTCCGGATTGCCCGCGAGCGCCGCGTGCGCGGACGTCGCGGCCGAGGCGAGCGCCTCCGCGTGCCCGAGCCGCTCCGCCTCCTCGGCCAGTTCGACGTCCTCGCCCGCGCGCGGCTCCACAGCCGCGATCTCCTCGAGCCCGAAGCGCAGCATGTCGGCTTCCTGGGCCCGCTCACGGGCGCGTGTGGTGATCTCCTCCAGCTCCACGGAGACCGCCCGCAGCCTGCGGTACGCCTCCCCGTACTTGGCCTGCGGAACCGCCACCGCGTCACCTGCGTACCGGTCCAGTGCCTGCCGCTGGCGGGACAGCTTCAGCAGCCCCTGCTGGTCCGTCTGCCCGTGCACGGCCACCAGTTCGTCGGCCAGCTCCGCGAGCACCCCGACGGGCACGGAACGTCCGCCCAGATGGGCCCGCGAGCGTCCTTCGGCGGACACGGTGCGGCTGATCAGCAGCGCTCCGTCGTCGAGCTCGGCCCCGGCCTCCTCGGCGCGTACGGCGACGGAGGCGCCCTCGGGCATGGTGATCCGCCCCTCCACGACCGCGCTCTTCGCCCCGATCCGGACGAGGGCCGGGTCGGCGCGCCCGCCGAGGAGCAGGCCGAGGCTGGTGACGACCATGGTCTTGCCCGCGCCCGTCTCACCGGTCACGGCGGTGAAGCCGGGCGACAGCTCCACGACCGCGTCGTCGATGACTCCGAGCGACCGTATCCGCATCTCCTCCAACACGGAGAAGACCTTACGAGGTCGGGCGGGGGATGTGCGAGCGGCCCATGTCACTCCCGAGAGGTACACCGCGCCCGGGAGGGGCGCGGTGTCATCACGTCGGGTGCCTGCGCCGCGCGGAGGAAGGCAACTTCGGACGGCCCGCGCCCGGGAACCGGCCCGGCGGACGATCAGTGCGGCCGGCCCCGCCACCCCGAGACCGGGAGCGCGAACTTGGCCACCAGGCGGTCGGTGAACGACGCATGGTGCAGGCGGGCCAGCCGCACCGGCACGGCTCCTCGCCGCACCTCCACGCGCGCCCCCTGGGGCAGCTCCACCATCCGCCGACCGTCGCACCACAGCACACCGTGCGGGGTGTCCGGCTGCACCTCCACGGCGAGCACGGAGTTCGGCGAGGTCACCAGCGGCTTGGCGAACAGCGCGTGTGCGCTGATGGGCACCATGAGCAGCGCCTCCACCTCCGGCCACACCACGGGACCGCCGGCGGAGAACGCGTACGCGGTCGAACCGGTGGGGGTGGCGCACACGATGCCGTCGCAGCCGAACCCGGTCACCGGCCGTCCGTCGATCTCCAGGACGACCTCGAGGAGCTTCTCGGCCGAGACCTTCTGCACGGCGGCCTCGTTCAGCGCCCAGTCGGTGTGGACGATGTCGCCGTTCTTGTGCACGACGACGTCGACGGTCATGCGCTCCTCGACCTCGTAGGCCTTCATCACGACCCGGTCCACGACCCGGTCGAGGTCGTCGCGCTCGGCCTCGGCGAGGAAGCCGACGCGGCCGAGGTTGACGCCGAGCATCGGCACACCGGATGCGCGGGCGAACTCGGCGCCGCGCAGCAGCGTGCCGTCGCCGCCGAGCACGATGAGCAGCTCACACCCGTCCAGACACTGCGGGGTGGCCTCCTTGACGAGTTCCACCTCGTCCGGAAGGGGCAGGTCCTCGGCCTCCGTCTGCAGGACGCGCACCCCGATCCCGCAGCGCAGCAGACCCTTGACCACGAGTTCCGCGCTGCGGATCGCCGCGGGCCGCCCGGTGTGGGCGAGCAGGAAAACAGTACGAGCTCGGTTGTCGGTCACCGCGGCCCCTCCGCCACTGCACGGTCAACGTCGGCCGGGTCCAGTGCGGGTGCTCCGGCACGCAGCCACAGAAAGTACTCGACGTTGCCCGACGGTCCGGGCAACGGGCTCGCCGTCACACCCTGCACGCCGAGCCCCAGTTCCGCGGCTCGTCCGGCCACCCCGCACACGGCCTCGGCGCGCAGCTGCGGGCTGCGGACGACCCCGCCGCTGCCCAGCCTTTCCTTCCCCACTTCGAACTGGGGCTTGACCATCATCACCAGGTCGGCGTCCGGCTTCGCGCACCGCACCAGGGCGGGCAGCACCAGTCCGAGCGGGATGAAGGAAAGATCCCCCACAACAAGATCCACAGGCTCCCCATCGATCGCTTCGAGCGTCAACTCGCGTACGTTCGTACGGTCCTTGACGGTGACGCGTTCATCACTTCGGAGAGTCCAGGCGAGCTGTCCGTATCCGACGTCGACGGCGACGACATGGGCGGCACCCGCCCGCAGCAGGACATCGGTGAAGCCGCCGGTGGACGCGCCGGCGTCGAGCGCACGCCGGCCCTCGACCGCGAGGCCCTGCGGCACGAACGCCTTGAGCGCGCCCGCCAGCTTGTGGCCGCCCCTCGACACGTAGTCGGGGTCGCTGCCGTCCTGCGCGACGACGATGGCCGCGGCGGTCTCCACCTGACTGGCGGCCTTGGTGGCGACGGTCTTGCCGACGGTGACCCGGCCCGCGGCGATCAGCTGGCCGGCGTGCTCGCGCGAGCGCGCGAGTCTCCGGCGGACCAGCTCCGCGTCCAGACGGCGGCGTGCGACTCCTGCCACGTTCGGTCAGCTCCTGTTCCCCTGCGTCGGATCGGAAGGTGTGCCCCGTAGGGTCTCATCGGCCGGTGGGACCCGGCCGATGGACGGGGGCCGCAGGCCCCTGCCGGGCGTCGAGCGCGGTCAGCGCGTCCCGCAGCCCCCCGTGTACATCCTCGTACACCTCCACGTGTCCGTCCGTGGCGAGGTGGTCGGCGTCGGACAGCCGCTCCAGCCGGTCGTCGACATCGGCGTTGCCGGTGGGGGTCCTGGGCACGTTCAGCGGGGCGGGCGCGGCCGGGTCGTCCTCGGGCTCATTGACGGATTCGCCCGGAAGGTCCGGGTCCGCCGGCGCTGACTCCGCCGGGACCCCGGCCTCGGGCACAGTGTCGCTCATGCCCCGACGCTACCCCGAACCCCTGGGGTACCGTCGCTGACGATGGCGACGATTGAGGAGTGCCGCAGCGCACTCGACAAGCTCTCGGACAATCTGGCGGGCGCCGAAGGCGACGTGCATGCGGCGGCGGCTCTGGATCGCTCGCTCAGCTGCCATGTCACCGATCTGGACATCACCTTCGTCGGCCGCCTCAGAGACGGCCGGATCGAGGTGCTCGACACGGTCCAGGGACCACCCCCGGACAAGGCCCAGATCCGGCTGGCGATGACCGGGGACGACCTGGTGGCGATGGTCGACGGCGAGCTGCACTTCGCGAAGGCCTGGGGCTCGGGCCGGGTGAGGCTGGAGGCGTCCCTGCTCGATGTGTTCCGGCTCAGGAAGCTCCTGTAGCCCCCGCAGGGCCGCCGGCGGCCCTGCCCGCGTCAGGGGAGGCCTCCGCCGCGGCCGCACGGGTGCGTGTCCCGCGTGCCGCCGGCACCACCAGTGGCGTCCCCGTCTCCGGGTCGTCGATGACCTGGCAGCGCAGCCCGAACACCTCCTCCACCAGTTCGGCCCTGACGATGTCCTTCGGGGCGCCCTCGGCGATCACCTTCCCCTCGCGCAGGGCGATGAGGTGGGTGGCGTAGCGGGCGGCGTGGTTCAGGTCGTGCAGCACCGCGACCAGCGTCCGTCCCTGTTCCTCGTGCAGCTCCGCGCACAGGTCGAGCACATCGATCTGGTGCTGGATGTCCAGGTAGGTGGTCGGCTCGTCGAGCAGCAGCAGCGGGGTCTGCTGGGCGAGCGCCATGGCGATCCACACGCGCTGCCGCTGACCACCGGAGAGCTCGTCGACGTAGCGGTCGGCGAGCCCGGCGACACCCGTGCGCGCCATCGACTCCCGTACCACCCGCTCGTCGTCCGCCGACCACTGGCGCAGGATCCCCTGGTGCGGATAGCGGCCACGGCCCACGAGGTCGCCGACGGTGATCCCGTCGGGCGCGATCGAGGACTGCGGCAGCAGGCCGAGGGTCCGTGCCACCTTCTTCGCCGGCATCGACTGGATCAGCTGGCCGTCGAGCAGCACCCGGCCCCGGGACGGCTTGAGCATCCGGGACAGGGCGCGCAGCAGCGTGGACTTGCCGCAGGCGTTCGGGCCGACGATCACGGTGAAGGAGTTGTCGGGGATCTCCAAGGACAGCTGTTCTGCGATCACGCGCTGGTCGTAGGCGAGGGTGACGTCGTCGGCGGCCAGGCGGTTCACGGTGCTCCTCTTGTCGTTCGTTACGGGTCCGCGCGCGGCGCTCATATGCGGCCCGCCCGGCGTTCGGTGACCAGCAGGCCCAGCAGATAGAAGCCGCCGAGGACGCCCGTGACGACGCCGACGGGCAGTTGGTCCGCGCCGAAGACCCGCTGGGAGGCCCAATCGGCGACGATCAGCAGCGCGGCCCCCATGACCATGGAGGGCACCAGGTTCGGGCCGGGTGAGCGGGTCAGCCGGCGGGCGAGTTGCGGCGCGGTCAGCGCCACGAAGCCAACCGGGCCCGCGGCGGCGGTCGCGCCGGCGGTGAGCAGTACGGCGGACACCATGAGCAGCAGCCGTACCTGCTCTACGCGCACTCCGAGGGCGTACGAGACGTCGTCGCCCATCTCCATCATCCGCAGCCCCCGCGCGTTGCCCAGGACGAGCGGTACGAGAACGCAGACCAGTGCGAGCAACGGCCACACCTGGTCCCAGTCGCGGCCGTTGAGGGAGCCGGTCATCCAGACGAGCGCGCGGGCCGCGTCGACGATGTCGGCCTTGGTGAGCAGATAGCCGTTGACCGCCGTGACGATCGCGGACACGCCGATGCCGACCAGGACCAGCCGGTAGCCGTGCACACCCCGCTTCCAGGCCAGCAGATAGATGGCGAGTCCGGTCACCAGCCCGCCCACCAGGGCACCGGCGGCGACCTGGGTGGCGCTCCCGGAGAACAGCACGATCATCACAAGCGCCCCGGCCGTCGAACCCTGTCCGAGACCGAGCACGTCGGGGCTCCCCAGAGGGTTGCGGGAGACGGACTGGAACAGCGCACCGCCCAGCCCGAGCGAGGCCCCGACCAGCAGCCCCACGAGCACACGCGGCAGGCGCAGTTCGGTGATGATGAACTCCTGGCCCGGCTTGCCGTCGCCGGCCAGCGTCCTGAGGACGTCCCCGGCCGGGATCGGGAAGTCGCCGGTGCCGATCAGCACGACACTCGCGACGAGCGCGGCCGCCAGGAGCAGGACGACGACGGTGCACGCGCGCACGTCCAGACGCAGCGAGAGCCCGCCCGGCGTGCGCAGGCTACGGATGTCCTTCACAGCTGCGCCGTCCTCCGCCGTCGTACGAGGAAGATGAAGACCGGGCCGCCGAGGACCGCGGTCACGATTCCGACCTGGAGCTCCGCTGGCCGGGCGACGATGCGGCCGACCACGTCGGCGCCGAGCAGCAGCACAGGCGACAGGACGGTCGCGTACGGCAGGATCCAGCGCAGGTCCGGGCCGGTGAAGGACCGTACGACGTGCGGGACCATCAGGCCGACGAACACGATGGGCCCGCACGCGGCCGTCGCGGCGCCGCACAGCACGGTGGCGGCGGCCATGGACAGGGCACGGGTGCGGTTGAGGTGGGCGCCGAGGGCGCGGGCGGTGTCGTCGCCCATCGCCAGGGCGTTCAGCGGGCGCGCCAGCGCCAGCGCGAGGACCGTCCCGGCCACGAGGAACGGCAGGACCTGGGTGATGGTCGCGTCCGTCGCCGAGGCCAGGGACCCGACGGTCCAGAAGCGCATCTTGCCGAGCGCCGCGTCGTCCATGATCATCACGGCCTGGAGATAGCCGTAGAGCGCGGCGCTGATCGCGGTGCCGGCAAGCGCCAGCCGCACCGGTGTGGCGCCGCGGCTGCCGCCGAGGAACCACACCAGGGCCCCGACGGCGGCCGCGCCGAGGAAGGCGAACCACACGTACCCGCTCAGGCTGGTGACGCCGAAGAAGGTGATGGCGGTGACGACGGCGGCGGAGGCGCCCGCGTTGATACCGAGAAGACCGGGATCGGCGAGCGGATTGCGGGTGAGCGCCTGGAGCACGGCACCGGACAGGCCGAGCGCCGCCCCCGCGAGCAGCCCGAGGACGGTGCGCGAGAGCCGGTCGCCCACCACTACGTCCGCATACGTGCCCGAATCATGGAACAGACCGTGCCAGACCTGGGCCGGTGACAGCCCTTTCGCGCCGATCGCGATGCTCGCCAGCACGACGAGGGCCAGGATCACGACGGAGACGAAGAGCCCGAGGGCCCGTATCGCCCGGCGGTTCGGGGGCGCGGGGGCGGTCTCCGCGCGCGGTTCGGGGGGACTGTCGACCAACACGCAGTTAGGTTAGCCTACCCTCGCCATCCCCCTCGACGGGCGGCCGCCTTCCCCCTCACAGCCCCAGCCGGGCCAGCGCCTTCCCGCCGTCCAGCCGGCACACACCCCCGCCCGCCGCCGTCCACGCCGCCGCGCACAGCGCCCGCAGCCCGTCCAGGGTCTCCCCCTCGCCCTCCAGCCGGAGACTCCCCGACGCCTCCCCCGCGGCGGATGAGGCGTCCGCCGCCGTCCAGCCCCCGCAGCGGAACCCGCCGTCCACCGCGAGCACCTCCGGCTGCCCGGTCAGCAGCCCGCGCAGATCCGCGTCCACATACGTCGGCCGGTGCTGCGGGGGGGCGGCGAGCAACTGGGCGCCGTCCGTCACGCCCGTCAGCACGAGCAGCGAATCGACCCCGCCGTTGAACGCGCCCTCGATGTCCGTGTCCAGCCGGTCCCCGACCACCAGCGGCCGCTCCGCACCGGTCCGCAGGATCGTCTCCCGGTGCATCGGCGGCAGCGGCTTGCCCGCCACCTGCGGCTCGGCACCGGTGGCGATCCGTACGACCTCCACGGCCGCCCCGTTGCCCGGCGCGATCCCGCGCGCGCTCGGGATGGTCAGATCGGTGTTGGACGCGAACCACGGCAGGCCGCGCGCGACGGCGTAGCAGGCCTCCGCGAACCGCCCCCAGGGCAGGTCCGGCCCGCCGTACCCCTGCACCACGGCCGCGGGGTCGTCGTCGGCCGACTCGACGGGCTCGAGCCCCCGCTCCCGCAGGGCGACGCGCAGGCCCTCACCGCCGACGACCAGGACACGCGATCCCGCGGGCAGTTGCTCACCGATCAGCCGGGCCACCGCCTGCGCCGATGTGATGACGTCCGGGGCCTTCGTCGGTATCCCCAGCTCCGTGAGATGGCCGGCCACCGCGTCCGGTGTGCGCAACGCGTTGTTCGTGACGTACGCCAAATGCATTCCGCCCGCACGGGCGGTGTCGAGCGACGCCACGGCGTGCGCGATCGCGTTCCCGCCCGCGTACACAACCCCGTCCAGGTCGAGCAACGCCGTGTCGTACGCCGCGCTCAGGGGGCGCGCACTGCCCTCGGGCCGCGTCCTGACGGTCTGGCTCATTGGGCATCGCTCCTCGTTCGTTTGCTTCACCCGAATCATCGCGCATCGCGCCGACACAACTACGATGCATCAATGAACACTGCAGGTCCCGGGCACGTACCGGCGCACATGGGCCTTGAACTGACCCCGTTCCGTGGCCTGCGCTATGACCCCGACCGCGTCGGCAGCCTCGCCGCGGTCACCTCTCCGCCGTACGACGTCGTCGTTCGCCCGGACGGAGTGCTCCACCTCGAATCGGCCGATCCGCACAACATCGTCCGGCTGATCCTGCCCCAGGCGTCGACCCCCACGGCACGCAACAAGCAGGCCGCGAACACCCTGCGCCGCTGGGTCACCGAAGGCGTCCTGACGACGGACGACCAGCCCGGCCTCTACGTCTACGAACAGCGCGGTGCCGGACTGGTGCAGCGGGGCGTCATCGGCGCGCTGCGCGTGTCGCAGCCGTCGGACGGTGTGGTCCTCCCCCACGAGGACGTGATGCCGCATGTCGTCGCCGACCGGGCGGCCCTGATGCGCGCGACCTCGGCCAACCTGGAACCTCTGTTGCTCACTTACCGCGGCGACGGGGACGAGGCGGGGGCGGCGGCCACAATCGAACGCACCGCCGAACGCCCACCGCTGCTGTGCACCACCACCGAGGACGGTTTCAGCCATCGCCTCTGGGCGGTCACGGATCCCGCCGAGCTCGAGCGCATCCAGACGGACCTGGCACGGCACCAGGCCCTGATCGCCGACGGCCACCACCGCTGGGCGACCTATCTGCGTCTACGCGGGGAGCACGCCTCGCCCAGTCCCTGGGACTACGGCCTCGTCCTCCTGGTCGACACGGCCCGCTATCCGCTGCGGGTCCGGGCGATCCACCGCCTCCTGCACCGTCTTCCGGTCGCCGAGGCGCTGTCCGCGCTCTCGGGGCTGTTCCGGGTGCGCCAACTGCACACCCCGCTGAACGAGGCCCTGGAGACGCTGGCCGACGCGTCCTGTGCCGGCAACGCGTTCCTGCTGGCGGGCGACGGCGCCTTCCACCTGGTCGACAAGCCGTCCCCGGACCTCCTGGCCCGCACGGTCCCGCTGGACCGGCCGGAGGCCTGGCGCACCCTCGACGCGACCGTGCTGCACAACGCGCTGCTCGAGCATGTCTGGCGCATCCCCGACGACTCCCCGGAACACATCGCCTATATCCACGACACCGCCGCGACGGTCGAGAAGGCCGAGCGCGACGGTGGTACGGCCGTGCTGTTGCACCCAGTCCGCGAGGAGGTCGTACGCGAGCTGGCCCGGCAGGGCGTGACGATGCCGCGCAAGTCGACATCGTTCGGTCCCAAGCCGGCGTCGGGGCTGGTGCTCCGGGCGCTGACGCCTCCCGACGCGCTCTGAGCGCGGACGGGGCGGGATCCTTGCCCGGATCCCGCCCCGTCACGCGCCTCGACCTGGAGTCGGGTCAGCTCTCGTCGTCCTCGTGGTCGCCGTCCCGCTCACCCGGAACAGGCTCGTCCGACGAGGACCGCACGCCCTCGTCGTCGACCGCGTCGTCGGGGGCGTCGTCGTCGAGGGCGTCGACGAACTCCACTCCGTCCAGCTCGGCGAGTCGGTCGGAGGCGTCCGTGCTGCCGTCCTTGTCGGCCTCGACGGCCTTGGCGAACCACTCGCGCGCCTCACGCTCCCGTCCTGCGGCCAGGAGCGCGTCGGCGTACGCGTACCGCAGCCGCGCGGTCCACGGCTGCACGGAGTTGGAGGCCAGCTCCGGGCTCTGCAGCGTGACGATGGCGGCGTCCAGCTGGCCCATGTCGCGGCGCGCACCGGCCGCGACCAGCCGCATCTCGACCTGACCCGCCTTGTCGAGCTTGTGCACCTCGGGCGCACCCGCCATGTCGAGCGCCTTCTCGGGCCGGCCGAGGCCGCGCTCGCAGTCGGCCATCACGGGCCACAGCTCGATGTCCCCGGTCATGCGCCGGGCGGCCCGGAACTCGGCCAGGGCCTCGCCGTACTTCTGGTTGGCGTACGCCGCGAAGCCTGCCGCCTCACGCACGGCCGCGACACGGGACGCCAGGCGCAACGCCACCTTGGAGTACCCGTACGCGCCTTCGGGGTCCTCGTCGATGAGCCGCGCGATCATCACCAGGTTCTTGGCGACGTCCTCCGCGAGCGTCTTGGGAAGGCTCTGCAGCTCCTGCCGAACGTCCCTGTCGAGCTCCTCGCCGGAGACGTCCTCGGGAATCGGCAGCCGCTTGATCGGCTCGCGGTCACGGTCCCGCTCGTCACGGAAGCGGCCGCCACCGCTCCGGTCGTCACGCCCGCGGAAGCCGCCGGGGCGACCGCCGCGCTCGTCGCGACGGGGACCGCGCGCACCGCGCTCGTCGCGTCCTCGGAAGCCGCCGCGGTCACCGCGGCTGTCGTCACGGCGCCCGTAGCCGCCCCGGTCGTCGTCGCGCCGGTAGGCGGGCCGGTCGCCGTAGCCACCGCGGTCGTCACGACGGTCACCCCGGCCGTCCTCACGACGGCCGTGGCCACCACGGTCGTCGCGACGGTCGTCACGTCCGCGGAAGCCACCACGGTCGTCGCCCCGGCGATCGTCGCGGCGGTCGTCACGGCGACCGTAGCCGCCCCGGTCGTCGTCGCGGCGGTCGTCGCGGCGACCGTAGCCGCCCCGCTGATCGTCACGGCGGAAGGCGCGGTCGCGGTCGTCACGGCGGTCACCGCGACTGTCGTCACGACGGCCGTAGCCACCCCGGTCGTCGTCGCGGCGGCCATGACCACCCCGGTCGTCGCGACGGTCGTCACGCCCGCGGAAGCCACCACGGTCATCACCACGGCTGTCGTCACGGCGACCGTAGCCACCGCGGTCGTCGCGACGGTCGTCACGTCCGCGGAAGCCACCACGATCGTCACCACGCCGGTCGTCACGCCGGTCGTCACGACGGCCGTACCCACCACGATCGTCGTCGCGGCGGGGGGCCGGACGATCGTCGCGGCGGGGGGCCGGACGGTCACCGTCGCGGCGGAAGCCCCGGTCCCGATCGTCACGGCGCGGGGCACCGGGCCGGTCGTCACGCCGGAAGGGCGGACGTCCACCGCGGTCGCCGTAGCCACCGCGGTCATCCCGGCGGATCCCGCCACGATCGCCGCGATCGCCGTCCCGACGGTCATCCCTGCGGTCGTCGCGACGGTCGTCACGTCCGCGGAAGCCACCACGGTCGTCGCCCCGGCTGTCGTCACGCCGGCCGTACCCACCGCGGTCGTCGTCGCGCCGGTAGGCGGGCCGGTCGCCGTATCCACCGCGGTCGTCACGACGGTCACCCCGGCCGTCCTCACGACGGCCGTGGCCACCACGGTCGTCGCGACGTACCCCTCCGCGATAACCGCCTCGGTCACCACTGTCCCGGCGGCGCTGGTCGCGCTCAGGACGCTCGTCGGGAGAGTTGGTGGACATGGTGACTCCTGTCTTCGGTACCGCAAGTCATTCTCGCGCAGCCGAGTACCCGGCGCGCTCCGGAAAAACAAAAAGGACCTCTGGCCCCAGCAAGTCGCTGGGACCAGAGGTCCTCCAAAGATTGTTCGGCGGCGTCCTACTCTCCCACAGGGTCCCCCCTGCAGTACCATCGGCGCTGAAAGGCTTAGCTTCCGGGTTCGGAATGTAACCGGGCGTTTCCCTCACGCTATGA
>NZ_LMWH01000002.1:0-1202 GCF_001507435.1 Streptomyces sp. NRRL F-5122
TCAGAACCAACACAGTGGACGCGAGCCTCTATGGACAAGCCCTCGGCCTATTAGTACCGGTCACCTCCACACGTTACCGTGCTTCCAGATCCGGCCTATCAACCCAGTCGTCTACTGGGAGCCTTACCCCATCAAGTGGGTGGGAGTCCTCATCTCGAAGCAGGCTTCCCGCTTAGATGCTTTCAGCGGTTATCCCTCCCGAACGTAGCCAACCAGCCATGCCCTTGGCAGAACAACTGGCACACCAGAGGTTCGTCCGTCCCGGTCCTCTCGTACTAGGGACAGCCCTTCTCAAGACTCCTACGCGCACAGCGGATAGGGACCGAACTGTCTCACGACGTTCTAAACCCAGCTCGCGTACCGCTTTAATGGGCGAACAGCCCAACCCTTGGGACCGACTCCAGCCCCAGGATGCGACGAGCCGACATCGAGGTGCCAAACCATCCCGTCGATATGGACTCTTGGGGAAGATCAGCCTGTTATCCCCGGGGTACCTTTTATCCGTTGAGCGACGGCGCTTCCACAAGCCACCGCCGGATCACTAGTCCCGACTTTCGTCCCTGCTCGACCCGTCGGTCTCACAGTCAAGCTCCCTTGTGCACTTACACTCAACACCTGATTGCCAACCAGGCTGAGGGAACCTTTGGGCGCCTCCGTTACCCTTTAGGAGGCAACCGCCCCAGTTAAACTACCCATCAGACACTGTCCCCGATCCGGATCACGGACCCGGGTTAGACATCCAGCACGACCAGACTGGTATTTCAACGACGACTCCACCTGAACTGGCGTCCAAGCTTCAAAGTCTCCCAGCTATCCTACACAAGCCGAACCGAACACCAATATCAAACTGTAGTAAAGGTCCCGGGGTCTTTCCGTCCTGCTGCGCGAAACGAGCATCTTTACTCGTAGTGCAATTTCACCGGGCCTATGGTTGAGACAGTCGAGAAGTCGTTACGCCATTCGTGCAGGTCGGAACTTACCCGACAAGGAATTTCGCTACCTTAGGATGGTTATAGTTACCACCGCCGTTTACTGGCGCTTAAGTTCTCAGCTTCGCCCACCCGAAAGTGAGCTAACCGGTCCCCTTAACGTTCCAGCACCGGGCAGGCGTCAGTCCGTATACATCGCCTTACGGCTTCGCACGGACCTGTGTTTTTAGTAAACAGTCGCTTCTCGCTGGTCTCTGCGGCCACCCCCAGCTC
>NZ_LMWH01000002.1:1211-3259 GCF_001507435.1 Streptomyces sp. NRRL F-5122
TCACCAGGTGTGGCCCCCCTTCTCCCGAAGTTACGGGGGCATTTTGCCGAGTTCCTTAACCATAGTTCACCCGAACGCCTCGGTATTCTCTACCAGACCACCTGAGTCGGTTTAGGGTACGGGCCGCCATGAAACTCGCTAGAGGCTTTTCTCGACAGCATAGGATCATCCACTTCACCACAATCGGCTCGGCATCAGGTCTCAACCACATGTGCAACGGATTTACCTATCACACGGCCTACACCCTTACCCCGGGACAACCACCGCCCGGGATGGACTACCTTCCTGCGTCACCCCATCACTCACCTACTACCACCTTGGGCCGGCGGCTCCACCACTCCCCTTCACCCGAAGGATCCAGGGCGGCTTCACGGCCTTAGCATTAATGGGTTCGATGTTTGACGCTTCACAGCGGGTACCGGAATATCAACCGGTTATCCATCGACTACGCCTGTCGGCCTCGCCTTAGGTCCCGACTTACCCTGGGCAGATCAGCTTGACCCAGGAACCCTTAGTCAATCGGCGCACACGTTTCCCACGTGTGAATCGCTACTCATGCCTGCATTCTCACTCGTCAACCGTCCACAACTACCTTCCGGTGCTGCTTCACCCGGCAGACGACGCTCCCCTACCCATCACAACACCCGTTAGGGCTATATGCTGCAATGACACGACTTCGGCGGTACGCTTGAGCCCCGCTACATTGTCGGCGCGGAATCACTAGACCAGTGAGCTATTACGCACTCTTTCAAGGGTGGCTGCTTCTAAGCCAACCTCCTGGTTGTCTGTGCGACTCCACATCCTTTCCCACTTAGCGTACGCTTAGGGGCCTTAGTCGATGCTCTGGGCTGTTTCCCTCTCGACCATGGAGCTTATCCCCCACAGTCTCACTGCCGCGCTCTCACTTACCGGCATTCGGAGTTTGGCTAAGGTCAGTAACCCGGTAGGGCCCATCGCCTATCCAGTGCTCTACCTCCGGCAAGAAACACACGACGCTGCACCTAAATGCATTTCGGGGAGAACCAGCTATCACGGAGTTTGATTGGCCTTTCACCCCTAACCACAGGTCATCCCCCAGGTTTTCAACCCTGGTGGGTTCGGTCCTCCACGAAGTCTTACCTCCGCTTCAACCTGCCCATGGCTAGATCACTCCGCTTCGGGTCTTGAGCGTGCTACTCAAACGCCCTATTCGGACTCGCTTTCGCTACGGCTACCCCACACGGGTTAACCTCGCAACACACCGCAAACTCGCAGGCTCATTCTTCAAAAGGCACGCAGTCACACCAAAGTGCTCCCACGGCTTGTAGGCACACGGTTTCAGGTACTATTTCACTCCCCTCCCGGGGTACTTTTCACCATTCCCTCACGGTACTATCCGCTATCGGTCACCAGGGAATATTTAGGCTTAGCGGGTGGTCCCGCCAGATTCACACGGGATTTCTCGGGCCCCGTGCTACTTGGGTATCTTCCAAACGAGCCGCTGACGTTTCAACTACGGGGGTCTTACCCTCTACGCCGGACCTTTCGCATGTCCTTCGTCTACATCAACGGTTTCTGACTCGTCCCACGGCCGGCAGACCGCAGAAGAAAGAACCCACAACCCCGCACACGCAACCCCTGCCGGGTCTCACACGTATACGGTTTAGCCTCATCCGGTTTCGCTCGCCACTACTCCCGGAATCACGGTTGTTTTCTCTTCCTGAGGGTACTGAGATGTTTCACTTCCCCTCGTTCCCTCCACACTGCCTATGAGTTCAGCAGCGGGTGACAGCCCATGACGACTGCCGGGTTTCCCCATTCGGAAACCCCCGGATCAAAGCCTGGTTGACGACTCCCCGGGGACTATCGCGGCCTCCCACGTCCTTCATCGGTTCCTGGTGCCAAGGCATCCACCGTGCGCCCTTAAAAACTTGGCCACAGATGCTCGCGTCCACTGTGCAGTTCTCAAACAACGACCAACCACCCATCACCCCGGACCACAATCCGAGTTCACTGGGGTCGGCGCCGAAGGACGACCAACCGGCCGCACCCTCAGACACCCAACAGCG
>NZ_LMWH01000004.1 GCF_001507435.1 Streptomyces sp. NRRL F-5122
CAACGCATCAACGTGCTGTTCGCCATGCTCCGCGACGGCACCTTCTACGAACCCAGAACCCCACGCCACGCTTGACGAAAGACATAGAGGCACCCCCCCGGCGGCCTGGCAGATTCCTCACCGCGGACACGCCGATGAGCGCTACGCGGCCGGCGGCGCCGTTGTTCCGCCGAGATCCTGGAGGAACGAGTTCCAGCCGCCGGTGGGTGCCTGTCCGACCCCGAGCGTACGGAGCTTGTCGAGGATCCTGGGGTCCTGGACGTCGAGCCAGTCGCAGAACTGACGGAACGACACCAGCCGAACGTCCTTCCCGCCCGCCATGACCTTCAGCGCCTCTTCCACGGCGTCCATGTAGATGCCGCCGTTCCACTGCTCGAAGTGGTTGCCGACGAAGAAGGGCGCGCGATTGGACTCGTACGCGCGCTGGAATCCACTGAGATAGGCCTCGGTGGCCTGATCGCGCCAGCCCGGGTAGCGGGACGACATTCCCTTCGTCGAATTTCCCGATTGGTTGGCCAGTATGTTGTAGTCCATCGAGAGCACCTCGAAGGAATGCCCGGGAAAGGGGACGGCCTGCAGCGGAAGGTCCCACACCCCTCCCCGCTTGACGGGCCAGATCTGACGGCCGCCGGGCGAACTCGCGTCATAGCGCCAGCCGAGCTTCCTCGCGGTCGGCAGCAGATTGTCCTGGCCGAGCAGGCACGGGGTGCGTGCACCGACGAGTTCCCTGCGGTAGTCGAAAGGCAGCGGGTCCATGTCGGTCCAGCCGCTGTTCGTTTTCCATTCGGTGACGAAGGACACCGCCTGGTCGATCTCGTTCTCCCACTGCGCGGGCGTCCAGTTCTTGACGGAGCCCGACCGTGTGCAGAAATGCCCGTTGAAATGGGTTCCTATCTCGTGGCCTTCGAGCCATGCCCGGCGCAGGTACGTCAACGTGTCTTTGATGTGGTCATCGCTGAGATACTCGATGTCGGACGCACCGACGGGGTTGTTCGGCGGCCGGTACTGCATCTTCTTCGACTCGGGGAGCACATAGATACCGGAGAGGAAGAAGGTCATCGCCGCGCCGTGGTTCTCGGCGAGTTCCAGAAAACGTGGGAAGAGTCCGTTGCCGACCTCGCCCGCGCCGTCCCACGAGAAGACCACGAACTGCGGCGGAGTGTCCCCCGGCTCCAGCGGCTCGGGATGCTCCGGCTGGTGCGGCTGCTTCCCGGTGTCGGCGGTCGAGCCGTCGCCTATGAGCCGGACCGGGGGCTCGATGGGGCGGGGTGTCCCACCGCTCTCGCCGCCCCCAGTGCTGCTGGGGCCAGGCTCCTGCCCCGGCGGGTCGGAACCGATGGTGAGACCCTCACCACAACCGGCGACGGCCACCGCAGCCGCGGCCCCGAGCCCCAGCAGGCTCCTTCGGCTGATGTCGCGCATGCCTGCCACCTCTCGTCGTCGTCGCCGCGTCTCTGCGCCGCAAAGAGGGAGACCGCATTCGGGGCGGATATGTGACAGGCATATCCGGCAAGGCCGCGCAGCGGACGGACGGCAGTGGGGCGGTGGACGGCACGGCCCGAGGTCGGGACGTGGGACGGCGCGTGTACGGCCGCCCGAGTCCGGCGGTGCGGACAGGAGGGTTCCTGCTTCACCACGGTCTGCCGTGCCGTTATTTCCCTGGGGGTCCGGCCCGGTGGCGTGGTACGTTGCAAAACTTTGTTCCATTCGGAAGGAATGCCATGGACATCCCCTCCCTGCACAGCCGGTTCCTCAGCAATGTGCTTCCTCGGATTCAGCAGGATCCGCGAGTGACTGGTGTTGCCATCGCGGGGTCGATCGCGGGAGGCAACCCCGACATCTACTCCGATGTCGACCTGATCGTGGTCATCGACGACGAGGCATTCGACTCGGTCATGAAGGAGCGGCTTGCGCTGATCAGCTCATGGGCCACCCTGGTGGCCGGATTCACCGGGGAGCACGTCGGTGAACGCCGCCTGATCATCACGCTCGTCGGGCCGCCCATCCTCCATGTCGACTTCAAGTTCGTGAAAGCCTCCGACTTCGCCGAGCGTGTCGAGGACCCGGACATCCTGTGGGACCGGGACGGAGGCCTGGCCGACTCACTTGCGGAACATCCGCCGCAGACCTCGTCGTTCGACCTTCAGTGGATCGAGGACCGCTTCTGGATCTGGGTGCATTACGGTGCGACGAAACTCGGCCGCGGTGAACTGTTCGAGGTCATCGGCTTTCTCAACTATCTGCGAGAAGCGGTGCTGGGCCCGCTGGCGGCCCTCCGAGCGGGTGCAACGCCCCGCGGCCTGCGCCACCTTGAAACCATCGCACCGGATGAGGCGCGCGACCTTCGGACAACTCTGTGCGGCTACGACCGACATGGCGCCGGTCAGGCACTCCTCGCCGCCGTCGAGCTCTACCGGCGGTGGCTCGATGACACAGGAGCCACGATCGAACGCCATCACCACGCCGAAAGGCTCGCCGTGCAGTACCTCCACGAGGTCATCGATGGAACGCCGCAACAGGCGTGAGAAATGCGGACCACAGGTCAGGCGTCCAGTAAGGCTCGTTCGGGACGAAGAGCAGTCGTGCTGGAGGTGTATCGGCGTGCACCGTCCCGGCGGATAGTGTTTGCCTTCGGCGCCAGCGGCAACGCGGAATCCATGAGTCAATCAAACAGCAGCACGAATCAAGATTCGGTATCCAAGCGGAGTGCATCCGCCAAGGCCCGGCGGGCCACGGCGAAGGCGACTGCTCCCGCTTCGCAGGCGGCGGACAAGGCGGCCGAGAAGTCCGGTGACGTGGCGTCAACAGCCGTGGACGCGGCCGAGCGCACGGCCGGGACGGGCGCCGCGGTCGTGCACAGCGCGGCCGAGCGTGTCCAAGCCGGCCGCCAGGCAGTCATAGCTGCCTCGGGCCAGGCCGTATCCCTTGCCAAGACGGGATGGACGTTGATCGCCCATCGAAAGATCCTCGCCGCCGGTGTGGGTGCGGGGTTGTCGGCGTTGGGTGCCACGTCCTACCTGGCGGGTCGCCGTGCGGGGCGCCGCACGCACGGTCCGATCACCCGTCTGACCGGCGGGCGGATCTGAGGCGGGAGGCCATCCCCGTCACCCGTAGCGGGGGCGCCGAGCGCTGTCACCTCGACGTGGCAGCCGCCGGTACGGCTGTGCCGGGGTAGGTGCAGCCGGCATTCGTACAGTGGTGCGCTCCACCTGGACACCAGGGACCATGCCCGCTCCACGGTGTGTGGGCCGACGGCGGACGGGAGGGGAGCCGGGGAACGCGGGGGCCGAGCAGTTGCGCGGAACGTGCCGCGACCTAGTACTGCAATCACAGTCGTCGTAACGGCGGACACCCTGAACCCCAACGGAGGCTCCCAATGAACCTCCACCCGCCCGCGGGCACCATCACCATTGTGGGAAAGAAGGTCTCACGACTCGGCTTTGGCACCATGCACCTCACCGGCCCAGGCACGTGGGGCGACCCCCACGACCGAGACAGAGCTATCTCCGTGCTACGTCAGGCCGTCCACACAGATCGGGCCTCGACCACGCTGTCCGCACCGTACGGACACGCCACGCCCGCCTGTTCGGCTTCTGCCCCATCTGCCACCGCGGAGCGCATCAGGCGATTCGGTCTACTCACTGTTCAAAGTTTTCGTTGACGGCATGTGCAATGAGGATGAGACCGGTCTACGCATTCGAGCGGTACGGGACCCGCTCCAGGAAGGAGGCGCATCCCTCCGGGCACGACGACAGCTTTAGAAGCTCTTCCTGGGTCATCCCTTCCGGGAACACGACGTTTTCGCAGCTAGGGCAGACGCCGTACGCGCCGACGGGGCACCCAAGTCCTCGAGGGTCCGGCGGTCGAAGAGGTTGCCGAGGCTGCGCCGCTGGCACGTATGGGTGGGGGCGTCGAGCCGCGAGAGGGCGTGGCTCATCTCCTGGGTGGCGGGGGCGTGCCGGCGTTCGAGATCCGGTTGGCGTTCCTGCCAGTTGATGTCGGGCACCAGCCAGGTCCTGCCGCGCAGGACCTGGCTGCAGGCCTCGTAGGAGGTGACGAAGTACCCGCCCCAGGGGGCGGGGACGACGTCCCCCATGGCGCGGAGTTCTTCCCAGAGGGGCAGGGGGTTGGTTTGTCCTTCGGGAGGACGTAGGCGACGGAGAACTGAGATGACGGCGCGACGGTCGGTGGTTATGCCGCCTATGTCACCACTGCGGTCACGCGGAGCTCCTTCGAGTGGGCAGAGCGTCACCGTTACCGGCGGAATCTACCCTTCCTCCCCCTCTGGTCATGCGGAGCGGAGGGTTGCTTCTGTCGCATGCCGTCCTCTGCACGCAGAAGATGCCGACGAAGGCGCTCCAGAATGCCCTTGCTGACCTGTCGGTTCCCCCCGGCACGGAGCAGTTGCCACGGGTGCGTGGAACTCGTCAGGCGTGGTCTGCCGGGACTGTGCGGGAGCACGGACTGCGCCAACCCAGGTTCCCGGTCCCGACGCGAAGCGGACGGAGAGCCAGAGCTCGGTGGGAGGGACCGGGCCGCCACTGCAGCTCCTCGACTGGGACATCGAGCGCCAGGTCGGGCAGCGCGTTGAGGACGGCCTCGAGCGCAGTCCGGGATATCGCCGTGGCCGGGGCGGACCCGCGGTGCCGGGGGGACCCAAAGCCACCGCGGTTGCTCACGGCCCGGCACATCCGCCCCAGTACGCCCACCGGGAGGGCAGCCCGCCCAGGCTAGGCGGGCGCCAACGCGACCACAGGCGACGGGGCGCGCAGCATTGGATGCTCGCCCATGAATCCTTCCAGGGCAGCGAATGCTTCGGTCAACTGCAGGCTGTACGGCACGAGTGCCTCGACCGCCGCTTCTTCCACGTCCGGTAGCTGCTGCACGTGGTCGGCTGTGAGGCGGCCGGCGGCAAGCAGGTCCCCGCTGTGTGCCTTCACCTGGCGCAGCGCGAACAGGGCGTGCAAGCACCGGAGAACCGCGCGGGCCTGCGGATCGGACGGCCGTCCAGCGGCGGTGAGGAGGGCCTGTGCCGCACGGCGGTGCACGTGCGCTTCGACCAGGTTCAACGCGGGTGTGACGGCTCCGTTCCAGCGGGCGAGGGGATCGCCGCGGCGACCGCCGCGCAGTCGGCTCCGGGCCCGGCTGTGCCAGATCCGTTCGACATCCGTCAGCAGGTCCTGGAGATAGGCGGGGTCGTCCAGAGTGCGACCGGCCGGCGGTGTCTCGGAGGGCGGTGCCGGGGTGAACCCGCCCAGGAGCATCTCGCCCGCGGCCTTGACCCAGATGACGCGGTTGTCGCCCTCTGCCGTGATCGTCCCTTCGTTCGCGGCCAGTTGGAAGGCGATGCCGTTCGAGAGCAGCAGGCCCTGTGCGCCGCACCGCTCCCGGCACTCCGTCATCACCGAACGGGCCTGCCAGGTGATCCACGCCTTGGCCACGGCGGCCAGGCGCTCGGTCTCCTCCTGCTCGGCCCCCGCCCCGCCTGTCCACTGCCGCACGACGTCGCGGTGCAGCAGCGTTGCGGCGTAAGTGGTGGCGACGGCCGCCATGAGGGGGGCGTGGTGACTGCGGTGCTCGATCAGCGAGACCTTGCGACCCGTCGTCATGCCCGAGGTGAGCCGGCGGTGGGAGTGCTGCATCGTGACGGCCAGGGCGTGCCGGGTCACACCGAGGCTGTACGCGGTCATGCACAGCTTGCCTGTATGGACGCGGCGTACCGACTGAAGGAACCGTTTGCGCGGGTTGCCCAGAGAGCTAGTGAACGTGCCGTCGCGCGACAGGCGGCCGTGCTCGCCCTGCAACAGCGCTTCGAACGGCAACCGCACCTGATGGAAGGACGTGGCGCAGTGGTCGACGGGCGCACTCGCCGTCTGCGGGAGGGGTCGTACCTCCACGCCGGGATAGTGGTGGCCCGCGCTGTCGGTTAGAGGAGTCAGGAAGAGGAACACGCCGTGATCGATATGGTCGACCACCAAGCGGGCCGCCACGACGGCGTTCTTGGCGCCACCCGTTGACGAGGTGTTGGGCATCCACTTGCAGGCGCCGGGCGTCGGTGTGTCAAGGATGAATCCGCTCGTCTCGCGATCGAACGTCGCCGTTGTCTCCAGCGATGCGGCGTCGTTGCCATGGTCCAATTCGGTGCAGAGGAACGTGCCGATGCGGTCCATGCGGGCGTACGCGGACAGGTCCCATCCATCCGTGTCATGGTCCACCAGACTGCCGATGTGGAGGTTCCAGTGGATGCTCGCGATGGTGGCCATGCCGGCGTCCACGACGCCGGCCCACTCGTGCATCGCGGTGAGGGATTCGATGTCGGAGGCGAGACCGATCGGGTCAGCCACAAATTCGTTGACCAGGCGCAGTCGCTCGTAGGACAGCGCCGTCCGTTCACGCGGGTTCAGGCCCTCCTGGAAGCTGAACCGCGGATCGCTGAACAGGGACTTCCAGGGCTCGTGGATCTGCTCTGCATGAGGCCCGAAGAGGATACGGGCAAGGTCCGCCGATATACCCCGAGGCCGGGGGAGTGGAGTGGCAGTCACGGCTTGAAAGTACTTGAAAGCAGCGGAGTTGATTGCTCCGCTCAGCGTGATGATCAACACGATTGGCTGTTCGAAGAACGTGGAAGATACCCAAAGTCTCCGCGTGGTGACCGTCGAGGGACCCTTGAACGTGGCCTGGCGCGGGCCGTCTTCATCGCCGAGTTGATGTCGGGCACGAGCCAGGTCCTGCGGGGCAGGACCTGGCTGCAGGCCTCGTAGTTCGGGGGCGAAGTACCCGCCCCAGAGGGCGCCGGCGACGTCGCCCATGGCGCGTAGAGCTTCGGGGCGACACCGCTACCGCCAGGACCTACCGTCCCGATCCACTGGGTCTGCGCTGCAGGGAGCGGTTCCCGTTGCTGGCCGACCTCTACACGCGGAAGATGTCGAGGAAGGTGCTCCAGAATCCCTTCCTCACCCTTTTGGCCTCAGAGTGGAGTGAGGGCGTCACGGGAGTGTGGGACGGGGCAGTCGTGGTCTGCGGGGTGGTTTGTGCGGGGGTGTGGAGTGCGGCCACCCGGGTTCCGGGGGTCGGTGTGAAGCGCACCGGCAGCGTCGCCAGGGCGCGGTGGAAGGGGCCGGGCCGCCACTGCAGCTCCTCGACCGAGACATCGAGCGCCAGGTCGGGCAGCGCGTTGAGTACGGCCTCGATCGCGGTCAGGGAAATCACCGTCGCCGGGGACTTTGCCGGGCAGGCGTGCGGCCCGGCGCCCCAGGCGAGGTGAGCCCCCTTGCTGAGGGACTCACGGGCTGCGCCAAGTGCGGGGTCGGAGTTGGCGCCCCCGAAACTGATCATGAGAGGCGTGCCGGCCTCCACTCGGACGCCGCCGAGGTCGACGTCACGCAGGGGGTAGTGCGTGGCGTAGTTTGCGATGGGCGAGTTGTTCCACAGGACGTGGTCGATGGCCTCTTCGGGCAGCATGCCCGCGCCTCGGCTCGAGGAGCCGGACAGCAGCAGGAGCAGGGCGTTGCCGATCAGGTTCCGCTCGGGCTCCACGCCGGCGCCCATCATCATGACGAGCTGGTCTTTGAGTTCCTCGTCGTTCAGGCCGGCGGGGTGCTGGATGAGCCAGGAGGTGACATCGTCGCCGGGCTCGCGCCGCTTGAGAGCGATCAGCTCCATGAGGCAGGCAGTGATGTTCTCGCTGGCCTTCAGGGCGTCCCTGCCGTCGAACATCGCCGACATGGAGGTGGTAAGGCGATCGCCGATCCCGGCCGGGCAGCCGAAAAGCCGATTGAAGAGCAGCAGCGGCAACAACTTCGCGTAGTCGTTCAGGAGATCGGCGCGGCCGCGTTCGCTGAACTGGTCGATCAGGAAGGCGGCAATGGGCTCGGCGTCCCGGCGGATCCGGCCGATGTTGAGTCGGTCGAGGCTGTCCGTGACGGCCTTGCGCAGTCGGAGATGGACAGCCCCGTCGGTGAACATGGCGTTGGGACGGAACGCCATCATGGGCACCACCGGACTGTCCGGAGCTATACGGCCCTCCATGAGGGCCTTCCAGTGCCGGGCGTCCTTGCTGAAATCGGTCGTGTTCTGCAGCACGCTCCGCGCCGTCTGGTAATCGACGACGAGAGTGGCATCCACCCCGGGGGCGAGCTCGACCGGCGCCGCCGGCCCCTCGGCGCGCATCTTGTCGTAGGCTGCATGCGGATCGGCGGCGAACTCCACCGTGTGCATCGGGCACCGTGCGGGGGCGCCCGGCACGGCTGGTTGCTGACTGTCCATGGGATCGGATCCTTTGTGGGCCCGGCGTCTTTGCGGTCCGGGCGAGTGGAGGAGCAGGGGGCGAGCGGCGGATCAGGCCGTGCGCACAAGGAGATGCTTCACGAGCGTGATCAGCGACCTTGCTGACGACGCACGGTCGCGGGCATCGCAGTACGAGACAGGGGTGTCGGGCAGCAAGTCGAGGGCCTCACGGATCTCGGCCTCGCCGTACAGGACATCGGTGAAGGAGTTGACCGCAATGGAGTACTCCAGGCCGTATTTCTCGACCAACTCGATCACCGGGAAGGAGTCGGCCAGCCGCACGGGGTCGACCAGGATCAGCGCTCCCAGCGCCCCGCGGGCCATGTCCTCCCACAGCTGGACGAACCGCTGCTGACCGGGCGTACCGAAGAGGTACAACACCACTTCGTCACCCAGGGTGAGCCGCCCGAAGTCCAGGGCGACCGTGGTCGTCACCTTGTCCGGTGCACCCGCCAGGTCGTCCACGTGAGCGGAAGCCTGAGTCATCCGCTCCTCGGTGCGCAGCGGGGGAATCTCGGACAGCGAGCCGATGAAGGTGGTCTTGCCCACGGCGAAGTGCCCCACCACGAGGATCTTTGCAGCTGTCGTCACCGAGCCCGAGACGTAACTCGGCTCAGGCATAGAGGCTTTGGAGTCCATGCAGCACCTTCTCGATGACGAGTCTCGATTCGGACTTGGCGGGCGGCGGCGCAGAGCGGCGCAGCAGATGGCCTTGGTCCGCTAAGTCCGTCAACAGCAGACGGGCAACCCCGACCGGCAGGCCCAAGTGCGCGGCCACTTCCGCCACGGCCAGGTAGCCCCCCGCACAGAGCTCCCAGATGGCGCGTACTTCCGGGCTGGCACCCAGCGGCAGTTCCCGGTCGGGCGCCAAGGTGACGAGCATGTGCAGGGAGAGGTCGTCGGCGGAAGGCAGGCGCCGGCCGCCTGTGATGACGTAGGAGCGGACGAGTTCGCTGGAGACCGGAGCTTCCTCGCCGGGCGCGCTCATGCCTCAGCACCAGCGCTCTGACGAGGTTGGGTGCTCAGTGCCCGACCCAGAGCAGCCACCTGCTGCTGCATACGCATCGACATGACCTCCATGTCGACGTCCAAGGCCGCGGAAACAGCCATGTAGGCTCCGCTGCCTGCCGCGATCAGGAAGATCCAGCCGCCGTCGTACTCCAGCAGGGTCTGCTTCCAGATGCCCTTACCGCCTGCCACGAACCCGGCGACGGCGCGGCTGAGGGACTGCATCGAGCTCATCGCCGCGGCGTTGGTCTCGGCCTCGTCTCGGGGGATTTCGCTGGAGCGCTCCAGGAGCAGGCCGTCAGCGGAGACGAGGATCGCATGCCGGGCACCACGGACGCTGATTACGTCGTCCAGCACCCAGGACAGGTCGGGCTTCACTGGTTCTCAGATCCTTCCGTGGTGGTCGTGTCCCGCCCGCGGACGGTTCCGCGTGCGAAGGCAGTGAGGCGTGTCGCGGTGGCGGTCACCTCACTGTGCTCCGGCACCGGCACCGGGTCCGGCTCGGCTGCCGGCGATGGTGCAGGCGGTACCACTGCGACCGCACGGCGACGCCTGGGCAGACCGCCTGCCGTCGTCCCAACGATTGCCACCGGCGCCGTGACGGGGCTGCTCGGCGACCCTTCACTCGCAGTGGTGGGGCTGTTCTCGGCTTCAGGCGCGGGGAGATCGTGGGTCAAGAGGCTCTCCGGAAGGAGGATGACCGCGCGGACGCCGCCGTACGGCGAGACGGAATCGACGGAGACTTTGAAGCCATACCTTGCAGCGAGCACACCTGCGACAGCGAAGCCGACGCGCGGCGGGCTGCCCAGGCTGGTGATCGACACAGGGCCCTGCGTGTTCAGCAGGGCGGAGGCGCGGTCCTTCTCCTCTGCGTTGATACCCAGACCGGCGTCGTCGACGATCAGGCACACACCGGTCGGAACGGCCTGGATGTTGATCTCGACGGGCGTGCCGGGCGCCGAGTAGTTCGTGGCATTGTCCAGGAGCTCGGCCAAGACGACCGCCACCGGTTCCACGGCGGTGCTGGCGACTGCGACGTTGACCTGGCTGTGGATCCTCACCCGGTCAAAGAGCTTGATGCGGCCCTGAGCGCTGCGCGCCACGTCAAGGACAGGGGCTGCGCGGTCACGTCGACCGAGCCAGCCGCCGCACAGAGCCGCGATGCCCTGAGCCCGCCGGCCGAACTGGCTGTTGGTGTGGTCGATCGTCATGAAGTCGGCAAGGATCTCGCTGTCGTTGCCGTACTTCACTCGGGCCAGATCGCTGATGACGCCCTGCTGCTCATCAGCGAGGACCTGCAGGCTGCGCATCCATGTACGGAGAGCGGCCTTAGTTTCCTCTTCGGCGTCGCTGCGGACCTGCGCCAGATCGCGATCGTGCTCGGAACGCAGGGTGGCGCTCTCGTTGGCAAGCCGTTGGCGCTCTGCTTCGAGACGGCCCTGGCTTGCCTGCAGATCGGCGTTCTGCTTCCGGAGCGCCAGATTGGTTCTCCGGGCGAGCATCACTGCGAGGACCGCAGCGATCAGTACTCCTAGCAAGATCCACAACAGTGGATCCTTCATCAATGAGGTCATCAGGCTCTCTTCACGTCGCATCGCGGGGGGGTAGTGCAGGACCGCGCGGCAGTGGCCGAAGTCGCGGACCTCACGCCGCGCTGCGGGCTCACTCGCGGACCAACGGCTACTCCTTCGCAGTAGGCAAAAGCTATCCCCCGTGACACGTGCATGACGCGACGTCAGCCTACTGAAAGCCAGATGATCTTAACAGCGGGGCTCGTATCAATCCCCGTACCACGGTGACGACTTGGGGAGGCAGCGTGAACCTTCGCCAGGAAGGGATGCTGACGAAAGGCTCACCGAGGGCCGAACAGCCCCCTGGCACTACTGATGCCCTACCGTGAACAGTCGTTGAGCTTGCACTCTAGAGCGGCCTACATCATCAAACGGTCAATCCCCACGTACCCGAGTTGGACACTTCCCGACCTGCGGATCAAGAGCCGTTTCGCCGTTTCGTGCCCGCTCGTGGAGGGTGGAGAGCGCCGGCGGATCGCTCCGCTGAGGTGGCACCGAGCCTGATGGGCCGGTGCCTTCCCGTTTCATTGCCTCATGCCGCTCGGCTCGTGGGCTCGGCGATCTTACGGAGGCTCCGCGGGCGTTTTGTGTATCCCCTCTACCAGGGGCGACGGGCTGGTCGACAGGGGCGGCGTGAGCTGCGATGTTGTGCGCGGCGTTGAGGCCTCGGTCGATCGTGAGGGTGCAGCTGGTGCAGTGGAACGTCCTGTCCGCGAGTGGGAGGCGTGGGTTTTGCCACCCGCAGGCGGAGCAGGTTTTGCCGGACGGCCACTGGCGGTCGAGGACCGCAACAGCGGAGCCATACCAGCGAGTCTTGTACGTAAGTTGGCGTCGCAGCTCGCCGGGCGACGTGTCGACGATGGCTCGGTTCAAGCCGGCCCTCTGCTTCACGTGTCGGCCGGGATCTTCATCTGTTCCATGCGTAGCGCGGTGCGCCCCCGCAACGCCTTGACGGCGACTACAGCGAAGCGGGTAGCGAGCTGCTTGGTCAGGGCGTGCAGCGCGGTGCTGCGGCGCACCGCCACCTCGTGGTGCAGCCGGCTCACTCGTTGCCGCGCCCTCTGACGCCGAGCCGAACCTTTCTGGGTACGGGCCAGAGCCCGCTGCGCCTTGGATAGCCGCAGACGTGGGTCGTTCGACATGTGGTCGGTCTTCCGCGCGCCCGACCGGACTCCTTCCCGATTCGCTGAGGTGCGTGGCTGCCGCACCGCTTCCAGGCCGTGCCGCGGGATGATCAAGGCTGCACATCGTCGGCCCCGACAGCAGACTGTCGATGGGCGGAGACGGCGCAAGCTGCGCAGCACTTCGTGCCGTGGCGACCGGTGACGTGCCGGTCAGGGGTGCCTCAGCCCGCCGTCGTGACGCGCTCGGGTGCGGTCACATGGACGGTGTGATCCCCGCCCGAGTGCACGAACCGCGTGGCGAGACCGGTCAGGAGCGCCAGGGCGAGGGCACCGCCGCCGATCAGGAACAGCACGCGGTGGTTCTGGCCCGTCAGGTCGAAGACGTACGAGTACAGGTACGCGGACACCGCCAGCGAGAGGGCACCGGCGACGGTGGCCTTCCCCCAGGCCGCCGACTGCTCCTCCGCGCGTGCGGGCACCAGTTCGTGGACGCGTCCCAGGACGACGGGCACGACGCCGGGCGGGAAGGACCCGATGACGGCGCTCAGCACCGCGACCTCGGGCAGGTCGTGCACGAAGGCGAGCGTGGTGAGCGCTCCCGTCTGCACCAGGATGATCAGCAGCAGCGCCCGGGCGAAACCGAGGCGGTCGCCGAGGAGTCCGTAGAGGGTGGGCCCGACGAGGGCGCCGAGGCCGTAGACGATCCACACCATGGCGCCGCTGCCGGAGCCCCTGTCCAGGCCGCGGCTGACGAAGTCGGCGAGGAAGGACATGGCGGGGACCAGGCCCATCGAGATCAGGGCGTACTGCACGAGGAGCAGCGCCAGTCGCGGCGACCCGGCCGACCCGCCTCCCCGGGGCGCGGCACCGGACGGCGTGGCCGCCGCGGACGCCCGGGGCGTGAACCAGCCGTTCCAGCTCAGGACCGTGAGCAGTGCGCACAGTGCCGCCAGGCCGATCCACGTGCTGCTCAGGCCCGCGGTCAGCAGGAGTGGCACCAGCGTTCCCGAAGCGGCGATGCCGAGTCCCAGGCCCGCGAAGATCGCGCCGCCCGCCAGTCCCCGGCGCTCACCGCGCAGGTGGGGCAGTACGGCCCCGGCGACCCGCACCATGATCACGCCGCCGGCCACGCCCGAGACCAGGCGCCAGGCGAAGAACCAGACCACCGAGACGGGGACGCTGCACGCCAGGAGGCCCACCGTGGCGAGCACCATCATCCAGCGCAGTGCCCGGCGGTCGCCGAGTCGCCGTGCGACACGACGGGCGGCGAGCGCGCCCAGAAGGTAGCCGGCGAGGTTCGCCGCGCCCAGGTAGGCGACGGCCGAGGGCGAGAACCAGTGGGCGTTGATGAGCTCCGGCAGCAGTGGCGTGTAGGCGAAGCGGGCCAGGCCGATGCCGACGAAACTCGCGCTCGCGCCCGCCGCGATGGCGCGCCAGGGAGCGGGTCCGGAAGGTGTGGCGTTCATATGCGTGTGTCCGCTTTCCGCCCGGGTGTGACGGGCCGGGGCACGGCCCGACCTGTCTGCCCGGGCCATCTTTGACAGTCCCGTCATGTTTGACAGAGTTGCAAACTTTGACGATGGCGTCAAAAATGAATTACCGTGGGGTCATGGCAGGACGGCGGCAGTTCGATGAGCAGCACACCTTGGGCCGGATCCTGGACGTCTTCTGGCACCAGGGCTACGGGGCGACCTCCATGCAGGACCTGGCGACGGCCACCGGCGTGCAGCGCGGCTCGCTCTACAACGCCTACCAGGACAAGGAATCGCTGTTCCTGCGCGTCTTCGCGGACTACGCGGACGCCTTCGTCGCCGACGCCGGCACCGCGCTGGACCAGCCGGACGTCCGGCGGGCGCTGGAGGACTTCTTCGACTTCACCATCAACTCAATGACCCGCGGCACCCCGGCCCGTGGCTGCCTGTCCACCAAGACCGCCACCGACACCCAGGCCGACGCGGAGCCCATCCGTGCCGCGATCCGCGGCATGCTCGACCGCCTCGAGGGCGCCATGATCGAGCGGCTGTCCCGGCCGGACGCTGCCGGCCGCCTCACCGTCCCGCCCGCCGAGGCGGCCCGGGTCCTGGTCACCATGACCCGCGGCACCGTCGTCATGGAACGCGTCTACCAGGACCCCGAACGGCTCCGGGCCACCGCCCGATCCATGATCACCATGCTCCTCGCCGGACACCGGGAACCCGCCGTCACATGATCACCCCGACCGGGTACCGGGGTAGGTTCTGATGAACGTCGCAGCACCTGACGTCCGGGCGGGCGATGAAGAGCCGTATGAGCACTGCTGGGGGGACGCCCGAACTGAGGGCGTCCCCCGAACTGAACCGGCGAACCTGGCCGGTGGAGGCGGGGGAGAGGTACCGCTCTCGCCCCCCTGAACCGTGTGCCGTGCGCTCACTGCACCCGAGTCGACGCCGCCTCGTTGGAAGACCGGTCATGGGAAGACCGGTCGTGCATGGTGAAGTCGGCCCGGACGGCGACGCCGGACTGCAGCAGCTTCTGATGGACCATCGGATTCCGGCCGGGGAACGAGGCCACGACGCTGATGTATCCCTCGGGCAGACCGGTCACGGCGTACTCGCCCTGGGCGTTCGTGGTGGTCCGCACCAACTGCCGCCCGCTGGTGTCCATGACGGTCACGGCGGCATGGTGGACGGGCTGCTGCTCGCCGTTGCGCACGGCGCCCTCCAGCATCGGCAAGGGCTCGCCGAAGTGGTGGCGGTGGACCGGTAGCGCGGTAGGCGTGGGTGCGTTCACGGACGGGTCCTCCACCGGCGGCTCCTCGATGTCCTCCTGCTCGTCCGCCGCGCCCCGTCGTGCGGCCTCCCGGTGGTGCCTCCATGCGTCGAGGCCCAGCAGGGCCGCACCCGCCGCGATCCACGCGCAGAGCACGAGAACCGGCTTGAGCACCCCCGCATCGTCGAAGTAGAGGATTCCCTTCATGGCGTCCACCGCGGTTCCCAGTGGCATGACGGCGTGCAGGCACTGGAAGAACGTCGGTAGCAACGGGACGGGCGACACACCGCTGCTGGGAACGCTCAGCACGATGTACAGACCCATGCCCACCAGAGGGAAGAAGTGCTTGGTGAAAGGCGCCACACCGGAGGCGAACGTGGCAACCGCCGTGGTGAGCAGGAACGCGATCGCCAGCACCCAGGGGTCGTTGGGCAGGTAGTCCAGCCCGACGCCGGCGTAGAAGCCCACGACGCTGAAGAGGGCGGCGACGGCCACGATCGTCATCAGTTTCCTGCGACGGTTGAAGGTCACCGCCCGCAGCAGCGTCGTCGCGAGTATGTAGCCGGGGATGCTCCAGGCGACGCCGAAGTAGACCAGGGTCGTGCCGTTCTGGTCCTTGGTGACGGTGGGAGCCACCTCCGTCACCGTGAGCTTCTGGTGGTTGTGCGCCGCGAGCTCGGTGAAGCCTTTGGTCAGCGCCTGCTCGAGGGACATCCCGTTGGCTCTGGCCACGTACAGCACACTCTGCCGGCGCCCGGCGACGTAGCCCGCCACGGCGTCCCGGTCGAGCACCGCTCGGCGGGCTTCCCGGGCGTCCGCCACGGCGGTGACGTCGAACCCGTCGGGATGTTGCTGCTGCAAGGCGGCGTCGACCTTGCGTTCCACCGCGGGGTCGGCTACCGCGACCTTCGCGTGGTGCGGCTGAGGCGCGTGCAGGGCCGGAGCCAAGCAGAACAGAAGCCCGAGGAACAGCAGCGTCGGAAACATCAGGGTCTCGGCCAGGGTTCTGGCCAGGGGTATGCCCTGAGGACGGTCGATCCGGTGTGTCACAGACCCACTCCTCGGGCGCCGTGGTGAGCCGGGCCGTGGTGCTCGCAGGAGGCGCAGCCGACCGGATGTGCGGCGATGCCATGGCCACCGCGACGTTGTCGATGGGGCAGTTCGTCCGCACCCGGGCCGCGCCCCGCCGCCGGGCCCGGTTCGCGGGCGGGCAGCACCAACACGGCGTCGGTCCTCGGTGCGTCCGCGGCTTGGGCGGAGGTCTCGGAGTGGTTGCCGGGCCTCGGCGGGCAGACCGCGGGACCTGGTCCTTCGACCCTGTGGATCGCGAACGTCAATCGCGGTGCGGCGAGCTCCATGGTGCCCCTCTCCGATACTCGCAAGTGGCCGTGGCCCTTGCGGCGTTCCGTTAATGTACCGATCGGCACATCTACGTCGGGTGGACCATACGCGTACCGATCGGTACAGTCAAAGTCGTGCCTCGCCCCGTCAACGCCGAAAAACGCGCCGAACTGCTGGAACAGGTTGTGTGCCACCTCCAGCACCACGGTCTTGCACAGATGTCGCTGAGCCCGCTCGCCGAGGCCATCGGCACCACCAAGCGCATGCTTCTGTACTACTTCGGCAGCCGCGAGAACCTGCTGGCCCAGGTGCTGGCCGCCAGTCGTCCCGACATCCACGCGATGTTCGACGACGTCCACGACCCCGCCGGTCTGGGCAAGGCGGTCCACGACCTGTGGGAGGCGATCACCGTCGGGGAGCAGTCCGGGGTGATCCGCATGCTGCTCCAGCTGCTCAGCCTGGCCGCCACCGATCCGGAGCAGTACGGGAGCTTCGGTGCCGACAGCATCGAGGCCATGTTGCGACCGATCGCCGCCGCTTACGTCCGGCTGGGGCATCCGCCGCAGCAGGCGCGGGCAGCCGCCACGCTGCTCGCCTCCGGTCTGCGCGGATTGTGCCAGGACCGTTTGGTGACCCATGACGTCGCGCGTACCGACGCGGCCGCTCGCCACCTCGCCGAGAGCGCAGTCGCGGTCGCCGCGACGGGCTGACGCCCGCCGCGTGTGCCCGGTCCGGAGACGGACGATGCCGAGACGCGGCCGAACGCGTCGTGACCGGGGCGGCCGGCTCCGGGGTTTCGTCCTTGTCGCGGGGGCCTTCTGAAGCCTCGGCACGCGCCACAAGAGGCGGTCTGTGTAGCAGACGCTCGATGCGACGGCATCACGCGTACGGAGCCCGTCGAATGACGGGAGCGTAAGTGCCGTCAGAGGCGTTGGATCAACGGCTGCGGTACACAACGGCCGGGCGGCCATGGGATCGGAGCACGGCAGGTTATGTCCGCCGGACTCGGCCCAAGTCGACAACCAGTAGCCGGCAGGTCAGTGCTATTCAGCCAGATGGTCAAGTCGGTGGTCTGTCGGCCGGGTTGTCACGGATCCAGAGTTGCTGCTCGTCGCACTACAGCCAGCCCCGGATGGAGACGAGAACGCCCATCTCCCTGCCCTCTCGTCGGACCGATGTCACCGGCAACCCTTGAGCGGCACCCGGTCACCGGATCAGGGCGACGACCGCCGCCTCGATGGGTTCGATGTCCGGTTCACGGTCATCCGAGGTGTCGACTTCGACGACGGCATCGGCTCCGCTCGGCGGGTCGAAGATCGACCGCTTCATTTCGCCCCGCTGGAACTGGGACAAAAGCTGTCGGTCGACTGCCCCGCCTGCGGCCGCCCGGATGCGGAGGCGCTCCGCGACGACCGATTCGCGGGCTACGACGTGAACGGCGAGCACTCGGGCGTCACATGCGAGTAGCGCATCCAGCAGCGTGTGCGACAACACGGAGGACTCCACGACGAAGCTCACCCCCGAGGAGGCGAGCAGTCGGGATGCGTCGACCATCACGGTCTCGGCGCGGAGGCTCAACGGACCGCCGGCGATGTGGAAATCCGGGTCGGGCCGAACCCCGCCGTCCTTGTCGACAGAAGCGGAGGACAACCCAAGGCCGGCCTTGATGTCGTCCCGCGTCAGGAACGGCACACAGAGGCGGCGCGCCGTCGCGCGGGCGACGGTGGTCTTTCCGGCTCCCGGCGATCCGCATACGGCGACGACCACCGGCCGTTCCCACCTCGACATCCGCCGATCCTGCCCGATCTTGACCGGGCTGTCCATGAGCCGATCGCGGTCAGCCGAGCAGCCGTCTGTGGTCACATCACCCTGCAGCTCGCACCGAGGGAGCCCGTCGGACGCGGTCCTGTGGCTGTGTCCTGTGGCTGTGCCCCGATTGCGCCAGGACGAACGGGGACTGACGAGGAGCGGGGTGCCGGAGGACCAGTTCACCCCCGCGCACCGCTTCCCGGTGCGTCACCGGTCCGTCGTGCGCCGTGGCACGTGACACGGAGGGCAGAACGCGGGCGCGGGATGCGATCACGCGCTCGGGCGGGTGCCGGACGATCGCAAGTGAAGCGCGCCCCTCCTGGGATACGGCCATGACTACGCCGGTGGGGCGTAGGGGTTCCCGTCGGGCGCCGGGGGGCCACCCCAGTGCACGGTCGGCGGCGGGACCGGTACCCAGTCCGGGCCGCGGTGATCCAGCCACCAACGGCCGATCGTGTGGAACTTCTCCTCGAATCTGCGATCCACGCTGGGGAATCCGGTGATCGGCGCCCGCAGGCGGGTGCGGCGGCCGCCCGCTTCGTAGAGCACGACGGTCCGGCTCCCGAAGAGCGAATCGACCTGGATGGCTTGGACGTTCGACCATGGGATGGTCCGGCGGCGGAGGTTGTGCACAACGGCCGCCGACGGAGTGAGAGTGATCCCGAAGGGCCGCGAGGTGATCAGAAGCAGGGGCACCAGGACACCCCAGGCGATCAGCATCGAGACGAGTACCGGATCGAGCGGTCCTCCGTCCAACCACATCAGGACCGGGGCGCCCATGATGACGAGGACGCCCGGCAGTACGGGCAGCAGACGCTGGAGCGGCGTCAGCCGGTAACGGATCCGCTCCGGCGGCACGGCTGCGACCTGCGATTGCCCCATCGATCCCCACCCCTGGCATCATGCGCTCGGCGGTGGCCCCCACCGCCGAGGCAGCATGACGGATCAAGGGCACGCTGTCCATGGAGTCGGGCCGCGGAGAAGAGCGGTCGCCGGATCCACGGCCGCCGCCGGCCGGTCGGAGCCCTGCCGCGCCGATCGCGGGCCATCAATTCGGGGCCCGCGCTGCGGATCCGATGAGGGGTCGTGGCGGCGATCACCGTCGCGCGGACGGCGGCGCGATCGGACGGGGAACGTGTGCGCTGCCGAGCAGCGTGTCAACGCCGTGATCCGGCCGGTGCGGCGGACGGCGATGGCCGAACTCGGTGCACCGGGCTCCGGCCACCGCCGTGGGTGGAGTTCAGTCCGTGTTCAGGGCCCGCCGCAGGACCGTGACGGCCTGGGTGATGGCGGCCTCGGCGGCGTGCGTCCCCCGCAGGGCGTTGAGCATGACGAAGTCGTGGATGATGCCCTGGTAGCGGACCGCGGTGACCGGGACACCGGCCTCGCGGAGCTTGTTCGCGTACGCCTCGCCCTCGTCGCGCAGGACGTCGGCCTCGCCGGTGATCACCAGGGCCGGCGGCAGTCCCCCGAGCTGCTCGACGGTCGCGCGCAGCGGCGAGGCGGTGATCTCGGCGCGCTGGGCCTCGTCCGTCGTGTACTGGTCCCAGAACCACTGCATGGCGTCGCGGCGCAGGAAGTAGCCCTCGGCGAACTGGTGGTAGGAAGCGGTGTCGAAGCTCGCGTCGGTCACCGGGTAGAACAGCACCTGCTGGAGCAGCGGGAGGCCGCCGCGCTCCTTCGCCATCAGGGTGAGGGCCGCGGTCATGTTGCCGCCGACGGAGTCACCGGCCACCGCGATCCGGGTGGCGTCCAGGTCCTTGGTCGCGCCCTGCTCCACGACCCACTTCGCGACGGTCCAGTTCTGCTCGATGGCGACCGGGTAGCGTGCCTCGGGCGAGAGGTCGTACTCGGGGAAGACCACGGCGGCCTTCGCGCCGACGGCGAGTTCACGGACCAGGCGGTCGTGGGTGTGGGCATTGCCGAAGACCCAGCCGGCACCGTGGATGTAGACGATGACCGGCAGCGTGCCCGTGGTGCCGGCCGGCTTGACGATGCGCGCCCGGACGGTGCCCGTGGGGCCGCCGGACACCGTGATCCACTCCTCGTCGACCACCGGCTTCTCGATCTCGCCGGACTGCACCTCGTCAACGGTCTTGCGGCCTTCGACGGGCCCAAGGTCGAACAGATAGGGCGGGTTGGCCGTGGCGGCGGCGAAGTCCGCGGCGGCCGGTTCCAGGACGGGAGCGGTCGGCGTGTTCTGCTCGGACATGCGTCTTCCCTGTTCTTCTCGGGTGACGATCCGTGCGATCGGGATCGCCTGAGGCCTCTGGCTGTATGCCGGGCCGCCGACCCCGGACGCCCCGGTGTCACCTGTGTGCTGACGACAACGACTCTCGCACCGGCGGCACGAAGATGGATGTCCTGTGTGCGCAGGCATGTGGTCCGGGCGTGCACGATGCAGGTCAGGGGTGCGCGCAGGAGCGTTGACGCCACTGGACGGGTGTGCATCCGAAGGCCTCGCGAAAGCGCCGTGCGAAGTGTGAGGGGCTGGTGAAACCGCAGGCGTGCGCGATCGCGGCGACGGGCAGGTGGGGTTGTGCCGTCAGGCGTCGCTGCCCGGCATCCAGCCGCAACTGCATGATCGTCTCGGCGAGCGGCACCGGTTGGGACTGCCACAACTGGAAGAGCTTCCGTACGGAAATAGCATGCTCTGTGGCGATCCGGGCGGCGCCGAGCCCGGGGTCGCACGCGTGCAGGCGCACGTACAGGCGGATCCTGTCCAGCAAGTGGTCCTGCATGGTCTCCCGGACCTGGCGCCCCTGTTCGGTGACGGCCGTCGTCAGCAACCCGCGGACGAGGTGCGCGGTGGCCTCGGCGAGGGCGGCGAGGGCGGCCCGGTCGGTGATGTCCGAGGCGCGGGAGGACAGGGACACCAGATGGTCGCGCATGATCCCGTACAGAGGGCTGCCGGCCAGCCGGTTGTCCGCACGGCGAACGGTTTCCACGGACACCCCGAGCCGTGCCCGGTCGATCTGGAGAAGGCGGGCCCCGCCGTATCGGGACCGATGCGTGCGGTACTGCCCGTTCGTGTCGATCAGGAACAGCTCGTTGCTGTGCAACGGCCGTACCGCGGCGGGGTGCTCGTACCAGCCGGAGCCGCCTTCGTGCAGACCCAGCAGGACGTAGTCGCGCCCCTCGGAGTGCAACTGCCGGCCCTCGCGCTTGTGCACGACGCCCGATGTCTCGTCCCGGAGCAGAGTGACGTCCGCATCCAGAACGACGGCGCTGATGCGTGCGCGAATCTGCTCGGCGGGTGTCAGGAACCGCACGGTGTGCGGAGCCGTCGCCGCGGAACAAGCCGCCTTGTATGCGACCGCGCGCTCGTTCGGAGCGAACGTCTCCGCGTCGAACAGCACATCCATCCCGCCGCCCTCCCTGGCCCGGTACGTCGTCATATGCCCCCGGAGTCAAGGTAAGCGTTTGCGTCCCGAGTGCCGTCGGATGGTGTCCGGAATGCCCGGACGGGGCCCCGCATCTTCGCCCGCAGCAGTGACCTCCCCCCCCAGAACGGCCGCGAGCAGGCCGAGAGCGACCACACCCCCGATGACCGCGACCACCAGGCCCACGGCCATCAGGAACACCAGAGAGATCACGGAAGCCTCCTCGCGGCGAACCCGGCCCATCAGCCGCAATGGACGCGAGCCGTCCGGGGCCGGTTGCGCTGTGAGCGGCGGAGCGCCAGACGGTGCGTCATCGCGGCGGACGGCGTTCGTCCGCCATGGCGGCCGGTGGGAGCGGGAAGGGCCTCTGGCAGACAGCGGCCCATGGGACTGTTCAAGCGGGCAAACAGGCCGGGGGGTGTCGGCCGGGACCTGGCTCAGGCCGAACTGGGCACACTGCTTCTGCAGGGCGAGGACATGATCGACCAACTGGCCGGGGCGCACAGGTCCTGGGGGCTCGGCTCGGCAGACCGCTGGGGACTCGACCAGACGACCGGCGTCATCACCTGGACGTTCCCGGACAGGACCGCGACGGCTCCGGCACAGATCCTCGGCAGCTTCAGCCCTTCCGCCGGGTCGTGGCTGTGGGCATGGGCCAACAAGAGCATCCTGCCCCACATGAGCAAGGACGCCCGTGGTGTCCGTGACTGGGCCGAGGCCCACGGCCACGCCGCTCTCACACAACCGGAGGTCGAGGCCGACGAGAAGGCGGCCGCGACCCTGGTGGCTCTGGCGGTCAGGATCTCGAAGGCGAAGGGCTTCTATCGAGGGCCGGGCGCCAACTCGATGGCGATCATCACCTTCGGGCCGGTCACCCTGACCGAGGAGGACGGAACCACCTCCACCTTCGAGGTCGACCTCGACTGACGGCCGTCACCGGTAGGCGCGCGGTCCGGGCCTTGTTGGTCAAGTCCATGTGACCGGCGTCGAGTTCTTCGGCACTTCCACCGTGAACCGGTTTCGTCGACGTGGCCCGGTCCCGGAAGCCTCCGTGTACAGGTGCGCGGCGGCGGCGAAGTGAGTGGCTGACGGGCGGTCGTGCGGATGCGCACGCTCGACGCGGAACGCGTGGCGCCCCGTTGGTGACGTTGGGGCCCGCGTGCCGATGCCGGGGTGGCCGCGGCTACGTCCCCGTCCCGTGGCTGCGCTGCCGGCGGGGACCCTCTCTCCGTCGAACGGCGGCCTTGCCAGGGCCGATCGACCGCTGGCGCCCGGTCCATGAGGCCGCCCGGGTGTCGTACGGGACCGGCATGGGTGCGGGTCCGCCGGGTGCGACGGGCCACCCTCGTGTCGGGTCGCCAGCACGGCGGCGTCGGTCGGTTCGCTCCATGCGAGGACCCCGGCCGCGCGCGGCCGGGGTCTCGGTGTCGGCGCGGTCAGGTCTCCCGTGACGGTTCAGCGTGCGCGTGCTTCAGCCGCATCCGCGCCTCCACCGTCTCCTCGGCGGTCACGTCCGCCCAGAAGCGGTGGCAGGAGACGAAGACCGCGAGTTCCCGCTCGCGCTGCCGGAGCTTCTCCACCTCGGCCTGCTCGTCCTCGGTCCAGCCCGGGGAAGCGGGGCGCTCCACCTTGCGCCAGCCGGTGTCGTCGCTGAATCCGTCCAGTGGCTCCACCGACCAGGGAAGTCGCTTGAGGAGGGCCAGGAGCTCCGCCCGGACCTGATGCAGCTCCTCCTGACCGGCGAGGAGGTCACTCGGAAAGTCATAGGTCGCAGCCACGCCGCAATGCTACGCCTGTTCGATTTTGGGATGCGAGTCGCTTCCTGCGGTTCACTCGAACGGTTGAGCCAGCGCGCTGACCTGCGATTACCCCCTCTTTGAGCGCCCCTCAGGCGCCTCGCGCCCCCTGTTCGGGTTCTCGTCCGGTACTCCTCAGGTCAGGCTGTTCAGGCGGAACTGGACAGTTCTGGCTGAGGGAATTAGCGTGAGGGCCCATGGAGCAGAACATCGAGGGCGTCTCCGCGTCCGCCGCTCGTGCGGCGCGTGACCTGCGGGTCGTGTTCAGCCGACTGCGCCGGCGCATGCGGGAGGTCGCAGGGGAGGAGGGCCTCACGCCCTCCCAGGTGTCCGCGCTCACCCTGATCAGCAAGGGCGGTGCCGCCACGGCCAGTGCCCTGGCGTCCGCCGAGGGCGTCCGTCCCCAGTCGATGGCCGCCACCCTCGCCGTCCTCGAACAGCTCGGCCTGATCCGCCGCAGCGCCGACCCCGACGACGGCCGCCGTCAGCTCGTCACCCTCAGCGATGCGGGCCGTGAGCGCGTCGAGGGCGACCGGCAGGCCCGTCAGGAATGGCTCGCCCGCACTCTTCAGGACCGTTACACGGAGGAGGAGCGCCAGACGGTCCTCGAGGCGCTCGCCTTGATGGAACGGCTCACCCGGCCGTGATACCGAAGCTCGTCCCCGTGGCCGCCGACTCCCGGCGTGCGGCCCGGGCAGGTCGCTGCGCCCGTCGCCCGGCCGCCCCGATGTTCGTGGATTCCGTACGGAACCCGATGTCCGCCGCCGAGTCGCCGCGGACCCTCATGTACCTCGGAGCCCCGGGCGCCGCCGCGGCGCTCCCCGTCCGGGGCGCCGAAACGGCAGGGCAGCCCGAACCGGCCCCGTCGACGGCGGCGAGACCCGTACCGCCTGTACGGCTCGCTCCGCCGGATCGTTCCCCCTCCTCTTCCACCCCCGGCTTCCGAAAGGCCTGAGCCATGGCTCTCACCACCCTCGACCCGCGTACCGCCCTGGTCGTGATCGACCTCCAGAACGGCATCGCGGCCATGCCCGTCCAGCCCCACAGCGGCCCCGAGGTGGTGGCCCGCACCGCCGAACTCGCCGACGCCTTCCGGGCTCGGGACCTTCCGGTCGTCCTCGTCCGGGTCTCCTTCGCCGCCGACGGCTCCGACGCCGTCCCCGGCCGCACCGAGCAGCAGCGCGGCGCGCGTTCCTTCCCCGAGGGCTGGGACCTGGTCGTCGACGAACTGTCCGGTCACCCGGGCGACATCCAGGTCACCAAGCGCAACTGGGGTGCCTTCCACGGCACCGGTCTCGACGTCCAGCTGCGCCGCCGCGGTGTCACCCAGATCGTGCTGACCGGCATCGCCACCAGCATCGGCGTCGAGTCCACCGCACGGGCCGCGTACGAGCACGGCTACCACGTCACGCTCGCCACCGACGCGATGGCCGACGCCGACCCCGAGGCCCACCGCGGCAGCGTCGAGCGGATCTTCCCGCGTCTCGGCGAGACGGGCACGACGGCCGAGATCCTGGAGCTGCTGGCCAAGACCCACGCGGTCTGACCTGGCGGCAGCCGCCCGGCGGTTGAGTCCGCCGGGCGGCTACCTTGATGCCCGTGACCCTCGATGATCTGCGTGTCTTCGTCGCCGTCTGCCGGGCCGGAAGCCTCAGCGCCGCGGCCCGGGAGCTGGGGTGCACCCAGTCCGCCGTCAGTCAGCACGTACGGCGGCTGGAGCGCGAGGTGGGGGTCGGCCTCGTGGAGCGGCAGTCGCGCGGAGTCGTGCCGACGCGCGCCGGACGTGTGCTCCGGCAGGCGGCCGAGGAGGGGATGTCCGGCCTCGATCTCGCGCTGCGCAGACTGGCGGAGATCGCCGGGGGCGACGGCGGCGTCGTACGGATAGCCACCGGCAGTGTCACCGTGCGGCACTTCATGGCGGCCGCCGTGGCCGAGTTCCGCGGGCTGCACCCCCGGGTCAGCCTGGAGTTCCGGACCGAGAGTTCGAGCCGCGGCTGCTTCGACGCGCTCCGCGAGCCCGGTCTCGACCTCGCCTGGGTGACCCTCGGATCGCCCGTGCGCGGCGTCGAGCAGCGGCCCGTGGTCCGGCTTCCCTGGGTGCTCGCGGTGCCGGTGGACGACGAACTCGCCGGTCGGGAGCGGGTGGAGGCGGTCGATCTGGCCGGGCTGCGGCTGATCGGGCTGCCCGAGGGGTCCACCTCCCGCGCACAGCTCGAGGCCTCCTGCGCCGAGTTGGGGATACCGGCGGCCTCCTCCGACACGAGCGTCGCCGACTGGGACACCGCCATCCTGCTCGCCGAACTCGGCGTCGGCCACGCGGTCGTGCCCGATCTGCCCGGCTGGCGCGCCGACGAGCGGCCGGGACTCAGGTTCGTCCCGGTGCCCGAACTGCCGCCCCTCACCGTCGGCTGGGCGGTCCGCCGGTGGGACACCCTGTCCCCGTCGGCCCATGCCTTCGCCGACACCGTCACCCGGCACAACACCGCGCTCTGACGGCACTTGGGACTGCGGGACGCCGACCCAGGCTCCCGGACGGGGACTTCGGTCGTGCCGCCCCGGCCCTCACGCGTCGAGGAAGGACCAGCGCAGCTCCCGCACCAGCCGGTTCGCCACCGGCGCCGCCACCCCGTGCCGTTCGGCCGCACGCAGCAATGCGCCGCCGATCGCGTCCAGTTCGAGTGCTCGTCCGGCCTCGGCGTCACGCTGCATCGACGACTTCATCTCCGCCGGGAGCAGGTCGTAGCGGGCCAGGGCGACCGCAGGGTCCGTGGCGGCGCCGGCGGCCAGGGCGACCGCGGTCGTCTCCTCCACCAGCGCTGCCAGCTCCTCGCGGTACCGGGTGCGGACCTCGCCCAGGGGCACCCCGTAACGCGTCGTCAGCAGCGCGAACGGCGCGAGGAAGACCATCTTCGCCCACAGGGCGGCCGCCTCACCGTCCAGGACGCGCACCCGCACCCCCGCCCATTCCAAAGCCCCGGTCAGCCGGTCGAGTCGTCCCCGGGCCACGCTCTCGCCGGTCAGATCGATCTCCACGAACGGGCTGTCGTGCTCGATCACCCCGGGCGCGATCCGCGTCGACTCGACGCGGATCACCGCGGGGGCCAGGCGCCCGGCCCCATAGCGCTCGCGCAGTACCGCCGGGTGTTCCACACCGTTCAACAGCGGTACGACCAGGGCGTCCTCGGCGAGCTCGTTCGCCGGCACACGCTCCAGCGCGGCGTCGAGCGCGGTGTGCTTCACCGTGACGAACACGACGTCGGCGGGCTCCCGCAGCCGGGTGTCCGCCTCCACCCGCGCGGTGAACGGGCCGTAGCGGCCACTGCTGACGCGGATGCCGTTCTCGCGCAGTGCCTGTACGGTCTTGTCGCCCGCAAGGCAGACCACCCGGTGGCCGGTGCGAGCCAGCAGTGCGGCCAGCAGCCCCCCGACACCGCCCGGGCCCAGGACCGCCACTGTGAGGTCGTCGTTCGCCATGTTCCGTCCCCGCTCCTCGCCCTGTGCCCCCGCGGCCGGGGCCCCTCGGCGAGGATCACAAGGGCCTGGAATCCAGTCAATCCTCGGGGAAACTTGCCCATCTCCAAGGAAATGCTTGGGGATCGCTCACAGCCGCACCGAGGAGCCCGGTACCAGCAGGTGCAGCCGGTCCGACAGGCCCGCGTCCGCGAACGCCTTGGTGAGTGTGGCGCCGCCCTCGGTGAAGTGGGCCCAGTGCTCGAAGTGCAGCGGAACCACCTGCCGGGCCCCGAGGATCCGGGTCGCCTCCACGGCCGCCTCGCTGGTCAGTGTGAGCGGCGCGTCCGGGACGAGCGGGGTGCGGGCGGCACCAGCGAACAGCACGGCCACGTCGAAAGGGCCGAAGCGGTCGGCGATGCCGCGGACGACGTCGAGGGAGGCGTTGTCCCCGCTGACGTACACCGTGGGCAGGCCCTCGCCGGACAGTACGAAGCCGGTGACCTCACCGACGACAGGCTCGCTGCCCTCGGGCCCGTGCAGCGCGGGCACGGCGGTCACACGCAGCACCCCGCCACCGGGGCGGGGGAGTTCCAGGCGCTCCCAGGAGGACAGGGCCCGCACCGGCGCGCCGACACGCTCGTACGCCGACGGCGTGGACAGCGTCAGCGGCGCCTCGGCCAGGTAACGCCGACCCGCGGCGTCCAGATTGTCCGGGTGCTGGTCGTGCGAGAGGAGGACGGCGTCGACCGGGCCGATCTCCGCGGCCCGGACTGCGGGACCGACCGTCTTCACCAGGCTGCGCGAGCCGATGGGGTACTCGCCCGGTGCGTCGAAGGTGGGATCGGTGAGCAGGCGTACACCGCCCAGTTCGACGACGGCGGTGGGACCGCCCACATAGAGGATGTCCACAGTGGTCACACGGTGCACAATCGGGCGGCCGACGAGGATATTCCCCCCTTGTGTCCGGGAGGGCGGGCCCGTGCCGCCCGATGGGGCCACACTGGACCCATGTGCCGCAGCATCAAGACGCTCCGCCCGCCCGCCATCCCCGAGGACGCCACGGAGGAGGAGATCCGCGCCGCAGCGCTCCAGTTCGTGCGCAAGATCTCCGGGTTCCGCGCCCCGGCCGCCCACAACCGCGAGGTCTTCGACCACGCGGTGGACGTGATCGCCGCCGCCACCGCGGAACTGCTCGCCGGACTGGAGGTGCGGGGCCGGTCCCGGGAGGCTACTTCCGAGGTGCCGGGCGGCGCATGAGACAGGCAGCGCCCGCGCCCGCGGCGAACAGGGCTCCCACGGAGACGGCCGTCGCAAGCCAGGTCGCGCCCAGCCACTGGCCGCCGAAGTAGCCGAGAGCCACGCTGTAGGCGGCCCAGGCGACACCGGCGAGCGCCGACCAGGGAACGAAGTCGCGGGCGCGGCGATGGGCCGCGCCCGCGCCGAGGGAGACGACCGAGCGGCCGGCGGGTGCGAACCGGGCGAGGATCACCAGCGCGCCGCCGCCGCGGGCGAGCGCCGTTCCGAGACGTTCCTGCGCGCGGGTCAGCCGGCGCGAGCGGGCGATGGCACGGTCCAGGCGTTCGCCGCCGCGCCAGGCCAGACGGTAGGCCACCAGGTCGCCGAGGACGGAGGCCGTCGCCGCGCACAGGACGAGACCGAGGATGTCGGGTGCGTGTCCCACGGCCGATCCGGCCGCGGCGGCGGTCGCCGCGGCGATGACCAGGACGCCGCTCGGCAGGAGGGGCACGAACACGTCCAGCAGGACCGACGCGGCCACCGCTGGATAGATCCAGGGGCTGTCGGCCAACGACCCCATACTCTCCAACACCCGAACTCCCCGTATGACTCCCCAGAGGCAACTGCGTGCCGCAGTCTCGCTGGGGAGCGGCAGGAAGCGGCCTTCGACAGCCGTACAGCGTACGCCTGGCTGTGACGGCCGATGCACCAGGGGCTGGTGAGGGCGGCCCACGGTCCGCCCGAGGCGACGGGGGGAGGAACTCGCGTCGCGGGAGAACCGTCCCGCCCGCGCCGAGCCGAACCTGCCGACCGGCCTATGCTCCCCGAAGCCGCAGGCGTCCGGTCATCGCCCGGCTCCCGGGGACACTGCACGGCGAGCGCCGAGAGGCACCGGTCGCCGCCACGAACCCGACGTCCGGGGAGACCCGGGCCGAAGCGGATCGGCATGCCGCCGCCCCGGCGCAATCGGCGCCGTCGGGCGGGGCGAGCGGGAGACTAGTCGACACGTGCGAGTCCGCCGTGCGGCCGGGCGGCTCGTGGACCCGTCCTCGGTGCCGTCGCGCGCAGGACCGCGCGCGCCACCGCGTCGGCGTCGGACAGGGTGACCGAATCCACCCCCGGGCGGGCGCCCGCCGCGGTCACCCAGTGCACGCCCTCGGTCGGCACCCCGAAGGCGAACCGCCTTGGGTGTGCGACGCCTTGACGGTCGATCAGGTGATAGGGGCGCGGTGTCACATCCACCCCCCCGGTCTCGTACCCGTCCACCGTGTGCGGACGGCATCCCCCCGCGCGGAAGAGCCCACCGAGGAGTTCGTCGGCGGTGTGCCGCAGGTCGGGCTCGGGCAGCCGCGCCTCGACGAGCGTACGGACGCATACGGTCGAACCGGGGACCGAGGCCGAGCGGGCGACCCAGGCACCGGGCTCGGCCCGCACCTCCAGACCCGGGCCCAGCACGTCCAGCACGCCCGCTTCCATCAGCGCCGCCATCTCCTCGATGCGCCGCCGGGGCGGACCGATGGACAGGAACGCGTTGAGGGGGGTGTACCAGCCGTCCAGATCGTCCCGGCGGGAGTCGCCGGACAGGCCGGCGTGGTCGACGATCAGCCGCAGTTCGTTGCGCAGGTCGCGCAGTACGTCCAGGGCGGCCTTGAGCGGGCCCTCGACATTGCCGAGCGCGGCTTGAGCCGCGTCCTCGCGGAGGTGGCCGAGCAGCCAGCCGCGCCAGGCGGCGGGGGAGCGGAAGGTCCGTCCCGTGTAGGGGCGGGAGACACGGTCCCAGCACCAGCGGTCGGCACGCGGTATGCCGAACTCGTCCAGGACACGGCTCTCCTCGGGCCCGTCGGGATCGGTGGCGAGGAAACGGTCCCGGAAACCGGCGCGTTCGGCCTGCCTGCGGCCCAACAGCGCCTCGTAGTAGACCGTTTCCACCTCCTTCGCCACCAACGGCCATATCTCCGCCCGGAAATCCGGTGCCTCCCCGGAGTCCGCCCGCTTACGGAACCTGGCTATCACCTCGTCGGTCAGCAGCAGCGGGGCATGGCGGCCGTGGGGCCCCTTCGCGTTGTCGCCGCGCGCCTGGTACGGGACACCCCGGCGGGAGCCGGCGTACAGGCGCGGCTCACGGCCCGAGGGCCGGTAGCGCAGCCCTCGGGGAGTAGGGACGAAGCGGCCGCCGCGGCCGGTCGTCAGCAGGGCGGCGTGGTCGAAGAAGTTGAGACCCAGACCGCGCAGCAGAACCGGTTCGCCGGGTGCGAGCGGGGAGAGGTCGACGTCCGCCGGGTTGGCGGGAGGGATGTGGCGCAGACCGTAGCGGGCCGCGTGCGCGGCGAGCCGGCGGCGGTCGGGACCGTCGATCGAGGGGAGGTGGCCCTGGGCGAGAACCACTGCGGACAGACCGGCGAGGGTGCGGCCGTCGGACAGGGCGAGGACCTGGTGGCCGTCGGGCGACTCGGTGAGACGTGACGCTCGGGCCGTGTGCACCTCGACCCGGAGCGAGTCCGGCGCCCCCTGAACCACCCGGGCGAACACCCACTCCAGGTAACGCCCGTACTGGGCGCGGGCCGGGTAGTCGTCCGGCCCCAACCCGCCCTCGGCCCACCCCGTTTCGCCGTCGCCCGGACGTCCGCGCCCGTCCGCGCCGTCCCGCGCCCACTCGTACAGGCTCGGCCCGGGCCGGATCGGTCCCGCGCACTCCACGCTCTCGTCGGTGAACAACGTCACCTGGCAGGCCACCGTGTTCATCAGCAGCTCCGGGGACTGCGCGGTGCGCCAGACCCGGCCCGGCCCCGGCGGCGCGGGGTCGACGACGTGCACGGTCAGCCGCGTGCCGGGCGGAAGGAGTTCCGGGGCGGAGGCGCAGAGGCGTTCCAGAATGCTCGTGCCCCGTGGTCCCGCGCCGACGACGGCGACGGAGACGGGCACGGATTCCACGGTCGCGGCAGACAAAACGGGTGACTCCCGGGCGTGTGGGGGGCGCAGGGCGACAGATCCGCCCGCGTGCGGCGGACGGTCCGCCTCATCATGCCTGCGTGGGCCGCGGAAGCCAACGCGCGTCCCACACGCCCCGGATGTCCTTCATGAGACGGTCAAGGACGACTCCTCCACGGTCGTGAGCCGCGCCTTTCCGGTCCTGTCCGGGCGTGCCCGGTCCACCCGCAGGGAGGCGGAACGGCCGCGCAGCGTCAGCGTCATGAGCTGGTTGCCGAACCACGGGCCGCCCGCGCGGCGCCAGTCGAGAGTGGGGCGCGCTCCCCGCCCGTGCCGGGCGACACGGCGGCCGAGGGCGCGTCCGAGCCCGCTCCAGCCGAAGCGGAAGCCGAGCTTCATGGACAGCGGGACGGAGTTGTGGACGGGGGAGCAGGTCAGTTGCAGGACCCGGGCGTCGGGTGCCGCACCCGGCCACTCCGGTTCGGCCACATACGCGTGATGCACGTCGCCGGACAGCACGTACACACTCGCCGGCGCGCCCTGCCCGCTGCCCGCCTCGGCGACGAGGGCGGCCAGTGCTTCGAACGACTCCGGGAACGCCGCCCAGTGCTCCAGGTCGGCGGTCCGGCGCAGCCGTTCACCGAAGCGGGCCCAGCGGGAACCGCGCTCGCCGCGACACAGAGCGGCGCTCCAGGCCTCGGCGTCGTGCACGAGGTGTGGGAGCAGCCAGGGCAGCGAGGTGCCGATCAGGAGGTGGTCGCAGGTGTCCCGGGTGCCGAGCACCTGCTCGCGCAGCCAGTCGGCCTCCGCGGGGTCCAGCATCGCCCGGCCGCCCTCGTCGAGGACGCGGGCCGCCCGGGTGTCCACCATCACCACGCGTATTCGGCCGAAGTCGCGGTGGTAGCTCCAGCGGACCGTGTCGGGACGGATGTCGGCCCGGGCGGCGTACGCGCGCAGGACGTCCGTGCCGTCGGGGGTCTCGCGGACGGCCGCGTAGACCGGGTCGGCGGCCAGTTCCGCCGGGGACAGATTGCCCAGGTGCTGGTGTACCCAGTACGCCATCAGGCCGCTCAGCAGCCGTTCGCGCCACCAGGCCGTGGCGCGCATGTCGGCCACCCAGGACGCGCTGGTGTTCCAGTCGTCGATGATGTCGTGGTCGTCGAAGATCATGCAGCTGGGCACGGTCGACAGCAGCCAGCGGATCTCCGGGTCCAGCCAGGACTCGTGGTAGAGCCAGGTGTACTCCTCGTAGTCCGCCACCTGGACGCCTGGGGGGTCGGTGAGGCCGCGACGCGAGTCGATCCGGCCACGGACCGCGCGGGACGTCTCGTCCGCGTACACCTGGTCGCCCAACAGCAGCAGCACATCGGGCCGTTCGGCGTCCGGATCGGCGGCGAGCCGCGCCGCCATCGTGTCGAGGGCGTCGGGGCCCACCGGGTCCCGACGGCCTTGGGGAGGTGCGGCCAGGCGGCAGGAGCCGAAGGTGACACGGACGACCTCGGGGTCGGACGTGCGGATGGTGGAGGGCGGGTAGGGCGACTCGGGCTGCGGCCACACGGGTGTGTCGTCCAGCAGCACCTCGTAGGTCTCCGTCGTGCCCGGCGTCAGCCCGGTGACCGGCACGATCGCGTAGTGGTGCCCGGCGACCTGGAAGGTGCGGGCCCTCCCGCCGGCACCCGACGGGCAGCGCACCTGCGCGGTGCACGGACGGCTGGCCTCGACCCAGACGGTCGCCGACGAGCCGTCCACGTACCTCAGCAGCGGTCCCAGACACAGTCTCACCACGGTGATCCCCTCCTCCGTCGCCCCGTACGGTACGGAACGACGGAGGGGGGCCGGGAGTGGCCCTGCGTCAGCAGCCCGAGAGGTAGCTCTGGAGCGCACTCTTCTCGGCGGAGTCGACGGAGAGGTTGTAGTAGTACTTCACCTGCACCCAGGCACGGACGTACGTGCAGCGGTACGCCGTGCGGGACGGCATCCAGGTGGCCGGGTCCTGGTCGCCCTTGGCCTGGTTGACGTTGTCGGTGACGGCGAGCAGCTGCGGACGGGTGACGTCGTTGGCGAAGGCCTGACGCTGGGCGGTCGTCCACTTGCTCGCGCCGGAGTCCCACGCCTCGGCGAGCGGGACCAGGTGGTCGATGTCGACGTCGGAGGCGGCGCTCCAGGTGGCGCCGTCGTACGGGGAGTACCAGCTGCCGCTGGTGGCGACGCAGGAGGAGTCGGTGACGACGTTGGAGCCGTCCCGCTTGAGGATGTACTCGCGGGTGTTGCAGGCACCGCTGATCGTGATCCACGTCGGGAACAGATCGCGGTTGTAGCCCGTGCGGTTCTCGGTCGCCACGGTGAGCGAGGAGAGGTAGCTGCGGGCGGTGGCGGCGCTGACGGGCGTGGGGAGGGCTGCGGAGGCGGTCGGACCGTTGAAGAGTCCGACGGAAGCTATGAGTCCGGTGAGGGCCGCGACTATGCCGAGGTGTCGACGCGCGTAGACCTTATGCATGCGAACTCCCTTGTGGGGTAGGGGCATTGAGGTGCGGGCGAAGGAATGCTCGTGGGGGGTCGTTGCGGGCAGGCGTGCGTTCGGTGAGAAGTTAGTGACGCGTGCATGACATATCAAGGCGTGTGACATGACTTACGGCCCCGGGGAGGATCCCCCGAGGTCGCGTACGATGGACGGCGCAGAAGGGGAGTAGCTCTTCGCCGGACCGTCGACATACTGCTCAGCCCGCCTGAGCCGGCGCCCGGAGGCGGATCCTTTCGTGGGATCGGCCAGCGAGACCTTCGGCATGCAGTGCACGTCCGTGCCCTACGGCACGGGTGATCCGTGTGCTGCCGTGCCGAGGTGTCCAGCAGTCACAGCACTCTCGGTGGGGCAGCCCCGACCGATTGAGGAATCTTGATCAGCATCACCGTCCTGGCGCTCGTCTTCGGCGTCGTCTTCCTGGCCGAACTGCCGGACAAGACGGCCCTTGCCGGGCTCGTCCTCGGCACCCGCTACCGCGCCTCGTACGTGTTCGCCGGTGTCGCCGCCGCCTTCCTGCTGCACGTCGTGCTGGCCGTGGCGGCGGGCAGCCTGCTGACCCTGCTGCCGCAGCAGATCGTGCACGGGATCACCGGTCTGCTCTTCCTCGGTGGCGCCGCCGTGCTGCTGCTGAAGAAGGACGACGGCGACGAGGAGATCCGCCGACCCGAGAACCAGAGCTTCTGGAAGGTGTCGACGGCGGGCTTCATGCTCATCCTGATCGCCGAGTTCGGTGATCTCACCCAGATCATGACGGCCAACCTCGCGGCCCGCTACGACGACCCGCTCTCGGTGGGCCTCGGTGCGGTCCTCGCCCTGTGGGCGGTCGCGGGCCTCGGCATCGTCGGCGGCAAGGCGCTGATGAAGAGGGTGCCGCTGAAGCTGATCACGAAGATCGCGGCGCTGTTGATGCTGGTCCTCGGGGCCTGGAGCCTGTACGAGGTCGTGGCGGCCTGACGGTCGCGGTGCGGGGACGTGTGTGTGGACGCGCGTCCGGGGCGTGCGGCCGTCCGGGTGCCCTTGCGGTGTCCGCCGGATGTCCTGTTGGTGTCCGTGCGGGTCGTGGAGCCTTCGGTGCAGGTCGGGCACGGTGGCGGGGCAGGGAGCTGTTTTGTATCGTGAAGGAACAAAGTGGCTCCCGTCCGCTTCCCCTGACCGGCGGGCGGGGCCGCCTTGTCCCCGGAGGTCGCCAGCCGGCCCCTTCCCCCCCGCGCACTGGAGACATGCCGATGACGGCCACGACCGTTCTCACCGCCCGCGCCCTGCTGCTCGACATGGACGGCACCCTCGTCAACTCCGACGCCGTCGTGGAGCGGTGCTGGCGGCGCTGGGCCGATCGGCACGGGCTCGACGGCGACGAGGTGCTGAAGGTCGTGCACGGGCGCCAGGGCCACGCCTCGATGGCCGTTCTGCTGCCGGACCGCCCCATGGAGCAGAACCTCGCCGACAACGCCCGCATGCTCGCGGAGGAGACCGCCGACCTGGACGGCGTGGTCGAGGTTCCGGGCGCGGCCGCGTTCCTCGCCTCCCTCGACGGACTGCCGCACGCCCTGGTGACGTCCGCGGACGTGGCGCTGTCCACCGGGCGCATGGGCGCCGCGGGCCTGAAGCTGCCCGATGTGCGGATCACCGCCGAGTGCGTGGGTGCCAGCAAGCCCGACCCCGAGGGTTTTCTGAAGGGCGCGGCCGAACTGGGGGTAGCCCCCGAGGACTGCCTCGTCTTCGAGGACTCCGGCGCGGGCATCGCCGCGGGGCGCGCCGCCGGGATGCGGGTCGTCGGCGTCGGCCCCCGGGCCGGGGCCCACGGCCCCGATGTGCTGGTCCGGGACCTCACGCAGGTGCGCGTCGAGGCGACGGCGGACGGCCGGATCCGGCTGCACATCGGCTGACCGGGGGTTCCCGGCCGCAGGCGTCAGGGCCGGGACGTCTCCGACTCCAGCTTCGCCCTCGTGGCCGGCCCGTACACACCGTGCTCGTCCTGCGTGATGCCGCGCATGAACTGGTACGTGCGCACCGCGTTCTCCACCTGGTTGCCGTACCGGCCGTTCGCCGGGCCGAAGTAGAGGTTGACCTGGCGCAGCCGGAGCTGGAGCTCGGTGACGTCCGAGCCCTTGTCGCCGTGCCGCAGGGACTCCTGCGAAGGGTTGTCGTCCCCGTCGTCGCCGGGCGTCGGCGGCGGGGAGTCGAAGGCCTGCCCGGTCGTCGCCGACGGGCTCGCAGTGGTGGAGACGGTCGCGCTCGGCGTCGTGCTGGGCGAGGCCGGAGGCGAGGTGCTGGTGCTGGTGCTCGGCGAGGGGGACGGGCTCGCCGGGGCGACGGGGGCGGACGCCGTGGACGTCGACGCGGACGCGGAGTCCGGCGAGGCCTCCTCCGGCACGCTCGCCCGTACGTCCTCGGGCAGCGCGCCGTTCCGCTCCGGTGAGTCGTAGGAGAAGAGCCCACTGGCCAGCCCGGCGGCCGCCACGACCGTTGCGACGGCCGCGCCGGCCGCCAGCACCACCGTGCGCCGCCGGCGCCCGCGGCGGGCCGGGGCGGCGTCCGGCGGGGCGGCGGGACGGTCCTCGGCCCGGCCTGCCCCGGCGGGCAGAGCGCCGAGCTGCACGGTCTCGTCCGGCCGGCCGGTCCCGTCGGCCCGGGAACCGTCCTGCGCCACGGCCGCGAGCTGCATGGTCTCGTCCGGGGCGCCGGACGCGGCGGGCGTCGCGGAGGCGTCGGGCAGTGCGGTGTCCGGCCGCTCCGCGCCCTCCGGTGCCGCGCCGGCCGCCTCCGGCACGACCGCGAGCTGCATGGTCTCGTCGGCGGCCGCCTGCGCCCCGCTCGTGGTGACCCCCAGGTCCACATACGGCCGGATCCGCAGCGGATCGAAGTCCTCCGCCGCTGCCGCCTCCGCGGTACGGGCGTCCCGGATCGCCTCGGACGCCCGTCGGGTGCACCCGCACGACGGCGTGCCGTCCGGCCGCCTCGGTGCCTCGCACTCCGGGCAGGCCTGTCCGTTCGTTCCGTTCACGCGTGGGTCCCCTCCCGACGAATTCCAGAAATTATGCAGATCTCCCTCACACAATCTCCCAGGAGCCCCCGGAATCCCGGCTTCCCCTGGGCACTCAACAGGCCATAACGGGGCACACCAACCAGGATGGGATTGCACGATCGACGAGAACCCCGGGCCTGCGCGGACCGCGCGCCCGGGCCCAGGGTCCACGGAGGTCGTACGACGTCCCCGGGAGGCCTCAATGACCGACGACACGCAGGGCAGGGCGGGAGAGGCAGCACAGACGGAGTCGGACTTCGCCGTCGGCGGCGGACCGCTCTCCGGGCGGAGCCGGGCCGTCGACGAGGGCATGGGTGGGAGCGTCCTCGTCTCCATCGGAGCGCTGATGCTGGGGATGCTGCTCGCGGCGCTCGACCAGACGATCGTGTCGACCGCGCTGCCCACCATCGTCAGCGACCTCGGCGGTCTGGAGCACCTGTCCTGGGTGGTCACGGCGTATCTGCTGGCCTCGACCGCGGCGACGCCGCTGTGGGGCAAACTCGGTGACCAGTACGGGCGCAAGAAGCTGTTCCAGGCCGCGATCGTGATCTTCCTCATCGGGTCGGCGCTGTGCGGCATGTCCCAGAACATGCTCGAGCTCATCGCCTTCCGCGCGGTCCAGGGCCTGGGCGGCGGCGGGCTCATCGTGCTGTCGATGGCGATCGTCGGCGACATAGTCCCGCCCCGCGAGCGGGGCCGCTACCAGGGACTCTTCGGCGCCGTCTTCGGTGCCACCAGCGTGCTCGGGCCGCTGCTCGGCGGCCTGTTCACCCAGCATCTGAGCTGGCGCTGGGTGTTCTACGTCAACCTGCCCGTGGGCATCGTCGCCCTCGCCGTGATCGCGACCGTCCTGCGCATCCCGAGGAAGGCCGAGCGGCACGTCATCGACTACCTCGGCACCGTCCTCGTCGCCGCCGTCGCGACCTGTCTGGTCCTGGTGGCCTCGCTCGGCGGTACCACCTGGGGCTGGGGCTCGGCGCAGACCGTCGGCCTGGCGGTCCTCGGTGTCGTCCTGCTGGCGGCCTTCGTCCTCGTCGAACGCCGGGCGGCCGAACCCGTCCTGCCGCTCAAACTCTTCCGCGTCCGCACCTTCACGCTCTCGGCTGTCATCAGCTTCATCGTCGGCTTCGCGATGTTCGGCGGGATGACGTACCTGCCGACGTTCCTGCAGATCGTCCACGGCATCACACCGACCCTGTCCGGTGTGCACATGCTGCCGATGGTGGCGGGCATGCTGCTGTCGTCCACCGGCTCCGGCCAGATCGTCAGCCGCACCGGCCGCTGGAAGGTGTTCCCGCTGGCGGGCACCGGCATCACCACGATCGGGCTGCTCCTGCTCCACCAGCTCGACGAGCACAGCAGTACCGCGGAGATGAGCGTCTACTTCTTCGTCTTCGGTCTGGGTCTCGGCCTGGTCATGCAGGTCCTGGTGCTCATCGTGCAGAACGCCGTCCCCTACAAGGACCTCGGCGTCGCCACCTCGGGCGCCACCTTCTTCCGCTCCATCGGCGCCTCGTTCGGTGTGGCCATCTTCGGCACGATCTTCGCGAGCCGGCTCGGCAGCGGTCTTCGCGAGGCGCTCGCGGGGCGTCCGCTGCCGAGCGGTGTCAGCGCGGACGCACTGAAGTCCGATCCGCGTGGTGTCGCGGGGCTGCCCCCCGCGGTACGGCCCGCGGTCCTGCACGCGTTCGCCGGCTCGATCACCGACGTCTTCCTGTACGCCGCGCCGGTCGCCCTCCTCGGGTTCGTCCTCGCGTGGTTCCTGCGCGAGGACAGGCTGCGCGGGTCGGTGACGGCGCCGGACGGTACGGAGACGCTGGCGAGCAACCCGGTCGAGCGCTCCTCGTACGACGAGGTGTGCCGGGCGCTGTCCCTGCTCGGCTCCCGTGAGGGGCGGCGGAGCGTCTACGACAAGATCACTCGGCGGGCCGGGTACGACCTGCTGCCCGGGGCGAGCTGGCTGCTGCTGCGGATCAAGAAGTACGGCTGGGCCGAGCCGGGGGTGCTCGCCGAACGCAGCACCGTCCCGCTCACTGTCATCCTCGCCTCCGCACGGCAGCTGGAGGAGCGGCGCCTGGCCCGGCGCGAGGGGCTCGACCTCATGCTGACCGAGGAGGGCCGTGAGGTCGCCGAGGGGCTGGCCCGCGCACGCGAGGAGTCGCTGGCCGAACTGCTCGGCGACTGGTGGGGCCCGGACCGCCCGACGGACCTGGTCAGGCTGGTCCGGGAACTGAACGCGGAGCTGTGCGGCTGCGACGCGGAACGCCCTGACGAGCGGTCGCCTACGCGGCAGCCCGGCACCCTCTAGGACAGCTGCTTGGCGAACCAGCGCTCCGCGTAGGCACGGTCGTTGTGCGGCGGGGTCTCCAGGTATCCGAGCCGGGCGTACAGGGCGCGGGCCTCGACCAGGTCGTGGCGGGTGTCGAGGACGATGCGCCGCGCCCCGAGTGTGCGGGCTGCCTCCTCGGCGGCGGCCACGAGGAGCGGGGCGCCGCCCCGGCCGCGCATCCCCCGGTGGACGAAGACCCGCTTGAGCTCGGCGGTGGCGCCGTCCATCAGCCGTACGCCCGCCGTCCCCGCCGGTTCGCCCTCGTACCTGGCGACCAGGAGCCTCCCGCTCGGCGGAACCAGATCGCCGCCGGAGTCGGCGGCGATCTCCCGCTCCAGCTCGTCCGGATCGGTCGAGCGCCCCTCGTACAGCTGGTACCAGCGATCGCTGACCTCGGTGTAGTACGCCCGCCACAACGCGGCGGCTGCGGGCGAGTCGGGGCGCTCGGGGGTGATGGTCCACGTCATGCCCGCCATTGTGGGGAGCGGACGGGCGGGGGGCACAACCGAATATGCGCCCTGCGGTCCCCGCGGTGACCGGGCGGACACGACAGCCCGGCGGGCAGGGGATCTGCGGCCGTTCACCGGTCGTTTGGGGGCGGCCGTCCGGGCAACCCGGGCGAAAGACGGCCCGCTGGGCCGAGAGACCGGAAGGCATCCATGTCCACAGGCGTGATCATCGTTCTGATCGTGATCGTGATAGCGGCGGCCGTCCTCGCGGGCGCCGCCGCCCTGTCCCCGCGTGCCCGCAGCGCGCTCGGCGGGGGAGGTCTGCAACATCGTTTCGGGCCCGAGTACGAACGAACCGTGGCGCGGCACGACGGCGACACGAAGGCGGCCGAGCGCGAACTCACCGAGCGGCTGAAGCGGTACGGCTCGCTGCGCGACCAGCCTCTGGAGCCGTCCGAGCGCGAGCGCTACACCGCGCTCTGGACGGCCGCTCAGGAGCGGTTCGTCGACTCGCCCGGGGAGGCGGTGGCCGAGGCGGACCGGCTGCTCGCCGAGGTGGCGGGCGCCCGGGGCTACCCCGGCGGCGACCGTCGCGACGAACAGCTCGACGCGTTGTCCGTGCACCACGCCCCGCACGTCCAGGGCTACCGCCGGCTGCACCGCGCCGCTCTGGCCTCCGGTACCGGCTCCCAGGGCGGTGCCGGCACGGAGGAGCTGCGCGAGACGCTGCTGGAGGCGCGTGCCCTCTTCGAGGAGCTCACGGCGCCCGCGCGCCGGCAGCCGGCCCGCGCTCCGGCGAAGAAGGCGCCCGAGCGCGCCTCGGCCCGTACCGAGGGGCGGTCCCAACACCCGTGGAGGTTCCACCGGCAGCACGCGAAGGGGAGTTGAGTGCGATGACCGAGGTGACACCGAGTGAGGGCGCCGACCGCCGCGAGGCGGCCGGGGCGCGGCAGGAGCGGGTCGTCCGTCGGGAGGGGTCCGAGACGGGGCGGGAGCAGGTCGTCCGTCGGGAGGGGTCCGAGACGGGGCGGGAGCAGGTCGTCCGTCGGGAAGGGCTCGAGACGCGACGGGAGGCCGGGCGTACGGAGAGGCCCGGCCGGCGGTCCGGCCCGGGCGGGCGCGGGGAGGCGGCCGTGGCGCCGCGGCCCGGGGTGCGCACGGCGGGGGAACCGGGAACGCGCGGTGACCGGCGTGAGGCCCCGCTGCTGTCCCCGGACGCGAGCGACGAGCTGGGGATGCGCCTGCAGCACGCGGTCGGCGGGTTCGTCGACAACCCCAGGGAGGCCGTCGAGGAGGCCGACCATGTGGTGGAGGAGGCCGCCGCACGGCTCGCGGAGGCCCTGGCCTCGCGGCGGCGGACCCTGAAGGCCTCCTGGCAGGACACCGGCGACGGCCCCCACGCCACCGCCGACACGGAACAGCTGCGACTGGCCCTGCGTGACTACCGGGCCACGGCCGAGCGGTTGCTGCGCATGTGAGTCGTGCGGCACCCGGCGGGGCCGCGTCCCGGACCATGTCCCCGGGACGCGGCCCCGCCCGTGGTCGCGCTCAGTCCGCCCGCGGATGCCCGGCCCGGCGCTCGCGCCAGTCCCGGACGATCTCCTCGACGTCGTACGGCTTGAGGCCCAGCGGCGGCCCCGGCGGCGGCTTGAACATCATGTCGCGGATCTTCACGTTCAGGTCCTCGACCAGTCGGCGCACCATGCGCTCGGACGGCGCCTTGGCGGCCGCCGCCAGCGTGTCCTCCGCCTCCTTGCGCAGGGCCAGCGTCGGCGGCAGGACCGCCAGCCCTTCGCGGGCCATCTTGCGCTTGATCCACCACAGTTCGTCGTACACGGTCTCGGTGACGGCGGGTGCCGGTTCGCCCGCCCCGGGGAGGTGCGCGAACTCTCCCCGCGCCTCGGCGTCGCGAATCTGCTTGTCGACGAAGGACTCGAAGCCGACACCAGGTGGCTTGCGCTCGGTCATGGGTTCATTGTGCCGGACGTCACGCGGAGGGTCGATCGGGCGAATTATCATTCCGCAGCGGTAGGCCAACCGGGCTCGCCCGCAGAACACTTGACCGCCGCACTCAGGAGGAGCGCACGTGCTCGAACTCACCATGGCCTCGGTCTCCGGGGCGGACGCCGGGGCGACGGCCGGAATGCTGATGGCCGACGCGCCCAGCGACCCGGGCACCGTGCTGCGAGTGGGCCGCGACAAGTCCGTGTGCCGGCTGGCGACCCCGGACGACTGGCTGTTCGTCTCGCGGGTGCACCTGGAGTTCCTGTGCGGGCCGGACGGCGTGTGGCAGGTCACCTGGCTGCGCGGCTCGAACACCGAGCCCTCCTCCGAGGTGGCGCTGACCCTGCCCGGGCTCCCGGTGCAGCCCCTGCCCTACGGCGGCACGGCCAGGCTCCCGCACGGCGGCTCGGGAGAACTGGTCATCCAGGACCGCACCGCCCCCCGCAGCGTCAACGTCGGCTTCTACCACGAGGTCTGAGCGGCGGGCACGGCGTCAGCCCGTCACCCGTGCCAGCGCGAATCCGTCGTGTCCCTTGCTGCCCACCGTCTGTACCGCGGTACCGCTCAGCCTGGGGTGCGAGGCCATCAGCTCCAGCGCGGCCCTGGTGCCCAGCACGCTGGGGTCCTCGCTGTCCGCCTCGGTGACGCGCCCGCCGCGCACCACGTTGTCCAGGACGATCAGGCTGCCGGGGCGGGTCAGCTCGAGGGCCCACTTCACGTAGTGCGCGTTGTTGACCTTGTCCGCGTCGATGAACACCAGGTCGAAGGGGAGCGGGTGCTCCTCAGCCAGCTTCGGCAGCGACTCCAGCGCCGGGCCGACGCGCACCTCGGCGATCGAGTCCAGACCGGCCCGGGCGAGATTGCGGCGGGCGACCTCCGCGTGGGTGGCGTCGTACTCCAGGGTGACGAGACGGCCGTCCGCGGGCAGGGCGCGGCCCAGCCAGATGGTGCTGTAGCCGCCGAGCGTCCCGATCTCCAGGACGCGGCGGGCTCCCTGGACCAGGGCCAGCAGCTGGAGCAGCTTGCCTTGGTTCGGCGCGACGTTGATGGGTGGGAGTCCGGCCGCCTCGCTGTCCCGGAGGGCCGCTGCGAGCACCTCGTCGGCGGGGGAGAGGAGGGTGGTGAAGTACCTGTCGACGTCGTCCCAGAGCTCTTGCGCTGTGGTCATGCACCAAGCCTTTCCTGCATCTAGTTAGATGAGCTAACTAGTCTCGCTAAGGAATATAGCCGGAGCAGAGGGCCGTGTCAGCGAACGTGCGGTGGTGAGGCGCGATATCAGCCGTTCGAGGGAGCCGGTCCCGGATCGAGTGCCGTCCCCCGTCCGTGCGTCAGTTGCGTGCGGGCTCGACCGACGGCGCGGAACCCGGCAGCGGGCGTCCCGCCGACTCCGCCATGAACCACACGGCGGCGCCGCCGATCACGGCCGCCGCCATCATGTAGTAGGCGGGCATCATCATGTTCCCGGTCGCACCGATCAGCGCCGTGACCACCAGCGGTGTGGTGCCGCCGAAAAGCGACACGGAGACGTTGAAACCGATCGACAGCGAGCCAAAGCGGACCCGGGTCGGGAAGAGGGCGGGCAGCGCGGCCGGCATCGCCGCGGTGAAGCAGACCAGCAGCAGCCCCAGCGCGCCCACGCCGAGGGCCACCGCGAGCAGTCCGCCCTGGCGGATCAGCAGCACCGCCGGAACCGACAGGAACAGGAAGCCGGCACAGCCCGCCGCGATCAGCGGGCGGCGGCCGATCCGGTCGGTGAGGGCGCCCGCGAACGGCTGCACGACCATCATCAGCGCCATCACGCCGAGCACCACCAGCAGCCCGTGGGTCTCGTCGTACTTCAGCTCGCTGGTCAGATAGCTCGGCATGTACGACAGCAGCATGTAGTCGGTGACGTTGAAGACGAGCACCAGGCCCATGCACAGCAGCAGCGCCTTCCACTGGCCGGTGATCATCTCGCGCAGCGGCACCCTGGGGCGGGCGGCCTCCGCCTTCTCCACCTCCGCGGCGAACGCCGGGGTCTCCTCCAGGCGCATCCGCAGATACAGGCCGATGATGCCCATCGGACCCGCGATCAGGAACGGGATCCGCCAGCCCCACGCCACCAGGTCGTCGGAGGACAGCAGTGCGGTCAGCAGGGTGACCAGGCCCGCACCGCCGATGTAGCCGGCGAGGGTGCCGAACTCCAGCCAGCTGCCGAAGAACCCTCGCCTCTTGTCCGGGGCGTACTCCGCGATGAACGTCGACGCACCCGCGTACTCGCCGCCGGTCGAGAAGCCCTGCACCAGGCGGGCGGCGAGCAGCAGTACCGGTGCGCCGACGCCGATCGTCGCGTACGACGGAATCAGGCCGATCGCGAACGTGCCCGCGGCCATCATGATCATGGTCAGCGCGAGCACCTTCTGTCGCCCGACGCGGTCGCCGAGCGGTCCGAAGACGGTGCCGCCGAGCGGGCGGACCAGGAAGGCCGCGGCGAAGGCGCCGAAGGTGGACAGCAGCTGCGCGGTGGGGCTGCCGGACGGGAAGAAGACCTTGCCCAGTGTTACGGCGATGTAGCTGTAGACGCCGAAGTCGAACCACTCCATCGCGTTGCCGAGGGCTGCGGCCTTCACGGCACGCCTGACCAGCGCCGGGTCGGTGACGGTGGCGTCCGCGCGGGCGGATGCCCCGGATACGACGTGGGTCTGGGGTGGAGCGACGATCGACAAGATTCCGCTCGCCTGCCTTTCGACGGGGACAAGGACGCGGCCCGCCGTCGGGCGGCGGGCCGATGGGCCGCCCCGGAGGGTGGCCGAAAGGCGACCATAGGTGCAGTCACCGCTCTCACGGACCGTGAGCGAATCGATGCATGCTGCACCTAAATGTGGCCCGAGCAGGGGGGATGGGTCGGCCGGAGTGCGTCGCACGTCGTCCGGTTTGTGATCCTTCTCGCGCAGCGGGGGTGGAACCGGAACGGCCCGCGGCTATCGTCGTCCGGACAAAAGGCGGGCGGACCTCAGGTAAAGAGGGGGTTGCCTGCGTCTCACCGTAGGGGGCCGAGAAACTCATAGGGTTCGGACACGGGGCAACACACGGGACGCACGGGACGAACGGGGCGGGAGGGCCGACGGGGCGTGGCGAACGTGGAGCACGGCGGGCGGATGAGCGGTGCCTTCGGGGCGGGGACAGCACAGGAGGCGAAGGCACGACTGAAGGTGGCCCGCGTCGGGCTCTGGACGGTCGCCGCCGTCCTCGCGGTGCGCCAGGTCGCCGTCGTCCTCGGCACACCCCGGGGGGAGCGGCTGACGGACCTCGAGACCTGGGTCGGGACCAACGGCGTCCTGCACGTGAACGGGTCGCTGTACGACTCGACGCGGTTCACCGGCACCCCGTTCGCCGGACTCGTCCTCAAACCGCTCACCCGGGCGGCACAACAGGCCCTCGGCTGGAGCTGGACCTTCGGCACACTGCTGCTGGTCGTCGCCCTCGGCCTGATCGCCGCCCGCGCCCTGCCCAAGCCGGTGACCCGGCGCAGTTCGCTGCTGGCGGCGCCCGTCGCGATCAGCCTGCTGATGCTGTCGCTGCCGGTGCGCAACACCCTGTATCTCGGCCAGACCAGCATCATCCCGGTGCTGCTGGTCCTGCTCGGCTGCTTCGCCGTGCGCGGGGAGCGCACCAGCGGAGCACTGATCGGCCTCGGCGCCGCGCTTCAGCCGACCCTGCTGCTGTTCGCGCCCCTGCTGTGGTTCACCGGCCGCCGCCGTGCCGCGGTCTCCACGGCCGGCACCTTCGCCGTGTGTACCGCCCTCGCCTGGGCCGCGATGCCGCACGACTCGTACACCTACTGGGTGCACCACCTGGCCGGCACCGGGCTCGGGGGCAAGGCCGACGACCACGCGAACCAGTCCCTGCACGGCGCCCTGCTCAGGCTGGGACTGTCCGGACCGCTGGAGATCGGACTGTTCTTCGTGCTGGGCACCGCCGTCGCGGTCCTCGGGCTGCGCCGGGCGATCCGTTACGCGCACGACGGCCAGCTCCTGCTCGCCGTTGCGGTCACCGGGTGCGTCGCCGTCGCCGTCTCGCCGACGAGCTGGCAGCACCAGCTGCTGTGGGTGCTGCTCGCGGTGGTCGGCAGGGTCGGCAGAAGGGCCTCGGACCGGTATGTGTGGCCGGTCGCCGTCGTCCTGCTGATGACGCTGCCCGCGAGGATGATGCTGCCCAACATGGGGGCGCTCGAGCCGCTCCGCGACAACCTGGTGCTCCTGGCCGCCCTCGGCGCCGCCATCTGCGTGCCGTTCCTGTCCCGCACCTCCCCCCACTACCGGGCCCCGATTCCCACCGAGTACGCGCGGCCCGTGTCCACCCGGTTGAAGCACGTCCCGCTCCTGCCGTTCCTGCGCAGGGTCCTCACCCGCCCGAACCTGCTGCTCGAACTGCTGCTGATCCGGGTCACCTACGCCGCCTACGCCCAGGTCCGGCTCGCGGCGACCGGCGACAGCAGCACGGCGGGCCGGGTCACCGCCGAGCACCACGGCGACCAGATCCTCGCGGTCGAGCGCCTTCTCCACATCGACGTCGAGCGCTGGGTCAACCACGCCGTCGCCGGGGTCGGCTGGCTGCGTGGCTTCTTCGACTTCTACTACGAGTCCTTCCACTTCGTGTTCCCGCTGACCGTCCTGGGCGTGCTCTACTGGCGCCGCCCGGTCGACTACCGCTGGGCGCGCTCGGTGCTCGGCTTCACCACCTTCGCGGCGCTGATCGGCTTCTGGCTCTACCCGCTGGCCCCGCCGCGCCTGATGCCGCATCTCGGGATCATCGACACCGTGCACGGCGTGCAGGACTTCTCCAAGCCGGACTACGGCACCCTCACCGCGCTCACCAACCAGTACGCGGCGATGCCGTCCCTGCACTTCGGCTGGTCCCTGTGGTGCGGTCTCACCATCGCGATCCTCGCGCCCAAGTGGTGGATGAAGGTGCTCGGCCTGCTCCATCCTCTCTTCACGGTCTCGGCGATCGTGGCGACGGGCAACCACTGGGTGCTCGACGCGGCCGGCGGCGCCGCCGTCGTCGGCGTCGGCTTCGGGCTGGCCCATCTGTTCCAGGGGCCGCGGCCCCTGGTGACCGCGGCGGCGGTCAGCAGTGCCCCGGCGCCGGAGACGGTCCGTACTCCGAGCTGATCCGGTACGTGCCCGGCGCGCTGACCGTCAGCCGGGTGAACTCGCCCTGCGGGCCCAGGCAGCCGCCGTCGGTGTGCAGCCACGGCGAGTGGGCGACCCGCACCGTCACCGAGCCGGGGCGCGGGACGTGTACGTCCACCTCGGCGCTCGTCGTGCGCACCACGGTGGCGGGTGCCGAGACGAGCGGGGCGGCGTCGCGCACCCGGTACACCCGCCAGTGCGCGTCCTGCCACACCGGTTCGAGCCAGTCCGGACGGTGGTCGCGCACCAGCCGTGCCTCCTGCTCGGCGTACCCGTCGGGCTTGCCCAGCGGCAGGACGACCAGGCCGACCGCCCAGCGGTCGAGCCAGCGGCGGTAGGCCGCCGCCGAGAACGTGCCGTCGTAGAAGAGACGGCCCCGCTCCACGTCGAGCTGGCGGTTCCAGCCGCGGGCCAGGTTCATGTGCGGGGCGAGCGCGGTCGCCTCCCGGTGGTTGCGCGCGGGGACGACCTCCACGCGGGTACGGTCGGCGCCGAGCCCCCGCAACGCCCGGAGCACCCCGCCGGTGTCGGCGGCCCAGGCCGGCACCGCGGTGGAGACCCGGAGGTCGTCGACGGTCTTGCGACCCACCCAGACGACGGAGAAGACGAGCGCGGCGATCAGCAGATTGCGCCGCAGCACGCGCAGCCGGGGCTGTCCGAGCACCGCCGCGAGCAGCACCGCGGGCGCGAACAGCTCGGCGAAACGCTCGACGTTCGTGCCGACGGGCGAGGGGATCAGATACGCGAGGACGGTCCCGGCCGCGTACACCACCCCGCTCCACCGTGCGACCCGCCAGTGCGGTGGGGCCAGGAACGTGACGGCCAGTCCCAGCACCACGGGTTGCCAGATGCGGTCGGCCGGCATCAACTGCTCGCCGGTGAAAGGGAACAGCACCGTGGTGGTGGCGACCACCGCGAACGGCGGCAGCAGCAGGACGAGGGCCCGTCGCCGGTCCCGTACGAGCAGGAAGCCGGCCCCCACCACGGCCAGGAACAGCCCGGCCACCGGGCTTGCCATGGTCGCGAGGGTCGCGTACGCGGCCGCCGGCAGCGGCCGCCGCTCCCTCCCCACCAGCAGCACACAGCCCGCGAGAGCGAACGCCACGCCCAGCGCGAAGGTCGTGCGCCCGGACGCCACGTTGCACCACAGTGCCAGTGACGCCAGCAGCGCGGGGCCGAGCGGACGCGGCACCCCGGCACGCGCGATCAGCACGGCGGCCAGCCAGGCGGCGGTGACACCGGAGACCACGGTGACCGTGCGCACGCCGAGCGCGGCCATCAGATACGGGGAGAGCAGGCTGTAGTTGGCGGTGTGCATGCCGCCGTACCAGAAGAGACCGTACGCCGATCCGCCGTTGCGGGCGGCGAACCGGGCCCACGCCTCCTGGGCGGCGAGATCACCTCCGCCCGTGGCGAGGAAGAACCACCACACGGCGTACAGCGGCAGTGTGGGGAGCGTGGCGAGAAGCGGGACCCGATGACGGTCCCGGAACGCCCGGAGAGGACGGTGCCGTACAGCGGCCGGGTGCTCGGGCCGGGTGAGGGCGAGGTCGGCAGGGACCACAGGTACGCGCTTCCGTTCGACGTCTTCGGCGGTGTGGGACGACTGTGCCCCCTGGTAGACGTGAAACGGAAGAAGGACGTTCACCCGGCTCCGGCACGTGTCGTCGGAATTCTCGGGGGAGGCAGGGGCGGGGCGCGGGGGGATGCCCCTGCCTCCCTCGGGACGGGCCGGCGGCGCCGGGAGGCCGACGGCCCGCGTCGGTCACTCCGCGCTGACCCGGAGTTCCTTCACGCCGTTGATCCAGGCCGAGCGAAGCCGGCGCGGGTCGTCGACCAGCCGGAGGTTCGGCATGGCATCGGCGATCGCATGGAAGATGAGATCGATCTCCAGCACCGCCAGGGACTTGCCGAGGCAGTAGTGCGGGCCGCCGCCACCGAAGCCGAGGTGTGGATTGGGGTCGCGGGTGACGTCGAAGACCTTCGGGCGTTCGAAGGCCTCGGGGTCGTTGTTCGCGGACGAGTAGAAGAGGCCGACCCGCTGGCCCTTGGTGATCTGCTTGCCGCCGAGTTCGGTGTCCTGGGTCGCCGTGCGCTGGAAGGCGACCACCGGCGTCGCCCAGCGGACGATCTCCTCCGCGGCCGTGGACGGTCGCTGCTGCTTGTAGAGGTCCCACTGGTCGGGGTGGGTGAGGAAGGCGTGCATGCCGTGCGTGATGGCGTTGCGCGTCGTCTCGTTGCCCGCGACGGACAGCATCAGCACGAAGAACCCGAACTCGTCGTAGGACAGGTTGCCTTCGCCTTCGGCGGCCACCAGCGTGGTGACGATGTCCTTGGCCGGGCACTGCTTGCGGTCGGCGGCCATGTTCATCGCGTAGGCGATGATCTCGGTGGCCGCCTCGGCGCCGACCTCCTCGGTGATGGCGTACTCCGGGTCGTCGTACGCGATCATCTTGTTGGACCAGTCGAAGATCTTGGCTCGGTCGTCCTGCGGGACGCCGATCAGCTCGGCGATGGCCTGGAGGGGCAGCTCGCAGGCGATCTCGGTGACGAAGTCGAACGGGCCCCGCCGCTCGAAAGCGCCCTGGACGATGGCGTGCGCACGGGCACGCAGCCGCTCCTCCAGGGCACGGATGGCACGCGGGGTGAAGCCGCGCTGGACGATCTGACGGACCCGGGTGTGCTCCGGCGGGTCCATGTTGAGCATGATCAGCCGCTGGGCGTCGATCGCGTCGCGCTCGATGTACTGGTTGAACCGGATGATCGCGGTGTCCAGCGACGAGGAGAAGATCTCCGGATGCGTGGACACGTACTTGACGTCCGCGTGCCGGGTGACGGCCCAGTACCCCTCGTCCTGGAAGCCGGCCACATTGCCCGCCTGGGGTATCCAGCGCACCGGCTCGGCCAGGCGCAGTGCGGCGAACTCCGGTAGTGGGACGTGGTGGTGCAGTACGTCGGGGTCGGTGAAGTCGAACCCGTCGGGCAGCGCGGGACAGGGCATGGCGACCCCCAGCATTCTGACGGTCCATCAGGAATGGCCGTGAAGGTAGTAACGGGTTCTACAAGTCGCAAGAGGTGCGGCCACTCCAATTGCGTGCGGGATTCGTGCAGATCGGGACTTCGGAGGCTGCAAGACCCTTGCCGCTGCGGCTCCGCTGTCAGCAGACTGCATGCAGAACTAGAACGCGTACTAGTTCTGCGTGGCGGGTGGGCCGGGACGCCCGCGCCGCGCGGGTGACCGAGGAGAGGACGAGCCCCCCATGGCCGCGGAACCCGTGATGGTCGAAGCCGTACGCACCCCCATCGGCAGGCGCGGCGGCGCGCTCGCCCATCTGCACCCCGCCTACCTTCTGGGCGAGACCTATCGCGAACTCCTCGGCCGCACCGGCATCCACGCCGACTGCGTCGAGCAGATCGTGGGCGGTACGGTGACGCACGCGGGCGAGCAGTCGATGAACCCCGCGCGTACGGCATGGCTGACGATGGGCCTGCCGTACGAGACCGCCGCCACGACCGTGGACTGCCAGTGCGGCTCTTCGCAGCAGGCCTCGCACATGGTGGCCAACATGGTGGCGGCGGGCGTCATCGACGTCGGGATCAGCTGCGGTGTGGAGGCCATGTCGCGGGTACCGCTCGGCTCGGGTTCCAAACACGGTCCCGGCAAGCCCTTCCCTGACGAGTGGAACGTGGACCTGCCGAACCAGTTCGAGGCGGCGGAGCGCATCGCCAGGCACCGGGGGCTGACCCGCGAGAACGTCGACTCGCTCGGACTCATCTCGCAGGAGCGGGCCGCGATCGCCTGGTCCGAGGAGCGGTTCAAGCGCGAGGCGTTCGCCGTGCAGGTCCCGACCACGGAGGAGGAGCAGCGGGCCGGTCAGGGCATGTGGCGGCTGGTCGACCGGGACGAGGGGCTGCGGGACACGTCCATGGAGGCGCTGGCCGGGCTCAAGCCGATCATGCCGACGGCGGTGCACACGGCCGGCAACTCGTCGCAGATCTCCGACGGTGCGGCGGCGATCATGTGGGTGTCCAAACGGATGGCGCGGGCGCTGAAGCTGCGGCCGAGGGCACGCATCGTGGCCCAGGCGCTGGTGGGTTCCGACCCGCACTTCCATCTCGACGGCCCGATCGACGCCACGAAGGCCGTACTGGGCAAGGCCGGGATGTCCTTGAAGGACATCGACCTGGTCGAGATCAACGAGGCGTTCGCATCGGTGGTGCTGAGCTGGGCCCAGGTCTTCGGGCAGGACCTGGAGAAGGTGAACGTGAACGGCGGCGCGATCGCGCTGGGGCACCCGGTTGGTGCGACCGGGGCACGGCTGATCACCACGGCACTGCACGAACTGAAGTGCACCGACAAGGAGTTCGCGCTCATCACCATGTGCGCGGGTGGCGGACTGGCCACCGGCACGATCATTCAGCGGTTGTAGACGCCCAGGAGACGAACGCCGCGTAGGCGGCGGGCCCGAGGGTGAGCACCGGCCCGGCGGGGGCCTTGGAGTCGCGTACGGCCACGGCGGCGTCCGGGAGTTCGGCGAATTCGAGGCATTCGCCACCCTGGTCGCCACTGTGGCTGGACTTACGCCACTGGATCGCGTTGGTCTCCATAGCGTTCCTCCATCACGCGTCGGATCAGCGCCGCCGAGTCCCTGAGCGAGAGTGCGGCGGCTTGCAGATGATCGTAACGGAGAGAGCAGTCCTTGGCGGTGGCCGGATTCGCGGATGGATGCCCGCTGCCGTAGCCCTCCGTGTACACGACGGTCGGATCGCTCGTAAACCGGAAGATGGTGAACGAGCCTTGCAGGCCCGCGTGTGCACCGGCTGAGAAGGGCAGGACCTGGATGTTGATTCGTGGGTCGCCTTCGAAGGACAACAAGTGGACCAGTTGTTCACGCATCGTCGTCGGGCCGCCGACTTCTTGGTGGAGTGCGGCCTCACTGAGCACCGTCCAGAGGACCGGCGGCTCGGTCTTCTCGAGGATGCGCTGGCGCGCGAGCCGCACTTCGGTGCGATCGTCGAGGTCGGTCCTGTCGAGTGCCCCGAGCACCGTACGGGAGTACGCCTTCGTCTGAAGAAGGCCGTGGATGGTGAACGCCTGGAAGGCGGAGATCTCCGTGGCCCGCGCCTCCAACTCCGCCACGTGTTGGAACCACGCCGGAAGCTGGCTGCGCATGACCAGTGCGACGAGCCGCGACAGCAACCCACCCGTCCCCAGCGCCGCGTCCACCCGCTCGCTGAACTCGGGCGTGGGCAGCTTCCGTGCCGTCTCGATCTGCCCGACCAGCGAACCGGTGTAGTTGACGATGTCCCCGAGCTGCTTCTGCGTCAGCCCCGCCGCCTCCCGATGACGGCGCAGCTCGAACCCGTAGTAGTCGAGTGGTGAGGCGCCCGGGTCGAGGACGTTGACGTGGGTCATGCACGGCCCCCTCTTGCGCAACCGGGCCCACCGCTGGGCCGGTTGTATCCGATCCGTAGCCGAGCGTAGTCGTGCCAGGTCAGCCTTGTACGGTGAACGACTACATTCCCCCGCCCCTCCGGGGTGCCTGTGCGAACCAGTACCGCATGCGCCTGACCGTGGGCGAGCACTCGGCCCGGCATGTCCGCCGGATCGTCCGCTCCCTCCTGCGCGAGTGGGAGATGGCGGATTTGGCGGACGCCGTGGAACTGGCCGTGACCGAGCTGGTCGCCAACGTCGTGCGCCATGTGCCCGACCGGCACTGCACGCTGCTCGTCGTGCGGCAGGCCGCGGGAGTCCGGGTGGAGGTGACCGACGGGTGCTCCCGGCTTCCCTCGGCGACGCACGCCCCGCCCCCGGACGCGGAAGGCGGACGCGGGCTGCTGCTGGTCGACGCCGTCGTCGACAAGTGGGGTGTGGAGCCGGGGTCTTCGGACGGCAAGACCGTGTGGTTCGAGTGCCTGGTGCCCTGACGCCGCACACCGCGCGCAAGCGGCGGGCGTGTGCGGACACGCCGAAGGCGGCGGTCCCGGAGGGGGGACCGCCGCCTTCGCGGCAGGGTGAGCTCGGGCGGCTCAGTACCAGTGGTGGGTGGACCAGAAGTTCCATGCGGCGACGGGGCTGCCGTAGCGGGAGTTCATGTAGTCCAGGCCCCACTTGATCTGGGTGGCAGGGTTCGTCTTCCAGTCGGCACCGGCGGAGGCCATCTTGGATGCGGGCAGCGCCTGGACCAGGCCGTAGGCACCGGACGAGGCGTTGGTGGCGTGCATGTTCCAGCCGCTCTCGTGGGTGACGATCTTGTTGAACGCTTCGTACTGCGCGGCGTCAGGAATCATCTGGTGCGCGATCGTCCGGGCGTTGGAGGCCGAGTCGGTGGCCGCGTGGGCGGGCACCGAGGTGAGCAGCATGCCGGACGCGGCGGCGGCGACGGCGGCAGTGGCGAAGGCCTTCTTCGGGGAAGCGACGCGGCGGATGAAGGAGACGGACACAGAGAACCTTTTCGTTCGGGGACAAGGAGTCGCAGGCATGCCGTTACCGCGTGGGGTGCGGTGGGGGCGTACGTCGGCGCCGCGGCCCGTGTGGGCTCGTCGGCGCCCGGCGACGTCATCCAGAGAAGCAGGCTCGAGGAATGTCCGCAATGACCCTTTTTACTAGTTGTGGTCGCATCGGGGGTATGGGGTGCTTGTGTGACCTGGCTCTCAATCCCCAGGTCGGAGGCCGAATTGCCGCGAACATGCCCACTCACTCGATCTACGGCCGCGGGCCGTAGGTGACCCCGCTCACGTGGGGCTCGTCACGGTTTGGGTCACCGACCGTCGAGGAGGTGACACGGAGCGGAGGCGAAGGGTGTGACCCGCGCCGCAGCCGGGTGCCCCGCGGTGTGACCCAGGTCGCGGCCCGGGGACGGTCGCGATGCCTCCGAAGCCCCGCCGAATGTGACCGGCGTCGCATCCGCGGGAGTTGGGATGTGACCGGCGTCTCGTCTCAGCGCGGCTCGAAGGCGACCGGGCTCTCGAAGGCGGCACGACGGGTCGCCCGGCGCAGTGCCCTGAGCACGGCCGGACCGAGGAAGAAGGTCAGGACGACCGTGACGGCGGCCCGCCCGAGGTCCCAGCCCAGTGAGGTGGCCACGCAGTAGGCGAGGAAGCGGGCCAGGTTGGCGGCGAGCCCGGCATGCGGGTCGAAGGCGATGCCGGAGGCGAGTGCGTTCATGTAGGGCCAGCCGGCGAGGTTCATCACCGTGCCGTACGCGAACGCGGCAAGGAAGCCGTATCCGGCGAGCAGCGCCGCCTCGCCCCGCCCCCGCAGCCGGTCGCCGGGCAGCAGCCCCGCGCCCAGGGTGAACCAGCCCATGGCCAGCATCTGGAACGGCAGCCACGGTCCCACCCCGCCCGTCAGCAGGGCGGAGGCGAACATCGTCACGTTCCCGAGGACGAACCCGAAGCCGGGCCCGAGCACCCGCCCGCTCAGCACCATCAGGAAGAACATCGGCTCGATGCCGGCCGTACCCGCACCGATCGGCCGCAGGGCGGCACCGGTCGCGGCGAGCACGCCGAGCATCGCCACGGCCTTGGGACCGAGCCCCGACTCGGAGATCGTCGCCGCGACGACGGCGACCAGCAGCACCAGCAGACCGGCGAAGAGCCAGGGCGCGTCCTGGGCGTGCGCGCCGACCTGGGAGGCGGGGTCGGCGAACAGGGGCCAGGTGAACCCCGCGGCACCGACCGCGCTCACCAGCGCGAGAGCGGCGACGGACCGGGGGCCGAGGCGGACGGGACGGGCCCGGGGGGCGGCGGCCGGATTCGGCGTGCGGGGTGTCATGACGACAGTGCCTCCCGGACCTGGGCGACGGTGAGCCACTGCTGCGGGGCGAGGACCTTCGTCACCTGGGGCGCGAACGAGGGGGACGCGACCACCACCTCGGCGGCCGGCCCGTCGGCGACGACCTCGCCCTCGGCCAGGATCACCACCCGGTGGGCGAGTTCCGCGGCCAGCTCCACATCATGGGTGGCCAGCACGATGGCGTGTCCCTCGGCGGCGAGCCCGCGCAGCACGGCGACCAGACGCGCCTTCGCCGCGTAGTCGAGTCCGCGTGTCGGCTCGTCCAGGAGCAGCAGCCGGGGGCGTGCCGTGAGGACCACGGCCAGGGCGAGCGCCAGCCGCTGCCCCTCCGACAGATCCCTCGGGTGCGCGTCGTCCGTGACGCCGGGCAGCAGTTCCGTCACCAGGGCCCGGCAGCTGCCGGGGGCGGCGTCCGCGTCCCGGTCCGCGGCGGCGCACTCGGCGCCCACCGTGTCCGCGTACAGCAGGTCCCGCGGCTCCTGCGGTACGAGGCCCACGCGCCGTACCAGGTCACGTGGTGCGGTGCGGTGCGGAACCACGCCGCCGGTCCGAACCGCACCACGGGCCGGTTCGACGAGTCCGACGAGCGCGGACAGGAGCGTGGACTTCCCGGCTCCGTTGCGCCCCATGAGGGCCACGGTCTCACCGGCGGTGACGGTCAGGTCGACCTGGCGCAGCGCCTCGACGGCGCCGCGGCGGACGGCCAGGGACGTCACGGCGGTCGCGGGGTGGGCCTGCGGGGCGTCCGGGACGCTGCGCCGGCGCAGGAGGCGGCGCGGGACGGGGACTTCGGTACCGGGGTTCGACGCCGCGCGGGGAGACGGATCCCGGCCGTGCACGGGTGACGCGTCCGCGAGTCGTTCGCGCAGGGCGTCCGCGCGGCGGCGGGCGTCGCGCACCGTGAGGGGCAGGGGCGACCAGCCCGCCAGCCGGCCCAGGTCCACCACCGGCGGATACACCGGGGAGCGGGCCATGACCTCGGCCGGGGCGCCGATGACGGGACGGACACCGGGGCCGGGCAGCAGGACGACCCGGTCGGCGTACTGGACGACCCGTTCCAGCCGGTGCTCGGCGAGCAGGACCGTCGTACCGAGATCGTGGACGAGCCGCTGCAGGACGGCGAGGACCTCTTCGGCCGCCGCGGGGTCCAGAGCGGACGTCGGCTCGTCGAGGACGAGGACCTTCGGGTGGGGGGTGAGTACCGAGCCGATCGCGACGCGCTGCTGCTGACCGCCCGACAGGGTGGTGATCGGCCGGTTCCTCAGATCGGCGAGGCCCAGCAGGTCCAGAGTCTCCTCGACCCGCCGCCGCATGACCGCCGGGGCCAGCCCCAACGACTCCATGCCGTAGGCGAGTTCGTCCTCCACGGTGTCCGTCACGAAGTGGGACAGCGGATCCTGCCCCACCGTTCCCACCACGTCGGCGAGTTCACGCGGCTTGTGGGTACGGGTATCGCGTCCGGCCACGGTGACACGGCCGCGCAGGGTGCCGCCCGTGAAGTGCGGGACCAGCCCGCTCACCGCGCCGAGCACCGTGGACTTGCCGACCCCGGACGGGCCGACCAGCAGCGTCAGTTCGCCCTCAGGGACCTCGAAGTCGACACCATCGACGGCGAGTTCGGCCGCTCCGTCGTACCTCACGGAGACATCCTCGAAGCGGATCACGCGGACTCCTCGGGTGCGGGGGTGACGAACGCGGGCAGCAGACCGACCAGGACGGCCGCGGCGGGCAGCAGGGGCAGCGCCGGAGCGGCCAGGGGGACGACACCGGGGTGCAGGGCGGCGGGGTCCAGGGCGGCGGCGACGGCCAGCACCGCAGCCGCCACGATCCCGGAACCGGCGACCAGCCACGCCCGTGCGCCCCAGACGTCCGGCCGGTAGCGCGTGCGCGGCGAGCGCCGGCCGCCGAGCCGGAGGCCGACGAGGGCGGCGGCGAGGCCCACGAGCAGGACGGGCAGACCGTAGACGCCCCCTTCGGCCGTCAGCAGTCCGTACGTCCCCGCGCAGACGCCGAGGAGGCCGCCCAGGGTGAGGGCGGCGGTGGTGCGCCGGACGGCGGGGGGTACGTCGGCGGTGCGGCCGAAGCCGCGCGCGTCCATCGCGGCGGCGAGGGCTACGGAGCGTTCCAGCGCGCCTTCCAGGACAGGCAGTCCTACCTGGAGCAGCCCGTGCAGGCCCCGGTCGGGCCGGCCGCGCAGCCGGCGCGCCGCGCGCAGGCGCCGGACGTCGGCGACGAGGTGCGGGGCGAAGGTGAGCGCTACGACGACCGCCACACCCGTCTCGTACAGGGCGCCCGGGAGTGCCTTGAGCAGCCTTGCCGGATTCGCCAGCGCGTTGGCGGCACCGACGCAGATGAGCAGGGTGGCCAGTTTGAGGCCGTCGTACAGGGCGAAGACGAGGCCCTCGGCGGTGACCCGGCCACCGATGCGGATGCCCTGGGCCCAGTGCGGCAGGGGGACTTCGGGCAGGGTCAGGACGGTGTGGGTGCCGGGGACGGGCGAGCCGAGGACCACGGCGAAGACCAGGCGGATGGCGAGGACCGCGAGGGCGAGTCTGGCGAAGGCCGCGTAGGAGCGGGACCACGGGTCCTGTGTGCGGCGGGCCGCGACGACGTACGAGGACACGGCGACAAGGAGGGCCAGCACGAGCGGGTTGGTGGTACGGGTGGCCGCGACGGCGAGCCCCAGTGACCACAGCCACCAGGCGCCCGGGTGGACGGCCGGTCGGCCGCGGCGGGTCGGGGGCGCCATCGTCAGCTCCTGCGGCGGCGCGCCTGCCACAGCGCCGCCGCGCCCAGGACCACCACGGCGGCGATGCCCGCGAACACGCCCACCGACGGGCCGTGGTGGGGCTCGTCATCGGCCCGCGCGGGGTGCTTCTGCGCGGTCACCTGCTCCCCGCACCCCTGCCGCGGATAGCCCGCTATCGCGCACAGCAGGGCGTTCGTGTCGTAGCGGAGGGGCCCCGCGACCGCGGCGAGCGCGTCCGCCGTCGTCGCGTCCCCGGGTATGCGGGCGCAGGCGGTGCGCGCGGCGGGCGGGGTCTCGCCCGAGGCGGCGTCCGAGGGCGTACCGAAGTCGATGACCAGCGCCACCCGCTTCTGGCCCGGCCGTGCGGGCGTCCCGTCGCAGACGGCGTCGAAGTCCGCGGCGCCGCGCGGTGTGGTGGCGTCCGCGGAGTCCTCGCTGACGGCGAAGCGGAAGCCCTGGACGTCACCGTCGGCCGGGCGGGTGGTCGAGGGGCCCTGGGTGGCGTAGGTCCAGTGGCCGCCGTCGCGCTCCCAGAAGGACCAGTAGCGGTACCCGGCGGCCTGCGCCTGCCCGGCGGCCCCCAGCAGCAGGATCAGAGGGGCCAGGAGCAGGGCGCAGACACGGCGGCTCACGGCTGACGCCTCCCGCCCCGGGAGGTGTACAGGATGCCGCCGGCGGTCAGGGCGAGGAGACAGGCACCGACGATCCAAGCGACACGGAGGGGACCCTCGTCCTTGTCGGACTTCGCCGCGTGCTCGGAGCCGTGCGGCTCGGAGCCCTTGGCGTCGGGCACCGAGGCGGGGGCCGGTCCGGTCGCGTCCATGAGCCGGACCAGGTCCTGGCCGCCGAAGTGGCGCGGGTCGGAGCCCTCCGCGTTCGCGGCGAGGATCAGCTGGGCGTACGCGGCCGGTCCGCTCTGCTTCGCCCACTGCTCGTAGTGGGTCTCCAGCCAGCGCAGTGAATCGGCGGCCTGGTCGCCCTGGCCGACGGTGGCGAGCGCGACGACCGCGTCCGCCGTGTTGCCGTAGTCGGGTTGCGGCTTGGCGCCGGGCAGCTCCTGGGTGAGGTGCTTGTCCTTGGCCAGGGCCGTGCGGAGGTAGGCGGCGCCGTTGTGTGCGGCCTGTCCAGGATCGTCGGCGTTCCCGCAGGCCGGCGGGGCGGCGTCCGGCTTGGCGTCGTCCCCGGCCAGCCCCTTGCCGAGCGCGCCGAGCACCGCTGCCGCCGTCGCGTCCGCGTTGGCCGTCAACATGCCCTTCTTGTCCGGCTGGTAGGCGAAGGCACCCGCCCCGTCGCCGTCACAGGGCAGTGCGAGCTTCAACAGCGCGTCGTAAGGAGACCTGCCCCCCTTGCGGACGTCCTGCGGGTCCCCGCCCGCGGCGGCGAGGGCGCCGATGACCACGGACGTGGAGTTCGCGTCGCTGGCACCGCCCGGCGTGTACCCCCAGCCGCCGTCCGCGTTCTGCACGGACTTCAGCCAGGTGACCGCCTTGCCGGTGGCGGCGTCGTGGCCGCCGAGTGCGGCGAGCACCTGGACGGCGGCGGCCGTGCTGTTGGTGTCGACCATGAGTTCGGCGTCGCAGGGCTCGGCTGTGTCGGCGCGGAAGGCCGCGAACGAGCCGTTCGCGCACTGCTGTCCGGTCAGCCAGTCCACCGCCGCGAGCGCGGGCTTGACGCCCACGGTGTCCTGGGCGAGGAGGGTCAGCGACTGGCGCCAGACGCCGTCGTACGTCGGGTCCGTGCGGCCGTACAGACCGTCGGGTATCACCGGGGACGGCGACGCGGACGGGGACGGTCCGGCGGCGACGGCGGGCGTGGCCGTGCCGATCACGGCGACCGCTGCCAGAGCGGCGGCGCTGCGGCGGAGGTTCATGTGCCTCTCCCTGCGGGGAGCCGGGCAGCACGGAACACTCCGGGCGGCTCGGCTCCGTAGACCTCGACGGTGCCGCACATCGGCGGGCCGCCGGTGTGCGTGAGCCGGTCACGAACCGTGCGGGGCGATCCGGCTCGCCACGTGTGTGGCTCACGGTTGCGGGTCAGCGCCGGAATTCCACCGGCTTCCCCCCGTACGGGTGCGAGAACGACCCGGCTACTGTACCCGCCGGTAGGAGGGGAGCCGAGGGCCCCCTGCGAGGGCAGCGGGCGTCGGGACCGTGCGTGCCGGCCTCGGACAGGGCCCGTTCATGCAGACGGGGAGACTGCTCGGCTCCGGGCGCACGGCGGACGTGTACGAGATCGACGGCGCATGGGTGCTGCGGCGCTACCGGGACGGCTGGTGCGACGCGGCGGCCGAGGCCGCGGTGATGGACCACGCCCGTGGCCACGGTTGCCCCGCGCCCGGCGTACGGACGGCGACCCGCGGCGACCTCGAGATGGAGAGACTGTCCGGGCCCACGATGCCGGAGGCGATGCTCCAGGGGCGCCTCGGCCCGCAGGAGGCCGGGGAGTTGCCGGCCAGGCTGCTGCGCGAGCTGCACGCGCTGCCCGCCCGTGACTCGTCGGACCCGGCCGTCCGCGTCCTCCACCTCGACCTGCACCCACTGGACGTGATCATGACTGCCGAAGGCCCGAAGGTCATCGACTGGGCGACCGCCGAGGAGGGCGCCCCGGGGCTCGACCGGGGCATGTCCGCGGTGATCCTCGCGCAGGTGGCCGTGGTCGGCGAACCCCGGGTGGACGGCGTGCGCGCGTTGCCGGCCGCGATGCCGGCGGGGCAGCGGGGCACCTCGGCCCTGACCGAGGAGTGCCTGACGCAGGCCCTGCGCCGCCGGGAGGAGAACCCGACCATGAGCGAGCGCGAGGACGAACTTCTCGGTGAGGCCGAGGCGTTGATCCGACGCACGACCTCGCGGACCGCCTAGCGGGGGAGCCGGCGCGTCGGGCCGCCGAAGGGCAGGAACAGGGTGCGGGAGGTGAGCAGCCAGATGCCCTCCGCCCTGGCGAAGGTGTCCTGGTAGTGGCCCACTTGGGTCGGGTGACCCGCCGGGACCATGCCGCCCTCGTACCCGTCGACGCGGTACGTCGTGAAGTACGACGTGGCGGCGGCCGCGTCCGGGGACGTCACCGTGACGAGGACGTTGGACATCAGGCGGCGTGAGAGCCGGTCGGCGGGACGCCCGCCGAAGTAGCGGCGCAGCGCGTCCCGGCCCCGCACGGTCCTGTCGCCCGCCGGCCACCGCCAGATGCCGTCCTCCGTGAACAGCTCGGCCACGGAGGCGGGTTCGCCGAGGTCGAGCCGGTGGACGAAGTCGAGGACGAGGCGCTCGCAAGCGCGTTCGGCGAGGAGTAGCTCCCAGGGATCCATACGGCTTGGTATCAGCGGCGGGACATGGGGTGCGAGTGCTTTCACACCGCCACGTACGTCACCGGATCGCTCGCCGTCACCGCCTCCGCACGGCCCGTCTTCACCAGCCGGCGCAAGTGCGCCTCGGCCTCGGAGACCGCGATGTGCCGTGAACCGTAGGGGATCTCCTCCCAGGGGCGGTTCCACTCCATGCGCTCGGCGAGCTGCCAGGGGGTCAGCGGGGTGCCGAGGAGCGCGAGGAGGTCGCCCAGCCGCTCCTCGTGGTGGGCCAGCAACTCCCCGACGCGGGCGGGCGCGTCCGGGAAGGTGTGCTGGTGGGCCGGGAGCACCTCGGCGGGTGCGAGGCGGCCGATGCGTTCGAGGGAGTCGAAGTAGTCGCCGAGGGGGTCGGTCAATGTGGCGTCGTCCGGGTCCTCGTAGAGGCCGATGTGCGGGGTGATCTCCGGAAGCAGATGGTCTCCGGAGAACAGGCGGCCGTGGCCGGGCAGCCCTGCGGGATGCTCCTCCTCCAGGTGCAGGCACACATGACCGGGTGTGTGTCCCGGGGTCCAGATCGCGCGCAGCCGGCGGCCGGGGAGGTCGAGGAGGTCGCCGGGGACGATCTCGCGGTCGGGGAGCGCGGGGGAGAAGCCGGGCAGGCTGCCGCGGGCTCGCGCGGCGCGCAGAGGTGCCAGATGCTCCTCGGGGGCGCCGGCCGCCGCCAGCTTGGCCTCCATATAGACGAACCAGCGCTCGGGGCGGGTGTCGCGGGTCCTGTGGACGATCGCGGAGTCCGCCGCGTGCATCGCGATCCACGCCCCCGACGCCTCGCGGACCCGCCCGCACAGACCGTGGTGGTCGGGGTGGTGATGGGTGACCACCACTCCCGTGACCTCCGTGATCGGAGTGCCGCAGGCCGTCAGCCCTTCGACGAGGGCGTCCCAGGAGTCCGGATCGTCCCAGCCCGTGTCGACCAGGACCGGACCGCGGTCGGTGTCGACGACGTACACCAGCGTGTGGCCGAGGGGGTTGTCAGGGATCGGGACCCTGATCGACCGTACGCCCCCGCCGTGATCGGCCGTCCGAGCCATGGATTCCCCAATCGCCGCCTTCCGGCCACTATAACTAGAACACGTTTCGAAGGTAGCCCCGGTCACCTTCCGGGCCCGGTGTCCCGCCCGTGGACTACGCCGACCGGAACCGGTATCAGTTCGATATCTGATGCGTCGTCAGAAGATGTTCCCAGGGAGGCAGTCGGCCATGACCGAGCTCGTGGAACACGGACAGCTGTTCATCGGCGGGGAGTTGACCGATCCCCTGGGCGAGGACGTCATCGAGGTGGTCTCGCCGCACACCGAGGAGGTCATCGGGCGCGTACCGCACGCCTCGCGGGAGGACGTGGACCGGGCCGTCGCAGCCGCCCGCCGGGCCTTCGACGAGGGGCCCTGGCCGCGGATGACGCTCGACGAGCGATCGCGGCCGTGTCCAGGATCAAGGACGCGATTGCCGTACGGCACGAGGAGATCGCCCGGGTCATCTCCTGCGAGAACGGCTCCCCGTACTCGTGGAGCGTCCTCGCCCAGGCGCTCGGCGCGATGATGGTGTGGGACGCGGCGATCACGGTCGCACGGGACTTCACCCACGAGGAGCGGCGCGACGGTGTCCTCGGGAAGATCCTTGTGCGCCGCGAGCCGGCCGGGGTCGTGGCGGCCGTGGTGCCCTGGAACGTTCCGCAGTTCGTGGCCGCCGCCAAGCTCGCGCCCGCCCTGCTGGCCGGGTGCACCGCCGTCCTCAAGCCGTCGCCCGAGTCGCCGCTGGACGCGTACATCCTCGGTGGGATCGCGCGCGAGGCCGGGCTGCCCGAGGGTGTGCTGTCGATCCTGCCCGCGGACCGCGAGGTCAGCGAATACCTCGTCGGGCACCCCGGCATCGACAAGGTGTCCTTCACCGGGTCGGTCGCGGCCGGCAAGCGGGTGATGGAGGTCGCCTCGCGCCATCTCACCCGGGTGACCTTGGAGCTCGGCGGGAAGTCGGCGGCCGTGGTGCTGCCGGACGCGGACCTCTCCACGACGGTGGCCGGGATCGTCCCGGCCGCCTGGATGAACAACGGGCAGGCCTGTGTGGCGCAGACCCGCATCCTGGTGCCGCGCTCACGCTACGACGAGTTCGCCGAGGCCCTCGCGGCCGCGGCGGGGGCGCTCGTGGTGGGCGATCCGCTGGACCCGGCGACCCAGGTCGGTCCGCTGGTGGCCGCCCGCCAGCAGCGGCGCAACCTCGACTACATCGGGATCGGCCAGGAGGAGGGTGCCAAGGTGCTCACCGGCGGCGGGCGCCCCGCGGGCCTCACCCGCGGCTGGTACGTGGAGCCGACCCTGTTCGGCGACGTCGACAACTCCATGCGGATCGCCCGCGAGGAGATCTTCGGGCCGGTCGTCTGCCTGCTCCCGTACGGCGACGAGGGCGAGGCCGTGAAGATCGCGAACGACTCCGACTACGGCCTGAGCGGCAGCGTCTGGACGGCGGACGTCGAGCGCGGTATCGACGTCGCCCGGCAGGTGCGTACCGGCACGTACTCGGTGAACACCTTCAGTCTCGACATGCTGGGTCCCTTCGGCGGCTACAAGAACTCGGGTCTTGGGCGGGAGTTCGGGCCCGAGGGGTACGGCGAGTTCCTGGAGCACAAGATGATCCATCTGCCGGCCGGGTACGGGGAGGCGTAGCGCATGGGAGACCTCTGGCACATCGAGGTGGACCGCTCGGTCTGCATCGGGTCCGCACAGTGCGTCCACCGCGCGGCCGACGCCTTCCGCCTCGACGGTGCACGGCAGTCCCACCCCGTGGATCCGGACGCCGACGCGGGCGAGCAGATCCTGGACGCGGCGGAGAACTGCCCGGTGGAGGCGATCGTGATCACCCTGGTGGAGAGCGGGGAGCCGGTGTTCCCGCCGGAGGACTGAGTGATCACCGGACGGTAGTCCGGATTACCCGAAAAATATTGATTAGGGGGTTCCGTCAGGAGATGCCGGTGTTAAGCTTAAAAGTGCCTACGAGGCGAGCGAGGAAACTCGACCGGAAGCTGCCGACTTTGGCGTGAGGTTTCGATTTCCGCTGAGGCCGACATCGGTCGGCCGAGGGGCCGGAAGGTCGAAAGACCGGAAGGTCATCCAGACCCGTCTCGTAGGTTTTTCCGTGCCCGCGGACCGGATGGGTGGGGCCCTCCCGCCTCGGGGCCTAGTGCGGCTCACGAGGGCCGGTGAGGTCGATGAGCCGGCACACCGTCTCGATGTCGATCTTGACCTGGGCGATGGAGGCGCGGCCCGAGAGCCAGGTGATCAGAGCCGAGTGCCAGGTGTGTTCGATCACCCGGACCGCGGAGAGCTGTTCCGGAGTCGGGTCGTCCAGCCCCATCGCGTCCAGGATGATCGCCGTCGTCTGACGGGAGACCTGGTCCACCTCCGGGGAGACGCTGCGGTCCGCGAAGGTCAGTGCGCGCACCATGGCGTCGGCCAGATGGGGCTCGCGCTGCAGGGCGCGGAAGGCGCGCATCAGGGTCTCCGCCACCCGCTCGGAGGCCGTCTCCCCGGAAGGCGGCTTCTTGCGCAGGGTGCCGTGCATGTGCTCCAACTGGTCCTGCATGGTGGCGACGAGCAGATGCACCTTCGAGGGGAAGTAGCGGTAGAGCGTGCCCAGAGCGACCTGCGAGGACTCCGCGACCTCGCGCATCTGCACCGCGTCGAAACCGCCCCGGCTGGCCAGCTGTGCGCTCGCGTGCAGGATCCTGCGGCGGCGCGCCTCCTGCCGCTCGGTGAGCGGCGGTGAGGCCGGCTGGACCGCCGGTCGCGCGGTACTGGCTGGCACCTTGGCTTCCGCAGGCATGGGTCCCGTTCCGTGACAGTCGGTGAGGGCGGGCGATCAGACAGCATGGCAGGGTGCCGGTCGTGGCGCGAATCACCCGGGCCACCACTCACAGCGGCGCTACCTGCCGGTAGATTCAGAGCCCCTACGATCAAGTCTGAAACTTGTTCTAGATTACCGTCCCGGCGTAATCTCGCGGGAAAATGGCAGGGAGAAGGGGCCGAGAGTGACCGCTGAGGCCAGGGAGGCGGGTCCCCAGGAGGGCATGGCCGCGGACGGGGAGAGTCCGTTGCGCATCGCGCTCCTCACCTACAAGGGAAACCCGTTCTGCGGCGGTCAGGGTGTCTATGTGCGGCACCTCTCGCGCGAACTGGTCCGGCTCGGCCATCGTGTCGAGGTGATCGGTGCCCAGCCGTACCCCGTGCTCGACGAGGGCGAGGACCTTCAGGGCCTGACCCTCACCGAACTGCCCAGCCTCGACCTGTACCGGCAGCCCGACCCCTTCCGAACCCCGGGGCGCGAGGAGTACCGGGACTGGATCGACGCCCTCGAAGTGGCGACGATGTGGACCGGCGGCTTCCCGGAGCCGCTGACCTTCTCGCTGCGCGCCCGCCGCCATCTGCGTGCCCGGCGCGGCGACTTCGACGTCGTGCACGACAACCAGACACTCGGTTACGGCCTGTTGGGTGAGGTGGGGGCGCCGCTGGTGACCACCATCCATCACCCCATCACCGTGGACCGCCAGTTGGAGCTGGACGCGGCCGAGGGCTGGCAGCGCAGACTCTCCGTCCGGCGCTGGTACGCGTTCGCGCGGATGCAGAGGCGGGTGGCCCGCCGGCTGCCCTCGGTGCTCACCGTCTCCGGCACCTCCCGCCAGGAGATCGTCGACCACCTCGGTGTCTCCCGGGACCGCATCCGCGTCGTGCACATCGGTGCCGACACGGACCTGTTCTCGCCGGACGCCTCGGTGCCGCAGGTGCCCGGCCGGATCGTCACCACCTCCAGTGCGGACGTGCCGCTCAAGGGCCTGGTCTTCCTGATCGAGGCGCTCGCGAAGCTGCGGACCGAGCATCCGCGGGCGCATCTGATCGTGGTCGGCAAGCGGGCGCAGGACGGACCGGTCGCCCAGGCCATCGAGCGGTACGGGCTCGAGGGCGCCGTCGACTTCGTCAAGGGCATCTCGGACGCGGAACTGGTCGATCTGGTGCGATCGGCCGAGGTGGCCTGCGTGCCCTCGCTGTACGAGGGCTTCTCGCTGCCGGCCGCCGAGGCGATGGCGACGGGTACGCCGCTGGTGGCCACCACCGGTGGTGCCGTGCCCGAGGTCGCGGGAGCGGACGGCGAGACCTGTCTGGCGGTGCCCCCGGCCGACGCCGGCGCGCTGGCCACCGCGATCGGAAGGCTGCTCGGGGACTCGGAGCTGCGGGCACGGCTGGGAGCGGCCGGACGCCGTCGCGTGCTGCGCCACTTCACCTGGGCCAAGGCCGCCGAGGGCACGGTGGCGCGGTACCGCGAGGCCGTCGCCGCCTCCGTCCGGCAGGACACCCGGCGCTCCGCGGCCCCGACACGGGCCGCCCGCGCGGCCGAAGAAGCGGTCGCGGCCGAGAAACCGGCCGCCGCCGAAGAGATCGTCGTACCCAATCGCGAAAGCAGGGCCACGTGCTGACCGTCGACTTCTCCCGGTTCCCGCTCGCCCCGGGAGACCGCGTCCTGGACCTCGGCTGCGGTGCCGGACGGCACGCGTTCGAGTGCTACCGGCGCGGAGCCCAGGTCGTGGCCCTCGACCGCAACGGCGAGGAGATCCGCGAGGTCGCCAAGTGGTTCGCGGCGATGAAGGAGGCCGGCGAGGCCCCCGAGGGCGCCACCGCGACCGCGATGGAGGGGGACGCCCTTGCGCTCCCCTTCCCCGACGAGTCCTTCGACGTCGTGATCATTTCCGAGGTCATGGAGCACATCCCGGACGACAAGGGCGTGCTCGCCGAGATGGTCCGGGTGCTCAAGCCGGGCGGACGCATCGCGATCACCGTGCCGCGCTACGGCCCCGAGAAGGTCTGCTGGACCCTGTCCGACGCCTATCACGAGGTCGAGGGCGGTCATATCCGCATCTACCGCGCGGACGAGCTCCTCGCGAAGATCCGGCAGGCCGGGCTCAAGCCGTACGGCACGCACCACGCGCACGCGCTGCACTCGCCGTACTGGTGGCTCAAGTGCGCCTTCGGCGTCGACAACGACAAGGCGCTGCCGGTGCGCGCGTACCACAAGCTCCTGGTCTGGGACATCATGAAGAAACCCGTCGCCACCCGGGTCGCCGAACAGGCGCTGAACCCGCTGATCGGCAAGAGCTTCGTCGCCTACGCGACAAAGCCGCATCTGCCCCGGCTCTCCGGGGCCTCCGAGGCGGCCGGCCAGTGACGACCCCCCGGACAGAACACCTCGTCCTGCCCGGGGTCCTCACCGCCGAGGAGGCCGCCGCGACCGTCGGCGGGCTCCTCGCCGTGCAGCGGGAGGACGGAGCCATCCCGTGGTTCCGGGGGCACCATCTCGACCCGTGGGACCACGTCGAGGCGGCCATGGCACTGGACGCGGCCGACGAGAACGAAGCGGCCGAACGCGCCTACGAGTGGCTGGCCCGGCACCAGAACGAGGACGGCTCCTGGTATGCGGCGTACGCCGACGGGGACCCGCAGGACGTGACGGACCGCGGCCGGGAGACGAACTTCGTCGCCTACGTGGCCGTGGGGGTGTGGCACCACTACCTCGCGACCGGTGACGACACGTTCCTGGACCGGATGTGGCCGACCGTGTACGCGGCCGTGGAGTTCGTGCTGCGCCTCCAACTGCCCGGCGGGCAGATCGGATGGAAGCGCGAGGACGACGGAACGGCCGTGACGGACGCGCTGCTCACCGGCTGCTCCTCGATCCACCATGCGCTGCGGTGCGCTCTCGCGATCGCGGAACAGCGTGAAGAGCCCCAGCCCGACTGGGAGTTGGCGGTGGGCGCGCTGCGGCACGCGATACGCAGGCATCCCGAGCGCTTTCTCGACAAGGACCGCTACTCGATGGACTGGTACTACCCGGTCCTGGGGGGCGCACTGACGGGCGTCGAGGCGAAGGAGCGCATCGAGGCGGACTGGCACCGCTTCGTCGTGCCCGGCCTCGGTGTGCGCTGCGTCGTCCCCAACCCGTGGGTGACCGGCGGCGAGTCGGCCGAACTCGCCCTGGCCCTGTGGGCCGTGGGCGAATCCGACCGCGCGCTGGAGATCCTTCAGTCGATCCAGCACCTGCGGGACCCGGAGACGGGCCTTTACTGGACGGGCTACGTCTTCGAGGACCGCACGATCTGGCCGAGGGAGCTCACCACCTGGACGGCTGGTTCACTGCTTCTGGCCGTGGCCGCGCTCGGCGGGGACGAGCCGACGTGCGCGGTCTTCGGGGGCGAGCGCCTGCCGCGGGGCCTGGAGGCCGACTGCTGCGCGTAGGGCCCGTCGTTCGGATCATGCCGGCGTCGGCCGAAAGGCGCGGTCGCTCCCAGCCGACCTGATCCAAACGACGGACCCTGGGCGCAGCTCAGTGCCGGTGGATGCGGTGGGCGATGGCGTGGCCCACGAAGAGGTAGACCACGGCGGCCAGTCCGTAGCCGGCGACCACGCGCGCCCAGGCCTCGTCGAAGGTGAACAGGTCGTGCGACCAGCCCGCGAGCCAGTTCGCCGCGTCGTGGACGAACTGCACCAGGTCGTTGGCGCGGTTGGCGTCCAGCAGGTACATCAGGATCCACAGGCCCAGGATGAAGGCCATGACGTCGGCGACGATGGCGATGACCGTGCCGGCCTGGTTCGTACCGTTGCGATATCGAGGAGACATGTTCTTCGGATTGCCCGTCGACCTCGGTTGAAACGCGCGCGACCGCCGCACATCCCTTGTGGGACAAGGGAGCCACCCGATCGGCCCGGCCCGGTCGGCACCCCGGGCCGCGGCGTGTGACGCTGCCTTGAGAGCCGTGTCTCCCGGCCGGGAGACGTACCGTTCCTCGCCAAGGCCGGAGGATCCCGTGTCCCGACCGATACGCGCCCTCGCGGTGACCCTCGCGACGTGCTCCACCCTGTTCGCCGGGACCGCCTGCGGTGGTCGTACCGCCGTGCAGCAGGTCGCCGGCAACTACATCGTGGTCGCCTCGCCCTCGCCGAGCACCCCGGCCGAACGGCAGAAGCTGGCCAGGACCCGCTTCCTGGCGAACGCGGGGCTCGCGGCCGGGGCCACGTACCAGTGGATCGTGAAGCCGTGGAAGGCCGGCGGGTTCAAGAACGGCGCACGGGGGCGGCAGGAGGCCCTGGTGAAGGCCGGCCTCGCGGGTACCTTCGCGTACAACCGGCTCAGGGCGGCCCAGCGCAGCGCCCAGGGTGATCCGACGCTCGCCAGGGCCCTCGCTCCGCTCGCCGCGGGCATCGACGGGCTGAGGACCCTGCCGACGCGGCTGAGCAACGGCGACGAGTCGGCGGTGAGTTCCTTCGCCGACGTGGTCAGCAAGGTGAAGAGCGCGAGCCGCGGCGCGGGCACCCCGGTCAGGAACCAGTACCCGACGGCCAGACAGCTCACGGTGGACTGAGACGGAACGTCGCGGGGCGGTGCGCGCTATGTGCTGAGTTCGGCCAGCACCCGCAGCGTGTGCGGGTCCGGGGCCAGGGCCAGCAGATCGGTCACCGGGCTCTTGCGCCACAACTCCAGCCGCTCCGCGATCCGTTCGCGCGGACCGACGAGCGAGATCTCGTCGGCGAAGACGTCGGGCACGGCCCGCACCGCCTCCTCCCGGCGTCCCTCCAGGAACAGCCGCTGGATGCGCCGCGCCTCCTCCTCGTACCCCATACGCGCCATGAGGTCGGCGTGGAAGTTCCGTGCCGCGTGCCCCATGCCGCCGATGTAGAAGCCGAGCATGGCCTTGACCGGCAGCAGCCCCTGCGGGACGTCGTCGCAGACGCGCACCTGTGCCATGGGGGCGACGAGGAAGCCGTCGGGCACCTCGGCCAGGGCGGCTCCGTAGACCTCGGGACGGGTCGGCGCCCAGTACAGCGGAAGCCAGCCGTCGGCGATCCGGGTCGTCTGCGCCACGTTCTTCGGCCCCTCGGCGCCGCACAGGATCGGCAGGTCGGCGCGCAGGGGGTGGGTGATCGGTTTCAGCGCCTTGCCGAGCCCGGTGCCGTCCGTCCCGGGGTAGGGCAGGGGGTGGAAGCGTCCATCCAGTGCGACCGGGGCCTCACGCCGCAGGACCTGGCGTACGACGTCGACGTACTCCCGGGTGGCGGTCAGCGGGGAGGCGGGGAACGGCCGCCCGTACCAGCCCTCGACGACCTGCGGACCCGACAGCCCGAGGCCGAGCATCATGCGTCCGCCGGAGAGATGGTCGAGGGTGAGTGCGTGCATCGCGGTCGTGGTCGGGGAGCGGGCCGCCATCTGGGCGACGGCCGTGCCCAGGCCGATCCTCGAGGTCTGCGCGGCGATCCAGGTCAGCGGGGTGAAGGCGTCCGATCCCCAGGACTCGGCGGTCCACACCGAGTGGTAACCGAGCCGCTGGGCCTCCAGCGCCCGCGAGACGTGGTCCGCCGCCGGGCCTCGGCCCCAGTAGCCGAGCGCGAGTCCGAGCCGCATGTCGCCTCCATACGTACTGAACTGACGAGCCATCAGAAATGGGACGCAGGGCCGCGACTGTACGACAACGGCCCCCCGCCCGGAAGGGCGAGGGGCCGTATGCCGATGAGGGGGTCAGCCGCGCTGGATACCGCTGGTGTCCTGCAGCACACCACGGCGGCCGTCCTGCGTCTGGGCGACCAGGCCGGGGCCGCGCTGCTCGACCGCCAAGTACCAGGTGCCGGGCGCGAGTTCGGCGATCGGCGTGGGTGAGCCGTCCTCCGCGTACAGCGGACGGGGCACCGGCACGGCGAACCAGAACGGCGAGAAGTCCCCGGCCGGGGACTGCTGCTGCGGCTGCCCGCCGAACGGCTGGCCCTGCTGGGGCTGCCCGCCGAACGACGGCTGCTGGGCGCCCGGGTAGCCGTAACCGCCCTGCGGCTGCCCGCCGTAGGGCTGGGGCGCGACCGGCTTGGGAGCGGGGACGAGGGCGGCCTGCAGCGCCGGTACCACGGGAGTGGCGACGGCGGCGGCCGCCAGCAGCAGGGCGGCGATGAAGCCGAGGACCAGGCCGGTGCCGGCGTCGATCCCGCTCGGGACGTCCACCAGGAACCAGAACAGGATCCACGCGGTGAGGATCGTGAACGCCTGACCGACCGCGGTGAGTTCCAGGCCGACGATCTTGCGGGGCTGGGGCAGGCAGCGGTTGATGACGATCAGAGCGGCGCCGACGACCCCGCCCATGTAGAGGCCGAGGCCTTCACCGAGGGAGTCCCAGGCGTTCGGGGCGCCGCTGAAGCCCGCGGCCGAGTAGAAGTCGAGAAACGACGCGATGAACAGCAATACCGCTGCTCCGATCACCACGCCGTCGCCTCTAGTGAGGGAGCGGATATTCACTTCGGGTCCTTCGTCTGTCGTCTCGTCGTCGGTGGAGGCGTCGCCGTCACCTTGTCGCCCTCGGGCCGCGGTGAAAAGCGCAGGGGTGGCCCCTCATCGTAGGGATGACACTATCGTCCGCCCGATCTGTGTGTCCGCCGGGATCGGATCGGTGATCACTACCCGCGCAGAAAACTCATGATTCCCTCAGAGATCCCCTGCGCCGCCTTCTGCCTCCACGCGCCGCTGGTCAACGATGCCGCGTCCTTGCTGTCGCGCATGTTGCCGCACTCGATGAACACCTTGGGAACCGTTGACAGATTGAGACCACCGAGATCGCTCCGTACGACGAGGCCCGTGCCGTCGCCGACGTAGTTGGACGGAGCGCTTCCGGTGACGCGGACGAAACTGCCCGCGACGCGCTCGCCGAGGTCCCGCGAGGGGGCGGCGATCTTGCGGGTGTCGGCCGAGCCCGCGTGCACCGCGGCCGGAACGATGACGTGGAAGCCGCGGTCGCCGACCGGTGCGCCGTCCGCGTGGATGGAGATCGCCGCGTCGGCGTGCGCCTGGTTGCCGATGCGCGCCCGCTCGTCCACACACGGGCCCCAGGGGCGGTCGCCGTCCTGGGTGAACTTCACCGTGGCGCCCTGCTTCTCGAGGAGCGTACGCATCCTCCGCGCCACGTCCAGGGTGAACCGCGCCTCCGCGTAACCGGAATTGGTGGATGTGCCCGTGGTGTCGCACTCCTTCCGGTTCGTCCCGATGTTCACCTGGCGGTTGATCTCGGAGGTGTGCCGGAAGTTGCTGGGGTTGTGTCCCGGGTCGATGACGACGACCTTGCCCGCGAGGGGACCGGAGCCCGCCCGTGCGGTGGCCGGAGTCCGGCCGGGTGGTAGGGCGCTCCGCTTGCCGTCCCCCGGTGCGGACGCCGAGGCGGACCCGGTGGCCGAGGACGCCGTCACGGGCACCGCACCGGACGGGCCGCCGCCTGTGTCGGCGACCGCCTCGTAGACCAGCCAGCCCACGAGCGCGGTCGGTACCAGGGCGGCGACCGCCACCGTCAGCGGGCCGCGCCGGAAGCGGCGCGGCCGGGGAGGATCGAAGTCGGGACCCACGTACGACATGCCTGCGACCCTAACGGCTACGCCGTGCCCGCCGCTCCAACGCCGCGATTCGCCTGCTGCCCCGTCCGTTTCAGGACACGCAGCGAGCCGGTCGCCGAGACCTCCGTGAAGCCGCCGGACTCCAGTGCCCTGAGGTAGACCCGGTAGGGCGCCTGGCCGGTGAACTCGTCCTCCGGTTCCGGGAAGACGTCATGGATGACCAGCAGTCCGCCCTGCGCCACATGCGGGGCCCAGCCGTCGTAGTCGGCGTTCGCGTGCTCGTCGGTGTGGCCGCCGTCGACGAAGACCAGGCCGAGGGGGGAGTTCCAGAAGGCGGCGATCTGCGGGGAGCGGCCGACGAGGGCCACGACGTGCTCCTCCAGGCCCGCCCGGTGCAGGGTCCTGCGGAACGTGGGCAGCGTGTCCATGAGGCCGACCTCGGGGTCCACCGTCTCGGGGTCGTGGTACTCCCAGCCCGGCTGCTGCTCCTCGCTGCCGCGGTGGTGGTCGACGGTGAGCGCGGTGACGCCCGCCGCGCGGGCCGCGGCGGCGAGCAGGATCGTGGAGCGCCCGCAGTAGGTGCCGACCTCCAGCAGCGGCAGCCCGAGCCGGCCGGCGGTCACGGCGGCCTCGTACAGCGCGAGTCCCTCGTGGAGCGGCATGAACCCCTTGGCGGCCTCGAACGCGGCCAGGATCCCGGACGGGGGAGGCGCCGGGAGCTCGATGGAGGGTGCCGCCGGCATGGGGGTCCTTTCGGTCGTACGTGCGGGCAGGCGCCGTACGGACGGGTCGGGTGTCGGCACAGGCCTGTAGGCGCCCCATGCTGCCGCACCCCCCGTCGCGCGGGCGACGGGGGGTGCGGGTGTCCGGTACGGGTCAGGCGGAGACCGTCTCGCCCGGGAGGGAGAGATCCAGATCGATCGGGCGGTGGTCGCCGGGGTGGGTCGCCGAGGAGGCGAGCGGGCCGTGCCCCGCGGCCCTGGCGGCGAGGACGTACGGGCCCTCGGCCGGTACGGCCAGGGCGTAGCTTCCGTCGTCCGCGGAGAGTGTGGCGCCCGCCTGGCGCCCGCGGCGGTCGATCAGCGTCACCTTGGCGCGGGCGACCGGGGTGCCGCCCGCGTCCAGGACGCGGCCGCGGAAGATGCGCAGAACCTCTTCGGCGCGCTCCAGGTTGGCGTCCTCCTGGCTGCTCGCGCGCAGCTGCGGGGCGCGGTCGGCCTTGGGCAGGAAGAGGGCCAGGACCAGGCCGATCGCGACCGCGCCGGTCGCGATCAGGAACGACACATGGAAACCGCGCAGCGTGGGGATCGCGAGACCGCCGACGTGGTTCGCGGTGTTGGCGAGCACCATGCCGATGACGGCGCTGGAGACCGATGTACCGATCGACCGCATCAGGGTGTTGAGGCCGTTGGCGGCGCCCGTCTCCGAGGCCGGGACCGCACCGACGATCAGGGCGGGCAGCGAGGAGTAGGCGAGGCCGATGCCCGCGCCCAGGACCACCGAGGTGATCACGGTCTGCCAGGCGGCGTCCATCAGGCCGAGCCCGCCGCCGTAGCCGATGCCGATGATCAGCAGGCCCATGATGAGGGTGACCTTGGGGCCGTACTTCGCGGACAGCCGGGCGTAGACCGGCGCGGTGAACATCATGGTCAGGCCGAGCGGTGCCACGCACAGGCCCGCGACCACCATCGACTGGCCGAGACCGTAACCCGTGGCGGCGGGCAGCTGGAGCAGCTGCGGCAGGACGAGCGAGACGACGTAGAACGAGACGCCGACCATGATCGAGGCGAGGTTGGTGAGCAACACCTCGCGTCGGGCCGTGGTGCGCAGGTCGACCAGCGGGGCGCTCAGCCGCAGCTCCAGCAGACCCCACAGGAGCAGGACCACGACCGCGGCCGCGAACAGGGCGAGCGTGGTGCCGGACGCCCAACCCCAGTCGCTGCCCTTGGTGATCGGGAGCAGCAGCAGGACCAGGCCCGCGGACAGGCCGAGCGCGCCGAGCACATCGAAGGAGCCCTTCGCCCGGGCCTCGGACTCGGGCACCACGAGGAGGGTGAGGACGATCGAGAGGACACCGAGTCCGGCGGCGCCGAAGAAGAGGGCGTGCCAGTCGGCGTTCTGGGCCACCAGGGCGGCGGCGGGCAGCGCGAGTCCGCCGCCGACGCCGATCGAGGAGCTCATCAGGGCCATCGCGGAGCCGAGCCGCTCGCGGGGCAGCATGTCGCGCATCAGGCCGATGCCGAGCGGAATCGCACCCATCGCGAAGCCCTGGAGCGTGCGTCCGACGATCATCGGCAGTACGGCGCTGGTGAAGCCGCTGATCAGTGCGCCGACCACCATCACGCCCAGGCTTGCGAGGAGCATCCGCCGCTTGCCGTAGAGGTCGCCGAGCCGGCCCATGATCGGGGTGGCCACGGCGCCCGAGAGCAGGGTGGAGGTCAGGACCCAGGTGGCGTTGCTGGGCGAGGTGCTCAGCAACTGCGGCAGATCCTTGATGACAGGGACAAGCAGGGTCTGCATCACCGCGACAACGATTCCCGCGAAGGCGAGTACCGGCACGATTGCGCCGGACGGCCTCCGAGCGGGCTGGTCGGTCGTCGTGTGCGTCATTGCGTGAGGCCTCCAGGCCGAAAGTGAAAGAGGCGCGGAAGGAGTCGTTGGTCGGGTCCGCGCGGATAAGTGCTGGGTAAACCTCGTATGCACGGGCAACTATTCCGATGCTTTGGCATACTAACGAATCCTTGACCATCCCATGAAGATCTGATCTTCCGTCAGACCGGTTGCGGCCGTGGCGCGGCAGGTACCAGGTCGCAGGACCGAGCCGGAGACGGGACGAAATCCCGATGCCGCGCGCCCGCGGGCTCGGCAGTATGGCGCCCATGCTGCCGACCGTCGAAGACCCGCCCGTGACCCGTCGTTCCCTGCCGCCCGCCTGGGTGGTGATCACGCTGGCGTGCGCCGGACAGTTCCTCGTCGTGCTGGACGTGTCCGTGGTCAATGTGGCGCTGCCCTCGATGCGCGCCGACCTCGGACTGACCGCCCCGGGGCTGCAGTGGGTGGTGAACGCCTACGCGATCGCCTTCGCCGGGTTCATGCTGCTCGGGGGGCGGGCCGGGGACCTGTACGGGCGCAGGCGGATGTTCCTCCTCGGGCTCGCCCTGTTCACCGTCGCCTCCCTCGGTGGCGGACTGGCCCGGGAGGGCTGGGAACTGCTGGTTGCACGAGCCGTACAGGGACTGGGGGCCGCCGTGCTCGCGCCCTCGACACTGACCCTGCTCACCGCTGCCGTACCCGAGGGGGCGGCACGGGCGCGGGCGATCGCGACCTGGACCGCGGTGGGCGCCGGCGGCGGCGCGGCGGGCGGGCTCGTGGGCGGACTGCTCGTGGACGGCCTGTCGTGGCGCTGGGTGCTGCTGATCAACGTGCCGGTGGGCGTGCTCGTCCTCGTCGGATCCGTGCTGGGGATCCCCTCCGCCCGGACGCGGTCGGCGGCCGGGGGAGCGCTCCTGGAGAGCCGTGCCGCAGACGGGCGTCGCCTGGACCTGCCGGGCGCGGTGCTGGTGACCTCCGGTCTCGCCGCGCTCGCGTACGGGATCGGGCAGACGGAGGCGGAGGGCTGGACGGCGGCCGCGACGCTGGTGCCGCTGTGCGCGGGGCTCGCCCTGATCGGGCTGTTCCTGGCCGTCGAGGCACGGACGAAGGCGCCCCTGATGCCACTGGGTCTGCTGCGGCTGCGGTCGGTGTCCTCCGCGAACGCGGCCATGTTCGTCGCCGGTTCCGCGATGTTCTGCATGTGGTTCTTCATGACGCTGTACGCGCAGAACGTCCTCGGCTACTCGCCCCTGGACGCCGGGCTCGCGCTGGTACCCAGTTCACTCGCCGTGGTGTTCGGCTCCAAGCTCGCGCCGTCGGTCATGCGGGCCGCCGGGGCACGGAACACGGCGGTGCTCGGGACGCTGGTCGCGGCGGCCGGGTTCGGCTGGCAGTCGACGATGGCAGCGCACGGGGCCTACCTCACGACGATCATGATCCCGGGGATTCTGATGATGCTGGGCGCGGGACTGGCGGCCACTCCGCTGGCGGCGTTCGCCACCTCGGAAGCGGCACCGGCGGACGCCGGGCTCGCGTCCGGGCTGATCAACACCTCCCGCACGATGGGTGGTTCGCTCGGCCTCGCGGTCATGTCGACGGTCGCGGCGACGCGCACGGGCGCAAGCACGTCGGGGCAGGCTTTGACGGAGGGCTATGCGCAGGCGTTCCGGTTGAGCGGATGCCTGCTGCTGGCGGGCGCCGTGCTGATGCTGGCGTGGCTGCCGCGCAAGGCCGCCGCGCGCTGAGCGGGCGCACGGGCTGCGGTCGCACGGGGTTCCCGCGGAGACGGCACGTCAGGGCCTGTCGTTTGGATCATGCCGGCGTCGAAAGGCGCGGTCGCACCCAGCCGACCCCGATCCAAACGACAGACCCTACAGCCATCCCTGCTGCCGGGCCTCGCGCATCGCCTCCATGCGGTTGCGGGTGCCGGTCTTGCCGATGGCCGACGAGAGGTAGTTGCGCACCGTCGACTCGGACAGATGGAGCTTCGCGGCGATGTCGGAGACCGTCGCCCCGTCCACGGACGCCTTCAGGACCTCGCACTCGCGTGCGGTCAGCGGGTTGGGCCCGGCGCTGAGGGCCGCCGCGGCCAGCGCCGGATCCACCACCGTCTCGCCGGTGAGCACCCGCCGGATCGCCGTGGCCAGGTCCTCCACCGGGCCGTCCTTGACGAGGAAGCCGGCGGCGCCCGCCTCCATGGCGCGGCGCAGATAACCGGGCCGGCCGAAGGTGGTCAGGATCAGCACCCGGCAGTCCGGTGCCTGCACGCGCAGTTCGGCCGCCGCGTCCAGACCGCTCATACCGGGAAGCTCGATGTCCAGCAGGGCCACGTCCGGACGGTGGGTCAGGGCCGTGTCCACGATCGCGTCGCCCGCGGAGACCTGTGCGACGACCTCGATGTCCTCCTCCATGCCGAGCAGCAGGGCGAGGGCGCCGCGCATCATGCCCTGGTCCTCGGCGAGCAGGACCCTGACGCATTTCGCCGGCCTGTGACTTCGGGGCATCTCGTCCACGGGCCAAGCGTACGGTGCGGGCACGTCCGCGGTTCGCGCCTCGACGAGAGCGGACCGAGGCGGTCCGGCCCGGCGTTCCGCGGGTTCGCCGACGGCCGGCAGCGTGTGCCGTGCCGGCGGTGTGATGCCGTCCGGGTCGTCAGCCGGTCCCCCGAGCCCTCGTCGTCGGCGAGCACGGAGTCGGCCCGTGTCGGTGGTTCGGCGGTTGAGTGATCGCCGGGACCGGACTCCGTGTTGTCGGTGTGATCGGGCGCCGGGTGGTCAGTCGGTCCCGGGGGCCGTGGTCGCCGGTGAGAGCCGGGCGGGCGGGAGCCCGGCGGCCGACGGGAGTTCCGTGTCCACGGGCAGTTCCGCCGTGACCGTGAATCCGCCGCGCGGTGACGGGCCGGCGTGCAGCGAGCCGCCGGCCGCGGCGAGCCGCTCCGTCAGCCCCTTCAGACCGGTCCCGCCCACGCCCGCCGGGGGTGGGGCGGCGGCCGCGCCGATCCCGTTGTCGGCGATCGTCAGCCGGACTCGACCGGACGTGCCGTCGACGGTGAGCTCGCAGCGGTCCGCGCCGCTGTGCCGTACGGCATTGGTGACCGCCTCGCGGACCACCCAGCCGAGCAGGACCTCGGTCTGCGGTACCAGGGGAGGGCCCGACCTGCGCACCACCGGCTCGATGCCCGCGGCGGTCAGGGCCGACCGGGCGCGGTCCAGTTCCGTCGCCAGACTGCCCTCCCGGTAGCCCGTCACCGCCTCGCGGATCTCGGTGAGCGCCTGGCGGCCGACGGACTCGATGTCGGTGACCTGCGTCAGCGCCGCGTCCAGGTCGCGGTGGGCCAGGCGGCGGGCCGCCTCGGACTTCACGACGATCACCGAGAGGGTGTGCCCGAGCAGGTCGTGCAGGTCGCGGGAGAAGCGCAGTCGCTCCTTCTCCACCGCTCGGCGGGCCAGTTCCTCACGGGCGGCACGCAGTTCGCGGACGGCCTCGGACAGGGACAGGATGGCGGCGGTCACCATCGTCGACAGGAAGGTGCCGTAGGCGATGTTGATCCCGTTCCAGCCGTCGCGCAGGCACGCCACGGTGCCTGCCAGCACGGTGAGCCCCAGACCGGTCTTCCCCAGCCAGGGGCCGCGGACGATGGCGCCGGTCGCCAGACCGAGCAGAGGGAAGAACAGCAGCCAGTTGCCGCCGTAGCCGATGGCAAGACCGCAGGTCACCGCCCCCATCAGGAGCAGCGCCACACGCGTGGAAGGCGCCTCGCGCCGCTCCCTGTCGAAGGCCCGGAAGACGACGTAGATGTAGAGGGAGTTGAAGGCGAGCAGGCCGAAGCTGCCTATCCAGGCGTTCGAGGCCTTGCCCTGGAAGAGGTTGGAGAAGGCACCCATCCCCAGCAGCAGCCACGGCAGCAGGGTGAAGCCGGTGGGCGGCGGACCCGGGCTCTCCGCCGCCTTGCCGGTCCTACGGGCGGCCTTCTGCTCGGCCTTGAAGCGCACCATGTCCTCCTTCCACGTCTGTCGTGCGAGCTGCCATGTGTCCATGTGGCAGCCGGCCTTGCGCAACCAGTGCATGTCCGTCACCCCGTTCACACGTTCCTGGCACTGCGGCGGTACGACAAGACAGCGTACGAACCGAACGCCAGCGCCCAGGCCGTCAGGACCACGACCGCACCGAGTGCGGGGGCGTGGCCGTCGGCGATCGACGTGCCGAGCTGGGCGAAGCGGTGGGTCGGGGTGTACCCGGAGACCGTGCGCAGCCAGCCGGGGAACAGGGTGACCGGGAACCACAGGCCGCCGAGCACCGCGAGGCCCAGATTGCACAGCATGTTCGTCACACCCGTGGTCTGCGCGGTCAGCCGGTAGCCGTTGCCGAGGCCGAGCAGGGTGAAGGGGATCGAGCCGAGCCACAGCAGGAGCGCGATCGAGGCCCACTGCCACGCCGCCAGCCGGACGCCGTTGAGGAGCCCGCCCGCGGCGAGCACCGCGACGATCGCGGGCAGTACCGTCACGGAACCGGTCAGCGCCCGCCCGGCGACGACCTGGCGCGGAGTCATCGGGGTCACCCTGAGCTGCCGCAGCCAGCCGATCGCCCGGTCCTCGGCGACCCCGCCCCCGGTGTTCAGGGCCGAGCCGACGGCGCCGTACGCGGCCATGCCGACCATGGAGGCGGTCTTCCAGGCACCGTCGTTCTCGCCGAGGTTGGTGAACAGCAGGTACATCATCACCGGCATCGCGACCCCACCGATCACGAAGCCCACGTCGCGCAGCGTCCGGCGCACTTCGAGCCGCAGGTAGTCCAGGATCACACGATCTCCATCTCGGGTGCGGTCAGGGCAAGGAACGCGTCGTCGAGCGACGCCGGGACGACCTCCAGGCCGCGTATCGCACCCAGCTCCGCCAGGGCGATCACCGTCGCGTCGGAGTCGTCCGTGCGCAGCAGCGCCCGGTCCCCGCGCACTTCCATCGACCGCACGCCGGGCAGCAGGGTGAGTCCCTCGGTGCCGCGCCCGGCCAGGTCGATCGAGACGAGGTTGCCGCCGGCCGCCCGCCTCAGCTGTTCGCCCGTGCCGTCGGCCACCACACGGCCGCGGTCGATGACGATGATCCGGTCGGCGTGCGCGTCCGCCTCCTCCAGATAGTGGGTCGAGAACAGGACGGTGCGACCGAGCCCGGCGTACTCCCGCATCGACCGCCAGAAGGCGTGCCGCGCCTCCACGTCCAGGGCCGCGGTCGGCTCGTCGAGCACGAGCAGCGACGGATTTCCGGCGAGCGCCACCGCGTACCGCACGCGCTGGGTCTGACCGCCGGAGAGCCGGTCCACCCGCCGCCCGGCCAGGTCGGTGATCCCGGCCAGCTCCAGGGCCTGTGCGACGGGCATCGGGGCCGGATAGCGGCCGGCCACGAAGGACACCAGCTCGCGGACGGTCACCCGGGGGACCGCCCGCGAATCCTGGAGCATGGCGCCCACGCGTCCGGCCAGCACGGAGCGCTCGGGCGCCGCACCGAAGAGCTCCACCGTGCCCTCGTCGGCTTGGAGGAGGCCGAGCAGCAGGGAGATCGTGGTGGACTTGCCGGCGCCGTTGCGGCCGAGCAGTGCCACCGTCTCGCCCTGCGCGATCCGCATGTCCACACCGTCGACGGCGCGCACGGCGCCGTAGGTCTTGACCGCCCCCGTGAAGGACACGGCAGTCGGTGTCCCGGTCGTTTTCGTCATGACCACGACGTTACGGAGCCGGGGCGGCCCGCAGCAGATGCGGTTGTACGGACTCCGGCAGGACAAATGTCATGGGTCCGGAGGCGGGGCACCGGATCTGACAAGCCGTCAGCGGTCTTCACAACTTCTGCGAGCTGGGTTATACAGGGGGTCGCCGTACTGGAACGCGTTCTAGAACGGGCGGGTTCCGCGGCCCCGTGACGACCCCGGTGCGGCCGACGGTGCGGACGGCCGCACCGGGGTCTTTCCCGCCAGTGTCAGGAGCCCCATGCCCATCGACGCAGCCAAGGCCCTCGCAGCCGAACCCCGGTCCCGCGAGATCACCTGGAACAGCAAGGACGTCCAGCTCTATCACCTCGGCATCGGCGCGGGCGCGAACCCCGACAAGCACAGCCCGGCGACCGACGCCGACGAGCTGCGCTACACCCTTGAGTCCCGGCTGCACGTCCTGCCGAGCTTCGCCACCGTCGCGGGCGCCGGGGCCCCCGGCGTGATCAGCGGCCTGTCCATGCCCGGCATCGAGGTCGATCTCGCCCGGGTCCTGCACGGCGGTCAGACGCTGACGGTCCACCGTCCGATCCCGGTGGAGGGCAGGGCGACCGCAACCTCCCGCATCGCCGCCGTGTACGACAAGGGGAAGGCCGCCGTCCTCGTGCTGCGCACCGAGGCCACCGACGACCACGGCCCACTGTGGACCAACGACGCACAGATCTTCGTCCGCGGAGAAGGCGGCTTCGGCGGCGACCGCGGCCCCGCCGCCCCCACCGACCGGCCGACCGGCGAACCCGACAAGGTGATCGAGCGGCCCACCCGCGAGGACCAGGCGCTGCTGTACCGCCTTTCCGGCGACTGGAACCCGCTGCACGCCGATCCCGAGTTCGCCAAGCTCGCCGGCTTCGAGCGGCCCATCCTGCACGGGCTGTGCACCTACGGGATCACCCTGAAGGCGGTCGTCGACGCGCTGCTCGACGGGGACGTGGCCCGGGTGCGCGCCTGCTCCACGCGCTTCGCCGGAGTCGTGTTCCCCGGTGAGACCCTGCGCATCCGCGTGTGGCGGCGGGAGGGCTCCCTGCGGGTCACGGTGGGCGCGGTCGAGCGGGACGACGCTCCGGTCCTCACCGACACCATCGTCGAACACTCCTGAGCCACCCAGCCCTCGAGGGGAGCCGCACCATGCGCGCAGCCGTACTGCACGAGATCGGCCAGGACAAGCTGGAGGTCCTCGACGACGTCGAGGCGACGGGCTTCGGCCCCGGCAAGGTCAGGATCCGGATGCGCGCCACCGGGCTGTGCCACTCGGACCTGTCCGCGATGAACGGGGTGCTGCCGCAGCCCGCCCCGTTCGTGCCCGGCCACGAGGGCGCGGGCGAGATCCTCGAAGTGGGCGAGGACGTCCGCACCCTGCGGCCCGGCGACCGGGTGGTCGTGTGCTGGCTGCCCGCCTGCGGCGCCTGTCCCGCCTGCAGGCGCGGGCAGACCGAACTGTGCATGTCCGGGTTCATGAACGCGGGCACCCCCAACTTCAAACGTCCCGGCGGCGACGTCTTCGGCTTCGCGGGCACCGGCACCTTCACCGAAGAGGTCGTCGTGGACGCCGGCTGCGCGGTGCCCGTCCCGGACGACGTGCCGTTCGACATCGCCGCGCTCATCGGCTGCGGGGTGACCACCGGCCTGGGCGCGGCCCTCAACACCGCGGACGTGGAGGCGGGCTCGTCCGTCGCCGTCATCGGCTGCGGGGGCGTCGGGATCTCCGCGATCCAGGGGGCCCGGCTCCGGGGCGCCGCCGAGATCGTCGCCGTCGACCCGGTCGCCTCCCGCCGGGAGTCCGCGCTGAAGTTCGGAGCCACGAGGGCCGTGTCGCCCGGGGAACTGCCGGACGCCAAGCAGCAGGCCACCGCGGGGGAGGGCTTCGACTACGTCTTCGAGGTCGTCGGGAAGTCGGCCACCGCCCGCACGGCCTACGAGCACACCCGGCGCGGCGGCACCCTCGTCGTGGTCGGCGCCGGCGCCATGGACGACTTCCTCCAGCTCAGCATGTTCGAGCTGTTCTTCGACGAGAAGCGCATCCTGCCGTCCATGTACGGCGGAGGGGACGTCCTGCGTTCGTACGAACGGACCATCGCGCTGTGGCGCGCCGGTCGTGTCGACCTGGCGGGCCTGATCACGCATCGGGTGCCCCTCGCCGAGATCAACGAGGCGCTGGACGGGATGAGGACGGGTACGGCACTGCGCACGTGCATCGAGATCTGAGCCCGCTGCCCCCGTACGCCTGTCGAAAGGGACCGCGATGTCGCTGCCACTGGAAGGGCTGTCCGCCGTCGTGACCGGGGCGGCCCGGGGGCTGGGCCGGGCCGAGGCGCTGGAGCTCGCCCGGCTCGGTGCGGCCGTCGTCGTCAACGACTACGGGCAGCCGGGCCGGGACGGTTCGGGGGAGGCGTGCGAGGGTCCGGCGGAGGAGGTCGCCGCCGAGATCCGCGCGGCGGGCGGCCGGGCCGTCGCACACACCGGGGACGTCGCCGACTTCGCACAGGCCCCCGATCTGATCGAGCTGGCGGTCGCCGAGTTCGGGAGGCTCGACGTACTGGTCAACAACGCGGGCATCCTGCGCGACCGCATGGTCTTCTCGATGTCCGAGAACGAATGGGACGCGGTGATCCGGGTCCATCTCAAGGGCCACTTCAACACGACCCGCTTCGCCGCCGCGCACTGGCGGGCGCGTTCCAAGGCGGCGGACGGCCCGGTGTACGGGCGGATCGTGAACACGTCGTCGGAGGCGTTCCTGGCGGGCTCGGCCGGGCAGCCCAACTACGCGGCGGCGAAGGGCGGCATCGTGGGTCTCACCACCTCCACCGCCCTCGCCCTGGCGAAGTACGGGGTCACGGCTAACGCCATCTGCCCGCGTGCCCGCACCCGGATGACCGAGGACGTGTTCGCCGGACTCGAACGTCCGGAGCAGGGTCTCGACCCACTCGCCCCCGAGCATGTGGCTCCGCTCGTGGGTTATCTGGTCTCGCCCGCCGCCGCACCGGTCAACGGGCAGCTCCTGGTGGTGCACGGCGGCCTGGTCGCGATCGTCGAGCGGCCCCGGGTGCACGCAAGGTTCGACACGAAGCAGGACGCTTTCACCTACGAGGAACTCGACGCCCTCCTCACCCCGCACTTCGCGCAGCGCCCACGGGGCGAGACGTTCGCCGCGGTGGAGGTGCTCGGGCTGAAGCACGCGTGAGCGGGGACCGGCCCGCGGTCGCGCCTCCCGGCGCCATCGCGGGCCCGGTGCCCCCCAACCGGCCGTAGCCCGCCGCGTGCCACCGTTACCGGGGCACCGCTCCATGGCACCTTCGGACCATGACCACGTCGCAGACGCAGAGAGCCGCTCCCCGAGTCCGGGCACCGTGGAGTGCGCTCGCCGCCCTCATGGTCGGCTTCTTCCTGCTCATGCTCGACACCACCGTCGTGGTCGTGGCGATGCCGAAGCTCTCCGCCGATCTCCATACGGACATCAGTACGACGGTCTGGGTGACCAGTTCCTATCTGCTGGCGTACTCGGTGCCGCTGCTGCTCGCGGGCCGCCTCGGGGACCGGTTCGGCGCCAAGCGGATCTACCTGATCGGAATGGCGGTGTTCACCGCTGCCTCGCTGCTGTGCGGGCTCGCGACCGGCATCGGTCAGCTGATCGCCTTCCGGGCCCTTCAGGGCCTGGGCGCCGCGGGCATGTCCCCCCAGTCCATGGCGATCATCAGCAAGACCTTCCCCAAGGAGGTCCGCGGCCGCGCCATGTCGTACTGGGGTCTGGTCTCCGGCGGTGCCGTTCTGGTCGGACCGGTCTGCGGCGGTCTGCTCGTCGACTCGCTGGGCTGGCGGTCGATCTTCCTGATCAATGTGCCGATCGGGATCGTCGGACTCCTGGTGGCGCGGCGCTTCGTGCCCGCCCTGTCCGGCGATCCGCACCGCTTCGACGTCGTCGGTGTGCTGATCAGCGGCCTGTCCCTGTTCTGTCTCGTCTACGGCCTGGAGAACGGCAGCGGCTACGACTGGTCGGAGATCACCGACGACCTCGTCGTAATCGGCCACCACACCGGGATCTCCGTCGGCGTTCCCGAGATCCTCGTCCTCGGAGTCGTGTTCGGGGCCGGCTTCGTCGCCTGGGAACGCGTGAACAAGAGCGAGCCGCTGGTGCCGATGGGCATCTTCCGGGTCAGGACGTTCGCGGCCGCCAACCTGGCGATCGTGGCCGCGGGCTTCGCCACGGTCGCCGCGAGTTTCCCAGGGACCCTCTACTTCCAGGCGGGCCGGGGCATGACGCCGGCCGAGGCGGCGCTGATGATGCTGCCGTCGGCGCTGGTCTCGGTGCCGCTCGCGCCCTGGATCGGCAGGCTCGTCGACAAGGTCGGGCCCAAGTGGCCGGCGTTCACCGGGCTCGCCCTGTTCGGCTCCGCGCTCTTCGTCCGGCACTTCCTGATGACACCCGACATGTCCCTGGCCGTGCTGCTCGTGCACGCCGCCTGGATGGGCGCGTCGAGCTCGCTGATGATGAGCCCGCTGGCCGTCGCCGCGATGCAGGGGCTGCCGCCCACCTACATCGGCGCCGGTTCGGGTGTGTTCAACGCATCGAGGCAGATCGGGGCCACACTCGGCTCCGCGGTCATCGCGACCGTCATGACCGCCCAGTTCAAGACCCAGATCGCGGCGCATGCGGCGGGTCTCGGCGCGAGCCGGAGAAAGGCCATCGAGAACATCGACTTCCAGCGGCTGGAATCCGGCCGCGGTGTGCAGGACTCCGTCCGCACCGTGGTCTCGGCCGTCATGGCCAACGCGCTGCTGTGGCCGGCGGCGGCGATGGCGATCGGGGCGGCCATGGTGCTGCTCGTGCGCAGTCCCGCACCCAAGGAGTGACGGGTCGTGGGACGACCGGTACGGGGAGCGGCGCGGGTCAGGCGCCGACGTCATGGCGAGGCCCCCGCCCAGGACGGAACGGACGGGGGACCTCAGCGGAATCGATGCGCCCTCAGTGGGAGACCGACCCCTGATCGGCCGTCATGCCGCGGTCCGAGGCACGGTGACGCCCGCTGGGGTTCGCGTCGGTGTCCTCGGCGGAGACCGGTCCGCGGTGCCGGCCGTGCCCCGGGATCTCCTGGGCCGCGTCAGGCATGGGTGTGCTGCTGCTGGTGTCGCTCATCTGAACTCTTCACCCCGTCAATATGTCTTTCGTACAGCCGGGCGAGTCTAACGGGCGGCGACGACGGCCGTACCGGGGACCGGTGGCGTGGCGCCGCGGCGCTCCGCGTTCCCCGCCGCTCCGTTTCCACTCCCCACCGGCGTCTGCTTCTTGCGGACCCATACGAGGGGCGTCCGCTCGGTCCGGCCGCCGCGTGGCGCGAGCGCCTGCTGCAAGGGCACCGGTCGCGACGTGCGTCCCACTGCGGGCTTCGGCACCGGCCATCGGCCCGGGTCCTCGGGCGGCGGCGCGGGTGCCGCGGCGGGAGGTACGACCCGGGCCACCGCGCAGGGCACCGTCCGGGTCGCATACGGCAGCCGCAGCACCCCGTCCCGGGTCCACAGACCCGTGCCCTTCAACCAGCCCTCGGGGGCCGCGAGATGGTGGACACGGCGGTCCGCCGGGCGCCACACCCCGATCCAGCTGCCCGCCGCCCCGTCGATCCTGAGCGCCACCGCACAGCTCTCCGGCATCAACGCCTGTCCCGGCTGGATGGCGAACGGGGTCGCCGGGGTGTCCAGCCGCAGACACTCGGGGAAACGCACCGGCAGTGTGCTCCCCAACACCCCCCAGCCGAGCCGGTCCTGACCCGGCGACGGGGCGTCCGAGCGGATCAGCAGCAGCCCGCTGTCCGGATCCGCGAGCAGCAGCCGGTCATGGCTTGCGTCCGCGATCTGCAGCAGCGGCGAGACCTCCCCGCCCCGCGCCAGATCCACCACCACCGTCTTCGTGGGCCCCCCGTCGGGCGGCGTCCGGTCCAGGGCCAGCATCCGCCCCGCACGGTCCAGCCACACCCCGCCCGAGCAGCGGCCCGGCAGCTGAGCCAGCCGCTCGGGCACACCCGGTCCCCCCACCACCCGCCACACCGCCGTGGATCCCCCGTCCACGGCCAGCGCGAACGCGCGGTCCCCCGTCGGCGCGGGGGGCAGCAGCCGCAGCCGGGCGTCCTCCTCGGGGCATTCCACCGAGCCCAGCGGCAACTCCCCGGTCCCCGGCCCGGTCGGATAGAGCAGCGAGAACGTGTGCCGCCCCGCCGCGACGCGGTGGATCAGCACCCGGCCGTCGGCCAGGGGCTGCACTTCGGTGCCGGGCTCCTCCGGCTGGTTGCCGGGCAGTGGTACGGCGTACGGTTCGGGGCCGTCCAGGGTCCAGCGTTCCGGGTACAAGGACCCGTCGTCATGGGCGAGACGCGCCGCGTAGGACCCGTCTGCGGTCGTCACGCATCCGGGCCGGGGCGCCCACTCGTTCCCCTCCGCCGCGGCGGTCGTGAAGGCACGGTCCGTCATGGTTCGGTCACCTCCGGCGACGAAGCTAGTTTTCGTACGCACGGGCGTGACTTCGTGGGACGGCTGCTTCACACATAAGGGTGTTCGTCGCGCCGTTCGCCTGAGGAAATGGGGGCGGGTGTGCTGCACGAGGGGGCGCACGGCCCCTCCGCACGCGACCTCCGCATCCTCGGGGGTGGTCCGCGCGGCGCCCGCGCCGAGCCCATCGGCCCGAACGACCCGCGACCGGTCGGGGAAGGAGCCGGGGCAGGTAGCCTTTCCCCGTGCCCCGTCTGTCTGAAGTCATCGCCGCCCTGGAGACCCTGTGGCCCGCCGAGCGGGCCGAGTCCTGGGACGCGGTCGGCACGGTCGTCGGCGACCCCGACCAGGAGGTCACCCGGGTCCTCCTCGCCGTCGATCCCGTCCAGGAGATCGTCGACGAGGCGGTGAAGCTCGGCGCTGACCTGCTGGTCACCCACCACCCGCTCTATCTGCGGGGGACGACGACGGTGGCGGCCTCCACCTTCAAGGGCCGCGTCGTGCACACCCTCATCAAGAACGACATCGCGCTGCATGTCGCCCACACCAACGCCGACCGCGCCGACCCCGGCGTCAGCGACGCCCTCGCCGGCGCGCTCGACCTGCGGGTCGTGCGCCCCCTGGTACCGGACACGACCGACCCGGAGGGCCGCCGGGGTCTCGGCCGCGTCTGCGAGCTGGACCACCCGACGACCGTCCGCGCGCTGGCCGCCCGGGCCGCCGAGCGGCTGCCCGCCACCGTGCAGGGCATCCGCGTCGCCGGCGACCCCGAGGCGCTGGTCCGCACGATCGCCGTCAGCGGCGGCTCCGGCGACAGCCTCTTCGACGAGGTCCGCGCGGCCGGGGTGGACGCCTTCCTCACCGCGGACCTGCGTCACCACCCGGCGTCCGAGTTCGCGGCGGCCCGCAGCCACAGTCCCCTCGCGCTGCTCGACGCGGCGCACTGGGCGACGGAGTGGCCCTGGTGCCAGCTGGCCGCCACCCAGCTCGACGAGATCTCCGACCGGCACGGGTGGGGCCTGCGCGTCCACGTCTCGCCGACGGTCACCGACCCCTGGACCGCCCACGCGGCGTCCGCCGCCGTCCAGCCAGAGAGCGCCTCGCGCGCCCCCTCCGACTCGCACACCCCTGGAGCCCCCAACTGAACGCCGCGCCCGCCGACCAGATCCGACTCCTCGACGTCCAGGCCCTGGACGTACGACTGCAGCAGCTCGGGCACAAGCGCAGGTCGCTGCCCGAGCACGCGGAGATCGAGTCCCTGACCAAGGACCTCACCCAGCTGCGCGACCTGCTGGTGGCGGCGCAGACCGAGGAGAGCGACTGCGCCCGCGAGCAGAAGAAGGCCGAGCAGGACGTGGACCAGGTGCGGCAGCGCGCCGTCCGCGACCAGCAGCGCCTCGACTCCGGTGCGGTCACCTCCCCGAAGGACCTGGAGAACCTCCAGCACGAGATCGCCTCGCTCGCCAAGCGCCAGGGAGACCTGGAGGACGTCGTGCTGGAGGTGATGGAGCGCCGCGAGTCCGCGCAGGAGCGGGTCGCCGAGCTGACCGAGCGGGTCGGATCGGTGCAGTCGAAGATCGACGACGCCTCGGCGCGCCGGGACGCGGCGTACGAGGAGATCGACGGCGAGTCCGCGTCGGTGACCAAGGAGCGCGAGGTCGTCGCGGGCTCGGTGCCCGCGGACCTGCTGAAGCTGTACAACAAGCTGCGCGAGCAGCAGGGCGGCATCGGCGCGGCCAAGCTGTACCAGCGCACCTGCCAGGGCTGCCGCCAGGAACTGGCGATCACCGAGCTGAGCGAGATCCGTGCGGCGGCGCCCGACACGGTCGTGCGCTGCGAGAACTGCCGCCGCATCCTGGTGCGCACCTCCGAGTCCGGCCTGTAAAAGGCGTCCGGAGTGCGGGAGTTCATCGTCGAGGCCGACGGCGGGTCGCGGGGCAACCCGGGGCCCGCCGGCTACGGCAGCGTCGTGCGTGACGCGGCGACGGGCGAGACGCTGGTGGAGCGGGCCGAGTTCATCGGGACCGCCACCAACAACGTCGCCGAGTACCGTGGACTGCTCGCCGGGCTGAGCGCGGCCCGCGAGCTCGACCCGGCGGCGAGGGTGCACGTCCGGATGGACTCCAAGCTGGTCGTGGAGCAGATGTCCGGCCGGTGGAAGATCCGGCACCCGGACATGCGGCCACTGGCGATGCGGGCCGCCGCCGTCCTCCCGGCCGGGCAGGTCACGTACGAGTGGATCCCGCGTGAGCGGAACAAGCACGCGGACCGGCTCGCCAACGAGGCGATGGACGCGGGCGGCCGGGGCGAGCGATGGGACGCGTCCCGGTCCGCCGCCGAGCGGGACGCCCATGGTGCGACGGTGCCCGGACCGCCCGGCCCCGCGGGCGACGAGCCGGCGGCCGCGGCCGCTTCGCCGTCCGACGGCGCGCGTGCGGGCGCCGATGCGCGTGCCGCCCGCAATGTCGCCGCCGCCCCGCCCGACCTGGGTGCCCCCACCACCTTCGTGCTGCTGCGCCACGGCGAGACCCCGCTCACCCCGCTCAAGCGCTTCTCCGGCAGCGGCGGCGACGACCCGGTCCTGTCCGACGTCGGCCGGCGCCAGGCCGAGCTCGTCGCCGCCGCGCTCGCCGCGCGGGGGACCGTCCAGGCCGTGGTCTCCTCGCCCCTCGCGCGTTGCCGCGAGACCGCCGGGACCGTCGCCGCCCGCCTCGGCCTCGAGGTGAGCGTGGACGAAGGGCTGCGCGAGACCGACTTCGGTGCCTGGGAGGGACTGACGTTCGGCGAAGTGCGCGAGAAGTACCCCGACGACATGAACGCCTGGCTCACCGACCCGGAGGCCACACCCAGCGGCGGCGGCGAGAGCTTCGCGGCAGTCGCCCGGCGGGTCGCCGCCACCCGGGACGCGTTGCTGGCCACCCACCCAGGCCGTACGGTCCTGCTGGTCTCGCACGTCACGCCCGTCAAGACCCTCGTCCGGCTCGCGCTCGGGGCGCCCCCCGAGGCGCTGTTCCGGATGGAGCTGTCCGCGGCGTCCCTGTCCGCGGTGGCCTACTTCGCGGACGGCAACGCGAGCCTCCGCCTCCTCAACGAGACGTCCCACCTGCGCTGAGCGGGCGGCGCAGGCCCGCCGCCTCGCGTGCCAGCCGCTCGACCCGGGCCCAGTCCTTCGCCTCGATCGCGTCCTGGGGCAGCATCCAGGTCCCTCCTACGCAGCCGACGTTGGGCAGCGCCAGGTACTCAGGGGCGTTCGCCGGGCCGATACCGCCGGTCGGGCAGAAGCGGGCCTGCGGGAGCGGTCCGGCCAGCGACTTGAGGTAAGCCGTGCCGCCGGCCGCCTGCGCCGGGAAGAACTTCATCTCCCGCACGCCCCGTTCGAGGAGCGCCACGACCTCCGACGTCGTCGACACCCCGGGCAGGAACGGCACCCCGCACGCCTGCATCGCCGCCAGCAGTGAGTCCGTCCACCCGGGACTGACCAGGAAACGGGCCCCCGCCGCCACCGAGTCCGACACCTGCGCCGGTGTGATGACCGTGCCCGCCCCGACCACCGCGTCAGCGACCTCGGCGGCGATCGCCCGGATCGCGTCGAGCCCGGCCGGGGTGCGCAGCGTCACCTCGATCGCGGGCAGCCCGCCGGCCACCAGCGCCCGTGCCAGGGGCACGGCGTCGGCGGCGTCCGCGACGACGACCACGGGGACGACGGGCGCGAGGTCCAGGACCGGGACGGCGGACGGCGACGGCGGCAGCGGTGAGGTCATGGGTTCATCCTGCCGAGGGAAAGCACTCTGCGCAAAGGTCGTTGCGCGTGCTGCAATGCGCTGGCGCGCCCAGGTCAGTGGATCTCCGTCACCACCACGTCCAGCGACCACGGCCTGCCGGAGGCGGGGGCTTCGGCCTCCACCACATGGCCCAGGTCCCGCAGCGCCTCCACCAGCTGCGCGGGGTTCCTGGGGGCGGCCCCGGCCGTGAGCAGAGCCCGGACGATGCGCCCCTTCGTCGCCTTGTTGAAGTGGCTGACGACCGAGCGCTTCTCCACCCCGTCCACGATCCGGGAGTGCAGCACCCTGACGGTCGCCGTCCGCCCGGCCACCTCGCCCTTCGGCTTCCACGCCGCGGCGTAGGCGGAGGACCGCAGGTCCAGCACCAGTCCACCGCCGGCCGCCTCGGGCAGCACCGAGGCCAGGGGCGCGCGCCAGTGCGCTCCGAGCGCTCCGAGTCCGGGCAGTCTCACGCCCATCGAGCAGCGGTAGGAAGGGATGCGGTCGGTCACCCGGACCGCGCCCCAGAGCCCGGAGAAGACGAGCAGGGACCGGGCGGCGCGCCGCTTGGCGGCCGGGTCCAGCGAGGCGAGATCCAGGGCGTCGTACAGGACTCCGGTGTAGATCTCCCCGGCGGGCCGCGCCCCCGCGGACCGCAGCCCGGCGTTCTTGGCCGCCTCGCCGCGCAGGCCCTCGCTCAGCCCCAGTACCTCGCGCGCCTTCTCCTCGTCGCCCGCGCACAGCTCCACGAGCTCACCGAGGACGGCCTCCCGCGCGGCCGTCAGACCGGGCAGCGACAGCGACTCGAGGTTCAGCGGGGCACCGCGACCGGAGGACGCCTTGCCTTCCGAGGGCGGCAGCAGCACCAGCACACATACTCCTTCTGTAGCGCTCCGCGACAGCGTACGGCGTGGGCGTGTCCACGGACGGCCCCCACCCCCCGGGCCTACCGCGCCCGAGCGAGCGCCCGGACGACACGGCCGGCGTCGTCGGCGTGGAAGCGGACGACGCGGACCGCCCGCCGACGGCCGAAGAAGGTGACGTGGGCGACGGGCTCGGCGAGTTCCAGTGTGACGGTGGTCTGCGAGCCCACCGGGAGGTTCAGTTCCCCGTCGGCTCTCTCGTGCACGGTGCGCAGCTCGCGGCGCACGGACGCGATCCGGTCCAGCGGTATGCGCAGATCGACGTGGGCGGCGTGGCGGATACGAAGCCCGCCGGGGTCAAGGACGTGCGGACGGACCACGTAGGCCGCGTACAGGCCGACGACGAGCACCACGGTGTAGACGTCCAGCAGCAGCACCACCCGGTGCACCAGCGGCCAGTCGCGCAGCAGCACGGACATGGTGAGCGTCTCCACCACGCACACGAACGCGAACCCGGCCATGACCGGCCCCTGTCCCCGCGCGTACCCGAAGGCCTGGCCGCCCCGCGTACCGTGGGTGCGGCGCGCGGCCCAGAGCGCGAGGCTCGCGAGGAGCCGCAGCTCGTGCCGCACCAGGACGTACGCCGTTCTCATCGCCGTCCCCGGGCGTGCATCCGCAGGGCGCGGCGGACCGCCTCCGCCTGGGCCGGTGCGAGGTCCGCGTAGAGCGCCCTGATGAAGCCGTGGCCCTCGTCGACACCTTCGTCGGGTACGAGGCCGTCCGGCAGGCAGGCGAGGAGCGCCCGGGCGGCGTCGTCGACCCGCGGATCGTCCGGGCCGGCGTCGACGAGCGAGTCGAGCAGCGCGTACACCTCCCGCGCCCGCTCCACGGCACCCGGCTTCCCGAACGCGCCTGCCAGCACGGCCGCCAGCCGTTCCCGTTCCTCCGGCGCGGTCGCGGTCTCGATCAGCGCCAGCACCTCGCGGTCCTTGGTGGCCATCGGGGAGTCGAGGAAGGCCTCCATACCGGCGAACAGCCGGGCGAGCTCGGGGGAGACGGGGCCCTCGGCGGGACGGCCCTGCTCGAGCAGCGCGCGCAGCCTGCCCCGGCGCTCACGGATCGCCGCCTCCTGACGGGCCAGATCCTCGTCCAGCTCCGCGAGCACCTCGGCGAGGTCGCGGCCCTCGTCGTCCGCGAGCACGTCCCGTACCTCCGCGAGACCGAGCCCCAGCTCGGTCAGCCTGCGGATCCGGGCCAGCACGACGGCGTGCCGCAGGCCGTAGTCGCGGTACCCGTTGGGCAGCCGCTCGGGCTCGGGCAGCAGTCCGAGGTGGTGATAGTGCCGCACGGTCCGCGTGGTGACGCCCACGGTCGCGGCGAGTTCTCCGATCCGCATACGACCAGTACAAACGCTGACGTCGCGGCAAGGTCAAGCGAGCGGATCGCCACGCCCGCACGTCCCTGACGACGGCCGCGACGGTGTGCCACGATCGAGGGAACGGTTTCCGATCCCACGGACAGGTGATCTTCCGATGCCCCAGTCTGGCGAGCGACCGAAGGAGGGGCGTGACATGACTGCCATGGCCCATGAGCCGCTCACCGAGTCAGAGGTCCTGCTGGAGGGCTTTCTCGCCCTCGACATCCCGGAGGGTTTCAGGGCCGAGCTGATCGAGGGGGAGATCGTTGCGACGCCGCCGCCGGACGGGGATCACGAGGACTGCATCGGCCTGATCGTGAGTCAGGTCATCAGGCGGTCCCGGACCGACATGCAGTTCTCCGGGAACAAGGGTCTGACGTTGCAGAGCGCAGGCGGCCGCCCCAAGAACCACGTCATCCCCGACGGCACGTTCGCCCCGACGGAACGGCGGCTCTACCGAGGCGCCGAACCCTGGATGCCCTGCGAGGGGGTCGCCATGGTGCTGGAGGTGACGTCCACCAGGCCGAAGGCGGACCGCGAGACCAAGCGCCGCTGCTACGCCCGCGGCGGCATCCCCCTCTACCTGCTGCTGGACCGCGAAGCCTCCTCGATCACACTGTTCAGCGACCCCGAGAAGGACGACTACCGCCAGCACTGCACATTCCCCTTCGGCAAGCCGCTCGCCCTCCCCGAGCCGTTCGGCTTCGAACTGGACACGACCGACTTCCTCTGAGTTCCCCGGCGGTATGAAAACGGGGCCCGGACGCGTTGCACCCCGCACAAGGGGGTGCAAGGTGAGCGGACGTGAACAGGCGCTGTGGACCCGGGCGCGTCTCGGCCGGGGCGGGCCGCCACTCGACCTGCTCACCGCCCGCTTCGACCAGCACCGCTACGCCCCACACGCGCACGACGAGTTCACCATCGGCGTCTGTGTCGGCGGATTCGAGGTCATCGACTACCGCGGCGGCCACATTCGGACCGGGCCGGGCACCATCGTCGTCCTCGACCCCGGCGAGATGCACACCGGCGCACCCGCCACCGCCACCGACGGCTACGCCTACCGCGCCCTGTACGCGGAACCCTCGCTGCTCTCCGACGGCATCCTGGGAGGTCTCCCGCACTTTCGCGAACCGCTCCTCGACGACCCCGAACTGGTGGCCGCCGTACGCGCCGCGCACACCGAACTGAGCGCATGCCCGGACCCGCTGGAGGCCGAGTCCCGGCTCCCGTGGCTGCTCACCGCGCTCGCCCGGCGCCACTCCACGGCCCGCCCCGTCTCCGACTCGATCCCCGGTGCCGCGGACCTCGCCCACGCCGTACGCGACCGCCTCGCCGACGAACTGCTCGCCCCGCCCTCCCTCGCCGACCTCGCCACCGAACTCGGACTGTCGCGCTACCAGTTGCTGCGTGCCTTCCGTACGGCGATGGGGATACCGCCCTACGCCTGGCTCGCCCAGTACCGGGTGACGCGGGCCCGCGGACTGCTGGAGGCAGGACTGCGCCCCGCCGAGGTCGCCCCGCTCGTGGGCTTCGCCGACCAGGCGCATCTGACCCGCTGGTTCCGGCGTGTGCTGGGGGTGACCCCGGCGGCGTACCGTGCGGGCGTGGCCGCGAGCGCGCACCGCAACAGCGTTCAAGACGGCGGTCGCTGACCCGGCCGACACTCGCCGTATGACTGCACGCGGCTGGTTCCTGTTCTCCCTCATGGGAGTGATCTGGGGCATCCCCTATCTGATGATCAAGGTGGCGGTGGACGCCGTGTCCCCGTCCATGGTGGTGTTCACGCGCTGTGCGCTGGGTGCCGCGCTTCTGCTCCCCTTCGCCCTGCGCCAGGGGGGCCTGACCCGGACCGTGCGGACGCACTGGCGCCCCATGCTGGCCTTCGCGTGCATCGAGATCATGGGCCCCTGGTTCACGCTCACCGACGCCGAGCGTCATCTGTCCAGCTCCACGGCGGGTCTGCTGATAGCGGGCGTGCCGATCGCCGGAGTGGTGCTGGCCCGCTTCTTCGGCGGCGCCGAGCACCTGGGGGCGCGGCGGGTGGCCGGACTGGCCCTCGGACTGGGCGGCGTCGCGGTCCTCACCGTCCCGCACCTGACCGGCGGCGACGCACGGTCGCTCGGTGAAGTGCTGCTGACCGTCCTCGGCTATGCGACCGCGCCGCTGATCGCCGCCCGGCATCTCAGGGACGTCCCCTCGCTCCAGCTCACCGCGCCCTGTCTGGCCCTGTCGGCAGTGGTCTACGCCCCGGCGGCCGCCGCGACGTGGCCCACCGCCGTACCCTCCGGGCAGGTCGTCGCCGCCCTGGCCGGTCTCGGTGTGATCTGCACGGCCGTGGCCTTCGTGGCGTTCCTCGAGCTGATCAAGGAGGCGGGCCCGACCCGGGCGACGGTCATCACCTATGTGAACCCGGCGATCGCGGTGGCGGCGGGCGCGCTCTTCCTGGACGAGCGCCTCACGGCCGGGACGCTGGCGGCCTTCGCCCTGATCCTGGCCGGTTCGGTGCTCGCGACGGCGTCCCCGGTCGGCGGGCGGAGGCGCGGCGGACGCCCGGTACCATGGTCCCTACGGCAGACGAGCCGGGCGGGCGGCCGCGTGGAGGTCCTGGTGGATCTCCCCGAGGAACGTCCGGGCTCCACAGGGCAGGGTGGTGGCTAACGGCCACCCGGGGTGACCCGCGGGACAGTGCCACAGAAAGCAAACCGCCGGGGACCGTATGCGTACGGCCCCCGGTAAGGGTGAAACGGTGGTGTAAGAGACCACCAGTGCTCAGGGTGACCTGGGCAGCTCGGTAAACCCCACCCGGAGCAAGGTCAAAAGGGGCCGCTGTGAAAGGCGCGCCCTGCGCGGACGTTCGAGGGCTGCCCGCCCGAGTCCGCGGGTGGACCGCACGAGGCCGGCGGCAACGCCGGCCCTAGATGGATGGCCGTCGCCCCGAGGCCCGCGAGGACCCCGGGGAACAGAACCCGGCGTACAGCCCGACTCGTCTGCCGCTTCCTGAGCTGCGGGATCGCTGTACGCATCCCGACCGGGGCAGCCGCCTCATGTGCGTCCGGACGTCGCCACGAACACGATGGCGGCAGGAACCGTTCCTCCCCGTACCGCCGCCGGCCCCACCCGAACGTGCCCTTGTGAAGGGCCGTCGCTTCTCCGGAGGTTCCTCAGGCGACCTTCCGGAGCGGCGGCGGATGTTTGATCAGCAGCGGGAGAGCACACCATCCTCGAGCCGGTTTTCGAGGTTTGTCCGGGTTCATCGGCAGTGCGCTGTGGGGGCAGAAAGGGTGCACTCTCAGACGCGAGAGGGGGTTGCCCGGTGCTTAGCGTGGTCGCAAACGCATCCCGCATGAGGAGAAGAAGATGCAGGAGTCGATTGCCCCCGTCGAGCCCGTCCTGGAGCCTGCCGCAGCCGCGTTCGCGCAGGCGACGGCGAAGCCCCCGTTCTTGTTCGACCTGAGTCCCGCCGAGGGCCGCAAGGCTGTCGACGAGGTGCAGTCCGGTGAGATCGCCAAGCCGGAGATCGACGAGGAGTGGGTCACCGTCAGCGGCGGCCCGACCGGCAGCGTCCGGGCGCGGATCGTCAGGCCGGCCGGGGCCACCGGTACCTTGCCGGTGATCATCTACATACACGGCGCGGGGTGGGTGTTCGGCAACGCGCACACGCACGACCGTCTGGTGCGCGAACTGGCCGTGGGGGCGAACGCCGCGGTGGTCTTCCCCGAGTACGAGCTGTCGCCCGAGGCCCGCTACCCTGTCGCGATCGAGCAGAACTACACGGTCGCCCGCTGGGTCGTCGCCGATGGCGCGAGCAAGGGCCTGGACACTGCCCGGATCGCGGTGGCCGGTGACTCGGTCGGCGGCAACATGGCTGCGGTGCTGACGCTGATGGCCAAGGAGCGGGGCGACGTCCGGCTCGTGCAGCAGGTGCTGTTCTACCCGGTCACCGACGCGAGCTTCGACACGGGCTCCTACCACCAGTTCTCGGAGGGCTACTTCCTGCGCCGTGACGGCATGCAGTGGTTCTGGGACCAGTACACCACCGACGAGGGCCAGCGCGCCGAGATCACGGCGTCCCCGCTGCGTGCCACCACCGAGCAGTTGAGCGGTCTTCCGGCCGCCCTGGTCATCACCGGTGAGGCCGACGTGCTGCGCGACGAAGGGGAGGCATACGCCAACAAGCTGCGCGCCGCCGGCGTCCCGGTGACCGCGGTGCGCTACCAGGGCATCATCCACGACTTCGTCATGCTGAACGCCCTGCGCGAGACCTACGCCGCCCAGGCGGCCATCACCCTGGCCATCGGCACTCTGCGGACCGCCCTCCACCCCGCCTGATCCTCTTCGGGGCGCGGACCTGCCGGCGGCAGGTCCGCGCCCCGTCCTCGTCTCCACGGCCGGCCCCGTGTCGCGGTGCAGCGGCACTGAGGGGCCCAGAACGCCGGACGCCCGCCCTGCCCGCCACTCCTGACGGCGCGGCGGCCGCGGTGCAGCCCCTGGAACTCTCCGTACACCAAGCAAGGATGATCTCTGATGACCGCATCCACGTCTCCGACCGTGGTCCTCGTCCATGGGGCCTTCGCCGATGCTTCCAGCTTTTCGCGCGTGATCCCCGAACTCCTCGCCGACGGCCTGAAGGTGGTGGCCCCGGCGGTTCCCAACCGCAGCCTGATCGGTGACGCCGCCTATGTCGCTTCCGTGGTCCGGCAGATCCCCGGCCCGGTCGTGCTGGTCGGCCACTCCTACGGCGGGGCGGTCATCACGGTGGCCGGTGCCGAGGAGAACGTAGCGGCCCTGGTGTACCTGGCCGGCTACGCACTGGAGGAGGGCGAGAGCCTGGGCGAGCTGCAGGGTGGCTTCCCCGACTCCGACCTTGCTGCCGCGCTGGTCTACACACCTTTCCCGATCGAGGGCGCCGCCGAACCCGGCACGGACGTGTCGGTCGACGTCGAGAAGTTCCCCGCGATCTTCGCCGCCGATGTCGACAAGGACGTCGCCGCGGTCCTGGCGGTGTCCCAGCGTCCACTGGCCGCGCAGGCTTTCGCCGAGGCGGCTCCCGCGGCGGCTTGGAAGACCAAGCCGTCCTGGGGCCTGGTGTCCTCCTCCGACCGCACCATCAACCCCGACGTCGAGCGCTTCGGCTACCGGCGCGCCGGGATGACCACCGTCGAGGTGGACTCCTCCCATCTGGTCATGCTCGCCCACCCCGAGCGGGTCGCCGACCTGATCCGCGAGGCCGTCCAGGCTGTCCGAGGCTGATCCGGCAGGCACGGCCCACGCCGCCGCCCGGCCGGGCGGCGGCGTGGGCCGGCAGCATGTGGCACACGTCTCAGCAGGCAGGAGCGCTGCTGGACGGCAGTACCTTGGTGGCGTGAGTACGACGGGCGGTGGCACGGATGGAGGCGGGACGCAGTTCGGACGCCTGCTGCGGGAGCTACGGCACAGCAGACGTCTGACGATCGAGGAACTCGCGGAATCGTCCGGCATCTCCGGCCGAGCCATCGGCGACATGGAGCGCGGGCGGAGCCTTCGTCCACATCGCGGCACGGTCACCGCTCTTGGCCAGGGGCTGCAGTTGGACGACGCCGGTCATGCCGAACTGCTGGCGGCTGCCCGCGCCGCCCGCCCGGGTCCGAGTCCCGCCGTCCCCGCCGCCGCGTCGCCCTACGCGCTGCCGCGAGGGGCCCGGGACTTCGTCGGCCGGCATCGGGAACTGGCACACCTGCGTACCGTGGTGGAGCTGGCCGCCGCGAACAGGGGAGCGGCGGAGCGGGTGACGCATCCCCTCGCACCGCCGGTGGTGGTGGTCTGCGGTGCGCCCGGCAGCGGCAAGACCACCCTGGCGATCCGGCTGGCCGAGGAGTCCGCGAGCGCGTTCCCCGACGGCGCGTTCCTGCTGGACATGCAGGGGCTGGACGACCAACCGCTGTCCGCCGAACAGGCCGTGGTGCGGCTGCTGGACGCCTGGGGGGTCGACGACGCCGACCTGGCGCCCCACAGCGCCGAGGAGTGCCTCGCGCGCTACCGGACGATCACATCCCGGCTGCGCGCGGTCCTGGTCCTGGACAATGCCGGCAGCGAGGCGCAGATCCGACCCCTTCTGCCCCGCGAGGGACGTCTCCTCGTCGTGGTGACCAGCCGCCGCACTCTCGCCGGCCTGGAGGGAGTGCAGCGCGCGGAGCTCGGGGCACTGGACGACAAGGAGTCCGTCTCGCTGCTTCGCGCCGTGGTGGGCGCCGCCCGTGTGGACGCGGAACCGGAAGCGGCACGCTCGGTGACCGAGCTGTGCGGGCATCTTCCCCTGGCCCTCCGGGTGGCCGCCAACTGGGTCGCGACCCGCACCAACTGGAGCCTGCAGCGTCTGGCCGACCGGCTGGCCGACGAGGACCGCAGGCTGGATGCGCTCAGCGCCGGCGACCTGCGTGTCAATGCCGCCTTCTCGCTGTCCTATTCGCGACTCGATCCTCTCGCCGCCCGGATGTTCCGGCTGCTGTCCCTGGTACCCGGCCGGGATTTCGGTGTGCCGCTGGCGGCCGTTGTCGCGGGCGTGCCCCTGCCCGACGCCGAAGACCAGCTGGAGGGGTTGCTGGAGGCGGGTCTTCTGATGACCTCCCCCGGTGACCGCTACCGCTTCCACGACCTGCTGCGCCTGTATGCCGCGGCGCGCCACCGGGCCGAGGACGGCGCGACATCCGCGGCCACCCGGTCCCGCCTGCGCTCGTGGCTGCTGGACACCGCCGTCGTCGCGGGACGCTGGTACGAGCCGGGCTTCGGCACACCTCCCCCGGACCCCGGCCGACTGGTCGCACTGGACGACCGTGATCAGGCGCTGCGGTGGATCAAGGCGGAGGGAGACAACTGGCTGTCCGCCTTCCGGGAAGCCGCCGAGAACGGCGAGCACGCCAGGGTCACCGAGGTCGCGGAAGCGATGCACTGGTTCTCCGACAACTGGGTGTCCTGGGGCAACTGGACGGAGATCTACCGGCGTTCCGCCGAGGCCGCGGCGGTCCTGGGCGACCTCGCGCTCGAAGCGACCCACCGCAACTACCTGGCATGGGCCCACTGGGCGTGCGACCACAATCACGACGCGGCCGTCGACGCGGCCACCCGCGCGCTCGGCCTGGCCACGGCCGCTGCGGATGTGGTCCAGGAGGCATGGGCCCATGTCTATCTCAGCTGGCTGCGGAGCGCCGTCGACGATCTCGCGTCCGCCGCCGACCATGTGTCCCTGGCCATGGAACTGTTCGACCGGGCCGATGACATCAACGGATACCTCACTGCGGCCAACGTGACCATCAGAGTGCTGGAGAAGGCGGGCCGGACGAGGGAAGCCCTGAAGACCTACCAGGAGGTCATGGACGCTCTCGCATCCCCCGGCAACGGCGACCGGATCTCGCCGAGCGTGCGGGACGTGACCACGTTGGTCGCCACCCACAACGTGGCATTCATCCATTTCAACCGGGGACGCTGGGATGCGGCGGTGGAGGCTCTGCGTTCCATCCGCGGGCAGTTCGACGCCCGAGGTCTGTACGAGCAGGCCGGCAGGGTCCACCTGATGCTGGCGCATGCGCTCGCCCACCTCGGCAAGGACTCCGAGGCGGCTGCCGAGTACCGAGCGGTGCTGGCCCTCCAGGACCGCATCCCTCCGGCCGTGCTGGAGGAGGCCCGCACGAGTCTCACCGCCGTTGTCGCAGGGCGGCCGAATCCCCCGACCCGGTTCGGCTGAAGGGCGTCCCGCACTTCACCGACCGACGGGGAATGAAGCGCCACTTCCCTTCCGTTCAACCCTTCGTCCCGGTGGCCCCTTCGGTGCCCAGACCATGAGCCTGCCATTCGCGGGGCGTCATGCCGTATGCCGCCCGGAAGACCCGGCCGAAATGGCTGGGACTGACAAAACCCCATCGCCGCGCCACGGCCGCGACCCCGAGATCCCTGGCTTTCGACCGCAGAAGATCCCGCCGGCACCGCTCCAGGCGTCGTGCCTGGATCCACCTGCCCACCGTTTCGCCCTCGAGCTGGAAGAGCTTGTGCACGTAACGGACCGACATGAAATTCGCCGCGGCGATCGTGGCCGGTGACAGACCCGGGTCCGGCAGGTTCCGGATGATGTAGTCCTTCACTCGCACCGCGGCTGCCGCAGCCGTTTCGGCGCCCTGCGGTGTGAAGCGGCCGCGCCGCTCGTCGATCAGCAGGGCCAGCAGATCAAGACCGGTCGTGGCGAACTGCCGGCCCACGGCGTCGCCGAAGCCCCTGGCCTCCTGCGCCATGCGCGCGAAATACGCCGCCACCACGGCAGCGCTGCCGGTCCGGCCGGTGAAGGTCGTCGCGGTCAGTGCCCGCAGGTCCTCCTCCCGCACATGGAGCTCTTCACGAGGGAAGTGGAAGGAGGTGAAACTGAATTCTCCCCCGAGCTTCTTCCGGAACGGACGAGAGGAATCGGAAATGGAGAACTCGCCGGGATTGATGATGGATTCCCGGCCGTCTTGCTCTTTTATCGCAGTGCCGCTGTGCTGAAGCGAGAGGATGAGGAATTCCTGGTCATCACGGGCGATCAAACGCCTGCTGCGCGTCACTGTCTGCGGTCCGGCACGGACAAGGGAGACCTGGACAAGACCGAGCTGTTCGCTGGAAATCACTCCGGGCGACGGTTCCGTCTCGAGAAGCCGGACATCGAGAGGTACGAAGGTACGCGACACCACTTCATGCCATCGCTCCGACCGATCGGAAGCGGACAGCGGAGCGGTGGACAGAGCAATGGGCAACAGACGTCCTTCAGGAACAGCATGGTCGACCGGCCGAGGGCCTACGTGCCGGCCACAACCCATGAGACCGGTCCCGCGCCGGGGAGTCCAGGAAGAATCGGAGGAAGAATTGCCCGAAGGCCCCGTCCGGCGGCACCGCCGGCGGCCCGCACGCCCCCCTTACATCACCTCCAGCGCCCGCCGCCCCCGGTCGACGAAGTTCCGCAGTGCCTGCCAGAACGGTGCGTAGGCCGAGTCGAAGCGGTCTGCGGCCGTGGGGTCGCCGTCGAGTATCGCCTCGACGGCACGATAGGCGGGGGTGGTGGTGCGGCGCAGTGCGTCGGCCGCTTCGGCGACCTCGGGCGGGCCCTCCAGCGACACGATCCAGGTGCAGTGGCGCAGCCCGCTGTACTCGTCCCGCAGCCGGTCCCTCAACCGGTCGAGTTCCGGGAGGCGTCGGGTGACGTCGTCCGCGCACAGGTCGGACACCTTCCAGTACAGGTCGCCCATCCGCTGCGCCCGCTCCATGAGGTCCGCGTAGGCGGTGCGCCGGGAGTCGCGCAGCCGCTCCGCCCGTTGCGCCCGTGTCGTCGTGTCCGCCTGGATGCGTGCCGCCCGCGCCGTCCCGCGGCTGGTCACCCAGCTCGCCAGGACGGCCGTACCCGCCGTCAGCGAGGCGATCCAGAACGCGCTGTCGGCCATGTCCTCCCCCTGTCCGGACCGTGGCCCGGGATCCACCGTCCCCCGTAGATCATGCCGTTCACCGCCCGCGGCGCGGGAGTTCGGGTACGCGGTGCCGTGCCCGGCTCACGATGTGCCGGAGCCGAGCGAGCGCCGGGCGACCCGCTCCAGATGGGCCGTCAACACCTCGCGCGCGTCCGGGGTCAGGGTGCGCAGGGCCACCAGGGCCGTGATCACCACGTCGCACAGCTCGGCCTGGACGTCGTCCCAGCTGTGCGTCGTGCCCTTGCGGGGGTTCTGGCCGGTCGCGCCGATCACCGCCTGGGCGACCTCGCCGACCTCCTCCGACAGTTTCAGCACGCGCAGCAGCAGACCGTCGGCACCGTCGTGCGTCCGGTTCGCCTCCAGCCATGCGTACAGCCGGTCGACCGGCTCCCAGAAATCCGCCGGGGTGTCGCGTTCGCTCATGCCCGCAGACTGCCATGCGGCGGCTACTCCTCGAACAACGCCTCCTGCTCGCCGTCCCCGTCCGACCTCCGCCGCAGTCGCCGTTGCCGTGCCCCGATCACCACCGCCGCGGCGGCTCCCGCCACCGCGAACGCCGCCGGGACCATCCAGTCGCGGTTCACGGCGTTGCCGCACAGCGCGTCCAGGGAGAGCCGGCCGGGGCCCGCGACCGACAGGCCCGTCGCCGCGAGGCCGAGGGACAGCGGGTGTTCGTAGCCCCCGTTCTGACTGAAGAACCCGTTCGGGACGTGGACGGCCACCGCCCCGGCCATCCCGGCGGCCACCGCGGCGCCCGCCGCCGGAGTCGCGAGACCGAGCGCCAGCAGTGTGCCGCCGCCCGCCTCCGCCAGCCCGGAGGCCACCGCGCTCGCCTTGCCCGGGCGGTAGTCCAGGGAGTCCATGAACTGCGCGGCCCCGTCCAGTCCGGGTCCGCCGAACCACCCGAACAGCTTCTGGGTGCCGTGCGCCGCCAGTACCCCGCCGGTCCCCAGCCGGAGCAACAGCAGTCCCACGTCACGTCGGTCGATACAGGTCACGATCACTCCCCGGGGCAGCCGGCAGGAACGGGTCCCCTCCGCCCCTCAACCGTCCCACCCGTCCCGCGCGACCGGCCTGTCCACGGAGCCGTTCGGGTGGCGCGCACCGGGCACGGAAGGCGGGGTCCGGAACTCGGGTGGCGGGCGCCCGGTACCGATGTGACCCTGGCAGCCATGACGATTCAGACAGCCAGACTCAGCGACCCCGCGGTCCGGGCCTTCGTGGCGGCCCTCAACTCCCATGACCGCGAGGCCTTCATGTCTCTCCTCGCGCCGGACGCCACCATGTCCGACGACGGCTCCGACCGGGACCTCGCCGACTGGATCGACCAGGAGATCTTCTCCACCCACGGGCACATGGACGTCGACAACGAGTCCAACGGCGGCCGCTCGCTCCTCGCCCGCTACAGCAACGACACCTGGGGCGAGATGCGCACCCGGTGGAGCTTCACCGTGGACGGCGACGGCAGGATCTCCCGTTTCGAGACCGGGCAGGCCTGAGCACCGGCAGGGCTCTTGCCTTGGAGCGCGCTCCAACTCCTAGCGTCTTGGCCCATGGAGACCATCGAGCACACCAGGACGCTGGGACGCAGCGCGATCGAGGTCAGTGCCCTCGGCTTCGGCTGCTGGGCCATCGGCGGTGAGTGGAGCACCACGGACGGACAGCCGCTCGGCTGGGGCAAGGTCGACGACGAGGAGTCCGTACGGGCCGTCCGCCGGGCCCTCGACCTCGGCGTCACCTTCTTCGACACGGCCGACGCCTACGGGACCGGGCACAGCGAGCGCGTGCTGGCGCGCGCCCTGGGCAAGCGGCGGGCGGACGTCGTGCTCGCCACCAAGTGGGGCAACGTCATCGACGAGGAACGCAGGCTGCTCCTCGGCAGCGACGACTCCCCGGCGTATGCCCGGCGTGCGCTGACGGCCTCACTGCGCCGCCTCGACACCGACCACATCGACCTCTACCAACTGCACCTGTCCGACGCCGAGCCCGAGCGTGCCGCCGAACTCCGCGAGACCTGCGAGGAGTTCGTGCGCGAGGGGCTCATTCGCGCCTACGCCTGGAGCACCGACGACCCCGCACGGGCCGCCGTGTTCGCCGAGGGCCGGCACTGCGCGGCCGTCCAGCACCGGCTCAACGTCGTTCAGGACGCCCCCGAACTCCTGGCGCTGTGCGAGGAGTCGAACCTCGCGAGTATCAACCGGAGCCCTCTCGCCATGGGGCTGCTGACGGGCCGGCACACCGGCGGGCAGTCGCTCGCATCCGGTGACATCCGCACCTCCCCGCCCGCGTGGCTGTCCGGCTTCTCCCGGGGCGGAGGCGCCGACACCGACTGGCTGCGCCAGGTGGAGGCGCTCAGGGACGTCCTCACCAGCGACGGCCGTACACCTGCCCAGGGGGCCCTCGCCTGGATCTGGGCCCGCAGTTCGCGCACCGTGCCGATCCCGGGCTTCCGCTCGGTCGCCCAGGCGGAGGAGAACGCCGGCGCGATCGCGAAGGGGGCGCTCACCCCCCGGCAACTGGCCGAGGTCGACCGGATTCTCGGGCGGTGAGCGGCCCCCCGGAGGCCGCGGGCGCGGATCAGGAGCGCAGGCCGCGTCCCTGACCGCGGAACGCGCCGGCCGTACGGCACCGGGTCCTGTGGTCCGTACTGCGAGGCGCCCCGCTGCGCGACAGGGGGCGCCCCGCTCTGCTCGGTGAACCCGGACCGGACCGGCGAGAGGAGTGCGCGGATCGGGAGACGGTGTCCGGGGCGCGTTTCCGTACGGCGGAGCGGTCCGGGCCGGCAGCGCCACGTGCCGGGAAATCCCTGCTGAGTGGGCTGCCGGCTGGAGCAGCCCGCTCGCGCGCGCCCCCTTCGCCCCCCTTTCACCACGGCGGTGACCAGGCCATGACCGGGCCTTTGCCGCGCTTTTGTGACCCCGCTGCCCGTTGCCGGGGGATGCCTTTGTACGGTCCCCGAATGCGTGATTTCTCTCCGCCTTCGCCGCATGCCGCACGGATGTCCCGTCGCGCCGTTCTCGGGCTGACCGCCGCCGCGCCGTTGGCCCTGGCGGCGCCGGCGTCCGCGCTCACCACCGTCGGCGGTGAGCGGCTCGGCCGTTCGGGCGTCCAGGTCCGGCAGCCCGCCGGCCTGCCGAAGAAACTCACCGCACGCTCCTGGGTCGTCGCCGACCACCGCACCGGTGAGGTGCTCGCCGCGTACAACGCGCACCGCCGGCTCGCGCCCGCCTCCACGCTGAAGATGCTCTTCGCGGACACCGTGCTGACGAAGTTCGAGCCGACGCGGCGGTACAAGGTGACGGACGCCGATATCGCGGACGTTCCGGCGGGCTCCAGCCTGGTCGGCGTCAAGCCGGGGATCACGTACACCGTCGAGCAGTTGTGGCTCGGCGTCTTCCTCCGCTCGGGCAACGACGCGGTCCATGTCCTCAGCCACATGAACGGCGGGATCGCGAAGACCGTGGCGGAGATGCAGGCGAGGGCCGAGGATCTCCAGGCCCTGGACACCCATGTGGTCAGCCCCGACGGCTTCGACCACAAGGGGCAGCTCTCCTCCGCCTACGACCTCACGCTGTTCGCCCACCACGGTCTGCAGAACGCCGCGTTCCGCGGCTACTGCGCGACGAGGACCGCCGACTTCCCCGCGGGCGGCAGGAAGACCTTCCAGATCCAGAACACCGACCGGCTGCTTACCGGCGCATGGGGACTCGGCACCTACAAGGGCATCATCGGGGTGAAGAACGGCTACACCAGCAACGCGGGCAACACCTTCACCGGCGCCGCCACCCGCGGCGGCCGCACGCTCCTCGCGACCGTGATGCACCCGGAGCCCGGCGGCAACGGTGTCTACGAGGAGACCGCCGCCCTGCTCGACTGGGGCTTCGCACACGCCGGTACCGCCGGGTCGGTTGGCGCGCTGGTCACCCCGCTCAGCGCGGGCGGGGCGAAGGCGTCGCCCTCGCCGACGGCCACCGGGGCGGTGTCCGCCCCGAAGGCGGCCGGTGCGGGGAGCGGCTCGTCGTGGGGGCTGGTCGGCGGGGCCGGGGGAGCGATGGCGCTGCTGGCCGGTGGGGCGTACACGCTGCGAAGGCGACGGGCGACGAACGACCAGGGCCGGCACCGCGGCTGATCTGTGGGCAGCCGCTCCGTGATCCGGCGCGCACCTCGCGGTCCCACGCGAGGTCCACCCCCTGCCGAACCACGGAACGGCTGCCGCCTCCCCCTTGGTGTGGCCTGCGGAGCCTCAGTGCTCCAAGTGTGAAGCTCTGGTGGAGGGACACTGAGCATAAGCTCCCCACGTGCGAAACGGCACTGAGGTTCACATTCCGTTTGTGCAGGTTGAACGGGTGACCACACCGGGTCGCGTCAGCCGCGGCCCACGTACGGCATGGTCGTCGCCAGGACCGTCGCGAACTGCACGTTCGCCTCCAGCGGCAGGTCGGCCATGTGCCGCACGGTGCGCGCCACATCGGACACGTCCATCACGGGCTCGACCGCGAGTTCCCCGTTCGCCTGGGGCACCCCGTTCCGCATGTGCGCGGTCATGTCGGTCGCCGCGTTGCCGATGTCGATCTGGCCGACCGCGATGCGGTACGGACGCCCGTCCAGGGACAGCGACTTGGTCAGGCCGGTCAGCGCATGCTTGGTGGCCGTGTACGCCACCGAGCGCGGCCGGGGCGTGTGCGCCGAGATCGAGCCGTTGTTGATGATCCGCCCGCCCTGCGGGTCTTGCTCCTTCATCTGCCGGTACGCCGCCTGCGCGCACAGGAAGGCGCCGTTGAGGTTGGTGTCCACCACATGCCGCCACGCCTCGTACGGCAGATCCTCCACCGGCACCCCGCCCGGGCCGAACGTGCCCGCGTTGTTGAAGAGCAGATCGAGCCGCCCGAACCGGTCGCGCACGGCCGTGAACAGGGCCTCCACATCACCGGGTTCGCGGACGTCGGTGCGGACGGCGAGGCAGCGCCCCTCGGGCAGGAGTGCGGCGGTCTCGTCCAGGGTCCCGGTGCGCCGTCCGGCGAGCACCACCGACCAGCCCGCGCGCACCAACTCCACCGCGACCGCACGCCCGATCCCCGAGCCGGCCCCGGTCACCACCGCGATCCTCGACAGCCGGGCAGATTCCATGGCATCCATGGGGTTGCAGCGTACGAGGAGAATCCGCCATGCGGAATCCGTCATCCGCCATACGGTTGTCGCGTGACCGTCCGCGTCCCCGGAGGCCGCGGACGGTGACTCACACCGAGGCGAGCCGGGGTGCCGCGTCCTCGCCGGGGTAGCGGACGCCGATCCGCTCCCGTATGGCGTCGAGTGTGCGCATCACGGCGAGGCTCCCCTCCAGCGGTACGAGCGGGGACTCGGTCTCGCCGGCCCGCAGCGCCCGCATGACCTCGGCCGCCTCGTGCTTGAGGCTGTTGCGCGGCCCGTCGGCGGGGTCGGCGCGGAACTCCTCGGGGTCCTGTCCGTCGCGATGGAGCACAAAGCGGTCCGGGTAGAAGAAGCCCTGGGGAACCTCGATACGCCCCAGGGAGCCGGTGACCGCCGCGGTGACGGGGGTGCCGCCGTGGAGGGAGCAGTGCACCGAGGCGAGGGCACCGCTCTCCCACGAGAGCAGCGCTCCGGTCTGCAGATCGACGCCCTCCTCGGAGAGCACCGCCCGTGCGGCGATGTCCGACGGCTCCCCGAGCAGCAGGTGTGCGAACGACACCGGGTACACGCCCAGGTCGAGCAGCGCCCCACCACCGAGCGCGGGGTCCCGCAGCCGGTGCGAGGGAGGAAAGGGACCGGCGAGCCCGAAGTCGGCCTGGATGCTGCGCACCTCACCGATCGCCCCGTCGTCGACGAGCGCCTTCAGCCGCCTCACCAGCGGATTGCAGTACATCCACATGGCTTCCATCAGGAAGGCGCCGCGCTCCTGCGCCAGCGCGACCAGCTCTTCGGCCTCCCGCGTGTTCAGCGTGAACGCCTTCTCGCACAGTACGTTGCGCCCGGCCTCCAGGCACATCCCGGCCGCGACCCGGTGCGCCGAGTGCGGGGTGGCGACATACACCACGTCGACGTCCGCGTCCTCGGCGAGAGCGTCCCACCGCCCGTAGGCCCGGGGTATCCCGAACCGCTGCGCGAACGCCCTGGCCGTCTCCTCGGTCCGCGAGGCGACCGCCACGATCTCCGCGTCCGGCAGGTCGACCAGATCGGCCGCGAACGCCGCGGCGATGCCCCCGGTCGCCAGGATCCCCCACCGCACCCGTCCGTCCGCCGTCCCCACCATGTCCGCCCCTCGGTTCACCGCGCCGGCCATCCCGTACGAGCTGAGAGCATATGTGGCGGACCGAACGAGGGGGGAGGGGCACATGCCCGAGCATGGGCGCACCAGGCGCGACCGCAAGGAGCCGGAGGGCCGCACGACCGGGGTGGTGGCGACGGCACCCGTGACCGAGGACGCCGTGCCGGCGACCGAGGCGGCCCCCGCACCGGGAGGCGCCCTCCGCCGTACCGGCCTCCTCGTCACCCTCGTCCTCGGCGGACTCACCGCCACGCCCCCGCTGGCCATGGACATGTACCTCCCGTCCCTGCCGGAGGTCACCCGGTCGCTGCACGCGCCCGCCGCCACCGTGCAGCTGACCCTCACCGGCTGCCTCGCGGGCATGGCGCTCGGCCAGCTGCTGGTCGGCCCGATGAGCGACAGATGGGGACGCCGCCGCCCGCTGCTCGTGGGCCTCGTCGTCTACGTGGTCGCCACCGCGCTGTGCGCGCTCGCGCCCTCGGTGGAGTCGCTCGTGGTGTTCCGGCTGGTGCAGGGGCTGGCGGGTGCGGCCGGGATAGTGATCGCGCGCGCCGTCGTCCGCGATCTGTACGACGGCGTCGCCATGGCCCGGTTCTTCTCCACCCTGATGCTGATCTCCGGGGTCGCGCCCGTCGTCGCGCCGCTCATCGGCGGCCAGATCCTGCGGGTGACGGACTGGCGGGGCGTCTTCGTCGTCCTCACCGTCGTCGGGATCGCGCTCACCGGTCTCGTGTGGGCGAAACTGCCGGAGACGCTGGCGCCCGCCGAACGGCACGACGGGGGAGTCGGCACGGCCCTGCGCTCCATGCGGCTGCTGCTCGCCGACCGCGCCTTCACCGGGTACACCGTCGCGGGCGGCTTCGCCTTCGCGGCGCTGTTCGCATACATCTCGGCGTCCCCGTTCGTGATCCAGGAGATCTACGGCGCCTCCCCGCAGACCTTCAGCCTGCTGTTCGGCCTGAACTCGGTGGGCCTGGTGGCCGTCGGCCAGATCAACGGAAAGCTCCTGGTCGGACGGGTCGGGCTGGACAAGGTGCTGGCGGTCGGCCTTGCCGTGATCACGCTCGCCGCGACCGCCCTGCTCCTGATGTCGACGGGTGCCCTCGGCGAGGTGGGCCTCGTCCCCGTCGCCGCGGCACTCTTCGTCCTGATGTCGGCGATGGGCCTCGCGATGCCCAACACCCAGGCGCTGGCCCTGATGCGCACCCGGCAGCACGCCGGTTCGGCGTCCGCGCTCCTCGGCGCGTCCTCCTTCCTCATCGGTGCCGTGGCCTCACCGCTCGTCGGGATCGCCGGCGAGCACACCGCCGTTCCGATGGCCGTCGTCCAACTGGCGGCGGCACTGGTGGCCGTCGTCTGCTTCGTGGCACTGTGCCGTCCGTGGAACCAGGGAGCGGTCGTGCACGGCGGGCGGGAGGCAGAGAGCCCGGGAGGGGACGGCTGAGCGCGCCGAGACTGCGCATCGACACACCGGAGAAGGCCGGGCTCGACCGGGAGGAACTGCGCCTCATGGTGGGCGGTGTCCGCGACGCCGTCGAGGGGGAGCGCCCCTGGGCGGCCGGCGCCGTGGTGGTCGCCGGGCGCGGCCCGGTGATCGCCGTCGAGGAGGCGATGGGCTGGGCCGTCAGGTACTCCGCCCACGACGCGGAGACGGACCGTGGGGTGGAGCTGCCGCCGGAAGCGCGGGTGCCCATGACCACGGACACACGCTTCGACCTGGCCTCGCTCACCAAGCTCTTCACCACGGTCGCCGTGGTCCAGCAGCTGGAGCGCGGCGCGGTCGACATCGACGCTCCGGTCGAGGCGTATCTGCCGGACTTCCGCGGTGTGGCGACGCAGGGCATCACCGTGCGCCGGCTGCTGACGCACACCTCCGGGCTGCGGCCGGAACTCCCGCTGTACGACCACCCCTCCTACGCGGCGCGGATCGAGTTGCTGCGGGCGGAGGCACCGGTCACCGCGCCCGGCACCCACTGCTACTCGGACCTGAACATGCTGCTCCTGCAGTTCGTGCTCGAGCGTGTCACCGGGCACCCGCTCGACGAACTCGTCGAGGACCGCATCACCCGGCCGCTCGGGATGACGGCGACCGGGTTCGGACCCAGCCGGGACGCGGCGGCGACCGAGGACCAGCGGCGGCCGTGGGCCAAGGCGGACCGCGGGATGCTGCGCGGTGTGGTCCACGACGAGAACGCCTGGGCGCTCGGCGGGGTGGCGGGACATGCAGGTCTGTTCTCCACGGGGCGCGACCTGGCCGTCTTCTGCCGCACCCTGCTCGCGGGCGGTTCGTACGGCCCGGCGCGCATCCTGGGTCCCGACTTCGTCGATCTGATGCTGGCCCCGCCCGGGCTGGGGTTCGCGGTCGACCGGCGCTGGTTCATGGGGGAACTGGCCGGCGGGGGTGCGGCGGGCCACACCGGTTTCACGGGCGCGTCACTGGTGCTCGACCCCTCGACGGACACGTTCCTCGTCCTCCTGGCGAACGCGGTCCACCCGCGCCGCCGGGACCCCGACAACCGGGTGCGGGTCGCGGCGGCGGATCGACTGGCACGGGCGGTCCGCGGCACCTGAGAGAATCTGCGGGTGAACGCCCCCGTCTCCCCAGCCGACACGCTCCGCGCCGCCCTCGCCGGGCTGCTGGACGGGCTGCCGCCCAGGCAGGCCGCACAGGCCGTGGACCGGCTGATCGCCAACTACCGGGGGCGGACCCCGACCGACGCACCGGTGCTGCGGGACCGTGCGGATGTGGTCGCGTACGCCGCGTACCGGATGCCCGCGACGTTCGAGGCGGTGTGTGCGGCGCTGGAGGCGTTCGCGGACGCCGCGCCGGGATGGGTGCCTTCGGGTCATGTCGACGTCGGCGGCGGGACCGGCGCGGCGACCTGGGCCGTGAGCGCGACATGGGACGGCGAACGGCCGGTCACCGTGCTCGACTGGGCCGAGCCCGCACTCGAGCTGGGCCGCGAGATCGCCGCGGCGAACCCGGCGCTGAAGTCCGCCGCATGGCACCGCACCCGTATCGGAGCCGCACTCGGCATCGAGAGCACCGATCTCGTCACGGTCTCCTACGTCCTCGGTGAGCTGACCGGGGCCGACCGCGCCCATGTCGTCGACGCGGCGGCCGCGGCCGCCCAGGCCGTCGTGATCGTGGAGCCCGGCACCCCGGACGGCTACGCCCGCGTCATCGAGGCCCGCGACCGCCTGATCGACGCCGGTCTCAAGGTCGCGGCACCCTGCCCGCACAGTGCGGCCTGCCCCATCGTCCGCGGCCAGGACTGGTGCCACTTCTCCGCCCGGGTCAGCCGTTCCTCGCTGCACCGGCAGGTCAAGGGCGGATCACTGGCGTACGAGGACGAGAAGTTCAGCTATGTCGCCGCGGCCCGCTTCCCGGTGGCGCCGGCCGCCTCCCGGGTCGTCCGACGCCCGCAGATCCGCAAGGGGCAGGTGCTGCTCGAGCTGTGCGGCCCGGACGAGTCCCTGCACCGCGAGACGGTGACCAAACGGCACGGTCCGCTGTACCGGGCGGCCCGCGACACGGACTGGGGAGACGCCTGGCCGCCCGAGGACCACTGACACTGCCCTCGGCTGGGCCCCGCCTCCACCGGCCGATTTTTCGTTCGGATATGTCCGGGGAAATGCCGACATCGTCGCAGATGGAGGCCTGCGGTTGGCATCGCCCCGACCACCCCGGATGTGGGCTCCGGTCACCCGAGGCGCAGGATGGTGGGACGATAAGGCATGCTGTCCGCACCACAGCAGCGAGCGAGGGGATAGATGAGCGCAGAGTTCGGCCGCCGCAGGGGCGCGCAGGGCAGGATCTCCCAGTGGCTGCGCGGACGACGTCCCGCCCGTCTCGAGGAGGACGCCGGAGACGGCGGCCGTGAGGCGATGCTGCTGGCTGCCGCCGCCGCAGGGCTGCCGATCGCGCCCGCCGCGCATCCCCTCGGCTACCGCTGCTCCTGCGACCGCGTCGGTTGTCCCACGCCCGCCCGCCACCCGGTCTCCTTCGCCTGGCAGACGCAGTCCACCACCGACCGTGCGCAGGTCGAGCGCTGGGTCCGGCACCAGCCGCAGGCGAACTTCATCACCGCCACCGGGATGGTCCACGATGTGCTGGACGTCCCGCGCGGGGCCGGCGAGGAGGCCCTGGGGCGACTGCTCGAGGCCGGCGTCGAGGTGGGTCCGGTCGCCGTGACCGGTGACGGGCGCATGCTGTTCTTCACACTGACGCGCGGTACACCCGAGGACGAGGACGAGTGGTGGCCGTGTGAACTGGACTGCCACCCCGAGACGATGGACGAGCACCCGGGCCTTCGCTGGCACTGCCGTGGCTCGTACGTGCTGCTGCCGCCCGCGCGGCTGCCGGGTGAGAAGTCGGTGGAGTGGGTACGGGGCCCGGAGCACCCGCTGCCGGATCCGCTGAGCCTGCTCGAGGTGCTGACCGACGCATGCGCACGGCACGCCCGGGACGAGACCGAGCTCGCCGGCTGGCCGCACCGGGGCTGAGCCCCGGCGCCGCGCCCTATTCGCCCTTCGCCCCCGTCAGCCCCTCCACCCTGCTCAGGAACGTCACCTTGCCCTGCGTGGGGTCCAGTACCGCCTGGTTGGAGACGAACTCCAGCGTCAGGGACTGCTTGACCTCACCCGTCAGCAGCGCCTTGATGCTCGGGTCCGACACAGTGATGTTCACGCCCGGTGCGGCCGTCTGCTTCTCGAAGTGGCGGGTGGCGAAGAAGACGAGTGCGCCGCCGTCCGTGGTACGCAGTCCCACCGGGGCGTTGTCGCCGTTGGTCAGCGGTTCGTCGAGGTACTGACGGGCAAGCCCCGGCTTGGTGGCGTTCTTCAGCCGGGTGGCGCGCCACCGGGAGGTGTGCGCGCCGGGCGCGAACGTGTCCCCGCCGGACTTCAGATACGCCGTGTAGGCCGAGCCGAGCTCACGGGGCCGCACCGCGAGCGCCGCGTCGTCGGCGGTGACGGGCTGGGCCCAGCCGTCCTTGTCCTTCTTGAACGCCGGTACGTCACCGGCCGCGAGGATCGTCAGATACGACACCGCCCACACCTTGCTCGCGTCGGAGCGGGTGAAGACGAGCAGCCAATGGGCGTCGGTGTTGCCCTTGTTGGACCGGGTGTCGACGACGAACCAGCGCGGCCAGCCCGCCTTCTCGGGAATGGTGAACTTCGCGTCGGTCAGCTTCAGCGGGACATGGGCCGGATTGCCGGCGGGGTGGTTCTTGTGGCCTGCGTCCAGCTTGCCGCCGTCGATGGCGGCGAGCGGGCCGGTGACCCGCTCCGCGTCCAGGGAACGGTTGTACGCCTTGTCCGCCTTGTTGTACGCGGTCATGAAGTCCGCGAGTGCGCGGGTCGCTTCGGCGCGCGTCACCGTCGGAACGACCTCCCGCTCGCCGTGGACCACGACGCAGCCGCTCGCGGCCACGGCGACGGTGGCGGCCGTCGCCGTTGCCAGGGCGAACCGGTTGAGACTACGAAGCGTTCGAGGGCTGCGATCCCCGCGATCCCTGGTCATCAGTGGCCTTCACCTTCCCCTTCCCGGAGGCGAACCCTACCGGGACGAGGAAGATGGCGAGGGTGGGGACCAGATACAGAGCCCACACCGTGATCTGGAGGACCGTCGGGTCGGGCTGGAAGTTGAACACGCCCTTGAGCAGGGTGCCGTACCAGCTGTCCGGCGGGATGGTGCCGCTGATGTCGAAGGCCAGGTTCGTCAGGCCCGGGATCCAGTCGGCCTCCTGCAGGTCGTGGAAGCCGTAGGCGAGCACGCCCGCCGCGACGACGACCAGCATGCCGCCCGTCCATGTGAAGAACTTGGCGAGGTTGATCTTCAGGGCGCCGCGGTAGAACAGCCAGCCGAGGAGCACCGCGGTGGCCAGACCCAGCGCCACGCCGATCAGCGGGCGCGGGGTGCCGTCGCTCGCCGCGTGCACCGAGGCCCACACGAACAGCGCGGTCTCCAGACCTTCGCGGCCCACGGCCAGGAACGCGGTGGCGACCAGTGCGCCCGTGCCCAGCGCCAGGGCCGCGTCCAGCCTGCCGTGCAGCTCGGACTTCAGATGCCGGGCGGTGCGGCGCATCCAGAAGACCATCCAGGTCACGAGGCCGACCGCGACGATCGACAGAGAGCCGCCGAGCGCCTCCTGCGCCTGGAACGTCAGTTCCTGGGAGCCGAATTCGAGCGCGCAGCCGAAACCCATGGCGAGGGCGATCGCGACGGCGATGCCGATCCAGATCGGCCTCAGGGCGTCCCTGCGGCCCGTCTTGACCAGATAGGCGATCAGAATGCAGACGACGAGGCTGGCCTCCAGCCCCTCGCGCAGGCCGATCAGGTAGTTGGAGAACACTGGCTACGCCTCCTCGGTGAGCAGCGTCCGGCCCCACCAGTCGTCCTTGTCCCGGACGCCGGGCGGGATCGCGAAGACCGCCGAACCCACGTGCTGGATGTACTCGTTGAGCGCGTCGGACGCCGACAGCTTGCGCTGGAGCGGGATGAAGCCCTTGCGCACGTCGCGCTGGTAGGCGAGGAAGAACAGACCCGCGTCCAGCCGGCCGAGTCCGTCCGTGCCGTCCGTGAAGGAGTAGCCCCGGCGCAGGATCGTGATCCCGCCGTTGGAGTCGGGGTGCGCGAGCCGTACGTGGGCGTCGGGCTTCATCGCCTTCAGGAACGGCTCGTCGTGCTCCTTCGCCTTGCCGACGGGAGCGCCCTCGCCCTTGTCGCGGCCGAAGACGTCCTCCTGTTCCTGCAGGGAGGTGCGGTCCCAGGTCTCGATGTTCATCCGGATACGCCGTGCGACGAGGTAGGAGCCGCCGGTCATCCAGTCGGTGCCGTCGCCCTCGCCGACCCACACGAACTTCTTCAGGCGGTCGGTCTCGGTGCCCGCGATGTTGCGGGTACCGTCCTTGAACCCCATGAGATTGCGGGGGGTCTGGGCGTCCGGGGTGGTCGAGGAGGTCTTGCCGAAGCCGAGTTGGGACCAGCGGACGGCGACCTTGCCGAAGCCTATGCGGGCCAGGTTGCGGATCGCGTGCACGGCCACCTGGGGGTCGTCCGAGCAGGCCTGGATGCACAGGTCGCCGCCGGTGCGGGAGGTGTCCATGTTCTCGCCGGGGAACCGGGGCAGGTCGACCAGAGCCTCCGGTCGCCTGCCGGCCAGCCCGAACTTCTCGAAGAACGACGGCCCGAACCCGATCGTCAGGGTCAGCCGCGACGGCTTGAGACCCACCGCCTCGCCGGTGTCGTCCGGCGGCGCCTCGGCGAGCCCTCCGAACGCGCCGTCGCCGACCGTCCGGCCGGCGGTCATGCGCCGGGCGGCCGCGGTCCAGTCCTTGAGCATCTGGACGAACTCGGCGCGGTCGTCGGTCTTCACGTCGAACGCGGCGAAGTGCAGCCGGTCCTGCACCGGCGTGGCGATGCCCGCCTGGTGCGCGCCGTGGAAGTCGACCGCGACACCCGTCGCGGACCCGGCCGGGTCCACGTCGTTGCCCGTACGTGTCATCGCCACCGCGCCGCCGGCCGCGGCGGCGCCGAGCGCGAGGCCGGCACTGCCCCAGCCGATCAGCGCACGGCGCGAAGGACTCGCGGTGCCTCGGGTCTCGGTCATGGTCGTCCCTACTTCACAACGGCGGCGGCGAGCTTGGACAGCGGCTCTGCGAGCGCGTTCACGTTGTCCGACAGCTCCTTGCGCTGGTCCTTGGTGACCTTGTCATACGAGACGAAGTCGTACTGCGCCGGGTCCGTGCGGTACTTGGCGAGCAGCGTGTTCAGTGCGGCGAACTGCTTGTCGAGCTCGGTGGTCAGTGCGGCGTCGTTCGTCGAGGCGACCGGCTTCAGCAGCTCGTAGGCCTTCTGCGCGCCCTCGACGTTTGCCTTGAAGTCGACGAGGTCGGTGTGCGAGTAGCGGTCCTCCTCGCCCGTGACCTTGCCGGTGGCGACCTCGTCGAGCAGCTCCTTGGCGCCGTTCGCCATGGAGGTCGGCGTGATCTCGGCCTTGCCCACCCGCTGCTGCCAGTCCTTCAGGTCGGTGACCAGTTGGTCGGCGAGCGTCTTCTCCTCATCGCCGATCTTCTTGTCCTCCCAGAGGGCCTTCTCCAGGCGGTGCCAGCCGGTCCACTTCTGACCCTGCTCCAGGCCGTCGGCGCGGGTGTCGACCTTCGGGTCGATGTCACCGAAGGACTCGGCGACCGGCTCGGTGCGCTCCCATCCGATGCGGGAGGTCGCATAGGCCTTCTTGGCGGCCTCGAGGTCGCCGTCCTTGACGGCCTTGGCGAAGGTCTCGACACGCGGCAGCGTCTCGTCGGCCTGGTCCTGGGCGTACTGGCGGTAGTCGGCTACGGCCTTGTCCAGCTTCGGGTTCCGCTTGGCGGCCGAGCCGCCCGTGACCGTGAGCTTCTGGCGTACGCCGTGACCCTTCATGCCCGGGCGGCAGGCGATCTCGTACGAGCCGGCCTTGACCTCGGCCGTCAGCGTGTACTTGGTGCCCGGTCCGATGTTCTCCTTCTCCGAGACGATCCGGTCGTCCGGGAAGAGGATCTCGACCTCGGTGGCCTTGGAGCCCTTGTTCTCGATCTGCAGGGTGACCTGGCCCGCCGGAGTCGACTTGGCGGAGGTGTCGCACTTGGAGTCGGCGGCGGTCACCTGGATCGCGTCACCGTCCTTGGCGTCGCTTTTCGCCGTGCAGGCCGTGATGGCGGTCAGAGCGGCCACCGTGGCGGCGGCGGTGACGGTGAGTCGGACGGCTCGCATACAGGCTCCAAGCGGAAACGGTTGGTGAGGCTGACCTAAGTTACCTGAGCCTTACCTCACCTGCACCCACCCGGGTGGTAATCGACGCTCACGAAAAGATCACAGAAACGGCTTGATCACGACGACTCAAAACGAACCCCAAGGAGCGGTCAAGAGGCGCCCAACGGGGGGTGGGCCGGGGCCGGGGCCAACAGTTTTCGCGGCGCGGACGCACCCGCACCTGGCCCCTGGGCGGAGGGACCGCCGCCTGGGACGCGTTCGCCCGGCGCGCGATGTTTGAATGCCCGCGTGACTGACTACGACGTGCTGCGCGTCTTCTGCGGGCCGGACGGCGGCCACGGCAACGAACTCGCCGTCGTCCGCGACGGTTCGACGGTTCCCGACCGGGGTGACCGCCAGGCGCTCGCCGCCAAGATCGGCTTCAGCGAGACCGTGTTCGTCGACGACCCCGAGCGCGGTGCCATCGACATCTACACGCCCACGCTGCGGCTGCCGTTCGCCGGGCACCCCTGCGTCGGCACGGCCTGGCTGCTCGACGTGCCCGAACTCGTCACACCGGCGGGGGTCGTGGGCGCCCGCGCGGACGGCGAGTTCAGCTGGATCGAGGCCCGCCCGGAGTGGGCGCCCCCGCGTACGCTTCGCCGGCACGCGACCGCGAGCGAGGTGGACGCACTCGCGGTGCCGCCGCCGGGGGAGTGGATCTACGCCTGGGCGTGGGAGGACGAGGCCGCCGGCCGAGTGCGCGCCCGGGCCTTCCCCGGCCGGGACGACGGCATCGACGAGGACGAGGCGACCGGCGCGGCGGCGCTGCTCCTCACCGACCGTCTCGGCCGAGCGCTCAACATCCGCCAGGGAACGGGCTCCCAGATCCTGACGGCACCACAGCCCGAAGGATGGGTGGAGGTCGGCGGCCGGGTGTTCCTGGAGCGCTGACCGTCCCGGCCGCGGACGGTGCCGACCGCCGAAGCCGCAGGGCCCGGCGGAGGCGACCCCGCGGGTCCACGGGCAGCGGTGCCCCCGCACCCGCGGTGCGCGCGGATCAGTCGCCGAGTGTCCGTGCGGAGACCTCCCACAGACGCGCCGCGGCCTCGGGGTCCAGGGCGTGCGGCGCTACCCCCGAGGGCTCGCCGGAGCGGCCGGCGGGCGCCGGGTCGAGGGGGAGTGCCTCGTTGCAGTTCTCGAAGTAGCGCCCTGTGACCCCCTCGACCAGGGGAGACGCCGCGAGCAGGACGGAGGTGGCCGCGCCCTGCGGGGCGGTGCGCCACGGGTAGGAGTCGAAGATCTCCCTGACCTCCGGGGACATCGCGGCGCCCTCCTGGTGGCGCTGGAGCGCGGTGCGGATGCCGCCCGGCATCAGCGCGTTCGCCGTGATCCCGTCGTCCGCCCAGCGCCGGCCCGCCTCCACGGCGAACAGGACGCCGGCGGTCTTGGACTGCCCGTAGGCCAGCCAGGGGTCGTAGGCGCGGTGCAAGAAGTGGATGTCGTCGAAGACGACGGGCGAGCGGTGGTGGGCGTTCGAACTGACCGAGACGATCCGCGCTCCCTGCGCGGCCAGCGCGGGGTGCAGGGACCGGGCCAGTTCGAAGTGGCCGAGGTGGTTGGTGGCGAACTGCAGCTCCCAGCCCTCACGGGTGCGGCGCAGCTCGGGTACCGCCATCACACCGGCGTTGTTGACGAGGATGTGCAGCGGACCGGTCCAGGCACGGGCGAAGGCGGCGACGGAGGCGCGGTCCGTCAGCTCCAGCGGGGCGACGTCCACCCGGACTCCGCCGCCGTCCGCCGCGATCTCGTCGGCGACCTTCCGCCCGGCGGAGGTGTCCCGTACCGCGAGGGTCACCTCGGCGCCCGCCCGGGCCAGCGAGCGCGCGGTCTCGATGCCGATGCCGGAGGCGCCGCCGGTGACGACCGCGCGCCGTCCGCTCAGGTCGACGCCGGCGAGGACCTCGTCGGCCGTGGTGTCACGGGTGAAGGGGGTGGTCCAACGGAGGTGGTCGTAGGTCATGAGGGTGCCGTTCTGCGTGAGTCGTCGGTGGGCGCGCCGGGCGCGGCGGCCTCGTCACCACCGTCGACCGCTGTGGGGGGCGGCAGCCAGGGCCCTGCCGACAGGGGTGCCAGGGGGGCCAGGCTCGGGGTCGCCGGCCCGATTACCGTGGAGGACATGAGTCCGTCCAGCGAGCTGGGCGCCTATCTCCGCGCCCGCCGTGACCTCCTGCGTCCCGAGGACTTCGGTCTGGCCGACAGAGGCCGGCGCCGGGTGCCCGGGCTGCGCCGTGAGGAGGTCGCCCAGCTGGCGGGCATCTCGGCCGAGTACTACCTCCGGCTGGAGCAGGGCCGGGACCACCACCCCTCCGCCCAGGTCCTGGACGCCCTCGCCCGTGCGCTCGGCCTCGGTGCGGAGGCGACCGCGTATCTGCATCAGCTCGCCACCCCCGTGCCCCGCGGACGCCCGGGCCGCCGCCCGGAGCGGGTGCCGGCGGGGACCCGCCGGCTCGTGCTGTCGCTGATCGGTGTCCCGGCCCTCGTCCTCGGCCGCTACCAGGACGTCCTGGTGGCCAACGACCTGGCCACCGCGCTGTCCTCCGCCCATCGGCCGGGTGAGAACGCACTGCGCTCGGCGTTCCTCGACCCCGAGGTCCGGGCCCTTTACGGCGACGACTGGGCGAGGATCGCCGCCGGAACCGTCGCCTCGGTCCGGGCACTCGCAGGACCCGAGAGCCGTGACGCACATCTCGCGCAGCTGGTGGGGGAGTTGTCGGTGCGCAGCGAGGAGTTCCGGCGCCTGTGGGCCCGGCACGACGTCGCCCCGCGGGCGAGCGGCTCCTCCGTCCTCGACCACCCACAGGTCGGCCCGATGGAGCTGAGCTACGAGAAGCTGGCCGTCACCGGCACCGAGGGCCAGGTGCTCGTCCTGTTCCACGCGGACCCCGGCACCGAGTCTGCCCGCTCCCTCGCTCTCCTCGCGCATCTGACGGCCGGCGCGACGCCGCCGAACCCCGCACAGGAACGGCACGGAGCCCGCCGCCACTGAGCGGGCCCAGGTTCGCGGGCAGCCCGGTACGTCGGCCTTCTCCTCGCGTGAGCGACGAGCTCCGGTGCCTCTGGGACGTGCACGAAGTCGGTGTCCGCCCCGGTCAGGTCACACGACAAGCTGCGGCTGCTGTCCGTCATCGGCACGCGGTCGCTCCGCTGACCCCGGTCACCCCTGATCCTTGGCCACCCGGGCACGGCCTAAGCGCTCAGCGGGAACTCCTCGCCCAGAGCCCGGAAGACGGCGGTGTTGAGGGTGTACGCCCGCTTGCACTCGGCGATGATCCGCTGCTTCTCCAGTTCGTCCGCCGGGACCTCGTCCAGGAGCGTGCGGTACCCCTTCCTGAACGCCGCCGGATTGGGGATCCCCTCGAAGACATAGAACCGGACCCCATCACCCTTTCGAGTGAAACCCCAAGTCTTCTCCGCCGTGTCGCGGATGATCTGGCCGCCCGCGAGGTCGCCCAGATAGCGGGTGTAGTGGTGGGCGACGTAGCCGCCGGGCCATCCCTCGGCGCACTCCCGCACGCGCGCCGCGTACGTCCGGGTCTCCGGCAGCGCGGTGAGGCTCGCCCGCCAGTCGGGCCCGCGCAGATGGGCGAGGTCCCGTTCCAGTTCGGTCCGCCGGAACAGCTCCGGCCGTACGAAGGGGCCCGTCACCGGGTCGCCCGCAAGCCGTTCGGCCCCGGCCTCCAGGGCCCCGTACACGAACCACAGCTGCTCGGTGTACCGCGTGTACGCCTCGACCCCGAGCCTGCCGCCGAGCAGGTCGGAGACGAACGCCGAGGTGTTCGCCTCGTGGTGCTGCTCGAGCGAGGCGCTGCGCAGGAGCGAGGAGAACGCCGTGGGGGACGCGTCCGGCGGGGTCATGGGGCCTCCAGCATCTTGCCGACACCTTGTCGGGAAAACCCTACCCACTGATACGGGCGCAGCCACATGAAAGAGCCCGCTCCGTCGGACGGAGCGGGCTCTTTCGGGTACGCGGTGCGTCTCAGGGCAGGGTCAGGATCTCCGCCCCGGTGTCCGTGACGACGAGGGTGTGCTCGAACTGGGCGGTGCGCCTGCGGTCCTTCGTCACCACGGTCCAGCCGTCGTCCCACATGTCGTACTCGTGCGTGCCGAGCGTGAGCATGGGCTCGATGGTGAAGGTCATCCCGGGCTGCATCACGGTGGTGGCGTGCGGGCTGTCGTAGTGCGGGATGATCAGCCCGGAGTGGAACGACGAGTTGATGCCGTGCCCGGTGAAGTCCCGCACCACGCCGTATCCGAATCGCTTGGCGTACGACTCGATGACCCGCCCGATGACGTTGATCTGGCGACCGGGCCTGACGGCCTTGATCGCGCGGTCGAGGGACTCGCGGGTCCGCTCGACCAGCAGTCGGGACTCGTCGTCCACCTCGCCGACGAGGTACGTGGCGTTGTTGTCGCCGTGCACACCGCCGATGTACGCCGTCACGTCGAGATTGATGATGTCGCCGTCGCGCAGGACGGTGGAGTCCGGGATGCCGTGGCAGATGACCTCGTTGAGCGAGGTGCACAGCGACTTGGGGAAGCCGCGGTAGCCCAGCGTCGACGGATAGGCGCCGTGGTCGCACATGTATGCGTGCGCGACCCGGTCCAGCTCGTCCGTGGTGACTCCCGGGGCGATGATCTTCGCGGCCTCGGCCATCGCCTGCGCCGCGATCCGGCCGGCGACGCGCATCGCCTCGATGGTCTCGGGCGTCTGCACCTCGGGACCGTTGTACGGGGTCGGCGAGGGTTTGCCGACGTACTCCGGGCGGCGGATGTTTCCGGGGACGGAACGGGTGGGAGACAGCTCTCCTGGTACGAGCAGCGACTGGCCAGACATGCCAGCGAGTCTAACCAGCGGCCGTGCGGGAACATGGCCCTGGTGAAAGGAGCTCCTGCGATGGCGCTGTTCAAGAAGCGGACGGCCGGGAAGCCGGGCGAGTGGTACTACTGCCTGGCCCACCACAAGGTCGAGGAGGGACCCGAGTGCCCCGCGAAGGACCGCTTCGGGCCGTACACGTCCCGTGAGGAGGCGGAGCACGCGATGGAGATCGCGCGCGAGCGGAACGAGGAGTGGGAGACGGATCCCCGCTGGCACGACACACCCGCGGCGGAGCGGGAGGAAGACTGAGACGACCGAGCGGTCGGGGCGGACGGGGACGGGGCTCTCAGCCCGCCGTCCCCGTCCGCTCGGCCCTCAGTCGCAGCGCGTGCTCGTTCGTACGGACGTCGTAGCGCATCAGGCCGGGAAGACACAGAGCCAGCAGGGCGACCGCGCCCGTGCACAGCAGGCCGCCCGACCAGACCGACATGCGCACACCTCGCCACGCGGCCATGCCACCGGCGCGGACCTGGCCCAGCTGCGGGCCCACCGAATACGAGAGCAGTTCGATGCCGGCCAGGCGGCCGCGCAGCTCGTCGGGGATCGTCTGGTTCCACATCGCTCCCCGGAAGATCCCGCTGACCATGTCGAAACCGCCCGCGAGCGCCAGGAAGAGCAGCACCAGCCAGACGTTCCGCACGAGGCCCGCCGCCGCGATCGCGAGCCCCCAGCCGGCCGCCGCGAGGACCACCATCCGGCCGTGCCGGTGGATCCGCGACGTCCAGCCGCCGGTCAGCGACACCAGCAGCGATCCGGCCGGCACGGCGGCGTACATCAGCCCGAGCGACCACTCGGCCCGCAGTTCGTCCGCGAGGAACGGCAGCACCGCCAGCGGCATCGCGAAGAACATCGCGGCGAGGTCGATGACGTACGTCCCGAGGAGTTCCTTGCGGTTCCACGCATAGCGCGCGCCCTGCGCGATCGACCGAAGCGAGGGTTTCGCCGCCTCGTGGGCGGCGGGTGACGCGGCCAGCCGCAGGCACAGGACGACGGAGACCACGAAGGTCAGGACGTCGGCCCCGTACGCCGCGCCGAGTCCGGCGAAGGCGACCACCACACCCGCCAGCGCCGGGCCCGCGACCCCGCCGACCGTCCAGCGCAGCGAATTGAGCGAGGCGGCGGCCGGGAGGTGCTCGTGCGCCACGATCCGCGGGATGAGCGAGTCCAGTGCCGGCCGCTGGAGGGCGCCGAGGGCGGAGGCGAGGGCGGCGACGAGGTACAGCGGCCAGACGGCGGGCCGCGGCAGCAGCGCGTTCACCAGCAGCACCGCGGACAGCAGCCCCTGCCCCGCCTCGGTGGACAGGATCAGCTTCCGTTTGTCGTGGGCGTCCGCGAGTGCGCCGCCGTACAGACCGAAGACGATCAGCGGCACGAGCTCCACGGCGCCGATCGCGCCCACGGCCGCCGCCGAGCCGGTGAGGTCCTTCACCTGCACCGGCACCGCGACGAAGGTGAGGAAGGTGCCGAAGTTGCTGATCAGACCGGACAGCCACAGCCTGCGGAAGTCCGCCGACGCGTGCCACGGCGCGAGATCGGGGAGCAGGGAGCGGGACTTCGGGGAGCGGCGGGCCGAGGGGCCGGTGGTCGCGTCCTCGGCCGCCGTGGGTGGTGCGGGGGGAGCCTGGGTGTCGTCGGTCACGACGGGTCATGCTCAGCGGACCCGGCACCCGGGGCAACCGGTTTTCCCGGCGATCACCATCGCGGTGGCGGGGGAGACGTCAGCTGATCGGCCAGGCGGGACAGGCGGTCGCGCAGACGCCGGCGGCCGCGGGGGGCCGGCAGCGAGTTCTCCCCGGCCGCGGCGCTCACCAGGTGCTGCACCGTGTCCAGGTCGAGGTCCGTGTGCTGCGGCACCGTCAGCGACTCGTGCGCCATGGCCGCGAGGTCGCGGTCCCCGGTGTCCAGCGCAAGGACCGTCGCCCCGGCCCGCCGTGCGTCGTGGACCCGCTCCAGAAGCCCGGCTCCCGCGGCGGCGGGCGACACCACCAGCAGCGTCTCCCCGCGCCGTGCCGCCGACAGCCGTCCGGGTCCGACGGCCAGATGCGCCGGATCCGTGGCCCGCGCGGAGTGCCGTACCAGTGTCGGGGACAGCTCCGGTGTGCCCGACCAGGCCGCCTCGTCGACCAGATGGGCCGCCAGATGCCAGGGCTCGTACTCCTCGGTGCCCACGAGCAGCAGCCCGCCCCCGTACGACACCACGGATCCGCGCAGGGCTCCCGCGAACTGCCGCGTGGCTTCCGGCCACTCGGTCCCGGCGAGCACTTCCCGCAGCAACGCGACCCGTACGGCGTCCATACGGAAGCATCCTGCCGCAACCGGCGACTCGTGACCCGGAGTTCACTCCGAATTCGCCCGACCCGGGCAGGGAGCCCAGCCGTCGGGCACACAGCCCGATGGACGAACCGCGACAAACCGGCCGAGGAGCCTCCATGACCGAAGCCTCCGTTCCCTTCCACGCGGGCAGCGAGGGCTACGCCAGTTACCGGGTCCCCGCCGTCGTCACCACGGTGACCGGCACCCTTCTCGCGTTCTGCGAGGGACGGGTGGACTCCGCCGCCGACCACGGGCACATCGACATCGTGCTGCGGCGGTCCACGGACGGCGGCCGCACCTGGGGCCCGCTGTCCACCGTCGCCCGCAACGGCTCCGGCCTCGCGGGCAACCCCGCCCCGGTCGTCCTGGACACCGGTCGCGTCCTGCTGGTCCACGTCCGCGCGGCCGGCACGGCGACCGAGGACGCCATCATGCGCGGACGGGTGGGCCCCGAGGACGGGCGCCGCGTCTGGGTGCAGCACAGCGACGACGACGGGCTCGGCTGGTCCGCGCCGCGCGAGATCACCGCTCAGGTGAAGAGGGAGGACTGGCGGTGGTACGCCACCACCCCCGGCCACGGCCTCCAGCTGGGCACCGGCCGGATCGTCGTCCCCGGCAACCACAGCCTCCCGCCCGCGGGCACCGACACCGGCACCGAGCCGAAGTACTACACGGGCCACTGCCTGCTCAGCGACGACCGCGGCGAGAACTGGTACCTCGGCTACGTCGACGAGAACACGGACGGCTACATCAACGTCAACGAGACGTCCGCCGCCGAACTCCCCGACGGACGCGTCTACTTCAACACCCGCACCGACTCCCGGTCGCCCGGCCACCGCGCCGACGCCCACTCGGAGGACGGCGGCCGGACCCTGGTCAGGCCCTTCCGCCCGCAGGCCGGGCTCGTCACCCCCGTCTGCCAGGGCAGCGTCCTCCAGCTCCGCGACCCCGACCTGCTGCTCTTCGCCGGCCCCGCGGACCCCGCCGCCCGGGCCCTGATGACCGTGCGCGTTTCCACCGACGCCGGCGTCACCTGGCGGCCCGCGTACACCGTCGACGGGCTGCCGGCCGGCTACTGCGACCTCGTCCGCGTCGACGCCGACACCGTCGGCCTGCTCTACGAGACGGGCGACTTCGGCGCGTACGAGACGATCACCTTCCGCCGCGTCCCGGTGGCCGCTCTCGCCTGAGCGGCGGGTGGGGCGGCGGCGCACGTAGAGTCGGCCCATGACCTCTACCGACAGTGCAGCCAAGGCCCCCGCCAAGGACCCCTGGGACCTTCCCGACGTCTCCGGGCTCGTCGTCGGCGTGCTCGGCGGGACCGGGCCGCAGGGCAAGGGCCTCGCCTACCGGCTCGCCAGGGCCGGCCAGCAGGTGATCATCGGCTCGCGTGCCGAGGAGCGCGCGCAGGCCGCCGCCGAGGAGATCGGCCACGGCGTCGAGGGCGCCGACAACGCCGAGGCATCCCGGCGCAGCGATATCGTGATCGTCGCCGTGCCCTGGGAGGGCCACGGGAAGACGCTCGAGTCCCTGCGCGAGGTGCTGGCAGGCAAGCTCGTCGTCGACTGCGTCAACCCGCTCGGCTTCGACAAGAAGGGCGCGTACGCGCTCAAGCCGGAGGAGGGCAGCGCCGCCGAGCAGGCCGCCGCGCTGCTGCCGGACTCGCGGGTCACCGCCGCCTTCCACCATCTGTCCGCCGTGCTCCTGGAGGACCCCGAGGTCGAGCAGATCGACACCGACGTCATGGTCCTCGGCGAGGAGCGCGCCGATGTGGAGATCGTCCAGGCCCTCGCCGGACGCATCCCCGGCATGCGCGGGATCTTCGCGGGCCGGCTGCGCAACGCCCACCAGGTCGAGGCCCTGGTGGCGAACCTGATCTCCGTCAACCGGCGGTACAAGGCGCACGCGGGCCTGAGGGTGACCGACGTGTAGCCGGCGCAGGGGCATGGGGGACACTGGACGCCGTACGACCGCCGTCCGTCAGGAGCCGACCCCCATGCCCCGCCTCGCCCTCTACACCATCGCCGTGTGCGTCCTGTCGATCGCCGCGGCCGTCGTCGCCTTCGCCAAGGGCAGCTGGCTCGGGATCGTCTGGGTGCTGCTCGCGGGGCTGTCGTCCAACATGGCCTGGTACTACCTGCGGCGCGGCAAGGGCGCCCGGAGCCGCTCGGTCAGCGAGTGACCTGGCAGAAATCGTTGGTGCCCTGCCAGAACCGGTAGAGCTCCTGGCCGCAGTAGCGGTCGAAGTCGTCGATGCCCATGCCGTTCAGGATCGAGTCGATCGCGTCGAAGAAGACGTTGTTGACCGACGGGACCCACAGCAGCGCGAACACGAACAACAGGCCGAACGGGGCGAAGGGTTCCACCTGCCGCTTGACGTTGTACGACAGCCAGGGCTCGATCACCCCGTAGCCGTCCAGGCCCGGCACCGGCAGGAAGTTCAGGATCGCGGCCGTCACCTGGAGCAGCGCGAGGAAGGCCAGGGCGAACCGGAAGTCCTGCGGCACACCGTCCAGGGCGTGCAGCCAGAACGGGGCGGTGCACACGAGGGCGAACAGCACGTTCGTCAGCGGGCCGGCCGCGGAGATCAGGCTGTGCCGCCAGCGCCCCCGGATACGGCCGCGCTCGATGAACACCGCACCGCCCGGCAGGCCGATTCCGCCCATGATCACGAAGATCACCGGCAGCACGATGCTCAGCAGGGCGTGCGTGTACTTCAGCGGGTTGAGTGTGAGATAGCCCTTCGCGCCGACCGAGATGTCGCCGCTGTGCAGGGCGGTGCGGGCGTGCGCGTACTCGTGCAGGCACAGCGACACGATCCAGGCGGCCGTCACGAACAGGAAGACGGCCACCCCGGGCTGCTCGGCGAAGCCGCTCCAGGTGGCCCATCCGGTGACCGCCGTCACGGCCAGGATCCCGACGAAGACGGGGCTGACCCTTCGGTCGCTGTGGCGGGTTGCGGCGGTGGTCATGGGACTCCTGGGTGCGTCAGTGACAGCGCTGGCGGGTCGACCGTACCGGTGACGAGGGAGAAACGTCTCGTGGCCTGCTCCGGGTTCCTGCCCGAGGACGGGCTGTCGCCGAGCCGGCGGTCACGACGAGCGCCGGCCTGCCGGGGAGAGTCCGCGCACGGCGCCGCGGACGTGCCCATGAGCGCGCGCGTTCCCGGCCCACAAGGAGCCCACCCGTCCTGGGCTGCACCCTGTTCCACGCGAGTCCGAAACCCGGAGGCGGCCCACCGTCGGCCCCAGAGACAATGGACCCCGTGCGCTATCGCATTCTCGGCACCACCCAGGCACTCCGCGCCGACGGCAGCCCCGTCCCGGTCGGCGGGGCACGGCTGCGTGCACTGCTGACCGTTCTCGCCCTGCGACCCGGCCGGGCCGCACCCGCCGCCCTCCTCGTCGACGAGGTGTGGGACGACGATCCGCCCGCCGATGCCGGCGGCGCCCTGCAGGCGCTGGTGGGGCGGCTACGGCGGACGCTCGGGGCGGACACGGTGGAGTCGGTGGACGGCGGCTACCGGCTGGCCGCTGCTCCGGACGACGTCGACCTGCACCGCTTCGAGCGGCTCGCCACGGAGGGCATGGCCGCCCTGGCCGACGGCGACCCCGCGAAGGCGGCGGCCGTCCTCGACGACGCCCTCGCCCTGTGGCACGGGCCCGCCCTCGCCGACCTCCCGGACCGCACGGCCGAGGCGGCCCGCTGGGAGACCCGCCGCCTCGATGTGCGCCGCGCCCGTCTGACCGCCGCCCTCGCCCTCGGGCACGGCGAGCAGTACCTGCCCGAGCTGACCGCTCTGTGCGACCTCCATCCCCTGGACGAGCCGCTCCAGGCGCTGCGTCTGCGCGCCCTGCGCGACGCGGGCCGTCCGGCCGAGGCCCTGGCCGCCTACGAGGACGTACGGCAGCTGCTCGCGGACCGGCTGGGCTCCGACCCCGGGCCGGAACTGCGGTCGCTGCACGGGGACTTGCTGCGGGCCCCGGACGCGGCGCCGTCCCACGCCCCGCCGCACCCCCGCGCGCCCGCACCCGAGGGCGCCCTTCCGGCACCCGCGCCCCCCGGCAACCTCCGTGCCCGCCTCACCTCCTTCGTCGGGCGGGACGCGGACATCAACACCCTGCGGGCGGACCTCGCCGCCGCCCGGCTCGTCACGCTGCTGGGGCCCGGCGGAGCCGGGAAGACCCGGCTGTCGCAGGAGGCCGCCGAGGCGGTGACGCATCTGGCGCCGGACGGGGTGTGGCTGGCGGAGCTCGCGCCGGTGGACGACCCCCAGGCCGTGCCCGAGGCCGTGCTCACCGCGGTCGGGGCGCGCGAGACCGTGCTGCGGGGCGCCGGCGCCGAGGAAATGCGTGCCGTCGCCGAACGCCACGACGACCCCCTCGTCCGGCTCGCCGAGCACTGCGCGCGGCGGCGCATGCTGCTCATCCTCGACAACTGCGAGCACGTCGTGGACGCCGCCGCCCGGCTCGTCGAGCACCTCCTCCAGCACTGCCCGGGGTTGACGGTGCTCGCCACCAGCCGGGAACCCCTCGGCGTGCCGGGGGAGTCCCTGCGGCCGGTCGAACCGCTGCCTCAGCCGTACGCGCTGGAGCTGCTCGCCGACCGCGGCGCCGCCGCCCGGCCGGACTTCCGTGTCGAGGACGACCCCGAGGCCACGGCCGAGATCTGCCGGCGCCTGGACGGCCTGCCGCTCGCCATCGAACTGGCGGCCGCCCGGCTGCGGATGCTGTCGCCGCGACAGATCGCCGACCGGCTCGACGACCGCTTCCGGTTGCTCACCTCCGGCAGCCGCACCGTGCTGCCGCGGCAGCAGACCCTGCGGGCCGTCGTCGACTGGTCCTGGGATCTCCTCGACCGGCACGAGCGCACGGTGCTGCGCCGGCTGTCCGTCTTCTCCGGCGGCTGCGACCTCACCGCGGCCGAGGCCGTGTGCGGGCCCGCCGCGCTGGAGGTGCTCGGTTCCCTCGTCGACAAGTCCCTGGTGGTGGCGGCGCCCTCGGGCGGCGGGGAGATGCGGTACCGGCTGCTGGAGACCGTCGCCGAGTACGCGGGCGAGCGGCTCGACGAGTCCGGCGAGCGGGCCGACGCCGAGCGCGCCCATCTCACGTACTACCGCGAACTGGCCCGCACCACCGATCCGCTGCTGCGCGCGTCCGGTCAGCGCGCCGCGATCGAGCGGCTGGAGCTGGAGTACGAGAATCTGCGCACCGCCCTGCGCCGCGCCGTCGCGACCCGCGACGAGCACGAGGCGCTCTGCCTGCTCCTGTCCCTGTCCTGGTACTGGCAGATGCACGATCAGCGCACCGAGGCCCGCACCTGGTCCACCGCCGTCATCGCCATGGGCCCCGACCCCTTCACGGCGCCCGCGCGCCCGGTGCCCGACATCGCCGAGACGTGCACCGACAACCCGCCGCCCATGCGCCCGGAGATCCTGGCGGAGGCCCGGCGCGGTGCGCATCTCGTCCACCTCGCCTGCATGGACATGGACCACAGGGCGTGGGAGACGATGCAGGCGAAGGAGAAGCTGAGAGTCATCAGCGAGACCTACCGGCCGGGTCAGCCGCAGACCTGCCGGATGCCCGGATTCCTCTGGTTCTTCGCCATCCTGTTCACCGCCGACCTCGACCGTATGCGGGCGGTCATCGACGAGTCCGTGCGCACCTGCCGCGAGCTCGGCTACACCTGGGAGCTGGGCCAGACCCTCCAGATGCGGGCCAACGTCCTCGCCAACCGCAGTACCTGGGCGGGGGACGCGACCCGGGACGCCGACGAGGCACTGGAGATCTTCCGCCGGATCGACGACGCCTGGGGCGCCGCCGAGGCCCTGTCCGCCCGCGGTGAGGCCCACGAACGCCGCGGCGACTTCCTGCTCGCCGCCGCCGACTTCGAGGCCGCCCGAGCGTACGCCGAACAGCTCGGCGCCCACTCCCAGATGGCCGTCCTCGACGCCCGTCTGGGCAGCGTGCTGCTGGACGCGGGGGAGACCGAGCGGGGCGAGCGGCTGCTGCGCCGGGTCGTCGAGGACGGCCACGGCTCGTCCAACGACGCCATGCCGGCCGCCCGGCTCTTCCTGACGATGTGGCTCGGCCGCACCGCGCGGGTCACCGAGGCCCGCGAGCAACTCGAGCTGCTGCGACGGGACTTCGGAGCCGTCACCTTCGTGCTCTTCGACAGCATCGTGCTCGGCCTGGAGGCCTGGCTGGACACGGTCGAGGAGCGGTACGAGGACGCCGCGGGCAAGGTGCGCACCGCTCTCGAGCGGGCATCGGACCGGATGACCCGGGTGGTCGCGCCGCACCTGCCGTCCGTGCATCTGTGCATCGCGGCGATCGTGCTCGCCGAAGTCGACGGCGGGACACGCGTCCTGGACGCGGCCCGGTGCCTGGGCGCCGCCGACCGGCTGCTGCCCCCCGGTCACTTCCGGGCCCCGTCGGAGCGTGAGATCCGCGCCGAGGCGGAGGCGCGCGTGCGGGCGCTGCTGGGCGACGCGGCGTACGAGGCGGCATACACGGAGGGTGACGGCCTCCCCTATGAGGAGGTCGTCACCCTGGTGTGACGCGGTCCTGCCGTCGTGCCGGGGGCGTCAGGCCTTGGTGGTGAACTTGCGGATGGCGATCGGGGCCATGACCGCCGTCAGGACGACCGACCAGAGCACCGTCACCATCACGTCGTGGCCGATGGGCTGTCCACCGTTCATCAGGCCGCGGGCGGCGTCCGCCAGCGAGGAAAGCGGGTTGTAGTCGGTGAAGGCCTGGAGCCAGCCGGGCATGGTGTTCGTGGGCGCGAAGATGGACGATCCGAACTGCAGAGGCATCAGCACGAGGAACCCCATCGCTTGGATGGCCTGGGCGTTCTTCATCACGACGCCCATGGTGAGGAAGATCCACATGATGCCGAAGCCGAACACCATCGACAGACCGATGGCGGCGAACAGCCCCGGCACGTTCGCCACGGACAGGCCGAGGACGAAACCGACCGTGAGGAGCACCGCGGTGGCGACCAGCATGCGGCCGATCTCCACCGTGATCTTGGCGATCAGCACGGAGAAGCGGGCGATGGGCAGGGACCGGAAGCGGTCCATCACGCCCGTCTGGAAGTCCTGGTTGAAGCCGGTCCCGACCCCCATGGCGATGTTCATGCCCATCATCGCCATCAGGCCGGGGACCACGTAGTTGACATAGGCGTCACGGTTCTGGGTGCCCGCGATCGCGCCGCCGAAGACGAACACGAACAGCAGGGTGAAGACGATCGGCATCAGCACCGCGTCGAACATCGACTCCGGGTCCTGCCGGATCCACAGCAGATTGCGCCGGACCAGGGCGCCGATGTGGCGGAGGTTGGCGCGCAGCCCGATCCGGCCCTCGGAGACCTGGGCGGCGGGGGCGGTCAGGGTGGCGGAGCTCATACGGCGACCTCTTCAAGGGCGTTGGACGCGTCCTGCGGGGCACTGGCCTTGTGGCCGGTGAGCGACAAGAACACCTCGTCCAGGCTGGGCAGTTCGGTGGTGATGCCGGCGAGCGTGATGCCGCGGGCGGTGACCGCGCCGACGACCGCGGTCAGCTGTTCGTCGCTGAGGACGGGGACGAGGACGGTGCCGCTCTCGGTGTCCACGGTCGCGCGGCCGGGACCGGTGAGGCCGAACTCGTCGAGCGCCGTGGCGGTCGGGTGCAGTTCGCCGGGGTCGGCCGGGCGGATGCGCAGCGTACGGCCGCCGACCCGGGCCTTCAGCTCGTCGATGCGGCCGCCGGCGATGACCTTGCCGCGGTCCATGACGGTCAGCTCGGAGGCCAGCTGCTCGGCCTCCTCCATGTACTGGGTGGTGAGCAGCACGGTGGCGCCCTCGGCGACCATCCGCTTGACCTCGGTCCACACCTCGTTGCGGGTGCGCGGGTCGAGACCGGTGGTCGGCTCGTCGAGATAGAGGACGGCCGGGTGGCCGATCATGGAGGCGGCGAGGTCCAGCCGGCGCCGCATACCGCCGGAGTACGTGGAGGCCGGGCGCTTGGCCGCCTCCGTGAGGGAGAACCGCTCCAGGAGACCGTCCGCACGGGCCCGGGCCTCCTTGCGGGGCAGATCGAGGAGCCGGCCGATCATGTACAGATTCTCGAAGCCGGAGAGCTTCTCGTCGACCGAGGCGTACTGGCCGGTGAGGCCGATCACGCGCCGCGTCTGCCGCGGCTGCCGGACGACGTCGAAGCCGGCGACCGTGGCATGGCCGGAGTCGGGGGTGATGAGGGTGGACAGGCAGCGGACCAGGGTGGTCTTGCCCGCGCCGTTCGGACCGAGCACGCCGAGGACGGTGCCCTCGCGCACATCGAGATCGACACCGTCCAGTGCCCTGGTCTCGCCGTAGTGCTTGACCAGCCCCCGTACGGTGACGGCCGCGTCCGGTGCGGCGTCGCTGGGCTTGTTGTCGATTCGTGTCATGCGGACCACGGTGCCAGCAGGCACCGACAAACCGCCTACAGGCCGCCGACAGCCGCCGCCGCTTCACCCACAGGACGCCGACAGCCCGCCGACGGGGGAAGATCGGCGGGCTGTCGGGCGCCCCGTGAGGGGCGCGGGAACTGCGTGACCGGCCTGAAAACGGTCCGCAGCAGGTCGATCACCGCAACCGGCGGTGTCTCAGTGCACCGAGTGCTCGTCGAGCGGGAACGTTCCGCCGATGACGTCCTGTGCGAACGCCTTCGCCGCGTCGCCCATCACCTGGCGCAGGTCCGCGTACTGCTTGACGAACTTCGGCACCCGCCCGCCGGTCAGTCCCAGCATGTCGGTCCACACCAGGACCTGTGCGTCGGTGTCGGGTCCGGCCCCGATGCCGACCGTCGGGATGTGCAGCGCGCGGGTGACCTCCGCGGCCAGCTCCGCCGGGACCAGCTCGAGCACGACGGCGAACGCGCCGGCGTCCTGCACCGCCTTGGCGTCCCGCATCAGTTGAGCGGCGGCCTCCTCGCCGCGGCCCTGCACCCGGTAGCCCATGGCGTTGACGGACTGCGGGGTCAGCCCGATGTGCGCCATGACGGGGATGCCGGACTGCACGAGCAGTTCGATCTGGCCGTGCGAGCGCTCGCCGCCCTCCAGCTTCACCGCGCCGACGCCGGCCTCCTTCACCAGGCGGGTGGCCGAGCGCAGCGCCTGCACCGGGCCCTCCTGGTACGAGCCGAAGGGCAGGTCGCCGACGATCAGGGCGCGCTTGGTGCCCCGTACCACCGCGGCCGACAGCATGGTCATCTCGTCCAGGGTGACGGGGACCGTCGTCTCGTACCCGAGGTGGCAGTTGCCCGCGGAGTCGCCGACGAGCATCACGGGGATACCGGCCTCGTCGAACACGGACGCCGTCATCGCGTCGTAGGCGGTGAGCATGGGCCACTTCTCGCCGCGCTCCTTGGCGGCGGAGATGTCCCGGACGGTGATGCGGCGGGTGCTCTTTCCTCCGTACAGCGCCTTGCTGCTGTCGGAGGCCTTGAGCGCACCCTGAGCGGGCTGCCCCTGGGCAGCCGTGAGCTGCGTCATCGCAACGCTCCTTCTGTCATCTCGAGGCGCCCTGACGGCGTCCCCGGACCACCCCCATGGTGGCACCTCGTGCCACGCCCGGCTAGTGCGGGGCGCGCGAGGTGGCTCACCCCGCGCGGCACCGGCCGGCCCCGCCGGCCGACGGCGTCCGCGTCCCGGAAGGACCCGTTCGGGGCCCGGAACGCACGGTGTGCGTGGGGCCTGGGAGGGGGTGCTCGGACTCGGGACCTAGGTCTCTTTCTAAGGTCTCCGTAAAGTCTTTAGATACGAGACCGTTCCGTATCGAAATTCCCCTACGCTCTCTGCCATGACTACCCCTGCTGCCCCTGCGGAACGGCGTGTGCCCGAGGCGGTGCACCGCCGCCGGTGGGCGATTCTCGGCGTGCTGATGCTCAGCCTGCTCATCGTGGTGCTCGACAACTCCATCCTGAACGTCGCCATCAAGACGATCTCCACTCCGGCGCCGACCGGTCTGGGCGCCACCCAGAGCGAGCTCGAGTGGGCCATCAACGCCTACACCCTGGTCTTCGCCGGGCTGCTGTTCACCGCGGGTCTGCTGGGTGACCGCCTGGGGCGCAAGAAGATGCTGCTGGCCGGTCTGGCCGTGTTCGGTGCGGGGTCGGCGCTCGCCGCCGAGTCCGGTTCGCCCGCTCAGCTCATCGTCTTCCGCGCGCTCATGGGCCTCGGCGCGGCCTTCGTCATGCCCGCCACGCTCGCCGTCCTCATGAACGTGTTCGAGCGTGACGAGCAGCCCAAGGCCATCGGCATCTGGGCGGGCGGTGTCGGCCTCGCCATCGCGATAGGCCCGATCACCGGTGGTCTGCTCCTCGCCCACTTCTGGTGGGGCTCCGTCTTCCTCATCAACGTGCCGATCGTGGTCATCGCCCTGGCCCTGATGATCTGGCTCGTCCCCGACTCCCGCGACCCCAGCCCCGGCCGCATCGACCCGGTGGGCGTCGTCCTGTCCGTCGTCGGCCTGGTCCTGCTCGTCTACGGCATCATCAAGGGCGGCCAGCTCGCCGACTTCACCGACATCACGGTGCTCGCGACCATAGCCGCCGGTGTCGCCGTCCTCGCGCTCTTCGTGGTCTTCGAGAAGCGCAGCGACCACCCGTCCATCGACGTCACCTACTTCAAGAACAAGGTCTTCTCCGCCGCCATCGCGGCGATCGCACTGGTCTTCTTCGCCCTGATGGGCGTGACCTTCTTCTCCGTCTTCTACACCCAGAGCGTGCGGGGCTACTCGCCGCTGCAGACGGGCCTGCTGATGCTGCCGCTGGCCGCCGCACAGATGATCTTCGCGCCGCGCGCCCGGCTGCTGGTCGACCGGTTCGGCAACAGGGCCACGACCACGGGCGGCATGGTGATCATCGCCGCGATGCTGGCCGCGTTCGCCACCCTGCAGGCGGACACGCCGATCTGGATCCTCGAGGTCATCTTCTTCCTCATGGGCACCGGCATGGCGCACATCATGACGCCGACCAGCGTCGTCATCATGCAGGCGCTGCCCCGCGAGAAGGCGGGCTCCGCGTCCGCGCTCAGCAACACCTTCCGCCAGGTCGGCGGTGCGCTCGGCATCGCGGTCCTCGGCTCGGTCCTGTCGGCCACGTACCGCGACGGGATCCAGGACAAGCTCGCGCTCCTCCCGGCGGGCGTCCGGCACACCGCGGGCGAGTCGATCGAGGCGACGCTCGGTGTGGCCGCGAAGCTCGGCCCGAACGGCAAGGCCCTCGTCTCGCCGGCCAACGACGCGTTCCTGCACGCGATGCATGTGACGGCGCTGTGCGGCGCGGGCGTGGCGGTGCTCGGCGTGATCGTCGTGGCACTGTTCCTGCCCGGCAAGGCGCCCGTTCCGCAGAGCGGCAAGGAGGAGCCGGAGTTGGTGGCCGCCGACCACTGACGGCACGTCATGTCCGGGCACTCGGGGAGCCGAGTGCCCGATCATGCGTACACCGGGGAGAATCATCCCAGCGCAGCAAGGACGGAGCCGAATGTGAGCCTCGCGGAGAGCCGGACCCAGCAGGACTGCCCCGTGCGGGGACGCCCCCGCAGCGAGGCCGTCGAACGGGCCATCGTCGAGGGGGTGATGAAGCTCATCGAGGAGGGTGTGCCCCTCGCGGACCTCTCCATAGAGCGCATCGCCCGTACCGCCGGCGTCGGCAAGGCCACCATCTACCGTCGGTGGAGCGACAAGGAGGACCTCTTCGTCGACGTCATGCGGTCCACCGAGCCCCCGGACCCCGAGCTGCCCGGCACCTCGATGCGTGACGACCTCGTCGTGCTGCTCGAGTCGCTGCGGCAGCGCGGGCTCGCCAGTCGCTCCTCGGCGATCCTGCACAACGTGTACGCGCAGATGAAGACCAGCCCCAAGATCTGGTCCGCCTACCACGCGACCGTCGTCGCCCCGAGACGGCGGCTCGGGCTGGAGGTCCTGCGCCGCGGGCAGGCGAACGGCGAACTGCGTGACGACCTCGACATCGAGCTGATGAACGACATCCTCGTCGGACCCATGCTCGTGCGCTCCCTGCTGCGCCCGGAGGCCAAGCTGGAGGAGGGCCTCGCCGAGCAGATAGTCGACACGGTCATGGAAGGACTACGGCCCGTCAGTTCCCCGTCGTAGTGTCCGGGTTTCGTCACAGAAGCCCCTACTCGTGCCCTCATCCGGAACCTCTCACGCCGACTTCGCCGTCCTCGTCCGCGAACGGCCGCCCGGGTGCGGCAGGGAACGGGGCCGATCATCCCCTAGGGTCATAACCGCGGGGACGACGGTGTGCACGGCAAGGTGTGAGGCGACGTATGGCGCAGGCGTACACGACGGAGGCGGGCAGCGGCGGCACGGGGCCGGACCGCAGAGGGTCCCGGTTCCGGCACCTGTACCACGTCCTGCGCGACGACCGCGGCATCTGGCGTCGCGGGATCGTGCTGGCCGCTCTCGCGATCGTCCTCGCGCTCGTGATGGTGATGCACGCACGGATCCCCAACGCCATAGGAAATCTCGGCAGTCTCTCCGAGACGTTCCTGCCCTGGCTCGGCGTGGTCCTCATCCCGTTGCTGCTGATTCTCGGGCTGGTGCGCAAGTCGGCGACCGCGCTGGTCGCCCTGGTGCTGCCCGTCGTCGTGTGGCTGAACCTCTTCGGCGGTCTGTTCGGCGACAAGACCGGCGCCGGCGGCGATCTGACCGTCGCCACGCACAACGTCAACGCGGACAACCCCGATCCGCACGGCACGGCGCGTGACGTGGCGGCCTCCGGCGCGGACGTGCTGGCCCTGGAGGAGCTGAAGGCGTCCGAGGTGCCGGTGTACGAGCAGGCGCTGGCGTCGACGTACAAGTACCACTCGGTGCAGGGCACGGTCGGCCTGTGGAGCAAGTACCCGCTGACCGGGATCGCGCCCGTGGACATCAAGCTCGGCTGGACACGGGCGATGCGGGCCACGGTGAACACGCCGGAGGGCCGGGTCGCCGTCTATGTCGCCCACATGCCCTCGGTGCGGGTGAAGCTGGCGGCCGGATTCACCGCGCGGGAGCGGGACACCAGTGCGGACGCGCTCGGTGAGGCCATTTCCGACGAGAAGCTGGACAAGGTGATCCTGCTGGGCGACCTCAACGGCACCATGAACGACCGTTCGCTCAACGCCGTGACCTCGCAGATGCGGTCCACGCAGGGTGCGGCGGGCAGCGGGTTCGGCTTCAGCTGGCCGGCGTCGTTCCCGATGGCGCGGATCGACCAGATCATGGTCAGGGGCGTGGAACCGACGAGCTCGTGGACCCTGCCGCGGACGAGCAGCGATCATCTGCCCATCGCGGCGCGTGTGAAGGTCACCACGCCGTAACCTGGCGGAATACTGGGCCTGGCATGCTTTGTTCCGTACTTGAACATATAAGGTGACGGAACCCTGCTCCTGAAAGGCAAAGGCCCTTCATGCCCCTGGCCCTGCTCGCCCTCGCCGTGGGCGCCTTCGGCATCGGTACGACCGAGTTCGTGATGATGGGCCTGCTGCCCGACGTCGCGGACGACCTGCGCATATCCATCCCCGCCGCCGGGCACCTGGTGTCCGCGTACGCGCTGGGTGTGGTGATCGGCGCGCCGCTGCTCGCCGCGGTCACTGCCCGTATGTCCCGCCGCACCGTCCTCATCGGTCTGATGGTGCTGTTCGTCCTCGGCAACGCGCTGTCCGCGCTCGCCCCCGACTACCACTGGCTGCTGGCCGCGCGCTTCCTGAGCGGTCTCCCGCACGGTGCGTTCTTCGGCGTCGGGGCGGTGGTCGCCACGAACCTGGTGGCGCCGGAACGCAAGGCCCGCTCGGTCTCCCTGATGTTCCTCGGGCTGACGGTCGCCAACATCGCGGGTGTGCCGGTGGCCACCCTGATGGGCCAGGACCTCGGGTGGCGGGCCACGTTCCTGGGGGTGAGCGTGATCGGCGCGGCGGCGATCGCGTCGCTGTTCCTGCTGATCCCCAAGGACCACACCCACGCCCCGTCCGGCGGCCTGAGGGGCGAACTGGTGGCCCTGCGCTCCCTGCCGGTCTGGCTGGCCCTGGGCACAACGGTGGCGGGCTTCGGCGCGCTGTTCTCGGCCTACAGCTATGTGACACCGATGCTGACGGACGCCGCGGGCTACGCCGACGCCAGTGTCACCCTGCTGCTGGCCCTGTTCGGCGTCGGCGCGACCATCGGCAATCTGGTGGGCGGCCGGCTCTCGGACCACTCGCTGCTGGGCACCCTGTTCGGCGGCCTGACCTCGATGGTCGTCGTCCTGTTGCTGTTCCCGCTGCTCATGGGTGCCCAGTGGAGCGCCGCCCTGGCGGTGACGCTGCTCGGCACGGCGGCCTTCATCACGGGCTCACCGCTGCAGCTGATGGTGATGGAGAAGGCGTCCGCGGGCCCCTCCCTCGCGTCCTCGGCGAACCAGGCGGCCTTCAACCTGGCGAACGCGGGCGGTGCCTGGATCGGCGGCCTCGCCCTCGCGGCGGGCTTCGGCGTCACGTCCCCGGCCCTCGCGGGCGCGGCCCTGGCGGTCCTGGGACTGGCCGTGGCGGGGGTCGCCCACGCGGTTGACCGGCGACGGGGCCCGCTGAGCGGCCGGGAACGTGTGATCGCGACGCATGTCCCGGAGCACGCGGAGACCGTGCACGGCTGACACGGCGGTCCGCCCGAAGCCCTCCACCCGGGGCGCTTCGCTCCTCGCCTCGCCGGCGGGTCCGACCGCCCCCTGGAGTTCCCGCCGTGGCGGGCGGCGGAGCCTCACCCGGCGTCCTCACCGGGGCGGCGCGGCAACCCGGGGGCGCCGTCGGACCGACGGCGCCCCCGAGGGTGTCATGCGTGTTCGCGCCAACGGTTCGTGATCGGCAGGCGGCGGTCCTTGCCGAAGCCCTTCGCCGAGATCTTCGTGCCCGGCGGGTACTGGCGGCGCTTGTACTCCGCGGTGTCGACCATGCGCAGGGTCCTCACCACCAGTTCGCGCTCGAAGCCCGCCGCGACGATCACGTCCGCGCCCTTGTCCCGGTCCACGTACAGGTCGAGGATCGCGTCCAGCACCGGGTAGTCGGGCAGCGAGTCGGTGTCGACCTGGCCGGGGCGCAGCTCCGCGCTCGGCGGCTTCGTGATCGAGTTCTCCGGGATGGGCGGCGTCTGCCCCCGCTCCTGCGCCGCGCGGTTGCGCCACCGCGCCAGCTGGAAGATCGACGTCTTGTACACGTCCTTGATCGGACCGTACGCGCCCACCGAGTCGCCGTACAGCGTCGAGTAGCCCACCGCCAGCTCCGACTTGTTGCCGGGTGCCAGCACGATGTGGCCCTCCTGGTTGGAGATCGCCATCAGCAGCGTCCCGCGCAGCCGGGACTGGAGGTTCTCCTCCGCCAGCCCGGTCAGGCCCAGTGCGTCCATGTAGGCGGCGAACATCGGCTCGATGGCGACGGTGCGGAAGTGCAGGCCCGTCCGCCGTGCCAGCTGCGCCGCGTCGCTCCTCGAGTGCTCGGAGGAGTACTTCGACGGCATCGACACGCCGTACACGTTCTCCGCGCCGATCGCGTCGCACGCGATCGCCGCGACCAGCGCCGAGTCGATACCGCCGGACAGACCGATGAGCACGGACCGGAAGCCGTTCTTCTTCACGTACGCCCGCAGACCCACGACCAGGGCCGAGTAGACCTCCTCCGCGTCGTCGAGGCGCTCCGCGTATCCGCCTGTCAGCTCCGGCTCGTAGGCCGGCAGCGGCTCCTCGGACAGCACCAGCCGGTCGATGCGCAGACCGTCGTCCACCACGCCCGCCGGCGCGTCCGGGTCCGCCCGCGGCAGGTCGAGGTCCATGACCACACATCCCTCGGCGAACTGCGGCGCACGCGCGAGCACCTCGCCGTCGGGGGCGACGACGATCGAGTCCCCGTCGAAGACCAGCTCGTCCTGACCGCCGATCATGGCCAGGTAGGCGGTGGTGCAGCCGGCCTCCTGCGCCCGCTTGCGCACCAGCTCCAGCCGGGTGTCGTCCTTGTCGCGCTCGTACGGCGAGGCGTTGATCGACAGCAGCAGGCCCGCCCCCGCGGACCGCGCGGCCGGTACACGGCCACCGTCCTGCCACAGGTCCTCGCAGATGGCGAGCGCGATGTCGACACCGTGCAGCCGCACGACCGGCATGGTGTCGCCGGGCACGAAGTAGCGGAACTCGTCGAAGACGCCGTAGTTCGGCAGATGGTGCTTGGCGAAGGTGAGCGCCACCTCGCCCCGGTGCAGTACCGCCGCCGCGTTCTGCGGGGCCCCGGCCGGCTGCCCGTATTTCGGCTGGGCGGTCTCCGAGCGGTCGAGGTAGCCGACGAGCACCGGCAGCTCGCCGAAGCCCTCGGCGGCGAGGCGCGCGGCGAGGTCCCTCAGGGCGGCGCGGGAGGCCTCGACGAAGGAGGACCGCAGGGCGAGGTCCTCGACGGGATACCCGGTCAGCGCCATCTCCGGGAACGCCACCAGATGCGCTCCCTGCTCGGCGGAGTGCCGGGTCCAACGGAGGATCGCCTCGGCGTTTGCGGCGAGATCACCGACGGTCGAGTCGATCTGATTCAGGGCGAGGCGTAGTTGAGGCACGGGCTCAGTCTAGACGCCAGTAATCGTCAGAGCGACACAATGGGGGTGTGGGGCGCCCCACGTGGCAGGCGCGCCGGGCCGCCGACGGCGTAACGGTCATCTCCGGGTCCTCCGGGCGCCGGCACGAACGCCCGGACGCACGCGCGCCCGCCCTCCGGTGAGGGAGGACGGGCGCGACGCGGGACCGCGTGAGGCCGCCGGTCAGTGGCGGCGCCACGAGTTGACGTAGCCGGAAGCGGGCGAGCCCACACCGGTCACGTCGTCGTAGCCCTTCACGGCGCTCAGCGAGCTGTCCTTGCCGAGGCTGCGGACCGAGGTGGCGACGCCGTCCGCGGCATCGAAGCCGTTGACGAAGTCGACACGCGCCACGGCGAGACCGGAACCCGTCGGGTTGTCAGTGACGTCGTGGTACACCTTCGACCCGTTCTTGGCGTAGATCGCCGGGTTGGCGAAGCCGATCGCCTTGCCGCCGCCGGCCTCCTGGGACAGCGCCTGCACGGCCGCGATCACGGGCGCGGCGAGCGAGGTGCCGCCGATCCGGTACTCGCTGTACTGCTGCGACCCGTCCGGGAAGGTCTGCGTCTGGCCGACCTTGAAGCCGGTATTGGGGTCGGCGATCGCCGCGATGTCCGGGACGACGCGGTTACCGGTGGCGTTGTTCGCCTTGGCCAGCGCGTCCGGCACGACGCCCTTCTGGTAGAAGGGCTCCGCGACCGTCTTGCTGGTGCCGCCGCCCGCGCCCGAGGTGTAGGCGCCGGGGAAGTCCACCCAGCTCTTGCCGTCGGTCGAGAGGTTGGCCTTGTCCGTGCCCCAGCCGGTCTCCCACAGGTACTTGTCGCCCTTGCCGACGGCCAGCGAGGTACCGCCGACCGCGGTCACCCAGGCCGAGTTGGCCGGGGTGTCGACCTGCTTCGTACCGGTGTGGGCGACCTCGTCGCCGTTGTCGCCGGAGGAGAAGTAGAAGCCGATGCCCTCGACCGCGCCGAACTGGAAGACCTGGTCGTAGGCGGCCGCGACGTCCGGCGTCTCGTTCGCCTCGATGTCGCCCCAGGAGTTGGAGACGATGTCGGCCAGGTGACCGTCGACGATCTTGCCGAGTGAGTCGAGGAGGTCGTCGTCGTAGCAGGAGGCGGCGCCCACGTACGTGATGTCGGCGGCGGGCGCGACCGCGTGCACGGCCTCGACGTCGAGGGTCTCCTCGCCGTACCAGCCGGCGGCCCCGCACTCCTCGGTCTTCGTGTACGTGCCCGGCAGCACCTGGTGCAGCTGGCCGCTGCCGTAGGCGGCGTCACCGTGCTTCTTCGCGTAGGTGGCCGCGTCGAAGGCGATGGTCGGCGAGGCGTACGCGTCGGTGATGGCCACCCGGACGCCCTTGCCCGTGTACTTCCCGGCGCCGTACGCGGCCCGCAGCTGCTTGCCGGTGTAGCCCTGGACGGCGTACGGGATCTTCGTGCCGTACGCGGAGGGAAGGGTCTTCGCGGTGTTCGAGCCGTAGTACGAGGAGAACGGCCCGGCGTTCTTGAACACGGCGTCCGGCGGCGGCAGCGCGTCCTTGTGCCCGGCCTTGTGCGGAGCGCTGTCCAGACCGGTGACGGTCAGGACGGCACCCTTCAGGCTCTCCGGAACGGAGGCCGTCTGCGTCGGCGCCCGGTAGGTCTTCGAGCCCTTCGCGTAGTTGTGCAGCTGGGTGCCGAACGCCTTCTCCGCGGCGGCCACATCGCCGGTGACGGAGACGTAGTGCGCAGTGACGGAGGTGACCTGGAGTCCCGCCGCCTTCAGCCACGACGTCACCGCGGCCACCTGGGCCTTGGTCGCGCCGAAGCGCTGCTGCGTCTGCTTGGCGCTCAGGTACTTGCCGTACAGCGGCGATGCCGGGTTCGACACGGCCTGCGCGTACGCGGCGAGGCCCTTGGCGTCGCGGCCTGCGAGGTACACGCGGGCGGAGACCTGGGCGCCGTTGGAGGTCGCGCCCTTGTCCGCCTTGGCCGTCGCCCACACGGGCCTGGTGCCCGCGAGCGCGTCACGGCCGGGGTTGTCCGCGGCGTGGGCCGCGGGTATGCCGAGCGCCAGTGCGCCGGTGAGAAGCGGCAGTGTCGCTGCCAGGCTCACGCCGGCGCGCGCCTTGGCGCGGTTGGATCTCATAAAACCCCCTGCGATGCGGTTCTTCGCATGTCGTGGTCGTCGATCCGCGTAGAACCGCGCGTGGAACGCGCGGTGAATGGATCACACGATGGAGGCCACTCTTGCGATGAACGGTTCATGCCAGGGGAATGAAAAGGCCAAGAAGACCTCAAGTGACAGAGAATCGTGGGGGTTTGGGGCGGTTTCGGTGAACCGCCCCGTGTTGCGGCCTGGTTGAGGCTGCCCGAGCGGGCCGGGGCCGCGGGCACCGGGAGGTGCGGAGAGGTCCACCGGGGCTCCCGGACCCCCGTCCGGAGAGCCCCGTCAGTCGCGCGGCTTCACGCCGCGCTCCTTGAGCATCGTGGCCATCAGCTCGATCTCCGACTGCTGTGCGTCGACCATGCCCTGCGCGAGCCTCTTCTCCACGCCCACCGTGCACTTGGCGACACAGCCCTCGGCCATGTGGATGCCGCCCCTGTGATGGTCGGTCATCATCTGGAGGTAGAGGATCTCGGCCTGCTTGCCCTGCAGTGTGCCGAGCTTCTTCATCTCGGTGTTCGTCGCCATGCCGGGCATCAGCGCGCCGTCCTCGCCGGGGGGCATGTCACCCATGCCCATCCAGGTCATCGGCGGATCGGCGGACACCTTCGGCAGTCCCCACAGGTCGAGCCAACCCAGCAGCATGCCACGCTGGTTGGCCTGCGTCTGCGCGATGTCGTAGGCGAGTCGGCGCACTTCGTCGTCCTTAGTGCGGTCGCGCACGATGTACGACATCTCGACGGCCTGCTGGTGGTGCACCGCCATGTCCCGGGCGAAGCCCGCGTCCGCGGAGCCGACGGTGGGCGCTTTCGCCGTGGGCCCGGCGTCCTCGGCGACCGCGTACGTGATCGCCCCGGCCGCGACGAGCGCCGCCGCGGCGGCCCCGGTGATCCAGCCGACGTGCCTCATTGCCCCAGCCCACCGGTGCACGCGGCCCCCGGCTCGGGCGTCTGGGAGCCCTGGACGAACTGGGCGAAGAACGCGTCGACGGCCGGGTCGCTCGCGCTCTTCACCGTGCGCTGGTGGGCCCAGGCCGAGAGCATGATCGGGTCCTTCTGGTCCTCGACGGGGCTCATCAGCGTGTACGGCGTCTTCCTGACCTTGGCCGTCAGCGCGTCGACGTCGGCCTTGGGCGCCTTGCTGCTGTACGTCACCCAGACCGCCCCGTGCTCGAGCGAGTGCACCGCGTTCATGTTGTTGACGGGCTTGGTGTAGACGTCGCCGTTGCAGTTCTGCCAGACCGGATTGTGGTCGCCGCCGACCGGGGGCTCCATCGGGTAGGACACGGTCTTGCCGGTGTGGGTGCGGCCCAGCGTCCCCTTCCAGGTCTTCACCCCGTCCGCACCGGTGACGAACCCGCCCGAACCCTTGTCGTCGCTCGCCGCGGAGGCCTTGTCCCCGGACTGCGACTGGAGCAGGACGACACCGCCGACGGCGAGGCCGGCGACGACGACCACGCTCGCGGCGACGGTGACGATCCGGTTGCGGCGCTCGCGTGCGCGCTCGGCACGGCGCATCTCCTCTATGCGCGCCCTGCGGTCGGCGGAGGAGCCGGTCTTGTTCGCGGAGCCCATGCGGAGTCCTTTGAGGGAGGGACGTTCGGGACGGCTGATCGTAGTGGGGCGGGGGAGCCCTCACCTACGGCGGGCACGGGAATGGCCGAACAAGAGACCTTTCTGCCGATAATTTGAAGCGTGGATGCGCATTATTTACGCTGGCGGCATGCGGCTGTTGCGCTCCACCGACCTGGCACTGCGTGTCCTGATGAGGCTCGCCGTCGCGGGCGGCTCCAACCCCACGACCCGCGAGGTCGCGGCGGCCATGGACGTGCCCTACACGCACGCCGCGAAGGTCGTCGCCGAACTGCAGCACATGGGGCTGCTCGAAGCCCGGCGCGGCCGTGGCGGCGGTCTCGCGCTGACCGACGCCGGGCGTACGGCGTCGGTGGGAGCGGTCGTCCGTGCCTTCGAGGGCGACGGGGACGTCGTCGACTGCGAGGGCGCCACGCCCTGCCCCCTGCACACCGGGTGCCGGCTGCGGGGCGCGCTGCGACGGGCCCAGGAGGCGTTCTTCGCCTCGCTGGACCCGTTGACGGTCGAGGACGTGGTGGCCGCCCCGACGGGACCGTTGCTGCTGGGGATCTCCCCCCGGCCTTCCTGAACCGCGCGCGGCCGGTCCGGCCGCGCGGGCGTCCGGCCCGGGGAGGGCTTCGTCAGCCCTGGGCGAGCCAGAGGTCCGGCCCGAACACCTCGTAGTGGATGTCCGCCGGCGCCACGCCCTTGTCGATGAGCTGGGTGCGCACCGACCGCATGAAGGGCAGCGGACCGCACAGGTAGGCGCGCGTGCCCGGTGCGACCGGCACCGTGGCGAGGTCGACACGGCCGGTGCGGGCGGATTCGTGGGCGCCCTCCTCGTACCAGAAGTGCACGTCGGCGTGAGGCAGCTTGGTCGCGAAGCCCTCGTGGTCGGCGCGCAGGGCGTGCGCGGCGGGCGAGCGGTCCGCGTGCACGACGGTGACCGGTGAGCCGTGGCCGGTGCGGGCCAGCTCCTCCAGCATGGCGATCATCGGTGTCACGCCGATGCCGGCGGAGGCCAGCAGCAGGGGGGCCTCGGTGGCGTCCAGGACCAGGTCGCCGTAGGGCGCGGACAGCTCGAGGACCTCACCCTCGCGTACGTGCGCGTGCAGATGGGTCGAGACCTCCCCGTCCGGGCCCGCGCCGCCGCGGACACGCTTGACGCTGAACTGCCGCAGCGGTGAGCCGGGCGCGGCGGAGAGGCTGTACTGGCGGATCTGCCGGGCGCCGTCGGGGAGCTCGACGCGGACGGAGACGTACTGGCCGGGGCGGAAGTCCGGGACGGGGTCGCCGTCGGCCGGACGGAGCTGGAAGGTGGCGACGTCCTCGGTCTCCTCGACGCGCCCGGCCACCCGCCACCTCCGCCAGCCGGTCTGCCCGCTCGCCCCGTACAGCCGCTTCTCGATCGCGATCAGCGCGTTCGCCATCAGCCAGTACACCTCGTCCCAGGCGGCCGCGACCTCGAGGGTGACCGCGTCCCCGAGGACCTTCGCGATGGCGGCGAAGAGGTGCTGGTGGACGATCGCGTACTGATCCGGTGCCACACCGAGGGACGCGTGCTTGTGGGCGATGCGGCTCAGCATCACGTCGGGCCGCTCGTCCGGGTGCTCCACCAGGTGGGCGGCGAAGGCGGCGATCGAGGCGGCCAGTGCCTGGCGCTGGGTGCCGGCCGCCTGATTGCCGCGGTTGAAGAGGTCGCGCAGCAGTTCCGGATGGGCGGTGAACAGCCCGTCGTAGAAGCGCTCGGTGATCTCCCCGAGGGAGGCGCCGACGGCGGGGAGGGTGGCGCGCACGGTGGCGGCCGACTGTTCGGACAGCATCGGGACTCCTTCGTGGAGGGAGGGCTCGGCCCCTCGGGCACTCGACACGGTAATAAAAGTTGCATCTGAGATGCAAATTAAAGGTGGGGTGCGGTGGGAAGGGGTCGGCCATTACACATGGGCCGACGAACAGGCAAGATGGGCGGCAGAGCAGGACATCGCCGGGATGCGGGGTGTTCGGTCCGGAGTCGGCCGGTCGATCAAGGTCCGCAACGCGGACGAAACGGTGTTGTGGTGTGATGCTCAGGTGCCCGACCGCCTCTCGCGTGCTACCGGCAGGCGGCCTGACCAGCAAGGATGGGGAAGCGGAAGATGGACAAGCAGCAGGAGTTCGTGCTCCGTACGTTGGAGGAGCGCGACATCCGTTTCGTACGCCTGTGGTTCACGGACGTGCTGGGTTTCCTCAAGTCCGTGGCGGTGGCGCCCGCCGAACTGGAGCAGGCCTTCGACGAGGGCATCGGCTTCGACGGCTCGGCCATCGAGGGATTCGCGCGGGTCTACGAGTCCGACATGATCGCCAAGCCGGACCCGTCGACGTTCCAGGTCCTGCCGTGGCGGGCCGAGGCCCCGGGCACGGCCCGTATGTTCTGCGACATCCTCATGCCGGACGGCTCGCCGTCCTTCGCGGATCCCAGGTATGTGCTCAAGCGGGCCCTCGCCCGCACCTCCGACCTGGGGTTCACCTTCTACACCCACCCGGAGATCGAGTTCTTCCTGCTGAAGGACCGGCCCCTCGACGGCACCCGCCCGACCCCGGCCGACAACTCCGGCTACTTCGACCACACGCCCCAGAACATCGGCATGGACTTCCGCCGTCAGGCGATCACGATGCTGGAGTCGATGGGCATCTCCGTGGAGTTCTCCCACCACGAGGGCGCGCCGGGTCAGCAGGAGATCGACCTGCGGTACGCGGATGCGCTGTCCACGGCCGACAACATCATGACGTTCCGCCTGGTCATGAAGCAGGTGGCGCTGGAGCAGGGCGTGCAGGCGACGTTCATGCCGAAGCCGTTCTCCGAGCACCCGGGCTCCGGCATGCACACGCACCTGTCCCTCTTCGAGGGTGACCGCAACGCGTTCTACGAGTCCGGAGCCGAGTACCAGCTCTCCAAGGTCGGCCGCTCCTTCATCGCCGGCCTGCTGCGGCACGCGGCGGAGATCTCGGCGGTCACCAACCAGTGGGTCAACTCCTACAAGCGCATCTGGGGCGGCTCCGAGCGCACCGCGGGCGCCGGCGGCGAGGCGCCGTCGTACATCTGCTGGGGCCACAACAACCGTTCGGCCCTGGTCCGGGTCCCGATGTACAAGCCGGGCAAGACCGGTTCGGCCCGGGTCGAGGTCCGCTCGATCGACACGGGCGCCAACCCGTACCTCGCCTACGCGGTCCTGCTGGCGGCCGGCCTGAAGGGCATCGAGGAGGGCTACGAACTCCCGCCGGGCGCCGAGGACGACGTCTGGGCCCTGACGGACGCCGAGCGCCGCGCGATGGGCATCGAGCCCCTGCCGCAGAACCTCGGCGAGGCACTGACGCTGATGCAGCGCAGCGACCTGGTCGCCGAGACGCTGGGGGAGCACGTCTTCGACTTCTTCCTGCGCAACAAGCAGGCGGAGTGGCACGAGTACCGCTCCGAGGTGACCGCGTTCGAGCTGCGGAAGAATCTGCCGGTGCTGTAGGCGCAGGTCAGGGCGGGTTTCTCGCTGAGACGTCGCATGGGGCCGACGGTCGTGGACCGTCGGCCCCGTTGCGTGTCACTGGCTCCGGGCCGTTTCCCGGCCGTCGGGCACGGGACCAGTGTCCTCAGGCGAGCCGTCAGCGTTCTGACGTTCTGGCCGGCGTCACGTCAAGTCACCCGAAGAGGGCTCGGAGTTGTGCGGCTTCGCGCCGCAAGTCTGCCCATAGGGGCTTGGGCAAGCCCGCCTGTGGATCGGGCGGGGTGCAAAGTGTCGACGAGAGCGCCTGCAACGACTGCGGCTCTCGGAGCGTGTCGCCGTTACGGGGTGCTCGTCGCCGTTGGCCCGCTGGGCTGGTGTATGGCGTCGTTCGGATGGGACGACTGCAGGGCCCACCAGCTCAGTGCCAGCAAACAGATGGTGAGCGTCGCCGCTGCACCGAGAACGAAGATCTTCCTACCGGGCCGCCTGGCCTTCGATGACGCCGACGACCGGGAACCGGCCGGTTCCGGCCCTTCGTTCCTGGTGCTGCTCAGTGGGGGCTGTTGTGTCTCAGTCAGGTGAGCCGCTGGGGCAGGGGCAAGGACGACCGCGGGCGCAGAGCCCGTGGATGCCGGACCCTGCTCGGCTGAGACGATCTCCTCCGGAGATCCCAGGCGCCCCAGGATGGCACGTACGGCAGTCGCGTCCAGGATCTCCACCTCGTCCGTAGCCGCGTCGATGTGCTCACGAATCTCTTCTCTGAGCTCCGCACGACGCTGCGGCGCAAGGGCCACCGAGGCGCTGTCCAGGCGCTTCAGGTACTCCTCGATGAGCTGTTTGCGCTCAGAAGTCATCGATGGTCCTCCTCATTGTCCAGCAGTTTGTCGACGGCTGTTCGGAACTGCGCCCAGTCGCTCGTGAACTTCTCCAACGCTTGGCGTCCTGCGGACGTCAGCGTGTAATAGCGGCGCGCCGGCCCGACTTCGGACTCGCGCAGGAAAGAGCTGACCCACTCGTCCTTTCGAAGCCGGGACAGCAGGGGGTAGATCGTGCCTTCGCTGGTCACCAGCCCGTGCGCGTCACACAGTTCCCGCACCAGCTCGTAGGCGTACTTTTCACGGTCTCGCAGCTGCGCCAGGACGCAGAACTGCAGTACGCCCCTCCTGAGTTGGCTGATCCCTGAACGTGGTTCATCAGGAGCTACCATGCGGTGCAAGGTACCTGTCGGGCTACTGGTAAAGCAACTCCCCAAGTTGTTCGGTGGCCCTGGAAGGCCGGATGTGGCTTCAAAGCAGCTTGCCGACGTGGCTTGGCTGAAGGCCGTCCGGCCCTTCGAGGCGCCCTGGCCGCTGATCGAAAGACGCGGAACGCGTCGCTGTTTACGGAGCTGACGACGGGGTGTCCTACGGGCCCGACGGCACAAGACTCGGCTGCAGGAGGGACGCGTGAGCCAACAGCGGGCCCGGATATCGTTCGGTATCGACGCGGGCGAGGGCCGTCACTGGGCCGCAGTGGTCGACGAGACCGGTGCGACCCTGTGGTCGAGGAACGAGGTGCGCGTAGACCCGGAGCGTGAACCCCGGGTCGCTGTGGCCGAGGTAGGCGCTCGGCGGGGGAGTGCGGTTGCCCGAGCCCGCCGCCGGCGTTCGGCCGGGGTGTCAGGGGCCGTGACAGCATCCCGGGCATGACGAGTAGCGCTACGGGCCGTGGTCTGGATCATTTCCGCGGCGATATCCCCATCTACACGCTGACCTTCGCCAAGGGCCTGTCCCCCACGGAGTTGCTGACCCGTATGGGGATCGATCCGGACACCCTGGCGCTGCGCGATCCCATGGATCTGTACGACGACTTCGACGACGCCCTGTACGACGAGGACGAACCCGTGGTGACGACCGGTACCGACGGTGCGTGGACGTGGGCGTGGGAACAGGGCGGCAGCCACGGGCTGGACGCGCGGATCCTGTCCGAGGTCTCGCGGGGGACCGAGGCCGTTGCTCTGCACTACAACGAGAAGCCGATGCACTGGTTCAAGTACGCGGTCAACGGCGACATCATCGTCGACTTCCACACGCTCCAGCCGATCGAACCTACCGGCCTGGACCCGCAGCGGCTCGACGCGTTCATGCGCCCGCTCGGGCTCGTCCCCGGCCGGTCCGATCCGCTGCACAGCGTGCTGGCCCTGGCGGAGAACGCCTTCGGGCTCCGCGTGACGGCGGCCGGGGATGACGACGAGCGCTGGAGCGGCAGCCTGCTCCCCCTGCCCGAGTAGGGCTGGACACTGCTGGGCCGGAGGCGAGGGGCAGTCGTCAGCGGCGGTGTCCCCGGGCTTTGGCGAGGTTCTTGGGCGGCTGCCTTACCGTCGCTGCCGCCTGTCGAGCGGACGACGGTGACCACGCCCCAAGCCACGACCGAGGCCAGGAACGCGAGCGCGGCTAGGTTCGCGGCGACGGCGGCTTAGAGTTGATCTAGAAGGCGGTACTTCCTCGTGTCTCACGGTGAACAATTTTCCGAACCGCCGTCACGCCCAGGGGGAAGCATGACCGTCACCGAGCTTCTGAGACCCGCCCTCGTCGCCACGCTCCTGGCCTCAGTCACCGCCTGCGGCGCGTCGTCCGTGCCGGATGACGCGGCGAGCACCACAACCGGATCGAGGTCCGCCGAAACGCGTCGATCGGCAGCACCTGAGCCTGTCGCCGCCATCATGCCCGATGTCATCGGCGGCAACGCCGGGCGCGCGTACGAGCAGATGAGCTCCGAACTCGACATGACCTTCAAGGACGCGAGCGGACAGGGCCGTCCGGTGGACGACCCGGCCGCGTGGAAGATCTGCAACTCCCAGCCGGGCCCGAACCAGCAGATCACCAGTCTCCGAGTCATCTTCGACGTGGTGAGGGTTTCGGAGAGTTGCAAGGACACGGTGCCGAAGTGATGTGCCGGAGCACGCCGGTGTCCCACCGCGGTCTTCCATGCTGCGTATCTCCGGACCGGTAGGGGGACGCCTGCGATGCGTTGAACGTGCCGGAACGTGAAGGGCGCTAATGCGTCGGCTGTGGTGGGCGGCCGGGAGCGGGCCCCGCCGGTGCCTCGGGCGATGTCATTGCCGTGTCGTACTGTTCGCCGCATACAGACATCCGCTCTGCCCCGGAGAGTTCCGTGTCCCCTGTCGCCGCCCGTCTGGTCGCCACGTTGACCGCGCCGCTGTCCGCCTCGAAGGCGCAGGCACCGGAGATCTCACGGTCGGCTGGTCGGACGGCGTTGTTGCAGCGTGGCGACCGGGAGGCACTCTGGGTCCCCCTGGACGACTCGTACGCGCTCGGTACGTCTGAAGAGGCGTCGGTCAGGTTTCCGGCGCCGTGGCCGCAGCGGAGGGGGACGTGGGCCGTGGCGCCGGACGGAAGTCTCGCGGTCTTCGCGGGCGTGCACGCCGTACGGGCGGTGGAGCCGTCGGGAACCGTGCGCTGGGAGATCCGGCACGGGTGTTGGTACGGCGCCTGCCTGGAGATGCACGAGTCGTACGAGGAGTATGCCGACCGGCCCGATCACAAGTATCCGGAGCGCGGTTCGGCCGGGTTCTCGTCGGACGGCCGGCTGGTGTGGGCACATGTGCGTGGCCCGCTGCCGGAGGGTGAGCTGGAGGACGGGGTGATTGACGAGTGGCTGATCGTCTCGGCTGACGACGGTCGGGTGCTCGCCCGGGTGGACGCCTGCGCCGCGGCGGCCGGAAGCGAGCACCTGGCCCATCCGGACCCGGGGCAGATGGGGCTGAGCATCGGGGAGGGTCAGGACGGGGCGCCCCTGCGCTGGGGGCGCTGGGACGGTCGGACCCTGGCCGTGAACTACTTCGACGGCCAGGACCTCGTGCTGATCGGGCTGAACCCGTCCGGCGAGCGCTTCATGACCGTGTCCCATGACCAGGGCACGCTCGCGGTGCGCGATACCGCCGACGGCTCGGTCCTCACGCAGTGGGACGTCGAGTCCGATGTCCCGCGCCATCCGGAAGCCGAACCGGAGAACGACGAAGTCTGGCCCGCCTGGGACTGGGCCGGCGGCTTCCTGGACGAGACGACCCTGATCGCCGGCACCGTCGAGAGCGACGAGGAGTGGGGCGTCGGTCGCCACTGGCTGCTCTCGACAGGACAGCAGACCCCCGAGCAGATCACGTACCCACTCCCTGTGACGAGCGCCGCCCAGGCCCTGGCCGACGGCACCTGGTACACGTACGCGACCTCCGACTTCGGGGTGATGCACATATGGACCCGCGCCTGAGTCTTCTCTTCATGGGCACGGCCTTGAGCCCGGCTGAAACTCGCCGCAGCGCCCGCCGACCGGGCCGACCCCGTCGCCCGGCCGCAACGGGTCCGGCCGGCCTCCGCACGCGAAGGCCGGCCGGGCAGGGGAACGGAACGGATCAGTTGAGCGTCAGTGCGGCGGTGTCGTTCGCCGCGTCCGGGTCGAACGGCGGACGGTAACTGCCGTCGGGGCTCCAGTCCATCGAGACCGAGCCCTGCGCGCCCGCGATGACCTCATCCACCTGCAAGGTCATGGAGAAGTGCGCGACGGTGCCGGCAGGGGTGACGATATCGGCCCCCTCGCAGTCGTACGGACCGTCCGGCTTGCCGTACGTCGCCAGCCGGCAGTTGGCGGACGTGCTCACCACATGGGTGCCGGGCGGCAGGCCGACCTCGGCTCCGATGGTGTCGCCGCTGCGGTAGAAGATGGTCGCCGGGCCGTTGTTCACCATGCTGAAGTTCATCGTCACGGTGTCGCCCTGCGCTGCCGTCGCGCTGTCGCCGGTGACCGCGAAGTCGGCCGCGTTGTCGGCCCGGAGGCTGGTGATCCGGGCGTCGCCGCGGGCACCGGTCATGGGCAGCGACACGGTGCCGGACGGCGCGTCCGTCGCGGTCCCCGGCGTGATGACCTTCAGCGTCAGTCGGCCGCCGGTGCCCTGCGCCCACTGCCGGCCGGCCAGCTGTGACTGAATGCCGGCGTCACCGACCGGCGCGATCTCCGTGTCCAGGTACGTGTAGTACGCGCTGGGCTCGACCCGCACCCTGGGCGCCGGGCTCACCGCGGCTCTCTCCCCGGGCAGCACCTGACCGGGGATCGTGCACAGCGCCGTCTGCGCCTCCCTCGAGCTGAAGTTCGTGCTGTACACGCAGTTCGTGTAGTGCCTGGTGAAGCTCAGTCCCGGCGATGCCGTCAGCAGTACCCAAGTGGAGTCCGCCGGCCGGTCACCGATGTTGGTGAACCGCACCGGGACGGTGACGGCCGAACCCACGGCGACGTCCGTGAGGTTCTTCGCCTGACCCTGGTTGTAGGCCGGGCCGCCGATCTCCACCGATCCCCGGCCGCCGACGATCGTCGCACCGTCGGCGGTGCCGCTCACCGTGTACTCGGCGGTCGACCCGACGGCTGCGCCCGGCAGGGCCCGGATCGTCATCTGGGTTGCGGTACCGACTGTGGAATTCGGCCCGTCCGGGTCCCAGAGCCATTCGGCACACGTGGCCACATGGTGCTTCACGGTGCAGTTGTCCGAGAAGGTCACGCGGGCGATCGTGGCGAGCTGTGTCACGTCGATCGTCAGCGTGCCTTGGTTGTTCAGCGGTCCCGTCGTGCGGAAGTCGAAGTACGGCTGGGCCGTCTTCGCCACCCCCGTCATGTCGGCCGGGGCGACCGCCACCGGAGCCGGCTGCTGCAACGTCACCACCGGGTCGTCGGCCCTGGCCGACACCCCCGTGGACAGCGTGAGTCCCACCGATGCGCCCAGCACCGCGGCCATCGCCACGGCACGGCGCGCCAAACGCAGTTCCACTTGGTTCCCGTCCCCCACTCGAGCGGCATCCCCATCGGATGCGTCGTCAGATCCTAGATCCACTCGCTCTGATCGGTCATCGATCAAGGGTCGCCGTCCGGGTCGCCACAGCTTCGAGGTTCAACTTGGCTTGATGTCGAGTGAGTTGGCCTTGATGTTCGTGGTGTGCCGGGATGAAGATCGGCTCACGGACAGTTCGATCACGGAGGCATGCATCCATGAGACCGACCCGCGCGGCTCTGCTCGTCGTCGCCACCGCCCTGACACCGGCCCTTCTCCTCAGCGCCCCTGCGTTCGCCACCGCTTCCCCCGCCCCGGCAACCACCGTGGCCGTCACGTCCGATACGCCTGTGGACGAGATGTCCGAGGCCGAACTGCGCGCCGCGATAGCCGACATCGTCGCGGACGAGGACAGCGGTGAGGCGGTCGTCCGGGAGGCCGACAAGGCCCTGAACGGCACCGTCGACGACATGCGCACCTTCCTCAAAACCGGCTACCGGCTTGCCCGGGCCGAGGACGACCGGGTCGCCGTCGCGCACATCCTGTTCGTGGCGACGGGTGCCGGTGACAAGCGGGTGGTCCGGGAGGCGAACGAGGTTCTGGACGACGGTTCCCCGGAAGCGGTGCGCGCATGGCTGGAGACCGGCTACCGGCTTGCCCAGGCCGAGGACGACCGGGTCGCCGTCGCGCACATCCTGTTCGTGGCGACGGGCGCCGGTGACAAGCGGGTGGTCCGGGAGGCGAACGAGGTTCTGGACGACGGTTCCCCGGAAGCGCTGCGCGCCTTCAGGGAGACCGGCTACCCGCTCGCCCAGGCCGAGGACGACCGCTTCTACATCGTCCGCATGCTCGCGGACCCGAACATCAGCGACGCCCTGCGCGCCGAGGCCAACGACGCTCTGGACGACGGCTCCCCGCAGACCCTGCGGTACTTCCGCACGGTCGGACAGTACGAGGTCGACGGCTAGGGTCTGTCATACTCTGACCGCCGTCGGCCGGGTGGGCGCCGGCGGGTTGTCGTGCGGTTCGACGGCGGTGGCCGGGCGTTCAGTGGAGGTACGCCGGGGACACCGCCGCCGAGCCGATCCGCTGCGGGGCGCCCGTGCCGTCCGCGGGGACCCGGTACAGATCGGCCCCGTAGTCGCCGGGCAGCGCGTACACGATCGTGTGCGCGTCCCGCCACACCGCCTGGTCGTCGACGCTCCGCTCCTCCGCGAGCGGGGTCTCGCGCATCGTGCGCAGATCGAGGACGTACAGGCGCCAGGGGGCGTCCGCGGGCAGGCCCGCCACACGCTTCTTGTAGGCGATGCGGGTGCCGTCGGGGGAGAGCGACGGGCACTCCACGTTCGGGTGCAGCGTCGTCACCGTGTTCGTCGTCAGATCGCCGCGGATCAGATAGGTCCTCCCCTTCGTGGCCAGGGTCGCGTAGAAGGTGCGGTCGTCCGCCGAGAAGGTCACGCCCCAGAAGTTGACGTCGGGGGACCGGTAGGCGCGGCCGTCCTTCACGATGCGGAACTGCTCCAGCGACGGGATCAGCCGGCCCGTCGTGGTGTCCACGATCGCGGTGCGCGTGGAGAAGTTCGTGCCCGCGTACGAGTCGCCGCCCACGAACGCCGTCCAGGCGGCGAAGCGGCCGCTGGGGGAGACCCGGGCGCGGGAGGGGATGCCCGGCACGTCGTAGTGGGCCGTGGTGTGCAGCCGGGCGTCCAGGATCAGCGCTCGGTAGGTGTCCGAGACCGGGCCGTGCACCGCCTGGAGACACACGCCCGTGCCGGAGTCGGCGTAGAAGCGCAGGCACTTGACGCCGGACGCGGTCCGCGGGCCGCCCGGTGCCGTCGCCGGGACCGAGGTCAGTTCGTCGCGGTGCGGGCCCCAGGCCATGTTGCGGAACACCAGCCGGCCCGGATCGGTCAGCGTGACCCGGCCCGCTGCGACCCGGGGACCCCTGGCCTGGGTGTGGTCGCGGCGCTCGGCCCGCGCCGACGCGTGCAGGACGGCCCCCAGCGCGACCGCCGTCAGGACGACGACGGCCGACGCCAGGACCAGGATGCGGGACCGCAGGGTCATGAGATGTGCTCCCGGGTCGGGCGGAGGGTGTAGGAGAAGACCGCGCAGACCGCGAGCGCCGCGGTCGACGCCGCCAGCGCCGTGCGGTCGCCCCATACCGTCCACGCCGCGCCGAAGAGTAGCGAGCAGGCGAACCGGGCCAGGGCCTGCCCGGTCTGTACGACGGCCAGCCCGGACGAGCGCAGTGCCTCGGGCACGCCGTCGGAGGCCGCCGCCATCAGGACGCCGTCGGTGGCCGCGTAGAAGGTGCCGTGCAGGGCGAGGACCGTGTAGGGCAGGGCTGTGCCGTGCCAGGAGGTGAGCAGCAGGCCGTACGCCAGGAGCAGGGCGCCGTGGCCGGCCAGGAAGATCCGCCAGCGGCCCACCCGGTCGGCCAGCCGGCCGAGCGGCACGGCGAGGAGCAGGAAGGCGGCGGCCGTTCCGAGCGGCAGCAGTGCGAACCAGCGGTCGGGGACCCCGAGGCGCCGTTGCAGCAGCAGATAGACGAACGAGTCGCTGACCGTCGCCAGACCCAGCAGCAGCGCGGCGATCGTGATACGGCGCAGATCACGGCGGCGCAGCAGGGCCAGGGCGGCGCGCAGCGTCGGCCGGGGGCCCTCGGGGGCCGCCGGGGCGGACGCTCCGCCCGGCACGAACAGCACCAGCACCAGGACGCCCGCCACGGCCACACAGAAGCTCACCGTGAACACCGCGTCGTACCCGTCGACCGTGGCCCGCAGGATCAGGAACGCCACGAGCGGGCCGAACAGCGCGCCAGCGGTGTCCATCGCGCGGTGCACGCCGAAGGCCCGGCCACGGGTCTCCGGTGTGCTGGAGAGCGAGATCAGGGCGTCGCGCGGGGCGGTGCGCAGCCCCTTGCCCGTGCGGTCGGCGGCCAGGATCAGGCCGATCGGCGTCAGGGTGTGGGCGACCAGCAGCAGGGGTTTGCACAGCGCCGAGATGCCGTAACCGAGCCCGGCCACCCATTTGTGCCGGCCGCCGCCGCGGTCGGCGAGGTGCCCCCCGGCGAGCCGGACGAGTGCGGAGAAACCGTTGTAGATGCCGTCGAGCAGTCCGAAGCCCAGCGGCGACAGTCCGAGCCCCGCAACCAGATACAGCGGAAGCACCGCCGTGACCATCTCCGAGGAGACGTCGGTGACCAGGCTGACCGTGCCGAGGGCGAGGACGGTGGGCGCGACCGCGTGGCGGCGCCGCCCGGCGAGACCCTGCCGGACGGCGCCTTCCGCGGACGGCGTGCTCGCGCGGCTGTCCGCTACGTACACGTCAGGACGCCCAGATGCCGGTGATGTCCTTGGCGGAGGCCGCGTTGCCCGCGTGGGTCGAGAGGCCCTGCGAGTCCTCCAGGGTGCGCAGCAGGTCGTAGTGGTTGTACGTGGTGGCGCTGCTGGCCCCCGCCGTCACCGGCTGCCCGTACAGGACCGTCGCGATGCGGTTGCCGCTGAGCCGGTTGTCCTCGTCGAAGGTGACGACGAGCAGGCTGTTGTGGGTCTTGGCCCAGGTGGCGTAGGCGCCGAGGTTGCTCTTCAGCCAGGTGTCACCGGAGGACACCGAGCAGTCGTGCATGTCGCTGCACAGGTTGGGGACCACGAAGGAGACGTGCGGCAGCGTCGAGTAGTCGGTCGGGAACTGCGCGAAGGTCTTCGCGGTCGACGTCGGCACGTTGCTGAAGCCGAACCAGGGGTTGTGCTTGCGGGCGTACTTGCCGCTGTTGCACGTGGTCGAGCCCTGGCTGGGCAGCGTCTCGTTGTAGCTCGCCCAGGTGCGGCCGGCCGCGATCAGCTCGGAGGCGAGGTTGCGGGCGGAGGAGAACCCGGGCGTGTAGCAGCCGTCGTCCGTGATGCCCTGGGTGGAACCCGAGAACATCGCGAAGTAGTTGGGCTGGCTGGGGTGGGTCTCGGCGTAGGACTGGGTCAGGTTGGCGCCGCCGGACTTCAGCGAGTTGATGTAGGGGGCGCTGGAGGAGCCGATCACCTGGCTGTAGGCGTGGTTCTCGAAGACCACGACGACGACGTGGTCCGGGGTCGGGACGGCGCCCGCCGCGTGCGCGGGGGACTCGCCGCCGAGCCCGGTCCACAGCCCGATCGCCGCGGCGGAAAAGGCCGCCGCTGACGCCACTACGGCACGGGTGCGGCGGTACACGGAACTGCCGGACACTTCAACCTCCGGTCGGGGGGAGGAGACGGGGTGGCGGTGCGTACAGAGCATGCACACGCCAAGGTTCCACCGCCTCACACCGCCCGGCCCGCCGGATGAAGAGCCGGTGAACTACTCCCCCGAAAAGGCCCGTTGGGCCGCGGAGGCAGGCCCTCCGACCCCGGCGGCGGAGTCGGGCGGCCTTCGGGACGGGACGCGACGGTCGCGGGCCACGACCCTCCGCCCGTGGTGTCACGACGGCCCGGCGTTCCCCGCGACACCGGTTCCCGGCGTGTCCGTGGTCCCGTCGCCCGGTATGCACGTGCCCGGGCGACCGGACGCCCGCGGGTGCCCACCCCCGAATGACGGCGGAAGTCGTGACCCCCCGCACCGGGCCCCGTGCCGACCACCGGGGTTACGCTCAAGCTCGTACGACCTTGATCCGGTGGCTCGGACGAGAGCGGGTTGAACGGGAGGCCGAGGGATGACCGTGCCCCAAGGGCGCAGGAGCAGTACCTTCACGCGTCTGCTGCGGCACGGCTTCACCGACCCGTCGGCCGCCGAGCGGCTCCTGGAGAGCCCCGAGCTGGAGCCGATAAGGTCCGATCCGGTCCTGCTGGAGGCGCTCGGCGCGACCGCCGACCCCGATCTGGCTCTGCAGGGCCTCGTCCGCCTCCTCGAGGCACAGCCGGTCCCCACCGCCCGTCGTGAACTGCTCGACACGCTGATCGCCGCCAAGCCGCTGCGGGACCGGCTGCTCGGTGTCCTCGGCGCCTCCGCCGCGCTCGCCGACCATCTCGCCCGCCATCCCGGTGACTGGCTGGCCCTGGTCAACTATGAGCCGCACGACCTCCACCCCGGTGTGGCGGAGTTCGAACGGCATCTCGTCGAGGCCACCGATCCCGTCTCCCTGCGTGTCGCCTACCGCCGCTGTCTGCTGTCGATCGCCGCACGCGATGTGTGCGGCACCATCGACGTCGCCCAGACCGCCGCCGAGCTGGCCGACCTCGCCACCGCCACCCTGCGCGGCGCCCTCGCCATCGCCTGCGCCGCGGCCCCCGAGGACGCCGGGAGCTGCCGGCTCGCGGTGATCGCGATGGGCAAGTGCGGCGGCCACGAGCTGAACTACGTCTCGGACGTGGACGTCATCTTCGTCGGCGAGGCCGCGTCCGGCGCCGACGAGGGCAAGGCGCTGCCGGCCGCGACCAGGCTCGCCTCGCACATGATGCGGATCTGCTCCGAGACCACCGTCGAGGGCAGCATCTGGCCCGTCGACGCCAATCTGCGGCCCGAGGGCAGGAACGGCCCGCTGGTGCGCACGCTCAGCAGCCATCTCGCCTACTACCAGCGCTGGGCGAAGACCTGGGAGTTCCAGGCACTGCTCAAGGCGCGGCCGGTGGCCGGCGACATGGAGCTGGGCGAGAGCTACGTCGCCACCATCGCGCCACTGGTCTGGCAGGCCGCCGAGCGCGAGAACTTCGTCGCCGACGTGCAGAAGATGCGCCGACGGGTCGTCGCCAACATCCCGGTCGGCGAGGTCGAGCGCGAACTCAAGCTCGGTCCCGGAGGACTCAGGGATGTCGAATTCGCCGTCCAGATGCTGCAGTTGGTGCACGGGCGGTCCGACACCTCGCTGCGCAGCGGTACCACGCTCGATGCGCTGAAGGCGCTCGCGGCGGGCGGCTACGTCGGCCGCATGGACGCCGTGCAGCTCGACGACGCCTATCGCTTCCTGCGCTCCATGGAGCACCGCATCCAGCTCTACCAGCTGCGCCGCAGCCACCTCGTCCCCGAGGACGAGGCCGACCAGCGCCGTCTCGGTCGCTCCCTCGGCCTGCGCACGGACCCCGTCCGCGAGCTGAACCGGGAGTGGAAGCGGCACACCGGTGTCGTACGCCGGCTGCACGAGAAGCTCTTCTACCGGCCACTGCTGGACGCCGTCGCCCAACTCGGCCCGGGAGAAGCCCGGTTGAGCGCAGACGCGGCCCGGGAGAGGCTCGTCGCGCTCGGCTACGCCGACCCCGCCGCCGCGCTGCGCCATCTGGAGGCGCTGGCGTCCGGCGTCAGCCGCAAGGCCGCCATCCAGCGCACGCTGCTGCCCGTGCTGCTCGGCTGGTTCGCCGACTCCGCGGACCCGGACGCGGGCCTGCTGGGCTTCCGCAAGGTCTCGGACGCACTCGGCAAGACCCCGTGGTACCTGCGGCTGCTGCGGGACGAGGGCGCGGCCGCCGAGAACCTGGCCCGGGTCCTGTCCGCGGGCCGGCTCGCCCCCGACCTGCTGATGCGCGCTCCGGAAGCAGTGGCCCTCCTCGGCGACGGGGACGGCGGCGGACTCGAGCCCCGCTCCCGGGCCCACCTCGAACAGGAGATCCTCGCCGCGGTGGGCCGTGCCGAGAACGCCGAGCAGGGGGTCACGGCGGCGCGCGGGGTGCGGCGGCGCGAGCTGTTCCGCACGGCCGCCGCGGACATCGTCGGCTCCTACGGCCGGGAGGACACACCCACCCGGCCGGATCAGGGCGCCCTGATCGACATGGTCGGCGGGGCGGTCTCGGACCTGACGGCGGCGACGCTTGCGGGCACGCTCCGCGCTGTGGTGCGCGCCGGCTGGGGCGACACCCTGCCCACCCGGTTCGCGGTCATCGGCATGGGCCGCTTCGGCGGCCACGAACTGGGCTACGGCTCCGACGCGGACGTGCTGTTCGTGCACGAGCCGCGCGAGGGCGTGGACGAACGCGAGGCGGGCGAGGCGGCGAACCGGGTGGTCGCGGAGATGCGCCGGCTGCTCCAGCTGCCGAGCAGCGACCCCCCGCTGCTGATCGACGCCGATCTGCGTCCCGAGGGGAAGTCGGGACCCCTGGTGCGCACTCTCAAGTCGTACGAGGCGTACTACCGGCGCTGGTCGCTGGTCTGGGAGTCGCAGGCGCTGCTGCGGGCCGAGCGCGTCGCCGGTGACGAGGACCTGGGCCGGCGCTTCATCGAACTGATCGACCCGCTGCGCTATCCGCGGAACGGACTCGACGACGAGGCGGTGCGCGAGATCCGGCGCCTGAAGGCACGTATGGAGTCGGAGCGGCTGCCCAGGGGAGCCGACAAGACGCTCCACACCAAGCTGGGCCGCGGCGGTCTGTCGGACGTGGAGTGGACGGTGCAGCTGCTCCAGATGCGGCACGGCCGTACCGAAGCGGGTCTGCGCACCACGCGCACCCGCGCCGCGCTCGCCGCCGCGCGCGAGGCCGGACTGCTGCCGGACGAGGAGGCGGAGATCCTCGACGAGGCCTGGGTGCTCGCCTCGCGCGTGCGCAACGCGGTGATGCTGGTCCGGGGGCGGGCGGGGGACACCTTCCCCTCCGAGAGCCGGGAACTGGCCGCGGTGGGTCGATACCTGGGCTACGGGCCGGGGCACGTGGGCGACATGCTGGACGACTACCGGCGCACGACCCGCAGGGCCAGGACCGTCATGGAGGAGCTGTTCTACGGAACGTAGGCGCTGCCGCCGACGCCGGCGGGAGCCAGGTTCCGGTGCCAGGTACGCGGTAGTGTGTACGGCACGGCGCCGTACCACAGCGAGGCCACCGCGAAGCCGAAGGCCAGGCAGAGCGCCCCGCCGACGGCGTCCAGCCAGAAGTGGTTCGCCGTGGAGACGATCACCACCAGGGTGGTCGTGGGATACAGCAGGCCGAGGACGCGCACCCACGGCACCGTCGCCAGCGCGAAGATCGTCAGCCCGCACCACAGCGACCAGCCGATGTGCATGGACGGCATCGCCGCGTACTGGTTCGACATGTGCTTCAGATCGCCCGACGCCATCGAGCCCCAGGTCTGGTGCACCACCACGGTGTCGACGAAGTCCCCGCCGGTCATCAGCCGAGGCGGCGCGAGCGGGAAGAAGTAGTAACCGAGCAGCGCCACCGCCGTGGTGGCGAACAGGGCCAGCCGGGTCGCCGCGTACCGGCCCGGATGGCTGCGGTACAGCCACACGAGGACACTCAGAGTCACCACGAAGTGCAGTGTGGCGTAGTAGTAGTTCATGCCCACGATCAGCCATGTCACCGAGTTCACGGCGTGGTTGACCGAGTCCTCGACGGCGATGTCCAGATGCTGCTCCAGGCGCCACAGCCAGTCGGCGTTGGTCAGCGCCTTGGCCTTCTGTTCGGGCACGGCGTTGCGGATCAGCGAGTACGTCCAGTAACTCACCGCGATGAGCAGGATTTCGAACCAGAAGCGGGGACGCCGGGGAGTACGGATCCGTCGCAGCAGGCCCTGCCCCGCACGGTTCCCGCTCTCCTCCGCGACGGCGTCGGCGGCCTGCCTCCGGCCGTCCACCGCTGTCACGGTCTCGTCACCCATAGGCACAGAGTCTGCCAGAAGTGCGGCCGCCCACCGATCATCCCCTGGAAGGGTTCTGGCCCCGATTTCTCCATCCGGTGGACCCCTGGGGGGCCGGACGACTACTGCCTAGGTACGACTCCGGTCCCCAGGTGCCGAAGCGGTCGACCCCCGCACCACCAGCTCCGGCATGAACACGAATTCACTGTGGGGCGCGGGCGTCCCGCCGACCTCCTCCAGCAACGTGCGCACGGCCGCCTGCCCCATCGCCGGGACCGGCTTGCGGACCGTCGTCAGCGGCGGGTCCGTGAAGGCGATGAGCGGTGAGTCGTCGAAGCCCACGACCGAGACGTCCGTGGGGACTTCCAGTCCGTGCTGCCGGGCCGCGCGTATCGCCCCGAGCGCCATCATGTCGCTCGCGCACACCACCGCGGTGCACTCCCGGTCGATCAGCGCGGACGCCGCGGCCTGGCCGCCTTCCAGCGTGTACAGAGAGTGCTGGACCAGCCGCGACTCGATCTCGTCGGCGGACAGCCCGAGCTGCTCCTGCACCGTGCGCACGAACCCCTCGATCTTCCGCTGCACCGGGACGAAACGTTTGGGCCCGAGGGCCAGACCGATCCGGGTGTGTCCCAGCGACACCAGGTGGGTGACCGCCAGGGACATCGCGGCGCGGTCGTCGGGGGAGATGAACGGGGCCTCCACCTTGGGCGAGAAGCCGTCCACCAGCACGAACGGCACACCCTGGGCACGCAGCCGCTCGTAGCGCTGCATATCGGCGGTGGTGTCGGCGTGCAGCCCGGAGACGTAGATGATGCCGGCGACCCCGCGGTCCACGAGCATCTCGGTCAGCTCGTCCTCGGTCGAGCCGCCCGGTGTCTGGGTCGCGAGCACGGGGGTGTAGCCCTGCCGGGTCAGCGCCTGCCCGATGACCTGGGCCAGGGCCGGGAATATCGGGTTCTCCAGCTCCGGGGTGATCAGGCCCACCAGGCCCTCGCTGCGCTGGCGCAGCCGGACCGGGCGCTCGTAGCCGAGCACGTCGAGCGCGGCGAGGACGGACTGGCGCGTGGTCGCCGCGACGCCCGGCTTCCCGTTCAGGACGCGGCTCACAGTCGCCTCGCTGACCCCCGCCTGGGCTGCGATGTCTGCAAGCCGTGTGGTCACGGGATGGGACTGTACCGGCCGTATGTCCGCTTGCCCACCAATGGGACGCCGGGCCCGGGCGGTTGAACGGCCCGCTGCGGGTTGCTGCGTCATCGCGCTCCCTCATCTTCTGATCGGCGTCCGGTCCGCAACGGGATGATCCCCGCGTCGGCAATGTGTGGCAAGAGCTTGCAGAGTCTTGCACAAGTGTCCGTGATCCCGCCGATCAGGCGTGAACACAAGACATCAGGGCCTCACGAGGAGGTCACGGCCGGGTAACCATTGTCGGGTCTTTCATTTTTTTGCTGCAAGACCTTTCGCCGGGCTTTCATCGCTGTTACGTTCACGTCGCCCGGCGGCGGCAATGGCGCAGTCGGCAGTCGGCAGGGGCGGCGGACGGGACCGCCACCTGCAGCAACGGGCTTTCACCCTCAAGGAGAACTCATGCGGCGTGGCATAGCGGCCACCGCGCTGGTGGCGTCCGTCGCCCTCGCGGCGACGGCCTGCGGCGGAAGCGACGACGGCAGCGGCAAGTCCGACGGCCCGGTCACCATCACCTGGTGGGACACCTCCAACGCCACCAATGAGGCGCCGACGTACAAATCCCTGGTCGCGGACTTCGAGAAGGCCAACCCGAAGATCAAGGTCAAGTACGTCAACGTCCCCTTCGACCAGGCGCAGAACAAGTTCGACACGGCGGCGGGCTCCAAGGGTGCCCCCGACGTGCTGCGCTCCGAGGTCGGCTGGACCCCCGCCTTCGCGAAGAAGGGCTACTTCCTGCCGCTGGACGGCACCCAGGCCCTCGCCGACAAGGACAAGTTCCAGTCCAGCCTGATCCAGCAGGCCCAGTTCGAGGGCAAGACGTACGGTGTGCCGATCGTCACCGACACGCTGGCGCTGGTCTACAACAAGGCCCTCTTCGAGAAGGCCGGCATCACCGAGGCGCCCAAGACCTGGGACGAGCTGAAGGCCGACGCCGCCAAGATCAAGGACAAGGCCAACGTCGACGGCTACTGGGGCTCCACCCAGGCCTACTACGCCCAGACGTTCCTCTACGGCGAGGGCACCGACACCGTCGACGCCTCCGCCAAGAAGATCACCGTCACCTCGGACGCCGCGAAGAAGGCCTACGGCACCTGGCTGAGCCTGTTCTCCGGCAAGGGACTGCACAAGGCCGACACGACCGCCGACGCCTACGCCCACATCCAGGACGCGTTCGTCAACGGCAAGGTCGCCGCGATCATCCAGGGCCCCTGGGAGATCACGAACTTCTACAAGGGCTCGGCCTTCACGGACAAGTCCAACCTCGGCATCGCCACCGTCCCGGCCGGCTCGGCCGGCAAGTCGGGCGCCCCGACCGGCGGGCACAACCTGTCCGTCTACGCCGGTTCGGACAAGGCCCACCAGGAGGCGGCGCTGAAGTTCGTCAACTACATGACCTCGGCGAAGTCGCAGGAGACCATCGCCCTGAAGAACTCCACGCTGCCGACGCGCGACGACGCCTTCAGCACTCAGGTCAAGGCCGACCCCGGCATCGCCGGCTACCAGGGCGTGCTCGCCGCCGCCCAGCCGCGCCCGGCGCTGCCCGAGTACAGCTCGCTGTGGGGCCCGCTCGACACCGAACTGCCCAAGATCGCGGGCGGCAAGGAGCCCCTGGACAAGGGCCTGAGCAACGCGGAACTCGCCATCGCCAAGCTGGTTCCGGACTTCAGCAAGTAAGAGCGTGTGGCCCTGGCCGCCGGATCCTCCTGAGGGAAGGGGGGAAGGATCCGGCGGCCATCGGCCCGTGCCCAGGCCCACCCCTTGATCTGCAGACCGTTGAGAAGGTTGTCGAACCATGACAGTCGCCATCGACCGCGCCACCGGCAAGCGCCGCGGTGACCGCGCGCCCCGGCCCGGCCTGGGCCGGCGCCTGAGGAGCGGATACCAGAAGCACTGGTACGCGTACGCGATGATCGCGCCCGTGGCCGTCGTCCTCGGCGTCCTCGTGCTCTATCCGCTGGTGTACGGCTTGTACCTCACGCTCACCGATGCCAACAGCCTGAACACCGCCCGCACGATCGGCGTCAACCACATCGATGCCACGTACAAGTTCATCGGCCTCGACAACTACAAGGACATCCTGTTCGGGCCGACCGCGTACGACCGTTTCTGGTCGCACTTCATCTGGACGATCGTGTGGACCGCGCTGTGTGTGGCGCTGCACTACACCATCGGGCTGGGCCTGGCACTGCTGCTCAACCAGAAGCTCCGGGGACGGACCTTCTACCGACTCGTCCTGATCCTGCCCTGGGCCGTGCCCACCTTCGTCACCGTGTTCGGCTGGCGCTTCATGCTCGCCGACGGCGGCATCATCAACTCGGCACTGCACGCCCTGCACCTGCCGGCGCCGTCGTGGCTGGAGGACACCTTCTGGCAGCGCTTCGCCGCGATCATGGTGAACACGTGGTGCGGTGTGCCGTTCATGATGGTCTCGCTGCTGGGCGGCCTGCAGTCCATCGACACCTCCTTGTACGAGGCCGCCGAGATGGACGGGGCGAGCCCCTGGCAGCGCTTCCGGTACGTCACTCTTCCGGGTCTGAGGTCCGTCAGCTCGACCGTCGTCCTCCTCGGCATCATCTGGACCTTCAACCAGTTCGCCGTCATCTTCCTGCTGTTCGGCAACACCGCGCCGGACGCCCAGATCCTTGTCACCTGGGCGTACTACCTGGGCTTCGGACAGCAGCCGCGCGACTTCGCGCAGTCCGCCGCCTACGGCATCCTGCTGCTGGCCATCCTGATCGTCTTCACCTCGTTCTACCGACGCTGGCTGAACCGCAACGAGCAGCAGCTCGCGATCTGAGGAAGGAGTTCCCATGAGTACGACCACCGTCGAGACCTCCGCCGAGGTGACCGGGCCCGGCGCGGCTCAGGCCCGCCCGCCCAAGGTGCGCAGGCGCGGCGAGCAGGGCCCCGTCGCGTCACTGGCCTCCCACGGCGTACTGATCGTCGCGAGCCTTGTCGCCCTCTTCCCGATCGCCTGGCTGATCTTCCTGTCCCTCGGCCCGGACAAGGACGACTACCTCCACCCCGGGCGCATCTGGCACACGATGACGTTCGACAACTACTCGTTCGTGCTGCAGCACACGAACTTCTTCGACTGGCTGAAGAGTTCGCTGATCGTCTCGCTCGGCACCACGGTCATCGGCGTCCTCGTGGCCGCCACCACCGGCTACGCGGTCTCCCGGATGCGGTTCCCGGGCTACCGCAAGCTGATGTGGGTGCTCCTGGTCACCCAGATGTTCCCGATCGCGGTGCTCATCGTGCCGATGTACCAGATCCTGTCGGACCTGGGGCTCATCGACAGCTACCTCGGTCTGATCCTCGTCTACTGCTCGACCGCGGTGCCCTACAGCGCCTGGCTGCTCAAGGGCTACTTCGACACCATCCCGTTCGAGATCGACGAGGCCGGGCGGGTCGACGGGCTGAGCCCCTTCGGCACGTTCGCACGTCTGATCCTGCCGCTGGCCAGGCCCGGTCTGGCGGTCGCCGCGTTCTACAACTTCATCACCGCCTTCGGCGAGGTGGCCTTCGCCTCGACGTTCATGCTGGACGACTCCAAGTACACCTTCGCCGTCGGTCTGCAGAGCTTCGTCAGCGAGCACGACGCACAGCGGAACCTGATGGCCGCCACCGCGGTGCTGGTGGCGATACCCGTCTCCGCGTTCTTCTATCTGGTGCAGAAGAACCTGGTGACCGGCCTCACCGCGGGCGGCACCAAGGGCTGAGCGCCCTCACCGGGTTCCCGCGCGCCTGACCCGCGCGGGTGGCGGCCGCGGTACCCATCCGACCCCGCGGTCACCGCGGCCGCCTCGTCACCCTCCACCCGACCCGCCTCGACGACCCCCACTCCCTCCCCGCCATAGGCCCGCCCGGGCGGGGACCCGCATCGCATCAAGGACGCCATGAGCCAGCACTCCGCCGACCCGGCCCCGGACACCGCCCTCGCCACCGTCGCCACCCGCCGCGACTGGTGGCGCGACGCGGTGATCTACCAGGTCTATCCGCGCAGCTTCGCCGACAGCAACGGCGACGGCATGGGAGACCTGGAGGGTGTACGTTCCCGACTCCCGTATCTGCGCGACCTCGGCGTGGACGCCGTGTGGCTCAGTCCCTTCTACGCCTCGCCGCAGGCCGACGCCGGCTACGACGTCGCCGACTACCGCGCCGTCGACCCCATGTTCGGCAACCTCCTGGACGCCGACGCGCTGATCCGCGACGCCCACGGTCTGGGGCTGCGCATCATCGTCGACCTGGTTCCGAACCACTCCTCGGACCAGCACGAGTGGTTCAAGCGGGCGCTCGCCGAAGGTCCCGGCTCGCCGCTGCGCGAGCGCTATCACTTCCGCCCGGGCAAGGGGGAGAGCGGCGAACTGCCGCCCAACGACTGGGAGTCCATCTTCGGCGGCCCGGCCTGGACCCGTGCCGTCGAACCCGACGGCACCCCCGGCGAGTGGTATCTGCACCTCTTCGCGCCCGAGCAGCCCGACTTCAACTGGGACCACCCCGCGGTCGGCGACGAGTTCCGCTCCATCCTGCGCTTCTGGCTCGACATGGGCGTCGACGGGTTCCGCATCGACGTCGCCCACGGCCTGGTGAAGGCCGAGGGACTGCCCGACCTCGGCAGCCACGACCAGCTCAAGCTGCTGGGCAACGATGTCATGCCGTTCTTCGACCAGGACGGCGTCCACGCCATCTACCGGCAGTGGCGCACCGTTCTGGACGAGTACGCCGGGGAGCGCGTGTTCGTCGCCGAGGCCTGGACCCCCACCGTCGAACGCACCGCCAACTACGTCCGCCCCGACGAACTGCACCAGGCCTTCAACTTCCAGTACCTGAGCGCCGACTGGGACGCGGCCGGGCTGCGCGTCGTCATCGACCGGACCCTGGAGGCCATGCGCCCGGTCGGCGCCCCCGCGACCTGGGTGCTCTCGAACCACGACGTGACCCGCCACGCCACCCGCTTCGCCAATCCGCCCGGCCTCGGCACCCAGATCCGCACGGCAGGCGACCGCGAGCTGGGGATCCGGCGGGCGAGGGCGGCCACCCTGCTCATGCTGGCGCTGCCCGGGTCGGCGTACATCTACCAGGGCGAGGAACTCGGTCTGCCCGACGTGGTCGACCTGCCCGACGAGGTGCGCCAGGACCCGGCGTACTTCCGCGGCGCGGGGCAGGACGGCTTCCGCGACGGCTGCCGTGTCCCGATCCCGTGGACCCGCACCGGGTCGTCCTACGGCTTCGGCACCGGCGGCAGCTGGCTGCCGCAGCCGGAGGGCTGGGGCGACCTGAGCGTCGAGGCACAGCAGGGCGTGGCCGGCTCCACCTTGGAGCTGTACCGTTCCGCGCTCGCCGCGCGGCGCGAGCAGCCGGGTCTCGGCGCGGGCGACGCGGTGGAGTGGCTGCGTGCGCCCGAGGGTGTACTGGCTTTCCGGCGCGGGGAATTCGTCTGCGTCGCCAACACCACCGGTGAGTCGGTCGCCGTCCCGGCGTACGGCCGTGTGCTGCTAGCGAGTGACGAAGTGACCGAGGCGGACGGTGAGGTGAAGGTGCCGGCCGACGCGACCGTCTGGTGGACGGCCGTCTGACGCTTCGCAAGGTTTCGGGGGCCCGTCGTCCGGGATGGACGGCGGGCCCCTTCGTTCGCCGCTGCGGCACCAACTCCCGGTGATCCTGGCCTGGTTGGCGGCCATGACAGGAACATGCCCGAGGGGTTGACCGCCGTGGTCCGGGCTCGTACGGTCTGCTCCACTGCAAGTGGTTGAAAACTTGCAGCAATTCCCCGCAGCGAGTCCCAGGGTCCCCGACAGGCGCCCTCAGCAGATCCTTCAACGGAGAAGGAACCCCCACATGGCCAGCAGAACGCTCTCCGGCGCCCTCGCCCTCGCGGCGGCCGCGTCGGTCGCACTCGCCGTCCCCGCCGGGACCGCCCAGGCCTCCCCGCCCGGCACCAAGGACGTCACGGCGGTCCTTTTCGAGTGGAGATTCGCCTCGGTCGCCAGGGAGTGCACCACGACCCTCGGCCCGGCCGGCTACGGCTACGTGCAGGTCTCCCCGCCCGCCGAGCACATACAGGGCTCGCAGTGGTGGACGTCCTACCAGCCGGTGAGCTACCGGATCGCGGGGCGCCTCGGCGACCGCACGGCCTTCCGGAACATGGTCGACACCTGCCATGCGGCAGGCGTGAAGGTCGTCGTGGACACCGTCGTCAACCACATGTCGGCCGGCAGCGGAACGGGCACGGGAGGCTCGCCGTACACGAAGTACGACTACCCGGGCCTGTACTCGTCCGCCGACTTCGACGACTGCACCGCCCAGGTCACCAACTACCAGGACCGCTGGAACGTGCAGCACTGCGAACTGGTGGGCCTCGCGGACCTGGACACCGGTGAGGAGTACGTCCGCAAGACGATCGCCGGCTATATGAACGACCTCCTCACCCTCGGCGCCGACGGCTTCCGTGTCGACGCGGCCAAGCACATCCCGGCGGCCGACCTGGCCGACATCAAGTCCCGGCTGACAAATCCCTCCGCGTACTGGAAGCAGGAGGTCATCTACGGCGCGGGCGAGGCCGTCCAGCCGACCGAGTACACGGGCAACGGCGACGTCCAGGAATTCCGCTACGCCTACGACCTCAAGCGGGTGTTCACCAGCGAGAAGCTGGCCTACCTCGGCAACTACGGCGAGGGCTGGGGCTACTTGAACAGCTCGGTCGCCGGAGTCTTCGTGGACAACCACGACACCGAGCGCAACGGCTCGACCCTGAACTACAAGAGCGGCGCGAACTACACGCTGGCGAACGTCTTCATGCTGGCCTGGCCCTACGGGGCGCCCGACGTCAACTCCGGCTACGAGTGGTCCGACGCCGACGCGGGCCCGCCGAACGGCGGCCAGGTCAACGCCTGCTGGCAGGACGGCTGGAAGTGCCAGCACGCCTGGCCGGAGATCAAGTCGATGGTCGCCTTCCGCAACGCCACACGCGGCCAGGCGGTCACCAAGTGGTGGGACAACGGCGGCAACCTCATCGCGTTCGGCCGCGGCAGCAAGGGCTATGTGGTGATCAACCACGAGAGCACGGCGGCCGACCGGTGGTACGAGACGTCGCTGCCCGCGGGCACCTACTGCGACGTACAGGGCAACAGGACCGTCACGGTCGACGGCAGCGGCTGGTTCCAGGCGTCGGTCGCCCCGAACACGGCGCTCGCCCTCTACGCAGGGAAGTCGAGCTGCTGAGTCCGGACACCCGTCGAGGCCCGCTGCCCGCCCTGTCCGGGGCAGCGGGCCTTCGGCCGTCGTGCGACCGCCGATGCAATTGTTTTCCGATGGTTTCAAGACTCTTGCTGTAAAGCTTGCAGGGACGGTACGGTCGCGCGGGCGCCCGGCGACGGAGCCGTGCCGCGGCGCAGGGGTCGGACCCGATCGAGCCGTAATCGCAAGGAGTTCACGCCTGTGATACCGAGATGGCCGGCGCCCCGCAGGCGCCCCGCCCAGAGCCGGACAAGGGTCGCGGCCCTCACCGTCACCGCACTCGCCGCGGCACTCATGCCGCCCCTGGCCGCACAGGCCGCCACCGTGCCACCGCCGCCGACCGACGCGCGGCTCGCGGCCGAGCCCGCACGGCACGACGCGACCCGGGAGCAGTTCTACTTCGTCATGCCGGACCGCTTCGCCGACGGCGACGTCTCCAACAACCGTGGAGGGCTGACCGGTTCGCGTCTGGCGACCGGGTACGACCCCAGCGACAAGGGGTTCTACCAGGGCGGTGACCTCAAGGGCCTGACCAAGAGGCTCGACTACATCAAGGGCCTCGGCACCACCGCCATCTGGATGGCGCCGATCTTCAAGAACCAGCCGGTGCAGGGCACCGGTTCCGACGCCTCGGCCGGCTACCACGGTTACTGGATCACCGACTTCACCCGTGTCGACCCGCACTTCGGCAGCAACGACGACCTGCGGACCCTCATCTCCAAGGCGCATGCCAAGGGCATGAAGGTCTACTTCGACGTCATCACCAACCACACCGCCGATGTCGTCGACTACAAGGAGAAGTCCTACGACTACCTCTCCAAGGGGGCCTTCCCCTATCTGACCAAGGACGGGCGGCCCTTCGACGACGCCGGCCACGCCGACGGCACGAACGGCTTCCCGGCCACGGACGCCGACTCCTTCCCGCGCACCCCGGTGGTCCCCGCCGCGAAGAAGGACGTCAAGGTCCCCACCTGGCTCAACGACCCGACGATGTACCACAACCGCGGTGACTCCACGTACGCCGGCGAGTCCACGACATACGGCGACTTCTCCGGGCTCGACGACCTGTGGACAGAGCGTCCCGAGGTGGTCGAGGGCATGGAGAGGATCTACGAGCGGTGGGTGCGGGACTTCGGTGTCGACGGCTTCCGCATCGACACCGTGAAGCACGTGAACATGGAGTTCTGGACGCAGTGGGCGACGGCGCTCGACCGGTATGCCGCCGCGCACGGACGCAAGAACTTCTTCATGTTCGGTGAGGTCTATTCCTCCGACCCGTCGGTCACGGCCCCGTACGTCACCCAGGGGCGCCTCGACGCCACCCTCGACTTCCCCTTCCAGGAGGCGGCCCGCCAGTACGCCTCCCAGGGCGGCAGCGCGCAGAAGCTCGCGGGCGTCTTCGCGAACGACTACCGCTACACGACCGACAAGGCCAACGCCTACGAGCAGGTCACCTTCCTCGGCAACCACGACATGGGGCGGATCGGCTCCTTCCTGGAGCAGGACAACCCCGAGGCGTCGGACGCGGAACTGCTCGGGAAGGACCGGCTCGCCAATGAGCTGATGTTCCTCAGCCGCGGCAATCCGGTCGTCTACTACGGCGACGAGCAGGGCTTCACCGGATCGGGCGGCGACAAGGACGCCCGCCAGACGATGTTCGCGTCCAAGGTCGCGGACTACCTGGACGACGACGAGATCGGCACCGAACGCACGCACGCGAGCGATGCCTACGACACGAGTGCGCCGCTCTACCGGCAGATCAGCACCCTCTCCGCGCTGCGCAAGGACAACCCCGCGCTCGCCGACGGTGTCCAGACCGAGCGGTACGCGGCCGACGGCCCCGGCATCTACGCCTTCTCCCGCACGGGGAACGACGGGACCGAGTACGTCGTCGCCTTCAACAACGCCGGCGCACAGAAGACGGCCACGTTCGCGACGGGGTCGGCCACGATGGCGTTCCGCGGCATATACGGGACCGACACGCAGGTCAGGAGCGGCGCGGACAAGAAGGTCACCGTCACCGTCCCCGCCGGGTCCGCCGTCGTCCTCAAGGCCGCCGCCCGTCTCGGCACCCCCGCCGCAAGGCCGACCCTCGTCCTGAAGGCCCCGGACGCGGGCGCCACCGGCACCGTCGACCTCACGGCCGACGTCGACGGTGGCCTGCTCGACCGGGTCGTGTTCGCCGCCCAGACCGGCAACGGGCCCTGGCGTGTGCTCGGTTCAGCCGACCACGCCCCGTACCGGGTCACCCAGACCATCGACAAGGACGCGGCCCCCGGCACCGTCCTGCGCTACAAGGCGGTCGTGGTCGACACGGCCGGGCGCACCGCGAGCGCCACGGCCACGAGCACCACCGGCACGCCGCCCGCGCCCGAGGTCCCCACGGCCTCCTCCCGCGACTATGCCGTCGTCCACTACAAGCGAGCCGACGGCGACTACGCGAACTGGAACCTGTACGCCTGGGGCGACCTCGCCGACGGCGAGGCGACCGAGTGGCCGGCCGGCCACCCCTTCTCCGGGCGCGACGCCTACGGCGCCTTCGCCTGGGTCAAGCTCAAGCCGGGCGCCTCGAACGTGGGCTTCCTGGTCGTCGACAAGAACGGCACCGAGGACGTGTCCGCCGACCGTGCCATCGACGTCACCAGGACCGGCGAGGTCTGGGTCGAGCAGGGCAAGGAGACCGTCCTCACCGAGAAGCCGGCGGCCGACTACCCCGCCCAGGACAGGATGAAGGCGATCCTCCACTACCACCGCGCGGACGGTGACTACGACGGCTGGGGGCTGCACGTCTGGACGGGCGCGGCGAACCCCACCGACTGGTCCGACCCGCTGAAGCCGGTGCGCACCGACGCGTACGGCGCGGTCTTCGAGGTGCCGCTCACCGAGGGGGCCACCAGCCTCGGCTACATCGTCCACAAGGGCGACGAGAAGGACCTGCCCTCGGACCAGTCACTGGACCTCACGGCGAACGGCCACGAGGTGTGGCTGCTGAGCGGCCAGGAGAAGTACCTGCTGCCCCAGCCCGCGGGCAGCGCGGCCGCCCTCGACCTGACCACGTCCAAAGCCGTCTGGACCGACCGCGACACCCTGGCCTGGAACGGTGCCGACAACGCCGCCTCGACCCAGTTGCTCTACTCCCACGACGGTTCGATCGCCGTCGAGCACGGCACACTCACCGGCGACGACGTGCGCTGGCTGCGGCTGACGAGGAGCACGCTCACCGACGCGCAGAAGGCGAAGTTCCCGTATCTGAAGGACTACACGGCCTGGTCCGTCGACCCGCGCGACCGGGACCGGGTGCGCGAGGCACTGAGCGGTCAGCTCGTGGCCTCCCAGCGCGCGGCGAACGGCGCCGTGACGGCCGCGACGGGAGTGCAGATCGCCGGTGTCCTGGACGATCTGTACCCCGATGCGACCAAGGCCGCCCTCGGCCCGGTCTTCCACGACGGCCGGCCGACCCTGTCCGTGTGGGCGCCGACGGCCCAGAGCGTGCACCTCGACCTCGACGGCACCACCGTCCCGATGCGCCGTGACGCCGCCACCGGCGTATGGTCCGTCAGCGGCCCGGCGTCCTGGAAGAACAGGCCCTACCGGTACGTCGTGAAGGTCTGGGCGCCCAGCGTCCGCAAGATCGTCACCAACGAGGTCACCGATCCCTACTCGGTCGCCCTGACCGCGAACTCGGAGCGCAGCCTGGTCGTCGACCTGAACGACAGATCCCTCGCCCCGCGCGGCTGGTCGACGCTCGACAAACCGAAGGCCGTGCCGCTCAGGGACGCCGAGATCCAGGAGTTGCACATCCGGGACTTCTCGGCCGCCGACGGCACGGTCCCGGCGAAGGACCGGGGTACCTATCTCGCCTTCGCGGACAAGGACAGCGACGGTTCCGCGCACCTGCGCGCGCTGGCCGAGGCCGGGACGTCGTACGTCCATCTGCTGCCCGCCTTCGACTTCGCCACCGTCCCCGAGAGGCAGGCCGACCGGACGAGCCCCGACTGCGACCTCACCTCCTACGCGCCCGACTCGGACAAGCAGCAGGAGTGCGTCACGAAGTCCGCCGCCAAGGACGCCTACAACTGGGGTTACGACCCGTACCACTACACGGTTCCCGAGGGGTCCTACGCCACCGACCCGGACGGCACCGCCCGTACGCTCCAGTTCCGCGAGATGGTCAAGTCGCTGAACCAGGACGGCCTCAGGGTCGTCATGGACGTCGTCTACAACCACACGTCGGCGAGCGGTCAGGCGGAGACCAGCGTCCTGGACCGGATCGTGCCGGGCTACTACCAGCGGCTCCTCGCCGACGGCTCGGTGGCGAACAGCACCTGCTGCGCCAACACCGCGACCGAGAACGCCATGATGGGCAAGCTCGTCGTGGACTCCCTCGTCACCTGGGCCAAGGAGTACAAGGTCGACGGGTTCCGGTTCGACCTCATGGGCCACCACCCGAAGGCCAACATCCTCGCCGTGCGGCGGGCCCTCGACACGCTGACCGTCGAGAAGGACGGTGTCGACGGCAAGAAGATCATCCTGTACGGGGAGGGCTGGAACTTCGGCGAGGTCGCGAACGACGCCCGCTTCGTCCAGGCCACGCAGGCGAACATGGCGGGCACCGGCATCGCCACCTTCTCCGACCGGGCGCGTGACGCGGTGCGCGGCGGCGGCCCCTTCGACGAGGACCCCGGCGTCCAGGGCTTCGCCTCCGGTCTGTACACCGACCCCAACTCCTCGACGGGCAACGGGACGCCCGCCGAGCAGAAGGCCCGCCTGCTGCACTACCAGGACCTCATCAAGGTCGGTCTCAGCGGCGACCTCGCCGGCTACCGCTTCACCGACACGGACGGCAGGAAGGTCACCGGAGCCGAGGTCGACTACAACGGTGCACCGGCCGGTTACGCAGACGCGCCGGGTGACGCCCTCGCCTACGCCGACGCGCACGACAACGAGTCGCTCTTCGACGCGCTCGCGTACAAGCTGCCCAAGGACACCTCCGCGTCCGACCGGGCCCGTATGCAGGTCCTCGCCATGGCGACGGCCGCCCTCTCGCAGGGCCCCTCGCTGTCCCAGGCGGGCTCGGACCTGCTGCGCTCCAAGTCCCTCGACCGCAACTCGTTCGACAGCGGCGACTGGTTCAACGCCATCCACTGGAACTGCCGCGACGGCAATGGGTTCGGCCGCGGGCTGCCGCCCGCGGCCGACAACCGGTCCAAGTGGCCGTACGCGGGGCCCCTGCTGACCTCGATCGAGGTGGGGTGCGCCCAGATCGACGGCACCTCCGCCGCGTACCGGGACCTGCTGAGGATCCGTACGACCGAGCGCGTCTTCTCGCTCGCGACCGCCGACGAGGTGCAGTCGAAGCTGTCCTTCCCGCTTTCCGGCAAGGACGAGACGCCCGGTGTGATCACGATGCAGCTGGGCGATCTGGTCGTCGTCCTCAACGCGACGCCGCAGCGGCAGGAGCAGACGGTCGCGGACCTGGCGGGCAAGGCCTACGCGCTGCACCCGGTGCAGGCCGCGGGCGCAGACCCTATCGTCAAGACGTCCTCGTACGCGGAGGATTCCGGGACGTTCGCCATTCCGGGTCGCACGGTGGGGATCTTCTCCAGGGTCGGACACTAGGACACCAGCGTGGTGGGGCGGGCCGGGAACTCCCGGTCCGCCCCTTCTCCGTGCGCCGAGGGGCGGCTCACATGGATGGCAACGGCAAACAGACCGAGTCCACCGTGATGGTGGTCGACGACGTGCACGCCAGCCGCTACGCGCTGGGTGCGGTGCTCCGCCGGGCGGGACACAGCGTGGTGCCCGTCGCCAGCGGCGGCGAGGCACTGACCGAACTCGATCTGCGGCTGCGCCGGGGCACCCTGCCCGACGTCGCCCTCGTCGACGTGGGCCTGCCGGACATGAGCGGCTTCGAACTGTGCCGCAGGCTCAAGTCCTCGCCCACCACCGCCGCACTCCCGGTCGTGCACTTCTCGGCCGTATCCGCCGGGCCCGGATTCCGCTGCCGTGGGCTGGACTCCGGCGGCGAGGCGTATCTGTCGGTGCCGGCCGAACCCGAGGAGATCCAGGCCGTCGTACGCGCCGCCGTGCGCGGAGCACGGATGAGGACCGGGGCGGAGGCACTGGCGCGGCGGCTGACGCTGCTGTCCGAGACGATCGTCTGTGTGCAGGCGGCGCGCTGCATGACGGAACTGGTACGGGCCGCAGCCGAGGGCGCCGCCCGGCTCACCGGCTCGCCCGCGTGGTCTTCGTGCTCGGTGAGGAGGGGGAGCTGTACCGGGGACTGTCCCGCTCCCGCGCCCGCACCTCGCTGCCGGACTCCGAGGCCCATGAGACGGTCGCCCGGCTGATCCGCGGTCTGTTCGGCGCGCACACGGGCGCGCACGGCACGGTGGTGCCCTATCCACTGTGGCCTGCGGGGTTTCTGCGGCCCGGCAAGGCCGAGGACGCGCGTGTGGTGGTCGCGCGAAGCCGGGAGTGCAAGCCCGCCGTCTGCGTCGCCGTGCCCGCACACGGCCCGACGGACGAGGGCGACCGGCTGGTCACCCGGCTCGCCCGGGCCACCGCCCTCGCCGCGGAGACGCTGCTCATGTACCAGGTGGAGCGCCATGTGGCGCTCACTCTGCAGCACAGCTTCCTGCCCCAGGAGGCGCCCGAGGTCCAGGGTGCCGAGACGGTCGTCCGCTATGTGCCCGCCTCGCGGCAGACGGAGATCGGCGGGGACTTCTACGCGGCGCTGACCACCTCGCAGGGGGTGCTCGCGGCGGTGGGCGACATCGCGGGGCACTCGCTGGACGCCGCCACCGTCATGGTGGAGATCCGGCACGCGTTGCGCGCCTACTGCGTCGAGAACCCGGATCCGCGGATCCTGGCCGGGCGCCTCGACCGGCTGCTGCAGCACTTCCATCCGGACGTCACCGCCACGGTCTGCCTGGCCCTGGTCGAACCGGCCGACGGGCGCATGCGGATCGCCAACGCGGGCCACATTCCACCCCTGGTCGTGCACGAGGACGGCACGGCGGAGTACGTATGCGCCGAAGGGCCGTTGCTCGGACTCGGGCTGGACCGGCCGCCGCCGACCGAGGCGGTGCTGGGTCCCGCGGACCGCCTGCTCATGGTCACCGACGGGCTCATCGAGACCCGTGGCACCGATCTCGCCGTGTCGATGGAACACCTGCGCTCGGCCGCCGCCGGGGCTCCGCCCGGTGCGGCCACACTGTGCGACACACTGCTGCGCTGCTTCGGTCGGGACCGCGAGGACGACATCGCACTCCTCGCGCTGCGGCTGGGCGGCACGGAGCTAGGGTGAGGGTGCCCGCCGTAGAACAGGAGCGTCATGCCGCAGATCACCGTCGACTACTCCGCAACACTGGAGGACTCCTTCGACCGGCGCGGGTTCGCGCCGGCGCTGCACGCCGAGGTGGTCGAGATCGCGGCCGCGCGGATCGAGGCGTGCAAGACCCAGTTCCGCCGCACCGAGGACACCACGGTCGGCGCCGACCTCGAGGGCCACGCGGTTGTGCACGTCACCCTGGGGCTGCTGGCCGGACGCAGCGACGACACCAGGGTGCGGCTCACCGAGGCGACACTTGAGCTGCTGCGGCAGCATGTGAAGCCGGCCGAAGGACTCGCCCTGCACCTCTCCGCCGAGGTGCGGGATCTCGACCCGTCGTACCGCAAGTCCTAGAGCTGACGGGCCGTCGACGCGTCCGTCAGGACGCCAGGGAGATCAGCCGGGCGGCCAGATCGCCGAAGGGTCCGTCGCCCGGCTCGTCCCGCAGCACCCGCCGCAGCAGCGTCGCCATCTCGTCGTCGTGGACGGCGCTCACCGCCGACAGCGCGGCGAAGTCGTGCACGAGCTGGACCTCCAGCTCGCGGCGGGGGATCCGGCGCCCGTCCAACCAGATCAGTGCCGTCGACTCGACGAGCGAGATCCACGAGCGGATCACCAACTCCAGGCGCGCCGGCGGCTCCGTGATGCCCAGGTGCGCGAGGATCTGGACATACGCGGCCTGACGCACCGAGTCGATGAGCGCGTTCGTCCGCGACGAGCCGACCGCGGGCCCGCCGCGCATCAACGCCGAGAAACCGGGGCCGTGTTCGTCGACGAAGTCGAAGAACCGGTGCATCACGCGCAGCAGCCGGGCGCCCAGCGGCCCCTCCTGCGGCTCCACGAAGCGGCCCGCCAGATCCTCCGAGGCGCGCGTCAACGCGGCTTCGTAGAGGCTCAGTTTGCCGGGGAAGTAGTGATAGACCAGCGGCCTCGAGATGCCGGCGGCCGACGCTATCTCGTCGATCGAGACCTCGTCGGGGGAGCGCCGGCTGAACAGTTCGAGCGCGATGCCGATCAACTGCTGCCGCCGTTCCTCGACTCCCATTCTGCGGCGTACCCCGGTTGTCATGCGAACACCTTACCGATCGGATCCGGTCCCGAACGGGTCCCGGTGACCATGGAGGTTCACATATTCAGCACGATCTACTCACCGAATGCCCATGATTCGGGTGTCAACGGCCCGCGCCGCACCGCGGTCGGCCCCCGAGACACCACCGAGCGGCCGGCAGCCCGCGCTCAGCGCAGACCGCTGATCGTCCTGCCGTCCTCGAGAGTCCCCTTCAACCCGGCCTGCGCACCCTGCGCCGCCCGCACCGCCAGCAGGTTTCCGTCCGCCGAACCCGTCACCCCGCCGGTCGCCCGGATCGACCCGGTGTCCGAGCTCCCCGCGGCGAGGAGGTACCAGCGACCTTCCGCGGATTTCCACAACACCCCCGCCAGCACATGGGGATCCTTCGTGCCGCACGCGGTGACGCCCTCGGCCTTGGCCGCGACCGCCCCGTACCGACCGCCAGGCGTCTGGAACTGAGCCAGCACCCGCGGCCCGTCCCCCCGCCAGGTGTCGGCCCGTGTGCACACCCAGGCGGCCGACCCGGACCCGTCCGGCAGCGTCTGCTGCGCGAACTCCCAGGCGTTGACGGACCGGACGCCCTGTGACCGCACGGCCGCCAGCGAGCAGGCGAACGGGGACCAGGTCCGCAGGGCCTCCGCCTTCGAGGCCTCGCCCGGTGCGCCGGGCCGTCCCACGGTCAGATGCGCCGGGGTCAGCTCCCCGAGGTCGGTCAGCAGCCGGGTGCCCGAACCTTCCGTGAGCTGGAGCACGTTCCACGACGAGCACGAGCCGGTCCCCTCGGCCGGACCGGCCAGCGGCGCGGTCACGCCGTCCTGGAGGCCCAGGTCCACCGCCTCGGCGGACGGTTCGAGCAGGTCCCGCTCAGCGGCTTCGGTCACCCAGGGCGCGGTCAGATAGCGGACGTTGCCGTCGGCGCGGCCCAGGACGACCGCCTCCGCCTCGGCGCCGGTGGCCGCGTCGACCCGTGCGAAGTCGAGTGCGGCTCCGTCCGTGCCGCCGGCCGGCTCGGCATAGCGGGCGATACGCAGACCGTCGTAGAAGATCACCACGCGTGCCGCGTCGACGCGCCCGGCGTAGAGCAGTTGCGGTGGCCCGGCCGGAGCACCCGAAGGGGTGCCGGGGGTGGCGGAGACCTGGACCGACCCACCGGGTCGCGACCAGACGGCGAGGGCGCGCCGGAGCAGCGCGGTGTCCCCGGTGAGGCCACCGCGCGCCGGCCACACGGAGAAGTCGGTGCGCGCCGAGGTCCGCCAGGCGGTGGGCGGCACCTTGGTGAGCTTGGCCGGGTCCAGTGCGGCCCGGGCCGCGGGGTTCTGCGCATCCCCCGGGGCGGCCGCACCGTCCGGGCCCCAGCCGCCGCTGGGCAGGGCGAGCAGCACGCCGCACACCACGGCGGCGCCCGCTGCGGCGAGCGCGGCCTTGGTGTGCTGCCGGCGCCGCATCAGATCGGTCGGCCGGGCCTGCAGTGAGCACGGGTCGAACTCGGGGGACCCCAGCAGCGCGTCCTGCCTGGGCACGCGCGAGGCCTCGCGCAGGGCGGCCGTCGGGCGGGTGACACCCGCGGCGGACAGCACCTTGCGCACGTCGTCCTCGGGCAGCCGCTCCAGGCCGCGCAGCACATAGGCGGCGCGGGCCGGCCCGGGCAGGGCGGACAGCTGCTGGTCCAGGGCGAGTTCCTCGGCGCCGCCCGAGCGTGGGAACAGCTTCAGGCCCCACACCTGGGGAAACAGGGGTGGCAGTTGCGAGCGCCTGGGCCAGGCCGTGCGCTTCGGCGGGCGGCCCGCCTGCAGAGCCGTACGCAGTACCTGGAGACGCAGCAAGGAGTACCCGGGGTCCTCCTTCCCGCCGTCGGTTCCTCCCGCGGCCTGAGCCGGGATCACGGAGGCGGAGGCGCGTCTGCGGGGCAGCGCACGCTGGACGAGGGCGTGTGCGGTCAGCACCCGCCGCGTACGGCCGAGACCGGGTGGCAGCACCAGATAGGCGAGGCGGACGAGCCGGGGGTAGTGCTCGACGAGTGCGGCCTCGGCCTGCTCGACGTCGACGACCGGTCCGGAGCCGGGAGTTGATCGCGGGGCGACTTCCTGTGACTGCACGTCCGGCAAACGAGCGAGACGGTGGTTGGTCACCTGGACGGTTGGCCGGCCCGGTTCCCGGGCGACCCTGGGCACAGGGCGCCCGCGGACGTTTCGGACCGGGCCGTCCGAGCGGGCCGGACGGACGCTCAGGCTCCCGGTTCGACCAGCATGCGGGCGTAGTTCGCCATCGAGCGCTGGTAGCGCGGCAGATGGGGTGCGAGCGCGCCGAGCACCAGGGACAGGCCCTCGCGGTCGCGGCCCAGGCTGGACAGGCACAGGGCCAGGCAGCCGCGCACGGCGTCGTCCAGTTCGTCGGAGGGGGCGTCGAGTTCGGGGGTGAGCAGGGTGACACCCTCCTCGGCCTGTCCGGTGTTCCGCAGCGAACTGGCCAACTGGATCTTCGTGCGGCGCCCGCGGTAACCGTCGAGGCCGCGGGCGAGCGCCTCCCGGTACAGCGGCACCGCCTTGTCCGAGTGACCCGTCGAGTCCCAGGCGCAGGCCCTTTCGAAGAACCCGAGCGGGCTGTCCTCGGGCAGTTCGGCGACGAGGGCGTCGATCACGGCGCGGAAGTCCGCGGCGCTCTCGGGCGATCCGCCGCCGGGTGCCGTCCTGGTGTGCTCCTCGAAGGCCGCCCAGGCGGCGGCCACGCGCTGTTCCCAGTCCTGCGTGCTCATGATCCCCCTTGCTCCGGTGTTCAGGCCGCCCACCCTCGCACAACTGTGCCGGTTGGGGCACCGGATTCGGGGCCGCCACGAACGGGCCCGGTTCGGCGGCTCTCCGGGCGGCCGTACCGCCGCCGGGCAGGTCGCCGTCCGGGCGGTGGGCCGTCAATGACGGAACCGAGCGTTGAGCCGGGCCGCCTGGCGCGTCAGATGGTCGCGCTCGGCGAGGTTCGCCGCCTTGCGGGCCGCCTCGGCGTACAGACGCGCGGCCGTACCGAGGTCGCCGTCGCGTTCGTGGAGGTACGCCGCCACCGCGCAGTGGCGGGGGAGCGAGTCGTCCAGCCCGGCGAGCGCCGCAAGTCCGGCGCGCGGTCCGTCGGCCTCGCCCACGGCCACCGCGCGGTTGAGGCGGACGACCGGGCTGTCGGTCAGCCGCGCGAGCTCGTCGTACCACTCGACGATCTGCACCCAGTCGGTCTCCCCGGCGGTGGGCGCGTCGGCGTGGAGTGCGGCAATGGCCGCCTGGGCCTGGAACTCGCCGAGCCGGTCGCGGGCGAGGGCCCCCTGCAGGATCCCGACACCCTCGGCGATCGCCTCGGTGTCCCACCGGGCGCGGTCCTGCTCGGCGAGCGGCACCAGGCTGCCGTCGGGTGCGGTCCGGGCAGCGCGCCGGGCGTGGTGCAGGAGCATGAGGGCCAGCAGCCCGGCCACCTCGGGGTGGTCGATCACGGCCGCGAGCTGCCGGGTGAGCCGGATGGCCTCGGCGGCCAGGTCGACGTCGCCGGAGTAGCCCTCGTTGAAGACCAGATAGAGGACGCGCAGCACGGTGGCGACGTCCCCGGGCTGGTCGAACCGCACGCCGGAGACGGTGCGCTTGGCCCGGCTGATGCGCTGGGCCATGGTCGCCTCCGGCACCAGATAGGCCTCGGCGATCTGACGGGTGCTCAGCCCGCCCACGGCGCGCAGCGTGAGCGCGACCGCGGACGACGGCGTGAGCGACGGGTGGGCGCACAGGAAGTAGAGCCGGAGCGTGTCGTCCGCCGTCGGGGCCGGACCGGGCGTCGGCTCCTTGTCGACGGCCTCCTCGCGCCGGCGGCGCGCCGCGTCCGCCCGGGTCGCGTCCAGGAACCGGCGCCAGGCCACGGTCACCAGCCAGCCCTTCGGGTCCCGCGGTGGCCGCTCCGGCCACACGCGGACCGCCTCCACCAGTGCGTCCTGCACGGCGTCCTCGGCCGCCGCGAAGTCGGCTCCGCGGCGGACGAGGACGGAGAGCACGCTCGGTGTGAGGCTCCGGAGCAGGGCCTCGTCCATGGGGGAGGTCACTCCGTGATGGTGGGCGGGGCGCTCAGGAACGGGCGCACCTCGAGCCACTCGTGGATCGGCTTCCCGCCCGCCCCGGGAGCGGCCGACAGCTCCCCGGCCAGGTCGACGGCGCGCTCGTAGCTGTCGACGTCGATCACCATCCAGCCGGCGATGAGGTCCTTGGTCTCGGCGAACGGGCCGTCGGTGACCGGAGGGCGGCCCTCCCCGTCGTAGCGGACCCACCTCCCCTCGGGGGCGAGCGCCTGACCGTCGACGAACTCGCCGGTCTTCTCCAGCCGGGCCGCGAAGTCCTGCATGTACTGGATGTGCGCCGAGATCTCCTCCGGCGTCCACTGGTCCATGGGTACGTCGTTGACCGCCGCCGGTGCTCCGCGGTAGTGCTTCAGCAGCAAGTACTTGGCCATCGTGATTCTCCTCGGTGCTGGTGCGACCCATTGTGGTCACGTTCACTGCGGGGACGGAGCCGCTCACGTGTTCTCGACATCGCCGACGGATTGTTTTTGGGAGATCTTCCGGACGGGGCCCGGGCCCCGTCCCGGACGTCGTGCCGGAGCCGTCCCCGCACGGCCGGATCGTGCGTGATCCGGAAGGGACCGCCGGTGCCATTGAGCACGGGCCGCGCCGCAGCCGTAGGGAAGGGCAGGGCCCTTGCGGGGGCTCCCGGCGGCATGGGCCCCGAGGAGCGGAGGAAACACATGAGATGGACGCGCGAGATGCTGACGGCCGGTGCGGCCGCCGCCCTGCTGACGCTGACCGGGTGCGCGGGGTCGGGAGGGTCGGACGACGCCCAGGAGAGGATCCCGGTGACCGCGACCGGCAGCCTGGAGGACCTGGCAGCGGACGTGAAGTGCAAGCCGGACATCCAGACGGACGCGGACGAGATCCGGCAGGCCATCTGCAACAACTCCGACGGCAAGTTCGTGCTCGCCACCTTCGCCACCGACCGGGGGCAGCGTGACTGGATCAACGACGCCAAGGACTACGGCGGCTTCTATCTGGTGGGCCGCAAGTGGGTCGCGGTGGGCGACGACGGCGTGGTCAAGGCGTTGCGCGGCACGCTGGGCGGCGATGTGGAGATCGGCACGGACCACCACGCCCACGCGGGGCACGGCGGCTGAGCCGCGTGGGGGCGGACATGCCGAAGGCCGGTGGCGGGATCTCCCGCCACCGGCCTTCTTCAGTCGATCACCGGGTCACTGACACTGCTGACCGCGGTTGACGCAGTTGGTGATCTTGTTCGCCAGGCCGCCGGTCGTGACACTGATGAAGTCGTCGTGATCGGTGGCCGGCTTGTGGAGCTGCTCGGGGAAGCCGTCCACCGCATAGGCGTTCTTCACCACGCCGTTCTGCAGGGTCGGCGGCGTGATCTTGTACACCAGACGCATCGTCAGCTGCGGGATCGCCTTGAAGCCGTTCTGGCAGTTGCCGCGCGCGTCGGCGAAGGCCACATGCGTGCGGTGGTTGGCACTGTCGATGTTCTGGCCGTCCCAGCAGCTCTGGAACGCGAACGTGCGGACCACGTTGCTGCCCCGCGGGCAGATCGGGTACTGCGTCGTCAGCTGGACCTTGTTCTCGAAGCCGGTGCAGCTCCAGTGCGCGTTGGCGTTCGCCAGTCCGTTGGTCGTGGTCTTGGCGTCACCGGTGATGATGCGAAGGAACTGCGGCATCGCGACGACCTTGCCGGTCGGGCTGCCGACGTACTTGATCTGCGCCTGCACCGGCGTCAGGATCCGGCCGACGTTGCCTTCCTTGCCGCCGCCGTCCGCGTCCTGGTCGAAGTCCTGCGAGCCGTCCTGAACACGGACGACCGGCCAGTAGTAGGACGACAGGTCGTTCTTGTTCTGGCAGCTGGTCCCGCCCTGCAGGAACGTGTCGTTGCTGGCGAACGCGTTGACCTTCTGGTTGCCGACGTAGTCGTGCAGGTGGTGCGCGCCGTTGGCCACGCCGGGCGCCACGATCACGTTGTCGGTGTTGTGGTTCTTGTTGGCGTTCACGCCGCACCGAGTGGTGAACGTGCCCGTCGAGGCGTTGCGGCTCCTCTGGGGCTTCGCCTGGACGTTCCGCCGCACCTTCGTGATGTCGACGAAGTCGGCCGCGACGGGACCGTTGCCGGCCTGGCCGCCGTTGCCCTGCTGCTGGCCGCCGTTGTTGTTCTGCTGCTGACCGCCGTTCTGCTGCTGGCCACCGGTGTTCTGCTGCTGACCACCGTTCTGCTGTTGGCCCGTGTTGTCCTGGCCGGCGTTGGTGTTGGCCTGATTGGCGGTGGCTCCGGTGCAGCCGGCCAGACCGTCCAGGCTGTCGGGCGCGCTGGCGCCGACCCGGTTGATCTCCAGCTGGATGCGGTCGATGATCACCTGTCGCCGCTCCTTGAGCGGCTGGAGGATCGAGTTCTGGACGAAGCTCGCGTCCCTCGACTGCGCGTCGCGCGTGGTCGCCAGACGCTGGTAGGCGTCCGTGATCTGGCGGTCGAGGTTGGCCAGTTCGCCGTCGACCTCGGTACGGGCCTGGTTCGGCACGTTGGTGAGTTGCTGCCCCACGTCCGGGCAGGTGATGGTGGCCACCTGCGCCGTGGCGGCCTTGGTGGTGTTCTGTCCGTTCGTCTCGTGTGCCGAGGCGTAGTAGTTCGCCCAGATCAGCCCGCCCCCACCGAGCGCTAGGGCAGCCGAGGCGGCTATGGCCTTGGTGGCCAGCGGCGTACGGCGTTTTCTTGTGTTGCGTCCCATGGAACTCCTCTGACTTCCTTTCGGGGCGGAGGCGCCCGACAGGGGTGAAGCGGCGCCGTCCCATACGCAGGGGGTTCGTGGGGCGTTCAGAATTCTCAGAAAAACTTGGCGGCCCGGGTGGTCATTTCAGGCACAAGAGGCACAGAAGCCCCTGTTTCAGCGGCAGTTGAGCGGGGTAGCCCTCTGGTTTTGAATTACATTCAGTTTTGAGTCCGGTGCCGTCTTTTCCGGTCGCGGTCCATATGGGCGACTGCGGCCGTGAACCGGCCATTGTCGTCGTGAGAAAACGCCATGACCCGGTTTGGCGAAAATGTGGGAGATATGTTTCGCGATCGCCCGTTCCGGTACGACGATGGGACGGCACCGGATCCGGATCAGAGCCCGAGCACCTTCGCCTCCACCGTGGGGTCGAGTCCCACCGGCGGCAGGCCCGCCCGCCGCGGTGCTTCCCCGTCGAGGCCGCGCAACCACTCCCAGGTGTCCCGTACCGTCTCCTCGACCGTCCGGCACCGCAGCCCGTCCCGCACCGCTCGTGAGACGTCCGCGGCGTGCAGGGCGGCGTGGTAGTCGGTGTCCGGCGGCACCCACACCGGCAGCTGTGTCCACGGTTCGATCCCGGCGGCCAGGATCGCCTCGGGCGCCGTCCAGCGCAGTTGCGCGGCGCCCCCGGTCACCTGTGCGCAGGCGTCCAGCAGTGCGCCCATGGTCGCGTGGCCCTGCGGGCTGATGAGGTTGTACGGCCCGCTGAGTCCCTGCTCCACCGCACCGAGGATCCACCCGGCGAGGTCCCGGGCGTCGATGTACTGCAACGGCAGATCGCGCGGACCGGGCGCGAGCACCGGCCCACCGCGGGCCATCCGGCCGAGCCACCAGGGCAGCCGGCCGACGTTCTCGTGCGGACCCAGGATCAGCCCGGCCCGCACGAGCAGCGCCGCGTTCGCGCCGAAGGCCCCGGTCGCGGCCAGTTCCCCGCCCAGCTTGTCCTGCGCGTACTCGGTGCGCTCCGCGTCCGCCGCGGCTCCCTCGACCAGGGGAGCGCTCTCGTCGTACCCGGGGTCGGGCGCCCAGGCGTACACCGAGCAGCTGGACACATACACATACCGGGCGGCGCGGCCGGCGAGCAGCCCCGCGGTCTCGTGCACCGCGCGGGGCGCCCCCGACCAGGTGTCGACGACGGCGTCCCACTCGCCGTCGGCCAGCGCCGCGAGTCCGCCGGTCCCGGTGCGGTCGCCCCGCAGCGCGCGTACCCCGGGCGCGGGCCGGTGCCGCCCCCGGTTGAGGACGGTGACGTCCCATCCTCGATCGAGGGCGGCGTCCACGACGGCCCGCCCCACGAACTCCGTTCCACCCAGCACCAGAAGTCTCATGCCGACGACTGTGCCCGGCGGGCCCGCGGGGCGGAACCCCGATCTGCTGACAGGAGATTCGCCGCAGGCGTCAGCGTCCGGCCCGAGGCACGTACTTGTAGCCCACGCGACGCACCGTCTGGATCGCACCGCGGTGCTCGGCGCCGAGCTTGCGCCGCAGCCGGGCGATGTGGACGTCGACGGTGCGTCCGTCGCCCACATGGTCGTAGCCCCACACCGTGGTCACCAGCTGGTCCCTGGTGTGCACCCGGTGGGGGTGCGCGACCAGGTGCGCGAGCAGCTCGAACTCCAGATAGGTAAGGTCCAGCGGCCGTCCGGCCACCGTGGCGGTACGCCGAGCGGTGTCGACGCCGAGGAGACCCGCGCCGTCGGCGGCGGGGGCGGGGTCCTGCTCGCCGGGCACCGCGACCGGCAGCACCGGCGGTTGCCGGTCGGCCGGGACGAGCACCAGGTAGCCGATCATCGGGGGCCTGCCCGGCAGGCCGGGCAGGGAGTGCTGGGGTGCCGGCAGCCAGGTGGCGCCGGGCGGCAGGAAGTCCGCCATGTCGACGACCTCGTCGCGGTCGACGGCTCGCAGCCGGTGGCGTGCGGAGCCGTCCGCGGAGGCGGCGGGGGTGTCGAGGGCGGCGGTCGAGAGAGGACGAGTGGTCGCCATGAGAGGTCAGCTCTTTCGCGCGAGAAGTTCGTCGGGAGAGGCCGACGACCGCGGGTGAGGCCGGGGTCGTCGGGGACGTACGTCGTGCGCGCTGGCCGTAGGCCGGGTGTACGGCTTCAGAGGGCCCGCGCGTTTCGCGCGCGACAACACACCCGGTCGAAGTCGTGGTGCTGACGGGAGGGCCAGAAGGGCTCGAGGTCATGGCGACCCGTCGCACTGAGCTTCTGGAAGCTGGCCATGGATCCATTGAAGCAGACGACAGCGCTGCGCAGGAGACCGCTCTCACCCGTCGGAAGCTCTTGACGTGAACGTGACGTCGCCCACCGCACGGAGGGCGGGAGACGCGAGGGGGCGCCCACCGTGCGGTGGGCGCCCCCTCGGAGCCGATGGTGCGTCGATCAGACCTGACCGGCCTTCTCCAGCGCCGAGCAGCAGGTGTCGACGATCAGACGGGTCACGAGATACGGGTCGACGTTGGCGTTCGGACGGCGGTCCTCGATGTAGCCCTTGCCGTCCTTCTCCACCTGCCAGGGGATGCGGACCGAGGCGCCGCGGTTGGACACCCCGTAGGAGTACTCGTTCCACGGGGCGGTCTCGTGCAGACCCGTCAGCCGGTCGTCGATGCCGGCGCCGTAGCTCTTGACGTGGTCCATCGGCTTGGAGCCCTCGCCGAGCGCCTCGCACGCGGTGATGATGGCCTCGTAGCCCTCGCGCATCGCCCTGGTCGAGAAGTTGGTGTGCGCGCCTGCGCCGTTCCAGTCGCCCTTGACCGGCTTCGGATCGAGGGTGGCGGAGACACCGAAGTCCTCGGCGGTGCGGTACAGCAGCCAGCGCGCGACCCACAGCTGGTCCGCGACCTCGAGCGGGGCGAGCGGGCCGACCTGGAACTCCCACTGACCGGGCATGACCTCGGCGTTGATGCCGGAGATGCCCAGACCCGCCTTCAGGCAGTTCTCCAGGTGCGCCTCGACGATCTCACGGCCGAAGATCTCGTCGGCGCCGACACCGCAGTAGTAGCCGCCCTGCGGGGCCGGGAAGCCGCCCTCGGGGAAGCCGAGCGGACGCGTGCCGTCGAAGAAGGTGTACTCCTGCTCGATACCGAAGATCGGCTCCTGCGCGGCGAACTTCGCGGCGACCTCGACCAGCGCGGCGCGAGTGTTGGAGGGGTGCGGCGCCATGTCCGTGTCGAGGACCTCGCACAGCACCAGAACGTCGTCGCCGCCGCGTACCGGGTCGGGACAGGAGAAGACCGGCTTGAGCACGCAGTCCGAGGAGTGGCCCTCGGCCTGGTTGGTGGAGGAGCCGTCGAAGCCCCAGATCGGCAACTCGGCACCCTTGGCGTCGTCTCCCAGGATCTTCGTCTTGGAACGGAGCTTGGCCGTCGGCTCGGTGCCGTCGATCCAGATGTACTCAGCCTTGAAGGTCACGGGCCACATCCTTCGGGGTGGGTCTCGACCGCGCGGTCGAACCGGTTGCGGGTGCGCGGCGCGGCGGCACTGGGCGCCTGGTGTCGCCCGCAGCCTGTCAACAGGCGATTTCCCGGCCGTTGCCCATGTGTGAACCCCGTGTTACCCGGGGTCGGTGTGCCCTGTCTCCGCGCCGTGGTCCGCGGCGGCACGGCGGACGCCGTCCAGGAAGCCCCGCACCGCCGCCAGTTCCCGTTCGTCGTACCCCTGGAGCAGCTCGACGGCCCGTCCGATCAGCGGACCGAAGGACGCCCACCCGAGCTCCACCGCCCGCTCGTCGACCTCGACGAGCACCCGCCGCCGGTCGCGCCCGTCCCGTACGCGCCGGACGTGCCCGAGCCGTTCCAGCCGGTCGACCAGGGCCGTGGTGCCCGCGGAGTTGAGCCCGAGGAGTGCGCCGAGACGGCCGGCCGTCATCTCCTCCCCGGCACGCGAGGCGTCCATGAGGGCGATCAGGGCACGCACGTCGGTCGGGTGCATGCCGTTGCGATGGGCGAACCGGACACTGTGCAGGCCGAGTTCGACGGTCGTAGCGCGCAGGAGATGGACGATCTCCAGCTCGGGTCCCTGGTGTGCCCGGTCCGCCATGCGCGCCCCGATCGTCGGCTTGTATCTTGCTGGCCAAGTATCTCGCTCAGCGAGAGAATAAGGGCTCATGGACTCCTCCGCACACAAGACGCATGATCCGGCCGAATTCCTCGCGGCGTACGACGACCTGCTCGCCCGGTGGCCCGCCGGCACCCGGCACGGCACCGTGGCCACCGACTTCGGCAGCACCCGGGTGAACAGCTGCGGCCCGCACGACGGTCCACCGCTCGTGCTGCTGCCGGGTGGCCGTGCGACCTCGGCCTCCTGGTTCGCCAACGCGGCCGCCCTGTCCCGTGTCTTCCGTGTCCACGCCGTCGACCTGATCGGTGACGCCGGGTGCAGTGTTCCCGACCCGAGCCGCCCCGTCCGCACGGTCGAGGACCTGACGGCCTGGCTCGACGCGGTACTCGACGGGCTGGGGATCGAACGGGCCGCCCTGACCGGGCACTCGTACGGCGGCTGGATCGCCCTCCACTACGCCTTGCACGCCCCGGGCCGTGTCACCCGTCTCGCCCTGCTCGACCCGACCCAGTGCTTCGCCGGGTTCCGGGCCGGCTACCTCCTGCACGCCCTGCCCATGACCCTGCGGCCCGCCGCCCACAGGGTCCGGGCCTTCCTGGAGTGGGAGACGGGCGGGGTGCCGCCCGCCGTGTGGCTGCGGCTCCAGGAGGCGACGGCCGGTTTCCCGACGGCCCGTCCGGTCACGGGGCCACGCCCGAGCGCCGCCGCGCTGCGCTCGCTGCGTACCAGGGTCCTGCTGCTCGTGGCCGCGAACAGCAGGACCCATGATCCCCACCGGGTGGCCGCCCGTGCCGCCGAGTTGCTGCCGGACGTGGAGACCCATGTACTGCCAGGGGTGTCTCATCACGCGTTGCCGTACACCGACCCGGCGGTCACGGACCGCCGCCTCCTGGAGTTCTTGAGCGGCTGACGTCACCCCACCTTCTCGATCACGGCCCGGCGGATCAGGAACTTGCCGGGCTCGCGGACCTGCTCGAAGGCCGCGTTGTTGAGCAGCGCGCAGCTACCGGAGACCGAAGTGACCGTCACCGTGGTGGACTTGTTGTTGTCCAGGTTGGTGACCTTCAGCCTCGTGCCCGCCGGGAACTGGTTGCTCGACGCGGCGGGGGCGCCGGCCTCACCGGACAGCGTCACCGTCGAGCCCTTGCAGACCTGTTGGCCCGAGGTGTTCCCGGTGTTGCCCGCGGGGGCCGTCGTCGCGGTTGCGTTGCCGGCGGGCTGCGAGGCCTGAGGGTCCTGAGCCGACCCCCCGGCCTGCGCGGCACCGCCGGGCTGTGCCGCCCCGCCCGCCTGGACGGACTCGCCCACCTGACAGCCCGACGCCTCCTGCTGGACCTTGATCTGGGCGATCACCGCCTCACGGTTGGCGATCCGCGCCGCCGACTGGGCGTCCGGAGCGGCCTTCTGCCCGGCGATGAACGACTCGTTGTTTCCGAGCGCGGTGGCCAGCCCCTGGCAGACCGTCGAGTTGGACGCGTTCTGCACGTTCGCCGCGTTCGAGGTGGCCGCGAGGGCGAAGGCCCCGCTGCCGGCCACGGCGACGGCGGTGACCGCCAGCGCGATCTTCTTCTTGCGACCGAGGGTTCTCCTACGCGACATGCGCGCCTCCTGTCCCCGGCCGCCTTCCCCGGCGGCCGGTCGCGATAGGTACGCCGCTATGTACGAGGACCCGAACGGGGTTGCTCAGCAGTTGCAGAAGTCGCCGAAGTAACGTGGATCACACGGCAGTTGTGGCTCAGCGGGCCAGGGCGTCGCGTACCGCTTCGTCCGTACGGGCGACGACGGCCGTGCCGTCCTCGGCGGTGATGATCGGCCGCTGGATGAGCTTCGGGTGCTCGGCGAGCGCGCGCACCCAGCGGTCGCGGTTCGCCTCGTCCCTCGCCCACGCCTTCATGCCGAGTTCCTTGGCGTCGGCCTCCTGGGTGCGGGTGATGTCCCAGGGTTCGAGGCCGAGGCGGGTCAGTACATCGCGGATCTCGTCCTCGGTCGGGACGTCCTCCAGATAGCGCCGGACCGTGTAGTCGGCGCCTTCGGCGTCGAGCAGGGTGAGCGCGCTGCGGCACTTCGAGCAGGCCGGATTGATCCAGATCTCCATGTCCCACACGGTAGTCGAAGCACCACTTCTCACGGGTGTCACAACCTCGCCCAAAGCCCTTGTGGCCAGCGGCTTTTGTCAGTGGGCGGCAGTAGAATAGAAGCAGTGTTCGAGGGAGTTGCCGGGACGTCCGGACGGCTCCCCGCCGCGACAGGAGGATGCCCGTGCCCGCTGCCGCAACGAAGCCGAAGTCGAACAGGTCCACCGCCCACCGGCAGGTCGCGCTGGATCTGCCGTACGCGCCGGTGGCGAAACGCCCGCTCCCTCCGGGGCGGCCGCGCGAGTGGTACGTCACGCACAACCGGCGCCTGAAGGCGATGCGTCTCGCCATCGCCCTTCTCGACTCCGGGGTGTACATGGCGAATCAGGCGCGCAACGAGACCATAAGGACCACGGCGGAACGGATCGGAGTGCACCCGCCGTCGGACACGACGTGTCACATGGTGCGGGCGCTGATGAGGTACAGCCGCTGACCCGTGGTGCCGGGCGCCCTCCGGACGGGAGGGCGCCCGGCACCGGTGCGGTCGGGAACGGGTGGCGTCACGCGGAGAGTTCCTTCTCCAGAGGCGTCCGGAAGCGCGGTGTCACCGGGGTGCCGGCCAGCCACGATCCGAGCCGCTCGGCCTCCGCCCCGATCACCGACCGTTCCTCGCGGCCGAGGCCCGCCGTCTCCAGCAGCCGCCACACCACCTCGCCGTCCGGTCTCCGGGCCCAGCCGCCCACCACGCGACCGTTCCACCACACCGTCGGGCCCACGTTGCCGCTGCCGTCGAACAGGGCCGGGCGCAGGCCGGGGGAGAGATACCAGTCACGCTCCTGCCAGCCCATCGCCGTGGGGTCCAGACCGGGGAGCAGGGCCGCCCACGGTCCGGCCGGTGACTCCACCGGTTCCGTGTCCTCGGCGGTCACATACGCCGTGGCCCCGCCGTCGACGGTCACCGGAACCGCTCCGATCGCGGCCAGCGCCCGCCGGACGTCCGTGAGCTTCCACCCCGTCCACCACTTGAGGTCCGTCTCCGTGGCCGGGCCGCAGGCCGCCAGCCAGTGGCGTAGCAGCTCCCGCTGCGCCTCATCGGGCGGCAGTACGGGGTGGGGCGGGGCGACCGCCCAGCGGAACTGCGATGACGTCCACGCCCCCAGCGGACGGCCGCGCACCACCCGCCCCTCGACGCCGAGAACCCGCATCAGACGGGACGACACCGTCTGCTCGGTCTCGTAGCTCCTGCCCGCGCCGTAGGTGAAGCGCTCCTTCAACCGCGGTTCGTCCCGGGTGAGTTCGGCGACGGTCGCCTGTCCACGCCGGGCCAGCGCGGCCAGCGCCGACGCCTCCACCTCGCTGAGCCACTCCGCCGTCAGCCGGCCCTCGCTCCCGGTCACCATGTCCTTCACCAGCGCGGCCCGTGCCTTCACCGCGATGGTGAGTCCCGTCGACGCGTGCACCACGGCGGCCAGCCCGGTGGGGAACACGAACACGGTGTGCCGCATGCCGTGCATCCGCACCAGCGTGCGCTCCTCGTACAGTGCCCGCTCGCCCTCCGCCACGGTCCGTCCCGCGTCCGCGAGCCGCGCCCCGACCGCCAGGTACACCGTGGCCGGGTCCGTGCCGTGCAGGGCGACCAGCGACCCGGCCACCTCCTCGGGTGTCACGGCCCGCGCCTGAGGGGCCAGCCGCTGCCGCAGCGCGAGCCGCGCCCGCCGTTCCTCAGTGCCGATGTTCCTCTGCCGCCCGCCCACGCCGCCTCCCCGCCGACCCCGTACGAGAACGTGCCCATCCTTGCCGAAGCCGGTCCCTCGCGGGCCCCGTCACCCGAAGCGCGGTACCCCGCGTGCGGATGTGCGCCCGATCGGCCTTGACTGAACCCATCAAGGGAAGGCGGGAGAGGCGATGGCACGACACGGAATGCGGGACATGGCGCGAGGTGCCGCGATCGTCGTCGCGGCGGCCGCCGTGCTCTCGGGCTGTTCCGACAGAGGCGCCTCGGGCACCGCGTCGCAGGCCGCTTCCGCCGCGACCGAGGCGGCCTCCGCCGCCGCCTCCGAGGCCGGGGCCGCCCTGGCGTCCGCGAGCGCGGAGGCCGGTCGCAAGCTGGACCAGATCAAGGGCGGCGCCCACGCCAAGGCCGATGTGAAGCTGGGCGCGATCGCGGACGAGTCGGGAGGGCGCAAGGCGGCGCCGGTCGCCGTCACCAACCCGACGTCCGAGTCGCGCACCTACGCCGTGCAGGTCAACTTCAAGGACACCAAGGGCAATCTGCTCGACACGGTCGTCGTCACGGTGTCCGACGTCCCCGGTGGCGGCTCGAAGAACGCCACCGCGCTGAGCAACCGCGGGCTCTCGGGTGATGTCGTCACCTCCGTCGCCCGCGCCGTACGGTACTGATCCGGTGCCCGGCCCCCACGCGCCAGGACAGCGACCGCCGGGCCCGCGCGCCCCGCGGTCGGGCCCCCGGCGCCCACCGCGACCCGGCCCGGGCCCCGCGCGCCCCCGTCCCGTGGTCTAGGGTCTGTCCGCCAGTACGACGTCCACGAACCGCCGGCGGTCCTCCGCATGGTCGCGGAACCACAGGCCCAACCGGTGTTCCGCGCGGGGCAGGTCGAGCCGGGTGAAGGAGGCGTTCACGGCGAGCGCCGCCGCCACCGACGCCGTCACCTCGGCCGGGATCACGGAATCGGTGCCGGGCACCGCGAGCACCGCCCGGCCCCGGTAGGTGCGCAGCACCTCGAGCGCGGGTGCCGTACGCCAACTCCCCGGCGTGCGCAGGATCTCCGTGAAGCGGCCCGCTCCGTCGCCGAACGGGAGCGGCCAGGCGTCCGCCGCGTAGACGGCGGGCGCGCACAGGCCCAGCGCCACCACCCGCCTCCGGTAGTGCCGCGCAAGGTCCGCGACCGTCTGCCCGCTCATGCTGAAACCGACCAGAACCAGCGGCCCGTTCGCAGGTGTCCGCGCGTCGATCACGGCGACGGCCTGCTCGAAACGCCGCTTCAGGCTCAACTCGGCGAGTCGGCCCGTGCTTTCGCCGTGCCCGGAGAAGTCGAACGCGAGGCCGCGGCAGCCGCGTGCGACGAACTCCTCGAGCAGCGGAAGCAGTCGCCGTGTACTGCCGTTGCCCGCCCCGTGCAGCAGGACGGCGGTGGCGGCGTCCGGATCGCCGTCGCCGCCGTGGATCCCGCTGAGTCGTTCACCGTCGTGTCCGTGTGCGAAAGAGGAGAACCCGATCACGGGTCCATTCACGCACGGTCACGGCTTCCACCCTCCCCGATCCGCCGAATCGGGCGTGCGGGAAAAGGAGATGCACACCGAGTGACCGTCTCCCTACGCTGGACATGCGTACCGGAGCGGCCCACCACCGCTTTCCACCGGACCGGCATCACCCGGTGGACTCGGGGCTAATCTCTACGCACCGACGGCGGCCGCCCACCCCCAGCGCCCCGTCGTATCCCCTTGGCACAACCACTCACCCACGCCCACGGAGGCCCGTCATGGGCACCTTCCTCATCGCCGGAACCGTCGTCCTCTTTCTCCTAGGGTTCAACAACCACGTCTGGTGGCTGGCCGCCGGCTTCCTGCTCTTCGTCTACGTGAGTTACGGACGGAACTCGTCCTCGGCGTCCTCGACGGGCTCGGGAGGCCCCCCGGCTGCGGCGGGCAACTACCAGCAGTACCGCGAGCGCCGTGACCAGCAGGCCAAGTGGGAGCGCCGCTACCGCCGCGAGCGCCCCTTCGAGTCCCGTCGTCAGGACCGGGACAAGAGCTAGTGACGCCGCCGGGGCCGCCCGCTCACAGGCCGGGCGCGCCCCAGACGGGGAACCAGCGGCCGAGGTCCTGCTCGATCCGCAGGTCGTCGGCCAGTGCGGCTTTGACCTGCAGTTCCAGCGCGTTGTCGCGCCGCTCGCCCGGTCCGGTGAGCGGCGCGAACGGATAGAAGGTGCCGCGCTTGTAGAGATAGACCAGGCCGAGCCGCCGCCCGCGCGCGTCCTGGAAGCCGGCCGTCGAGCACAGCAGTTGAGGCCCGAAGCCGTTGATCTCCATCGCGCTGTTCACCGCGTGCAGATCGTTGACCAGGGCGGGCAGCTGGTCGGGAGTGCGACGCGACACCAGCCAGGAGTAGCCGTAGTCGTCCCGCTGCAGTTCGACGGGCGGGCCGCTGCGATCGACGTCCGCGTCCAGCAGCGCCTGGACCTCGCGGTTGGTCTGCGAGAACGCACCGCCCTCGACCGTCGCGAAGCAGACCGCTCCGGTCCCGGTCGGGGTGAACCCGGCTGCGGCCTCGAGCGTGATCGCCGCCGAAGGAAGCGCGAAGAGCTGGTCGAGATCGGGCGCCACCGGCTTTGTACGACCGAGCAGGATGTCCAGGAATCCCATGGGGGTTCAGACCGCCTTTCCCGGTGCCGCCGCCTCGCCCAGCTCCGCGGAGATGCGGCCGAGCTGCTCGAGCCGCTGCTCCAGGGTCGGGTGGGTGGAGAAGTAACGGGAGATGCCCGGCTCGGCGCCGAACGCGGGGGTGAAGTAGAAGGCGTTGAAGGCCTGCGCGGTCCGTAGGTCCCTCGTCGGGATGCGGGCAATGTCCCCGCTGACCTTGGTCAGAGCGGACGCCAGCGCCGAGGGGCGCCCGGTGAGGTGGGCGGCGGCGCGGTCGGCGGCCAGCTCACGGTACCGGGACAGGGCCCGGATCAGCAGGAAACTGATCGCATAGACGAGCGCAGAGATTCCCATCACGGCACCGAAGACCACGATGGTGTTCTGGTCCTTGCGCCCACGCCCGAAAAGCTCCGAGTAGAACGCGAACCGGACGACCAGTCCGGCGATCACCCCGAGGAACGACGCCAGCGTGATCACCGCGACGTCCTTGTGCGCCACGTGCGACAGCTCGTGCGCGAGCACACCCTCCAGCTCGTCGGGTTCCAGCCGCCGCAGCAGCCCGCTGGTCACGCACAGCACGGCATGGTCGGGGTTGCGGCCGGTCGCGAAGGCGTTCGGCATGTCCATGCCGGAGACCGCGACGAGCGGTTTGGGCATGTCGGCCACCGCACACAGCCGGTCGACCACCCCGTGCAGCTGCGGATACTCCTCACGCTCCACGATCCGCCCGTGCATGGCGTACAGCGCGATCCGATCCGAGAACCAGTACTGCGCGCCGATCACCAGGGCCGCGATCACGACGACCAGCACCCAGGATTTCAGCAACGCGATCAACGCGGCGATGAAGGCCACGTACAGCAATCCGAGCAGAAACATCGTGACCGTCATCCGCACGGTCAGTCGCCGATCGCTCCGGAACCGGCTCTGCATCCTGCATCACCTCGCAGTACCCAGCAGTGAGGCACCCGTCCCACCACCATTGTGCGCCCATCCCCGCCCATGAACCGGTCCCGAACGACCCCATGGCAGGCAAAGAGTGTCGGCGAACGGGTGCCGCACGGCAGACGGCGCCCGGAAGCCCCACCATGGACAAAGCCGTCGGCCGGCTCTCCCGGAGAGGGAGAGCCGGCCGACGGCTCGAAGACGGTCCAGGAGCGCGATTACCCGCGCTGACCTGGGGTGATATCACACGTCGAAGTAGAGCTCGAACTCGTGCGGGTGCGGACGCAGCTGCAGCGGGGCGATCTCGTTCGTGCGCTTGAAGTCGATCCACGTCTCGATCAGGTCGGTCGTGAAGACGTCGCCCTGGAGGAGGAACTCGTGGTCGGCCTCGAGGGCGTCGAGCACGGCCGGCAGCGAGGTCGGGACCTGCGGGACACCCGCGTGCTCCTCGGGAGCGAGCTCGTACAGGTCCTTGTCGATCGGCTCGGCCGGCTCGATCTTGTTCTTGATGCCGTCCAGGCCCGCGAGCAGCAGGGCGGAGAAGGCCAGGTACGGGTTGCCGGAGGAGTCCGGGGCACGGAACTCGACGCGCTTGGCCTTCGGGTTCGAGCCCGTGATCGGGATACGCATCGCCGCGGACCGGTTGCGCTGCGAGTACACCAGGTTGACCGGCGCCTCGAAGCCCGGAACCAGGCGGTGGTAGGAGTTCACCGTCGGGTTGGTGAAGGCCAGCAGCGACGGGGCGTGCCGCAGGATGCCGCCGATGTAGTAGCGGGCGGTGTCCGACAGGCCCGCGTAGCCGGCCTCGTCGTAGAACAGCGGGTCGCCGTTGGTCCACAGCGACTGGTGGACGTGCATGCCCGAGCCGTTGTCGCCGAAGATCGGCTTCGGCATGAAGGTCGCGGTCTTGCCGTTGCGCCAGGCGACGTTCTTCACGATGTACTTGAAGAGCTGGAGGTCGTCCGCGGCGGCGAGCAGCGTGTTGAACTTGTAGTTGATCTCGGCCTGACCGGCGGTGCCCACCTCGTGGTGCTGGCGCTCGACCTTGAGGCCGGCCTTCTCCAGCTCCAGGCTGATCTCGGCGCGCAGGTCGGCGAAGTGGTCGACCGGCGGGACCGGGAAGTAACCGCCCTTGTAGCGGACCTTGTAACCGCGGTTGTCCTCGAGGGCGCCGGTGTTCCAGGCGCCGGCCTCGGAGTCGATGTGGTAGAAGGCCTCGTTCGCGCTGGTGGCGAAGCGGACGCTGTCGAAGACGTAGAACTCCGCCTCGGGACCGAAGTACGCGGTGTCGGCGATGCCGGTGGAGGCCAGGTAGGCCTCGGCCTTCTTCGCCACGTTGCGCGGGTCACGGGAGTACTGCTCACCCGTGATCGGGTCGTGGATGAAGAAGTTGATGTTCAGCGTCTTGTCGCGCCGGAACGGGTCGATCCGGGCGGTCGACAGGTCGGCGCGCAGCGCCATGTCGGACTCGTGGATGGCCTGGAAACCGCGGATCGACGACCCGTCGAAGGCGAGCTCGTCGTCCGGGTCGAACGCATCGACGGGCACCGTGAAGTGCTGCATCACGCCCGGCAGGTCGCAGAAGCGGACGTCGATGAACTTGACGTCCTCGTCCGCGATGAACTTCTTGGTTTCGTCGGCGTTCTGGAACATCCAGCTCCTCCTACTCCCGACCGTCCTCGTCGGGGTGGTAGTTCGTTCGTGCGGCCAGTGCGGTGGCACACGCTGCAGCCGACCATAAGGACGGGGCATTTCTCGGGCGTGACCCGTTTGTTTCTCCCAGGTTAACCAGCCCGGGGCTCGATGGCCCCGCCTGCATGCCCGCCAAAACGGGCGCAGTACCTTGGACGGGTGGACAACAGGCAAGCAATCGGATCCTGGCTCTCCGGTCCCCGCGCGGCCATGGAGGAAGCCGGGGGGGACCTCGGATACCGGGGAGAGCAGCTCGGGCTGCCGCAGCAGGGGCCGGGCTCGATCGCCCGCCCGGGCCGGCGCCTCGGCGCCCTCGCCGTCGACTGGGGCCTGTGCCTCTTGATCGCATACGGCCTGATCACGGACAGCTACAACCGTGCGGCCCAGGTCTGGGCGCCGCTCATCCTCTTCGCGCTGATCGCCGTCACCGTGAGCACGGTCGGCTTCACCCCGGGCAAGCGGCTGTTCGGACTGCGTGTGGTGGCCCTCGGCACCGGCCGCGTCCATCCGCTGCGCGCGCTGTGGCGCACGGTTCTGCTCTTCCTCGCCCTCCCGGCGCTGGTCTGGGACCGCGACGGCCGGGGTCTGCACGACCGGCTGGCCGGAACGGTCGAGGTCAGGATCTGAGGGTCGGTTTCACTCGGCGGGGGACCGGCCCCGCCGGAGTGCGGAGCCCCCGCGTGAGCGGGAGTGCTTGCGCACTTCCGGGACAGACCATGGGCCCGGGGAACCTCGACGGTTCCCCGGGCCCGGAGACTTCGGTTCGGCGCCGCGACGGCTAGCGCATGCGGCCGCCCTTGGGCATCCGCATCCCCTTCGGCATGGGCCCCTTCGGCAGCGGCATGTTGCTCATCAGGTCGCCCAGCGCCCGCAGCCGGTCGTTCGTCGCGGTCACCTGGGGACCGGTCAGCACCCGCGGGTACTTCAGCATCGTCGTACGGAGCTTCTTCAGCTCGACCTGGCCCTCACCCGTGCCCACGATCACGTCGTGCACCGGCACATCGGCCACGATGCGTGCCATCCGCTTCTTCTCGGCGGCCAGCAGGGTCCTGACCCGGTTCGGGCTGCCCTCGGCGACCAGCACGATCCCGGCCTTGCCGACCGCGCGGTGCACGACGTCCTGGCTGCGGTTCATCGCGACCGCCGGGGTGGTGGTCCAGCCGCGGCCGATGTTGTCCAGAACCGCCGCGGCGGCGCCGGGCTGGCCCTCCATCTGACCGAAGGCGGCGCGCTCGGCCCTGCGTCCGAAGACGATCGCCGTCGCGAGGAAGGCGAGCAGGAGGCCGAGAATGCCCAAGTAGACAGGGTGACCGAGCAAGAAGCCGATCGCGAGGAAGACACCGAAGGTGACGATTCCGACAGCCGCGAGTACAAGACCGATCTTCGAGTCGGCCTTGCGGGTCATCTTGTAGGTCAGGACGATCTGCTTCAGTCGCCCCGCGTTCGCAGCGTCCGCTGCAGTTTCCTTCCTCGCCATGGCACGAAGTCTACGTGGCCCGGCGGGCGGCGACGACGGCAGTGCGGGGATGGAGCGGCGGGGTCGCTCCGGGGAGTGCGGGTGTGGCTACCGGCGCGACGCCACGGCGTCCAGGAAGCGCTGCGCCTCGACCCGGTCCTTGGCGCGGCGGCGGTCCTCAAGGACGGAGGTCCAGGCGTTGCGGCGGGCGGTCCGCTGGCCGCTGCTCATGAGCAGCGACTCGACGGCACGCAGTGCATCGGTGAACGACGGAATGGCGGTGGCGCGAACAGGCGCGGCCTGCATGGTGGAGGTCCCCCTCGGATTCGGCGGTTCGGGGCCCGGGCGGTACGTGGTGTAAGACCAGGGTCACTGACTGGTGTTACCAGGGCGTGACCGACCGGTCAAACACCTATGAAGCCTTGATACGAGGGGCGAAAAGCCTGACGCGGCCCTGACGCGCCCGCTAGCTGCGCGGACGTCCCGGACCGCGTCGATCGACCACTACCCGGCGGTAGTCGCTTGTGTGGGGATTCACACCAGGGGGCCGGCACGGAGTGCCGGCCCCCCGATTCCCGCGGCCGGGTCAGACCGCCTGCGAGGCGATGTACGATCCGCGCTTCTCGACGGCCATGCGGTACAGCCGTCCGGCGCGGTAGGAGGAGCGCACCAGGGGACCGGACATGACGCCGGAGAAGCCGATCTGCTCGGCCTCCTCCTTCAGCTCCACGAACTCGTTCGGCTTGACCCAGCGCTCCACGGGGTGGTGGCGGACGCTCGGGCGCAGATACTGGGTGATGGTGACCAGCTCGCAACCGGCGTCGTGCAGTTGGCGCAGCGCGTCGCTGACCTCCTCGCGGGTCTCGCCCATGCCGAGGATCAGGTTCGACTTCGTCACCAGGCCGTAGTCGCGGGCGGCGGTGATGACCTTCAGGGACCGCTCGTAGCGGAAGCCGGGGCGGATGCGCTTGAAGATCCGCGGGACGGTCTCGACGTTGTGGGCGAAGACCTCGGGGCGGGAGGAGAAGACCTCCTCGAGCTGCTCGGGGACGGCGTTGAAGTCGGGGGCGAGGAGCTCGACCTTGGTGTGCCCGCCCTCGCGGGCGGCGGTCTGCCGGTGGATCTGGCGCACGGTCTCGGCGTAGAGCCAGGCGCCGCCGTCCTCCAGGTCGTCCCGGGCGACACCGGTGATGGTGGCGTAGTTCAGGTCCATGGTGACCACGGACTCGCCCACGCGGCGGGGCTCGTCGCGGTCGAGCGCCTCGGGCCTGCCGGTGTCGATCTGGCAGAAGTCGCAACGCCGGGTGCACTGGTCGCCGCCGATGAGGAAGGTCGCCTCACGGTCCTCCCAGCACTCGTAGATGTTCGGGCAGCCGGCTTCCTGGCAGACCGTGTGCAGGCCTTCGCTCTTCACGAGGTTCTGCATCTTCGAGTACTCGGGACCCATTTTCGCCCGGGTCTTGATCCACTCGGGCTTGCGCTCGATGGGGGTCTGACTGTTGCGGACCTCAAGGCGCAGCATCTTGCGTCCGTCGGGTGCGACTGCGGACACGTCGGCTCCCTGTAGCTTCGATTCTTCGGCGTACACCAGAGTACGCCCGTGTTTGTGGGCCCTACCGGTCAGGCCAACCCCGCGACCGTGGGGGGCATTCCCGGGTCAGGCGGAGGCCTTCTCGACGATCCGCGGCATGAGCTCCGCGTTCTCCAGCACGTCCTTCAGATGCCGCTCGACCACGGGCAGCACCTCCGTGACCGTGACGTCCCTGCCCAGCTCGTTCGCCAGGGAGGTGACGCCCGCGTCGCGGATGCCGCAGGGGATGATCCGGTCGAACCAGACGTTGTCCGGGTTCACGTTCAGCGCGAAGCCGTGCATCGTGACGCCCTTGGCGACGCGGATGCCGATCGCCGCGATCTTGCGGTCCTCCCGGCGCTGGCCGGCGTTGGAGGGCGCGTACTCCGGGCCGTTCAGCCGGGGGTCGAACTCCTCGTCGGCGAGCCTCGGGTCGAAGTCCAGGGAGAGGCCGCCGAGGGAGGGCCGCTGCTCCACCGGGTCCCCGAGGACCCACACGCCACTGCGTCCCTCGACCCGGGTGGTCTCGAGGCCGAACTCCGCGCAGGCGCGGATCAGTGCTTCTTCGAGGCGGCGTACGTGGGCCACGACGTCGACCGGGCGCGGGAGCTTCTGGATCGGGTAGCCCACCAGCTGGCCGGGGCCGTGCCAGGTGATCTTGCCGCCGCGGTCCACGTCGATCACGGGGGTGCCGTCCAGAGGCCGCTCGTCGTCCGCGGTGCGCCGCCCCGCGGTGTAGACCGGGGGGTGCTCCAGCAGCAGGCAGGTGTCCGGGGCCTCGTCGGCGAAGCGCGCGGCGTGCACCCGGCGCTGCTCGTCCCAGGCGACCTGGTACTCGACGGCCTCGGCCCCGAACCCCATGCGGACGAACCGCAACTCACTCACGGCAAGCGCCTCCCTAGAAGCCTCGTAAGGCGCGAACGGCGCCCACGCCACTGTACGTCCAGCAGGTGCGGGCCGAATCGGGGCGGGGTGCCACCGTCTCCCGCCCGCTGCCGTCATCCGATCGGGCAATCCTCACACGATCGGATGAATGGACGCCGATGCCTGCGACCGACTGCTCACTCTCCGCTACATTCACGCCGTTCACATGGCCATCAGGGCTGCTCACAGGCGATACGGAGACCGCACCGCAGATGACGGAACGACCCGCGCAGCGCACCCCCAACCGACAGCTCGCCGCGCTCATCGCAGAAGCGGGGTTCTCCAACGCAGGTCTCGCCCGTCGCGTCGACCAGCTGGGCCTCGAACACGGGCTCGATCTCAGATACGACAAGACCTCCGTGACGCGCTGGCTGCGCGGGCAGCAGCCCCGCGGCACCACGCCCGCGCTCATCGCCGAGGTGTTCACCCGGCGGCTCGGACGCCGGCTCACGGCGCAGGACCTCGGGCTCGACGCGTGTGCCCCGGTGTACGCGGGGCTGGAGTTCGCCGCAGGCCCGGAGGAGGCCGTCGACATCGTCAGCGGCCTGTGGCGCAAGGACTCCGGCAGCCACGCGGAGCTGCGGAAGATCGCGTTCACCCCGGCCGGGCTGGTCGTGCCGAGCCGGGACTGGCTGATCGGCCGGGCCGACGACAAGGTGAGCCGCGGGGAGACGGTCCCCCGCATCCCGGCCCAGGGCCGTCCCGCGGTGCCCCGGCAGCGCGGCCAGTCGGAGCGCGGCCCCGGCCAGAAGGTCAGCGGGGGCGACATCGCAGCGCTCCGTTCGGTCGGCGAGCTGTTCCGCGCCCTCGACCACGCCTACGGCGGCGGCCACGCCCGCCAGGCGCTGGTGCGCTATCTGGAGCACGAGGCGGAACCCATGCTGCGCGGCACCTACGGCGAGCAGACGGGCCGCCGTCTGTTCGCGGCGGCCGCCGATCTGACCCGGCTCGCGGGCTGGACGTCGTACGACATCGGTGCGCACGGTCTCGCCCAGCGCTACTTCGTCCAGGCGCTGCGGCTCGCCCAGGCGGCCGGGGACCGGATGTACGGGGCGTACGTGCTGGTCACGATGAGCCGGCAGGCCGTCTACCTCGGACACGGGCGCGAGGCCGTGCAACTCGCACGCGTGGCGCAGCAGGGCGTGGGCGGCTCGGCGCCGCCCGCCATCCAGGCGCTGATGCACGCCGTCGAGGCGCGGGGTCACGGGGTGCTCGGCGAGGTGCGGGCGTGCACGGCCTCGCTCGTCCGGGCCGAGCGGGCCCTGGAGACCGCCCGCCCCGGCGACGAACTGCCGTACTGGGCACGGTTCTTCGACGAGGCGCAGCTTGCCGACGAGTTCGGGCACTGCCACCGGGACCTCCAGCAGTACCGTGCGGCCGTCCAGCACTCCGAGCGGTCGTTGCAGCTGCGGGCGGCCGGGTTCGCCCGCAGCCGGCTGTTCTGCCGGGTCGTGCTCGCCTCGGCGCGGCTCGGCCTCGGCGAGCTCGACCAGGCCTGCCAGTTGGGGGCCGAGGCCGCCGGGCAGGCGTCGGAGATGCGGTCGGTGCGGGCGGTCGAGTACGTGCGGGACTTCGAGCGCCGCCTGGAGCCGTACAAGGACGCCGCGCCCGTACGGGGGTACCGCGACAAGGTCGCCGCGCTCAGTTGAGGTTCAGGCCGCCCTGGGCATTGGTTCCGCGGCGTGCAGGGGCCCCGCACCCAGGTCCGCCAGGACCGCCTTGGCGGCCCGGGTGCCGGAGTGCAGTGCGCCCTGCACCGTGCTTGTGTCCCGGTGGTCGCCGCACACGTACAGCCCGGCCAGCAGCCGCACCGTCCGGCGCAGGTCGTGCGGCGGCCGCATCGCCGGGACGGCCCGCGCCGTGTGGTGCACGGCGAGCGTCTCCCAGCGCGTGGTCGAGGTGCCGTGGAGGCGGGCCAGATGAGCCCGTACGGCACCGTCTACGTCGTCCGGGGGCGTGCCCAGCACCGTCGAGGAGATCAGGGCACGGCCCGCGGGGGCCCGGGACGGGTCCACCAGGCTGACGACGGCCGTGTGCGACACCGGCCCGTCGCGGTCCGCGTCCAGCAGCAGCGAGGCCCCGGTCGACGGCGGCTCGTCGGTCGTGTGGTGGACGACGGTGACCGGGTGGAAGCCGGGCACGCGCAGACCGGGCAGCAACTCGGCGGCGGCATGCGCGTCGGTGGCCAGCAGGACGGAGCGGCAGCGGATTTCACCGTGGTCGGCGGTGGTCACCGAGGTCGTGGAGACGGAGGTGACGCGAACGCCGGTGTGCACCGTGCCCGGTGGCAGCGCCCGTGCCAGCAGTTCCGGCAGGACCTCCGCGCCGCCCTCCGGCAGGCACAGCCGGCCGCGCGCGAAGGCGTGCAGCGCCAGGTCGGCGCAGCGGCTCGAGGTGGTCAGCTCCGGGTCGCACAACAGGGCGGCGAGCAGAGGGCGCAGAAAGCCGTCGACCGTACGGGACGGGAGCCCGCGGTCGGTGAGCGCGTGCCGGGCCGGCGACTCGGGCCGGGCCAGCAGTCGTTCGACGGGGGTGGCGGCGATGCGTGCGAGCGCCGCTGCGAGCCGCGCCTGGTCCACGGCACTGCCCAGCGGCGCGGCGGGCCGCGGCACGGCCGTACGGGATCCCGTCGCCCTCGACAGCGCGGCGCGCGCTCCGGCCGCTCCGAGCCCGGCGCGCGGCGTGGCAGACGTGAGGGGAGCACTGGCGAGGGCGCGAACGGCATTGAGTGCGCCCCGTGCGCCCCCCGCGCCCCCTCCCGCCGGGGGAGGGCTCGCACGATGGTGGCGCCCCTCGCTGTGCACCAGGACGCCCGGTGCGAAGGGACGCAGGACCAGCGTGTCGAGCCCGGGGGTCAGGCCTAGTTCGGGATAGGACGTGGACAGAAGCTGTCCGATCCTGTCGAGCCGGAAGCCGTCGACCTTCTCGGTCGACATGCGGCCGCCGACGCAGTGAGCGGCCTCCAGGACCGCCGTCGACACTCCTGCACTGGTCAGCCGGTGGGCCGCCGCGAGGCCGGCGACCCCGGCCCCCACGACGACGACGTCCGCCTGGTACACGGGCTCTGGCACGTGCCCCTCCTCGAGGTTGTGCGGCCGGTGGAGACGTCATGCCCCCAACAGGCGTCCGGAATACCCGAGTCGGGATGAGCGTAGGTCCGTGAACGGTCGGGCGAAGTCGCGCATGGGCAGAGCACGGTCGCACGGTGGTCGCATACGGTCGAATGTGGGCTTTCCCCCAGGCCGTTCGGCCTCGCGGCTACGACCGGAGCGCTGCTCGCAACGCCTCGTCGATCTCCGGATGGGCGAACGAGAACCCGGAGTCCAGCAGCCGTCCCGGCAGCACCCGCGCACTGCCGAGCACGTCCCCTGCCATCTCGCCGAGCGCGAGGCGCAGGGCCTGGGCGGGCGCCGGGAACAGCGTCGGCCGGTGCAGCACACGCCCCATCGCCGCGGTGATCTCACGGTTCGTCAGGGGCTGGGGCGCCGTCAGATTGAAGGGGCCGGAGAGGCCTTCGCGGTCCATGAGGTGGCGGATGGCGGCCACCTCGTCGTGCAGCGAGATGAAGGACCAGTACTGGCGCCCGTCGCCCAGCCGCCCGCCGAGCCCCGCCTTGAAGAGCGGGAACAGCCTGCCCCAGGCCCCGCCCTCCCGGGCCACCACCAGGCCCGTCCGTACGAACACCGTCCGTACGCCGGCCTCCTGCGCGGCGTCCGCGGCCTCCTCCCACTCCACGCACAGCGAGGGCAGGAAGCCGTCCCCGGGCGGCGCGGTCTCGTCCACCGCCCGGTCCCCTGTCTCGCCGTAGTAGCCGATCGCGCTGCCGCTGACGAAGACGCGCGGCGGTTCGGGAAGGGCGGCGACGGCCTCCGCGAGCGCCGCCGTGCCGAGCACCCGGCTGTCGCGCAGCGTCTTCTTGTACGCGTCCGTCCAGCGGTGGTCGCCGATGCCCGCGCCGGCGAGGTTGACCACCGCGTGGCACCCGAGAAGACCGGCCGTGTCGATGTACTGCTCCTCGGGGTCCCAGCAGACCTCGCCCTCGCCACGGGCCGCACGGCGCACCAGGCGGACCACCTCGTGCCCGTCCGCGGTCAGGGACCGCACCAGGGCGCTTCCGATGAGACCGGACGCACCGGCCACGGCGATTCGGGAACGTTCCATGACCCCATCCTGCCCGGTGCATCCCGTTCGGCCCGTCCGGCGGCCCCGAGTTGCGACCGGACGGATCCTCGTACGCCCGCCGTACAGTGACCCTCATGCCCGTTCCGTACATACGCCACGCCACCGACGACGACGAGGAGGCGCTCGGCCGGCTCGACCGGGTCACCTGGTCTCCGCTGCACTCCGTCCAGCCGCGTCCACGGCCGCCGTACGAGCCCTTCTTCACCGAGCGGTTCGGGCCGCGGGACCATCTCGTCGCCGAACTCGTCGGCGTCGTCGTGGGCTATATCCGGCTCGGATTCCCGACGCCGCTCGCGTGCAACTCCCACGTCCGGCAGATCCAGGGCCTCGTCGTCGCGGACGAGGCACGCGGCAGCGGGGTCGGGCGGGCGCTGCTGCGGGCCGTGCAGGAGGAGGCACGGCGGCGGGGAGCCCGCCGCATCACCCTGCGGGTCCTCGGGCACAACACCCCGGCGAGGGCGCTCTACGAGTCCGAGGGGTTCGTGGTGGAGGGGATCCTGCCCGAGGAGTTCCTGCTCGACGGCGAGTACGTCGACGACGTGTTCATGGGGCGCTCCCTGCAAGGACCCGCGCCCGGCGCGGTCGGCTCATGAGGCGGTGAGCTCGCCCGTGTCCACCGCCGCCGTGGCGTGCGCCGCGCGCTGCGCGTCGCCCGCGACCTCGTCGGCCGTCAGCACATAGCCGGTCTCCTGGTCCGAGGTGGAGCGGGCGAAGACGACGCCGTAGACCCGGCCGTCGGTGGTGAGCAGCGGGCCGCCCGAGTTGCCGGGCAGGACGGTCGAGCGGATGGAGTAGATCTCCCGGGTGACGGTGTCGGTGCTGTAGATGTTCGGGCCGGTCGCCCGGATCCGGTTCGCCACGGTGGCCGCACGCAGCGTCAGGCCGCCGTCCTCCGGATAGCCCGCCACCACGGCGGCGTCCCCGCGCCTGGCGCCGGCGTCGAAGCGCAGGACGGGGGCGCGCAGATCGGGCACGTACAGCACGGCCACGTCGCGGTCCGGGTCGAAGAGCACCACACGCGCCGCGTACGCCGGTCCGACGCCGCCGATCCGGACGCTCGGGTGATCGATGCCCGCCACCACATGGGCGTTGGTCATCACGTGCCGGGCCGCGTACACAAAACCGCTGCCCTCCCGGCCCTGGATGCCCGAGGCGCCCTCGACCTTGACCGTGCTCAGCTTGGCGGCGTTGGTCGCGCTCGCCGTGACGCTGTCCCCGCTGGGCCTCGCCACTCCGGCCGAAGGCTCGTTCTCGAAGGGGTTGAAGACCTGCGGGAAGCCCGCCTCGGTGAGTGCCGAGGTGGCCCGCGAGAACCATGTCGGAGTGGTGGCCGGCATCGTGTTCTGCACGGCGCCGAGCAGCCTCGAGTCCCGGATCGCCTGGGTCACCAGCGGGGACGAGGAGGCGCCCAGGACGCTCGCGGCCACCCACGCCACGATCAGCACGGAGACCGCGTTCGCCGCCGCGCCGCCCACTCCGTCGGCCACCCGCAGCGGCCCGTGGTCCAGCTCGCGCCGCAGCTTGAGCGCGAGGCGGCCCGCCAGCTCGTGCCCTATCACCGCCGGGACCAGCACGGTGACCACGGCGGTCACCGTCGCCGCGGTGGTCCCCCGGGTCACCAGGTTCATGACCCAGGGCAGGATCCACACGCCCACCGCGGCACCGCCCACGAAGCCGGCCAGGGAGACACAACCGGCCACCAGCCCCCGCCGATAGCCGGAGGCCGCGTAGGCCAGGATCACGAGGATGAGCAGTATGTCGAGCAGGTCCACTGAGCCGCCTTTCTCTCGGACCCCCTAGTACGCGCGACGCGAGCCCGGTGATCAGCCACTCGCGCGTGTGCCCGGAAACCGGGCACGCACGCGTCGACCTGTAAGAACGCCGCAGACCATGACAATGGTTCCGCCAGGTGGCACACCACACATCGCGGATGTTGCAGGACGGAAGGAAAGTGGCTCCATGCGTGACTTCCGAAGAACGTGGGGGGCCTGGAGCAGCGGTGCGCCGAGGCTCAAGGGTGCCGTCCTGCTGCTGCTCGGCTGCCTGCCGGGTGTCGCCGCCGCCGGCGCACTGGTGGTGTGCGCCTCCGGCGTCGAGCGCCCGGTCCTGGTTCGTACCCCGCGTCCGGTCGTGGCCCGGTCCGCCGTTCTGCACCAGGCACCCAAGCCGCACATCGTGCTCAGGGCGGCCTGGGCGGACGCCGCCACCCGGGACCAGCCGCCACCACGCTACGACGACAAGGTCGTCGCCGTCTTCGTGCACCACACCGACTCGCCCAACGGCTACGACTGCGCCACCTCGGCGCGCATCATCCGCTATCTCTACACCGGCCAGCGAGGCGGCCGCCACTGGGACGACATCGGCTACAACTTCCTCGTCGACCGCTGCGGCACCATCTACGAGGGCCGCGCGGGCGGTATCGACCAGCCCGTCATGGGAGCCCACACCCAGGGCTTCAACCACCGCACGGTCGGCATCGCCGCCATCGGCACCTTCACCGCGGGCGTGCCCGTCCCCAAGGCCATGGTCGACTCGATCGCCGCCCTCGCCGCCTGGAAGCTCGGCATCGCCGACATCGACCCGCGCTCCAAGGTCCGGCTCGTCTCCAGCAACGGCCTGAGCCGGTACAAGTCGGGGACCCCCGTCATGATGCCCGCGCTCGCGGGTCACAACGACGGTTATTCGACGAGCTGCCCGGGTGCGGCACTCAAGGCCCTGCTCCCTTCGATCAGGGAGGAGGCGGCCCGTCTCCAGGGCCGAAGGTGAAGGGCCCGGATTCCCGGCACCCGCACGGAAGACACGACTCACAGCGGCGTCACAGGCCGCACGCAGAGACCTCCGATCCCCGCCTCCCACGGTTGCCGGCACGAGCCGACCGGAGGCGGGGATCATGAGCAGCGGCGATCGTGCACGGGCGGGGCGAGTGAGCACCTGGGCCGCGGCCGTGCGCGTCCCCTGGACGGTGGTCCGTGCGGTCACGACGGTCGTCCTCGGACCGGCGGCGTCCACGGCGTCCGCCCTCGGCCGGGCCGACGGGGCGCCGCTGCACCCGGCTGCCCGGCGGGGCCGGGCACCTCGGCGCCTCGGCGCGGGCGGCCGGTGAGACACGGGGCCACCGGTCCTCGCGGGCGGTCCGCCGGAGCGCGGCGTGAGTGACGACGCCATCCGCATCAGCCCTTGAACCGATCCCACAGCCTGGGATAGCGCTCCGCCAGCGCGGATTCGCTCTCCAGGTCGAAGGAGGTCCCCGCCGGTTCGGAGGCCGCGGGCGGGATGCCCAGGTCGGGTGCCACGGTTCCGGTTAGCTGCTCGTACGCCTCGTCCGCCGCGTAGCCGAGCTCCTCGCCGTCCCCGTCCACCTCCTCGTCGAACTCCCCCAGGAGGTCGGCGAGCGAGTCGGGGTCGTGCAGGGCGCCCTCGAAGACGTCCCGCCCCTGGCCGATCAGCCAGCACCGGAAGAAATCGAACGCATCGTCACTCGCCCCGTCGAGCAGGACCCAGGCGGCGCCCCACAGATCCCAGCGGTAGGCGCGGTTGTAGCGGGACTCGAAATGCCGGGCGAAGTCCAGGACGGAGTCGGGGTCGAGCCGGACGAGCCGTTCGACGAGCTGGTCGGCCTGCTCGTCGGCGTCGCCCTCGGCGGCTTCCCGGCTCGCATCCACCAGGTCCCAGAACTCCGTCTCGTCCATCACCCGACCAGCATCGGCCCTGCGCCGGTGGGGCGCACGTGGAGTGCGGCGGATCGTTATGAGCGGTAGAGCTCCGCCAAACGTGTGGCGTCGCCCGCGAAACGGGCCCGCAGCCCCTCGGGAGAGAGCACCTCGACCTCCGGGCCCAGACCCGTGAGTTGGGCGTGGGCGACCTCCTCGGACTCCACCGGCAGGGTCACCGTCACCCAGCCCCGCTCGTCCGGGGCGTCCGCGGCTGTGAGCGCCAGTCGGGCCGAGACGGGATCGACGGCGTACGCCAATCTCCGTACACCGTCCTCGGACAGCCGCACCACGACCTCGTCCCGCAGGATGGACCGCGCGAACTCCTCGGCCCGCTCGGCCCAGAAGGCCGGCAGATCGAACTCCTCGTCCCGCCCGAACCGGTCCTCACCGGAGATCACGGCGGTGAAGCGGTCGATGCGGTACACCCGGAAGGAGCCGTGCTCCGCCACTCGGGCGCACAGGTACCAGACCCCCGCCTTGAGGACGAGCCCGTACGGCTCGAGTTCCCGCTCCACCGCCTCCTCGCCGCGCCGGTAACGCGCGGTGATCCGCCGGTCGTCCCAGACTGCGTCCGCGACCGCGGGCAGCAGCCGCGGCGTCGCGGGTTCGGTGAACCAGGCGGGCGCGTCCAGGTGGAACCGCTGCGCCGCCGTGCGGGAGGCGTCGCGCAGGGAGGGCAGGAGGGCCGCGGACACCTTCAGCCGCGCCGCTGAGGCCGCGTCCTCCAGGCCCATCTCCCGCAGCGCGCCGGGAACCCCGCTGAGGAACAGGGCCTCGGCCTCGCCGCGCGCGAGCCCGGTCAGCCGGGTGCGGTAGCCGCCGACCAGCCGGTATCCGCCGGCCCGCCCCCGTTCGGCGTACACCGGCACACCCGCCTCCGACAGCGCCTGGGCGTCCCGGGTGACGGTGCGCTCGGACACCTCGAGCTCACGGGCCAGCTCGGCCGCGGTCATGGACGGCCGGGACTGCAGCAGCAGCACCATTTTGATGAGACGGGCGGCACGCATGCCGTCATCATGCCGTGCACGAACGGATCGACGGTCCGTTCGCCCGGGAGGAGCACTACGCCCTGCCGTCGGAGACGGTGAAGGGGTACGGCGGCCGCCGTACCCCTTCACCGGACACCGACCTCTACAGGCCGTACTTGTCCCGGGCCTCCTTCACGGCCGTGGCCTTGACCTCGCCGCGTCTGGCGAGCTGGGCCAGGGCTGCGACCACGATCGACGGGGCGTCGACGCCGAAGTGGCGGCGGGCCGCCTCACGGGTGTCCGAGAGGCCGAATCCGTCGGCGCCCAGCGAGGAGTAGTCCTGCTCCACCCACTGCGCGATCTGGTCGGGAACCTGGCGCATGTAGTCGGAGACCGCGAGGACCGGGCCCTCGGCGCCCTGCAGGGCCTGACGCACGTACGGGACGCGCTCCTCGCCCCGCAGCAGCGCGGCGTCGGCCTCCAGGGCGTCGCGGCGCAGCTCGCCCCACGACGTCGCCGACCACACGTCCGCGGCGACACCCCACTCCTCGGCGAGCAGTTTCTGCGCGTCGAGCGCCCAGTGGATCGCCGTGCCGGAGCCGAGGAGCTGGATGCGCGGGGCGTTCGCCGCCGGGGAGAGCCCCGCCGACTCCGCCGTGTTGTAGCGGTACAGGCCCTTGACGATGCCCTCGTCGATACCGGCCACCCCGGGCTTCGCGGGCTGGGGCAGCGGCTCGTTGTAGACGGTGAGGTAGTAGAAGACGTTCTGGTCCTCGCCCGGAGCCGCCTCGCCGTACATGCGGCGCAGGCCCTCCTTGACGATGACCGCGATCTCGTACGCGAACGCCGGGTCGTAGGTCAGCGCCGCGGGGTTGGTGGCGGCGATGACGGGGGAGTGGCCGTCGGCGTGCTGCAGGCCCTCACCGGTCAGCGTGGTGCGGCCGGCGGTGGCGCCGACGAGGAAGCCGCGGCCGAGCTGGTCGCCGAGCTGCCACATCTGGTCGGCCGTGCGCTGCCAGCCGAACATCGAGTAGAAGATGTAGAACGGGATCATCGCCTCGCCGTGCGTCGCGTACGCGGTGGACGCGGCGATGAAGTCGGCCATCGAACCGGCCTCGGTGATCCCCTCGTTGAGGATCTGGCCGTTCTTGGCCTCCTTGTAGTACATCAGCTGGTCGCGGTCGACCGGCTCGTACGTCTGGCCCTTGGGCGAGTAGATGCCGAGCGAGGGGAAGAGCGACTCCATACCGAAGGTGCGCGCCTCGTCGGGGACGATCGGCACCCAGCGCCTGCCGGTCTCCTTGTCGCGGACCAGGTCCTTGACCAGGCGGACGAAGGCCATGGTGGTCGCGACGTTCTGCGAGCCGGAGCCCTTGTCGAAGGAGGCGAACGCCTTCTCGGCCGGCGCAGGCAGCGGGGCCAGAGGATGGACCCGGCGGGCCGGGGCCAGGCCGCCGAGGGCGGCGCGGCGCTCCTGGAGGTAGCGCACCTCTGGGGAGTCGGCGCCCGGGTGGGCGTAGGGGACCACACCGTCGTCGAACCGGCTGTCGGGGATGGGCAGTTCGAGCAGGTCCCGCATGGTCTTGAACTCGTCCACCGTCAGCTTCTTCATCTGGTGGTTGGCGTTCTTCGACGCGAAGCCCTGGCCGAGCGTGAAGCCCTTGACGGTCTGCGCCAGGATGACCGTCGGTGCGCCCTTGTGCTCCAGGGCCGCCCTGTACGCCGCGTAGACCTTGCGGGCCTCGTGGCCACCGCGGGAGAGGTGGAAGCACTCGAGGATCTTGTCGTCGCTCAACAGCTTCGCCATCTCGACGAGCGCCGGGTCCTTGCCGAAGAAGTCCTCACGGATGTACGCGGCGTCGCGGGTCTGGTACGTCTGCACCTGCGCGTCCGGTACCTCGCGCAGCCGGCGTACCAGGGCACCGGTGGTGTCGAGCGCGAACAGCTCGTCCCAGGCCGAGCCCCACAGCGACTTGACGACGTTCCAGCCGGCACCGCGGAACTGGGCCTCCAGCTCCTGCACGATCTTGAAGTTGGCGCGGACCGGGCCGTCGAGGCGCTGGAGGTTGCAGTTGATGACGAAGGTGAGGTTGTCCAGCTCCTCGCGGGCGGCCAGCGCGAGGGCCGCCGTCGACTCGGGCTCGTCCATCTCGCCGTCGCCGAGGAACGCCCACACGTGCGAGGACGAGACGTCCTTGATGCCGCGGTTGGTGAGGTAGCGGTTGAAGCGCGCCTGGTAGATCGCGGAGAGCGGGCCGAGGCCCATGGAGACGGTCGGGAACTCCCACAGCCAGGGCAGCCGCCGCGGGTGCGGGTAGGAGGGCAGACCGTTGCCGCCGGCCTCCTGGCGGAAGTTGTCCAGGTGGGCCTCGGTGAGGCGGCCGTCGAGGAAGGCGCGGGCGTAGATGCCGGGGGAGGCGTGGCCCTGGACGTAGAGCTGGTCGCCCGAGCCGTCGCCCTCCTTGCCCTTGAAGAAGTGGTTGAAGCCGGTCTCGTAGAGCCAGGCCGCGGAGGCGAAGGTGGCGATGTGGCCGCCGACGCCGTGCTTGCTGCCCCGGGTCACCATCGCGGCCGCGTTCCAGCGGTTCCATGCGGTGATCCGGGCCTCCATCGCCTCGTCACCCGGCACGGCGGGCTCGGCGGCGGTGGGGATGGTGTTGACGTAGTCGGTCTCGAGCAGCTTGGGCAGCGCGATGCCGGCGCCCTCGGCACGCTCCAGCGTGCGGCGCATCAGATACGCGGCACGGTGCGGCCCGGCCGCCTTGGCAACGGCGTCCAGGGAGGCCTGCCATTCGGCGGTCTCCTCCGGGTCGCGGTCCGGGAGCTGGTCGAGCTCGCTCGGCTGGATGGCGTTGGGGTCGGTCATGTCGCCGCCTTCCTCAGTCGAAGGGGGTGCCCTCATCGGTAAGGGTCGGGGGTGCCCTTGGTCTTTGGCAGGACAGGGCTGGGGCTTCGGTGGAAGCCCATCGGTGACTGTAACTCCCTGATCGATGATCGATCAAAGGGGGCAGGGCCAAAAACCCCCGATCACGAGAAAGTCGGCACGGGGTGCCTCGACGGGAGACACCGGGTGCCGCATCGGCGTGGGGTTTTCGCAGGTGGAGCGGCGTTTGAGCGGCGGGCTGCTCGGGTGTTCGAGGACCTCATGCGCGCGGTGCGCAGCCGAGGACGTGGGCCTTCACTATGTCCGCGATCCGTGGATCGCGGCGGCGGAACGCGGCCACCAGCTCCTCGTGCTCCTCCGCGTACGACTGCTGCACCGTGCCCAGCCACCGGATCGACAGCGCCGTGAACACCTCGATGCCGAGCCCCTCCCAGGTGTGCAGCAGCACCGAGTTGTGCGCCGCCCGCACCAGCTCCCGGTGGAACGCCACCGTGTGCCGCACCTGCCCGGTCCCGTCCGACCTCCGGTCCGCCTCGTACAGCGCGGTGACATGCGGTTCGAGGGCCGAGCAGTCCTCCGCCAGCCGGTCCGCCGCCAGTTCGGCCGCGATGGCCTCCAGGCCGGCTCGCACGGGGTAGGACTCCTCCAGGTCCGCTGCGGTCAGATTCCGCACCCGTACGCCCTTGTTGGGTGCCGACTCGATCAGCCGCAGCGACTCCAGCTCCCGCAGCGCCTCACGGACCGGCGTCTGACTGACCTCCAGCTCCGTGGCGATCCGACGCTCCACGATCCGCTCGCCCGGCTTCCAGCGCCCGCTGACGATCCCCTCCACGATGTGCTCGCGGATCTGTTCGCGCAGCGAGTGGACGACGGGCGCGGTCATGAGGGCTCCTTATGCGGGGGCTGACGTTTAGACAATAAGGCCGTCTCCCCGTCCCGGAAGGGTGCATGGCGGCGCTTTCGCGCAGGTGAGACAAGACTTACACGCCCCGTCGGCGGTACGCCGCTCCCGGGCCGTCCAGGGCCTTCGCGACGCCGTGACCGCCCTGCCACCGGCGGAAACGGCCCCCCCCGATCTCGTCGGCGGCCGCGCACGTGCGGGCCCCGCGCCGGGCGGGACCGAGGCGGCCGCGCGGCCGGACGAGGGACGAAGCACGGCGCCCCCGCCCGGAGGGTTCCGGACGGGGGCGCCGCAGGGTTCGGTCACCTGGCGGTGGCTCAGAGGCCGAGTTCCACCTCGAACTCGCCCGCCTCCAGGATGGCCTTGACCGCGGTCAGGTAACGGGCCGCGTCGGCGCCGTCCACCAGACGGTGGTCGTAGGACAGGGTCAGGTAGGTCATGTCGCGGACGGCGATGACCGTGCCCTCCTCCGTCTCGAGCACGGCGGGGCGCTTCACGGTGGCGCCGATGCCGAGGATCGCGACCTGGCCCGGCGGCACGATGATCGTGTCGAACAGCGCACCGCGCGAACCGGTGTTGCTGATGGTGAAGGTCGCGCCGGACAGCTCGTCCGGGGTGATCTTGCTGGCCCGGACCTTGCCCGCCAGGTCGGCGGTTGCCTTGGCGATGCCGGCGATGTTGAGGTCACCGGCGTGCTTGATGACCGGGGTCATCAGGCCCTTCTCGGAGTCCACCGCGATACCGATGTTCTCGGTGTCGAAGTAGGTGATGGTCCCCTCGGCCTCGTTGATCTTGGCGTTGATGACCGGGTGGGCCTTCAGCGCCTGGGCGGCCGCCTTGACGTAGAACGGCATCGGGGAGAGCTTGACGCCCTCGCGGGCCGCGAACGCGTCCTTGCCCTGGGCGCGCAGGCGCATCAGGCGGGTCACGTCGACCTCGACGACCGAGGACAGCTGGGCCTGCTCGTGCAGGGCCTTGACCATGTTGTCGCCGATGACCTTGCGGATCCGCGGCATCTTCACGGTCTGGCCGCGCAGCGGCGAGACCTCGAGGACCGGAGCCTTCTTCGCGGCCGGAACGGCGGCGGCCGGAGCAGCGGCCGGTGCCGCGGCGGCGGCCTTCGCGGCCTCGGCGGCGGCGAGGACGTCCTGCTTGCGGATACGGCCGCCGACGCCGGTGCCCTTGACGGTGGACAGGTCGACGCCGTTCTCGGCGGCGAGCTTGCGCACCAGCGGGGTCACGTACGCACCCTCGTCGGTCGGCTGGGCGGCGGCCGGGGCCGGGGCCGGGGCGGCGGCGGGGGCGCCCGTGCCGTCGTCGATGACGGCCAGTTCGGCGCCGACCTCGACGGTCTCGTCCTCGGCCACCTTGATGGAGGTCAGGACACCGGAGGCCGGTGCGGGGATCTCGGTGTCGACCTTGTCGGTCGAGACCTCGAGCAGCGGCTCGTCGGCCTCGACCCGCTCGCCCTCGGCCTTCAGCCAGCGGGTGACGGTGCCCTCGGTGACGCTCTCACCGAGCGCCGGAAGGGTTACGGAAACCGGCATGGTTTCGGTTGCTCCTTACGAATTGCGGAAGTCTGTGTCGTCGCGCCCGAAGACTGAAGGCGTCAGTCGTGGGAGTGGAGGGGCTTGCCGGCGAGAGCGAGGTGGGCCTCGCCGAGCGCCTCGTTCTGCGTCGGGTGGGCGTGGACGAGCTGGGCCACCTCGGCCGGCAGCGCCTCCCAGTTGTAGATCAGCTGCGCCTCGCCGACCTGCTCGCCCATGCGGTCGCCGACCATGTGGACGCCGACCAC
>NZ_LMWH01000005.1 GCF_001507435.1 Streptomyces sp. NRRL F-5122
GACACCACCCCCCAGGTCATCCGTTCGACAGGGGGCAACAGCCATGCCGGGCCCGGAGGCCAGCGGCCCTCTTGCAGGACCGCAAAGAAGATAACGGGGGATCGGCGATGAGCATGTACTTCGACGCCGGCGACGAGACGCTGTGGAACCCCTCGAACGGTGCGGGCCGCCTCTTCATGAGGCAGGTCGAGGTGTTCGAGGCGGAGCTCAAGTTGCCCTCGGGAATCGGCCAGGGCAGGTATTGGGGCGACCCGGACACATTCGAGATCGATCCGGCCGTGTACGCGGTGTTCGTGCGCGGCCTGGCCGCCTGGTACTGCCGGACGGGGCACTCCGTCATCCGCGCGCTCTCCGAGGGGTTCACGGCGACGGCAGTCACACTCGCGCGGCGAGCGGGAATCGAGGTGGAGGTGCCCGAACCGGCGCCGGACCACAGGTGCGGTGACCCGCAACGCGACATGCAGGTTTCCGGCAACCCTCGAACCGCGTCGCACGACAACGTCGAAGCGCTCGACCTACGGGCACGGGAGATGGACCGCTGGATGGCCCGCTGAGCGGACGGACCCGTGACCGCCCGTCGCCGACCCACTTGCCGTGATCGCCGATGGCCTGCCCAGACCGAGCCGTCGTCCTGCGGAGCCGGGAGAGGGAGTGGAGCGCGTCCCAGTGCCTTGTTTCCCCCTCGGTACCGATCCCGGCGCACCGGCCACTGGTCGCACTCGACAGCCCTTGGTCGGCCCGGTGACCCTCCGGCGACCTGACGGGGCCGCAGAGGATCCACGTCGCCGAACCGGGCCTCCACCCGCGCCTACTCGAAGTCGTACATCGCGAAATCGGTGACCGGGCGGTACCCGAGCCGCTGGTAGAGGCCGTTGCTGGTGGGGTTGGCCAGGTCCGCGAACAGCAGGACATGCGCCGCGCCCGCGGCCAACGCGGCTCGGCTCACCTCGATCGTGGCGGCGCCTGCGTAACCGCGGCCGCGCAGGTGGGCCGGTGTGTAGACGGGCGCCACCCGGATCTGGCCGGCCACCGTCGGGCTCACGCCCGCCATGGAAACGGGGGTGCCGTCCGGCGTCTCCCAGAACGTGACGCGTCCGGAGGCGATGCGCGCGTCGGCCCAGGAGCCCGCGTCGGTGGAGGTGACCCCTCCGATGGCGGCGGCGAACTCACGGTGCCAGAGCATGAGTTGCTCGCGGTCCTGCTCGCCCGCGACTCGACCCCGGCCGTCCGGGAGCGGCTGCGGTGGTGTGAGCGTACCGAGGCGGTACAGGCGCTGCCGCTCGTGGAGCGTCGGCGTCGCGCCCGTGTGCCGCTGCCAGGCCTCGGCGAAGGCGGTGGCGGTGTCGTGGTCCGCGCTGACGCCGGGGAGGGGGCGGTCGAGGCCGACCCAGTGAGCGGCAAGAGCGTCGGCCTCCTCGGGAGTGAGGGGGGTGAGGTTCAGACGGTGGGGCGGGGTGCGGAAGAAGGCCGCGCGAACCTCACCGGCCCGCTCCAGCCAGCCGAAGGCCGGAGCCTCGGCGCCGTACGCATCCAGCCCGCGTGTGCGAAGTGTCTCGGTCACCGTCAACGGGAGGGTGTGCAGGGCCGGGCGCGAATGCAGGAAGTCTCCGGCTCGGGTGAGAAAGAATTCCAGGTCTTCGGTGAGGTGCCAGTCATCCGGGCGCATGTCTCATGATCCCCCGTACTGTCAGCGCGCGCCTGGAGTTTTCCGCTGGGGCGAGACAACAGGCCTTACGGATCGGCGGACTTCCGGCATCCACGTCCGACAGCGAGGACGGTGTCGGCGCCTTCCGAGTTGTCCGCCCCTCCATCTGACCGACGCATGCTGTCCTGTTGATGGATGTGTCACCCGCTTCGGGCAGTGCCGCCCTGCGCGTGGACGGCCGTTTCATGCCGCGCCGAACCGGAACACGTCGTCGGACCATCCGGTGTCGGCTACTCCCTCGTCGAGCGCCTCGCTGATCGTCCGCTCTTCGTAGCCGAAGTGGGATTCCATGATCGCCGCCAATCCGTCGAGCTCACGCCCGATCGCTTCCATGACGTCTCCGCCGGATTCGGCCGCACGGTCGGCGAGTTCGCTCACCTGAGTCAGGATCCTGGCAATCATTCCATGATCCTCGGCAAGGTTCGCGACCGTCGCCGTGAGATCCGGGCGATCGAGCAACAACTGCGAGAACATTCCGTCGTCCTCGCCGTGGTGGTGTGTTGTCAATGCGGCACAGAAGGCCAGACAGTGGGTGAGGAGTGCGTCGTCACCCAGTCGGCGCTGTCCAAGGCCCGTTCTGATCTCGTTGATCCGGTGACGCAGTTCCTGATGTGCTTCTGCGAGTTGGAGACTGAATGCGGCCGTACGGTCGCGGTCGTGGGAAGCCACGAACGGCAGTCCCTTCGGTTCCGCACCTCCATGCCTGACGCCGTCCGCCACCGGCACGCGATGCTGCCGTCATCCGATCACGCGACGCGGCGGAACGGCAAGCGCACGGCCTCGGAGGTGGGTCGGAAGTGGCTGGTCGTAGCTCCGCGGCCGACGGCACACACCGTCGCGCAACCCGGAGCGTTCGGCGCTGGGGAGCGCCGCGGACCGTGGTGTACCCCCTCAGGTGGCGCGGGCGCGCGGCCCGGGTGTGACGGTCCATCCGAGAGTCTGTTCAATTGCCGTTCTCGGACCGGGGGCGCCGCAGCACATATGTGGGCCGCGCCGACCGTTGTGGACAGGGCACCGGATGCCGGGCCGTCGGTGCATTACGACACGAAGATTTCAGCCTCTCTGATTGCGTTTACGTGTTGATGCTGCCGTATACCGTGATGCGTGCTCGCATCGCGGTAAGTAATCACCCTCAGAAAGGGAACGGTTGTGCCCATCTCACGGTGGTATTTGATGGCTGCTTCGGTGCTCGCACTGACCGATCTCGGATGCCATGCCTCTTCACCCTCGAACCTCGAGCCCATGGCCAATGAGGTTCAGGGGCACTACGAAGTGATCCGTCTGCACGGAGACCTGACGGGAACCAAAAGGCTCAACGACGGAGATCCGGAAACCGGAGTGGGCAACAAGGTTCTGATCACGGAAAAGCTCTCTCGTAACGGGAGCAAGTACGGCTTCTCCGCAACCATGTGCACCCAGGCCGGAGGGCCCTTGAAGCCCACCCCGGAGAACCCGACCACCCAGCTGTGTTCAGGGGTCTACAACCTCGATAATGGACAGGTCACCTGGCAGAACACGCTCGCCGTCACACGTGAGGGTGTTCCGGCGCCGTGGAAAACGGCCATCACGGGTGGCACCGGCGCGTACGAGAATGCTCGCGGCTACATCCTTGTCAACGGGGAAAAGCGCGACTACACGGTCTATCTCGTTCGAACGTCCTCGTCGTGAGCGCGCTCACTGCCTGAGCCGAATCCGCTTCACGGCAATCATGTCCGGACCTCCGGGGCCGTGACCGTGTCCGGCGAGGTGGAACCCCTCCCGATCCAGCCCGCAGCCGGCGCCTCCGCGGCGCCCGGCGCGCGCTCCCGCAGGTCGGGCGTCACCGACCCGTGCGGAGCGCCCGTCGAGTCGGACTGCCGCGGGCGTTCGCCTGCGGCCACCGGCTCGTGTCACACCGGCCAGTGGTAGCCGAGGCACAAGTTCACCACGACCGCGTACGTCAGGTACATCAGCCAGGCGCCCGTGAGGATGGGGACCAGTCCGAGCACGCGCTCGGCCACGCCGACACCGATCGTCGTGAAGAAGTGGCAGAAGTAGATGGCGAAGGCCGTCGAACAGGACTCCCACCGGCCAGTCACTGACAGCGAAGAACACGGTCGCGCCCCTCGCCGAGATGAGCATGTAGGCGATCGTCATGCCTGCGTTCGGCATATGGATCTTCCGTTGATTCCCGCTCAGCGACCGGGAAAGCTGAGCGCGGTCCGTGCCTCCGCCAGTGGCCAGTGCTGTGACCGGGAACGTTTGCCGGGTTGCAACCAGAACCGCGGCCGGTCCCGACGCCCTCGCACCCCACCGACGCGGATGCACCCCCATTCGAGGTGAGGGCCACATCCGATGGGGGCCGTCGGCCTGTCCCCATGGCCGCTTGGGCAGCTACACCCGCTCCTGAAACACCCTGATCTCCGTCGGTCTGAACGTTCCGACCGTCGTCCAGGCCCATCGCTCGGTCAATTCGCGGGCCCACTCGCCGAGATCGGCTCCTGCACCGTGGAAGAACCACGAGTCGAAGCTCCCCAGGGCTTCGAGGGCAGGTTCGGATCCGTATCGGATCTCGCAGTGGACCTGCACGTAATGGTCGTGAGCACCATCGTCGTCGGAGACCGCGAACTGCCGCGTGAGGTCCACCGTGAACGTCGGAGGCCCGTCGAACGAGTAGGTCCCGTACTGAAAGAGGAGGCCATCGGCATCAGGGGCATCCGAGACGTCGAACAACCGGCGGCCGAAGCGGAGGAAGGCCTCCCAAGCGTCTTCCGTGCCGAGACCGGAAAGCGCCTGCTGGGCCGCCCTCAGTTCGACTTCGAGCAGGCCCACGGCCTCGTTTATGGACAGCCTTCGCGTCATCCCCACCGTCCTGCACCGTGGCGGCTCACCCTACTCAATTCGGCAGGTGTTCCCGGTTACGGTCCCCTCAACGCGAATCGGTACGCAGTCGCCCCGGCGCACTCGCCCGCAGGCGGCGCGGGAGTCCGTCGTACCGCCTGTGCGGCGGCGGTGGTTGATCGCCTTCGGTACCGGGGCCCCCGCGCCTCGGCCGGTCCCGGGCGGTGGATCTCCCGCAAGCGTGGCGCCGCTGCGGCTCGGCGGGCGCGTCTACCGGCCGGTGGGTGCAGGTGCGAGCCCGGCCGAGACAAGGCCGGCCAGGACGGCTTCGCCCAGGGCGTGGACGGCGGACTGGGGCCGGACCATGACGGTGAACTCCTTGATCCGGCCGTCGTCGTCGAAATGCAGCAGATCGATGCCGTGGATCTCCTTGCCTCCCGCCTTGGCGCGGAAGAGGAGGATCGTCGAGGGGGCCGACGTGCCGTCACCGCTGGTCTGTGCCGTACCGGACAGGTCGCCGATGTAGCGGAAGTCCTCGAACGTGCGGAACAGGACACCGAAGAGGCCCAAGACCATCTGCTTGCCCTCGAAGGGCGTGAACTTCACGGGGCTGTAGAGGTGGATGTCCTCGGTGAAGAGGTCCTCCAGGGCCGCGAGGTCGCGGTTGTCGACGGCGTCGCGGAAACGATCTGTGGTGGCCATGGTCCGGCTCGCTCTCTCGGATAGTCATGAATGTGACTAGTCAATTTTATGACTACCATGGCCGGCGGGTCCGGCGACAGGGGTACGAAGGAGGCGAGCGATGGCGCTACGGCACGCGGTGCTGGCAGCACTGCTCGACGTGGAGCTCAGTGGCTACCAGCTGGCCAAGTCGTTCGACCTCGGTGTGGCCAACTTCTGGTACGCCCAGCCGCAGCAGCTCTACGCCGAGTTGACGCGGCTGGAGAGGGACGGGCTGATCGCGGGTCGTGAGGTCGTGCAGGACGCCCGGCCCAACAAGCGCCTGTTTCGCGTGACCGAGGCAGGGCTTGCGGAGCTGGAGGACTTCACGGCCGCCTCCGCGAAACCCCCCTTCATCCGCGACGACCTCCTCGTCAAGGTGCAGGCCGCCGACGACGTCGATCTCGGAGCGCTGATCGCACAACTCGACGAACGCGCTTCCATTGCCGCAGCCAAGATCGACCTGTTCGGCCAACTGCTGCGCGGTATGCGCGGTGAGCGTACGGAAGAGGAGTTCCTGCGTCATGGAGACCGCATCGGGCCCTACCTGACGTGTATGCGCGGCCTGGCCTTCGAACAGGGCAACCGTGACTGGTGCGAACGGGCGATCGCGGTGCTGACGGAGAGGCGGCGGGCCCACACACGCGCCTGACCGGATGAAGGCCTTCCACGACGGCTCCGCTCGGTGCGGTGGAGGGCAGGGTCCACGCTCAGGCTCGTGGGTTGGGCGTTCCGTCGTCCGGTTCCTCGCTCGTGCGGGGTGCGTGGTCCGGCGCGGCGAGCGACTGCTCGCACCAGATGGTCTTGCCGCTCTTGGCGTGCCGGGTGCCCCAGCGCTGGGTCAGCTGGGCGACGAGCAGGAGTCCTCGGCCGCCCTCGTCGAAGGTGCGTGCCCGTCTCAGATGGGGCGCGGTGTTGCTGCTGTCGGAGACCTCGCAGATGAGCGCGGTGTCGCGGATGAGGCGCAGCTGGATCGGCGGGGCGCCGTAACGGATCGCGTTGGTCACCAGCTCACTGACCACCAGTTCCGTGACGAAGGACAACTCGTCCAGCCGCCAGGCCTCGAGCTGCTCGACGGCCAGTGCGCGTGCCCGGGACACCTCCTCCGGGTCCGCGGGGATGTCCCAGGTGACGACCCGGTCCGAGGTGAGCACACAGGTACGGGCCAGCAGCAGGACGACGTCGTCCTGCGGAGGGCCGGGAAGCAGGGTGTCCAAGATGGTGGAGCATGCGGCTTCCAGCGAGCCCGGCGACGAGGCCAGCGCACTGCGCAGCATGGCGAGGCCCTCGCCGAAGTCACGCTCCCAGGAGTGCACCAGGCCGTCGCTGTACAGGGCCAGGGTGCTGCCCTCGGCCAGGTCCAGCTCGATGTTCTCGAAGGGCAGGCCGCCCACCCCGACCGGAGGACCGATCTCCCCGGCGATCTCCTGCACCGTGCCGTCGGGGGCGATGACAAAGGGCAGGGGGTGGCCGGCGCTGGCGAGTGTGCAGTGCCGGGAGACCGGGTCGTAGACGGCGTAGATGCAGGTGGCGCCCCGTTCGCCGTTCGCCGGCGCGTCCTCCAGATGGAGTACGAGATCGTCGAGATGGGTGAGGAGCTCATCGGGTGGGAGGTCGACGTCGGCGAGGGTGCGCACCGCGGTGCGCAGACGGCCCATGGCGGCCGAGGCGTGGATGCCGTGCCCCACGATGTCGCCCACGACCAGGGCCACCCGTACGCCGGACAGGGGGATGACGTCGAACCAGTCCCCGCCCACACCCGCCCGGGTGTCCGCCGGGAGATAGCGGTAGGCGACGTCGACGGCGGGCTGCTCGGCCGGCCGCTGCGGCAGCAGAGCGTGCTGGAGGGTCAGCGCGCTGTCCCGCTCGTGGGTGTAGCGGCGGGCGTTGTCGACGGCGACCGCGGCCTTGACCGCCAGCCCCTCGGCGTCGATGAGGTCCTGCCTCTCGAACGGTGCGGACCGGGAGCGCCAGAAGGTGACCGTTCCCAGCAGAATGTGCTGGGTGGTCAGGGGAATCGTGATCAGGGATGTCATGCCGTACGCGAGGAGGCGCTCGGCTTGTTGAGGGCTGTCACCCCGCCACGCGGAGCACGTGCTCAGATCGCGTACGAGCAACGGCTGCGGCGCGGAAGGGGACCCCTCGGTGGGCGGCCGGTGGCACGCCATCACGGTGCCTTCCGGCTCCAGGGGTGAGTCGTGGCGGATGCCGCCGACGGCCACGCGCTGCATGGATGTGTCGCCGGTTACGGTCGGTTCGTCTCCGCGCAGTGCGGACATCGCGAGGTCGACCGTGGCGAAGTCGGCGAACCGGGGTATCGCCACGTCCACCAGTTCCCGAGCGGTTCGTGTGACGTCCAGGGTGGTACCGACGGCCACACTGGAGTCGTAGAGCAGTTTGAGGCGACCGTGGGCCCGCCGGGCCTGGGCGAGACTGCTCGCCAACGACTCGGCCATGGTGTTGAAGGCCGTCTCCAACTGTTCGATCTCCCGCCTTCCGGTCATCGGCATGCGGGCGCTCAGGTCGCCGACGGCCAGTTGCGTGGCCACCGCGGCGGCGGTGCGGACCGGCCAGACGATCACCCGGATGACGTACGCCGAGTATGTGCCGATGAGCAGGACCGAAGCGCCGAAGCCCGCCGAGGCCACGGCTGTCGCCCTTCGTGCGCTCGCGTCGGCGGCGGCTTCACGCGCCGCGACATCGGACTGCTCGGTCGCGGTGTAGCGGTCGAACATGTGCCTGAGCGCATCGACCTTCTTCTGGCCCATCACTGTCGCCGTCAGGCTGCTCGACTGGGGGTTGCCGTGCCGTGCCTCGTCGACCAGGGGCGTCGAGTAGGTGTCGATGAAGGACCGGCCCGCCCGGCTGATCTGGACCGCCAGGTTTCGTTCGGCAGGGGACTCGCTGAGCCGGACGAGTTTTGCGGCCTGCCCGGGGAATCGGGCCTGGGCGGCTTTCCAGGGCTCGAGGAAATGAGGGTCTCGGGTGATGATGAACCCCCGCTGACCCGTCTCGATGTCGAGGACGAGGGAGTCGACCAAGCGGCTCTGGCTGAGTGCGGCGTGGGATTGCCGTTCGGCCAGCCCGGTTTCCCGCACGTTGTTCCCGGACCAGATGAATGCGGCGAAGATGGCGCCGATCAGCACGGCGAGCAGCGCGCCGGCGGCGGCCGTGAGGCTGACAAGACCCCGTTGCGGACGTCGGTCGTGCCAGAGCCTCGCCATCCGGGGCGCCTCCTCTTCGCCGGAGCCGCCGAGCCGTCGACCGGTCACAGGGTGAGGGGTGGCCCGGGGCTCCGCACCGTCCGCCCATGAGTCGCGCATTCCTGGCCGGAGGGCGCTGCTCCGTTCTTCGCCCTCGCGCTCGGCGTCCGACGTCGGTTCGTTCATGAGCTGGTCGCTGAGGCGGTCGCCGTGCCGACCCGGCGCGGTGGTGCGGTGGCGTTGAGGAGCAGCTGCCGGAGCAGGGGGCGTGCTGCCTGCATCGCCGCGCTCAGAGCACGTCGGTCCTCGACGGACAGGGTGGTCAGCAGCGCCGTCAGACGGGCGTCATGGACCCGCTGCCGTTGGGACAGCAGTTCCCGGCCGGACTTGGTGACGGCGACGAGGACCACACGGCGGTCGCCGGGGTGCCGGACCCTCTGCACCAGACCCATCCGTGCCAGGCGGTGGACCAGCTGGGTCATCGAGGGCTGAGCGACTCCCTCCGCCGCCGCCAGTTCGGTGAGCCGGGCAGGCCCGTGCCGACAGAGTCTGTCCAGTGTCGAGACGCTGGTCAGACTGAGGTCGCCGCCGGTCATCAGGTGACGCAACACCAACAGAGCCGCGTCTCCCAGTGCCTCGGCGAGTCCTTCGGGGCTCTGTCGGGTGCCTGTCTCGTGCATGAGCGGGGTTCCCGTACGCAGGAACGGTGGGGCGGGTGGGCAGCATCCTTTGGCGGCTGCCTTCGCGTTTCGTTTTCAACAATTACATAGGGATTCTATGACTTTTATGGGTAAAAAGGCGTTAAAAGGTGCAATATTTCTAGATCGCTGACTTGACAGAGCGATCATCCGTTGCCGGACGGGGCCGGGGTGTGAGGCCGCCCGTTCCGCCATGGCCTGCGGGCCATGGCGGAACGGGCGGATGGTGCGACGCGGTCGCATCGCCGACAGGGGCAGGCCTCTTGTGTGTGCCCTGATCCTCGGGGGGGTGTCCGGGACGCCGAAAGGCCTCACCGGCGGTTCAGCTGCAGGTGAGCAGGCCGGCCTTGTACTTGGCGTCGAGCACGCGGTGGACGCTCGCGTTGACCTTGGCGCGGAAGGAGGCGTCCTGCTGCATCCGGGTCTGGACGGCCTGAGCCATGGCCGGGACGGTGCTCGGATTCACCGTGAGGATCATGTCCCCGCCGGCCGAGACGAAGTTCACCGCGCGCTGGGCGGGGGTGAAGGACCGCACCGCGACGGCGTTGCCGAGGTCGTCGGAGATGACCACGCCCTTGAAGCCGAGCTGGGTGCGGAGCAATTGATTGATGACCGTCGGTGAGAAGGCCGCCAGGTGCTTGGAGTCGATCTTCCTGTAGGTGGCCAGCGAGACCATCACGAACGGCGAACCGGCCCGGATTCCGTTCCGGAAAGGCGTGATGCTGGAGCTGTTGGCGGTGGTCACGGAGTCCACGACGTTCGCGGTGGTGTCGGTGTTGCCGATCACCTGGCCCAGCCCCGGAAAGTGCTTGATTGTCGTCAGTACGCCCGACTGGGCGAAACCGGCGGCGAAGGCGTTGCTGTGCGAGGAGACGACGTCGGCGGTGTGACCGAACTCCCGGTTGAAGAAGCCGATCGGGCGGTTGCGGGTGCCGAGGCTCGCCGGAACCACATCGGCGACCGGGGCAAGATTGACGTTGAGCCCGGCGGCTTTGAGCTGTTTGGCCCAGTCCGCGGCCCGGGCGCGCAGTGTCGTGGTCGACCAGCTTCCCTGGGTCAGTCCGCTGGGCATGGTCGAGAAGCCGGGGCCGCTGAGCACCTGTACCCGGCCGCCCTCCTGGTCCGTGGAGACCAGCATCCCGACCCGTCGGCCGGCGACCTGGTCCGCCTGGCTCCGGATGGCGTCGACCACCTTCCTGGTGGCCGCCACTCCGGCGGTGCTGCGCCCGGTCAGCATGATGGAGCCCACGTGGTAGGCCCGCAGAGTGCGCAGCTGTGCCTGGTCGGGGCGGGCCGCGGAGACGCCGCCCATGAAGAGCTGCCCGACCCGCTGGGCCGTGGTCATGCCGTTGAAGTAGCGGTCGGTGCAGGTGGTGGTGGTTGCCGCCGGGGTGGCGCTGGTGACAGACGGGGCCTCACCGGTCGCGGAGCTGAGATCGGGCCTGGGGCTGAGCGTCCGGGGGGTCGCGGTCCGGGGCGTGGTCGCGCCTTGGCTGGTGGCTGACGGCCGGGAGTCCTCGGAGCCCACGTGCAGGGCTGGTTCACCGCAGGCGGTCGAGGCCAGCACCAAAGTGACCAAGGGGACCGCGGTGCGCAGGGTTGCTGAGCGGCGGCCCCGCGGCCACCGGACACGTGCTGTCATCGATCTTTCTCCTGCCCTAGGTGCTTCCCGGACCGCTTGGGGCCGCGGGCTTCAGAGCCGCTTCCGGCACGGCGGACTGGGCCCACCGTGTGAAACACACCGTACGTTATGCGTACTTGTCCGACTCTTTGCATGTCTGGGTGATATTGCGACCTGAACGGGGCGGGGCGTGCGCTGCGGGCGCGGGATTTCCGCGTCGGCACGGTCCGCGTGTGTGTCCGAGTCGGCCTGCTCCAGGCGTCGGAGGTGCCCGGGACGCAGCCCGGCAAACCTTGTAGGAGCTGCCAGGTGCTCGTTCGACCGATGGTGTGAGGTGGCGGAAGCGGCCGCCGCCCCACCCCGCGGCAGTGCCGGGCCCGTTGATCATTCCGCCTGGGGAACACCCCGCGGGCGCTTCACGCGGACATCCGCCCGGTGCCGACGGACCGGAGGGTACTCCCGTCCGGGAGAGCTCCGTCCGTTGGCGTTGACAGGTCGCGCAACGGGCAGGGGGTCGCGGCGACGGCATCGGTGCGGGCCGGATGCGGCCTGGTCGCTCGGTCGGACTCGACGGCCGGGCTCGTTCACCCCAGGAAGGCCGCGACGGCGGCAGTGAAACGGTCGGCGTCGTCGAGCCACGGAAAGTGAGCCGCGCCGGGCTGGACGACCAGCTCGGCATGGGGGAAGAGCCGGGCCGTCTCGGCCACCGCCGGGGGAGGGGAATTGAGATCGACCTCCCCGGCGAGCAGAAGCACCGGCTGCCCGAACAGCGCCAGCGCCGTGCGGGTGGCGTCCGGAGCGAAAGCGCCCTCTGAGCCGAAGACGCCCGCGGCTTCGCTGTTCCGCTGCGCGTTTCCCGCAACGTGATGTGCCTGGGCCGCTTCGTCCCAGCGGCCGTACCAGAACGGTGCGATGTCCTGCCACGAGTCGGTGGTCGCCGGGCCGGAGGCGATCGATTCCAGAGCCGCGTACGCCGCCGGAAACCACGGCTCGGCCCGGCGGAGCCGTGCCGTCTCGCGTCGCACGTCCCCGGTGATCGTGACCCCGACCGCGGCGACGCTCGGCGTGATCAGCGCGAGTCTGCCGACACGTGCCGGGTGTCGCCCCGTGTACAGCAGCGCCAGATTCGTGCCGGCGGAGTGCGCGAGCAGATCCATCCGGTCGAGGGCGAGGTGCTCACGGAGAGCTTCCACATCGTCCACGAGCCGATCGCAGCGGTAGGAGGCGATGTCCTTCGGTGCCGCCGATCGTCCTGTGCCTCGAAGATCCAGCATGATCAACTGCCGGTGCGCGGAGAGACCGCCGAGCTCGGCGAGGTACGCCGAGTCCTGCATGGGTCCTCCGGGCAGGCAGACCAGGGGAGGACCGTCCCCGAGCACCTGGTAGGCGAGCTCGGTTCCGTCGTGGGCGGAGAAGGAAGGCATAGGGCATGACCTTGCCAGCGGGGCCGCCGTGGAACAACCGCATTGGGCGACGCGTCTGAAGACCGCACCGGGAAGGGTGAGTTGAGTGCGCCGGAAGTCGACTTCCGCAGCGGGTCCGCCGCATCGATGACGGTGACGTCCGAGATGGTCCTCGGCTCCGGGGCAACGTGCCCCGGGGGCTGTCGAGCTGTCAGGTGGCCGCGACCTCGATCAGCTCGATGAGATTGCCCTCGGGGTCGTGGACGTAGGCGTAGCGCATGCCGTCGGTGACGCCGGGGGAGGGCGGCGACACCCGCCCCGCGCCGCACTCGTCGACCAGTCGGGCGAAGGCGGCGTCGAGGTCGGGCACCTGGAGAGCGAGGTGGGTGAAGGTCTGCGTGGCGGTGGCGGCGAAGGGGTCGCTGTGGGTGACCGGTGTGGATCCGGATCGCTCGACGAATTCCACGCGCAGGCCGGCGGAGTCGCCTAGCACGGCGGTACGCACACCTGCGTCGGGAAGCTCGAGCCGCTCCTCCACTCGAACGAGACCGAAGGCGGCTCGGTACCAGCCCTCCTGTGCGGGCAGATCGGCCACGGAGAGGCTGATGTGGTGGAAACGGTAGGCGGGAGCGGTGGCCATGGATCCTCCTGGTTAATGCCTTTTACCTGGTGAGTGGTATTAACCTTAGGCACGTGAGCTCACCTGTCAAGCGGCGTCCCACCGGTCACCACCACGGCGACCTGCGCAGTGCCCTGCTGCGAGCGACGCCGGAGCTCGTGGCCGAGCGCGGGCCGCACGGCTTCACCCTCGCCGAGGCGAGCCGCCCGGCCGGAGTGAGCGTGGTGGCTCCGTACAAGCACTGCCGCCCACCGCGACACGCTGTTGGCCGCGCCGGCCGCACAGGGCTACCGCGAGCAGTGCAGGCGCTGCCGCACTGTCGCCGACAAATGAATGGGACGGATCGCATCCATTAGCCGTGGAGTTATCCTGGGAGCATGAGCAACGAGGGTGTGATCACGAGCGCGCCGCTGCTGGGTGAACCACTGCCGGTCGAGCTGATGAACACCGTCACCGCC
>NZ_LMWH01000006.1 GCF_001507435.1 Streptomyces sp. NRRL F-5122
TGATCCGCCGCTACATCATCTGGCGAAACCGCCATGCCGACGACCAGCACCTACAAGCCGTCATCGACAGGGCAAACGTTGCCTGAGGCGGCACTAGCGGCCCTTGCGCACGAGGTCGGTGATGCGCTCGCCCTCGCTGATCGTGAGAGGACCTGTCTCCTGCGGGGTGTCGCCGACCCCCAGCGCGGCCGCCAACGTACGGCCGTGCAGGTCGACGGCGGCCTCGGTCAGGGTGGTGAAATCGGCTACCGCGGCCCGAGCGCGGGCCCAACCGGTCAGGCCAATACCCGCAGCAACCAGCATGGCAGGCCACCACACCACGGTAAGAAGCGCATAGGGCACGGCCCAGGTTCCGGTGGCGACCGCAGCGGCAAATGCCGAGTGGGCAGCGGTGAGTTCTGCACGTGTGGCGTCAGGAAGGACAAGCCAGAGCCGGGACCAACCGTAGGTCAGATCGAGTCCGTAACGGTGGTACGCGATCGACTCCACAGCGTGGATGCGGTCGCCCATCCAGGTCGCCCTGCCCGGTTCAGCCATGGCCAGCCGGGTGAGGCGCTGGGCCACGGTGTCGATCTCGTCCTGTTGCTCGCGGGTACGTGTGCCCGGGCTCGCGCGTTCGAGCGCCCGGCGTTCTGCTACGAGCCGGTGCCACTGTGCACGCCGACGGGCCGTCTGCGCCGCCACGAGCTGGCCAAGGGGGCGCGGCCACTGCCCCAGCCAGATGCGCCGCGTGACTCCGGCCAGCGCCTGCACAACAAAGCCGGTACCGGCGGCGCCCGCAAGTACAACTACGACCAGTAGTGCCTGTGCGCCGGTCGGCAGGTCCACGACCGTGGCGGCGGCGTTCTCGGCCTGCCGGGTCAACAGGACGACGTTCCACGCCTGGCCATGGCCGAGGCTGACGGCCAGCCACACCCCGCCGAGGAAGAACACACCGGGCAGCACGAGCAGGCTGATCCACCGGTCGGCCAGCGCCTTGGCCAACTGCTGGAAGAACCCTCCCATTTGCGCTACCTCCGCTCCATGAGCCGGCCCAGGACAGCGCAGCGCGGGATCGCCCCCGCCGGGGGCGGTACCGCTGTGCGGTCGCAGGCGCCGTCCGGGCAGCGGAAAGCCTCCTCACGGGCAGTACCCGGACCGGCTCCCGGCAGCCCCGTCGCGAGCGTCCGCAGGGTTGTCTCACGATCGGTGTTCAACAACTGGCTGAGCAAGCTGAGCACCGGGTGGCGGGCTCGCGCCTCCGCCACGATCCTCTCCAGCAGTTCCTGACGTTGCGCGGAGTGGAGCCCGGTCTCGCTGATCAGCGCATCGAACTCCTGGCACAAAGTGGTCAGGGCCGATCGTTCGGCGTCCACTCGCCCCCCTTTGCGTAACTGGGCCGATAGTCTCACGGTCGATGTCCTCCGACCACCGGCTCGATCCGGAGCTCCTGAACCAGCAGGCAGTCGACCTGTTGAACCGTGCCACCCGGTCCCGTGACACGGTCCTGCTGGGCACCTGCATCGCATTGTTCGAGAGCGTCGTCGCCAAGACACCTCACCACCATCCGCACCGCGCCACCCGCCTGTCCAACCTCGCCGAGGCCCACCGGGCGCGGTACGCGCTGACGGGACAAGGGGACGACGCCGACCAGGCGATCGCCATCGGGCACCAGACCATCGCCGCCCTCCGCGACGGCGACCCGAACGCCGCGCTGATCCTGTCCAACCTCAGCGCCGCGCACCTTCTGCGGTTCCAGCGGGTCGGGCACCCCAACGACCTGGACCGGGCCATCCAGTTCGGTCAGGAGGCAGTGGCCGCGACCGGCGCCGCCTCGAACATCGCGGTGTACCTGTCCAATCTCGCCTTGGGCTTCCTGCTGCGATTCGAGGCGAGCGGGCACATCGTGGACTTGGACCGCGCCATCAACACAGGCGAGCGCGCAATGGCCGCCACTCCGGCCCACTCCCCATACCGGTCGACAACCCTGACCAACCTCGGCACCACCTACAGAGCGCGGTTCAAACGGGCGGGCCATCCGGCAGACCTGGACCGCGCCATCGACATCGGGGAACAGGCCCTCACCACCGACGCCGGCGACCCGAACCGAGTGACCATCCTGTCCAACCTCGCCATCGCCCACTACGACCGCTTCGAGCGGACCGGGAGCCTGGCGGACCTGGCACGAGCCATCGAGCATCACGAACACGCAGTGGCCACCACCCCCAACAACACTCCAGACAGGGCGGTTTACCTATCCAACCTCGGCATGGCCTACCAGGCGCGATTCGACCGCCTGGCGGACGTGGCCGACCTGGACCGTGCCATCGACCACCTCGGCCGTGCGGTCGCCGCAACCTCCCACGGTCACCGCTCTTTCCCGACGTTCCTGTCCAACCTCGGCCTCGCCTACCAGGCGCGATTCGACCGGCTCGCGGACGTGGCCGACGTGGACCGGGCCATCGACCACCTCGGCCGTGCAGTCGCCGCAACGTCCCACAGTGACAGCGCTTTCTCGACGTTCCTGTCCAACCTCGGCCTCGCCTACCGGGCACGGTTCGACCGGCTCGGTGACGTGGCCGACCTGGACCGGGCCGTCGCCCATCACGAACAGGCCGTGGCCGTCACACCCGCCGACCACCCGGATCTCGCCCACCGCCTGTCCAACCTCGGCGCCGCATACGACGCACGGCACACACGCAACGGGAACCTGGTAGACGTGCACCAGGCCATCGAGAGCCTCGAACGGGCGGTCGTCGCCCTACCCGCCGATCACTCCCTCCGCGGGACCAGCCTGTCCAACCTCGCAGCAGCCCTGCGGGCGCGGTTCGACCGCCTGGGAGACGTGGCCGATCTTGACCGGGCCATCGCCCATCACGAACAGGCCGTGGCCGCCACCCCTGCCGACCACCCGAATGTCGCGTTGCACTTGTCGAACCTCGGCCTCGCCTACTGGTCCCGGTTCGCCCGCACCGGGGACGTATCCGCCATGGACGCGGCCATCGACACCGGCACACGCGCGGTGGCCGCCACGCCGGAGGACCACCCGGACCGTGCGCTGCGCCTGAACAACCTCGGCAATGCCCTCCAGCAGCGATTCGAGCACAGCGGCAGCCTCCACGATCTGAACCGGGCTATCGGCCACAAGGAACGTGCCGTAACTACCGTGCCGGCCGACCACCCGAGCCAGGCCCTGTACCTGTCCAACCTCGCCGTCGCCTACCAGGCACGGTCCCGGCGCAGCGGCGCCAGAACGGACTTCGACCGCGCTGTCGACCTCGCCGTCCTGGCACTCGCGGCCACCCCCGACGACCATCCCGACCGGGTGCTGCGCCTGTTCAACCTCGCACGAGCCCACCAGGAGCGGTACGAACACTCGGGCCATCCGACCGACCTGGACCGCGCTGTCGACCTGGCGCGGGAGGCGGCCGCCGCCATCCCTGCCGACCATCCCGACCGCGCGCAGTATCTATTCCTTCTCGGCAACGCCTACCGGCTGCGGTTCCAGGCAACAGGCGCTACATCGGACCTCGACCGCGCTGTCAAAGCCGCGGAACGAGCGGTCGCGGCCACCCCCGACGGCCATCCCAGGCGTGCTGCACGCATTCACCTCCTCGGGACCTGTTACATGAGGCGGTGGAACACCGGCGGCACCCTCGACCGATCGCAGACTGCACGACTTGCAAAGGATGCGCTCGCGGCCACGACGGCGCCCCCGTTCGACCGGCTGCGCGCCTGCAGGGTGGCAGGCCGGCTCGCCCACCTACTGGGCGAGCCACAGACCGCGCGACTACTGCTCGATACAGCAGTGGAGTTGCTGCCCTTGGTCGCAGCGCGGGAGACCTCATCGGCGGACCACGAACACCGCCTCGGCGCGAACCGCGGGCTGGTCGGTGAAACGATCGCCGTGCACTGCGCCCTTGACGATCCAGGCGGCGCGGTCCAGGCCGGTGAGCTGGGCCGCGCAGTCTTGCTGGCGTCCCAGCTGACTCTGAGGACACCGCTCACCGATCTCGAATCCGAGCACCCCGTGCAAGCCCGCCGCCTGCACCGCGTCCGCGACGCCCTCAATGCGCCCGATCCCCCACCCATAGCGTCGTCCGGCGGCCAGGACCTCGACCATGTCGACCGACGTAAACGGCTGTGGGCCGAGTATGACGCCGCATTGGCGGAGATCCGCCGACTGCCGGGTCTGGACCGGTTCTTGCTCCCGCCTACGTGGACCGAGCTGCGTCCGACCGCCACCGGCGGGGCGGTCGTGCTGCTCAACGCCGGCCTGCAGCGGTGCGACGGCATTGTTGTCACCGCCGACGGGCCCCCGCTGCTGGTACCGCTGCCCGAACTGCAGCTCGTCGACGTCGAGGCGTGGGCCGCCGAGCTGACAGAAGCAACGCACGACACCGGGTCGTTCAGCGCCGAGCTGCGCCGACAACGGGTGCTGACGGAATTGCTCGGCTGGCTGTGGGACACGGCGGTCAAGCCGGTCATCGAGGCCGTCGAACGCCGGCTCCGCCCAGACGACCAGGTACTGCCCCGCGTGTGGTGGATGCCGACCGGGCTGCTCGGACTCCTGCCATTGCACGCGGCCGGGCACCCCGGTCAGGCCGGGGCACTCGACCGAGTGATCTCGTCGTACACACCCACCCTGCGCGCCCTCGCCCATGCACGAGGACGCCCGGCCTCGACGAACCTGCACCGGCTCACCGTGGCCCTCGACCGGACCCCAGGCCTGCCGGACCTGCCGGCCACTGCTGCCGAGGCGGCGAGCCTGCATGCCACCCATCCCGACATGCCACTGCTCACCAACGAACGGGCCACCGCCGCCCATGTGACCGACGCACTCCCCAAGGCGGGCTGGGCACACTTCGCCTGCCACGCCGGCACCAACCCCGACGAGCCGTCCACCGGCGGGCTTCACCTCCACGACGGCGTGCTACCCATCGCGGAGATCGGCCGCCTCAACCTCCACGGGGCCGAGCTGGCATACCTATCTGCGTGCTCCACTGGACGCGTCGGCTGGCGGCACGCGGACGAGTCCATCCACCTCGCCTCCGCGTTCCAGCTGGCCGGGTTCCGGCACGTCGTCGCGAGTCTGTGGCCACTGGACGACCACGTCGCGGCCGACGCGGCCGACGACTTCTACCGGCTCATGCCGCACACGCGGTCCGCCGACGATGCGCCGGTCGTGCTCCACCGCGTCATCCGGCGCCTGCGCGCCGAGCACACCGGACGACCACACCTGTGGGCGTCACTGATCCACAGCGGGCCATAGTCCGGACCGGACACGAACTCAGAGACCGAGCGGTCCTCGATTCGGCCGTCGGTGTGCCCTCAGCGAGGGTGTAGACGCGGCCCAGGGCGTCAAGATCGTTCGTACAGTGGCACGCTCCACCTTGACGCCCTGAACCACGCCTGCTCCACGGTGTGCGGGTCGACGGCGTACGGGATGGGAGCTGGGTAAGTGGTGGGTGCAGGAGGGATGATGCCGTCATGGCAGATGAACCCGGGCGCCCCCTCAGCGAGCTTCGCCAAGGCGAGACAGTCCAAGCAACGATCACCAGTCACGAGCCATGGGGCCTCATGGCAGAGCTCAACGGATACGAGCCTGTAGGCGCCTCGCTGGACATCTATCGCCGCAGCCGAGAGCCGGGAGTGCAGCGGCTCGCCCAGGAGCTGCCGCCTGTGGGAGCGACCGTCGACCTCGTCATAGGCGAGGTGCGCACGTGGCATCACAAGCCGTGGATATGGGTGGACCTCACAGCGCCCAGTCATGACCCGTCGGACCGCCCGTAACCGTCGACGGCATGCAGGTCGCGGTTCGTGCCCCCAGCGTGCCCGACGGGGCGACAGGGCGACGGGGAACACCGGCGAACGTCGCAGGAACGCACAGGTCAGCGTCTTGCCAGATCAGACCGCATCCGCATACGCGATTTTCCAAACTAGTGCTCCACAACCCTGGAGTGGGACATTGAGGCTCCGCACCGGCCGCGCGGTACGGTGCCGCTCAGGGGGTGGCCATGAGTGAACAGGACCTGTCGGCCTACGCAGCGATGTGGACCACGGAACGGGATCAGTGGGAGCTCCATCGATTCGACGATGGCTACCTACCGATCATGAAGAGTGATCCGCCGATGGCAGAGGTGATCTGTGATGACGAGCTGGCGGACCTGGTGATCACGCGGATGCTCGCGGCTGGAGTGGCCGTGGTGGACAACTCGCCTGAACTGCATTTTCTACCCCTACACAACTTCGCGCCCCACACGTGCCCCACGATCCGCGGTGTGGCACACGGAGACCCGCGGCTCGCCGAAGGGACCCGCGTCTACCTCACCTCAGAGTCGGGTGATGACCCCACTGAGCAAGGTGCCGACACCCATCAGGGAGACAAGGTCCCCTCCGGACGGGTCGGCTACGGGAACCCCGGTTCTCCAGATCTTTAGATGTCTCGCGAGACAGCGGGCGCATCTCCGGCTGAGCTCGATGACAAGCGGGGTCACCGTCGTGGCGTAAGCGGTACGACGATTGCCGACTGGCTCGAGATCTGCTCACGGAGAGCCGCGTTCTCGGCGTACAGGGCGGCGATGACGGTTGCTGCGGCGTCGACTTGATCCTGGAGACGGTCGCGGTCTGTCCGGGCTTTTCGGAGATGCTGGCGTAGTGCGGTGATGGTCTCGGCGTGCTTGCGGTCTTGGGCGCGGGCTGGACTGTGCCCGATGCGGTTGTCCAGTCGGCCAGCACGTTCGTGGCGCGGTTCATGGTGGCGCGGCTGACGCCGGCTTCCCGCCAGAGGTTGTTCTTGGTGAGTTTTCCGTCGGTGCGGGCTGGGCGGCCGGCGAAGAGCCGTTCCATGGCGTCGCGCAGAGCGTGTTCTGTGCGCGGTGAGACGCTCGGACGCTCGGCTGAGGTCATGAGGTGGTCCTTCGCAGGACGTGATCGACTTCGTTGAGTTGCTCGGTCAGTTGCTTGCGGCGATTGGCCGCGAGTTCCTCCTTGGTCGCCAGGCTGGTGCCCAGGCAGAGCAGGAACACAAGCGGAACAGGGCTTACCAATCGCAAACGTTTCAATTTCGCCTCCACCACACCTTGGGAACCATCCCCCACATCTGCTAGCTTCCCCGTTCGATTCCGAACTGTCGTGACACAACGGCAGCTTCGAGACAACAGGCATGTCTTCAGGCATGGCTTCAGACATGGGAGGCCCCATGAACAGAAGCACCGCTGTGCCCCTCGGCGCGGCCTTACTCCTTCTCCTCGGCACGGCCGTGCCCGCCGCCGCGGGAACCCCCGGCGACGGCGCGGCCACCGACGGGGCGACGCTCTACCGCGACAACACGGTCGACGTCTCCTACCGCCAGGTCGCCCCCGGCGACGCGGCGTGGAGCCAGGTCCCGCCCGCCCTCCGCGGCAGAGCGACGGAGGGCTCGTACGTCGCCCGGCTCCAGCTCGAGAACGTCTCCGATCACCCCGTCTCCAAATGGTCGCTGACCTTCGAGCTCTCTGACCGCATCACGGACACCTCCGCCGCGAAGCTCGCCGCCCCCCAGGACGCACGCACGACGCTCCAGGGCGTCGGCCCCACGAACACCCTCCAGCCGGGCAGGACCGAGACCGTCTGGTACCGCGCCGAGCCCGGCGCCAAGGCCGATACCCCGACCTGGGCGTCCTTCGCCAAGCACGGCATCTCGCCGACGGAGGACACCGACGGCGACCGCCTCCCCGACGACCTGGAGGTGCGCGCCGGGCTCGACCCCAAGTCCGGGGACACCGACGGCGATGGCCTCTCCGACTTCGCCGAGCTCGGCTACGGCTTCAGCTCCCCGCTCAAGGCCGACACCAACGGCGACGGCACCAAGGACGGCGCCGAGGACCCCGACAAGGACGGCCTCACGGCCGCCCGCGAGCTCAAGCTCCGCACGGAGCCCACCAAGGCCGACACCGACGGCGACGGCCTCGCGGACGGCCGCGAGCTGAAGCTCCGCACGGAGCCCACCAAGGCCGACACCGACGGCGACGGCGTCCAGGACGGCGAGGAGACGAGGCTCAACTCCTCCCCCCGCGCTAAGAACTCCGCCTTCGACGTGACCCGCCGCGCGAACGGCGGCGCCACTACTGCCGAGGCCACGCTCAAGGGCCTGCGCGCCAAGCAGGTCGGCGGCTTCCAGGTCACCAGGCTCCCTGCCAAGCAGCGGGAGTTCCCGGAGTCCACTCCGGGCTACCTCGGCAACGGCTTCCAGGTCTCCGCCCCCGCGGACGGCGCCGCAAGGCTCACCTTCCGCCTCGACCCCGACCGTACGGACGGCACCGCACCGGCCCTCTACCGCTACGACGAGAAGGCCCGCCACCTCGTCAAGCAGTCAGGCCAGCAGCACAGCGGCAGCACGATCACGGCCACCGCCACGGCCGGCGGCTCCGCCAAGTACGTCGTCCTCGACAGCCACGCCTTCGACAAAGCGGGCCCCAAGGCCCCTGGCAAGCGAATCCTCTTCGACGGCCCCGCCGACGGCGGAGACCCGGGTGACCCGGGCAACCCGCCCCCGACCGACATGCTGATCCACCAGTCGTCCTACCTCGAGGGCCACCGCAAGGCCCCCGACCCCCTGCACCCGCCCGTCCCGGCCGACCCGCGCGTCGCCGACGACCTCACCTTCAACGACTACAACTTCGACAAACTCACCGACCTCGGCTGGGAGTTCTGGGTCGCCCGCATCACCCCCGAGTCCTGGATGTGGGCCGAGTTCAACGACATCATGAACTTCGGCAAGCTCGGCGCCGACGCCGACTACGCCCAGTCCGTCGACGACCTCCGCAACGCCTTCCGCTACGGCCGCGGCGGCCAGAGCGCGGGCACGGTCACCGTCGACGACAACTTCGACCCCGGCCGCTACCTCTACAGCGGCTCCGGCACGGCCCTCTCCCGCGCCGTCGGCGCCTCACCACAGGAGAAGACGTACACCGACAAGGCCAGCCAGATCATCAAGCAGTCCCTCATCGACAACAAGGGCCGCACCGATCAGCTCAAGGTCCAGGAGGACCTCTCCAAGAACTTCCTCTTCCAGGAGTTCCTCCGCCAGGACGTGAAGTACCCGGTGTACGACTTCTCTCTCTGGGACGCCAACCAGCGCGCCCTCTCCATCGCGATCCACCAGTTCCAAGGCCACACGATCGCGCTGAAGGACTACAAGGTCGAAGGCAACTCCTTCTCCGGCATGCTCGTCTTCCACTCTTACGACCACTTCGGTCTCGACCCGGACGACGAGATCACGAACTACGGCTTCATCGACTGGTTTACGCTCCAGCACTATGACCGGTTCGACGGGAAGTACCCACCGGCGATCGCGCAGGCGGACATCGAGATCCCCATCAGCGGCACGTTCTGACCTCGCCGACCTGATGCCCCACAGGCGCTCGCCGGGCCGGGTCCTGGCCGTCACGCTGCTCGTCGTGACGGCCGGGTACCTGGCCTGGCGGGTCGCCGTCCTCGCGGGCCTGGAGGTCCACTTCGGCAGCGGCCTGGACGAGCAGCGCTTCAACCGGCTGCAGCAGGAGTACGACCGCCGCGAGGACGCCTTCGCCCGGGCCGACGCCCGGATGCGGAAGCTGATCGCGGAACACCCCCGCGCCGAACGCATCGACTGGAGCCAGTACCGGACCTGCGTCCGCGAGCCCGGCCGCCCCTCCGACACGTGCACGACGACGCCCCCGCGCGACCAGAAGGTGTACGACGCCCTCTGGGGCGTCAGCGTGATCCTCTACCAGTCCAAGGACGAGGGCCGCACGTTCTACCGCTTCTACCACGAGGACCCCCCGCGCTACACGATCATGCGCGCCCCCGAGGACACCGCGGAGGAGGCTGAGGAGTACGCGGACGCCCACGGCTTCCGCTCCACCCGCCCCCTCGGGCCCGGCTGGACGATCCTCGGCCCGATCGACAACATCGGCCGCGAGGAGAAGCAGTTCCCGTAGGAGGGCTCGCGGAACGCTTCGCCGGGAAGCAGCAGGGAAGCAGCAGGCTCGACACGTTCCGCGGCGCGCCCCGCCTGGCCGCAACGCCGCAGCATCCGGACACCCTCGTCGCCGCCGAGTCCGACGGCAGCTACGCCACCGTGGCGGTGTACGACGTGAGTACCGGCCAAGCCGACGCACAGGCCAAGCGCTTCAATCCAGGGCCGGACGGATGTGAAAGTCTGCAGGACCTCGCCCTGACGCCGGACGCCAGTCAGGTTGTCGTCGCCTGCGCCGCGGCCCATTACCACCAGGTGTTGCCCACGACCGACCTGTCGGACGACGGGATCTACACCACCAGCTGGTCCCCCAGCGCGGTGGCCATCGCCCCCGACGGCACGGTCGCGGCGGGCGTCCACGGGACCTCCGGTCCCGACGTCCAGCTGTTCACGCCGGGCAACTCCACGGCCTTCACGGCCTGGGACTTCCCGCTGCCCTCCGATTACGCCACCACCACCCTCGAGTCCGCCGGTCTGGCCTGGACTCCGGACGGCAGCCGGATCTTCGCCGTAACCGAGGACAGCAACTCTTCGTCCCTGACGCTGCGAGTCCTGAACCATCCGCAGGTCGCCACCACCGTCACCGTGCAGGCACCCGCTTCGTCACCCCGGAACCAGAACCTCACCCTCACCGGAAAGCTCAAAGCGCCCGTGGGATTCGGTGCGGGGAGCACCGTCGACATCTGGCGGCTCGACGACCCCACGGCAGGTGAGGGCACACTGATCGGGTCCGCACCCGTCGCCGCCGACGGCACGTTCAGCTACACGGACCGTCCAAGAGCCAAGGGCGATGTCCAGTACACCGTCCAGTACTACGGCGACGCACGGCACGCATACGCCTATGGCACGCTCACGGTCAACATCACCTCTGACTGAGCCCCTGCCGAAGGCGATCGCAGCCGCGCAATACTGGGCTGACCGGCGATTACCCTAGAGTGCACATCCGTTGACGCTGACTGGATCGCTAGTGCGCAGTCACGAGCAGCGTGGCTTCTCAACGCTGTGACTGCGCATGGTGGAGGGCCAGTGCCTGCCAGCGTCGCTCAAAGTCGACGGCCTGCTCTGCAATGTAGCCAACGGTGACGGGTCGGTTGTGCTGAGCGGTGATCCCACGGGCTGCGCAGTTCTGCGCAATGGTGCTCAGCGGCGGGTCCTCGTTGCGCACCCGTTGTTCCGCCCAGAGGTTGTAGACACGAAAAGGCAAGAAGTAACGGCGTAAGGTCGACGGGCTGACCGGCTTTCCGCCCCGACCGTTCATGCCCTTCCTACTCGCAAGGTAGGCAGACAGCTGCTCGGCTTTGGGTTCCTCGCCGTGCTCGGCCTGATACTCCCTCCAAGCAAGGTAGTAGCGGTCGACAGTAGTCAGAGCGGCGGATTCCCCCGTCGTGTCATCGGCACTAGTCGTGCTGTCGATAGCGGCGCTTACCCTCGGAGTGCGTCGCTCCTTCGCAGGGTGCGCGCCGACGCCAGCTGGTGCGTCTTCAAGCGCGTGTCCATTCGAGCGGGGCTCCACAAGATGCGCCTGAGCGGCGGAGGCGCCAAGTTCCCCCTCATCAAGGAGCATCGACTCGTCCGGCTCGGGCTGCTGGAAGTTGGAAACGAAATACTCCAGGTCGTCCCCCGTGATGGGCAAGCTGTTGCTGCCTGTGATCTGATCTCGCTCGTAGACGAAGGCGGCAAGGGCGGCGGCATCTGGGTAAGTCCCGTGCTGTTGTGCGTACGCCAGCCAAGCGTTGTAGAAGTAGTCACCCCAACCGCCGTCCGCATCGTCGGAAGCCTGAGGATCGCTCTGGTCTTCAGCCGACGTGTGACGCTGCTTGAGGAGTTGCAGCAGCGGAGCAAGCTGATCGTCGTTCAGTGGCCTGCCGGCCGCGGTAGCGATGCCGTACCGGTCTTGGAGCCACACAGCGAACTGCGGGCTCGTAGGCTCGAGGCCGAAGGCCGCCATCCAGTCTTGGTAGGCCCTCGTGAGATGTAAGGCATCCTCTTGGTGCGATGACTCTGGGTGCCTCGCCCGCGACTGGGCGAACAGCAGAGGCTCCAAGCCATTCGCGTCCGCCAATTCCTTATCCTGGTCAACGGCGGCCTCGAGTGCAGATCTCTGCGACTGCGTCAGAATTGCGGTATGTGCGACGGCAAACTGAATGGGTATCTCGTCAATACCTGCAGCGGTAAGACCGGCCGACGCCGTCTCAGCCAAAGGGATGCCGTAGCGGGCGAGCCGGAGCGGCATGAGGGACTCCACCGGCGCCTTGCGGCGCCAGGCGCGGCCGAAGCGGGAGCGTAGGCGGGCCTGGTACACGAGACGTTCCTGTTCCAGCTTGATGACCTGGTCGTAGGAGCGGAGCTCCCACAGCTTCATCCGGCGCCAGAGCAGGAACGTGGGTATGGGGGAGAGCAGCCAGCGGGTCAGGCGGACGCCCTCCATGTGCTTGTCCGCCGTGATGTCCGCGATC
>NZ_LMWH01000007.1 GCF_001507435.1 Streptomyces sp. NRRL F-5122
GACAGGGTCCGCCACCCCACCCGTTTCCCGGGCGTCACCCGAAAGTGAGTAACAGCCGCATGACGCCGTACCGGGCCAGGTCAGAGACCTGCGTGTCGCCCTGAGCGCAGCGACCACAGCTGCCTCACGGTCGCCGAGCCCGGTCCTTCCAGCCGCGACTTCCGGGGCCGGAGTACCGACGCGCGCGACACCCGAAGGCGGCACCGTGCGATGCGCAGGCCTGGCCGGGCGGGAGGCCCGAATGACACGCCCACGGCAGAGGGTCCCCGCCGGTGTTGACGCCGGTCGGGGACCCTCTGACGGGATCGGGCTATGTCAGCCGTCGTTCTCCGCCGACGGGATGTAGGCGCCCGGTACGTCGTTCGGCGTGTAGATCTTGTTCTCGCCGGGGTAGGGCGTCTTCCAGTTGTGCGTCTGGTACCACGTGAAGTGGTCCATCTGCGCCGGGTTGGCGTAGTCGGCTATGGCGTTGGGCCCGGTCAGGCGCTGCGTGGACTTCCAGGTGTCCCACTTGTCCGCGAGCGCCTGCTTGTCGGCCGGCACCTTCGCCGACGTCGGTGCGGGCGCCGCCTTGGCGTCCTGCGGGGCCGGGGTGTCCGGGCCGCAGGTGGGCTGGGTGCTCAGGCCCAGGGTCAGCGAGGTCCGGTTGGGCAGCGTGGTGAACGGCGTGTAGTTCGGCTTCTTGGTGAACGCCGTGGCCATGGGGGTGGCCGCGCTGTCCTTCTGGTTCATCGGGTGGATCCCGAGGATCTGCTCGATGGTGCGGATCATCGTGATCTGCGAGTAGTACCGGTTGTCGACGGTACCCCGCTGCGCCCAGGGGCTGATGATCTGGATCGGGGCACGGTGGCCGTCGACGTGGTCGAGGCCGGCCTGGGAGTCGTCCTCGACGACGAAGATCGCCGAGTCCTTCCAGTACTTGCTGTGCGAGATCTTGTCGACCATCCGGCCGACCGCGAGGTCGTTGTCCGCGACCTGAGCGGCCGCGTTCGCCGGGCCACCGGTGTGGTCGTTGGACAGCCAGAACATGTTCAGGTTCGCAGGACCGTTCTTCTCGAAGTCCTGCTCCCAGATCTGCTCCTTGTAGATGTCCGGGACGCTGGTGTCGAACAGCGGGAAGCCGGGCACCGACACCTTGTTGAGCGACGGGATCGCCGAGCCCGTCTCAATGGGGTAGGCGGTCTTCTGGCCGGTCGCCTGCATGTTCTTGGTGTCGCAGTACAGGTTCTGCCAGGTCGCGCCGGCCGGCTTGCTCTCGATCGACTGGAACTCGCCGTAGTCCTTGACCGACTTGCCGGCCGCCTGGGCGCCGGACCAGATGAAGCCGGACTTCTGGTGACCGAGAGCGTCGTTCTCGGTGTCGTAGCTGCGCTGGTACTCGCCCGCCGAGGACTCGGTGTACTCCGGGTCGTCGGCCTGCATCAGCCAGTTGTGGCCCTCGGCGGAGTTCGTGCCGATGTCGTACGTGTTGTCGTACAGCCCGAACTGCTCGGCCAGCGCGTGCTGGTTCGGCGTCACGTTCTCGCCGAACTGCGCCAGCGACGGGTCGCCGTTGCCCTGCGGCATGTCACCGAAGACCTGGTCGTAGGTCCGGTTCTCCTTGACGATCAGGAAGACGTGCTTGATCGTCGACGCGTCACCGAGTCGCGTGGGGACCGGCACCGCCTTCTTGTTGCCCTTGCCCTTGGCCACCGTGACGGAGCCGCCGGTCCAGCCGTTCTGCTTGAAGACCTTGGCCGTCTGGGACCTGATGACGCTGTCGTAGGGCAGCGTGAACTGCGTCAGGCTCGACGTGGTGTCGTGGGTGCCGTGCCCGGCGCTGTTGGTGGGGCGGAGGGCGTCGATGCCACGGGTGTTGGAGACGACCACCTTCTTGCCCACGGTGGTGATCTCCGAGGGGAAGTAGTCCGTCGGGAGCAGGCCGACGTAACTGGCGGGCTCCTGCGCGGACTTGTACCGGTAGACGGCGACCGCGTTGGCGCGGCCCAGCGTCACCAGCAGGTGCCCGTCGTCGGTGAGCGTCACCGCGTCGGGCTCGTAGCCCACCGAGGCCTCCGGCCACGGCTGGGTGGCGATGGTCTGCACGACCTTGTTCTTGCGGGTGTCGATGACCGACACGTTGTTGTCGGCGGTGTTGGTGACGAACACCACGCCGTTCTTGGCGTACACGGCGGTCGGGTGCAGGCCGACGCCGATGCTCCCCACGGTGGCGGACGGGTCCGCCAGGTCGATGACGCTGACCGTGCCGGTGGTGGTGGCACCGGTGTCCGGGTCGGCCGGCACCTGGGTGCCGTAGGAGTTGATGGTGGTGTCGCCGGCCTTGGCCGGACGTCCACCCTCGTTGCTGACGTAGAGCCTGTTGCCGACCATGGCCATGCCGCGGGGAGCGTTGCCCACCGCCCAGCTCTGCTTGATGGTCCCGGTGGCCGCGTCGATGGCGACCACCCGGTTCTGGCCGTTGATCGCGGAGTACACGGTGGAGCCGTCGGCGGAGAACACCGCCGCGCCGACCAGGGCGTGCTTGGAGCCGTCGGCCGGGATCGAGACGGTCTTCGGGGCGGAGAGGGTGCCGTCCGCGTTCACGGTGAACTTGGTGTAGCCGTCGGTCTGGCCCAGCCACAGCTGCGAGCCGTCGGGCGAGTACGTCGGGCCCTCCTGGCCGACCGAGCTGTTCGAGATGCGCAGGTCGTCCGCCGCGTTGGTGCCGACGCGCTGCTTCACCTGCCCGGTGCTGAGGTCCATGATGACCAGCGCCGCGTCGCCGTCGGTGACCGCGGCAGCGAGGTGGGTGCCGTCCGGGCTGACCGAGGACGACATGATCTTGCCGTCGTTGATGACGGTACGGCTGCCGTACGGGGCGATGTACTGGTCGCTGGAGATGACCTGGCCGTTGGCGGTGGTCTGGCCGACCTGGTCGGTGCCGAACTGCTTCGTCTGGGCGACTGCGGTGCCCGTGACGGCGAGAACGACGCCGATGCCCACCGTGACCAGAGAGGTACGGCGACCGACGCGTCTACCGAAAAGGCTGAGCTGCGCCTTATCGTTGATCCGACGCTGCCGTGTTACCTGCATCGAGTTATCCCTTCGAGGTGGGAAGCAGTTCGACATTGCCGTCGAACTGCCAGAGCGGGTTGGGCGCATCCCCTTCGGGGGTGCGCACCAGGAAGTAGCCGTTGACTTCCTTCGGTCCATCGCCATCGGCCATGAACCGCCCGTCCGCGGTGATGTCGAGTTGGTAGATGGCCGACCCTGCGGCCTTGATGCCGGGCAGGTGCCAGGACACGACGCAACGCCAGTCGTTGCCCGGCCCCTCGGGGGCGACACGGGAGGAGCCCTTGTCGCAGGTCGCCGATGCCTTCAACTGCGCTTCGGTGACGTCGGGTCGGTTGAGCTGCTTGGTCTGGACGCGGTAGAGGTGGGCGAAGGCCGTGGCGACCGAGCGCTGCACCTTGTCCTGGTCGATCCCGGAACCCGTGGCCCCGGTCGACACCGCGACGGTCGGCACCGTCACCACGACCAGGCCGACGAGCGGCAGGAGCCCGATGGTGATCGCGCGGCGCCCCGAGCCGTCGTAGTTGACGTTGGTGAAGTCGCGGCGCACGAAAAGCACATAGGCCAGAACCGTGGCGAGCACGGCCCACACCAGGCTGACCACAACACCGATCAGCAGCGGGCCCAGCTGTTCCGGGGTGGTGAACAGGCCGTTCCAGGAGATGAAGGCGTAGCTGGGCAGGGCGAGGCGCACGGACACGGGCAGCGGCAGCATCTGCGCCAGCTGCATCGCGAGCGCGACGATCGCGGGCAGCAGCAGACCCATCGGGGAACGCCCCAGCGAGACCGATCCGAGCAGTCCGATCGCGGCGAGGGCCAGGGTGGGTGCGAGTGCGCAGACCCAGGCGAGCAGCACCCTGACGCTGGTGTCCCCGGGTGCCAACAGGTGGCCGTCCAGGCCGACCAGCGGCTGGTTGCCGACCGCCAGGAGACCGCCGATCGTGCTGGAGACCGCCATTCCGGCCACGAGGAGCAGGATGACGGTGAGGCTCGCCAGTGCCTTCGAGACGAAGATCCGCCGGGGCGACCGGACCGCCACGAGCAGGTGGCGCCAGGTGCCGAGCCGGTCCTCGGACGCGAAGACGTCGCCGGCGACCACCGAGGTCAGCAGCGGGAGCGCCCAGGTGCCCGCGAAACCGAGCATGACCAGGGGCCCGGCCCAGCCCGTGGCGAGCATCCATCGGCCGAAGAGGGTGTCGACGGGCAGTGTGCTCTGCTGGCCGACGGCGGCGACGAAGAGCGCCGGCGCGATCCAGCAGGCGAGGACCAGCAAGCGGATCCGCCATTGCGAAACCAGTTTGACCAGCTCGAATCGGTACCCGCGCGGCACCGACACCCGGCGTGCACTGGCAACGTTGTCCACCGCCGCGATGGTCGCGGTCATCGGTCGGCCTCCTGCTGCTCGGTCAGGGCGAGGAACGCGGCCTCGAGCGGCGACACCACCGGGGCGAGCTCGCGCACCGCGATGCCCGCGTACACAAGGCCCGACACCAGTTCGTCGAGGGCGGGCACGAGCGCGCGCACGACGAGCATCCCGGTGTCCTGCCGTGTCATGGCGCCGTCGATGACGCCGATCCCGGCAGTGTCGTCCGCGAGTCGGCGGGCGCCCTCGGGGTCGGAGGTCTGCAGCCGGTAGTCGAGTTCACGGTTCTCGGCGGCAAGCTTGCTGAGCGGACCGGTGAAGACGACCCGTCCGGTGGCGATGATGGTGACTTCGGAGCACAGTGCCTCGAGGTCGTCCATGCGGTGGCTCGAGAGCACGACGCTGGTGCCGTCCGCCGCGAGCCGGGAGAGCACACCGTGCACGTGCTTCTTGCCTGCCGGGTCGAGGCCGTTGGAGGGCTCGTCGAGGACGAGCAACCGAGGCTTGGTGAGCAGGGCGGCGGCGAGCCCCAGCCGCTGGCGCATGCCGAGGGAGAAGCCGCGAACCCGGTCGTCGGCGACGTCGGTGAGCCCGACCTGGTCGAGCGCGTCGCCGATCACCGACGCCCCTTCGTCGCGGCCACGCAGGGCGGCCAGCGCGGCGAGGTTCTGCCGGGCGGTGAGCGAGGGGTAGAGACCGGGGCCGTCCACGAAGCCGGCGACACCGTCTGGGGCGTCGAGTGCCCGCCCGACCGGTGTACCCAGGATCTCGAGGCGGCCGCTGTCAGCGACGGCCAGACCCAGCAGGAGGCCGAGCAATGTCGTCTTGCCGGCGCCGTTCGGTCCCACCAGACCGTGGATCTGACCTTGCGTCACATCCAGATCGATCCCGTCTAGTGCGACCACGTCGCCGAAGGACTTGCCGATCCCGCGAGCCCGGACCGCGAGGAGTGTGTCCATGAGTCCCTTCTTTCGAAAGCCTCAAGGACCTTAGGTGCAGCACACAACGTCCAGCAGTGATGGTCGGTTGAACGTTCGCGGAAGGGATCGTCAAGCATTGGCAAGGTCCGCGCACGACCGGTCGGCCCCGAGCGGGGTCTGCGCGACGACCGAACCGACGCAGTCCGGACGAAGTGTCGTGACCCGCAATTTCGGGGCGCGAAAGGAGGTTTCGGCTCGGGTGACGGACCCTGCCCACCGTCACCCGAGCCTCACGCCTCGCGGCCGCCAAGCGCCGGCCTCGACCCCCGGCACCTGCGCGATCTTCACGTTCGCACCCTCCACGCGGCATCGCCACCATCGATGGGCCACCTCAGGAGGGTTGGGGACGCTGCCGCCTCCTCCCCGCGCACGCGGAGGCGGAGACTCATGGAGGGCCCGTGCTCATCACCCGCCCTGTGGCGCCCCGGCCGATCCGCGGCTCAGGTGACCGGGTCGAGGAAGTCGTCGAAGGCGGACGGGAGTTGCATCCAGCCCTCTCTGCCCGCCGCGAACTCGCCGTCGGTGAGCAGGCACGAGTCGAGCAGGGCCAACAGGCCTCCCCCGTCGAGACCGGGCGAGGTGAACGTCAGGTACTGGCAGCGGTCGCCGTGTTCGGGGTGCCAGTCGAGGGAGGCGGCGAGCCGGCGCTCGGCGGGCACCAGCTCCCAAGCGGCATCGGGCAGCGCGGCCAGCCAGGGCCCCGCCGCCTCCACGCACAGCGCACCGCCCGCGGCATCCCAGGACAGCAGTGCGTCGGGACGGTCCGCGAGCCAGAACCGGCCACGGCTGCGGGCCGCGGCACAGGTCAGCTCCCCCAGCGCCGCGTAGAGGCGCTGAGGATGCAGGGGCCGTTCGCGCCGCCAGACGACGGTGCTCACACCGTGCTCGTCGCACTCCTGGGGCAACAGCGCGCACGCACAGTGCTGGCGTGCGGCGGCCGCGGCCACGTCGAATCCCCTCAGCAGAGCGAACCCCAGGGCGCCGCGCCCCACGCTCACCTTCCGTGCACCCGGTGTCAGTTGGTCCAGCAGGGCTCGGTCACCGTCGTCTGCGGCTTGCCCCTCCGTCCCGTGCGGGGCGTCCTCGGCGAGTGCGATCACCGTGGGGTACTCCAGCTGCCGGGCGAAGTGTCGGCAACGGTGCGCCGGTCGCTCGGCGCGGCGGCGAGGCCGACGTCGGCCAGGTCGTCACTGTTGGACAAGTACGGCAGCACGAGTGCCGGGTCGACGGCGGTGGCCACCCCGGTCAGCACCAGCGGCGCGTCCGCGGCGGCGATGACCCCGGCCATGGACTGGGGCTCGACGGAGTCCCACAGTTCCACGACTGCCAGCCGGTGCCTGCCTGCCACCGCGAGTCGCCGCAGTTCGGGTACGAGGTCCTCCCGCAGCGCGCAGCACGGGCAGTCGTTGACCAAGGGGGTGTCTCCGCTGTCCAGCAGCCGGACCGCGTCACGGACGCTGCGGTGCACCGCGCCGTCGACGGCGGCGTCAGGTCGTGGTGGAGCGCGACCGAGCCGGGGATCGTGCGCAGGATCTCCTCCACCGCGGTCCGGCGGGCGTCGGCGTGCAACCCGGCGACGATGACGACGGGCAGCCGCGGCTGGTCCTCGCTCACTGCTCGCTCCGCCCTCGCCCGTAGCGCCGCTCGAAGCGCTCGACGCGTCCCGCGGTGTCCACGACCCGCTGGGTGCCGGTGTAGAAGGGGTGACTCGCCGAGGAGATCTCGACGTCGATGACCGGGTAGGTGCTGCCGTCCTCCCATTCGACCGTCTTGTCACTGGTGGCCGTCGACCGGGTGAGGAAGGCGAATTCGCCAGCGCGGTCGCGGAAGACGACCGGGCGGTACGCGGGGTGGATTCCGGGTTTCACGCTTGTCAGCGCTCCTCACGGAAGTCGACGTGACGGCCGACGAGCGGGTCGTACTTGCGCAGCGTCAGCCGGTCGGGGTTGTTACGGCGGTTCTTGCGGGTCACGTAGGTGTATCCGGTGCCGGCGGTGGATCTCAGCTTGATGATCGGGCGCAGTTCGTTTCGGGCCATGGACGGCACCATACATGGTGTTGGTTTTCATTTTCATCTAGCTGCTACTCTGCTCGCCTCGCTGCCGCGCACCACGTCACGGCCACATCACGTGGCAACCGCAGTACGCGGCACCCGCAGAACCGCACGGACGGCCACGGCCGTGCATGAGGAGGAGACATGTCCGCACACTGCCAACTCACTGGCCGACAGCCCGGCTTCGGCCATCACATCTCGCACTCGCACCGGCGCAGCAAGCGCCGCTTCGACCCCAATGTGCAGCGCAAGCGTTACTGGCTGCCCAGTGAAGGCCGCCATGTCCGGCTCACCCTGGCGGCCAAGGGCATCAAGACGGTGGACAAGATCGGTATCGAGGCCGCCGTGGCCCGTGTCCGCGCCCGGGGAGGAAAGGTCTGATGGCGAAGAAGAGCAAGATCGCGAAAAATGAGCAGCGACGTCTTGTCGTGGCGCGCTACGCGGCGCGCCGCGCGGTACTGAAGGCGATCATCATGTCCCCGCGAACATCCGACGGCGAACGCGCCGCCGCTCAGCGGGAATTGCGGCGGCAGCCGCGCGACGCCAGCGCCACCCGCCTGCGCAACCGCGACTCCGTCGACGGCCGTCCCCGCGGCCATCTGCGCACCTTCGGCCTCTCCCGCGTCCGTTTTCGCGAGATGGCCCACGCGGGCGAGCTGCCCGGGGTGACGAAGAGCAGCTGGTGACTCGCGCGCCCGTCTCTCACGTCTAGTGCTGTGACCACGAAGGCTCGCCGGGTTGGCGCCGGCGCACCAGCGTCACCGTACTCACCGGTTCCACGGCCAGGGGCGGGGTCCGGCTCCGGGGGCTCGTCCGACGGACGGGCCCCCGGTCACTGGTTGCGTCCAGGGCCTCGACCGGTGCGGTACGCCAAGGTCCGCCCACCGCGAGAGCCATGGCCGCTGCCGGACGAACGGTCCCTCCGCAGCGTTCGGTTCCCGAGGCCGCGTCAGGCGTCGGTCGTCAGGGCGTCTGCCCACTCCTTCGTCGTGAGGACATCGCCGCGACGGTTGAAGACCTTGGTCATCAGGTTGGCGTGCAGGTCGGGGTCCGGGTCGGCACAGGCGTCGGACAGGACGGTGACGCGGTGGTCCAGGTCGGCCGCCTGCAGGGCGGTGGACAGGACGATGCCACCGGTCGCGATGCCCGCGAGGACGAGGTGATCGATGTCCTGTGCGGCGAGGATCTGCTGAAGGTTGTTGCCCGCGAAGGCGCTGACGCGGTTCTTGTACACCACGATCTCGTCGCCGCGAGGAGCGACGTCGGGGTGGATGGAGGCACCGGGGTCGTCGGCCGTGAACAGATGGGTCGGCAGGGAGCCGAAGATCTTGTTACGCGGGTGGACGTCGACATGACCGGGCCGGAGCTGGAGAACGACGTGGATGACGGGGAGCCGCGCGGCGCGGGCCGTTTCCAGGGCCCGGACGGCCGTCGGCAGGTAGTCGACGGGAACGTGGGCGAGATGGTTGACCTGAAGGTCCATGGACAGCAGGGCGGTACGCGACATGATCGGCCTTTCAATGACGGGAGCTGACTTGCGAGATGGGTGTTCGAGGCACACGCCGCCCCGCGCGGTCATGAGTGGGCCCCGGCGCCGGGAACAACATCCGGCCTGAAGGGTGCCGGGCCTGCGCGGGGACGGCTGTGCGGGTTCACCCGCACAGAAGGGCTATGCCTTGCCGGCGGCTTCGGCCGGGTCGGCCGAGAGGCGTCTCAGACTGCGGTCGAAGACGGAGACGAGGAGATACAGGACTCCGGCACCGAGCATGACCCAGGCGAGGTGGTGCATTCCGGAGGTGCTCGCATGCTGCCCGAAGGACGCGGCCGTCGCCGACGACGCGATCATCGAGCCCAGGTAGGCGAAGGTCCGCAGCAGGCCGGCGGAGGATCCGATGCGCTCCGGATCGGCCTGAAAGTACACGGAGTTCTGCAGGGCCAGGCTGTTGGACCCCTGGGGCACACCGAAGACGACGGCAAGGGCGACGAGCATCCACACGGGACTGTCCGCGGTGAGGGTCAGCATCAGGACACAGGCGGCGATCTGGCCGACGGCGCCGAACAGGAGTTTCCCGAGGACTCCGTTGCGCCGGCCGACGGTGACGGAGACGGCGATCCCCACGAGGAACATCGGTATCTGCACAAGGCCCGCGTGAAGGGGCGAGAGCCCGTAGCCCTCTTCCGTCCACTGGGTGAAGCCGTAGAGGAAGGCATAGGAGACGACATAGGCCACCAGTGCCCTTCCGTAGGTGGCCAGCAGCGGGATGTTACCGCCCAGCACCCTCAGGTCGATGAACGGCGTCCCGGCGCGCAACTCCCGCACGGCGAAGGCTGCTCCGGCGGCGACGGTGATCACCGGGAGGTACCAGCTGCCGGCGTGCAAGTTCATCAGGAACAGCAGCAGCGAGATCAGCATGGCCGCGAACAGACCCATGCCCGGCAGGTCGATCCGTGCGGCCGGCCTACTCCGGGCCGCCGCGTCCGTGGCCGGTTGCTTGGGCAGCCGCAGCATGCCAAGAGCGACCGCGACCGCGGCCAGGGGGATGTTGAGCGCGAAGGTGGCCCGCCAACCGCCCAGCCCGATCAGCAGCCCACCGAGCAGGGGGCCGATCACGGCGATGGTCTGGTTGGCGACCGCCAGCGCGGTCAGTACGCCCGCGGGACTGTCCTGGCCGGTCCGCTTGGCCTCACTGCGCAGCAGTGCCATGGCGGCGGGATAGCCGGCACACGTTCCGAAGCCGAGCAGGACCCGTGCCGCGATCAGGACCCCGAGGTCGGGAGCGAGGGTACCGACGACGCCGGCGACGCCGACGAGGCTCGTGCTGAGGAGGAAGAGGCGGCGCGGGCCGAATATGTCGATCAGCCGGCCGACGATCGGCTGCCCGAGGGCGGTGGCCAGATAGAGGGCGGAGACCAGCCAGGCCGTCTGCGACGGCGGCGCCCCGAAGGCGGCGCCGATCGGCACGAGCGCGACAGCGACGATGGTGGAGTTGATCGGGTTCAGGACCGAGCCGAGCATCATCGGGGGGACGAGCCGGCGGTCGAAGCCTGCCTTCCGGGTGTCGCCGCGCGCCGCGGTCATCCGGTCAGTCATGGACGAGTCGCTCCAGCACGGCCATGGCCGCGATCACGGTCTGCCGCTCCTCTTCGGTGCACTTCTTCTGCAGTTCGGCGGCCAGCCATTCGCCCCGGGCCTGCCTGCCCTCCTCGGCCCGCCGGCGCCCCTCGGCGGTGAGCGCGATCAGCAGTCGCCGACCGTCTGCGGGATCGCGGCGTCGCTCGACAAGACCAAGCCCGGCCAGAGCGGCGACCGTGCTCGCCATCGACTGGTGACGCATGCCCTCGACGGAGGCGAGGTCGCTGGTCGTGAGCCCTTCGTTGTCCATCAGGCGGGCCAGCACCGACGCCTGGGTGAGGCTGATGTCCTCGGCGCCTCCGGCGGCGCGGATGCGACGCCGCAGACGCCCGATGACCCCCCGCACCTCCTGCGAGGCTCGGACGGCGGACGGCGACGGTCCAGGGTGGTCAGTCATGGCCCTCACCCTAAAATCGTCAGCTCAGATTGTCCAGTTTACCTGCGCAGGTTAACTGGACAACGCCGGTGCTCATTCGTAGCGCGGGCACGGCCGACGTTTCGGCCTGCGGTTTCGCACACGAGGATGCACACGTCGGCGCCTTCGGCGAAGCACAGGGCAGCGCGTGGGATGCGGCTTTCCGGATCTCGGATGCCGTCACGCCCATCGAGTCCTGCGCATCGCGAAGATCGTCCGACTTGCCGGTCGGAGTCGTTGCCGGGTTCCGCTGCGCAGGCCTCGCGCCGCTCTTACGAGGCACATCCCTCAAATCGAAGGCAGTCGTGACGTGGCGCCTACCAGTAGGTGCGCGTGATCTTGTCAGGCAGTCGCCCCTGCCGCTGCGCCTCCTGGAAGATCGCCGCCGCCACGACGAGGAAGGCGATGCGGAGTTCCGGGTCCGGGTGGGGGTCTTCCACATTCCCGACGTTTTTGTCGAGGAGCATGTCGCCGAGAGTCAGTCCCTCCGGTGTACAGAGGCGGGCGACTGATTCCTCGGGGTCGATCAGAATGTTTCCGGTGACCCCTTCCGCGGTTTCCCAGGTGTAGACAGATCCCGCTTCGAGAGACAAGATCTTCCTGCCCACCAGTGATGCTGTCACGGGGATGGCCACCAGTTCGCTCGCACCGGGGTTTGATCACTTGAACCCTACGCCCGCCGGCGCGGGCACTTGCTCGTCCCAGGTGGGGCCGGCGCCCCAGGGGCCGTCGGGTCCAATGGCGACAGTTCTGGTCACCGCACTGACGAATCCAGTTCGACCCGCACGGTTCGCGCGAGCGGATAGAAATCAATGGGGTGCGGATTTCCGTTCCGGAGTTGTTCCCGTTCCCTGGCGATACGCGGATCTGCGTTGAATCGCATCAGCCCGCATCGAGGTGCTTCGACGACCCTGTTCCGATCGCTCCGAGATACCGAAGGCCCTAACCTCGATCTTTCGTGACGGTCCGTCGGTTCATTTGGCGGGCCGTTTCGGCTTGTTGCGCATGTATCGGGCAGGGTGAGTACCCGGCTGTCGCGTCGGGT
>NZ_LMWH01000008.1 GCF_001507435.1 Streptomyces sp. NRRL F-5122
GATCGGGAAGACGTAGGCGAAGTTCCCGAAGCCCTTCTTGATGGCCAGCTCGCGTACGGCCGCGTAGGAGCCCGCGAAGCCGATCCCGGCGATGATGACGGCTCCGGACACGACCACACCGATGAGAATCCGGTGCATCCGTGTCAGCTGCAGTGGCGCGGCCACCTCTACTCCCCTCCCCATGCGTGTTGTTGCGCGCAACAGGGTGGCATACGCGTGTGGCGCATGGGTGGCCGGTCTGTCGAGAGCCCGGTCCGAACGGGACCGGATTTCGGTAACTTCCCTGGTGGCGCTGTGTGTTGGACGGCCCGGCCGATTTTCCGGGATCCGCTCAGTTCTTCTTGGACGGCGACGCGGAGGGGGACGCGCCCTTCGACGTACTCCCGGAAGGGCTCCCGGACGCCGACTTCGAAGACGAGGCTCCGCCGTCGCGGTTCGCCGCCGTCACCGCGGACACGGCCTCCTTGGCGGCCTTCTCCGCGGCCTTGGTCAGGTCGTCGGCGCTCGGTGTCTTGTCGCCGGCCAGGCCCGCGCCGTTGTAGTCGACGGTGACGACGACGTTCTCCACGCGCGCCACGACCGTCTGCTGCTTGAAGGTGCCTTCCTTCTTCTTCAGGTCGTAGCGTATTGCGGTCCCCTGGTCGCCCACTCCGGTGAGCTGCTCGGGCTCGGTGTTCTTCGCGCCGTCGACGGACTGGGCGTCCTGCACCTGCCGGCCGTAGTAGTCCTTGGCGAGCTTGTCGCCCGCGCCGCGCGTGGCGTTCGACTCGAAGCGCAGCATGGAGACGTTGAGCCAGCGGAACTGGGAGCCCTTGACGCCGTTGTTCTGAAGGCTGCTCCAGGAGCAGCTGGCACGTGTCGCGGTGTCGTCCGAAGCACCCTCCTTGCCGGACTCCGCCCCCTTCGGTACCAAATCGCCCAATGTTGCGCCCGACAGGACGGCACAGGCCTCGGGCAGCGTCGAGTACGCGGCCGGCTGTACGGCATTGGCCGAGGCGCTCTGTGAGGGCTTCGCGGCCGAGGTCTGCTGCTGTGTGGCGTCGTCGCCCTTGGCGGAGCCGGAGTCCGAGGAGGAGCAGCCGGCGGCGACGAGCACCGCCGGAACGGCGGCCGCGCAGACGAGGAGTCGGCCGAGGCGGGAGTTCCGGCGGGCCGGCCGACGCTCCCCCTGATCGTGCTGATCTCGGTGGTCTCGCTGTGCAGGTCGGTGCATGGTTCCTTCACTCATGACGCTCGTGGATCGTGCGGTCGGATCGGGTCCGAGGGGCCACGGTACGCGGTGGGGACGCATGCGGTTCGGGATCGGTTCCTTTGCCCCGGCTGCTCCGGAGCCCTCGTCAGCCGAGCGAACCGGCCAGCTGCCGAGCCAGCTTCCGGGCCCTGTCCTGCATGTCCTTGCTGTCAGGCGCCTGAGCGGTGCCGGTCGGCTGCTCGTCGTACTCGATGGTCACGATCACGTTGGACGTGCGGAACACCACAGTCACGGTGCGCTGCTCGGCGGTGCTCAGCCGGTCGTCGAGGTACGCCTCGTCCCCGAGGTCGTCCAGTGTGCGGGGCTGGAGGTCGGCCGGGGTCTCGGTGGCCGACGGGCTCCCGGAGGCAGAGGCGGAGGCGGAGGCGGGGGCGGACGCCGGAGGCGAGGCCGTGGCCGTCCCGGAGGGCGTGACGCCGGCGCTCGGCGAGTCTCCGTCGTTCGCGGAACCGCCGGCGGCCCCGGAGACGGGCTCCGGGAGGTTCGCGGCCTCTTCCTTCGTGAAGTAGACGTCGTGGGCGCGATTGTCGTCGGAGACCGCGTTGTCGTACGACACCACGCGCTCGAAGTCGACGTACAGACGGTCCGTGGCGCCGGTCGACTCGGCCTTCCAGCGGCAGCCGGAGCGGCGGTCGTTGTTGTACGTGGGCACGGACTCGCCCTGGTACGACTTGTCCCGTTGCTCCTGGTCCGCCGTCTGCTTGATGCCCGGCAGGAGCGAGTCGAGGATGTCGTGGTTCACCGTGCCGCAGGCGTCGGAGAGGGTGCGGTACTTGCCGGGCTGCGCGGCCGTCGCGCTCGCGGTGACGCCGCCCGCCTTGGAGTCCTCCGCCGCATCGCCGTTGCCGGAACTGCCGGTGCAGGCGGCCAGCAGGGCCGCGAGCAGCACGACGGCGCCCGGTGCGTACGCCTTCCGCTGCACGGTGAGGCTCCTCTCGACGGTCCTGCGGTGTGTGTCCGCTGGTTAATCGGTTGCCGCGTGGGGCGGACCCCTGGAGACAATGTGTATCGCACGCACTGCCGTGAACGCCGGTCCGTTGTCCTGTACGTCGACCTTGGTGCCGGTTTTTGCGTTAAAAGACTTGTGGGGCCTTTCGGGGGGTTGAGTAAGAGATGTCGTATGTAGAGGTGCCGGGCGCGAAGGTCCCGATCCGTATGTGGACGGACCCGGCGTCGGTCGAGGGCGCCGCGATGCAGCAGTTGCAGAACGTGGCGACCCTGCCGTGGATCAAGGGACTGGCGGTCATGCCGGACGTCCACTACGGCAAGGGGGCGACGGTCGGCTCCGTCATCGCCATGCGGGACGCCGTGTGTCCGGCCGCGGTCGGGGTGGACATCGGCTGCGGCATGTCGGCGGTGCGCACGTCCCTGACGGTGAACGACCTTCCGGGGGACCTGTCGCGCCTGCGGTCGAAGATCGAGCAGGCGATCCCGGTCGGCCGCGGGATGCACGACGAGCCCGTCGACCCCGGCAGCTTCCACGGGGTGCCCACCTCCGGATGGGACCACTTCTGGGGACGGTTCGACGGGGTGGCCGAGGCGGTGAGGTTCCGCGCGGAGCGCGCCACCAAGCAGATGGGCACGCTAGGCGGCGGCAACCACTTCGTCGAGGTGTGCACGGACACGACCGGTGGCGTGTGGCTGATGCTGCACTCCGGCTCCCGCAACATCGGCAAGGAACTGGCCGAGCACCACATCGGCGTGGCGCAGAGCCTTCCGCACAACCAGGGCCTCGTCGACCGCGATCTCGCCGTCTTCGTCGCGGACACCCCGCAGATGGCGGCGTACCGCAACGACCTGTACTGGGCGCAGGAGTACGCGAAGTACAACCGCACGCTGATGATGGCGCTCCTGAAGGACGTGATCCGCAAGGAGTTCAAGAAGGCGAAGCCGACGTTCGAGCCGGAGATCTCCTGCCACCACAACTACGTGGCGGAGGAGCGGTACGAGGGCATGGACCTGCTGGTGACCCGCAAGGGTGCGATCCGCGCGGGCTCCGGAGAGTTCGGGATCATCCCGGGCTCGATGGGCACCGGCTCGTACATCGTGAAGGGCTTCGGCAACGAGAAGTCCTTCAACTCGGCGTCGCACGGCGCGGGTCGGCGCATGAGCCGCAACGCGGCCAAGCGCCGGTTCACCGCGAAGGACCTGGAGGACCAGACCCGGGGCGTGGAGTGCCGCAAGGACTCCGGCGTCGTGGACGAGATCCCCGGTGCCTACAAGCCCATCGAGCAGGTCATCGAGCAGCAGAGCGACCTCGTGGAGGTCGTGGCCAAGCTCAAGCAGGTCGTCTGCGTGAAGGGCTGACGGCGCGAAGGCCCCCGGTCAGTCGCTGGGGGCCTTCGGCGGTTCACTTCGCGTGCCGCACCGCGTAGATCATCACGAAGGCCACGAGGTGGATGCCGAAGAGGAAGTACGCGAGGTAGTACCAGACGAAGCGCTCGCGCTTCTTCTCCAGGGACAGACGCTCCTGCTCCCCGGCTTGATCCGGCTCGCCGGCCGGGGCCGCTGTCGGTTCCTCCGTCATCGCTCCCGCGCGACCTTCGTGTTCGACGCCTGAGCCCGCGGGCGTACCACCAGCAGGTCGATGTTGACGTGGCTGGGGCGGGTGACCGCCCAGGTGATCGTGTCCGCCACGTCGTCGGCCGTCAGGGGCTCGGCGACCCCCTCGTACACCTTCGCCGCCTTCTCGGCGTCCCCGTCGAAGCGGGTCAGCGCGAACTCCTCCGTCCGCACCATGCCGGGGGCGATCTCGATCACCCGCACCGGCGTGCCCACGATCTCCAGGCGCAGGGTCTCGGCCAGTACGTGCTCGGCGTGCTTGGCGGCGACATAGCCCGCGCCACCCTCGTACGTGCCGTGGCCGGCGGTGGAGGAGACGACCACCACCGTGCCGTCCCCGCTCGCCGTCAACGCGGGGAGCAGGGCCTGGGTGACGTTCAGCGTGCCCAGGACGTTCGTCTCGTACATCCGGCGCCACTGCTCGGGGTCGCCGGTCGCGACCGGGTCGGCGCCGAGTGCGCCGCCGGCGTTGTTCACAAGGACGCCGATCGTCCTGAACGCCGACGCGAACTCGTCGACCGCGGCGCGGTCCGTGACGTCGAGCGGGTACGCCGTCACCGAGTGGCCGGCCGCCGTGAGCTCCTCCGCCAGCGCCTCGATCCGGTCCTTGCGGCGGGCGGTGAGGACCACGCGGTAGCCCGCCTGGGCGAGCTGCCTGGCTGTTGCGGCGCCGATGCCGCTGCTCGCCCCGGTGACCACGGCGATGCGGGAGGCGGCGGAGGGTGCGGCGTCGGTCATGGGGCGGCTCCTCGGGCGGCGGGCTCGGTCCTGCGGTCCGTGTACGGGCGTACGGGCGACCTCTGCCCAAGGATAGGTGGCCGGGGCACAGGCCCGGCGGGGGCGCCCTGGAGACGCCGTTCGGATGCCCGGCCCGCGGTCAGTGGTGGCCCCGTGGGGCCCACATGATCACGGCCATCCCGGCGAGGCAGATCAGCGCGCCCGTCACGTCCCAGCGATCCGGTCGGTAGCCGTCGGCGACCATGCCCCAGGCCAGCGAGCCGGCCACGAAGACACCTCCGTACGCGGCGAGGACGCGGCCGAAGTTCGCGTCCGGCTGGAGCGTGGCGACGAAGCCGTAGACACCGAGGGCCATCACGCCCGAGCCGATCCACAGCCAGCCGCGATGTTCACGCACGCCCTGCCACACCAGCCACGCGCCGCCGATCTCGAAGAGCGCGGCGACGACGAAGAGGGCAGCGGATCGCAGAATCAGCATGCCGTCAGGTTCGCACGCAGCCCCCGGTAGGCCGTACGGGGGCCGCGCGCGGCACCGCGTGCGCGGGTCACCTGCCCGGCGGTGTCCGCCGTGCCGCTCGGATGGGATACATGCCGTGATGTCCGGGCCGATGCGGAGGAAGTGGCGATGAGGAAGTGGATGTCGGGCGCACTGGGTGCGGCCGTGGTGGTGGGTGCGGCGATGCCCGCGACGGCTCTGGGCTCCGAGGTGGACATCGCCTACCACGGGTACGTGGCCATGGGGCGCGGTGAGGTGAACGTCCGGCTCACCCCGACGAACCTCGGTCCGAGCATCGAGGACGCCACGGTCCGCCTGCACTGGTCCAAGCCGCTGGCGAAGGTGCAGCAGCTGCCGCGTGGCTGCGCCCGCCATGACGTGAGCACGGTGGTGTGCAGCACGGGAGAGCTCACCGCGAACAGCAAGGGCCGGGAGATCCATCTGCGCCTGCGCCTGGCCGACACGGCGACCGACGAGGTGCGCCTGGAGATCGACTCGGTGTGGGGCGACGACGAGATGGACCGCAATCCGGGCAAGCGCCGTCAGCAGGTCCTGGTCCTCGCCACCGGGGACCGGTACACCTTCTGACGGCCATGGGGGGAGAGGCCTCGTTCCCCTCCCGCACGGGCTCACCCGCGCCGCGCCGGCGATCAGGATCCCGCCCCCTGCCTCTCATGGGGCGCGGTGGTGGACGTACGCCGTCGGCGGCACCCCCACCGTCGCCGTGAAGTCCCGGACCAGGTGGGCCTGGTCCGCGTAGCCCAGATCCGCGGCCAGGCCCGCCCAGTCCACCGCCCGCTCGGTCTCCGCGCGCTCGAGGGCCTCGTGGATGCGGTAGCGCAGGATGACCCACTTCGGGCCCACGCCCACGTAGGCCGCGAACAGGCGCTGCAGAAGCCGCACGGACAGGCCCTCCGACCGTGCGAAGTCGGCGACGCGCCGGATCGTGCGGTCCGTGCGGATGCGGTCGACCAGGGTCATGGCGAGGTCGGCCTGCGGGTCGGGGTGCGGGCCGAGGCCCAGCAGGAACGCGTCCAGGGCGGCCACGCGGTCGCGCTCCGCGTCCGGGGCGAGGACGGCCGCGGGATCCGGATCGGGGAACACCTCGGGCAGCGGGACGCGGCGGCCGGTCCAGTGCGCCACCGGGTGGTCGGCCGCGAAGGGGCGGAAGCCGCCCGGGCGGAACTGGATCCCGCACACTCGGCCCCTGCCCTGGAGCTTCTGCGTGAACAGAGCCAGACCGATGCCCGCCACCTCGCCCCAGGGCGCCTCGTCGCCGTGCTGCTGGAAGACGACGTTCACCGAGGGGTGCGGGACGACGTGGGAGGCGTACGGCTCCGGCAGGTCCCAGTCGATCAGCCAGTAGTGCTCGAGGTACGGACGCAGCGGTGCGGCCGGCTCGTGGCGGCGGAAGGTGACCCGTGAGAAGAGTTCGGCGGCGTCGACGATGCCGCGTGTGTCACGGCGTGGGGCGGCCATACAGGCATCGTAGAAGCGCCGGCCGACAGCGGGCGGAATAGCTGCGGGGGCCTCGCCGTTTCCGGGTATAGTTGAAGCATCAACAAATCTGGAGGGTGTGAGCGGGTATGCAGTTCGGGATCTTCAGCGTGGGCGATGTCACCATGGACCCGACCACGGGACGGACGCCGAGCGAGCGCGAGCGGATCAAGGCCATGGTCGCCATCGCGCTCAAGGCCGAGGAGGTCGGACTCGACGTCTTCGCGACCGGCGAGCACCACAACCCGCCGTTCGTGCCGTCCTCCCCGACGACGATGCTCGGCTACATAGCCGCGAGGACGGAGCGGCTGATCCTGTCCACCTCCACCACGCTCATCACCACCAACGACCCGGTGAAGATCGCCGAGGACTTCGCGATGCTCCAGCAGCTCGCGGACGGCCGGGTGGACCTGATGATGGGACGCGGCAACACCGGCCCGGTCTACCCCTGGTTCGGGCAGGACATCCGCCAGGGCATCAACCTCGCCATCGAGAACTACGCGCTGCTGCACCGGCTGTGGCGCGAGGACGTGGTCGACTGGGAGGGCCGCTTCCGCACCCCGCTGCAGGGCTTCACCTCAACGCCCCGCCCGCTGGACGGCGTGCCGCCCTTCGTCTGGCACGGCTCCATCCGCTCCCCGGAGATCGCCGAGCAGGCCGCGTACTACGGCGACGGCTTCTTCCACAACAACATCTTCTGGCCGGCCGACCACACCAAGCGCATGGTCGAGCTCTACCGGGAGCGCTACGCCCACTACGGGCACGGCACGGCGGAGCAGGCCATCGTGGGCCTCGGCGGACAGGTGTTCATGCGGAAGAACTCGCAGGACGCCGTGCGCGAGTTCCGGCCTTACTTCGACAACGCGCCGGTCTACGGGCACGGGCCGTCCCTGGAGGACTTCACCGACCAGACCCCGTTGACCGTCGGCTCGCCGCAGCAGGTGATCGAGAAGACCCTGGCCTTCCGCGAGTACGCCGGCGACTACCAGCGCCAGCTGTTCCTGATGGACCACGCGGGTCTTCCCCTGAAGACCGTGCTGGAACAGCTCGACATGCTGGGCGAACAGGTCGTTCCGGTGCTGCGCGAGGAGTTCGCCAAGAACCGCCCGGCGAACGTCCCCGACGCCCCCACGCACCAGTCGCTGCTCGCCGCCGGGGAGGCCCGCAAGGTCGCCGAGGAAGTTTCCGAGGAGGTGGACGTCGCATGAAACTCGTGGTCGTCTCCGCGGGACTGAGCGTCCCGTCGTCCACGCGGCTGCTCGCCGACCGGCTGGCCGCCGCCGTGGACCGGCAGACCCCCGTCGACATCCGGGTCGTGGAGCTGCGCGACCTCGCCGTGGAGATCGCGCACAACTTCACCAACGGCTTCCCGGGGCGTGCGCTCGCCGAGGCGCTGGACGCGGTGACGGAGGCCGACGGGCTCATCGTCGTCACACCGGTGTTCTCGGCGTCGTACAGCGGACTGTTCAAGTCGTTCTTCGACGTGCTCGACAAGGACGCGCTGGCCGGCAAGCCGGTCCTGATCGCGGCGACCGGAGGCAGCGCCCGGCACTCGCTGGTCCTCGACCACGCCCTGCGCCCGCTCTTCTCGTATCTGCGGGCCGTGGTCGTCCCCACCGGTGTGTACGCGGCCTCCGAGGACTGGGGCGCCGAGGGACTGCCCGAGCGCATCGACCGCGGGGCGGGCGAACTGGTGCGGCTGATGGGCGCGGGTACCGCGCCGGAGACCGCGGTTGTGCCCGAACCGGACGGCTCCCCGCCGAAGTCCGCCGGTCCGGACCGCGAGGCCCGGGCGGACGGCGGGTCCACCCGGGGCGGCGCCGTCACCCGTTCGCACGGCTTCCAGGTGATCCCCTTCGAGGACCAACTGGCCGCACTGGACGGCTGAGCCGGGCGTACCGGGCCCGTGCGCCCGCTCCCCGGGTGGGTGAGGGGGTGGGCCGCCACCGTCTACCGTTCCGGCCCACCCCTTCCGCGCCGGCCTGCTACCGGAACGGGGGGTTCCCGGGCGGGCCGCGCGGTCTCATCACCCGGCCGTGCCCTGGGACGGCGGGCCGGGTGCGCTCCGGGCCGGCGTCATGGGTGGCGCCGAGCCGAGACTTCCGCTTCTTATGTCGGCCGACGTCGCCCTGTGTGCGACGCGGCCTGGCCGACACAGTGGCCCTGGCAGGTAAATCGCCACGCATGCAGCGGTGAGAGGCGGGTAAGAAGGACGCTCGCTCCTCGGCTGACCGGCGGAGCACCGCTCTGGCCTTGGCAGACTGGTGGGGTGACCCAGACAGTGCTGCTCGCCGAGGACGACCGCGCCATCCGACACGCCCTGGAACGCGCGCTGACGCTCGAGGGTTACGAGGTGACCGCCGTGGCCGACGGGGTCGAGGCTCTCGCCCAGGCCCATCGGACCCAGCCCGACGTGCTCGTTCTCGATGTGATGATGCCCGGCATCGACGGACTCCAGGTGTGCCGGGTGCTGCGCGCGGAGGGCGACCGCACCCCGATCCTGATGCTCACCGCGCTGGTGGAGACCGCCGACCGGATCGCGGGCCTGGACGCGGGCGCCGACGACTACGTCGTCAAGCCGTTCGACGTAGAGGAGGTCTTCGCCCGGCTTCGGGCCCTGCTCCGCCGCACCAGCGGAACCCCCTTCGAGGTGCCCAAGGAGGAGGAGAAGAGGATCCCCACCGGTCAGCTGTCCGTCGCCGGGCTGCGGATGGACGTGCAGGCCCGCCGCGCCTGGCGGGGCGAGCGCGAGCTCGAGCTCACCAGGACCGAGTTCGACCTGCTGGAGCTGCTCGCGCGCAACGCCGGGATCGTGCTCGACCACGCCACCATCTACGACCGCATCTGGGGCTACGACTTCGGGCCCGGATCCAAGAACCTCGCCGTCTACGTGGGCTATCTGCGGCGCAAGCTCGACGAGCCGGGGGCCCCGGCGCTGATCCACACGGTGCGTGGCGTGGGGTATGTGCTGAGGGAGGACTGATGCCTCCACCACCCAGCCAGGAGGTCGACACCGGTGCCGGAACGGGCCTGTGGCGGCGCCTGCCGCGCGGGCTGCGCCGCAGACTCCGACTGCGGTCCAGACTGCGGCAGGTGTCCTCGCTGCGGACCACCTTCACCGTGTCGTTCGCGGCCGTGGCCGCCGGAGTCACCGTCCTCGTCGGCTTCCTGAGCTACGACGCCGCCGCCCGCCTCGTACGGGTGGACCAGCAGACCGTCTTCGCCCAGGTCGTCGCCGACCTGCAGGACCAGGTCCGCCAGAAGCAGCTGATGCCGGACGACTTCGCCATATCCGACAAGGATCACGACACCCCGCGCGACGACATCATCCGGCCCAGCCGTACGGTCGTGCAGGTGCTCGGGCCCGGCGGAGTGGTCGTGGACCACTCCAATCCGGCGCTGCCCGTCGGCTCGCAGGACCAGCGGATCGCCAGGGCCGCCACCGCGGCCAGGCTGGTTGAACACAAGAGTGTCGACGTCGACGGCGACGTCTACCGCGTCGCGACCGTCGCGCTGGGCCGCGGCCAGGGCGCGGTGCAGGTCGCCCAGGAACTCAGCAGCACCGAGGACCTGCTGCGCAGCCTTCAGCAGCGCACGGCCCTGCTGATGGGCGCCGTGGTGATCGCCGCCGGGCTGTTCGGCTGGTGGCTGGCGCGGCGGATCACGGGGCGTCTTGTGCGGCTGGCCGGTGCGGCCGAGGACGTGGCGCGCACCCGGCAGCTCGGCATCCAGGTGCCGGTCACCGGGAACGACGAGGTGGCCCGGCTCGGCCGCTCGTTCGACCGCATGCTGGGGCGCCTGGCCCAGTCCGAGGACGACCAGCGGCGCCTGGTGCAGGACGCCGGCCACGAACTGCGTACCCCGCTGACCTCCCTGCGGACGAACATCTCGCTGCTGCGCCGGATCGACGAGCTGCCGCCCGCCGCGCGCGAGGAACTCGTCGCGGACCTCGCCCAGGAGTCGCGCGAGCTGACCGACCTGGTCAACGAGCTGGTCGACCTGGCGGCCGGCCAGTCGGACACGGAGCCGGTGCAGCGGCTCATGCTCGCCGACGTCGCCGAGGACGCGGCGACGATCGTGCGCCGTCGCACGGGCCGCGAGATCCGCGTCCGCGTCAGCGGTGACACGACGGTCGACGGACGGCTCACGGCCCTGCAGCGGGCCGTGTCCAACCTGCTGGAGAACGCCGCCAAGTTCGACCGGAGTGGCGAGGCGCCCATCGAGATCGTCGTCACGGGCACCCAGCACCCGCCTCAGCTGGACGAGTCCGACGAGCCGGACACCGGGTCGCCACCGGGCAGCGTGCGCGTGGAGGTACTCGACCGCGGGCCGGGAATCCAGGACAGCGACCTGATGCGCATCTTCGACCGCTTCTACCGCGCCGCGGACGCGAGAAGCCTGCCCGGCTCGGGTCTCGGCCTGTCGATCGTGCAGGAGGTGGCCACGTCGCACGGGGGAGGGGCGTTCGCGTGCAGACGTGAGGGCGGCGGTTCGATCATCGGGTTCACGGTCGGCTGTGGACGGGTCCGGGGCCGGTGACAGGGCGGTCGGCCGATCGCACCCATCTCGTCTGGGCCGCGCAGGGGCGGCCGGCCCGGGTGCGGCGGCACGGCGCCGCTGCCGCCGTCGCCGCTCGCGGGCTCTGCGGACGTGACCGGATCGCGGTCGCGGGGGATGCCGAGGACGCCGTGCCCCTTGTACGGGACCTGCTCGCCGAGCCGGGGGCCGGTTACCGGCCCTTCGGCGACGCGCCCCTGATGGAGGAGCTCGCCCGGCGGATCCCCGGGCTCGTCCTCACCGATCCCTTCTACTGGATGCAGACGGACTCGCCCTGCGATGCGCCCGGCTCCTCCGCCGTGCGATGGCTGGACGCGGCCGGTGAGCGGGCGGCGGCACCGCTGTTCGACCGCTGGTTCCCGCAGTCGTATGCCCGGCCGGGCCTGACGGGTGTGCGCCGCTGGGCCGGGGTGCACGGCGGCTCGGGGCCGCTCGCGGTGGCGGCCGACGCCTGGTCCGCCGACGGGTGCGGTTTCCTCGCCGGGGTGGTCACCGTCCCCGAGGCGCGGGGGCACGGTCTCGGCGCCGCGGTGTGCGGGTTCGTCGCCGACGCACTCGTCCGGGAGCACGGCCGCGCCGCCCTCATGGTGGACGCCGACAACGCCCCCGCCGTCGCCGCCTATGAGCGCATCGGCATGGCCAAGCGGCTGTTCAGGGCGGCGGCCACGACCGTCTGAGCCCGCTCAGCCGACGTGGACGCGAGGCCGGCGCCGTCGCTCGGGTTCGGCCTCGCGCAGTACCTCGCGGGTCACCGGTGCCACCTCGCCCTGGCCGAAGAGGAAGAAGCGGAGGAAGTTGCGGAAGGGATCGCCCTCGGTCGATCGAGGACGACTCGAGGGTCAGTACGCGGTAGCGGCCGTGCAGCACCTCGCCGCGCACGGTCAGGCACGTCTCGAACTCGGAGGGGTCGCCGACCGTCACCTCGACGAAGACGAAGTCCTCCTGCTGGGGGAGATCGTGGTCCGCCCGGATCTGCTCGATCTTGTCGCGGTACTCGGCGGCGTCCCTGCTGCCCGGCTCGTTGGCGATGAACCGGATCTTGCGGCTGGCGATGTCGCGGACGAACCGCTCCGCCATGGTGTCCAGGCTCACGCTGGTCACCCGCAGCTCGAAGGCACGGGCCAGCCGGGACAGCAGGGAGAGCAGCATGATGCCGGCGATGAAACAGGCGCCGATCTTCACTCCGTCCGGCCGCTCGATGACGTTCGCGACGGTGGTGTAGAGGAAGACGGCCGAGATCGCCGCGAAGACGACGGTCCAGTTGCGCTGGCCGGCCTTGCGGGCGGCGATGGTCACCGCGATCGCGGCGGAGCTGATCAGCACCAGCACACCGGTGGCAT
>NZ_LMWH01000009.1 GCF_001507435.1 Streptomyces sp. NRRL F-5122
CCCCTCCACAGACAACATCCTGGACGCCTTCGCCAGCGACGAAGACCCCACACTCGACGTCCGCACCTCCATAGCCCGCTCCTACCACCGACTCGACCCCAAGACCCCCGCACCGATCAGGTTGACACCCGGCACCCGGGCTACTGCGATCGCGTTGGGATAAGGTCCACGCCGTTGCTTGGTCTCGTAACGCGCTGACCGGGGCACGGCCTGTGGAACGGTCACAAGGTTGTTGGTAAGACGACCCAGCGGATCGGCGCTAATCAACGAGACGATGGCAGCATCCGCTGTGCATTCTTGCGTTCCGGCATTGCGTGATGCACCATTCGGCCCAGATGTCTGGCCTGAACCGGCCCGGCGTCAGTCCCCTGAGTCAGATAAACAGCCCGGCGCCTCCATCGGCTCCCACGCTTCCGACGGATCGCACACCGTCAGAAAAGACGAATCTACATGTCTGACACGGCAGCCCAGGCCTGCTACGAACAGTTCGCCGAACTCCACCGTGGCCCCGATACGTTCATCATGCCCAACGTGTGGGACGGTCCTTCAGCCTTGCTCTTCAAGGAGGCTGGATTCAAGTCCATTGCGACCTCTTCGGCGACTCTCGCTGCCATGCTGGGCCGGATCGACGGTATCCACGCCGTCAGCCGCGACGAACACCTGGACCATGCAGTCCTGCTTGCCTCAGTGAGCGGCCTACCGATCAACGGTGACTTTGAGGACGGTTACGGCAAGACTCCCGAAGACGTCCGGGCCACTGTCGACGCTGCCATTGCCCGAGGGCTCGCCGGCATCGGCATCGAGGACACAACCGGTGACCCCTCGAACCCGATTCGTGACTTCGATGATGCCGTTCGTCGCATCGAGGCAGCAGCCTCCGCAGCACACGGACAAATCGTCCTGACCGGCCGAACGGACAACCTCCTGTGGGGGGTTTCCGATATTGATGACACCATTCGCCGCCTTACCGCCTACGCGGAGGCAGGAGCTGACGTCCTCTACGCCCCGTCCCTGCCAGACATGGCTTCTATTAGAGCAGTTGTCAGGGCCGTCGCCCCCAAACCGGTCAACATCCTCGTCGACCCAGCGGAGGGCTCACCGCCTACGCTCACTGAACTCCAGGCGATCGGCGTCCGTCGGATCAGCCTCGGAGTCGCAGGCTACACACATGCCCTCGGGGCTACGCGTGAGGCCGCCGTGAAGCTTGCCAAGGGAGACCTGGCAGCCACCGCATCGAACCTCAACTTCGGTCACATCATCGAACTCATCCAGGGTTGACAGCGAGAGTTGTTGTGTCCGCCTGGAGGTCTCTCCCCTCGGAGCTCACTGGCGCTTCAGCTGCCCAGTACGGGATTCGTCGACCATCCGGGCGGAGCACAACGCGGTTGATGTCGGGGTATTTATGCCTCCGCCGTCTTTCGCTCGAGCCCTTGAGACGGTTCTCCAGCTGACAGCTGGAGTCGTTGACGAGCGGCTAGTCGGAGACCTTTCGAGCCTTGGTGTGCCCACGCGACGGCATGCTGCTTGAACGTACACACCGTAGCTCCTGCACCAAGTTCATCCAGGCGGCTGCCGAGACGGGCGCGGGCGCCATGTCCCGGTGCAGATTGTTCATTTCACGATGTTCCTGTTCGGATCTCCGATGTCCAGACCCCATCGCCGGTGCTGCCTGTGGGAGGGCCGATACGGTTGCAGGTCGGACAGGTCGTCAAGGAAACCGACGAGCGGCGTGAAGAACAGGGAGCCCGTGACCGCGGTGGAGGAGCCAAGGATGCGGTCACGGCTGCGGTGTCCGTGCCGAGGCACCTGTTGCACAACCTCTGCTCGGCGACCTCCGGCGTACGCGAATAACCGATGAACTACGCGCTACTCACCCTGCCCCGCACTGCCGAACGACAGGTTGTCCCGCAGGATTTGGAGCTTCCAGCTGTCCCCGTCGAGCACGGTGTTCAAGGAGACGTGCCAGGTGGGCTCATCCAGCTCGACCTTGGTCGCCGTGCGCCGGTCGATGGCCTTCTCCCGCGCCTCCACGCACAGCGCGTCGCACCCCTGGAGGCCGTGCAGGTACTTTTGCACGATCGCATGGCTACTGCTCGCGAAGTCTGCGCCCTTCTCGCCGCCGACGACCACAGTGGCCCGCTCGGCGTCCTCAGGGGTCTCCAAGCTGTCGACCAACTCCACTGTAGGTAGCCCTCCTTAACAGGTCATGCGCAGCGGCTGGGGCCCCAGCCGCGTCGACAACAGAAGACCAGGACGCCTTCACATCCGAGTTACTCGGTGAGGGGATCTACCCCGAGGAGGCCGTCGTGGCAGACAACATCACGAACAAGCGAACTATCCTCCCCGCACCATGGCCGTCGAGGAATGTCCAAGGCCGGTCCCGAGGTAAGAAACCGTGGACGCCCGACGCGAAGGTCCATAGGAAGCCTATGACCACCTCACCCGAGACGTAGGTACTTCAGAGCACCACAAGGCCCCCTCCAACGACCTGCGCTGGGTGGTGGATGGGAGAGATCATCGGCCTCGGGTTCTCGAATCTGCGAAGCAGAATTGCTTCTTCCGCCTGACATTGTGGCGGGACGGGCCTGATGGCCGCGATGACTCGAGACAGGTGCGCTTCGGACGGTGGTCACCAGCGATGAGCGAGGGGAACGCATGACCGAAACCGAGAAGGGGGCGCCGACACACCGTGCACCGCAGGTGCGCGTGGTCACCGCGTCGTCGTGCGCCGCGGCCGTCCCGACCCAACCGGTAGTCACCCGCACCACCGCCACAGTCGCGGAGCCCGGCAGCCGGCGGAGCTGGGCGTCCGTCGGTGCCGTCGCGCTCGGCGCGTTCGTCGTCGTCATGACGGAGACGATGCCTGTAGGGCTGCTGCCGCAAATCGCCGAGGGACTGCACATCTCGCTCGGTCTCGCAGGGCTGATGGTGCTCGTGCCGGGTTTCAGCGCCGCAGTGTCGGCGCCACTGTTCTTCCTCGGCTCCGGCCGCTTCAACCGACGCCCGGTCATCATCGTCCTAGGCCTGACGGTGCTGGTGTCGAACACAGTCGTTGCGGTGGCACCGAACTTCGCCCTGGTGCTGATTGCCCGTATGCTCCTCGGCGCCACCATCGGCGCTTTCTGGACGGTGGTCTCACCGGTCGGGCCTAAGCTTGTGGGGCCGGCCGGCGGTACTCGCGCGATCACCATCATCGCGGCGGGTATTTCCGGTGGGACGGTGGTGGGGCTGCCCGCCGGTCAGCTCCTCGGCGATCTCGTCGGCTGGCGTCTCTCTTTTGCCGCTGCAGCGGCCGCCACACTACTTGTCGTGGTTGCTCAGATGATCCTGCTGCCGAGTATTCCGCCGCAGGAGGGTACGCACGTGCGTGATCTCGTGAGAACCGTGAAGCGGCGGGCAGTCCAGTTTGGGATGGCGGCAGGCGCAGTCGCGTTCATCGGCCAGTTCGCCGCCTGGACATACATCACCCCGTTCCTGATGGACTACACCCATCTGTCCAGCGGCGCGGTCACTCTGCTGTTCGTCATCTACGGCTGCGGTGGCATCCTCGGCTCACTTGTCGCCGGATCGCTATTCAAGCGCGGAGTGATCGGTAGCTTCGTCGGATCGGCGACGGTGGTAGCGGTACTGCTGATCGGGCTGGCGAGCGCGGGTACCCTGGCCTGGCTGGCTGTCCTGTTGCTCGCGTTGTGGGGCCTGGTCTGGGGAATCGTGAACCCGGCAACGCTGGTCTGGTTGCTCGATGCCGCTCCGCAGGACCAGGAAGCCGTGTCGGCCGTGAATGTGACAAACCTGCAGATAGCTCTGGCACTGGGGTCCGCGCTCGGCGCGATCCTCGTGTCATCGACAACCTTGCAGGCAGTGTTCCTCACTGCGGGCTTCACCATCCTTGCCTCCGCAGTGCTCGCCGGGATAGCGGGTCGGTTCGTGACACTGCGCCGAAGGCAATGAGGAGATCGGAGCTTGTGTCGGTGCGGTGTTCCGGCCTGCGACAAGATCGGAGCACAGCTCCACTTCGTCCCAAACACGGACCACCGCGTCGAACCCGACCGCTCTTGACGCCGTCGTGATCTGATGAGTACTACCGTCGAGCTGCGCTGCATGGAAGCTCAAGCCGGTCCGGAGGACGGGGCGGCCGCAGTCTTCTCGGCCCTCAGAACGGCCGTGTGCCGGCCACCTACTCCCAAACCCGACACTCCCTTCCGCCCCTGCTTCGCCGACCCTGGGGCCGACAGCCGTGATGGTGCTCGTCTACGCGCCCGAGGAGGAGAAGCCCGCAGAGGCCTTCTTCGACGAGACGCAGACGCTGCCGTTCGCCGTCCTGCAGCACTTCGTGGCAACTGTCCCCTCACGACTGTCCAAGCACCGGATCGTAGATCAGCGGTTCCGGAAGCAGGTAACACCCTGGGCCGACATCACGAGCTTGAGTCCAGTACCCGCACCACGGACTTCCCTGGCCTCGGGGCACTCTGTTCGGCAATCATCCGAGGCACCTCGTCAAAGCCGTACACCTGGCCCACCGGTGTCGTGATCGCACCCTTCTCCACCAGATCGGCCAGACGGCTCCATACGGCGGCTTCCGCCTCCGGGTCGGCATGCGGAATCGCCAGCACACCGACTGCCGAGTAGTTCCGTAGCATCATGTCCATCGGATTGAGTGCGACGGGTGCGCCACTCGCAAGGCCGACCACGGCGATACGCCCGTTACGTGCCAGGCTCTTCACGACTGTGGTCGCTGTGTCGCCTCCGACGGGATCGTAGATCAAGTCCACGCCGCGTCCGCCCGTGATCTCAGCGATCCGGGCCGTCAGATCGTCCGTTCGATGGTTTAGAACATGGTCCGCGCCGAACCGCGCGCAGAATTCCGCCTTCTCCCGGCTCCCCGCGACGGCGATCACCATCGCGCCCAGAGCCTTGCCGAGTTGAAGAGCAGTAGCGCCGCTGCTGCCCGCGGCACCGAGAATGAGAAGCGTCTGCCCGGCTTGCACAGGAGCGCGTTCAACAAGCCCCGCATAAGCAGTACGGAAGCCGATGGGGAACCCGCCAGCCTGTTCGTCTGCCATCCCTTCGGGAATCAGGATCGCAGAATGCTCGCGGACGTAGGCGTAGTCGGCGTACCCACCCCACCCTTCCAGGAACCCGGTAATGCCCATGACCTGGTCACCTACCGAGAACCGCGAGTCCGGTGGTACAGCGACGACCTCTCCGGCGGCTTCTTCGCCCAGGCCGAAGGGAGGAGCGCCAAGCAGTGGGAAACGGCCGCCTGTCATCATCAGGTCCGGGAATCCGGCACCCGCGGTCCGTACGCGGATGAGTATCTGTCCGGACGACGGCTCAGCCCAGCTCATCTCCTGTAGCTCCGCTGCATTCTGCGGCTCGCCGAACCTCACCACACGCCATGCACGCCCGGAGAACATATCGCCCCAATCCTGATAGTTTCTTTTGATCATATGTTGTAGGTGATCGTCGCACTCGGTGAGGTGTGCGTCGGCGACCAGATCTGGCCGCCCCACCCAAGTCGAGGTTCTCAGCCACTGGAGCCTTCTCGGCAACGTGATGATTGCGTTGCGTGGTCGCCGGTGTGCATGCAGGAGCGGCTTGGAGCCAGATCGACGTGAAGCCCCTGACGAGAATGGGTTTGCCAAGGTCACGATCCGTGCGACCGGGGGTCGTATCGGCTGGCTATGGCACCGCAGCCACACTGGGGTCTACCGCGTGGCTGGTACTGCAATGGTACTTGTTCTGGCTGCTGGGCAGCTCAGCGTTGGCTGGAATTGGCTTTTGCGGCTGTGGTCCCGGCGCACGAGCAGATGCGCATCACTCTCATCGCCGAAGACATCCGAAAGCTGAGCCGGGCGCTGTCCGCACTCAAGCGGGAGCACTCTGTGGCGCGACCGGCAGAAGGCTGAGAAGCCCGCGAGTATCAGTCCAACGGTGATGGGCTCTTGCCCTGCCTGCACCGCACCTCAAGAAGCTGATGACCAGGGTGCCTTCGCAGACCAACAACAGCCCGTCCGGGCGTACGACTCTCCAACATGAGCTGCCCCCAGTTTCGTAGGTTTGTGTCTTTTCACGTGACGTTCGAGGTAGCCGGGGCTCGAGCTGGCCCCGGCCGTGAGCACTCACTGCGGCCGCCCGCGCCAACAGGCCCGGAGCGGGGGTCTTCGCTCTTCTGGCGCGCAGAGGCGTTCCGCAACCGCATGGCTGCATGAAGCGGGTGCACCCTCGTAATCGCCCCGACCCTCGCGCAAGTCGCGCCGGCCGGGTCACCGCCGCATCCGCCCTCGATCGGGGTTCGGTCTTCACTTTGCCGCTACCGGCAACTGGTCTCGAAGGCTCGCCCCTCAGGTACCGATCGGCAAGATCAATATGGGCATACTGCTCAAAGTGACAGTTAAATTGCTTATGGTGCGTACTGACTCGGACCGTGTCCGCTGCTCTGCGGTGAGGCAGCCCTGCGTGACGAGGTTCGCGTGGACTCTATGCTGGCCCGTAGCCGAACCCCTTCAAATCGGGTGCTTCGGAACTGCATGTCGTCACAGTTGGTACGGAAAATCCTGTATGTACACGTTTCGCCGTGCTCGGCCCGGTCAGAGCCTGGCGCGACGACACAGAACTGGTGCTGGGACCGCCCAAACAGCGTGCCCTCCTCGCATTGCTGCTGACCGAGGCCGGGCATCCCCTCGCCGTCCACGAGATCGTTGATGCCCTGCGGGGACTTGATCCGCCGGACACTGCGGTCAACGTAGTCCAGCGGCACATCGGCGCACTGCGCCGACTGCTCGAACCCGATCTCCCGGCGAGGGGTGAGTCACGGTGGCTGGTGCGTGGCTCGGGCGGCTACCGACTGGAAGTAGAGCCTGACGGACTTGACCTGCTTCGCTTCCGAGCCCTGCGGCAGGAGGCGGAGCGTGCTGCGCACGGCGGGGATCCGGCCGCTGCCACCGAGTACTTGATCGAAGCTCTGGCCCTGTGGCGCGGGCCCGCGGCCTCCGGGATCGCGCCGGAGGTGAGGTCTTACCCTGCCTTCACCGCCCTCGACGGCGAACATCTGACCGCCGTCAAGGAGGCGGCCGAACTGGCCTTGGAGGCCGGACCGGGCCTGGGTGCGCGAATCCTGGTGACGCTCCGGCAGGCCGCTGCACAGCATCCGTTGGACGAGGCGCTGCAGGCCAGGCTGATCCTGATGCTCGCAGCCACCGGGCATCAGGCCGAGGCCATGGACGTTCATCGGTCGGTGCGTACGAGACTCGGTGAGGAACTGGGGGTGCAGCCGGGACCTGAACTGCAGGCCGCTCACCAGCGTGTGCTGGGTCGCGCCTATGCCCTGCGAGCCGGTAAGCAGGTCGCAAGCGGGGAGTCCACCGATCCTGACCAGAGTGGGGGAGGGGCGGCCGATGCCGCGAAGGCGCAGCCGAACACCGTCGTCATGGTGCGGCCTGCACAACTGCCCGTGGCTCTACGCGCCTTCACCGGTAGGCGCCATGAACTCGCCCACGTCGAAAAGCTGTTGCCCGCGCTCGAAGGGCCAGTGTCCACGGTAGTGATCGGCGGCATGGCGGGGGGGTAAGACGACGCTGGCGGTCCACTGGGCACACATGGTCGCCAACCGCTTCCCCGATGGGCAGCTCTACGTCAATCTGCGATCGTCCGGCGCTGTTGAACAGTCCTGGTGACCTCCTCGCCGTGTCGAGCCAGAGCGGCAGGGCGGAAACTGGTGCTCTGGAGTCGCCCCTGCACGAGAGGTCCCCTTTGACTCAGACGATCGACTTGATGGTCGTGCCCGCGTACCGGAGCGTCTCTCCGGCTGCCACCGCGCACACGAGTGCTGCGCGTTGCTACAGGGAGCCACGGGGGTGCGGCGCCTGCTGCACTGTGATGGCTTTGGAAAGCGGAGACGGCCCGAGCCGCGCGTGCGGCTCGGGCCTTCGTGTGGGTGCTGGTGAGGTCAGCTACCGAGGGAGGATCCCATCATGTCCTTGAGGGCGCTGGGGTCAAACGGGATCGCGCCGGCGGGCGCGGTCGTGTTGACGGCCTTGTTCTTGAACGTCAGCGCGATGGGGAGGTGCTGGCCCTTGCTGGCGTCAAACTGGGCCAGGTCTATCGAGATGGCGTTCAGGGTGCCACCGTCCGCGTTCAGCTTGATGGTCATCTTCGCGGGGGTGGTCGGCACGCTTGTGGGCGCCTCGGTGGGCAGCTTGCCGCCGATGCCGGGGACGTCCTTGAGGACGGGGAATACCTGCTTCTGGATGTCAGTGATCAGGGTGCGGGCGTTCGCCGTGATCTCGATAGTGTCGACCCCGTGGCTGGTGCCCTTGTCCTTGATGGTCGTGTCCTTAACGAAGATCTTGGACAGGGTGTCGGTGATCTTGTGCCGCTGGGCAGCGTTCAGGGAAGGCTTCGGGCTGGGCTTGGTGTCGCCGCCCATCTGCTTGGACAGGTTGGCGAACTGGGCGGGGTCGATCGAAACCCAGCCGCCCTTAAGGAGCCGCTTGAACGGCTCCAGGTAGCGCGGGAGGGAGTTGGCCTGCGCCTGCATCATCCGGGCTTCGTCGATGCTCTTCGTGTCGCCGCTGAGCTTGGCCAGGGCCATCACGTTCACCTTCACGTACGCCTTCCCGGCGACGGAGCGGTACTCGAGCACGTTGGCGTGCGCGCCGTTGTGGACGGCGAGATCCATGTCGAGGCTCGGGTCCAGTTTGCCGGTGGAGGTGTTGCTCGCATCGAGGGCGTCCTTCAGCGGCTTGTCGGACCGCAGCGCCACGGTCACGCCGAGGCCGGAGATCTCGCTGGCCTGAGCCTTGCTCATCTTGTGGTCGCTGCCCGGGTCGGCCGCGTCAAGGGCGATGAGCTGGCTGGGGCTTGCGGCCAGGCGGAAGTCGATGGTGGCTTCGTGGCTGTTGTTCAGGTGATCGAACGCGTCGTGCACCTTCTGCGCGGCCGACGCCTCGTGGAAGGCACCACAGGCGGTGGTTGCCATCAGGCTGGCGGCCAGGATGGCGAGGGCGGGACGTGCACGCATGTGAGGCTCCTTGTGGGTGCGTAGGCGCGTTTGACGGCGCGCGCGTCGTTCTTCCGGTTCGTTGTCGGTACCGGGCGAGGGCAGCGCGTCGCGAAACGCGCTGCTTATCTTTGCCGGTGATCCACTGTTGGGGCCAATCAGTTTTTCCAAGTACGTGCCTTACTGAGTCCCTGTCAGCGTGGTGGCGTCATGTGGTCACAGACAGGTCTGGCCGTGACGCCTTCCGGGTTGGCTGCGCACCTTGCGTGTACTTGCAGACGGATGGCCGACGATTTTTGTGGAATCGTCAGCCATCGAGTAGCGCGCGCGCTGGGCTGGTTCAGTAGGTGCCGGTGAGCGCCTCGGATGGGAGCGCGGCAAACAGGTGCTGGGGAGCGCCTCCTCAGCGGAGACCAGAATCCACTCGCAATCGTGCGCAAAATACCCAGTACCGGATCGGTTCATCGGCGGTGCTGGGGTCCGCGTTGGTGATCCTTGTCCCGGAGTGACGGAATGCGCGGACGGAAAGCCGGAAGTCTTGCGTCTGGCGAGTCGATGGCATGTCGAGCGGCCCCGATCGGCAAGGCTGCAAGCGCCCCGCCGGACTGGTGGAACGCAATTTCGAGGCCACATCGTCCACCAAGACTCGATCGGCTAACTTGCCTCGCTGTGCTGGTTGGCGCGGCACCAAGAGTCGACCCCGAGATTCCTTAAAGTGGCTGGTGTCGTTCCGATCTTGGAGGGTGTTGGTCGAACGGGATCTAGATCGGGTGACTTCGGCGGGGGCCGCGCATGAGAACGAGAACACCGCGTCATCCGAGGGTGCGCGGTCCGTCCCGCGCGCCCGCCGCGTCCATCGTGGAAATGGCGTGCGGTCGCCAGGAGCACGGTGGTAGACGGTGCGGGAAAGGCTCTGGATTTCCCCGATCTGCTGCAGCCGATCGACGAGCGGTCGAACCGCCTTCCGCGCCGTGGTCCTGTCCGCGGCCGGGCCTCTGAGTGCAGGCGCCGACCTGTCCCGAGCGGACGTTGCTGGATCTGGTGCAGCACCTGGGTGAGGTGCACCGTTTCTGGGCCACAGATGTCAACGCCGGCACGGCTGCCGTTCACCCCGGCCGAGTCCACGTCGGAGGGAAGTCGAGGCTGCGCTTCGGGAGCGCGAGGCCCTGCATGCCGAACGCATTGCGCGAGTTCGCCCCGAATCGCGTTGCAGGACGTGGTGGGGTGACTCATAGTCGCCCCAGACCGCCGGTGCTGCCGCCGGGCACCAGGTTCAAGGCGTCGCGGCGCGCCTACCTTGCCCCTTCGCTTCGCCGGCGGGTCGTCGTGGGACAAGGCCCGTCGACTGCCGGAGCCATCCGCGCATCATGAAGACCTGCGCACTCTCGCCTACCAGCTGATAGACGCCGCAGGTCTGTCTGCCCCTCACGCCGCCACTCGATCAACACCGTCTGGCTGAAGCTGGCCGAGTCCTCCCTTGAGGCACGACTGCAAGATCGCCCCTTCCACCTACTACGCCTACAGGAAGCGCCTCGCAACCCCCTCCGCCCGTGCCGTGCGCGACACGGAGCTCAAAGAACGGATCCAGAAGGTCTACACGTCCAACTACCGTGTCTACGGAGCCCGGAGGATCTGGCGCGAGCTGAACCGGCAGGGTCACGAAGTGGCCCGCTGCACCGCTGAGCGCCTCATGCGCGAGCTCTGCATCCAGGGCGCGGTGCACGGCAAGCGCGTCATCACCACGATCCCCGGCGGACAGGCCGAGCGGGCCCCCGATCTCGTCGACCGCGACTTCGTCGCCGACGCTCCGAACCGCTGCTGGGTCGCGGACTTCACCCATGTCAAGACATGGTCCGCGACCGTCTACGTCGCGTTCGTCGTGGACACTTTCTCCCGCAGGATCGTCGGTTGGTCGGCGGCCACCGTGAAGGAGACCGTGTTTGTCCTGGACGCGCTGGAAATGGCACTCTGGCAACGCGACCGCGACCAACGCCCGGTCCGGTCAGGCGAGTTGATTCATCACTCGGACGCCGGGTCGCAGTACACATCCTTCAAGCTCGCCGAGCATCTGGACGCCGCCGGCATCGCCGCCTCCATCGGTTCGGTCGGGGACGCGTACGACAACGCCCTGATGGAGTCGACAATCGGCCTGTACAAGACCGAGTTGATCAAACCCCAGCGCCTCTGGAAAACGCTCTCCCAGGTCGAGCTGGCCACCGCCGAGTACGTCGACTGGTACAACCACCGCCGACTCCACGGCGAGATAGGCCACGTCCCACCCGTCGAGTACGAAGCCAACTACTACACCGAATCCACGAAACCCCAGGTCACAACCACAGTCTGAGATCTCTACGGAACCCGGGGCGGTTCATGCTGTCGGGCTAGCGTCTTTGCGTGGTTACAGGGAGCAGGTCCGTGCTGGTCGATGTACGGAAGTATGACGGGAGTCTGACTGGCCAGTGGACTGCT
>NZ_LMWH01000010.1 GCF_001507435.1 Streptomyces sp. NRRL F-5122
ACCGGCCGCTTGTCAATGAGTCTAACGGCCCCGCCCCCGGGCAGTTCTGCACGAGCCCGCACCCCTGGGGCGCGGTGGCCGACCGGAGTCAGCCCGGCGCCGCGCCAGCGCTGGCCGCGGCTCATCCGTCGCCTTCTTGCGCACCCGCGTGCGCTCCCGGGCGCCCGTACCGGCCGGGAGCCGGTGCCTGTCCGGGCGGCTGCTGGGGCGTCCGTACCGGGTGGGCACGTCTGCCGGCGGCGGGCCTCGGAGGGCCTTCAGCGGCCCTCAGCGGCGGCCGGGATGTGCACCGGCCGGGCACGGGGTCTCTCATCGGCGCTGAACGTCAGGCTGCCAGGCCCTCGGGGCACCCCAACTAGCCGGCGCACAGTGCGGGTTCGCTGGAAGTCCGGAACTCGGGTGCGCTGGAGCCCGGTTGCATTGCGGCCGGGCTTCGCCCCCTTGGGACCCGCGGTTCTCTCCAGCCGGGGGAAGGATCGCGCACCCGTGCAGTGCGCCGCGCGGGGCGTACTGCGGCCGCACCCGACAACCGGTTCGTAACTGTTCGCTGTCCGTGTCGGCGGGCAGCGATTCGTCCGTCCCGGAACTTGTCCCTGTCGCGGTGGCCGGCGCCCTGCCGATCCCGTGCGGCCGGTCGGCCGGTTCGGGGCCAGGACGGCGCGGGCTCGTGGAAAGTTCTCGTCTCTGGAAGTAGGTCGCGTGCTACTGCCGCTACGGCAGCCCTCGCGCAGGCACGTCACGCCCCGGGACTGTGCGGCCTCGGGGCGTCAGGCCTGTCGGAGCGTCCTGGCCACAGAAGGAGAAACGTGGTGAACACGGTCCGCACGCCAGCAGCCCGCGGAACGACACGGCACGCGGCTTTTGCACGGCACGGTCCGGCCCGCTGCGCCTGCACGGTCCCAGGCCGCCGCGCGGCGCCCTGCCGTACTGGCGGCGCCCGGGCACCCCGTGTTGCAACGCTGAGGGCTCGTCCCCGTCCGGTCGCGGGCAGGCGGGTCGCCTCAACTCGACCGGTCGTGGGGTTGCACCGGGTCCGTGGCCGGTGGGTCGGCGGCAGAGATCCGCTCGAGTCCCACCGTCTCCTCCATATCCCCCCGTCCTTCCCGGTCCGTCCGTTCGTCCCGGCCCTCGAGCCGTTCCTGCTCGTCCTTCCCTTTTCGCCCACCTCGGTCCGACACGTTCTCCAAATCTGCCCCTTCCTCCCAGTCCTGCGGGCTCTCGCGGTCCTCCTCCGCTGGGGCGGGTCGGGTGCGGGCATCCAGGCGCAGGCGAGGGAGCGGCCGATCAGGCCGCATGTGAGTCCCAGGAACAGGCCGCCGAAGTTGGAGAGGGGGAAGGAGGTCAGGGAGAGCAGCAGGGCGGCCATTCCGGCGAAGACACGGTGCTGCTGCTGGAACCACAACGTCAGGACCAGGACGACGAGGAGGACTCAGATGTTGAGGGGTGCGCCCGTATCCGGTGCGTTCGCCCCGCGGCGGCCCCCGGAAGGGGTGGGGCCGCGGAAATGGTGAGGGGTGTCGGTGGGGGGTTAGAAGCAGGGGTTGTTGCCTTGTTCGACGCGCATGCGGAAGTTGGGGACGTTGAGGGTGCCGGCGGAGGTTGCGACTGAGATGACGCGTACGTTTTTGAGTACGACGGACTGTGCCTGCTGGGCGAATACGTTGGGGTCGAACCAGCGCGAGTTTCTGTCTTTGGGGTTGATCGGCCCTTTGGTGACGGCGCCTGCGGCGACGCCGATGTCGATGTTGTTGGTGTTGGCCCGGGCGGCTGCGACGGAGGTGGCGTCGATGAACAGGTTCGCCGCCTCCACTGGTCGTCCGGTGCCGCCGGTCACTACCAGGGTGTAGGGGCCCAAGACGGGGATGGGGATGACCACGGACAGGCACAGCCTGTTGATCTGCGCGTGTCGGAATCCCAGGACCACGACGGGCACGAGGGTGCCTTTGCGGGTCACGTCGACCATGGGGTAGATGCTCACGCCCCGGCCGCGCAGGGTGTCGGCGGTGAGTTGGAAGCGCTGGCCTGAGATGAGGAACGACGCGGCCAGCGCTCCTTCGGCCATGCCGATGCCCAGGGCCGCGGCGGCGGCGAGGGAGGGGACGAGGACGGCGCCGAAGCGTGTCCAGGACGTCCTGCCGGCGCGGTGCAGCATGGCGCCTCCTCCGTCACGTACGGGACGCCTACCCGTGCCGGATGGAAAGGGGCGGGCGAAGTGCGGGTGGCTGCTGACGGAGTCTAGACTTCCGGGTCCGGCAGCCGACGGCATGTCAGATCGGCCGGTCGGGTGGTATGCCCTTCGTCCGGACCGGCCGCGGCGAACGGCTGTCCAGCATCCCCTGCGAAGGGGGATACGGCGGGACGCGCATTGACTAGGCTGCCCGGATGAAGATCACGGGGGCGGCGGTTGCTGGCTTGGTGTTCGGATCGCTGACCTCGCTCGCCAACGTGGTGTCGTCGCCCTATGGCCCGGCCGGGGCCCGCGTCGTGGGCAGTGCCGTGGCGAAGGCCGGCCCGGTGGTCAGCCTTTTGCTCGATGCCGGCTGGTCCTGGGCGGCGCTGGCTGTTGCGGTCGGATGGGCGGCAAGAACCCGCGGCCCCGGGGCGCTGGGCGGGGCGCTGGCGCCGGCGGCCGCGACTGTCTCGTACCACGTAGCGGACGCTTCCCTGTGGGACGCGGGCACCGACATGGTCGTATGGCTGGTCGTGGGGGTGCCCGTGGGACTGGTCCTCGGCCTGATCGGAGCACTCGTCAGGCGGCCGGGCCTGACCGGGTTGCTCGCCGCCCTGTTCGTCCCGGTGGGAGCCGCCGTGCAGATGGTGGTGATATCGCCCGGATCGGGCCTGATTGACGCAGGCCCCGCAACCGTGGCGGCAGACATCGTCTGGGCCGGGGCTGCGCTCAGCGCGACGTGGGCCCTTGGGCGGTTCTGGCGCCGGCGCCGCGCTCCGGGCACTGTATAGGGGATGCCGCCGATTTGAGGGACGGGGCCCTGGCACTGCCACGCGACGGGCACCCTTCAGAGAGTCTGGGGCTGGTGACGGCATCGTCGCGGAGCGCCGAACGGGGTGGCGTCGCAGCCGGCTACCGGGGGTGCGGTTCGCGAGGGAGGGGGAGACGGATGGCCCGTTGGTGGATCTCGTTCTCGGTGCCAACGCCACGCTCGCGCGCCGAAGCGGGTGCCGTGCCCAACGCCTGCCGCCGCCTTCCTGCCCGACGGCCTGCGTACCGAAGCCGCCCACCGCCGACCCGCTGAAACCACAACAGGTCTACGAGGCACCACCTGGTCGCCAGCTACACCGACACGGTCCACCTCCTTGAGTGCGGCCGGTTCACCGACAAGGGGCCAACTCCGTTGTCCTCGACCGGTTCAGCGGCAAGACTCCCGCCGACGACCACGATCAGCCGCTACCACTTACTCGACGGCACCTGGTGATCACGTCAGACGCCTGGGTCAGGATGAGGAGAGCGGGCGTATCACGAGTCCGGCGGGGCTTGTTGGACGAGTCCGAACGCCAGGACGGGCATGAGCAGGTACGGCATGTCCGGCATCGCCGCCGTGATCAGTACGGCGCCCGCGCTGCCGTTGCTTCCGCAAGCCAGCGCGACGGACGAACGTTCGCCCTGGCCCAGCCGAAGGGGTGTGCCAGCCGCGTGCCCCAGAAGGGATGACCGCGCCGCACACCGCAGTGGCTGCTGTCACCGCGGCCCCGACCAGCAGAGGCCGCGGATGCGCCAGGCGGGAGCCGAGCGCGCCGCTGGCGTTGACGTAAGTCATGGACAGCGAGGCGAGCAGCACCTACGCCGTGGACCTCGGCCCAGTAGGCATCTGACTCGGTTTGCTGTTCGGCCTCGCCGCAACAGCCGTCCTCCTCCTGCGGCGCTACCACAACGCCCCGACGGCTCGAGCCTAGAAGCCGGCCGCCGCACATGATGCATCACACTGGATCAGCCGTCGGTGGACCCGAAAACCGCGCGGTAGAGCCTCAAGGCTCCAGACGGTAACCGTGGCCCCTCAGGGTGACGATGGAGGGCATGCGGCAGGGGCGGGCTGCTGCATCGGCTGCCTGGGCGAGGCGACGACGTAGACCGGCCATGGTGACGTCCAGCGTCTTGGTGGGGCCGAACCAGTTCTCATCCCATACCTCCGCCATTAGGGTTTCGCGCGCAACTGCTGCGCCTGGACGCCGAGAAAGCACGACGAGCAGCTCGAACTCCTTGGGCCGCAGAATGATCTCCTCGCCGTGCAAAGTGCATCGGCGCGCCGTGGTGTCGATGACCAGGTCATCGAGCCGTAGTGGTTGAGGTTCGGGCTCGGCCACCGTACGGCGGCGCAGATGGGCGCGGAGACGCGCGAGCAAGACCGTGAGGGAGAACGGCTTGACGAGGTAGTCGTCGGCGCCAGCATCCAGGCCGGCCACGATATCGATGTCGTCGGTACGTGCGGTAAGGATCATGATGAGGAGATCGGGACGGCGGGCACGCAGAGTGCGGGCGACGTCCAGCCCATCGGTGTCGGGCAGGCCCAGGTCCAAGAGGACGGCGTCGTAGGGGACGCGAGTGATCTCGGCAAGAGCCGCGGTACCTGTACGGCTCCAGGCCGAGGTGTACCCGTTGCTGCGCAGGCCCGTCTCCAGGTAATGCCCGATGGTGTCGTCGTCCTCGACGACAAGGACGCGCGGGGAGTTTCGATCCGGTGCCGTGGCCGTGCCCATGGTCGAAAGCGTAGGTCCCTTCAAGTTTTCCGCCATGTGTACAGCCCTTAAGCGCAGGCGTCATAGATCGCGGAGCTCCTCCACGGCGGGTCGCCGGGCTCCGCGGATACCATTCAGAGCCGCCGCCAGGATGGCGCCCAAGGCTGCGACTGCGGTGAGGGTCAGGTAGAGACCAGGTACGGCCAGACTCGCCGGCGGTGGGTCGAAGACGCCGGTGAGTACCTTGACCAGCATTTCAGACAGGGCCCAGCCGATGAGGGCGCCTCCAGCCAGCCCGGTAGCGGCCAGCAGGAGTGCCTCAGTGATCACCATGCCACGGAGTTGGCGTTTCTTAGCGCCGAGGACCGTAGCGATGGCGAAGGTACGACGGCGTTCGGCCAGTCCCAGGGCCAGGACGAGTCCTCCGGATCCTGCGGCCAGCAGGACAGCGAAGACCAGTTCGATACGAGTGAGTCCCGCCAGGTCGACGGAGGTCAGGCTGGTACCCACGGCTCCGCGGGTCTGCGTCAGGTCGGTGACCGTGGCGCTGGTGCCCAACTGCTTGCTGAGGTGAGCCGCGATCTGCTTCTGCCGGGTGCCGCCAGTGTCGAGCAAGAAGGCACCGACGGCGTCGCTGCCTGTTGCCTTGGCGATGTAGGCGGCGTTGGCGACGAAGAAACTGTCCTTCGGCGCGGTGGGGAACTCCTTGACGATGCCGGCGTAGTGGAACGGAACCGTGCGCGGTGCCTTGGTGCGGGTGTCCTGGATGCGGAGATTGACGGTGTCGCCGGGGGAGAGCTGGAAATCGTGGACGGTCTCTTCGCTGACCAGCAAGTTGTCAGGACGCTTGGCAAGTCGTTGCATCAGCTGCTGTGCGGTGCCGCCGGCGAAGTAGGCATCCTGGAGCGAGGTGGCCTGGGCCACGGTGCCAGGGCGTACACCATAGAGGTCCTGCAGGTCGGAGCCGACGTAGGCGAACCGGTGTTGGAGAGGCTCGACGTGCCGTACGCCACTGAGTTTCAGGGTGTTCGAAATGCTCGGCGGAATGTTGACGCCGGGAGGTTCGCTGACGGTGACGTCTGCGCCGTTGGTCAGCCGGGCATCCACCTCGGCCTGCTGCTTGAAAGTGGAGTTGAACACGGCGGTGGAAAAAGCGAAGGAGACAGCCAAAGCAAGTAGGACTACCGATCGGGCGAGCGCGCGGCTCCGACGAGCCAGGGTGGCAGCGGTGGCGCTGGCCAGCGTAGCGGTGAGCGGTCGCGCCAGCCGGACCAGAGCAGGGCGGCCGTGGGCAAGAGCCAGCAGGGTGAGCCGCCAGACCAGCAGTGCTGCGCCCATCCACAGCAATATGGGGCCGAAGAAGGCCCAGTACGACACGGAGATGCTGGGCACCCCCTCCGGCGCGAGGACGAGAGCGTATTGGTTGCCTGAAGAGGCACGGAAGACCAACCAAGAGCCTACGAGGAGGGCGAAGTCCACGCCGTAGCGCATCCACCAGGGGCTGCGGGGGTTTCGGGCGCCGGTCTCCTTGCGTGCGTCTGCGACAGTCACTGTGCGCAGATCGCCCAGAGCCGGAATGAGGACGGCTCCGGCGGCCATGGCAACGCCGAGAACGAAGGCGATCCCGTACCAGACAGCCCAAGTGGCCGCACCGGCTCCAAAAGAGGCGGTTCCGAAGGCGAGGCGACCGGTTAGAGCAGCGATGCTCAGTCCGATGAAACCACCGAAAAAGCCGATCAAAGCTGCTTCGAGTCCCGCGAGTGAAATGATCTGGCGGGGACGCAGTCCGCGCAGCCGCAGCAAGCTCTGTTCCTGGCGGCGCCTCTCCCCGCCGGCCGAAGCCACCGCCACGGTCAGCGCGGCGGCCAGAACGGCACCGGGCACGCCGAGAAAGAGGAAGAGGACCTGGGCATACAAGGCATCCTGGCGGGCGGAGTCGAGGGCTGCGCCGACGTTGTCGCCGACGAGTGCGCTGCCTGCTGAGCGGGCCTCCAGGTTGTGGGCGGCGCCGGTGACTGCCGTGAAGGCGGCCGCCGGGTCCGAGGGGAGCCGGGTGTCATCACGAGCCACATGTATCTGGGCCGTTGTTCCGGTGGCACCGCGGGTGAGAGCGGCGAACCGGTCGGCAGGCAGGATGATGACGTTGTCCGGGGGCGCGGTCGGCTGGGACTGACTGGGCGCGCCGACGGTCTGGAAGAGGGAGTCGGCTTGAGGCAGGTCGACCACGCCGTCCACCTTGACCTGACGTCGGTCTGCGCCCGGGAGCTGGATGTCGATGGTGTCACCAGGCACAGCATGCAAGTTGGAGGCGGTCTGCTGGGCAAGCAGGACACCGGTGGAAGACCCCGCCAGGTTGCGGATTTCGCCGGGGAAGCGGTTCTGGTACTCATCGGGCAGTCCGAGTGCCATACCTGGGCCGGTGGTCTGGGTGCTGCCCTGCGTGTGGGCGGTGAAGCCGGTGGTGTGTGCGTAGCCAACCGGTACCGCTGTGCGAGTGTGACGTGTTTTGCGGACCAAGGACAAAATGGTGTTCGTATTGGCGCCCGGCTGTACCTGGATCTGCCAGTCGACAGCGACCGAGCGCAGGGCGCGTTCGGTCATGGTCGCCTTCGACGCCGTGAGGAAGGAACCAAGCGCGGCGACGAGCGCCACTGCCAGCGCAACGCCGGCCATGGCGGTCAGGAGCCGTCCGGTGCGGTGGCGGGCCAGGCCACTGGCCCAGGCGGAAATCATGACACATCCTCGGGTGCGAGTAGTCGGCCGCTTCGCATGGTGCGGCGCTGGATGAATCGGGCTGCGACGGCCGGGTCGTGGGTGGTGACGACCAGGGCTGCCCCTGTGTGGTCGGCCGCCTTCAGCAGGGCGTCCAGGACGCGTCCGCCGTTGGCATGGTCAAGGCGTCCGGTGGGTTCGTCGGCGAGAATCAGGCGGGGGCCCTGGGCGAGAACCCGTGCCGCTGCCACCCGCTGCGCCTGGCCTCCGGAGATCTCCTCCGGCAGCCGTTGGGCCAGGTCGGCGCCGCCGACCAGGGCCAGGGCCGCGAGAGCGGCCTGTCGGGCTTCGTCTTCCGGACGGCCGGCGAGGGTGAGCGGGAGGGCGGTGTTCTCGACCACGTTCAGGGCGGGGATGAGACTGTCGCCCTGAAAGACCATTCCGATGTCGTGAGGCCCGAGGGAATCACCTGAGGTGACGGCACCGCTGGTGGGCTGTTCGAGTCCGGCGAGCAGGTGCAGGAGGGAGCTCTTGCCCGAACCGGAGGGCCCCACGATCGCGAGCCTGTCGCCGACGCTGATGGTCAAGCTCGTGCCATGCACGGCTACCACCGCCTCAGGGCCGCGGCCGAAGGTCAAGGCCCCATCGGCGCAGACAAGGAGAACCTCATCGTGTGGCATCAGGAGCCTCCTGATGTTGGGAGGGGAGACTTACGGCGGGGGCGCCGCCAGTGATGGTTCCGTCATCCAGCGCGATGACACGGTCGGCAACCCGGACCGCCTCTGCGCTATGCGTGACGATGACAACCGCACATCCTTCTTCGGCCCGCTGCCGCAACATCGAGAGGACCAGTTGTTCGGTTACGCCGTCGAGCTCTCCGGTAGGTTCATCTGCCAGGAGGACGGCAGGAGAGTTGGCCAGAGCGACGGCCAGACCGGCCCGGGCCAGTTCACCACCGGACAGTTGCCGGGGCAGAGCATGAGCTCTCTGAGCGAGCCCTACCTGAGCGAGCAATTCGGCAGGCGGGACGGCGGGCCTACGCCCGCTGGCCCGCTGCGGCAGCCGGACGTTGTCCCGCACACTCAAGTGCGGCAGTAGGTTGCGGGTCTGCAGCAGCACGCCGATGTGCCTGGCCCGCAGCCGCGCCCGTTCCGTCTCGGGCCGGTGACTGATGCGCACACCATCCACCCGAACCTCGCCGCCGGAGGGTTCATCGAGCCCTGCCAGGCAGGCCAGCAAAGTGGACTTACCCGCACCCGAGGGGCCTACGATCGCCACCGTTTCGCTGCGCTGCACCCGCAACGAGACGCCGCGCAGCGCGAGCGTCTCCTCCTCCCCGGCCCGGTAGAAGCGGTACAGGTCACGCGCTGTGAGGACGTCGCCTTGCGCGGAGCGAACACTGTCGTCGGTCATTGTGATCACCGCCACGCGAAGGAGTCACTCACGATGCGCCACGGATCGACGTTGTCGGCATTGACTGGGCCGGACAGAGTGAGGTCCACCTCGTGACCGGACTGGTGGAAGACGTACCGTTCGAACGCGTCCCGCACCACCTTGCCGGTGACCGGATCCTTTGCTGAGTCGCCCTGATAGGTGAGCAGGACAACCCGTCCGGAGCGGCGGGTCACCTGCGACACCTTCGGTGCGGCGAACTTCGGTACTTGTGAACGGACCTGCGGAACAATCGTGCTGGTTACCGAACTGGCCGTCGGAGGGGCAGTGGAGGAAACCGTCGTTATCCTGACAGTATTGAGTTTGTCCGTGAAGACCGTGGTGTTTCCCTGGTCGGAGCGGGCCCATCCTTCGGGCACCTTCACCGTGAAACCGGTGAAGGAACCAGCGGATGGCTGGTAAGCGACATACACCTGGTTATCGGGGATGTCACCGGCAGGATTGGACTCGGTGGGCGCAGGCTTGATTTGACTACCTGTACCTCCCGCGGCGGTGCCCGTCGATGAGGAGCCTCCGGAAGCCGCCAAGCCGGAGCCGCCACAACCTGCGGTCACCGCTGCGACGAGAGCGAGCCCTACAGCCGCGGACACCCGTGCATGTATCGCCATAATTACTGCCCTTCCAAGAAGGTCTCGGACCGGACGGTCATGGCAAGGACGCTAGGTAGTGCCTGGTTAACGCTCCGCTCGCCGAGGGTTAGACGACGGCAAAAGTGATGCTGCCCTGCATGCGCCCAGGTGGTCGGACCGCATGATGTAGGCATGAGACAGCGCGTGGTACGAGTAGCCCTCACCGCCGCCTTGGTCGCTGTAGTTCTCCTCGCCGTTCCGGCTGCCCTGGCCATCCGGTCGTCCCTGTACGCAGGACAGCGCGACACCCTGGAGCGGGCAGCCCTTGCGGGCGCAGTGCATGTGAGCCCGGACTACGCAACAGGCGATCCAGTGGAACTGTCCCACCCTCCGGTCGGCGGCCGCCTGGGTCTGTACGACCCGGACGGCCGGCTACGGGCAGGCGGTGGCCCCCGGACAGCTGATGCCCCGATTCACCGAGCTCTCGGCGGAGAGCTGATCCGGGGCCGATCGGGCGGCGACATGGTGGTCGCCGTACCCGTCTCCCATGCCGAGCGGGTGATCGGTGTCGTTCGCGCGTCCGCTCCGACCGGCGCCGTACAGGACCGCGTTCTCGTGGCATGGGGGGTGCTGTTCGGCGTGGCAGCATCAGCCGTCGCCGTCTCGGTGCTCATCGCCCGTCAGCAGGCGCGGGCACTCGCCGCACCGCTGGAAGACCTCTCGCAGCACTGCCGGGCCGTTACCGAAGGCGATCTAACGGCCCGAGCGGCCCCCAGCAGCATTGCAGAGGTAAACCAAGTCGCCAGCACCCACAACGAGATGCTGCACTCGCTGTCCGAACTCCTCCGCCATGAACGTGACTTCACTAGCAACGTCTCCCACCAACTGCGCACCCCGATCGCCGGTCTGCAGCTCGCTCTGGAGGAAGGACTCAGACACGACAACACCCGGCCGGCCCTGACCGAGGCACTGGCCACCACACTGCGCCTGCACCACACAGTGGAGGAGCTGCTGCGCCTCTCCCGCCCACGCGACCGGACCCCCACCTCAGCCGGCACCATGCCGGTGGCCGCACTGGTTCGGGAGGTACGAGAGAGATGGCACGGCCTCTTCGCCCTGGACGGAAGGCGCCTGGAGTGCGGCGTTGGCGGGGTACCGTCGGACGTTCGGGTCGCGGGCAGGCCCGTGACCGAAGTACTCGGGATCCTGCTTGACAATGCGAGGGTGCACGGCCGGGGCACTGTAGGAGTCGCGGTCCGTGATCTCGAAGACGCTCTCGCCTTCGATGTGAGCGACGAGGGGAGAATCGAGGGCGAGGCATCACGGTTGTTTCGCCGCGGTCACACCGAAAGCGGCTCTGGTACCGGCATCGGCCTCGCCCTCGCCCGCGATCTTGCCGCGGCAGTCGGTGGACGATTGTCGCTGTCGAGCAGTGTGCCCGCCACCTTCACTCTGCTCGTACCGGTCCGCCGTGACGACACTCAGCACAGCATGCTGGCAGCCGAGTGAAAGCCTGCACAGAAGGTGGACACGGGCCGGGGCGCGCCGGCGGATGCGTGCGCGGCGCGACCGACGGCACGGGCGACGATCACACGATCGCCAGTCTGCGCGGCGGCCTCTTCGTCGGCCCAGCGTTCCAGGACGAAGGCGCCGGTGTGGGCCAGGGGGCGCAGCAGCGGGTTCACGGCAGACGTAAGCCGCCAGATGGTCTTGAAGACATGGTGCTTTGCCCGCAGATGGGCCCGCTCGTGCGTCAGCAGCGCGTGGCGCTCCTCGTCCCTCAGGCACTTGAGCATGCCCTCGGACACCACGATCCTTCCCGGCCTGCCCGGTAGAGCGAAGGTCAGGGGAGTGTCGTTGTCGAGTACGGCCAACTAGTGGCTCGTCACGCAGCCTTGGCCGGGTAATCGACTCGCTGCCCGTGAGCCAGCAGACTGTCTCCAAGACCTGATCTTGGAGGTGGTTGTGGGACG
>NZ_LMWH01000011.1 GCF_001507435.1 Streptomyces sp. NRRL F-5122
GGCGTCTGGTGAAGCGGCAACTTCACCGGGCGAGAAAATCACCCGAACAAAGAAGGGCCAGTCTCATGGCGGAACTTGAGCCGGTTTCTCTGGACGTTTTCGCGGAAGCCCGCGAAGAGGCATACGCGGTTTTGGCGCATCTGATGGGGCGTATTGCGCCGGGTGAGCACGTGGTGCGGCTGGGGGTGACCATGGATGGCGAGGACAAGCCGGTAACGGCCACTCTGCCCCTTACCGTTGAGGGCACGGGCGCCGCTGATGACTTGGTCGGTGCTGAGGAGAAGTACCTTCACAATGCGGCGTTTTTGCTGGCGTGCGGGTTGGCGCAGCCCTTGACCTACGGCGTGATGTACCTGCGCTCGATCTTGGGCGAGGAGGGCGGTCCGGCCGAGACGATCCGGGCATGGCACCTGCGTGACGCGGTGCTCACGGAGTGCACGGCGGCGGAGGCTGCGGAGCTGGTGGGCGAGCGTGAACAGGCCGCGTTCTTGGATGCGTTCAGCGTTCACACCGGAGCGGGTGAAGAGACGGCCTACCCGCCCGAGGCGCACGCGTCCCGCTAGAGCCACTGCACGCGGGCCAGGATGGCAACCTGGCCCGCCCCCTGCCCGCTGCCGCAAGAGCGGCGCAGGGGCGCGGGGGGTGCCTGCCGGTCAGGGGACCCAGGCGCCCCCCGCCTGAGCGGCGCGGAGCGTCGCGGTTATACGAGACGGGGACGGCCCGCTTAAGGGCCGTCCCCCTCTCGTGCATCGCGTAGCGATGCCAGCGCCCGTAGTGCAGGGCGCGAAGCGCCCTGGTTCTTCCGCCGCGTAGCGGCGGCGCGTCGAGTCTGCGGAGCAGACCGCGCGCTGAGATGTGGGCTGACGGGGAACGGTGCGCCCGGCGGGTCGGCAAACCCGTGCCCGGACGTTCCCCGTCAGCTGACCTCACCCGAACGAGGCGGCCTCATCGTAGCCGCACCCAACTGCCCACCGCCCCGGAGCCGACAGGCCCGGGGCGCGCCAACCGGCCCAGCGCGGCGGCGCAGCCGACGCGCGAGCCACACATGCGGCGCCCGATCCCCGAGGCAGGCTCTCAACCACGCCCGCCCCCATTCCTCACACTCTCTTTCAGCCTGTGGGACAAGTGGCAGCAGAGGGGATGTCAGCAGGCCGACCAGGCGCCCGCAGGCTGCTGACGTGGGGCGTTGTAGAGGCCGGCCGCGCGGCCGCGCAACCTCTAGCGCAACACCTGCCGCAACGCCTGACGCAACATCACGGCGCAACATCTGCCGCAACTTCGGGCGCAACAAGGTCTTCCAACCGCACTCAACACGTACTAGTATGTGAGTTGCAGGGGGGAGGCGACCCCCCAGCACACGCAAGTGGCCAACGAAGGGGAAGCGAAATGGAAATCCAGATCTCCGACGGAATCGTCCGCAGGGTGCGCGGCGGAAAGGACGCTCCCATGAACGGCCTTGCAATTCAGGCCCGCACCGTCGCGAACTTCCTGCCCCTCATTTGCGAGCGGGTAGGTGCCACCATCGTGCACAACGCCGACGCGAATTACACCGGAATTCGTTTCGACACCAAGGTTGGTCCGGTGGTTCTGGAAATCCCTACGGGTGACCGCTCTTACCGGCTCGTGCACGAACTGATCGAGCCGGACGAGAAGGGGCGCACGGAGGTGGAGATGCGGCGTTTCCCGCAGATCTACAAGCCGCGCGGGATCGCGCACATCACGGCTGAGTTTCTTCGGTCGCGTGGATTCCTGAAGTAGTCCGCCCGGGGGCGCCCCGGTCGGGGCGCCCCCATCCCACCCGGCAGTGATCCACAACGGAGGAGGAGTCATGGACGACACGCGGATTGCACAGCGAGCCGAGGAGCTGGGCGCCCCAATCACGGACGCGGAGCGGGAGCAGGCCGCTTACGCGCTGGGGGAGTTGGCGCGCGGCGAGGGTGACCCGGACGCGCTCAGGGTGTCTCACGAGCAGTTGGCTTTGGGCCGGCCGTTCTTCGAGCTGGGCTGGGCCATGGGCGTGCGCAACGGGCACACAGGACCGGCCATGGCGGGTGTTCCCGTGGACTCCCGCACGGTGACGGCCGCTTTCATCCTGCTGGGAACGCAGCGGCTCACGGGCGCGCTCGCAGTCGACCCGCAGGACGACGGGCCGGTGTTGTGGCAGAAGGTCGACTACCACGGCAGCCTGACGCAGCATCACGGCACGTACTGGGTAACCGCCATCCACGCCCACGCCGACACGTTCGGCGAGGCCCCTGAACTGCGCTACGACCTCAGCAAGATGACCGGCTGGAGGCCCGCAGTCGTCGCCCGGAACGTACGGCGCCGGAGCCTGACGCCCTTGCCGTGTCACCGCATGTTCGCCTAAAAGCGCTGGTCAGGGGTGGGTTCACACCAGCCCAGATCACACTAGTATTGAAGTTGTTCGGGGGGGCGGTGGCCCCGCCCCCCCGAACCGCAGAGACCAACAACGAAGGGGAACCCCGCATGACTCAGCAGTTCGCCGAGCGCGCCACCAACGTGGCCCCCACCGGCGCCCGCAACGCCGATCTCTCCGACCTGGTCCGCATCCTGGAGGACCAGCAACGCCGCAAGCTGGACATCATCGCCCCCGCCGCCGCGCTGCGGTTCCGTGAGGGCAACGTGCACGTCCAGGGCGTGGAGTCCCAGATCACCGAGGACGGCGTGACGGACGTCGATGGGATCTACCGGCCCACCGCCGTCGCGGACGAGGGAATCGCCGACAAGCTGCGCATCCCGCTCGCCTACCTGCGCCGCATGCGCGCCGACAACGTCCCGCTGCTGGACGAGAACGTCAACGCGTGGCTGCGCCAGGAGCCCGAGCGCAAGTTCATGCTGCGCGCGTTCCGAGGCGAAGCCAGCCCCGGCATGCCCAGTGAAGGCGTGGCCCGCGCGCTGCTGTCGGACAGCTACAAGCTGATGGACAACTTCGACATGCTGCTGGCCGCCCTGGACGGGGTGCGGCAGTCCGGCCACCCCACCCGCGTGACCGGTTGCGACCTGACCGACCGGCGCATGCACGTGCGTGTCGAGTCCGAGGCCGTGGCAGTCCAGGCCCGTGCGCTGCTGCGCGGGTACCGCTCCCCGTTCGACGGCCGCAGCGGTGACGAACTGCCGATGATCTCGGCCGGTTTCGTCATCACCAACAGCGAGGTCGGTTCCGGGGCGTACACCATCACCCCGCGTGCGGTCATCCAGGTCTGCCGCAATGGCCTGACCATGGCCAAGGACGTCATGCGGGCCGTTCACCTCGGAGGCAAGCAGGACGAAGGTGTCGTGTCCTGGTCCGGGCAGACGCAGCGCAAGACGCTGGAACTGATCACGTCCAAGACCGCCGACGCCGTGCGCACGTTCCTGTCGCGGGAGTACGTCGAGGCCAAGGTGCGCGAGATGGCGGCCGCCGCCGGTACGACGCTGGCCGAGCCGACGAAGACGATCGAGCACGTCACCAAGACGCTCAGCATCGGCACCGACGCCAAGGACATGATCCTGGCCCACTTCATCCGGGGCGGCCAGATGACGGCCGGAGGCGTGATGCAGGCCATCACCTCCACCGCGCAGACCCTCACCGACGCCGACCAGGCCGCCGCCCTGGAAGCGCTCGCACTGCCCGCCCTGACAGCCGCCGCGCAGCACGGCTGACAGACCCCCGTGCGGGCCGGGAACCCCCTCGCCCGGCCCGCACGGGCCCCTCCGGAATCACCCGAGGGGGCCGCCCGGCCCCGAGCGCGGAGCGCTCCCCCAGCCGCTCAGGGAGCGCGGAGCGCACCCGCCCGCCCTCTGCCGCGTAGCGGCAGCGCGACGTGTCTGCGGAGCAGACCGCGCGCCCAAGGAAGACCTCCGCCGCGCCAGCCGGCCCCGGTGCTCACCGCCCCACCGCCCCACAGCGAAGGAGTCCGTATGTCCGCACGCCCGGAGCTCACCCGCCCCGACGACACCGCCATATCCGCCGCCATGCGTCGCACCCTGACCGCGCTTGCCCTTCTGGTCCAGGCACTCGGCGACGGTGAACACACCCTCAACCTCGTAGCCGCACGCACCGACGACACGATCGTCCGGGGGCAGGCCGACCTTTCCGTCGGGACCGACCCGATGCGTCTCGCCGTCCTGGACGAAGACGACTTCGACAAGCTGCGCGCGCTGTTGGTGTTCGTGCTGGAGGGCAGCACCGTGCGGAGCGCCGTCCTGGTCGCCACCACGGCCGCCGAGCCCCGCCCCCGTGCGTGTGGCTGGACCGCGCGGAGCGGGTGGCTGCACCCCATGGACACGGCCGAGCTCCGGCAGGCCGTCAGCCCGTGCCCAGGTGTCCCCGCCGTAGAGCGCGAGGTCTACGCCGCCCCGGTCCTGTCCCTCCCCTGACACCGACGAGGAGATCCTTCGTGCCTGACACGCCCGCCGTGACGCCGAGCCCCACGGACCACGCCGACATCCCCGCCCGGCAGCCTCTCCCAGGCACGCGGCTCATCGCCTACCGCGTACCCGAGTGCGGGATCTCAGGTCCGTACATCCACATGGACCGCGCGGACATCCATGTGACGTACACCCAGGTGATGGGCCGCGCGGGGCAGTTTCCGGCTCAAGGCGTGACGTGTCTGGGCCGCACGGTTGCAGGCAGGGACGTCAACGGCTGGCTGCGGGGCAGTCTCAATTTCTGGCTGTCCAGCGAAGGACGGATGGCTGACGACGGAGTGATCCGGTACCGGCAGACCCGCAACCACTCGGTCGTCACCCTCGTGCCGGACAAGGCATCCGGAATCCTGATCAACCGGCCGGACGAGCAAGTGACAGCCCCCGCCTACCGCGTGACCGGCCCCACCGGCATCACGCAACTGTGGCGCGCCCGGGCGGTGCGCGATGCCATCGGCACCTGCCGCCGAAAGCCCCCCGTCGGCTGGCCCGAAGGGTGGGCGCACCTCCTGCCCGACGCATCGGTCACGTTCAAGCCCGGGGGCGACCCGTGGAGCCGACCGGACGTCTACACGGCCATCCCGGCAACCGAGCCCGCCTCGTGGGGGCCGCCGTGTGCCGGGTGCGGCTACCCGGAACCCGAGCACGACCCGGTACGCCTCTGGGGCCGTTCCCGAACTGACGGCACGGGATGTTCCTGCTGGACCTACAGCCAGCCGGAGGCGTAGAGCCTGCCCAAGGTCCGCGGCACGCCCCACCGCCAGCAGGACCCCACAGACGCCGTTCCCGTCTCCCCCCTCCCCCAGGGGAGGCGGGCGCGGCCAACCCGGCCAGGTCGCCACTGGCCGAAGACCTGCCGCCCCGACGCCCGCGCCCTCCCCTTCGGCGAGCGCGGGGCGGCAGGCGCCAGCCCACCGACCCGACCCCCTCGAGGAGCCGCAGCCCATGACCAGGCCGAGCCTGACGGTCGACACGCCCGCCGGCACCGTGCGCGCCACCGCCGGCCCCCGCGAGGCCAACGCAGTCGTCTTCGAACTGTCCGGGGCGATGTGCGGCAGCGTCCACGTCACCGGCACCCACCACCCCCACCGCTGGGACCAGTTCACCGCCGTGCGCGCCTGCCTCGGCCCCGTCAGCGCGTTCCAGGCGACCGCCCCTGACGAGGACCTGCCGCGGCTCGCTCGCAGTCGCACCGGCTACCGGGGCAGTCTGACCCTCTACAACGACGACGCCGCGGACCGCCCCCAGGTCACGGTGTACCCGACGGAATCCGCCACCGGACACGAGCCGTCCGACAAGACCGCCGCGGCACTCACCGCCGTCCCACGCGCCTGCGCCGCCCATCCCGCGCAGCGCACTGCTGTGGCCGCCTGGTGAGCTGCCGCCCGGTGGTTCACCGCCTGCCCGCACCCGGTCCTGCTGCTGATGCTGGCCGACCTCCTCGGCTCGCTGGCCCGCACCATCGACGTCAAACAATGGTGGACCTCCTACTGCCTCACCGAGGCCGCCCGAGAGCACAAGCACGCACGGCGCCGCGTGAGAGACTATTGCGAGGGTCCGTGCCGGACACAGACGGCACGGGCCCTCTGCGCGTCTCAGCGCTCTCCTACAGACCACCTCCGGCATCACCCGGCGAAGGAAGCAACCCACAAGCCGAGGCTGGCCGGGCGGAGGCCGTGAAAGGGCGCCCTAAGCGGTTCATGCTGTTGGAGATGGGGCAGATGTTGCTCTAGCACTTCCCCTGAAAGTCTCCGCAAGGCCGTGCCTCTTTCCGGGGGCGGAACCGCGTGCTCGCCGCTCCGGCCTGCCCTGCGGAGGCGCTGCTATTGCGGTGCCGAAGTGGTCAGCGGCTACTTCTTTCGGTGCGGGGGCGGTCACCGCCCCCGCACGCATGCCTCGGTACCTACGCCGCGCCCGGCATCAGCACCACTAGCATGCCGTAGGCCCCAGCCACCACGGCGGTGGAGTTGGGCGCACTCGGCAGCGAGCCGGTTGATGAGGTCGGCGTCACTGACGGGCGGTCGGCTGAGACGGTTGGAGACGTCGCGGTGAAGGCATAGCGCGGCGCCGTCACCGACAGCAGCAAGGAGAGTCGACCACAGAGGATTCTCGGGAGCCGTGTCGCTCTCCACCAGCACCAGCAGCTGCACCTTTGTCCTGGCGGTCGAGGCCACTCAGCTGATGGCCGCCGGTCTTCCGCTGAATTTCCAGCCAGATGGTGCATTGCCCACGTACGGCCTTCTTCGGTGCACCGCGGACCCGCAGGCTACCCCAACGGCCTGACCAAACAGTTTGGGGCACCCGCTGGCGAGCGGGCAGCGGACGTCTGTGGTGGCGAGCAGGGGATCAGGAGGGTTGCGGGAGCTCCCAGCAGGGTCCGTCCGGCGTCTGGTACCAGACGGTTTGGCGGCTGGGTGTGATGTTGACGTGGAAGTCCTGGCGCCGCGGTTCACCGTCGAAAGTCTCGGCGAGGTCCTCGATGGTGTCCCACAGACGGCGCGGCCCGACCTGGCGAACCGCCCCCGAGGCGTGGGCAGTTGCGGTCGACCCATCCTCCATCCAGATGCCAACTGCAGCCACCGCTCCATCCTCACCACGCCAGGAGCACGTGGTGTGTCCGGGCAGTGCCAGCGAAAGGGGAAACCTCAGGCGGTCCAGGATGTCGCCAGGCGGTGTTTTGGTCTGGATGGGTTCGGCTTCCCGTGCCTCGTCGAAGGCGGGTGGCACAGACGGGATGCGGCGGGGCATGAAGTGCGCGGGGATCGGGAGGAACCACCCGGTGCCATGGCCAGGCGCGGTCACGGTGGCTCGCAAAATGCCATACCCGATCGGGGCCACGATGATCGCGCCCGGCGCAGCCTGCTCGAGGAACGCGGTCGGGATCGCACGAAGTGCGGCAGTGGCGAGGAACCGCTGATAGGGCGCGCGATCCTTCCAGCCGCGTGCGCCGTCACCGGTGGTGATGAACGGGTGCAGACCCAGATCCGCCAGGCGCTGTGCCGCCGCGCTGGTGAGCGCCGGGTCGATGTCAATAGTGGTGATGTTCGCCTCCCCGAGCCGGTAAGACAGGAGGGCAGCGTTGTAGCCGGTGCCTGTGCCCAACTCGAGCACTGCGTCGCCCGGGTGTGCATCGAGTGCTTCGAGCATGGCGAGCATGACGCTCGGCTCGCTGGAGGAGCTGATGGGGAAGCCCTGCTGATCGAGTTGGGTGGTCAGCGCGTGGTCGGAGTACACGGACTCGAGGTATCTCGGGTTTTCCGGGCCAATGCGCTGCCACGTGCCGGCCCTGTCCTGGTTGTAGTAGGTGGGCACGAAGGCATGGCGAGGGACGGCGGCGAAGGCGTCCGTCCACGCGCTGGTGCGTGCTGGGTCGAGGGCAGCGGCGAATTCCCGCCGCAACGCGGCCGCGGTGTCGTTGTCCAGCCAGGTCATTCGCAGGTTCCTCGCAAGTAGTCGGCGTGTGCGGCGGCGATCGGCAGGCCGGTGCGGTTCTCTACCCAGGCCCATGTGCCTGACGGGTTGTTCTCGAAGAACACCCAGTCTCCAGTGGGGGTGACGGCGAAGTCGAAGCTACCGAACACGATGCCGTAGTAGGCCAGGAAGCCCCGGACCGCTGTTGCAATGTCCTCGGGTACGTCCACCGTGCCGTACTCGATGTGCTCGTAGTCGGTGCGCCAGTCGGTACGTGCCTTCTCCGAGGTGGTGTGAAGGGTGCCGCCGAATACCTTGTCGGCGACGGCGACGAGACGCACCTCGTAGGCCTTCGGAATGGCTTCCTGGAAGTAGTGGGCCGTGGCGCGGATGCCGTCGTCGAAGGCGGCAGGGTCCACGTAGTGGGTGGCCACCATGAGTTCGCGGTCTTCGTCTACCGGCAGGCGTCCGCCCAGGACCGACTTGCAGATCAGTGGCCCGTTGATTTGCTTCGCGAAGTCGCGAGCGGCATCGGGGTCGTTGGTGATGAGGCTGCGAGGCACGCGGAGCCCGCAGCGGGTGGCGGCAACGAGCTGCTGCGGCTTGTGTGCGGCGACCCGGTCGGAGTGCGGATTGTTGATCCACCGCGCGCCGGGCAGGGCCGCGAACACGTTGAGCAGCGCGGCATCGGCTTGGTTCTGTGCCCAGGTGGTATAGGGCTCGGGGACGGCGGCGGCGATGACGGGGCGTCCGGGCCGCCTCCAGTAGACAGCCCGGACGTCCTCAAGCCGCGCCGTCCGGCGCCCGTCGTCAAGGATTCCCTTCCAGCCCGGCTCCGTAGGTGCATGACCGACCGTGAGCGTGAGCTGCTGTGGAAACACTGCGGCGTCGAAGCGCAGCACGGGAACATCGCGCTGATTGAGCTGGTCGACGACCATGTCCGCTGACGCGTCGAGTTGCTCAGCGACGACGAGTACAGGGCGGGCGGCGGCGGTCATGACGCGGGCGAGAAGTACGGGTCGGTGACGTCGTCGCCGCGGCCGTCCTGGTTGGTGTCGGTCGTCGAGGCCGCCAGGTCCGACGTGTGCCAGGGAGTTCCGTCAGCTTGGACGTTCAACTGACGGGCCTCGTTGTACGTCACGCCCTTGATCGAGGTGGTGACCAGGCACGGAGGTGCGGCTTCCCGGGCGCCGAAGGGGATCAACGTTGCTGCGCTCATGTGTCCTCCAGTGAGCGATCGATCTGGAAACCCTTCGCACGTCGTGCGGAGGGGCCGAGCCCCGGCGTGAGGAAACATCCCCTCGCGCCGGTAGTGGATCTGTCCTTTGGCCGCGGCCGGGGACATCGGGGCCACCGGACAGGTTCAGGTGACCTGGCCCATCACGTTCGCCAGTTCGTCCAGGCCGACGACTCGGTAGATGGTGAGTCGGCGTACGAGCTGCGAGGCGAGGAAGGTGTCCAGGTTCGGGTGTCCGTAGGGCAGAGGGGAGTCAGGGCACGCCACGACGTGCACGCCCCCCTGGCCGTAGCCGTAGACGACGCCTAGCACCCCGTACAGGGGAGCGCTGCGGGCAAGGAAGACGGTGGTGTCCCTGCGCAGGTGCGGGCACAGGCGGATGGCCATACGCACGTGCTTGGCGCACACAGGGGGCTGGCTCGTGAGAACCGGCGGCTCGCTGGTGTCGATGTCGTGGGGCCCGGCGAGGAAGAAGTACCCGAGGGGCGTCTTGGCGGGCTGTGCGCACACTTGGCAGCGCATGGCCTGCATCGTCAGCCTCTGGCGAAGCGGGTGCATCAGCTTCCATTGAGGCGCCCCAGTGGGCTGTAAGCGCCCGTCCACCGGGTTGAGGCTGCACCGTGCCCACAGCACGCCACGGTGGTCTCGGTCTCGGGGGTCTTCGTCCTGGTAGCGGAGGCGGTGCTGCCTCACCGCTGCCTTTTCGAGGAACAGGTTGTTGGGAGCGGCTTCCTCCCCTTCCCGCTGGGTGACGAAAGGGATCAGGCCCGGATCCGCGGGCCTCGTGCCGCTCGCCCTTTCTCCTGAAGAGCGCGGGTACGGGCTGTAGGGGAGCGGGCGGGTGATCACGCCGCCTCCTTCAAGCATCTCGTGGCCACCAGGCGTTCCATAAGCTCGTTGACGGTCCAGCCAAGTCGGCGTAGGTGGCCGACGGCCTTCCGGGGATCGCCTGGCAGGGCCTTGGCGCGAACCGCGCGGGCCTGTTCGATGACTCGGGCGGTTTGTTCGTCCCGCTCCGTTTCCGCGGCGACAGCAATATGCACGAGGCGCTGCAGGTGGCTGCGGAGACGCTCCGCAAGGTCCTCGACGTGCTCCTCTTCGGGGATGACCTCGTCCAGCACGGTCGCCACGTCGTCGAGGAGCGCCTCCCCGTCGTACGCCTCCCACGCGTGGATCTTCGTGAGGAGATGGGACAGGGCTTCGCTATCGAGAGGAGGCGTCCAGGTGACCGCCGGCCGAGCTCGATCCCGAGTCGCTGTCATCGCCGGGCCCCCGCGAGGGACAGTAAGCACCAGGTGGTTGCGCCCTCGTCGCCCGTCCCCCATCGCCCGTCGTGGGCTTCGACGAGGGCCTGCACGATCTGGAGTCCGCGTCCGGCTTCTGCATCAGGGGCAGCGTCCTGGACTTCGACTTGAGCCGGGGCGTCGCCTCGTACCTCGATGCGCAGGTGTCCCGCTTCGATGCTCATCTCAAGCGACACCAGCGAGCCGGTGCTGTGCAGGACAGCGTTGGTGACAAGTTCAGACACGATGAGCATGACGTCATCCGTCATCGCCTGCATGCCACAGGCCCTCAGTCGGCATGCAGCTATACGCCGCGTCGCTCCCGCCTGACATGCGTCTTCGGGGCGAAGCGGGCCGTTGCGGCGGGCAATGCTGAAACGTGCGCTCATCACGTTCCCGTCGTGCTCTGAGGCCGCACGATGCGTCCGTAGGGCTGTCGTCGTCATCACGTCCTCGGCAAGGGGGCAGAGGCTGACCGAACGTGAAGGAAAAACACCACGGTCCGCCACTCGTGCAATCAGCTAACTCCCCTCCCGGGAAGGACGATTAGGGCGAAGGAACTCTGATCGCATGCACTCCCTAGGGCGATTTGACTTCCGCTTTACCTGACAGTGTGGCGCTTCAGGACTACCGTGCGTGTATGGAACCCACGCGTAACACGGAACTCGCGGCGTGGATGGATGAGCACGGCCATAGCTCCAACTCCTTGGCCGAAGCGGTAAATGGGGCCATCGAGACGCTAACGGGGAGACCTGGCGGCCTTGATGGGTCATCGGTCCGCGACTGGAAGGCTGGCCGGGTCCGGTGGCCGAAGTCGGCAACCCGTGTGGCACTGGAGCAGGTCACCGGATTACCGGCCGCCGCCTTAGACGTCATCTCATTTGGTGAGTCTGTGCGATGATTCATCGGCCAGCAGGAAGCCAGGAGCGGGGGCGCAGGCCGATGGAGTACGTCAATCTC
>NZ_LMWH01000012.1 GCF_001507435.1 Streptomyces sp. NRRL F-5122
AGAACCGCACACTGCCTCGGCTGCCCCGCCACCTCCTCCACCCCCTGCCTCAGCAGTCGAACCGGGCCGAGGACCGAGAACTGGATGCCTGCGCGCATGGCTCCTACCGCCCTGAGGCCTTGTGAGAGTGGGTTGCCTGACTGTCCCGCGGGGGGACCACTTACCCCAAACGTACCTCAGGACGCTCAAATTTTCCGGACTAGATAGTCCCGTTCCATGTCAGGGAGCCCACTCTTTGCGGGAACTTCAACGCCTGTAACCTCGCCGTTAGCGCCCTTGGGTAGCTCGAGGCGCACGGATCTCACTCCTTGATCAGGACCAACAGGTCCAGTATGATGCGAGGCTGACCGGGCCTGCTGCAGGTGATGCGCATACCAGCTATGACAGGTTCGAACTAGGTGAAGTCGTTCACGTTGCCCGCGGTGAGGCTGAAGGGCAGCGGCCGACCCGGTCCATCGCAGGAGATGAAGTCTTCGCCTTCAACCCGCCTAGGTCCCGGCCGACCCCCTCGCCCGCCCAGAGCCGCCTTTTCGGACTTCCAGCCACACCACGGATGAGCTTGCACCGTGGTCGAGTCGATACATACCACCGCCTAGTTGTTCTGTCCGGGGAGGTTGTGGACGGCGCCCCAGTGCCGCTGCCTGCGAGCCAGGAACTGCTCCCATGTTCCGTCTGCAGACCAGCGACAGGAGCGCTCACATGCTGGCGTTCACATGCCAGACCGCTCAGGCAGATCTCGCCAACCCGCCTTCCACAGAATCCCATTGAGGACATGGCGGCGGTCCCGTACCGGACGGCCCATCCACGAATGAGCCGCAATGGCCCAGTCTCCGTCAACAATTCATTGACCCGTTCATGACAGCAACAATGAGCAGGCCAACGAACAAAAGGTTCTACGGACATTCCGTAGTGCCCCTAGCGCGTGCTGGAACCAGCCTCCGGCGCCGCATTGGCGGCGGGGGGCGCGTACGTCTTAACGTGGGCGATTGCCATGTCGAGGGCGATGCGCATTGGCTTGACGTTCTGTGCAGTTTGGGCAAGAAGATACCCACCCTGCAGCGCGGCCATGAGGCCGGTGGCGAGCCAACCGGCATCGACGTCTGCGCGGAGGACCCCCGAGTCCCTCATTCTTGCGAACCCCGCTTCGAGGAGGGCTTCCCAAGTCGCGAAGTGCCGGGCCATCGCCTTGCGTGCCTCTTCGTCCTGATCGGCCAGCTCGCTGGCCAGGGAGCCGAGCGGGCAGCCGTAGGCCCCATTGCGTAGGGCGCTGCGCTCGACAAGCACGTCACGCCAGCGCTCCAGTCCGCGGAAAGAGTCGAGTCGCTGCAAGTGTCGGTGCTGGGCTTCGAGTACTTCCGCAGCCTGCAATGCGACAACGTCCCGCACCAGCGCGTCCTTGTCGGGGTAGTGGCGGTACAGCTGCGACTTACTCGTTCCGCTGGCCGTCCTGACATCGTCAAGAGTCGTGAGAGCGACGCCTCTGACGTGCATCATGTCCGCAGCAGCTCTCAGGATGCGCTCACGAGTCGCCCGACCTCGCTCGGTCAGCCGGGAATCGCCGTTATCACGCACCTGTCCTGCCACGTTGGCAAGGTTACCCTCATAGGGACCAGCGAAGTCTATACTGGACCATAAAGTCCATTTACCTCGGAGGCAAACCTCCGGCATGTTTAGCCGTGGACTCCGTTCCGGACAGCTTGCGCTTGACTTCTGCACCCCGGTGTACTCGCTAGAAGGCGTCCAATCGCACGACGCGGTGCTAGGAGACAACAAGTGGAAAAGGATTAATGGTCTGAGCGATACCCGCGGCCCAAAGTGATCGTAGGCAGCCCGCGGGTGCTAGGGCGTTTCCTTCGGATCAGGGAGAATCGGCCTGTGCTGCGTGATGCGAGGCGTGCACCGGAGCGGAGGGGCAGAAATGACGCTAGTAGTCGAGCTGCGTCGAGGGGGCTCTGTGTCTCGGACCGGGCGAAAGCCTGGGCCCGGCCTCCAGCAGGGGTGCTGGAGCGGTTGGTCGATGACAACGATGAGTTCTTCATGGCCGTTGAACGGCTCGGTCGGCACCAGGTTCCCGGCCTGGCCCGCATCGAGCCGTACGGGGACACCACCCTGCGTGGTGAGGCAGTAGACCAGATGGTGCCGGAGTTGGAAGCTCTGGACCTCGCGCCTCTGGGTATTGGCGAGCACGAGGTCGTGACGACGCTACTGGCCTGGGGCCAGCGGTGTCGTACCGACCGAGAGCTCCGGATTGCCTTCTCGGGCGATTAGATCGTCGCCTTCGGATCATCGGATCGTTGGTTGATGTGTGTCGTTGACTGACGCCCAGTGGACCCGCATAGAGCCGTTGTTGCCTGACCGGATGCCGAAGCGGGGCGGCCGGTGGCGAGATCACCGGCAGGTGATCGACGCGATCGCGTTCAAGTACCGCACCGGGACCCCGTGGATGGACCTGCCCGAGCACTTCGGGACGTGGAAGGGCGCCCACAACCGGCTGCGGAAGTGGGCCACGGACGGCACCTGGGAAAAGGTCTTCACCGCCCTCCTCGCCCAAGCGGACACCGAAGGCAACCTCGACTGGGTCGTCTCGGTCGACTCCACGATCGTCCGCGCTCACCAGCACGCCGCCGGGGCCCGCCAAAAGGGGCCCCAGTAGGCGAGCCAGTCGACCATGCCCTCAGACGTTCCCGCGGCCGACTGACCACCAAGATTCACCTCGCCGCCGACGGCCGCTGCCGACCGCCCGCCTTCGTCCTCACGCCAGGCCAGGCCGGTGACGCACCCGCATTCGGCCAGGTCATGACCCGACTACGAGTGCCCCGGCGCATCGGCCGCCCCAGGATCACTCCGGATGCGGTCCTTGCCGACACGGCCTACTCGTCCCGCGCGATCCGCTCTCACCTGCAGCGGCGCGGGTTCCGGGCAGTCATCCCGGAACCCGCGGACCAGGTCACCAACCGCAAGCGCCTGGGCAGTCGCGGCGGCCGCCCGCCGGCCTTCGATCGCGACGCCTACAAGCAGCGGAACACTGCTGAGCGGTGCATCAACAAACTCAAGCAATGGCGTGGCCTGGCCACTCGCTACGACAAGACCACCACCATCTACCTCGCCGGACTACACCTCGCCGCCATCTTCATCTGGTCAGCGAGGTGATCCGAAGGAAACGGCCTACTCCCCCGCGACGTTGACCGCGCGTTCCTATCGATCTCTGCCTGGGGGGCCAGGGAGCTACGGCAGATCTCGAAGGTCAGCGTTCAGTCGAACGCGACGTCTCAGGGTTACCGCCTGCCTACTGACACCGTCGAGCCACGCGGAGTTCGGAGGATACGCGGGTTGATCTTGTCCCAGAGCTGCTGGAGGGTGGCTGCGCGGTCGCGCGATTCGAAGGCCACTCCGAACTTGCTCCGTCGCCGCGAGGAGCAACGAGCTCATCGTCGCCTACGGGAGGCAATCCGGCACCGCAGGTCGGCGGTCTGTCACGGTGCACTCCCTGCCGCAAAATGAGACTGCTGCGGCTTGCGATCAGAGCCAGGTAAGCCTCACCGAGCGCCTTGTAGGGTTCCTCGCTCGGTAGGGTTCCGGCACCGGCATCGGGCGGCCGCCACGTCTGTCGCACAACTTCCCGGTACCCGGTCAACGGGCCAATCCTTGGATCCGTCCGGTTCAGAGTGCCCGAGAGGTAGATTCTCTGCTCACTCTCCGTCGTCAGCAGGTCGCTACCTGCAGCACACGGTCCCACAAGCCTGCATCGAGGGCAGAGCCGGCAGTGATGCGTAGACGCTCATGGGACGCCATGTGCACGTACAGGTCGCCAAGAGCGGCATCTACTCAAAAGCAGCCTGGGTAGTGCGATGAGGTACCTCCGACGGTCCGTCCGGCGGACGGACCCTATCCTGGCGACCGCATCCCTCACCGACACCTGCAGGCCGACGCATCAGGCTTGCGGGTCACGTCCTCCGCCACCGCGTGGCCTGAGGCCCATCCTCGACGACCACCCCAAGCTCCCGCAGCACATCTCTGAGAGCGTCCGCCTCGGCATACCTCTGCTCCTGCCTCAACTGCTGACGTCTTTCCAACAACCTGCCTATCTCTGCCTCGTTGCCGCGCGGCTTGTCGACGAGCGCGAAGGTGTCGAAAAGCTCCTCAACGCCTTCGATGAGCTCCTGCGCCGCGGGCCCGGGCACCTCTTTGCTGCGGTTCTGATCGCGGATGAAGCCGAACAGGGCTGCGAGAGCACCTGGCGTATCGAAGTCGTCGTCGAGCCTGTTGTAGATACGGTTCTTGGCCTCTTCTGCCAGTGTGACGCTTATCTTGCTGTCTCTGCGGCACGGGTCGACGGCACGGTAGAAGTTCTCAACTCGCATGCGAGCGCCTCGGGCGTTGCTGAGGGCCGCTTCGCTGAGCTCCATCGGTGAGCGGTAGTGCTGGCTTAGGAATGCGTACCGCAGCGTGCGGTAGCTGTTGTCCCTCAACGCCTGCTGGATGGACTGGGTGTTGCCCGTGCTCTTCGACATCTTCGCCCCACCAGCGCGAAGCAGCCCGGTGTGCATCCAGTACCGGGCGAGCGGGGACTTGCCAGACCCTGCCTCCATCTGTGCGATCTCGGCCTCGTGGTGGGGAAACATCAGGTCCTCTGCGCCTCCGTGGACATCGTGCTGAGGACCGAAAAGCGCTTCCGTGATGGCAGTGTCCTCGATGTGCCAGCCGGGGCGGCCCTGGCCGAGGGCGGTTGTCCAGAACGGCTCTCCCGGCTTTCGTGCCTTCCACAGGGCAAAGTCGCCCGGGTTCCTCTTGCCGGCGTCCTCGTCGATCCGCGACACGGAAGCATCTCCTTGTGCGGCCCGCCGCCTGGAAAGCTTCCCGTATGCAGGGAACGTGGCAAGGTCGAAGTACCAGCTGCCGTGGACTTCGTACGCGTGGCCACGCCGGATCAGCTCCTGCACCTGCGCGACGATGCCGTCTATATGATCGTGTGCGCGTGCGTACCTGTCGACGTTGTCGTTGTGCAGCGCAGCCATGTCCGCGAGGTGGCGCGCCTCGAACTCTGCCGCCAGCTCGTGGGGCTCGACTCCGATCTCGCCCGCACGGCGAATGATTTTGTCGTCGATGTCGGTGATGTTCTGGACGTAAGTGACGGAGTAGCCGGCTCTGCGGAAGTACCGCGCGATGAAGTCGAACTGCGTGTACGTCTTGGCGTGGCCGACGTGGCTTGGGCCGTAGACGGTCGGCCCACAGACGAACATCTTCACAACCCCGTCGCTCATCGGAGCGAACGCTTCTTTCTGTCTTGCCAGTGTGTTGTAGATCTTGATGGCCATAAGTCGACCTCTCAGGCCTGAGGACCGTCAGCTCGGAGCCGGTGCCGGCCGCAGTCTGCGGGGCTCCTCGCTAACCGTGTTCGACCTGGCTCTGGAGTCCTTCACTTGCCAGCGAGCGGGACGGCCGCCTCAGCGGTGTGCACGAGGAAGGTGAGCGTCTCCTGGAAGTAGAGCTGGACCGACTCGGTGTCGTGGGAGAGGTAACCGATCGAGAGGTCTTGTCCAAGGCGGAGGGTGAAGTCGCCTCCTCGGGTCGTCACGAGGAAGGCACCGGCGGTGGCGGGCGCCCAGATAATGTCCCCCTCCAGCAGGCGTGCGATATGCGTTCGGACGGGATGGCCGTGGTCGGACGTCTCGCTCACAGCCTCGTACGCGCTCGCGCTGAGCGCGAGCGCGTATGGGCCTTCGACGCCGGAGAGCCTGAGCGTGGAGACTGCTCTTGCGACCGCTTCGGGGTACTCGCGCGCATCGACTGGCAATGCCAGGGGTGCATAGGGCGAGCTGCTACGCAGTCCCTCGATCCCTGCTCCTGAGAGTCCTTCGAAGATTATGTGGTCCTCAGCGAAGGCGATGCGCCTGGCTGCGTCCTTCACGGGCTGCCAGTCGGCGTCCCGTGCACCTCTCTCGACGTCGTCGATCTGCTGGCGACTCAAGCTGAAGGGCACCCGCAGCTCAACAAGCGGTTTGGAGGTCCTCAGTCTGGCGTGCACCGTCTCATCTGGTGTGCTGACGGGCTCGCTGTGGCCGGTGGCGACTGCAGCTAGCTCGACTCCACCAGCTTCGGGAACGTCCACGAGGCGCCGGCCGGCGACATGCGCCTTGAATGTCCGGCGGGCCTCGGCCTCAAGATCGGCCCACGCTGCATCTGACATGGGGGCGAGCTGGCGGTGCAGGTTGTTCATATGGAAGGGCCCCTTCCGAGGCTGCCGATGCCGAGAGAACCGTGCTCGGTTCCGCCGTGGGCGGGCGGCGTGGTTGGAGGACTGGGAGCAGCCCGGCTGAGGTAGTTGTCAAGAAAGGTTTGGCTAGGGACGAAGAAGAGTGCTCCGGTGACGGCTTGGGAGAAGTCCAGGATTCTGTCGTGGCTGGCGGTGGCGGTGCCGAGGAACATGTTGCGCAGCATCTGCTCGATGACCGACGGCGCGCGTGTGTACCCGATGAAATACGTGCCGTACTCGTTTTTCGCGGCACTACCGAAAGGCATGTTGAAGCGGAGGATCTGCTGTTCGGAACCGTCTGATCGGAGGACCTTGTTGAGAGCCACGTGGGAGTCGGGCTCCTGGGTGGCGTCGTCCAGTTCGATGTTGGTTGCCTTCGTGCGGCCGATGATCCTCTGCTGTTGCTCCACGGGCAGTGCGTTCCAGCTGTCGAGGTCGTGCAGGTACTTCTGGACCACGACATAAGCGCCGCCCGCGAAGCATCGGTCCTCGTCCCCGACGAGGACCGATGTGGAGGCCGCCTGCCCTGTTGGGTTTTCCGTGCCGTCAGCGAAACCCAGGAGGTCCAGTTCGCCGAAGTACTTGAACCCGACGACTTCGTCAACGACCGTGGCGGCGCCCTTCAGGCGGCTGACGATTTCGACAGCCAGTTCGAAGCAGAGGTCGCTGCTCGTCGCCCGGATGTGGAAGAGGAGGTCGGCAGGAGTGGCGACGGCCCGCCGCCCGTCTCCGGCGATCTCACGGAAGGGGTGCAACTGGACGGGGCGCTGACCGGCGAACAGGCGGTCCCAAGCGTCGGACCCAATCCCGGCGACACAGGTGAGGCGACTACCTGAAGCCCGCGAAAGGACGGCGCGAACCAGTGAGGGAAGCTTAACGAGCAGCTGACGGGCCTGCTCCCCTCCTCCGTCATCCAGGGTAGCGAGGAGGAATGTCGCAGCAGGTTCCGATGTCTCCAGCACTGCCTGAGGGACAATTGAGGCCTCGGCTGCCGGCTTCTCGCCCTGGCTCTCAGCCGCCATTCGTTGCGCCTCCGTGTGTCCGGGTAATTGCCCGGCTCGTGGGCCGGCGTCGCTTCCGGGTTGTCTCTTCCCTTGCTGCCTGCTGCACTCCAGCTAACCAACAGCCGATCTACGGCTCGTCTATGCGCGGTCAACGGGCGGGCGCGGGCCCTGTCTTCGGTCGCACTGCGAACGAGGCCGCCTGCGCAGCCTTGCCTCCAATTGGTGGCTGCCTGGGCCGTCTTGCTGTGTCAGATCCTGTGGGAGCCCTCCGGTGAGGCCTGCCTGCACAATCCTCTGCCGCTGTCAGGTCCGGCCTTAAAGGACGCTTCTGAACCAAGAGGAAGGGAGGGTCGCCTCTTTGGCCAGCAACCCTGAGCGCGGCATGGACAGCGGTGTCGGTGTCTGAGTGGCGTGGACAGTCACCTCGCCCCGCCTTCATGGCCAGGCTGAGGACACCCCCGCGCGCCGGGTGCGATGCGCAGCCCCCTCGGCGTCACCCGTCAACCCATCTGGCATGGAGGTTCATGTTGCTCTCGGCACACGTAGGGGTATTGGTCGATCACAGCAGGGGCCGCCTGTCCGCGGTGTCGATGAGGGTCGCAAGGTCTGCAACGACTGTGTCGGCACCGTGGGCGTATAGCGCGCTGGCCTGGCTCACCCTGTCGATGCCGACTACCCAGCCGAAGTGTCCCGACCTCCCGGCGTCCATGCCTGCCAGTGCATCCTCGAAGACCGCGCATTCGGACGGGCGCTGGCCCAAGTCTCGAGCCGCAGCCAGGAACGTGTCCGGGTAGGGTTTTCCCCGCAACCCCCGCTTCGCGGCTACGAGGCCGTCGATCCACGCGTCGAAGAGAGTCTCCGCGCCCGCGGACCTCAAGACTTCGCGGCAGTTGGCGCTGGAGGTGACGACTGCGGTAAGCAGCCCTCGGTCGCGGGCTGCTGCGAGGTAGGCCATGGTGTCCTGGCAAACGGTGACGCCTTCACTGCGGATCCTGGCCTCGAACAGGGCGCTCTTCCAACGTCCCAGGCCATGCACCGTGTCCAACCCCATAGGGGCGTCGGGGGCGCCATCGGGCAGTTCGATGCCGCGCGAAGTGAGGAAAGCCCGCACACCGTCGGCCCTCGGTCGCCCGTCAACGAGCTTGCGGTAGTCCGTTTCTACGGTGAAGGGGCGGAAACCAGCGCCCTCATGCTCCTGGAGAAGCGCGTCAAACGTCTCTTTCCAGGTCGCAGCATGGACGGCGGCGGTATCGGTGATGACGCCATCGAGGTCGAAGAGACAGGCTCGTACCGTATCGGGCAACCCAAGCACCACGGGGTGTCCTCCTTGCGAGCGTCAATGGGGCGCTGCCAGCTTCCACCGTCGAGTTGCCCTGCGGAAGGCCTATAGACCCTTGGTAGACGCTGAGTGCACGGGGTCAGCGCCGGGCCTACGTGCTTGGCCTCTCGTTCTCCTGCGCGCGAAGGCGAGGGACAGGAGCGGAACCGGTCCGCACGCCGGCTTCAGGCCGTGCGGCCAGTGATGCGCCGACCGGCGAGCGTAGTGCGCCGGAGCCATGCCCAGTCGGGTGTTCTCACACGGTTTGCCTGGCAGGTGCGTCTGGCCGCACCACGGACCCGCGTCTCATGCGGCCACGCGACGCGCTTGCTGGCGTGCAGGCACGAAGGTGCGTAGTCGGCTCGCGCCTCCCTGTGACGGATTGCGGGACTGCGTGAGGCGAAGCCGGGTGACACGGCTGAACAGCCGGTCGCACTCCTCTTCACAAGCCGCTGCCCACCGTTTCCAGCGGGTTCCCTGCCATCGTCACTCAGCGCAGCCGGTCAGACACAGTCATTGCGAAGGAATCCCGAATATCATTGAAAAGGCTGTTTTGGTATACGTCAGGGAGCCGCAGATGGACGCCTCAGACGAACTCCTGCAAAGGCCCACCCCGTCGGCTCTCGTGGCCCTGGACGGAGCCGTCCTCAGCCTCAATACTGCGATGGCCAGGGCACTGGGCAGGTCGGTGGAGCAGTGTCTGGGGCATGGCTTCGGTGATCTGTTACCCGCAAGCCAACTGACTTCGGTCGAGAGTCTCGTGGCTCACGCCGCCACGACGGACACGGCGCGATGCGGGTGCTGGAGTTCCTCGGCCCGGAGACAGCATCGGTCGTCTGTCTTGTCGAGGCGCGACATGTGAACGACCCCGAAGGTGACGAGCCGCTGGTGTGGATGCACTCGCTGGAAGCGGGAAACGACCGGGGCGGCCTGTTGATCCCGTTCCGTCTGGCGGCCAAGGCTGCGAATCTCGGCTTGTGCATCTATTCACCCCAGGAGCGCGAGCTGGAATGGCTCGGTGGCGCACCTTCCTTGGCAGCGCTGTTCCCAAAGGCCTTCCTCTCGTTGTCCGAGGTGGTGCGGCGAGTCCACCCCGATGACCGCCGGGCTCTGCGACGGCTCGTGCCTTCGATGGTCGCCCGGTCCCCCTGGATCAGGTTCGATTCTTCACCGAGTGCGATGGCTGGCTTCTCCTGGTCTGCCAGGCCCGTCGTGTCCTTCTAGGGTATGGGGGCCCCGAGCAGGTCTTCGGAGTGATCCGTGACGACACCAAGTGGGAAGCACGCCGACGTAGAGCATTGGTCGCGCTGAGTGCTGAGCGTCAGCGCGCCGACGAGATCGCCGCCTTCTCGTCCGCCTTGATGACCGCAGTGACAGAGCAAGAAATACAGCAGGTCGTGCTAACCCGGCTCGCCGCGACCTTCGGTGGCAGCGGCGCCGCCTTGGCGCTCGTCACAGAAGGCCGCCTGTGCGTCTGCTCCGATGCCGGGATCCCGCTACCGGTGGCCGCCATGCACGGCCTGCCACTGGATGCCCCCAGCCCGCCGCCCTACGTGATCCGCACCGGCGAGCCGCAGTTCATTCGCAACCAGGAAGACTACATCCGCCGCTGGCCGCACGGGGCCATGGTGCCGTACTTCGACCAGCTCGACTCCGGTTGCGCTATCTCGATCACTTCCCTCAGTCCGGGCGGCGATCAGCCGCTCGGGGCCTGGTTGGTGACCTACGACAGCGAGCACCGGTCCTCTCCGGATGAGCGGGCCCTCATGTGCACTCTTGCCGACCTTGCAGGCCAAGCACTCAAGCGCGTCAGGTTGCAAGAGGCACGAATCGAGCTGGCCACGGCGCTCCAGCAGACCATGCTCCCCACGCTGCCCGAGCACCTGCCAGGACTGGAGGTCGCCGCCCGCTACCGCCCCAGCCGAGACGGGCTCGACATCGGCGGAGACTGGTACGACGCCTTCGTCACGCCCGACGGCGCCGTCGCCCTGGAGATCGGTGACGCCCAAGGACACGATGTGGACGCCGCCGCGGCCATGGGACAGGTACGCGCCTCCATGCGCGCGATCGCCGCCCACGCACCCGATCCCACATCCGTGCTGATGCGCACCAACGAGTTGCTCCTCACCATGCAGGCGGCACGATTCGCCAGCTGCACCATGCTGTACATCGACCCGGGCAACGGACGAGTCACCGGAGCCAGCGCCGGCCATGTGCCGCTGCTGTACGCACGCGACGACGGCAGCCACAGCATCCGTGAACTGCCGGGCGGCCCGGTGCTGGGAGTCCTGCCCGAC
>NZ_LMWH01000013.1 GCF_001507435.1 Streptomyces sp. NRRL F-5122
CCGCCGAGGGACGGCTGTTCCAGCTCCGGACGGGGACGGTCAGCCGGCTGTCCACCGAGCACGACTGGCCCGTGATCGCGGAATGGAACGCAGCGGGCACCACCGAGACCCCCCACCGGGCGCTCTCTGCGTCGAAGTAGGGAACAACGAGGCCGGTTCGTCCACGGGTCCACGGGGACGGACCGGCCTCCGACCTCTCGCTCCCCGGCCGCCGGGGTCCGGGGCCCAGGCCCGAAGCCGCCGGTCGGCACACCGGGTCCTCCTCGGGAGCGCGGCAGGACCGGGCTCCTACAATCGCCGGCTGCCGACGCGCCGTGCGGCGGCCCGTCCTTCGTCCGGAGGAACCCGATGACCAGCGTCGACGAACCGGCACCACCGCGCGCCCGTGTCCGCGACGCCGCCCGCACGAAGGCCGAGATCCTGGACGTCGCGACACGGGAGTTCGCGCGCGCCGGGTACGACGGGGCGCGGGTCGACTAGATAGCCGCCCTGACCCGCACCACCGAGCGGATGATCTATTACTGCTTCGGGGGCAAGGAGCAGTTGTTCACGGCCGTCCTGGAGCGGGCCTACGGAGTCGTCCGCCGAGTCGAGCAGGAGCTGGACGTCGAGCATCTGGACCCCGTCGCGGCCGTCCGCCGGCTCGCCGAGGTCATGTTCGACCATCACGAGGTGCACCCCGACTTCGTCCGTCTGGTCAGCATGGAGAACATCCGCGGTGCCGAGCACATCGCCGCGTCCGAGAAGCTGGACAGCATCGGCTCGCCGGCCCTGGAGGTGACCGGCCGCATACTCGCGGCGGGCCGGGAGTCGGGGCTGTTCACGGCCGACGTCGACGCGGTCGACCTGCACGCGCTGATCAGCTCGTTCTGCTTCTTCCGGATCGCCAACCGGCATACGTTCGGGGCGCTGTTCGGCCGTGACCTGGTGGCCGCCGGCCGGCGCGAGCACTACCGCCGGATGCTCGGCGACATGGTCGTCGCCTATCTGACGGCGGACCGCGCGCGGGCCTGAACACCAGCCGGTCAGGGGTGCCGGCGGACCCTCGTGAAGACATGGAAGCCGAAGGTGTTCTCCCGGAATCCGTAAGGGAGGAAGTGGCGGTGCCGGAGACCGAGCGGCTCGAGGGCGGCACGGTACGCGGCGGCGGGCCGGTGCACAAGACGGTCGCCGCCTACGGCCCACTCCCCCAGGTTCGCGTCGGTGACGATCAGTCGGCCGCTCGGCCGCACCAGCGAGGCGAGGTTGTGCAGCGCCGCCGCCCAGGCATCGTCGTCGAGGACGTGGAAGAGGACGTCGAGGCAGAGCACCACGTCGTAGGGCCGGGGGCTGCGCCAGCCACTGAGATCGGCGACGGCGTAACGCGGGCCGCCGCCTTCGCCACGGGCCTGCGCGACGGCCGCGGAACTGACGTCGAAGGCGTCGACCCGGTGGCCACCCCGGGCCAGTGCACGTGCGAACCAGCCCCTGCCGCAGCCCGCGTCCAGCACCGAGAGCGGTGTGCGGGGGCCGGCCGGAGCGCCGATGATGGCGAGGAGCTGGCCCAGTCGCAGGGCGCGGAGGAGTTCGCCGCCCGACCGGTCGAACCCGGTTGTCGGGCCGCCGGCCGCGGGGTCGTCCTGCGCGCGGTGGCGGGTGTCCCCGTACGGGTGGATGCATTCCTGCGTGCTCTCGGTCATGGTGCTCCACCCGACGAAGGATGACGGCGGTGACGCCCCGGGATCGGTCCCATCAACGCGGGGTACCCGGACGGAGACGGCGGCAGCGGGGGCCCGGTGTGCGAAGGACCGGCTCCGCCGCCTGGGACCGCAGTGCACCCACCGAGATGTACAGCCGTCCCGCACTTCGAACCCGATACGTGACCCCCGCATCCGTCGTGATGCGGTGCCGAGCGCCGTCCCGTGCGCCCGTCATGGGGAGCGGATGCCGGTGCGCCTGTCGTGCGCCGGTCGCGTGGACGCGTCCGGGCCGGCCCCCCGCGCCCGCCATCCGGGTGGACGCCGACCCATGTTGCCTCGCCGTCACCGGGGCGATCTAGCCTGATGCCATGTCCCGTCGCCCGGTGCGCGCACTCACCCTTGCCGTTTCGGTGGCCTGGGCCGAGCTGCGGCACAACCCGCTGCGGGCGGCCCTGCTCGCCGTACGCCTGCTGCCCGCCCCCGTCCGCCGCGCCATGCGGCCGCTGGAGGCCCGTCTCCAGGCCCCGCCGTCCGGGATGTCGGACGAGTCCTCTCCCGCACGCGTACCCGCTCCCCCGGGGCGTGCGATTCTGCCCGTGCGCGGGCGGGTGCTGCACCTGGTCGTTCGCGGGGTGCCGCATGAGCAGGCGGCCCCGGCCCTGCGCACCCAGGCACTGACTCGCGCCCAGTCCGCGGCGGGGCTGGATCCCCACGTGGTGACGCGGATCGGCTTCCCGGTGACCCAGGGGGTGTTCGACGCCCGGCCGCTGCACCTGCTCGAGGGCGTGCCCCAGCACCGGCTGCTGCCGAGGTGGCTGCCGTACGGCCCCGGACCGGTGCTGGCGCGCAACACGGAGTTGGCAGCGCGGCTCGTCGAGCGGGTGCGCCCCTCTGTGCTGCACGCGTCCGGCGATCACGGCGACGGCCGGGTGGCGCTGGCCCTGCGTGAGACGTACGGCCTTCCCGTGGTCTACGAGGTGCGCGTGTTCCGCGAGGAGAGCTGGCTCGCCGAGGCGCGCGGGCGCTCCCGCGGCGACGCGGCGTACCGCGCACGACGCGAGTTGGAGACGTACTGCATGCGTGAGTCCGATGCGGTGATGACACCGGGCGAGGCCATGAAGGGGGAGATCGTCTCGCGCGGGGTGCCCGAGGAGCGGGTACACGTCGTGCCGCACGCCGTCGATCCGCTCTTCCTGGAGCCGCTGCCGGACGGCGGCCCCCTGCGCGCCCGCCTCGGTATCGGCCCCGAGGAGTACGTCGTCGGCACGGTCGGCGGCCTGACCCGTCACGAGGGCATCGGCACGCTGTTGGAGGCCGGTGCCGAACTGCGCCGCCGGGGTGTGCCGTTGCGGCTGCTGCTGGTCGGCGACGGTCCGGAGCGACGTGCGCTCCAGGAGCTTGCCGGGCGGCTCGGCCTCGGGGACGGTACGGTCCTGTTCACCGGCCGGGTTCCACTCCAGCAGGTGCGGAACCACCATGCCGTGCTCGACGTCTTCGCGGTGCCGCGCACCGACGAGCGCGTCTGCCATCTGGTCACCCCTCTCGAGCCGGTCGAGGCGATGGCGAGCGGTCTCCCCGTCGTAGCGAGTGATGTCCCGGCCATGCGAGAACTGGTCGAATCCGGGGTGAATGGACGACTAATACCGTCGAAATCCCCTCTGGCCTGGGCAGAGGCGCTCGAGATGCTGCTCGAGAGCCCAAGGACGCGGCACGCCTGGGGAGCCGCCGGCCGGGCGCTCGTCACCCGCGAGCACACCTGGGCGCGGGTCGCCGCCACGACCCGTGACGCGTACCGCACGCTCGGATGCCTGTGACCTGTCCGGCCATGCGTCCGGCGTCCGCGCGCGGTGCGCGTGCTCATGTGTGAGCACGCGCGGGTCAAAGAGCGTGCGCCACAGGGTGGAGCGGCTCGTACAGACCGATGTCGCCCCCTCCCGGAAGCCGGAAACCGGTGACCCGGCCCCAGCGCGCCTCACTCACCCCGCGCGTGAACTCGACGCCCTTCGCCGCGAGTTCGGACATCGTGGTGTCGAGGTCGTCGCACATCAGCATCAGTTGATGCTCGGGCTCGCCCTCGGCCGGGTGGAAGGCGACCTCGGCCGGCGGGGCCTTGAAGACGAGCCAGCCGTGCCCGGCGTCGACATGCGCCCAGCCGAGGACGTCGCGGAAGAAGAGCCGGTCGGCCTCGGCGTCGCGGGAGTAGATCACCATGTGCGCCCCATTGATCACGTGCGGAGGCTAGCGGCAGCCACGGGACGCCCCGGCACGGCGCGCCGTGCTCAGGCGTTGGACCAGGACCGCCGGCACAGCACCAGTCGATAGCCGTCCGGGTCCTCGATCGTGACGCCCCATTCGTTCCAGTACGGGTTCGGCGAGAGGACGCGCTTGCCGCCGTGCTCCTCCAGCCGCGCCACCAGTTCCTCCGGCACCGGCTCGTCGAGGTACACGACGAGAAGGTCCTCCTCCGTGGGACGGGGCATGACGGGACGGGCCGCCTCGCGGACGAGTTCGAGATGCCAGGAGGCCTCGGGCCTGCCGACCATCAGCAGGTCGTGCTCGCCCGGTTCCGTACCGCCTTGGGCGCGGTACACCACCGACAGCCCGAACCCCGCGACCCAGAACCGTTCGGCCGCTGCCAGGTCCTTGGAGGGACGGGCGATCCTGATGTGACAGTGACCGTCGACAGGCATGGGGGATCTCCTTCATGGACGGGACGAACGGTGAACGGGCCCGTTCAGCAGCCTAGGAGTGGGGTGATCACCGGACCATCGGGCGTCCGCCCTGCGTCCCGGGGCCTAGGACCTCATCAGCCGCCCTGCGACGGCCGTTGCGCACTGGCGTCGAGCAGTGGTCCGAGTTCCCGCGCCACGGTCGTCAGGGCGCGCTCGTCGCGTTCGGTCCGGGCGATCAGCAAGGCGCCCTCCAGCGCGCTGATCATGAGCGTGGCGAGCGACTCGGCCCGGTCCGCCGGGACCCCCATGTCCGTCAGCGCCTCGGCCACCGGGCGCGTCCAGCGCGCGAACGCGTCCGCGGCGGCCCCACGGGTGGAGTCCGTGGACTGCGCACAGTCCACGGTCGCCGCGGCGACCGGGCAGCCTCCCTCGAACCCGGACGCCCGGTACTCGTCCGTCCACTGCCGCACCATCTCGGCGAACAGCCCGCTCGGTGTGGGTTCGGACAGTGCCGCGAGGAAGCGCGCCACACGCCCGGCCGCGTACCGGCCGGCCCAGGCCACCGCCTCGTTGACGAGTTGTTCCTTGCCACCCGGGAAGTAGTGCTGGAGCGAGCCGCGCGGGGCGCCCGCGTGCGCGGCCACATCGCGCATTCCGGTCGCGGTGACGCCGTCGCGCCGGATCAGCTGGGCCGCGCTGAAGACCATCCGCTCGCGCGGGCCCCGCTCGGACACCGCCATCGCCGACCTCCCGACTCACCGCGGCTCATTCGCCCCACTCTATGACCGCCGTCATAGGGCTCGCTACTATGACCACTGTCATAGCGGCACCCCCATGGAGGGCGGTCCATCGTGCACGTCGGCTTCATCGGTCTCGGGGTCATGGGACAGCCCATGGCGCTCCGGCTGGTCCGCTCCGGCACACCACTGATCGTCTGGAACCGCACGGCGGCCCGCACCGAGTCGCTGCGCGCGGCCGGGGCCGAGACGGCGGCGGACCCGGCCGAGGTCTTCGCCAAGGCCGATGTCGTGATCCTCATGCTGGCGGACGACCACGCGATCGACTCCACCCTGGGCCGCGGCACCGCCGGCTTCGCCGCCCGGGTCGCCGGACGTGTCGTCGTCCACATGGGGACGACCTCTCCGGGCTACTCCCGCGACCTGGAGGCGGAGGTCCGCGCGGCCGGCGGGCGGTATGTCGAGGCGCCGGTCTCCGGTTCCCGGGCGCCCGCGGAGAACGGGCAGTTGGTGGCGATGCTCGCCGGGGACGACGCCGCGGTGGACCTCGTACGGCCGTTGCTCGCCCCGCTGTGCCGCGAGACCTTCGTCTGCGGCCCCGCCCCGGGCGCCCTGCTGATGAAGCTCTCGGTCAATCTGTTTCTGATCACACTGGTGACCGGGCTCTCGGAGGCCTATCACTTCGCGGACCGCAACGGTCTGGACCGGCGCCTGTTCCTGGACGTGCTGGACGCCGGCCCGATGGCCAGCGGCGTCTCCAGGATGAAGGCCCCAAAGCTGCACGCGCGCGACTTCGCGGTCCAGGCGGCGGCCCACGACGTCCTGAAGAACAACCGGCTGATCGCCGAGGCCGCCCGCGCGACGGGCGTGGCCTCGCCGCTGCTGGACGTCTGCCACGCCCTGTTCGAGGAGACCGTGACACTGGGGCACGGCGGTGAGGACATGGTGGCCGTCCTGCGGGCGATCGAGGCCCGTACCGCGGGCGACGCCACAGGGCAATACAGCTAGCCCTCGTTGCCCCCCTTGGGGATGCCGTACGCACGCTCCACGCGCAGCTTCAGCACCAGACGGCGGTCGTGGACCATGGCGGCGCGGTAGTCGTCCCAGTCCGGGTGCTCGCCCGCGACGTCCCGGTAGAGCCGGACGAGTTCCTCGACCGTCTCGTCGTAGGGGTCCTGGGCGACCGGCGTGAGGTCGGCCGTGCCCTCGGCGACCGTGTAGGCCCATCGGTCGCCGCTGGTCACGTGGTACGAGGCCCGCGGGTCCCGGCGCAGATTGCGGGTCTTGGCGCGGTCGTCCGTCAGCGAGACACGGATGACGCGGTCCTTCGGATCGTAGGCGTGGGTCACGTTCGACAGCTGGGGCCGGCCGTCGCGTTTGAGGGTGACCAGCACCCCGCCGTGGCTCTCGGCGAGCAGTGCGAGCAGCGCGTTCTGCGTGGCGTCCTGAGTCATACCTCGAACAACTCGCGCGGCCGAGTCCCGCATTCCCGCGTAGACACTGTCTACGGACATCTGGTAGACAGTGTCTATGGCTGATCCGGAGACGGGCCTGCGGGCCCGGCTGATCGATGTCGGTGTCGACCTGGTCAACACCGAGGGCGTCCAGGCCCTGACCCTGCGGGAGATCGCCCGGCGGGCGGGGGTCTCGCACGGCGCCCCCCGCCGCCACTTCCCCACCCATCTGGAGCTGCTGTCGGCCATCGCCCGCCGTGGCTTCACCGACCTCGCGGGCCGCGCGGCCGAGGTGAGGGGCGACGGCGCGGCAGACCCCCGGGAACAGCTCGCCGCCCTCGGCCGCGTCTATCTGGACTTCGCGCTCACCCACCACGGGATGCACGAGCTGATGTTCCGTCACGACCTGCTGGAGAGCGGCCATCTGGGGCTGCGCGAGACCAGTCTCCCGCTGTTCTCCCTGCTGGTGGACCTGGTGGGCCGAGCGCGGCCGGACGTCGACGCGGCGCTCGTCGCGGGCTCCCTGCTGGCCAATCTGCACGGCATCGCCCAGTTGTGGACCTGGGGCAGCCTCCCGCTCGCCACGGGGGCCGATGACGTGGTGCCGCTGCTCCGAACCGCCCTGGACGCACACCTCGGGCCGGGCGGCCGGTGAGGGCCCACCGCGCCACCACGCTCGCGGCAAGCGTCGTCGGCGCGGTCGTCGTCGCCCTCGACGGCACGTGCTCACCGTCGCGCAGCCCACCCTGCAACGGGATCTGCACGCTTCCCTGACCCAGGTGCAGTGGACGAGCACCGGCTATCTCGTCGCGGTGTCGAGCCTGTTGGTGTTCGCCGGCCGGCTCGGGGACCGCCACGGCCACCGGCGCATGTTCGCCCTCGGCATACTCGGCTTCGGCACGGTGTCGGCCGGGATCGCGGTGGCGCCGGACATCGGCTGGGTGATCGGACTGCGTGCGCTCCAGGGGGCCTTCGGCGCCCTGCTGCAACCGGCGACGCTCGGCATGCTGCGGGCCGCATATCCGCCGGAGCGTCTGGGCATGCCGATCGCCCTGCGCACCGGCGCGATCGCCCTGGCGGCCGCGGCGGGTCCCTTGGTCGGCGGCGCTCTGGTCGCCCCGTTCGGGTGGCGGGCCGTCTTCTTCCTCAATGTCGCCCCTGCGCTGGTCATGGGCGTGCTCGTGGGATGCGCCCGCGCCCCGGAGCAACGGCCCTCGTCCCGCCCGCCGCTGGACCTCCTGGGCGCCGCTCTGCTCGCGACGGCCCTGATGTGCCTCGTGTACGCGCTCACCGCGGGCGCGGACTCCGGCCGGCCCGTGATGTCCGCCCCGGCCCTGCTCGCCGCCGCGGTGGCCGGCTTGATGTTCGTACGGCACGAACGGCGCGCCACCGGCCCGCTGCTGCCCCCGGACGTCCTCGGCCGGCCGGGGATGAGCCCCGCGCTCGCGCTGCTCGTGGCCGCGTCGGCGGCGATGCTGGGAGCGATGTTCGTCAGCAGCTACGTCCTGCAGGACGAGTTGGGCCTCGACCCCTTGCGGACCGCGCTGCGAGCCCTGCCGGGACCCGTGGCGATGGTGCTGGCGGCGCCCACGGCGGCCGTCCTCATGCGCCGCTGCGGTCCGCGCCGCACCGCCGGGCCCGCGGCGGTGCTCCTGGGCGTGGGCGTACTCCTTCTGTCCCGGCTCTCGCACGCATTGCCGGCCCTCTGGGCGGGAATGGGATTCCTGCTGGTGGGTGCCGGATTCGGCACGGTGATGGTGACGGCGACGACGGTGGTCGTACGAGAGGCGTCCGTCACCTCGGCCGGGGTGGCCGGCGGTCTGCAGCAGACCGCGCTGAACATCGGGCCCACGGTGGGCGTCGCCGTTGCCGGCACGCTGATGACGTGCACGAACGCGACGTCCGGGCCCACCCTCGTGGCCCTCGCCTGTGTGTCCCTGCTCGGCGTTCCACCGGCCCTGCGACTGCCCGGCCGGTCCGAAACCGCGGTGGGCGCCGGAGAGGGATCACCCGCAGCCGGGTAGCCGACCATGAAATGTTGGAACCGGAAGTCCCGGTACAGCACCCGGGGGAGACCGGAGGAGAACGATGGGACACCTGCGGCAAGAGGTGGAGCCGGAGGACGTGGGTCTGGACCCGAAGGCGCTGGCCCGTCTGGACCAGCACTTCGCCCATGAGGTCGATGACGGACGGCTGCCCGGATTTCTGGTGGCCGTCTCCCGGCACGGCCGCACGGCCCACCTCGCCACGTACGGGTATCGCGACGTCCGGGCCGGGCTTCCGGTCGAGACCGACACCTTGTGGCGGATGTACTCGATGACCAAGCCGGTCACCTCGGTCGCCGCGCTGATCCTCATGGAGGAGGGCCGCTTCGGGCTGGACACGCCCGTCGCCGACGTCCTCCCGGCCTTCGCCCGTCCGCGGGTCTACGTCGGGGGATCCGGCGCGGCGGTACGGACCCGGCCCGCCGAAGGACCGATCCTGGTTCGCCACCTGCTCACCCACACGGCGGGACTGACCTTCGGCTTCTACCACTCGCACCCCGTCGACGCCCTGTACCGGGAGGCGGGCATCGAGACGTCGGTGGTATCCGGCGCGACCCTGGCGGAGACGTGCGAGGTGTACGCGCGCCTGCCGCTGCAGTTCGAACCGGGCACGCAGTGGAACTACTCCGTGGCGACGAACGTGCTCGGGCGGCTCGTCGAGGTCGTGTCGGGCCGGGACCTGGACGACTTCTTCGCCGAACGGATCTTCGCCCCGCTCGGCATGACGGACGCCGGCCTGTGCGTCACCGAGGCACAGGCACCGCGGCTCGCGGAGCTGTACGGCGAGACCGAGGACGGCGGCATCGCACCGATCCCGGGGCTGCCCCTGCGCGGCCGGCCCCGCTTCCTGTCCGGCAGCGGCGGCATGGTGGCGACGGCGCACGACTACCACCGCTTCATGGAGTTCCTCCGCCGCGGTGGCGAACTGGACGGCGTCCGTCTGCTGAGTTCCGAGACGGTCGCCACGATGACCTCGAACCACCTTCCCGGCGACGCCGACATGCTCTCCTACGGCAGCCGCGGCCACCGCGACCCCGGCAAGGCGGGCCTCGGCTTCGGCCTCGGGGTGTCCGTCGTCACGGAACCCGAACTGACCAGGTCCCCCGAGGCGCTCGGCACGTTCGGCTGGAGCGGGGTGGCCACCACGACCTTCTGGGTGGACCCTCGCAACGATCTGACCGTGCAGTTCCTGACCCAGCTCAGACCGACGGGCTCGCACTCCGTCTACCCGGAGCTGAAGCGGCTCGTGCACGAGGCCCTGACCGGCTGACGCCCGCACGGCGGACGCCGTCCGGCGGTGACGCACCGCGCGCCGGGGACCCCGGGATGCGGGCGCGGCGGCCGACGCCGGACGGCCGCCGCGCACCCTCTCACGACGAGTGCACCACCGCGTCCAGATGCGGCAGGTAGTGGTCGAGCCGTTCCCGCTTGGTGCGCAGATAGGTGATGTTGTTCTCGCACGGCGGAATCAGCAGCGACACCTGCTTGTCGACCTTGATGCCGTGCCGCAGCAACGCCTCACGCTTGCGCGGGTTGTTGGAGAGCAGACGCACCGACCGCACCCCGAGATCGTGGAGGATCTCCGCCGCCACCTGGTAGTCGCGCGCATCCACCGGCAGG
>NZ_LMWH01000014.1 GCF_001507435.1 Streptomyces sp. NRRL F-5122
TTTCCGACTCTATCAGACCATTTCACGATCCGATTTCCTCGGCGCTTTCCAGGTTTACGCTCTCGCGTTTCCCTTTCCGGCGGATCCGACTTTATCAGAAGTTCTGAGTCGGGATTTCCACCCCACCGAGGTTGTCCCGGACGCTCGGTTGCGTCGGGTTCCCCTGCAGGCGGAGCCGTAAACTTACTGGAGGGGGGCGCCTCGATGAAAATCGAGGCGCCCCGCTCCAGTCGCACGTGGGTGAGGTCTTGACGGGACGTCAGACCTCAACGACCACAGGCAGGATCATCGGCCTGCGCCGATAGGTGTCCGAGACCCACTTGCCCAGAGTCCGCCGCACCAGTTGCTGCAGCTGGTGCGGCTCGACGATGCCGTCCTGGGCCGACCGCTCCAGTGTCTCGGTGATCTTCGGGATGATCACGTCGAAGGCCGAGTCCTCGATGCCCGAGCCGCGCGCCTGGACATAGGGACCGCCGGTGATCTTGCCCGTCGAGGAGTCCACGACCACGAAGACCGAGATGATGCCCTCGTCGCCGAGGATCTTCCGGTCCTTCAGCGCCGGCTCGCCGACGTCACCGACCGAGAGGCCGTCGACGTAGACGTATCCGGCCTGGACCTTGCCGGAGATCCTCGCCTTGCCCTCGATCAGGTCGACGGCGATGCCGTCCTCGGCGATGACGATCCGGTCGTGCGGCACACCCGTCAGCGCGCCCAGCTCGGCGTTCGCCCGCAGATGGCGCCATTCGCCGTGAACCGGCATCAGGTTCTTGGGGCGGCAGATGTTGTAGAAGTACAGCAGCTCGCCCGCGGACGCGTGGCCCGAGACGTGCACCTTTGCATTGCCCTTGTGCACGACGTTGGCGCCCCAGCGGGTCAGGCCGTTGATCACGCGGTAGACCGCGTTCTCGTTCCCGGGGATCAGCGACGACGCGAGGATCACCGTGTCGCCGTCGACGATGCGGATCTGATGGTCCCGGTTGGCCATCCGCGACAGCGCCGCCATCGGCTCGCCCTGCGAGCCCGTACAGACCAGCACGACCTCTTCGTCCGGTAGATCGTCCAGGGTCTTCACGTCGACGACCAGGCCCGGTGGGACCTTCAGATAGCCCAGGTCCCGCGCGATGCCCATGTTGCGGACCATGGAGCGGCCGACGAAGGCGACCCGGCGGCCGTACTCGTGTGCCGCGTCCAGGATCTGCTGGATGCGATGGACATGGCTGGCGAAGCTCGCCACGATGATCCGCTTACGGGCACCCGCGAAGACCTGGCGCAGGACGTTGGAGATGTCGCGCTCGTGCGGGGTGAATCCCGGGACCTCCGCGTTGGTGGAGTCGGCGAGCAGGAGGTCGATGCCTTCCTCGCTCAGCCGCGCGAACGCGTGGAGGTCGGTCAGACGGTTGTCCAGCGGCAGCTGGTCCATCTTGAAGTCGCCGGTGTGGACCGCCATTCCGGCGGGCGTGCGGATGGCGACCGCCAGCGCGTCCGGGATGGAGTGGTTGACCGCGATGAACTCGCAGTCGAAGGGACCCACCCGCTCGCGCCGGCCCTCGGCGACCTCGAGCGTGTAGGGACGGATGCGGTGCTCCTGGAGCTTGGCCTCGATGAGGGCGAGCGTCAGCTTGGAGCCGATCAGCGGGATGTCGGGCTTCTCGCGCAGCAGGAACGGGACACCGCCGATGTGGTCCTCGTGGCCGTGCGTGAGGACGATGCCCTCGACCTGGTCGAGGCGGTCCCTGATGGACGAGAAGTCCGGCAGGATCAGGTCGATTCCGGGCTGCTCCTCCTCCGGGAAGAGCACTCCGCAGTCGACGATCAGCAGACGGCCGCCGTACTCGAAGACCGTCATGTTTCGGCCGATCTCGCCGAGTCCGCCGAGCGGGGTGACCCGCAGGCCACCTTCGGGCAGCGGCGGGGGTGGGCCGAGTTCAGGATGCGGATGACTCAAAAGACTCTCCTGACCACACGCGCCACGTACCTGTGGGGCACGCGGCGCGCATGACGTTCGTGCAAAAGCAGTTGTCGATGTGGGATGCAGGCACCTGTGTCCTGCCTATTCAGTTGTGAAGTCTTTGTCAGAGCTCTACCCCGCCGGCGGCAAGATCGATCTTGAGCTGGGCGGTCTCCTCGGAGGAAAGCTCGACCATGGGCAGCCGCAGCGGGCCGGCGGGCAGGCCCCGGAGGGCGAGCGCGGCCTTGGTCGTCATCACGCCTTGGGTGCGGAACATGCCGGTGAAGACGGGCAGCAGCTTCTGGTGGATCTCCAGTGCCTTCTGGACGTCGCCGCCCACGTAGGCCTCGACCATGGCACGCAGCTCCGGCGTGACGACGTGGCCGACCACCGAGACGAAGCCCACCGCGCCCACGGACAGCAGGGGCAGATTGAGCATGTCGTCGCCCGAGTACCAGGCGAGGCCGGACTGGGCGATGGCCCAGCTGGCGCGGCCGAGATCGCCCTTGGCGTCCTTGTTGGCCACGATCCGCGGGTGCTCGGCCAGCCGGACGAGGGTCTCGGTGTTGATCGGGACACCGCTGCGGCCCGGGATGTCGTAGAGCATGACCGGCAGGTCCGTCGCGTCGGCGATGGCCTTGAAGTGCCGGTACAGGCCGTCCTGCGGGGGCTTGTTGTAGTACGGCGTGACTGTCAGGAGACCGTGCGCGCCGGCCGCCTGTGCCGCGCGGGCCAGCTCGATGCTGTGGTGGGTGTCGTTCGTGCCGACGCCGGCGACGACGTGGGCGCGGTCGCCGACCGCCTCCAGCACGGCCCGTACGAGATCCGATTTCTCCGCATCGCTCGTGGTGGGCGACTCACCGGTGGTGCCGTTGATGATCAGGCCGTCGTTGCCTGCGTCCACCAGGTGGGTGGCGAGCCGCTGTGCGCCGTCGAGGTCGAGTGCGCCGTCCGCCGTGAAGGGCGTGACCATGGCGGTGAGGATCCGCCCGAAGGGGATCTGCGGAGTGGAGGTCGGAGCCATGGGTAACACGCTACTCGCTGCCTCGGGCGCGGTCTGCCCTAGGGGGTCGGGAAAAGTCCTGACAAAGATGGAGCCCGGCACTGCCTGCTCGGGGGTTCAAGCAGTGCCGGGTCCGTTTGATCAGGCTAGATGAACTTCTCGAAATGCCGCAATACGGACACCTCGCTCAGCTGACCGCACATCTGTGCCCGACCGGGAAAAAGGTGCGTGTTACGGCGCCATGCGCCCGTTGGCGTTGAACGCGGCGTGCGTGAGCGGCATGAGTCCGGCCCACGCCTCCTCCATCTTCTCGCCGACCATCTCGATCTCCCGCTGCGGGAAGGACGGCACCTTGGCGAGTTCGTGCTGGGTGCGCAGGCCGAGGAAGTGCATGAGCGAGCGCGCGTTGCACGTCGCATACATCGAGGAGAAAAGTCCGACCGGCAGGACCGAGCGGGCGACCTCGCGCGCGACACCCGCGGCCAGCATCTCCTGATACGCCTCGTACGCGTGCACGTACGTCTCCTCCATGACACGGCCCACCAGCTCCTGCTGGCCGGCGGTGCCCTCCACGAACCGGTACTTCCCGGGGCGGCCTTCCTGGACCAGCTTGCGGGACTCGGCGGGGACGTAGAACACCGGCTGGAGCTCGCGGTAGCGCCCGCTCTCCTCGTTGTACGACCAGCCCACGCGGTGCCGCATGAACTCGCGGAAGACGAAGATCGGGGCACTGATGAAGAAGGTCATCGAGTTGTGCTCGAAGGGGCTGCCGTGACGGTCCCGCATCAGGTAGTTGATCAGTCCCTTGGAACGCTCCGGATCCTTCTTCAGCTCGTCGAGGGACTGCTCGCCGGCGGTGGAGACACGGGCGGCCCACAGCACGTCGGAGTCGGCCGCGCTGTGCTTGACCAGCTCGACGGTGACGTCGCTGCGGAAGCTGGGCTTGAGGTCGTCGGCTGGGATGTCGGTCACGGTGTGGAGGGTCCTTCCCATCACGGGCTCGGGCGGCGCCCACTCTACGACCCGGCACTGACAACGGGACCTTCGGTACCGGTCCGCGACATTCGCCCCCGAACTTCGGCGAAATCAGCGAAACAGGGCACCATTCACGCCATTCGCGCGTCTGTGTTGGTGACGACGATCCGTTCGCGTCGCCCTGAGTTCACCCACACCGGCCCCAGGACCTCTTCGAGCCCGAAAAGGAGAAGCGCCCCCATGTTCCGTCGGCGCGAGTCCGTACCCTTCGCCTTCCTCGCCGAAGCCGACTCCTTCCGGAGCAACATCGCTCCCCCGCCCCGCGAGCGCGCCACGCGCGGGCAGATGGCCGGGCGCTGGCTGATGGGTCTCACCATCGTCGCGGGGCTGGTGGGCGCCCTGGTGCTGGGCATGCCCTCCCTGCAGCAGCAGTCGCCCGCGCCCACGCAGCACTCCGAGGCGTCCGACGGCCGCTGACCCCCCTCGCCCGTCCGGCGCGGAGGCACCCCCTCGGAACCCCGAGGGTGGTGGGAGGAGAGCCGGCTCGATAGCCTCACCGGGCACAGCCCCATGGACCGAGCGAGGATCAGCCGTGCCCCTGCCCTTTCTGACGGCCGACCGTACCTACGATCAAGCGGCGGACGATCTTCCGCTGCCCTACGACGACCGTGACCGCTGGCGGCGCCCCTACCGTCCCGGCCCGTGGCGGGTGGGCGCGGCCGCCCTTCTGCTGCTGCTCGCTTCGTACGTGCTCTTCGCGGGCGTCATCATCGGGCTCACCGGCACGCCGTCGAGCGCCGGTACGGGGCTCGTGATCGGGGTGCTCATCATCGCCGCGGCCCTGCGGCTGCTGCGGGTCGGTGTGTGGGTGAGCGCCCGCGGACTGCGCCGGGTGGCCTTCTTCAGCACACGCACCGTCGCCTGGGGGCAGATCGTCTCCGTACGGACGGTGCAGCAGCCGGTGCGCTGGCTCGGACTGCCGCGCACGGTGCAGGGACAGGCGCTGGTCCTCTCGTCCAGGGGCCGCACCTCCGAGGACCTGCCGCTGATGACCACGCACGGGGCGGACTTCCTGGCGCGTGCGCAGGCGTTCGACCGCGCGGCGGACACGGTGGAGGCCTGGGCCGGCGAGCACCGCGAGGGCTGACGCACGACGACGAAGGGGCCGGTTCGCGCTGTGCGAACCGGCCCCTTCGTCGTGCGGGTCGGGCGTCTTCGGCCCCGCGAGGGCGCCCTGAGGGCGTCCGGGGACTCCTGCGGTCAGGTCCCGACCGTTCGGCCCTCGTGCAGGGAGATCGCCCGCTGCATCGCCTTGCGCGCGCGGGGGGTGTCACGGGCGTCGTGATAGGCGACCGCCAGCCGGAACCAGCTGCGCCAGTCGTCCGGGGCCGCCTCCGTCTCCGCCTTGCGCCTCGCGAAGACCTCGTCGGCCGAGTCACGGTCGATGCGCCCGCTCGGCGTGCGCCTCAGCTCGTCGACCGGCAGGCCTCCCTCGGCGTCCAGCTGGGCCGCGAGCCGGTTGGCCCTGCGTACGAACTGCGTGTTCTTCCACAGGAACCAGACCCCGATGACGGGCAGGATCAGCACCGCCACGCCGAAGGCGACGGTGACCGGGGTCCCGTTCTGGATCAGGAGCAGGCCGCGGCTGCCGACCAGGACGAAGTAGACGACCAGGACGGCGGCCGTGACGGTATAGGTGATCTTCGCGCGCATGGACGGCTGCTTCTACTTCAGGTCGAGGAAGTGCTCCAGGCCGAAGGTCAGGCCCGGGGCGGTCACGACGCGGCGGACGCCGAGCAGGATGCCCGGCATGAAGCTGCTGTGGTGCAGCGAGTCATGGCGGATGGTGAGGGTCTCGCCCTCACCGCCGAGCAGCACCTCCTGATGGGCGAGCAGTCCGCGCAGCCGGACCGCGTGCACCGGGACACCCCCGACGTCGGCTCCACGCGCGCCGTCCAGAGCCGTCACCGTGGCGTCGGGCTGCGGGACGCTGCCCGCCTTCTCGCGCGCGGCGGCGATGAGCTGGGCGGTGCGCGTGGCGGTGCCGCTCGGGGCGTCCACCTTGTTCGGGTGGTGCAGCTCGACCACCTCGACGGACTCGAAGTACGGGGCGGCCACCTCGGCGAACTTCATGGTCAGCACCGCGCCGATGGAGAAGTTCGGGGCGATGAGGACCCCCGTCTCCGGGGACTGGGCGAGCCAGCCCTTCAGCTGCGCGAGGCGCTCGTCGGTCCAGCCGGTGGTGCCGACCACTCCGTGGATGCCGTGCCGTACGCAGAAGTCGAGGTTGCCCATCACCGAGGCCGGGGTGGTCAGCTCCACCGCGACCTGAGCGCCGGCGACGACGAGGGTCTCCAGCTTGTCGCCGCTGCCGAGGGCGGCGACGAGTTCCATGTCCTCGGCGGCTTCGACGGCCCGTACCGCCTCCGATCCGATCCGGCCCTTGGCACCGAGGACCGCCACGCGCAGCTTGCTCATGTTCCTGATTCCTTGGTCGAACTTGTCGAGGACGGTCGGATGCGTCGAGAAGCTACGCGACCGCTTCGTGCAGACGCGACGCCTGCTTGTCCTTGAGCGGACCGATGACCGACAGCGAGGGCCGCTGCCCCAGGATCTCCCGGGCCACCGCCCGGACGTCGTCCGGGGTGACCGCGGCTATCCGGGCCAGCATGTCGTCCACCGACATCTGGTCGCCCCAGCACAGCTCGCTCTTGCCGATACGGTTCATCAGCGCGCCCGTGTCCTCGAGCCCAAGGACCGTGGAACCCCGCAGCTGGCCGATGGCGCGCTCGATCTCGTCGTCGGACAGGCCCTGCTCGGCGACCTGGTCCAGCTCGTCGCGGCAGATCTTGAGCACATCGTGCACCTGGCTCGGCCGGCAGCCCGCGTACACGCCGAACAGGCCGCAGTCGGCGAAGCCCGAGGTGTACGAGTAGACGCTGTAGGCGAGACCGCGCTTCTCCCGGACCTCCTGGAACAGGCGCGAGGACATGCCGCCGCCCAGAGCGGTGTTCAGCACGCCGAGGGCCCAGCGGCGGTCGTCGGTACGGGCGAGTCCGGGCATGCCGAGGACCACGTGCGCCTGTTCGGTCTTGCGGCCGAGCAGCTCGACGCGGCCGGTCGTACGGATGGCGCGGCGGCCGTCGCGCGGGGCGAGGGGCACGGCGTCCGTACCCGTGAGGGCACCGGCCTTCTCGAAGGCGGCACGCACCTGACGGACGACCTTGTTGTGGTCGATGTTGCCGGCGCACGCGACGACGAGGTGCGTGGGGTCGTAGTGCTTCTTGTAGAAGCGGCGGATGCGGTCGGCGGTCAGGGCGTTGACGGTGTCCACCGTGCCGAGGACAGGTCGGCCGAGGGCGTTGTCGCCGAACATCGTGTGCGCGAACAGGTCGTGCACACAGTCGCCGGGGTCGTCCTCGGTCATCGCGATCTCCTCGAGGATCGCGCCCCGCTCGATGTTGACGTCCTCTTCGAGGATCCGCGAGCCGGTGAGCATGTCGCACACGACGTCGATGGCGAGCGGCAGGTCGGTGTCGAGCACGCGTGCGTAGTAACACGTGTACTCCTTCGCCGTGAACGCGTTCATCTCACCGCCGACCGCGTCGATCGCCGAGGAGATGTCGAGGGCACTCCTGCGCTGCGTGCCCTTGAAGAGCAGGTGTTCCAGGTAGTGCGTGGCGCCGTTCAGGGACGGCGTCTCGTCACGCGAGCCGACGTGCGCCCAGATGCCGAAGGTGGCGGAGCGCACCGAGGGCAGCGTCTCGGTGACGACACGCAGGCCACCTGGGAGAGTGGTCTTGCGGACGGTACCGATGCCGTTCACACCCTTGATCAGAGTTTGGGTACGGGCAACGGCCCGCGCCTCCGAGGAGGAGCGGGCCGTCACCTTGAAGCCACGGGACGTCACTTGTCGGTGTCGTCCTTCGCCTCGTCGGCCTCGCCCTCGCCCTCGATCACCGGGATGAGGGAGAGCTTGCCGCGGGAGTCGATCTCGGCGATCTCGACCTGGACCTTGTGGCCCACGCCGAGGACGTCCTCGACGTTCTCC
>NZ_LMWH01000015.1 GCF_001507435.1 Streptomyces sp. NRRL F-5122
TGACCAAGCTGATCGAGCGCAACACCACGATCCCGACCAAGCGGTCCGAGATCTTCACCACGGCCGAGGACAACCAGCCGTCCGTGCAGATCCAGGTCTTCCAGGGCGAGCGCGAGATCGCTGCGTACAACAAGAAGCTCGGCATGTTCGAGCTGACCGGTCTGCCGCCGGCGCCGCGGGGCGTCCCGCAGATCGAGGTGTCCTTCGACATCGACGCCAACGGCATCATGCACGTCACGGCGAAGGACCTCGGCACCGGCAAGGAGCAGAAGATGACCGTCACCGGCGGTTCGGCCCTGCCGAGGAACGACATCGACCGCATGGTCCGCGAGGCCGAGCAGCACGCCGAGGAGGACCGCAAGCGGCGGGAGGCCGCCGAGACCCGCAACCAGGCCGAGCAACTCGTCTACCAGACGGAGAAGCTCATCGCCGAGAACGGGGACAGGATCCCCGCCGACGCGAGGAGCGAGACGGAGGGCGCCATCGGCGAACTCAAGGAGGCGCTCAAGAGCGAGGACACCGCGGAGATCCGGCGGACCATGGACAAGGCCGCCGCCGCGGCGCAGAAGATCGGCAGTGCCCTGTACGAGCAGGCGCGCCCCGAGGGCGGCACCGGGCCGGAGCAAGGCAAGGCGAGCGGCGGCGCCCGGGCCGAGGACGACGTCGTGGACGCCGAGATCGTGGACGACGACAACACCTCGCAGGCGGGCTGACCATGGACCAGAGCCCGCCGCAGAGCCCGGAGTTGCTCCGTCTGGTGGACGAGCGCACCGCCGATCTGCAGCGGGTGAAGGCCGAGTACGACAACTACCGCAAGCAGGTGCGCCGCGACCGTCTGGCGGTGCGCGAGATCGCCACGGAGAACGTGCTGAGAGCGCTGCTGCCCGTTCTTGACGCGGTCGAAGGGGCCCGTCGTCAGGAGGCCGTGACGCCGGGTCTCAAAGCCGTCGCCGACGTCCTGGAGACGCAACTGGCGTCCCTGGGGCTGAAGGTGTTCGGTGAGGCGAACGAACCGTTCGACCCTACGCGCCACGAGGCGGTGACGCATGTGGTCGCGCCGGACGCCGAGCGGCTGACCTGTACCGAGATCCTGAGCCGCGGGTACCGGGTCGGTGACCGGCTACTGCGTGCCGCGCGCGTCACGGTCACCGGCCCGCCCGCCTGCGGCAGGGGCGGGGGAGTGGAACGGACCGTCGGAGGCGGCGGCACCGGCGAGCACCGGGACCCGTAGGGGTGATCCGGCGTATGTGCTGCCGGACCCCCCCGGTCATTCCTCCTCGGTCGGCGCGTCGGCCGGTCCGTCCCGGAACTCCGTGTCGGGGCCCTGGGCCCGCACCCGCTGCACATGCTCCAGCGACTCGCGCAACTCCGAGAGCCAGTCGTCGGTGTGCCGCTGCACCAGGCGTACACACCAGGCGAGCGCGTCACTGCGGCTGCGTGCGACCCCGCCGGCGATGAGCGTGTCGAGCACCTGACGCTCGGGCTGGCGCAGCCGGGTCATCACGGGGGCCGCGATATGCGTGAACAGCGCACGCTCACCGCCGCACTGCACACCCCAGGAGACCTTCTTGCGGAACCGGTGCTCCGCCTCGCGCGCCACCGCGATCCGGTCCTCGCGCGTGCGTTCACGGAACTCCTGGACACGGGCCCCGATCGCCGCCTCCCTCTCGGCGGGCGAGGCGCCCTCGGCGAGCCGGGGCTCGGGGATACGGCCGACCACGGTGATCTCCTCGCGGTCGACGACGACCTCCACCAGGTTCTCGAAGAGGTCGTCGGGCAGGCGGCCGGCGAACCAGCCGCGCAGCTGCTCTTGCTGTTCGCTCGTAATCATGTAATGACGATTACTCCGCTTCGATGTGAAGGCAAGGGCGCGGAGGGTGTGTTTGCCAGGAGCTGAAGACAGCGCTTGCATTCACGGCCAAGCGGAATGTTTCAGGCCGATTGCCGAGCCGCGGGATTCCGGCCAGAAGGCTGCTTTGCGACCCCGACGTCCATGCGGCGCCCGGCCTCACACGTTCGAATTCTGTGACTTCACGCCACTGATTCAATACTCAAAGTTACCGAAACGAGGGGGGTCGATGTGAGTTTCCCGCTCGGACTCGGCAGACTCCGGCTCGCCGAACCGGCACCTCGAACGGTCCGGGATCTGCACAGGCACCACCGACCCGGACCGCGACCCCGTTACGAGCGGAAGGATGCACACAATGCCGAACACCGCGCGCTGGGCAGCGGCCCTCACCCTCACGGCCACCGCCGTCTGCGGCCCCCTCACCGGGTCCGCCCTCGCCGCCCCGAACGCCGCCCCCGCCTCTCTCTACGCCCCCTCGGCGCTCGTCCTGACCATGGGCCACGGCGAGAGCGCAGCTCTCGTCACGCCCCAGCGTGCGGTCACCCTGACCTGCGCTCCGGTCGCCTCAGGCAGTCATCCGGACGCCGTCGACGCCTGCGCCGAACTACGCGCGGCCGGCGGCGACTTCGATGCGCTGGCGATCAGAGACGGCGTCTTCTGCACCAAGCAGTACGACCCCGTGGTCGTCACCGTCCAGGGCGTCTGGCAGGGCAAACGCGTCGACTACGAACGGACTTTCGCCAACGAGTGCGTGAAGAACACCTACGGGACAACCGTCTTCACGTTCTGAGAGACGCGGATCGCGTGGTGCCCGCATATGTCGATCCAGGGCTTGTGACTGGGGAGTGCAAGCCCTGAGCGGTGCTCCACGCGATCTCGCAGCGGAGCCGGCCGGACGGAGTGGGGCCGTCCGGCCGGCCCCCGCAATCACTCGCCGCTGATGGACCAGCGCCCCACCTCGCGGTAGCCGGAGTCGTGGACGACCGACCCGTCGCCGGGCTCGAGCCCGAAGTGCCCTAGGTTCCCGCCCCAGTAGCGCAGGATTCGCCCCAGTCCCGAGGCGGCGTTCCCGTCCCAGCCCGTGTCTCCCATGCCGACCTCGAGAACTGACTTCACGTAACGCGTCCGCCCTTCCAGTGGTCGTCCGTAGGACATCGGCTCCATCGTTTCGTCGACGCCTCCGTCGAGGTCCGGCACATTCCGCCAGTGGCCACAGGCGGGTGAGCAGGCCCGCTGCGCGAAGCAGATGATGCATGCGGGGTGTCTCCGACACGAGACGATGGCGCCCGCCACGCTCCCCGGCCCTGGTCTCCTCCCGACACAGCACACGAAGGCCGGAGCAGCCGAAGGAGTCGACCGGCCGCAGAGCCACCAGGGCATCGGGCGTGGAACGGTCGGTGGCCGCCCCCAGGTCCGCCGAAGGCCCGGCCGCGGCGGACACCCGGCACCCCCGGACGGTCGGACGGCAGCCCGTACGATGGGTCCACGACGAGGCGACGGCGCCGACGACACAGGGACCGTACGACAAGGGATGCGATGGAGATCCGCCGAGCGCCCGCCAGGGCCGGGCTGCCGGACGTGACTCCGGTCCGTGAGCCGGCCTTCCGGATCCTACCGGACCCCGGCTCCCGGCAGACGCCCGTGATCCCTGCACGCCCGACCGGCATCGCCACGGTTCGGACCACGGCGCATGCCAGACACCCCCGCGCCGTACGCGAACCGGCGGCCCAGTCGGCTCTCCTGCCGATCCGCGCCTCAAGAGCGCTGGCCGATTCCCCCTATCCGGCAGGGCTGGTACGGCCGCCCGTGACCGCCGCGAGTCGGCGCGCGCCCACAGCCGTCGTCCCATGCCGTGTCGGACCGCACATCCGCGCCCGGAACGACTGACCCCGCACCCCAACCGCGCTCGCCCGGATGCGGACAGCTCCCCGATCGCCGCCCCGCACAAGAAAGCAGGCCATGTCCTCCACCACGCCCACGTGTCTTCCGACCTCACCCGAACTGCCGGGCGAGCCCGTGGACATCCGACTCGTCGTCACCGACATGGACGGCACGCTCCTCGACGACGCCGGGCGGATACCCGAGGACCTCTGGCCGCTCCTCGCCGAACTGCGCCGTCGCGGCGTGCTGTTCAGCCCGGCCAGCGGACGCCAGTACGCGACCCTGGCACGGCAGTTCGCCGACGCGGGGGACGGCATGGTCTTCGTCGCCGAGAACGGCACCTACGTCGTACGCGACGGTGTGGAACTCGGCTCCGATCCGCTGGACGCAGCGGTGGCCGCCCGCGTGATCGGGACGACACGGCGGCTCGCCGCCGAGGGAGTGGACGTGGGCGCGGTCCTGTGCGGGAAGGAGTCCGCCTACGTCGAGCGCGCGGACGAGGCCTTTGTGGCCGAGGCGAAGCGGTACTACGCCCTGCTGCGCATCGTCGACGACCTCACCGCCGTCGAGGACGAGTTCCTCAAGGTGGCGCTCTACGACTTCGGGCCCGTGGAGCGGACCACCGCCCCCGCCCTCGCGCCGTTCGCGAAGAGCCATCAGGTCGTCGTCTCGGGCGAGCACTGGGTGGACATCATGAACGCCACCGCCAACAAGGGCGCCGCTCTGCGCAGGCTCCAGCGCGAGTTGGGCATCACGCCCGCGCAGACGCTGGTGTTCGGCGACTATCTCAACGACCTCGAGATGCTCGATGCGGCCGAATGGTCCTTCGCCATGGCCAACGCGCACCCGGACGTGCTGCGGCGCGCCCGCTATGTGGCACCGCCGAACACGGAGTACGGCGTACTGAGCACGATCACCCGGCTGATGGGGCTGCCCACGCGCTGAGAACGGCCCTGCCCCCGGCTCACACCGCCGCCGGGCGGCGGCGGATGCGGGCAGCCAGGACCGCGACGTCGTCCTCCGCATGGCGGGCGTCGAGCCGGGCCAGGACGTCGGCGAGCAGGTCCTCGACGCTCGCCCCGGGCCGCAGCCGCAGTCCGGCGAGCCGGGCCAGGGAGACGTCGATGTGCTCCTCCCGCCGCTCCACGAGCCCATCGGTGAACAGCAGCAGCGTCTCCTCGGGCGAGAGCGTCCGGGTGACGAGCTCGTAGCCCCCCACCCCCGTCCCGAGCGGCGGTCCGACCGGCACGTCCAGCAGTTCTCCGGTGCCCTCGGCGCCGAACAGCGCCGGTGGCAGATGCCCCGCGCTGGTCAGCGACGCCGTACCCCGCGCCGGGTCGACCTGGACGAGGACACAGGTCGCCGGACGGCGGCTTCCGTCCTCGGCGACGGCGGCGTCCAGTCGGCGCAGCACCCGATGCGGCGGCAGGTCCGTGGAGGCGATGTACCGCAGCATCGAGCGGTAGGCGTTCATGTCGACCGCCGCGTCAAGGCCGTGACCCATGACGTCGCCCAGGACCAGCAGGGTCCTGCCGAAGTGCAGCCGCACCGTCTCGAACCAGTCTCCGCCCACCAGGGTGCCGCCACCGGCCGGCAGATAGCGGGTGGCCAGGTCCAGGTTGGGATGCGGCCGCCCCGGCTCGGACAGCAGCGCCCGCTGGAGTCGGTACACCGTGCCGCGCATGTCCGTGTACCGGCGCGCGTGCCCGAGATGCACGGCCGCCAGTCGCGCCGCGAGATGGGTGACGGCGGTGTCCCGGTCCGCGAACACCGCACCCTCGCGCACCACCAGGAGCACCCCGTACAGCCGGCCGTGTCCGAGCAGCGGAACGGTCATGGCCTGGCGTTGCGCCTGCCCGGACGGGTCCGCCGAAGCGGTGATCGGATGGCCTTCCGCCAGCGCCCGCACGGGCAGCGAGCGGAGGCCGCCCTCGCCCCATGCCCCGAGGAGGTCCGCCCGGCCCGCCGTCGCCACCCGCTCCAGGTCCGGGTCGGACACCGGCGACATCGAGGGGATGTCCTTGGGCAACAGGTCCACGGCGGCCGCGTCGCACACCAGGTCGCAGATGTAGTCGACCAGTTCCTGGCAGGTGATGCGTTCGTCGAGGGTCGTACCGATCGACTCGAGCGCGTTGTCGAGGCCGTACAGCGTCGACGACACCTCGGAGCCCACGCCGTACGGCGGGTCCGCAGCGTGGCCACCGCCCACAGTGCACCTCCGCGACGACGCCTCTCGGAGTCCATCCACGCACGGGACCGCCCCGCACGCACCCGCGCCTGCGCCCTGGTCAGAGATCGTTCACCAGCACGGCCGCCCCGTCGAAGCGCCCGGCCTTCAGATCGGCGAGGGCCCGCTGCGCCTGTGACAGCGGATAGGGGTGCGTCGTGGCGCGTATGTCGTAGCGGGCCACGAGCTCCAGGAACTCCCGGCCGTCCTGACGCGTGTTGGAGGTGACACTGCGCAGTTCCTTCTCGTAGAACAACTCGCTTTCGTAGCGCAGGCCGGGCACATCGCTCAGATGGATGCCGGCGACCGCGAGGACGCCGCCCCGGTCCAGCGCCCGCAGCGCCACCGGGACGAGATCGCCGACCGGTGCGAACAGGATCGCCCCGTCGAGCGGCTCCGGCGGTGCGTCGTAGGCATCGCGCGCCGACGCGCACCCGAGGTCGAGCGCGAGACGCCTGGACGCCTCGTCCCGGGTCAGGACATGCACGGTGGCCCCCTGGGCCAGGGCGACCTGCGCGCACAGATGAGCGCTGCCCCCGAAGCCGTAGAGCCCGAGGCGCCCGCCCGACGGCAGCGACGTCCGCAGAAGTGCCCGGTATCCGATGATCCCCGCGCACAGCAGCGGGGCCAGCGCGACGTCGGGCACGTCTGCCGGGAGCCGGTAGGCGTACGCGGCCGGCACGGTCATGTACTCCGCGTAGCCGCCGTCGGAGGTCCAGCCGGTGTACTCGGAGTCGGGACACAGATTCTCGGCCCCGCGCAGGCAGTACCGGCAGGTGCCGTCCGTGCGGCGCAGCCATGCGGCCCCCACCCGCTCGCCGACGGCCCATCCGCTCACGTCCGCGCCCGTGCCGGCGACCTCGCCCACGACCTCGTGGCCGGGTGTCACCCCCGGTCGGCGCACCGGCAGATCACCCTCGGTGACATGCAGATCCGTACGGCACACACCGCAGGCCCGCATGTGCACCAGCAACTCGTCGGGCGCCGGCTCCGGGACCGGTCGCTCCGCGAACCGCAGCGGCTCCCGCTCGACGGGAGCCGGCCGGTCCACCACCCATGCGTGCATCGTCAGTGCCCCGTCCCGTGCCAAGACCGTCCCCGTTCCAGTGTGGATCAGGACCGCGGTTCGGCGCGCGGTGCGGCACGGGCCTGGCTAGCGTGAGGAACGCAGCCCGATCCGTCGTACGGGGAAGGTCGAACGCCATGGCGGTTCAACCCGAGGGAACGCCCTGCTGGGCCGACGCGATGTTCACCGATGTCGAAGCGGCCATGTCCTTCTACGGCGACGTCCTTGGATGGACGTTCGGGGAGGCGTCCTCCCGGTACGGCAACTACACGCAGGCGTACGCCGACGGCAGGGCGGTCGCCGCGGTCGTGCCGCCCATGAACGGTCAGGAGGGCCAGTCGGCCTGGTGCCTGTACCTCGCCGCGGCCGACGCCATTGCTACCGCCGGGAGGATCAAGGACCACGGCGGTGAGGTGCTGATGGAACCGGTGCAGGTCGGGGACTTCGGCACCATGGCCCTGGCCCGTGACCCGAGCGGCGCTGTCTTCGGCGTCTGGCAGGCCGGCGCCCACGAGGGTTTCGAGGCGCGGGGCGTGCCCGGCGCCTACTGCTGGGCCGAGGTGTTCACCCGGGAACCGGAACGGTCCGACGCGTTCTTCCCTGCCGTCTACCCCTACCGAGCCAAGCAGATCCAGGACGAGACGATCGACTTCCGCGTCTTCGAACTCGACGGGAACCCCGTGCTCGGCCGGATGAAGATGACGAACGACTTCCCGCCGGAGCTTCCGCCGTACGTCAATGTGTACTTCACCGTCGAGGACTGCGACGTGGCCGTCCGGCGGGCCGTCGAGCACAGAGGCATCCTGCGGTTCGGCCCGATGGACAGCCCCATCGGTCGTTTCGCCGCGTTGAGCGACCCCCAGGGCGCCAACTTCTCGGTCATCGACATCACCACCACCCAGGGGCGGATGCCGGACACAACAGATGTCTCCTGACGGCTGACACCGGGGCAGCGGTGCGCACGTCACGGCGGCACGCGCGCTCGGTCCTCGGTCCGCGGTCCCGCTCGGCCCGCCCTTTTCAGGCAGCACGGGCCTGCACCCCGGAAGCCGGAGCGGGGTCCGGAGCGTGGCATGATCGGAGGCATGCGTGAACGTGTTGTGGCCGCCTGTGACGGGGCTTCGAAGGGGAACCCCGGACCTGCCGGATGGGCCTGGGTCGTCGCCGACGAGGACGAGATCCCGACCCGCTGGGAGGCGGGCCCGCTGGGCAAGGCGACCAACAACGTCGCCGAACTCACCGCACTGGAACGTCTGTTGACCGCCGTCGCGCCGGACGTCGCGCTGGAGATCCGGATGGACTCCCAGTACGCGATGAAGGCGGTCACGACCTGGCTGCCCAACTGGAAGCGCAACGGCTGGAAGACCGCGGCGGGCAAGCCCGTCGCGAACCAGGACCTTGTCGTGCGCATCGACGAGCTGCTCGACGGCCGTGAGGTCGCGTTCCGCTACGTCCCCGCGCACCAGGTCGGCGGCGACCGCCTCAACGACTTCGCAGACCGCGCCGCCAGTCAGGCGGCCGGCGTGCAGGAACCGGCCGGCAGCGCGTACGGCTCCCCGGAGCCGCCGCCGTCGGCGCAACCGGCTGCGGCCGGCGCGTCCCGCCGCCCGGCACCCGCGAAGAAGCGCGCCACCGGGCGCACCCTCAAGGCGAAGTTTCCCGGCCGCTGCGTCTGCGGCCGCTCCTACGCCGCGGGCGAGTCGATCGCCAAGAACGCCCAGGGCTGGGGTCACCCCGAGTGCCGCACGGCCGGCGACGCCTGACGACCGGGGAAGCCTGCACCGCGGTCGCGTGACGGCACGGGCCGCCTGCCGGACGGCTTGTTGTCCGGTCCCGGTCACATAACGTGCAGGGTCGCGTCGGTTCGCCGGATGCACAGGGGCGGAGTACACCGGAAGAGGGACACCCGAGCCGCTCGCGCGGTGCGCACCGCCGTCGTGCGGCACTGGAGGTGACTTCCATGGCAGAAGGCCGTGGGGGCAGCGACGCACGTGACGCCGGGATGGCGACGCTGGACGCCTTGTTCGCCCGGTCTCCGATCGGCCTGGCCGTGCTGGACACCGATCTGCGCGTGCTGCGGATCAGCACCGCGGGCCCGACCGTGCGGGACTTGCGGGAAGAGGACCTCGTCGGGCGGCCGATTCCCGACGCGCACCACGTGGTGGAGGAGAAGACGGCCAGGGACCTCCTGCGCGGTGTACTGAAGGACGGCGTTCCGGTGCAGGGACGGGTCATGCGGGCGCGGCCGCCCGCGGACAACGGTCAGGAACGCCTGTACGAGATCTCGGCCTTCCGGCTGGAGGAGCGTTCGGGCACGGTCCTCGGCGTGGCGATGACGGTGGTGGACGTCACCGACCGGGAAAGGGCCCGGATCCGGCTCGGCATCCTGGACGCCGTGCGCGAGTGCGTGGGACGCACCCTCGACGTGGTGGCCACATGCCAGGAGCTGGCCGAGGAGCTGGTCCCCGCGTTCGCCGACGTGGCGGTCGTGGAGGTGGTGGACGCCGTGATCCGGGGCGACGACCCTCCGCTGTCCCCGCTGCCCCGAGACGTGCGGCTACGGCGTGTCGCCTTTCGCAGCAACGCGGCGGGAGCGCAGCCGCAGGCGTACCCGGTGGGGGACGTCCGGGCCATTCCCGGACCGACCCCCTACAGCCAGGCCGTGGCCGACCTGCGACCGCGTGCCGTGGCGCTGCGCCCCGACCTGCCGTGGTTTACTGCCGACCCGGCGCGCGCACGCGCCATCAGCGAGACCGGGTCGCACAGTCTGCTCGCCGTTCCGCTGGACCTGCGCGGCGCGGTGATCGGTCTGGTGTGCCTGTACCGCGCCGGCACGCCCGGTGCGTACGACGAGGACGACCTCGAACTCGCCCGTGACGTGGCCCGGCACACCGCCCTGTGCATCGACAACGCCCGGCGTTACACCCGCGACCACACGGTGGCGGCGACGGTCCTGCGGCACATCCTCCCGCTGTTCCCCGCCTCGCTCACCGCACTGGAGTCCGCAGGCATCGCCCGCCCCGGTGAGGGCGGCAGCGGGTGGTTCGACACCATCGGTCTGTCCGGCGCACGGACCGCCCTGGTCGCCGGAACGGTCGCGGGGGGAGGCATCCAGGCGGCGGCGACCGTCGGGCAGTTGCGCACCGTGGTCCATTCCTTCGCCGCGCTCGACCTCGACCCCGAGGAACTCCTCGCCCGGCTGAACGACACCGCCGCGCTCCTCGCGGCCGAGCGCGCGGCGGTGCCGCCCGGTACCCCGCTGCACCGCGAGCCGCTGACCGCGAGCTGCGTGTACGGCGTGTACGACCCGCTGACCCGGATGTGCACCGTCGCCCGGGCGGGGCACCCCGCTCCGGTCGTGGTGCATCCCGACGGCACCGTCGACCGGCCGGACACCCCGGCCGGGCCGGGGCTGGGCAGTAGGGATCGGGCGCCGTTCGCCGCCGACCACATCCGGCTTCCGCACGGCAGCGTGATCGCCTTCGCCGGCAACGCGGTGCTGGCCTCGCACCTGACCTGTGAGAGAAGCCCTCTCCGCCTGGCCGTGGCGGACGGCGACCAACCCGTGCAGCAGCTCTGCGACGACATCCTGTACGGCCTGCCGGCCGACATGGAGGCCGACGACGCCGTTCTTCTGGTGGCCCGCACGCGTCCCTTCCCCTGCGACCGCATCGCCGCACGGCGACTCGACGACGAGCCCACGGCCGCCGCGACGGCCCGGCGGTACGCGCGCGACCGGCTCGCCGACTGGCGGGTGGGTCAGGAGACCGCGCTCAACGCCGAACTCATCGTCAGCGAACTGGTCACCAACGCCCTGCGCTACGGCGGCTCGCCCCTCGAGTTGCGCCTGATCCTGGACCGGGGCCTCACCTGCGAAGTCAGTGACTGCAGCGCCACGGCACCGCATCTGCGGCACGCCCGCACCACCGACGAGGGCGGCCGCGGACTGTTCATCGTCTCGCAGCTGTCCCAGGCATGGGGGACCCGATACTCATCCGACGGCAAGACCGTGTGGACCGAGCAGGCGCTCGAACCACCGTGATGGCACACGCCCAGGCGGAACCCCGTCGCGGTCGGACGGGTCCGAGGCGTGACCCGTCGTGAAGCCGCCGGAGCCGGGCGCCGGAGTCGGTCGTTCGGGGGAAGTCACCCCGCGCGCCGGCCCGTACGCGTGTCCGGCCGCGCGGGGGCGCGTTGAAGGGATGTGACGAACCAGAACATCCGACTGCCCCGGGAGCTGCGGGAGCTGATCGAGTCCGGCCCCATGGTCCACCTGAGCACCGTCAATCCCGACGGCAGCCCTCAGGTGACCGTCATCTGGATCGGGCTGGACGGAGACGACGTCGTCAGCGGCCACATGGCGCGGCATGTGAAGCTGCGCAACATGGAGCGGGACGCCAGGGTCGTGCTGTCCTTCGACGCCCCCAGGGTCCGGGGGGCCTTGCTGAACGAGTACGCCGTGCTGCGGGCCCGGGCCACCGTGCAGCCGAGCGACGGCACCTGGGACCTGCTCAACCGCCTGGCCAAGGTCTATGTCTCACCTGAGACCGAGTTCCCGGCGCCGAAGGGCCCCGGCTACATCGTGCGCTACTCGGTCGAGCGCATTGGCGGGGTCGGCCCGTGGGCGGCACCCTCGCATTGAGGCCGACGGGCGTTTGCTACCGCCCGAGCGGCGCCGAATCGGGGCGTGACGCGCCTCGTTCCGCAGTCGGGGGGCGCGCCAGGCGGTGTGTGCCGGTCCGTCAGCGATGAGGGGCGAAAGGGGATCTCCTGCCGGCGCCACGTGACCCGCGGTGAGTGCTCGGAGTTCAGCGCACCTCCTCCGTGGCCGGTTCGGCGGCCACGGAGGAGGTGGCCACGAGGTGCGAGGCGGTCGCCCGGGCGCGCAGGGTGCGCACCAGGACGGGGACGGTGATCAGGGCCAGGGCTGCGCCGAGCCAGATCACGATGTGCAGGGCGGTGGTGATCGCGTCGGCGGCGACCGGGACGGTGGTGTGCACCCCGCCGTTGAGGCGCTCGGTCATCGCGGCGGGGTCGGAGACCTTGCCGGCGAGCCGAGCGGAGGTGACGCTGATCAGCAGGGATCCGCCGACCGCCGCGGCAGCGGTGTCGGCCGTGAGGCGGAAGGCGTTGAACATGCCCGCGGCCATGCCTGCCTTGTCCAGCTCTACGCTGGAGACGGCGGCGCCGTCCAGGACGGCCAGGGTGATGCCGTAGCCGAATCCGGCGACGAGCAGAGGTCCGGCGAGGACACCCACGCCGACGCCGGGACCGATCACGGTCAGCCAGGCCATACCGCCGGCGACCAGCACCATCGCCCCGGCGAGCCGGCTGCGCAGCGACATCCGCCGGCTCATCCGGGTGGCGAACATCGGCATGACCAGCATGGGCGCGGTGAACAGCACGAGGATGCCGCCGGAGTGCAGGGCACTGTAGCCCTCGACGGCGCTGAAGTAGGTGGGCAGCAGCACCAGGAGGGGCAGCAGGCTGAAGGCCAGGGCCATCGCGGTGACGCTGATGCCCATGAACCGGGGGTGTCGCAGCAGGTGCAGGTCGAACATGGGGGAGCGGTGGTGCTTCTCGACGAGGTAGAAGACGGCCATCAGCACGGCGAACGCGGCCAGCGAACCCAGGACCACGGGGGAGGACCAGCCGAAGGCAGGGCCTTCGACCAGGGCGAAGATGAACAGGAACAGACCCGTGCTGAAGGAGAGCGTGCCGGGCCAGTCGAGTGGCTGCGCGTTGGGGTTGCGTGACTCGCTCAGCAGCGGAGAGAAGACCGCGACCAGCAAACCGATGATCGCCGGGATGGCGAAGACGCCGCGCCAGCCCAGAGCGGTGACCATCACCCCGGAGATGAGCGGGCCGAATGCGAGACCGGCGCCGAGTGCGGTGCCGAAGACGCCGAAGGCCCGGATCCGCTCGGCCCCCTCGAAACGTGAGGCGACCAGTGTGGAGCCGGCGGTCAGCGTGGCGCTGGCACCGATGCCGCCCACAGCGCGGGCGAGGTCGAGGACGAGGATCGATCCCGCGAAGGTGCACACCGCGGCGGCCACGCCGAACAGTGTGATGCCGAGGGTGAAGACACGGCGGCGCCCGACCCGGTCCGCGATGGTGCCGAAGGCCAGCATCAGCGACGCGAACATCACGTTGTAGCCGACGACCACCCACTGCAGGGCCTGCGAGGCCGGGTGGAACTGCTCGGCCACCCCCGGCAGGGCGACACCTGCCCCGGTCAGCGCGACGGGGACGTTGAAGACGGCCAGGGAGAGGAGCACCAGCGTCAGCCAGGCAGGGCGCTGATTGGATGAAGCATGCTTTGATGGAAAGGTTCGCTCATGAATACAGGACCCTACAACAATGGTGGAGCCTGGGTATGAGGGAAAGATGTGAGGTCGGCTACCTGCATCGACCGCCAGGCAGGCCGGACGGATACCGAAACGTGCAGGTGAGACGGGAGCGGACGGCGGAGTCCGGGTGCGGCGGGGTCCCGCCCGCGAGCGCCTGCCGGGAGTGGCTATGAACCCTGAGTCCTTCCAGGTTCCTACATTCGTGAAGCGTTATGCTTCCGGTACAGGATTCAGAGAGGTAGGGCGACGGCGATGGCATCGACCAGGAAGGCTCCCGCGACGGCCGGTTCCAAGGGCGCTCGTGTCGTTCCCGAGAGCATGCTCAGCTTCCACCTCAAGCGCGCGGAGCAGGCCATCGTGGCCCGCAAGGCGGACGGGGTGCGCGAGCTGGACCTGACCGAACCGCAGTGCAAGGTCCTCGGCTTTCTCGTCGGCGGGGCCGCCAAGTCCTGTACCCAGCTCTCCCGGGAAGCCCTGGTCACCTCGCAGACCATGACGGGCATCGTGAAGAACCTCGAGGCGAAGGGGCTGGTGGAACGCCACCCCTCGCCCGACCACGGCCGCGTCATGTTGGTGTCCCTCACCCCAGACGGAGTCGAACGAGCCGCTGCCGCCAAGCGCTTCTCCGAAGGCATCGAGCACGGTCTGCGCGAGGCCATGTCCGAGACGGACTACGCGCATCTGGTCAAGCTCCTCGACCGTGTCGCGGATCTGGCCCGGGACGCGGGCGGCCCCGAGGCCGGGTGAGGCACCCGCCCGCGGCGCATACTGGAGAAGGCGGGGCGGGACAGGACGACCGGTCACGAGCGTTTGTGGGAAGCGCGGTGACAGAACCGGGGATCGACTATCGAGCTGTCTTCGAGGCGTCGCCCAGTGCGATGCTGGTACTCGATGCCGCCTCTGTGATCCTGGACGCGAACACGGCCTATCAGCAGCTGGTGGGCCGCACCCGTGACCAACTCGTGGGCCAGTACCTCTTCCAGGCCTACCCGGACAACCCGTACGACCGCCACGGCACGGGGCGCGACGACATGGAGGCGTCACTGCGCCGGGTAATGGAGACCGGCGGCCCCGACGCGGTCGGCCCCATGCGCTTCGACGTGGAGGATCCTGGCCGGCCGGGGGCTTTCGCCGAGCGCTACTGGAGCCCCATCAACGCCCCGTCCTGGACGCCGACGGACGCGTCGCCCTGATCGTGCACCGTCTCGCCGAGGTCACCGACCTCGTCGTGTCCGGTCACCCCGGCATCGACGACCGGCGCCTGCAGATGGAATCGGAGTTGTATACGCGGTCCCGCGAGCTGCAACGCGTCAACGAGTGGCTGCGCGAGGCCAACGCCCGGGAACGGCAGGTGGCTCTCGCCCTCCAGGACGCGATGCTGCCCACTCCTCAGCCGCTGGCGCATCATCGGGCGGCGGTGCGCTATCGCCCGGCGCTCAACACTCTCAACGTCTGCGGTGACTGGTACGACGTCACCCAGCTGGCCACGGGCGACTACGCCGTGGCCGTCGGGGACGTCGTCGGTCACGGCCTGGCCGCGGCCGGTGTCATGGGTCAGCTGCGCAGCGCCCTCAGTGCCGTCATCCGGGTCGCGAACGGCCCCGCCGCGGCACTCGACGTGCTCGACACCTACGCCCGCTCCGTCGACGGAGCCCGTCCAGCACCGCCGTGCAGACGGTCATCGCCGCGGACGGCCACCGCATCGCCTACAGCAGCGCCGGTCATCCGCCCCCGCTCCTGGCCGACCCGGACGGCACCGTGCGCTTCCTGGACCGGTCGACGGATCCCCCACTCGGTGCAGCTCCCCGACCCACCCCACGCCCCCAGGCCACGGCCACGTGTGCCGACGGTGCCACCCTCGTCCTGTACACCGACGGCCTGATCGAACGCCGTGGAGAGGACATCGACGAAGGCCTGCGTCGTCTGGCCGCCCGCCTCGCCGAACACCACCGACATCGGACCGAGGACCTGGCGGACGCGCTGATCGAGCTGAGCGCCGGGACCGACGACACTGCTCTGGTCGTGCTCAGGCTGTGAAGTGGGCAGCCGGCTCCGGTGCCGACCTCCGGAAGAGGTAGTGCTGTGTCGAGGAAACAGCGGTCGTCCTGAGTGTTGTTCTCTTAATTGATTTAGGTTCCTTCATAAAGTGAGGGTGCTTGAACAAAGAGAAGGGTGGCGTCGCGGGCCTGGTTCCCGGTGTCTGACGAGCGCACCCCGCACAACAGATCACGAAGGAAAGTCATCATGGAAATGTCCGGACGCACGGCGCTCGTCACCGGTGCCACCGCAGGCATCGGTCGAGCGGTCGCCGTTCTACTGGCACGCGAGGGTGCGGACGTCGTGGTGCACGGCCGCGATGCCGAGCGTGGTGCCGCCGTCGTCGGGGAGATCCAGGACGCGGGCGGCAGAGCCCGCTTCGTGCAGGCCGACCTGGCCGACCCCGATGACGCCCAGCGCCTGGCCGACGCGGTGGGTGATGTGGATGTCCTGGTCAACAACGCAGGCATCTACGAGTTCCGGCCGACCGCGGGCATGAGCGTCGACCTGTTCGACCTGCACATGGACCTCAACACCAAGGCGCCCTACCTACTGGTGCGGGCGCTGGCTCCGGCCATGGCCGAACGCGGCCGCGGCTCCATCGTGAACGTCAGTACCCTCGCCGTCGCGGTCACCACCGTGGGCGCCGGCATGTATGCGGCATCCAAAGCGGCGCTCGAGCAGCTCACCCGGGTCTGGGCGGCCGAGTACGCCGAGGGCGGTGTGCGCGTCAACGCTGTCGCACCCGGCCCCATCCGCACCCCCGGAACCGATGCCATGGATCCGGCCACCGTCAAGGCCATCGCCGACACCACGGCCATGCGCCGCATCGCCGAGCCGGAGGAGGTCGCCGAAGCCGTGGTCTTCCTCGCCTCCGACCGGGCGAGCTATGTCACCGGGGCCGTCCTGGAGGTGGCCGGTGGCCGCCCCGCCATTGGTGGCTGACCTTTCGCCGTGGCTCCGGGCCACGTTCTTCAGGCCCTGTGAGTGCCGCTCGCGCGCTGCTGCCGATCAGGCCCGACCGCACATGGACCGCCTCCTGAACGCCGTCTTCGTTCTGCGGAACGAACGAGCCGGAGCGTAGGACGCCCGTGGAGGTGTGTCAACGGCCCACGTCCGGTGCGTAGTTGTGGGGCATCCGACCCGGATGTGCCCATCGCAAGCAGCCGACGGCCGTTCTTCGAACCGAACCTTCATGTCCCCATTGACACTCTGGAAACGGCCCACATACTGTCACTCAGCAACTCGAACAACGGTCGAAATATCGAACAATCGGTAGGGGTTGATCTCCCGCGGATCCCGACCGCGCGCCCGCGCCGTCCGGCCCCGCTCGTGCCCCGTCACGCACCCGCCCCGTACGCACTTGTCGGAACGTCACGGCTTCCCCGTCCCCAGCCGGAACACCCAGGCGGGCCGCCCGAGCCTGCCGTCGCACCGTCCCGGCCGCACAGGACCCCCGTGGCCTCCGCCGTCACCGAGGAGTTCACCATGCCCGAGTTCTCACGGCGCGACGCCCTACGGCTGACCGCGCTCGCCACCGCCATCCCCGCGTTCCAGGCGATGTTCCCGACGGCGGCCGGCGCGGCGACTCCCGCGACGGCCGCCGCGGTGGGGGAGGGCTCTGCGGCGGGGGCCGTTCGGGCCTCCGCCTCGCCCGTCCCCTCGTCCTGGGTCGTCAAGCCGTTCGACAACACGCGCGTGACGTTGGCGCCGAGCCTGTTCACGGACAACCGCGACCGGATGCTGAATTTCCTGCACGCCTACTCGGCCGACCGCATGCTCGCCGTCTTCCGCACCAACGCGGGGCTCGACACCCTCGGCGCCCAGCCGCCCGGCGGCTGGGAGACGGCGGACGGCAACCTCAGAGGCCACTACGCCGGACACTTCCTCAGCGCACTGTGCCTGGCGTACGCGGGCACCGGCGAGTCGGCCTACAAGGAGAAGGCCGACTACATGGTCACCGCGCTGGGCGAGTGCCAGGACGCCCTCGGCGCGCTGGTCGGCACCGACGACCCGGCCGCGCCCAGCCACGTCGGCTATCTGGCCGCCTACCCGGAAACGCAGTACATCCGGCTTGAGCAGTACGCGACGTACCCCACGATCTGGGCGCCCTGGTACACCTGCCACATGATCATGCGCGGGCTGCTCGACGCCTATCAGCACACGGGAAATCACAAGGCGCTGGGGATCGTTCTGGGCATGGGCGACTGGGCGTACAGCCGGCTCGGACACCTGCCGCGCACCCAACTCGACCGGATGTGGAAGATCTATATCGCGGGCGAGTACAACGCGATGCCCGTGGTCATGGCCGACCTGTACGCCCTGACCAAGGACGAGAAGTACCTGGCCACCGCCAAGTGCTTCGACAACACCTACCTGTTCGACGCCGCCGTCGCGAACGAGGACACCATCGACGGCGAGCACGCCAACCAGCACATCCCTCAGTACCAGGGATACCTCGAGATCTACGAACAGACCGGGGAGCGCGAGTACTTCGACGCGGCCAAGAACTTCTGGGACATGGTGGTACCGCACCGCACCTATGTCGACGGCGGTATGGCGGGCTCAGGCGAGATATTCGGCGCACGGGACGTCATCGCCTCCACGATCCAGAAGAGCAACGCCGAGACGTGCTGCGTCTACAACATGCTCAAGCTCAGCCGCAGCCTGTTCTTCCACACCGCAGACCCGAAGTACATGCAGTACTACGAGCGGGCCCTGTACGGGCAGATCCTCTCCTCGCGGCAGAACACCTCCAGCGACACCAACCCGCTGCTGACCTATTTCGTGCCGGTCAATCCGGGTGCCCGCCGCTCGTACGGAAACCTCGGCACCTGCTGCGGCGGCACCGGGCTCGAAACCCACGCCAAGTTCCAGGACTCCGTCTACTTCAGCTCCAGGGACGGCTCCACGCTCTACGTGAACCTCTACCTTCCGTCCACCCTTCACTGGCCGGAGCGCGGGCTGACCGTCACCCAGTCCACGCAGTACCCGACCGACCCGACCGGCACCAGCAGTCTGACGGTGACCGGCAGCGGCCACCTCGACCTCCGGCTGAGGGTCCCCTACTGGGCCGAGCAGGGCTTCACCGTCCGGCTCAACGGAGTCCGCCAGCGGATCGACGCCAAGCCCGGCAGGTACGTCTCGCTGAACCGACACTGGCGGACCGGGGACCGGGTGGAGATCGCCGCGCCGTTCACGCTGCGGATCGAACGCGCTCTGGACGACCCCGCCACCCAGGCCGTCGCCTACGGCCCCGTCCCCCTGGTGATCCGGAACTCGGCCACGGCGTACCAGAACCTCACCCTGTACCGCGACTACCCGCTCAGCCGCGATCTGAGCAGCGCCATCCGACCGACCGGGGAACCGATGACGTTCACCACCAACGGCCTGACGCTGGCGCCCTTCTACATCAACACCACGGACAACTACCACGTCTACTTCAAGCGCACCGAACCCGAGATCGTCTTCGGTGCCACGACCACCGGCATCGAGAACCGGCCCGACTCCGAAGGCCTGACCTTCCTCGACGAGGTCTGGGACCGTGGACCGTTCCGCAACAGGGGCGGCCTGGTGCAGGCGGTCACCGCGGTGAGCCGGGATCGTGTGGCAGCCGGGGAACTCACGGCCGACGAGCGCCACACGCTGATCAAAGCCGCGGCCCGGGCGGACATCGCCTCCTGACCGCATCCCCGTTCCGTTCCGGCTCCGCCCGGCGCCCCGACCCGTCCAGGGGGCACGCCGGGCGGGGTCGCGCCCCAGTACGTGACAACGGGGCGCTTGGTCGGCGCCGGTCCGGTTGCGCCGCCCACCACCGCCACGGCCTCCGGCCGCTGTTCCGGACAGGTGGGTGGGCCGCCGCCGTGACTGCCGCCGCTCCACCCAGCCGGCTGGACCGGCAGCGGTGACGCCTTCGACACGCATCCCGGATGCCCCGGCGGGCCCGGCACGGTCAGCTCTGAAGGCCGCTGGACAGGAACACCGGGGTGACGGTGAGATCCAAGTCACCGTGCCCGCCCCGTGTTGGACCGACTGCTGTTCACCGAAGACGTCGACCGCCTGGGCGGTGGGATGAGGCCAGGGCCAGTCGACGGGAGCCGGGGGCTGGTCCTCGCCCGAGAACACATCACCGTCGGCCCCGAGAACGTGCAGAGGACCGCGCCCGTGGCGTATCACCTCGAAGGCGAACACGGGTCGCCCGTCGTCGGCGCCGTTGAGGCGGCGCACGGCCGTGGCGCCGCGGAGGTACCCGGCCAGCAGTGCGAAGGTGTCTGCGGCGGGCCGTCGGCCGGTCATCCGCCGGTCCTCGTAGTCCATGAGTGCCAGCTTGCCGAAGAGGAACCCCATGAGGTTGAACCGATCGCTGTAGTCCGGGATCTCCGGCGCCAGGTTCCAGCAGGCGGTCCTGGTGATCCCCGAAGCGAGGGCGAGAACATTGCGCGTGACGATCTGCCGCTGATTGATACGGTCCCGCTTCGCCGCCAGTTCCGGGGAGCAGCCCTCGAGGAACATCTGGATCTGGGGCGGAAGGTCGGGCATCCGGGCGTAGAGGGCGCGCATCGTCCTGCGGTCCGCAGGCTCGGCGGCCCCCGGGCCGGCACTGTCGTCGGCGCGCTCACCGGTGTCCGCTCCCACGGCAGCGCCGGAGCCGGCGTCGGTGAAGGCCGCCATCATGGTCTGCTCGAACACCCCTTGTGCCTCGGGGAATTCGAAGAGGGTCGGCCCGTTGTACTCGCCGGCCACGACGGGTCGTTCGTAACCGTGGCGGCGCATCATCCGCCGTACGGTCTCCACCTGCTCCGGGATCGCCCGAGGAACGCCGTAGAGGTGGACCGAGAACAGGTCGAAGGCGTCCCGTCCGTGCTCGACGAGATGGTCGAAGAACCGGCGGGCGTCGCTGTCGGGTGGACTCGAGAGGACGTCGTACCCACAGCCGCCGAGCACCACTGCGGACTCCGGGTCGCAGGAGCGGACCGCACGGTGGAAGACGGTCAGGTGCTCGACGTATTCCGGGGCGGTGCCCGCCCAGAGCAGACCGGTGTTGCTCGGCTCGTTGTTGCACTGCCAGTAGTCGACGCGGCCACGGCAGTGGCTGACCAGCGCCCTCACGAACCGTTCGTACTGCTCGAGATCCTTGGCCGGTGACGACGGCAGGAAGTCCGATTGATGCCGGGTGGCCCACGGAGAACTGGAGCAGACGGTCACCCAGGTCTCGACGGCGGGATCGAGCTGGCAGAGGATCGCGTCGACGACCGTCCAGTCGAAGCGCCCCGGTTCCGGCTCGACCTGGCTCCAGTACACATGGACGCGTGCCAGCCCGGCACCGAGTCCGCGGGTCTCGGGCACAAAACTGTCCGGCGCCCCGAACATGCCGTAGCTGATGCCACGGACGACGCCCAGCCGGATGCCGGCCGGACCGACGGCGGGTTCGTCCAAGCCCTCACTCATGCCGTTGCTCATGGTCTCCCTCATGCGCTTGATCAAGTTCTCGCTTACGTATAGCTCGTATATCTAAGGTTGAGTCTATATACTCACACTGTGAAGGAAAAACCGGACAGCACGCCACCCCCCTTGATCTGGACCCAGCCCGCGCCCCGGCGCCGGCAGAGCCCTCTCGAACGGGACGAGATCGTGCGGGCAGGCGTCGCGGTCGCCGACGAGGGCGGGGTGGACGCGCTGACCATGGCGGCCGTCGCCCGGCGGCTCGGCCCGTACACGCCCATGGCGCTCTACCGTTATGTGCTGAACAAGGACGGCCTCGTCGACCTCATGCTCGACCACGTCACCGGTGAGATCCCGCTGCCGTCGGAACCCGGCGACGACTGGCGCGCCGACCTGCGCCAAGTGGCCCTCGACAGTTGGCACATGGTCAAGCGTCACCTCTGGTACGCGCAGCTCGTCCCGACCCGCCCGCCGCTGGGCCCGCGGATGATGCGCCGCACCGAGTTCCTGCTGCAGGTCCTGATCCGGCAGGGGGCCACGGTGGGCGACGCCATGACCTACACGGCACTCCTCGACCGGCACATCTTCGGCAGCGCGCAGCAGGAGGCGGAGGAACTGGCCATGCGGCGCCGCCATGGGCTGCACACCCCGGAGCAGCTGACGCAGGCGATCACAGCGGCGCGCGAACTGGCGTCGGGGAGACGGCATCCGGCACTGACCGAGTGGATGACGTCCCCAACAGGGGTGGACATGGACGAACAGTTCGCGCTGAGTCTCGCCTTCCTGATCGACGGCATCGCGACCCGACTGCCCGGCCGAGAGCGCGGAGCCGATACGGCACGGGAGGACCGGGGCCCCTCGGGGGCGGTGCGGTAGGCGGAGTGCGGGTTCAGGTCACCGGGGCAGGGCGCGGCCGTGGCGGTGCGGCGTGTCCGAAGGGCTACGGCGTCAGGTGCCGGCCCCTTGGCGCAGCCAGCCTCGTTCGGCTGCCAGGAGCGCGATCTGGAAGCGGGTCCGGGCCCCGAGGGCACTGCCCGCCTCGCTGACGTGTTTTTGGACCGTACGGCGGCTGACGTTGAGTACGCGGGCGATGGCGTCGTCCTTCATACCCGTGGCCATGAGGCTCAGGATCTCGCGGGTCCGTTCGTCGATCTGTGCCGTCTCCCCGTCCTGCCGCGGCACGGGTGAGTCCTGCCTGCTCTCCAGCGTCGCGGGCGTCGCGTGCTCCCAGATTGTTTCGAAGAGGGCGACGAGTGCGTGGACGAGGGCGGGGGAGCGTACGACGAGTGACCCCGTCGAGGGCCGGTCGCTGTGCAGAGGCAGAAGAGCAGTGGTCGCGTCGAACAGCACCAGTTTGATGGGCACGTGTGCGCTGAGCCGGAGCCGGCCTCCGCCGACCGTGCCCCGCAGAGCAGTCTCCAACGACACGGTGTCGGTGAGACCGTCGGTCTCGTAGACCGATCGCAACCGAACACCGTCCCGAACGGCTGCCCGAGCGGCATCCGCGTGGGCCGGCCCGTCCACGGGCCCGGTCACATAGGGCGGCTTGGCCAAGTGCAGCACTTCATGGCTGCTGCTCTTGAGGAGATGCACATAGCGCGCTGCGACCTCTCCGCCGTCCTCCACGGCTTCCACGAAATGCGTCTGCGAGCCTGACGCCGAGTCGTAGATCTCGTGGAGCCGCTCCATGTAGAGCTCGGTCCGGGCCAGTTCACCGCGTTTGCGGGCGAGCAGGGGTCCCAGCGAGGAGCGTGGCGGGACGGCCTTCCAGCGCGGGGGACGGGCGTCGACACGGATCACCAGGAGAGCATCCTCAAGGGCCTCAAGTGCTCGCTCGGTCTCTTCGGGGGAGGCGTGGACCGCGTCGGCCACGGCGAGGCGGTCGGCCGACGGACGGCCCACCAAGTACTCCAGGACCCGGCCGCTGAGCGGCTCGAGGCCGGTTCCCGTCCAAGGGCTGTCCGACGTGACGTCCATGGGGCCTGGCGCTCCTGTGGTGTGCATGATTGCTGCTGATCGTATGTCCTCGACGCCGGCCGTGCTCCGGTGCCGGGCGGCGCCGTTGCCTTTGGACGCCTCCCGTTGCTTCCAAGTGGCCTTCCATGGCATCCGCTTGAGGTTCAGGATCCCTGCGCCGAGGCTCCGACTTGCGTTGTCCGGTGACCATGTCGGTCACGGGCCTGGGTGTTGTGCCGGCGCACCGGAGTGGTGCAGCACTCGGGCTGCGCGGGCCACCTTCCCAGCCGGAGCCCGCCATCGCGACGATCTGTACCTCGCTGCCGCGAGCGACGCCTATGCCCGAGTGGCCACGGCCGTGATGCCGGACGCGCGTAGCCTGCGCGCCAAATGTTCCATCTCCGGGAGCGTCCCCGTACAGTCGGCGCTCAGCACGCTGCGCAGCACAGCCTTCGTGGCCGCCAGGTCGGTGCCGAACTCGGCGCGAAGCACACGCATGATCACGACTCTGTTCGGTGACGCGCCGAGCACCTGCAACGTCGCAGGTCCGTGCTCGGCGAGCAGTTGTTCCCGCCGTTCGCCCGGGAGGTCCCCGCCGCACAGGGCGAGGGCGAATCCGCAGGACGGGCACGCCGACTCGACATCCCATAGCAATCGCCCGCCGACAAGGGCCTGGACACCGCGGCACTCCAGCTCCGCGCCGCAGGCTTGGCACATCGCGGAGTACGTCACGGATTCAAAAACGGCTTGCTCCATCCCCACCCCCGTTGGGGTGAGGGTAGACCAAGGGCGAGGCTCGGTGAGAGGCCGTTTTCCATCGTCACGGCCGTCCTGGAAGGCCGTATGGACGAAGCCCGGCGGTCGTTCAACGCCGAGGTGCTCGCGGCATTCACCGACGAGGTGCGGGGGGACGGTCTCGCCACGGTCACCGGCCCGGTAGGCGCGTTCGAGGGCTTCGGGGAGGGCGAGCCCTTCGTCCGGCGCATCGGTGATCACACGGTCGTCGACGTCCCGCTCCGGTACGAGGCCGGCGACATGAAGGCGCGCGTCGCGTTCGACGTGGACGAGAAGGTCGCCGGCCTCTTCATCCTGGCCCCCGAGACACCGTGACCGGGCCGCATCCGTATCCGTTCTGCTTCTGACTCAGCCAGACAGACCTTCCCGTGTCGGCCGACTCCTTCAGCTCGTCACCGTCCACTCCGTGGGTCGCGCTTGTGCCGCTCATCGCGCTGGTCCCGGCGGTCCTCTGCATGATCGACATCGTTCGACACCCGGACACCCGGAGCCTGACACCTCAGGCATGGCTGGCCGTCTGCGCGTTCGGGAATGTCTTCGGGCTCGTCGCCTATCCGAAGTTCGGCCGGAACGAGAACCGGTAGCCCGGGGGAGGGGCCGGGCGCGGCACCGACGTGTGGGCGCCCGCCGCCGAGGCTCCGGCGCGCCCGCGTCGAGCGCCCGCCGCGCAGGACGGTGGCCGCATCGCGCGCCCGGCCATGAGTGACCCGCGCCCCACTCAGTCCGTGTCGAAGGTGTAGTAGGCCGTGTGGTCCAACAGGTCCGCCGGACGTACGTCGTTCCACGGCTTCATGGTCTCGTGGAGGTCGATCACGTCGCGCGTGCCGCTCAGTGGCAGATAGCCGGAGGCGGGGTGGCGACGCTGCCACTGGGCCCACAGTTTGTCCACGTAGGCGTGATGCAGCCAGAAGACAGGGTCGTTGGGGGAGACACCGGTGGCCATCTGTCCGCCCACCCACACATGGACGCGGTTGTGCAGATTGACGCCGCGCCATCCCTCGAGGTGGTTGCGGAAGCCGTCCGAGGCGCTGTTCCAGGGCGGCATGTCGTAGGTGTCCATGGCGAGCACCGAGTCGACCTCGGCCCTGGACGGGAGTTCGCCGGTGGCGCCGAGGGAGCGCCGCAGATACGTGCGGGCGTCCACGCGCACCGATATGGTCCAGTTTCCCGTGGCCGCGGCGAACGGCCCGTCCGTCACCCTTGCGTCGAGGCTGCGGCCGGTACCCCCGAGGAAGTCCGGTGCCCACAGCGATGAGCGTGCTGAACGGTCGCTGGTCCAGTCCCAGTACGGCAGCGCGACCGAGGGGTCGACGGACTGCAGTGCCTGCTCGAACTCGATCAGGAATCTTCGGTGCCAGGGCAGGAACGACGGTGAGCGGTGCCCCGTCCGCTCCCCGGTGTCGGTGTCGCCCATGATGAAGGCGTTGTGGGTTCTGACGAAGGCGTCGTAGCGGCCACTGCTTTTGAGCTCGACGAACGCGGCGACCAGCCGCCGCTTCTCGTCGGGGGTGAGGTTCGCCTGGTTCTTGCGTACGGTCATGTGCGGGAGACTCCGGACTTCCTGTGTGCGGATGGTCAGTCGAAGGGGACGAGCGAGGCGCCCTGCAACTCCTCGACGGCGGCGCGGGCGGCGTCGCGCGGGCTCGGGACGGGGGCGTAGTGGCCGACGACGCTGATCCAGCTGCCGTCCGCGTTGCGCATCACATGCAGCTCGGCCCCGTCGACGAACACGGCGTATCCGGTGCCGTGGTGGTGACCACCGGTCGGACGACCCTGTATCCGTCGGCCCCTGAACACCTCGTCGAAGGCTTCGGGAAGGTCGTGTCCGTGTGCGTGCTCCTGTTCGTGAGCGGAGGTGGACGCGGCGTGCGGGGCGGCGACGGCTCGCGTGTGGAGGCCGACGGTGGCGGCGACTGCGGCACCGGCCGTGAGAGCTCGGCGGCGGGTGAGCGCTGGCATGCGAAATCCTTCCGGACAACGGGGGTTCGACATGTGTCCTGCCTATCCGTCAGCCGGGCGGCCCGGGAAGTCGCGGCAATGAGGTTGGCCGCGATCAGGACAATTACCCACATCTCCTGCAAACTTGAACCAAGTTGATCTTGTCTCGCCGGGCGCCGTCCCGGCACCGGAGGGGAAGATTCCGCCCCGCGAAGGAGGGCGGAACGAGGTTTCTTCGCGAGAAACCGGCCCCCGGTGACCTCGATCACTCCCGGAACGTGACGTGAACTGGCTTATGAGCCCGCCGGTGTTGATGGTGTGTCGCCGTCGTCGGGCGGGAGCCGGCTGGGCGGTCGGCGATTCGGTGAATGGCCATTCACCAGCTAGGGTGAATAGGAATTCACCTCATCTCCACACCGACCGCCGGAGCACCCATGGCCCCGATACCCGCCCCGTCCGATCGTTCCGCACCCCCCTTGGAACCGGTCGGGCGCACGGGACTGCGGGACCGGATGACGGTCCCCGTGCTGGCCTTCGGCGGAATCCTCATGGCCGTCATGCAGACCGTCGTGGTTCCGTTGCTGCCCGATCTGCCCCGCCTCACCGGCTCGTCCGCCGGCACCGTGTCCTGGATGGTGACCGCCACCCTGCTGTCCGGTGCGGTGCTCACCCCGGTACTCGGGCGTGCGGGAGACATGTACGGCAAGCGGCGCGTGCTGGTGATCGCACTGGCACTGATGACCGCGGGCTCCCTGATGTGCGCGCTGTCGTCCGACATCGGGGTGCTCATCACGGCCCGGGCGCTCCAGGGCGCTGCGGCAGCGGTCGTCCCGCTGTCCATCAGCATCCTGCGCGACGAACTGCCGCCCGAGCGGACCGGATCCGCGGTCGCCTTCATGAGCTCCACCGTGGGCATCGGAGCGGCACTCGGGCTGCCGCTCGCGGCGCTCGTCATCCAGTACGTCGACTGGCACGCCATGTTCTGGCTGACCAGCGCCCTCGGTGCGCTCGGTCTCTTCCTCGCCTGGTGGGCCGTGCGCGAGTCGCCCGAGCGATCCCCCGGCCGGTTCGACGTCCTCGGCGCACTCGGTCTCGCCGCGGGTCTCGCCAGTCTTCTGCTGGCCGTCTCGGAAGGCGGTCAGTGGGGCTGGAGCAGCCCCCGGATCGTGGGTCTGTTCGGCGGTTCCGTCGTGATCCTGGCGCTGTGGTGCGTGCAGCAACTGCGCGCCGAGCACCCCCTCGTCGACCTGCGGCTCGCGGCCCGCCCGCGGGTCGCCCTGCCCCACCTCACCGCGCTTCTCGTCGGTTTCGGCTTCTACGCGAACTCCCTGGTGACGGCGCAGCTCGTCCAGGCTCCGAAGGCCACCGGCTACGGGCTCGGGCTGTCGATCGTGGGCAGCGGGCTGTGTCTGTTGCCCGGCGGAGTGATCATGCTGCTGTTCTCGCCGCTCTCGGCCCGGATCTCCACGGCCCGCGGTCCCCGGGTCACCCTGGCCCTCGGCGCGGCGGTGCTCGCCCTCGGATACGCGGTACGCATCGCGGACAGCCACCACCTGTGGATGATCATCGTGGGTGCCTCGATCGTGGCGACCGGTACCACCCTCGCGTACTCCGCGCTGCCCACACTGATCCTGCGTGCCGTACCGGCCGGGCAGACGGCCTCCGCGAACGGTGTGAACGTGCTGATGCGCACCATCGGCCAGGCCACCTGCAGCGCCGCCGTCGCGGCGGTCCTCGTCCGGCACACGAGCCTCGTCGACGGAGCCTCCGTCCCCACCCTGCACGGCTATCTGCTGGCGTTCGCCATGGCGGGTACGGTCGCACTCGTCGCTTGTGCCGCGGCCCTCACCATCCCCGGGGACAATGCTCCCGACGGCGATGCCCGCCGGCTCCGGCGGCGGACGGCACCGGCCCATGAAGAGGCACTGGAAGGAGCGTGATCACGGTGACCGACGGGCGCGCCGCCGCACCCACGGACCGGGTCACCGGGCAGGCGACGGCATCCGCGCACGAGGCGACGGCGACCAGCGGCGATGTCGAGGCCGCGCCCAGAACGCCCGGACCACGCGAGGGCGGCCAGAGCAGGTCACCGGGGCGCCGCGACGCCGGGTCCACCAAGGCCGCCATCCTCCGTGCCGCCCGGCACCTCCTCGCCCGGCACGCCCATGGGGACATCACGCTGAAGGCGGTCGCGGACCGGGCGGGGGTCAGCCCTCCCCTGATCCTGAAGTACTTCGGCAACAAGGACGCGCTCTTCTCGCAGGTCATGTCGTTCGAGGCGGACGTGGCCGCGCTGCTCGACGCACCGCTCCCCGACCTCGGGCGGCACATGGTGCGCCATGTCCTGACGAGCCAGACCGAACAGGGCGCGGACCCGATCCTGCGCATCGTGTTCGCGCCCCTGCACGGGGAACAGGGCCATATCCTGCGCGCCAACTTCCGCACCCAGGTGAGCGACCGTCTGGCCGCGCGTCTGACCGGACCCGACGCGGGCCTGCGCGCCGAACTCGCTCTGGGATCGCTGCTGGGCCTGGGAGTGATGTTCGGGATCGCGCGCGGCACATATCTGCGCGCCACGGACCTCGACGACATCGTCGACCGCTGCGCACCGGCCGTCCAGGCGCACCTGACTCCCTGACCGGTCTGAGCGCAGATCCTTGACCGGGCTCACTTCACGGCTCGACCGGCTGAGCCCGGGTTCTCTGCGGGGCTCGGTTCGCGGCTCCACCGGCTGAGCCGGTCAGGCCCACACCCGGTTCGGCTCACAACATGACCGCGCTCAGTTCACACCCTGCGGCCGGAACTGGATGCTGATCCGGGGTCCGGTCGCGCGCGTGGACTTGAGGATGGCGTGCTCCCAGGTCCGCTGGCAGGAGCCGCCCATCACGATGAGGTCGCCGTGCCCGAGCGGGCGCCGGATCGTCTCCCCGCCGCCGCGTGGGCGCAGAGCCAGGTCGCGTGGCGCACCCACGGAGAGGATGGCGACCATGGTGTCCTCCCGCGCACCGCGGCCGATCCTGTCCCCGTGCCAGGCCACGCTGTCCTTGCCGTCGCGGTAGTAGCAGAGACCCGCCGTGACGAAGGGTTCCCGCAGTTCGGCGGCGTAATGGGCGGACAGTGCGGTGCGTGCCTCCTCGAGCACGGCGTGCGGGAGTGTCTCGCCGGCGCGGTAGTACGAAAGCAGACGCGGCACGTCCACCATGTGCTCGTACATCTGCCGGCGCTCCGCATGCCATGGCACCTCGGCGGCCAGCTTTTCGAACAGGGTGTCGGCCCCGCTCAGCCACCCCGGCAGCAGGTCGATCCAGGCCCCTGCACCGAGCAGGGTCCTTTGCAGCCCCTTGAGTGAGCCGAGCCGGATGTCGTCGGTCTGGTCGAAGAGCGAGCCCTGGAGGTGCATGGCCATAGACGCAGAGTACCGCTTCATTCGAAAATGTGTTCTGTTGCCGATGGGGGCCGGCCCGAGGTGGAGACCCAGCGGCTTCGGCAATCGGGATGCGCCTGTGTGCCCGGATCCGTAGGCACGCCTTTCGCAACCGGACCCCGCCCTGCGAAGCCGAAGCCCCGGCCGGTCACGGTGTCCCGGACCGATCCTCCGGTCGACGTGCCTCACGGGGACCGGGCCCACCGCTCCGCTCCCCGAAGGTCACCCTGTGAGCAGTTGTGTGCCTACGATGTTCAGCAGCGCCAGGCGGTCGGCGTCCTCGGTGCCCGGCCGGGCCGTGTAGACCATGATGCGCAGGTCGCTGCCGGCGACGCCGAGGACATCGCAGTCCAGGGCGAGGGCGCCGACGTGGGGGTGGTCGACGGTCTTGCGGGCGGCCTGGTGTTCCGCGACGGTGCCTGATTCCCACAGATCGTTGAAGTGCGTGCTGCGGCGGCGCAGTTCGGTGATCAGGGACTGCAGGTTCGGGTCGTCGGGGTAGCGGCCGGCGGTGCGGCGCAGGTCGGCGACCTGTGCCGCTTGGAGAGCGCCCCTCGATTCGGGGGTGTGGCGTACGCGGCCGTGCGGATTGAGGAAGTTGCGCCAGACCGCGTTGAGATCGTTGCCGTGCCATTCCCCCATGAGCGCCGTGTAGAGGGGGTTGGCGAGCAGCTGGGTCCAGGCCGCGTCGAAGACGGCGACCGGTGTGCCGGTCAGCCGGTCGAGCATGCGGTGGACGCCGGGGGTGATGTGCCGTGGGATCGTGCCGGGACCCGGTGGGGCGAGGCGGGCCAGCCGGAAGAGGTGGTCCCGTTCGTCCTGGGTGAGCCGCAGGGCGCGGGCGAGGGCTTCGACGATCTGGGGTGAGGGGTTGGTGGCGCGTCCCTGTTCCAGTCGGATGATGTAGTCGGCGGAGACCCCGGCCAACTGGGACAACTCCTCACGGCGCAGTCCGGCGGCACGCCTGCGTCCGCCTGTGGGCAGACCGACGGTCTCGGGCGAGACCTGATCGCGCCAGTGGTGCAGGGCCGCGCCGAGTTCTGTGGTCGCCATGCCCTTGATTGTGGCAAGAGAGGCTCTTGTCTGTCCTGGTACTGCCGTTCCCATGAAGACGGGTCTACTACCTGATCAGGCGTTTCCCGCCGATCGTGGAGGCATGGACGAAGCACAAACGCCCGTAGGGCCCGTCGTGGGGTTCATCGGGCTGGGTGACCAGGGTCTGCCCATGGCCACCGCGATCGCCCAGGCGGGATACCCCCTGCATCTCTGGGTCCGGCGTCCTGCCTCGCTGGACGGCCTCGGCAAGGTCCCCCACCAGCGGCACAACACGGTCGGTGAGCTGGCCGCGGCCTGCGACATCGTCTGCCTGTGCGTGAGCACCGACGACGACGTTCTGCACCTGGTAGGGGAGATGCTCGAAGGCCTGCGTCCCGGCTCCGTCGTCGTCAACCACGGCACCGGCCTGCCGGGCAACGCCGTGCGGCTGGCCGAGCTGTGCGCGAGGGGCGACGTGGAGGTGTTGGACGCCCCGGTCAGCGGCGGCCGCTCGGCTGCGCAGGAGCGCCGGCTGACCACGATGGTCGGCGGTCCGCGATCCGCGGCCCGGCGTTGCAGACCCGTGTTCCGGTCCTTCTCCCGCCACGTGGTGCACCTCGGTGGGACCGGCGCGGGGCAGACCGCGAAGCTCTTCAACAACGCGCTGCTCATGATGAACCAGGCCGCGATCGGGGAGCTCGTCGAACTGGCCGTGGAGCTGGAACTGGACCCCGGCCGGCTGGTGGAGGTCCTCAAGCTGGGCAGTGCCGCCAGCACAGCGCTGTCCCTGCTGAACACGATGGTGCGGCTCGACAACGTCGAACATCTCGCCCGTGTGGAAGCACTGGACATGGAGTTGTTCGACCGGGCCTTGCGCGAGGCCGGAATCGACTCGGCCGCCGTCACCGAGCGCGGCCTGGGCGGGGCACACGGGCTTGTACGGCTGCTGCACCACCTCGATGCCGGAACAACGCCCCCGCTCACCTCCCCCGGAAACCCGGGCCGGCCGACGACGTGACGTGGCTGGTCCTGCGCGAACGCCGCAGCCGGGACCACGGACGGTGCGGGCGGATCGCCCGTACGACCTCCAGCTACGGGAAGGCCCGCCTGCTCCCGGTTCGCCCCGACAGCCTGTTCGCCGTCGACCTGGCCGTCCTGCCGATACCCGGCTCGGTGCCTGATCCGCCGAAGCCGCGGCGCCGGCGATCACCACCTCGGTGACGACCGGCCCGAGGCACGCGCCCAGCGGTCCCGCGCCGAGAACCCCCGCTCCACCGGAACCTCACCCAGGCCGATCCGGTCTGCATCCGAAAGGAAAAGCATCATGAGCAAGCTCGCCCTCGTCACCGGCGCCACCTCCGGCATCGGCAAGGCATTTGCCGAACGCCTCGCCGCGGACGGCTACGACCTGATCATCGTCGGCCGCAACAGAGAGCGCCTCGAGGAGTTCGCCGCCGACCACACCGGTACCAAGGTCCGCACCGTCGTCGCCGACCTGTCCACCGACGACGGAGTCGACACCGTCGCCGAGATCTGTGCCGACGAGCCGCTGACCATGCTCGTGAACAACGCGGGCGTCGCCCACTACATGCCACTGGCCGAGCTGCCGGCCCACAAGGCCCGCGAACTCGTCCACGTCAAGGTCGTCGCGCCCACCATGCTCACCCGTGCCGCGGTCGCCGGCATGCAGGAGCGGGGCGAGGGCGCAATCGTCAACGTGGCCGGGATGATCGCTTTCAGCGGTCCCGCCGAAAAGTCCGTCATGCCCCGCCGCGCCGTTTACGCCGGTTCCCTGGCCCACCTCGTCGCCATGTCCCAGACCCTCAGCGCGGAGCTGGAGGACACCGGCGTCCAGGTTCAGGTCCTGTGCCCCGGTGTCGTCGCCACCGAATTCCACGCGCGTCAGGGACTCGACATGAGCGTCATGCCCCGTATGAGCGCCGAGGACGTCGTCACCGCAGGGCTGCGCGGCCTCGAACTCGGCGAGGTCGTCTGCGCACCCGGCGTAGAGGACACTGCTCTCCTCGACGCCGTATTCCGGGCGGACCTCGACGCCTTCGGCGGACAGAGCCCCGAACTCGCCTCCCGTTACCGGTCCAACTGAACGGTCCTGGGACGACCCGGGCCCGGCCACACGGCCGGGCACCAACAGGCGGATTCCTCAAGGGATCCGCCGGCTGGGAGCCGAGAGCCGGCAGCGGAAGGGGCCCCGCCACCGCGGCGGGGCCCAGGCGGTCAGTGCTCCTTCTGCGGGGTCACCTCGCTGGGCCGTATGACCACGTATCCCTCGCCCTCCAGCTTCAGCTGGACCGCCTCGCCCGAACCGCCGCGCAGCATCGACCCGATGGACTGCGACCGGTGCAGCGATGTGTGCAGGTGTGCCGTCCAGCCCACCACAGCGTCGGTGTCGACGAAGACGGGATACTGCGACGTGACGGGTATGACGAGCGGATTGCCCTCGCAGATCAGGCCCAGCTTGCCGGACCCGGTGAACACGCTGTTGAACAGGCCGCCGCCGGCGATACCCGCGCCCTTCACGGTCTGGATCCGGTACGACAGGGTCGCGTCGAAGCAGAGCACGTTCCGGCCGTTGACGGTGAACTCGTCGCCCTGCTCGACGTCCACGACAAAGCAGTTCTGCGCCTCGTGCGCGAACCACGCCTCGCCCTGGCCGCGCACCGCCATCAGCGGCAGCCCCTCACCGGTGACGGCCCGCTTGAGCATCCCGCCCACGCCCTGGCCCTTGCGTTCGAACTGCAGATTCCCGCGGAAGGCAACCATCGCCCCCTGCCGGGCCATCATCTCGCCGTTCACGACGTACCGGATGGACTTGGCGTTCTGCACCGACATGCCGGGCGCAGAGGCCGGCTGGACCATGTGGTCATTGGAAAAGAGGTCACCCTTCATGCGGGCATCCTGGCCCGGAGGGACTTCCTCCGCCAAGATCGCCGATGTCCTGAAACGGCAACAACCCCGACCGGTGCCGGGAGTGCGCGGCGAGAACGGTCCTTCCGCGGCCCCGGCCTGACGAGTTCCTCACAAGTGTTCGTCAGGGTCGGAGCATGATCACAGCAATACGTGTGCCGGCGGGCGTCCTCGCCGTCTCGCTCCTGGTGACCGGGTGCGCACAGGGCGGCCGGGCGACGGCGCCGCGCGCGGCGGCCGCCGAGGCGGTCCGGCAGACCTCCGTGCCGACGCCCGCCCCTCCTGCCTCCACCGCTCCCGGCGAACTGCCCGGCCTCGGACCCGGGACACTGGCCGAGGTCCCCTCCACCGCCCGGCAGGTCGTCCTGGTGACCGGAGAGGGCCGGGACTCCTCCGACTCCACCGTGGTGCTCCACGAGCGCACCGCCTCCGGCTGGCAGGCCGGCCAGGAGTGGCCCGCGCACAACGCCCTCAAGGGCTGGACCAGCCACCACACGGCGGGTGACCTGCACTCGCCGATCGGCGTCTTCTCCCTCACCGACGCCGGTGGACTGCTGCCCGATCCGGGCACCCGGCTGCCGTACGACCACTCGGGCGGCTTCGCGATCGTCGGCACCGGCTTCGAGGGCGAGTCCCTCGCCGGCTCCTTCGACTACGTGGTCGCGATCGACTACAACCGCAAGGCGGGCACTTCGCCGCGTGACTGGACCCGGCCCCTCGGAGCGGGCCGCGGCGGAGGCATCTGGTTCCACGTCGACCACGGCGGTCCCACCCACGCCTGCATCAGTCTGAAGAAGGCCGACATGAGAGCGCTGCTGCGAGCGCTGGATCCGGCCCGGCACCCGGTGGTCGTGATGGGCGACGCGGCGTCACTCGCGCGCTGAAGCCTCCGCCGGGCGGCCCTGCACAAGGAGGTGAGGAGTACGTCAGCGTGTGGGAAGCCGCTCTCGCCGGCCCCTGTGCGGAACGCGGCACCCGGGGTCTGCCGTTCGGATCGTGCCGGCGTCGGTCGAAAGGCGCGGTCGCTCCCGGCCGACCTGATGCGAACAGCGGAGCCTAGCATCGGCTGCGTGCGCGCAGATGTACGGGTCGTGGACGACGACAGGCAGCAGGCCGAGCCCATACGCCGAACGCGGCAACGGGAGCGGCACACCGCGACCGTGGTCCACGGGGGTTCGGCGGCCCGCGACGAGGCGGAGGCCGGTCCCGTCCCCCCGGTGCCACCCGCGTTTCGTGGCGGCCGTTCCCGCGGTGGGGACCTCCGGTGAGCCGGGACCTTCCGCTGCGCAAGAGCCTGCTCGTCCGGCTGATGGTGACCTCGGTGCTGATCGCCGTCTGTTCGGTGGCGGCGACGGCCTGGCTGGCCGTGCAGACGACGACCCGCGCCATTCAGGAGGAGCAGGGCCAGGTACTTGCCGACGACACGGAGATCCTGCGGGAACTGAGCGGATACGCCGCCACCCACGCGGACTGGTCGGGCGTGGGCAGCACCCTCCACACGCTGTCGGTGCGCACGGGGCGGCGCATCGCCTTGACGACGCCCGAACGCGTACCGTTCGCCGACTCCGCGTCCCGCCCCACCCCCCTGCCGCCCCGGGCCTCGGCCGTCGTGGACCCCTTGCGCACCGACACCTACTCAGAGCCCGGGGCACAGCTCAGTGGGATCGACCCCCGGGCCGTCGGACCCTACCGGCTCACGTCGCAGGAGCGGGCCCGGGTGCACGCGCTCGCCCTGGTACGGCAGAAGTGCTTCCGCCGCGCGGGGTTCGAGACCACGGTGAAGACCTTGCCGAGCGGCCGGTCCGTGCTGATGGGTGAGGAGGCGGCGTCGGGCGACGGCTACGTCGCGTCCGAGTGCACCGACGGAAAGCTCAACACGCCCATGCCCGCCGAGCACAGGGCGCTGGCCGTCCTGACCGACCTGACGCAGGCATGCCTGGCGCGCACGGAGGCGCACCCGCCGCAGGTGTTCCTCTCGGTGGGCTTCTCCGTCAAGGGCGTCGAGCCCGACTACATCCAGGGCGGAAAGACCAGGACGGGACATCCCACGGCCGCCGACGCATCGACGAACAACTGCTTCATCGACTCCCGCAGGCAGCAGCTCGACCCCTATGTCGCCCCCGTGGCCGATCTCTTCCTGGGCAACGGCACCCTGCCGCGCTTCGACATGTCCTCCGGCAACAAGGCCAAGGTCGTCGGCGTCACCGGACTCGTGCTCGTGCTGACGGTGGCCGTGACCGCCGTGGTCGCCACCCGGCTCGTACGGCCGCTGCGGGCGCTCACCCATGCCGCACAGCAGCCGCCGGAGCAGCACGTCCGTGTGCCCGTCACCACCCGGGACGAGACCGGGATCCTCGCCGAGGCGTTCAACGCGCTGACCGAACGCAGGGAGCGTCTGGAGGCGCAGCGCAAGGCGCTCGTCAACGACGTCGCCCATGAACTGCGCACTCCGCTGACCAACATCCGGGGCTGGCTGGAGGTGACACGCGACGGGGTCGTCGAGCCGGACCCCGAACTGCTGGCTCTGGTCCTTCAGCGTGTCATCGACGATCTGCAGGACCTGGCGGCCGCCGATGCCGGAACCCTGCGGCTGCACCACGAACCCGTACGCGCGGACGACTTGCTCGCACAGGTCGCCGCCGCGCACCGGGTCGCCGCCGACTCCGGAGGTGCCCACCTGGTCACCACCGTGGACGGCTGCCCGTGGCTGGACGCCGATCCGGTCCGCATGCGGCAGGCGGTCGGGAATCTGGTGTCCAACGCGATCCGCCACACCCCCGCCGACGGCACGATCACGCTCTCCGCGCGGGCCGACGGTGACCGGGTGGTCATCGAGGTGGCCGACACCGGCACCGGCATCGCGGCGCAGGATCTGCCGTACGTCTTCGACCGGTTCTGGCGCGCGGAGAAGTCCCGCAGCAGACGAACCGGCGGAAGCGGCCTCGGCCTGCCCATCGTCCGTCAACTCGCCGCCGCTCACGGCGGCAGCGTCACCGCTGAGTCCGAGAAGGGCGTCGGTTCGGTCTTCACCCTGGTCCTGCCCGGGATGGCGGCGCCGGCGGACGGCTGAAACGTCAACAGCGCGGTACCCACTTCGCGTTGCGAAAGCTGATCGTCCCCCAAGAGGGGAACGATGTCCCGGGAGTCTCTATGCGGAGGACGGGAACGCATGACGGTGCTCGGTGTCGACATCGGTACGTCCAGCAGCAAAGGCGTGCTGGTCGGTGGGGACGGTACGGTTCTGGGCACCGCCGTGCGCCCGCATGCGGTAAGTCGGCCCCGGCCCGGCCACGTCGAGATGGACGCGCGTGTCTGGTGGGACGAATTCATTGCGATCGCCCGCGAGTTGGTGACGCCGGGCACCGTCGTCGACGCGGTCGGCGTCAGTGGCATGGGTCCCTGCGTCGCCCTGGCCGACGAGACGGACACTCCGCTGCACCCGGCCGTCCTGTACGGCGTCGACACCCGTGCCACCGCCCAGATCGCCCGGCTCGACGCCGAACTGGGCCGCGATGCCGTGCTCGGGCGCTGCGGTTCCCTGCTGTCCACCCAGGCGGTCGGCCCCAAGATCGTGTGGCTGGCCGAGCACCGCCCCGACGTCACCGCCCGGGCCCGGCGGCTGTACATGCCGAGCTCCTATCTCGTGCGGCAGCTCACCGGTGTCTACGTCCTCGACCACCACTCGGCCAGCCAGTCCGTGCCGCTGTACGACTCCCTGGGCCAGGAGTGGTACCGCCCCTGGGCGCGGCGCATCGCGCCGGACATCGAACTGCCGCCCCTACGCTGGCCGGGCGAGATCGCCGGCCGTGTCACCGCCGAGGCGTCCACCGCCACCGGGCTGCCCATCGGGGTTCCGGTCGTCACCGGAACCATCGACGCCTGGTCGGAGGCGCTGAGCGTGGGCGCCCAGGGCACCGGCGACCTGATGCTCATGTACGGCAGCACCATGTTCCTGATCAACACGGTGTCGGAGCGGCTGCTGGTGCCCCAGCTGTGGAGCACCGTGGGGGCCTTGCCCGGAACGCGCAGTCTGGCGGGCGGCATGGCGACATCGGGGGTGATCACCGACTGGCTGCGGGACCTGCTCGGCGTCCCCGACCATCACGCGCTGCTCGCCGAGGCCGAGGCGTCCGGCCCGGGCGCGAAGGGCCTGCTGATGCTGCCCTACTTCGCGGGCGAGCGCACCCCGGTCGCCGACCCCGACGCCCGCGGGGTGATCGCGGGTCTCACGGTGGAGCACACCCGAGGTGATCTGTACCGCGCCGCGCTGGAGGCCAGCGCCTACGGCGTGCGGCACAACGTGGAGGCGATGCGTGCGGCGGGCGCCGACATCCGCCGGGTCGTCGCCGTCGGCGGGGGCACCCGGGGCGGTCTGTGGACCCGGATCGTCTCCGACGTCACCGGCCTGGAACAGGAGATCAGGTCCGTCACGATCGGCGCGAGCTACGGAGCCGCGTTCCTCGCCGCCGCGGCGATCGTGGACGTCGACATCGACACCTGGAATCCGGTGCACGAGCGTGTTGTACCCGATGTGCGCCGGCGGTCCCGGTACGACGACCTGTACGGCCTCTATCTGCGGCTGTACCCGGCGACCCGCGACATCGGCCATGCGCTCGCCCGTCATCAGCGCGCCCTCGCCGAGGACCCACCGCGGTGAGAGCGATGGGAGGCACGGCCCCGCCGAGGTCCGCCGAGCGCGCGACGGACCTCGGCGGCGGACCGGCTCAGCCCTTGATCTCGGTCCAGGCCTGGACCCACTTGGCATACGGCACGCACTTGATGTCCTCACGGCCGTCGAGGCACTGCTCGATCGGCGTCGTCCAGAACGCGATGTCCTTCCAGTAGCCCTCGTCGGTGGCGTGGAAGGTGTCGCAGAACGCCGGGTCGCTGGTCTCGTCGCAGGACTTGATGTTGGCAGGCGCCTCGCCGTAGTACTCGGCGACCTGGGCGTTGACCTTGGGCGAGATGATCCAGTCCATCCACTTGTAGGCGCAGTTGGGGTGCTTGGCCTTGGCGGAGATCATCCAGGTGTCGGACCAGCCGGTGGCGCCCTCCTGCGGAAGCACGGCCTTGACCTTGGCGCCCTCGCTCTCGGCGAGGTTGGCGATGACCTGCCAGGTCGTGCCGATCACGGAGTCGCCGCTCTTGAAGGAGGAGATCTCCTTGAGGTAGTCGCTCCAGTACTCGCCGACGTCGGCGTGCTGCTTCTTCAGCAGATCGACGGCCGCGTCGAACTGCTCCTGGTCGAGTGCGTACGGACTCTCGATGTCCAGGCTCGGCCGGGTCTCGCGCAGATAGAGAGCGGCGTCCGCGATGTAGATCGGCGAGTCGTAGGCGGTGACGTGCCCCTTGTACTTCGACGCGTCGTCGAAGACCGCGGACCATGACATGGGCGAGGGCGACACCTCCTTCGTGTTGTACATCAGCAGGTTCGCGCCACGGCCGTGCGGAATGCCGTACGCCTTGCCGTCGACGGAGTTCCAGCTCTGTTTCTTGAGCCCGAAGAAGACGTCCTCGTAGTTGGGCACCAGATCCGTGTTCACCGGGGCCACCTCGCCGGAGGCGATGAGCCGGAGCGATGCGTCACCGGACGCGGAGAGCGCGTCGTAGGAGCCCGACTTCATCAGCTTCACCATCTCGTCCGAGCTGGCCGCCACCTTGTTGTGGACCTGGCACCCCGTCCGCTTCTCGAAGGGGGTGACCCAGTCGGCCTTCGGGTCGGAGGAACCGTCCTCCACGTATCCCGCCCAGGAGACCAGGTTGACCTGCCCCTCCGTCGGACCGAGCTTCGACTGTGCCTCGATGTCCGGTGGGTTGAAGCCGGACGAGGAGGACGACGTGCTCGACTCGGCGAACATGCCGCAGGCGCCCACGAGGAGCAGGGAGCAGAAGGCGGCCGTCGCTTTGAAGGATCTGTACAGACGCAAGGGAATCTCCACGAAGTGGGGAAGTGGGGGGAATCGGGGGGCAGAGTCGTGACGGCCGATGCCTGGGGGGCGTCGGACGTGCAGGATGCGACCCGGGTGAGGGCGCGGCGGTGCCGTGAACGGCACCCGGTATCGGACGGCGTGGTGACCGAGGTGGTCTTCGTGCGCCGCGGATCAAAGCGGCGTACGAGGGCGTGGCTCCTGGTCGACGGGTGGATCGGGCCGATTCACCCGGGGTCCGCTCGGGGACGGGTGGCGTCTCCGGGCGGTCGGCGTGGCCCACACCATACGGAGGGTTGCATGTCGGTTCAACTTCGGTCTGTGGAAAGGGAGTTGACGGAGCGTCAAGATGCGGTGAAGCGAGCGAGGCGTATACGGTCGCGGTCATGTCCGACTCCCTGCACCAGCCCGGATCCTCGCCCTGTCTGGTTCCGTACTCCGTACCGACGGGCACGAGCACGGCCGCGAGAGACGGCGGCCGTCGCACAGGGGCAGCCACGGCGACACTCGACCCGGCCACCGAGGCCGGCGTCGCGGCCCGGGTGCGCCGGGCCCTGGAGGCCGTCTTCGACACCGTCGCCCACACCCGGGCCGACACCGCGGCACTGCTGACCCGGATCGCCGCCCAGGGCCGTGGCCCCGTGAGCGCCGATCTCGCGGCGCTGCGACCGGGCCTTCATCTCCACCTGGCCCGGCAGGAGCTGGTCTCCGGTGTCGGATTCATCGCGGCACCGGGGCTGCTCGGTGATGTGCCGGCGTGGCTGGAGTGGTGGCAGACCGGCTCCGACGGTGCCGTACGACCGCTGATGCTCGATCTGGATCCACGGCAGTCCGCGTACTCCGACTACACGCACTGGGACTGGTTCGCCCTGCCGCGGGACACCGGACGCCGTGCGGTCGCAGGGCCGTACGTCGACTATCTCTGCTCCGACGAGTACAGCCTCACCCTGTCCGCGCCCGTCCATATACAGGGCCGTTTCGCGGGGGTCGCTGCGGCGGACGTGTATCTGCGGCACTTCGAGGCCGCCGTGATTCCCCTTCTTCAGGGGTTGCCCGGCCCGGCCTACCTGGTCAACGCCCGCGGTCGCGTCGCCGCCTCGGCCGACCCGGCCCATCTGGTCGGCTCGCTCACCAAGGGACCCGACTTCGGCGCGCTGCTGGCCGAGGGACGGCCCGGCCGCCACGACGGGCTGCGCCTGGTCCCCTGCGACGACATCCCGCTCGTGCTCGTCGTGGCGGGCGACTGAGCGGCGTCCTGATCTGCCCCACCCGGGGGCGCGCCGAGATCCGGCACGCCGATCACCGGCACCCGAGCCGTGCCCCGACTACCGGCATCACAGGTGGATCGGTGATAGTGAACCCGGAATAAATAGATGTACGAGGCAGTCAGGAAGCCCGTGGACACGAGTGAGAGCACAACCGACAACAAGACGGCCCCGGACGAGGGTGCGCCGGACGGGCAGGAGAGACAGAACAAGGGCTGGCGCCGCTGGGCGATGGACACCCGGCCGCTGCGTCGCCCGGCCTTTCGCCGTCTGTGGTCCTCGACGATCGTGACGTCCGTCGGCAGCCAACTCACCGCGGTCGCCGTCCCCAAGCAGATCTACGACATCACGCACTCCTCCGCATGGGTCGGCTATGCGAGCCTCGCCGGTCTGCTGCCCCTGACGGTCTTCGCTCTCTGGGGCGGCGCGATCGCCGACCGGATGGACCGCCGCAAGCTGCTGCTGCTCACCAACCTGGGCCTGGCCGTGACGTCGGTGCTCTTCTGGGTCCAGGCCGCCGTCGGCCTTGACTCGGTGCTCACCCTGGTGGTGCTGCTCGCGCTCCAACAGGCCTTCTTCGGCCTCAACTCGCCGGCTCGCAGTGCGTCAATCGCCCGGCTGGTGCCGTCGGAGGAACTCCCGGCGGCCAACGCGCTCGGTTCCACCGTCATGCAGACCGGTCTGGTGGCGGGCCCCCTCCTCGCCGGCGCCCTCATCCCGGTGATCGGGCTGTCCGAGCTCTACCTGATCGACGCCCTGGCCCTGTGCGTGACCTTGTGGGCGGTCGCCCGGCTGCCCGCCATGCCGCCGCTGACCGCGGCGGCGAAGGCCACCACGGGATGGCAGTCGATAGCAGAGGGATTCCGCTACATCTCGGTCCACAAGGTCCTGCTGCTCTCTTTCCTCGCCGACATCATCGCCATGGTGTTCGGCATGCCCCGCGCGCTGTTCCCGCAGCTCGCCGCCCAGACCTACGCGCCCTACGGCGAAGGCCTGGCGCTCGGTCTGCTCTTCGCGGCGATCCCGATCGGCGCCGTGCTCGGTGGCCTGATGTCCGGCACGTTCTCCCGGGCCCGTCGCCACGGCCTGATGGTCATCGCCGCCGTCATCGCCTGGGGAGCGGCCGTCACCGGCCTCGGGCTCAGCACGAACCTCTGGGTGGCCGTCGCCTTTCTGGCCGCCGCCGGAGTCGCCGACATGGTTTCCATGGTTTTCCGCGGCGCCATTCTGCTGTCCGCGGCGACCGACGAGATGCGCGGCCGAATGCAGGGCGTCTTCACGGTCGTCGTCGCCGGCGGACCGCGCCTGGCGGACGTGCTGCACGGCACGGTCGGCTCGGCCGCCGGCGTCCGTGCGGCCATCGCAGGCGGCGGTCTGATGGTCATCGCGGCCACCCTTGTCCTGGCCCTGGCCACCCCGGCCCTGCGCGAGTACCGCATCTGACCGGGCCCCAGCGGCCCGGCCCGTACAGGGGCGCCCACCTGCACCGGAATTCCCCGAGAAAATCGGAATGAAGATTCCCGGAGAAATTCTCCGGGAGCCTTTCCAATTCAACGGGGGTATGGTCATGGCATGAATACGGCGAGCCTTGTAGTACTGGCTGTATCGCAGGAACAACTCAACGTGTTCTTCGCCTTTATCGGCGGCATGGTGGTCGCCGGAGCGTTGATCTGGGCCGTCCGGCTCGGAATGGACGTAAGGGACCGCGAACCGGCACCACCGAGCCCCGAGGAGCAGCCCCATCTGCCCGAGGGCGGAGCGGTCCATGAGGAACGAGAGATGCGGGAACCCAGAGAGGTGCCGCACGCGTCGCAGGAGAGCGAACGGCTCATGCCGTACCAGCTCCACCACGCGGCCAGCCAACGCTGCGAGGACCAGAAGCGTAAGCGGTGGCTGCCGGGGTCCAGCGGCGCGTTCGGCAGCGGAGGCCCCGGTCACGTCTGAACCGCGGCCGGCCGTGGAGCCACGGGCGTACGGGCCCCACGGCGGTCACGGCAGATAGGCGGCCGAGTCCTCCGGTGCGAGATCCGGGCGCAGACGCAGCCAGGACGGTTGTCTCAGCAGACCGGACCGAGTGCGGGTGCTGTAGCGGACCTCGCCGACCAGCCTCGGCAGGACCCAGCGGGCATCCGGCACCCTCGGGTCGCGGTCGAAGGGGCAGACGTGCGTTTCGACCGTGCTGAGCAGCCTGGCGAGTTCGGTTCGCTCGGCTTCGGTCCAGCCCGTCCCCACCCGGCCGACATAGTGCAGGCGTCCGGCCTCCCGCTGACCCACCAGCAATGCTCCGGGCAGCCCGGACAGGCGCCCCCGGCCGGGCAGCCAGCCGCCGACGATCACATCCACGGCCCGGACGTTGCGGATCTTGATCCAGGAGCGCGAACGCACACCGGGTTCGTACACCGAGTCCAGCCTCTTGCAGACCAGCCCTTCCAGGCCGCTCTCCCTGGTCGCCTCGAGCGCACGCGCCCCGTGCCCCACGAGTGCACCCGGCGTCGACCAGTGCCGTCCGGTCAGCCCGAGCTCCTCCAGCTGGGCCCGGCGGCGCGCATAGGGAAGCGCGGTGAGGTCACGCCGAAGGAACATCAGGTCGAACAGCACGAGATGCACGGGAGTGTGTGCCGCGCGGCGCGCCGCCAGCGCGGGGGAGTGGGCCAGTCCCATACGGGACTGCAGCCGCTGGAAGTCGCCGTGCCCCCGCTCGTCCGGCGCCACCACCTCGCCGTCCAGTACGGCGGGTGCCGCACCCAGGGCCTCGCCCAGCGGGCCGAGTTCCGGATAGGCGCCGGTGATGATCTCGCCCGACCGGGCGCGCAGCTCGAGGGTGCCGTCGCCCGGGAGGTAGACCACCGCCCGCTGGCCGTCCTGCTTCGTCTCGTAGGCCCACTGGGTGTCCTGCCGCGCGGGCGGCAGGACACCGGGGGTGGCCAGCATGGGGGCGATCAGCGGCAGTCTCACGGGTCAGTTGTGGACGCCTCGGCCCGCCCTCACGCGTGCCGGCCGGGCGATTTCCCCTGAACGGCGCCCTTGTCCGGCACCGCCCGGTCCCTCACCCCCGAGCGGCATGCGCGATCAGCTCCTGCAACCGCAGTCCGCGCCGGGCGTCCAGCTCCCCGGACACCCCGGTGCGCACGGCCGTGGCGAACTCGCGGCGCAGCACCGGCCACGCATCCTCGTAGTCGAGCCCGGTCGTGTCGTACACCAGCGGGGGCTCGGAGCCGAAGAGCTCGATGTGGGTACCGCCCTCCGGGACGTTCACCGATCCCGACAGGGAGCACTGACTGACCGCCCCGCCCTCGTGCTCGCAGGTCAATTCGACCCAGCGGCGCGGATCCCCTGCGCTCCGCACCCGTTCGATGGGGCCGATCGCCGCGTCCAGCAGGTCGAGCAGATGAGGGCCGACGTCCAGCAGCGCGCCGTGCTCCAGGCGCCACGGGGTCGCGAAGTCCCCACCCAGGAAGGCACCGCTCAGTCCGCGGGACCGGGCGCCGGCCACCTCGAGTTTCCGTGCGGCGGCCAGGAAGCGGCGCGCGGCGGGGTGGTAGCGGTTGGACAGGACGAGCTGCGAGACGACGCCCGCCTCCTCGATGGCGTCGGCGAGCCGCCGCGCCGAGGACAGATCCCCTCCGAGGGGCTTCTCCAGCAGCAGGGCCTTGCCCGCCTTCACGGCCCGCAACGCCAGCTCCGCCTGGATCGCGGGAGGAACCGAGAAGGCCACCGCCTCACAGTTCTCGAGAAGTTCGTCGAAATCGGCGGCGACGTCCGCGCCGTAGGGGGCCGCGGTCTCCCGGGCCGCCTCCTCGCGGCGTGCCCACACCGACGTCAGCCGGGTCTCGGGCCCGGCCGCCAGCACACGCGCGTGCACCGCGCGCGCCCAGGGGCCCGCCCCGACCAGCCCGACCCTCACCGGTTCCCCGGTCCATGGCAGCGAGATGTCCGTCATGGACGGAACTCCATCATGATTCGACGGCCTTGAACAGATGCGCCCCGAGCGTCCGGTGAACCTCGCGAGGCGCAAGGGAACTTGACCGAACCGAGGCGGTCCGCGGGCGCTCCGGCCTCCTAAGCTGACCCGGCAGTGATCAACCCCCAGCCTCAGGAGCAGCCGTGACGCCATCCCGTCGGCACCCCGTCACACGCACCACCCTCCTGCCCGGACCCGCCGTCGCCACCGTGGTCCCCTTCGCCCTCGCCGCCCTGCTCGCCGGGGCGGGCCCGGCGGCCGCGGGCACCGTCGGGGCGGCGGGTGCGGGCGACCCGTACTTCCCGCTGGAGGGCAACGGCGGTTATGACGTGCGCCACTACGACCTGACCCTCGGCTACGACACCGGCAACGGCCGTCTCGACGCCACGGCGGTCCTGAGCGCGCGTGCCACACAACGTCTGAGCCGCTTCGACCTCGACTTCAAGGGCCTCAAGGTCACCGGCGTGACCGTCGACCACGTCAAGGCGTCCTTCCGTCGCGACGGTCAGGAACTCGTCGTCACGCCACGGCACGCGCTCGCCCGGGGCCAGGCCTTCCGTGTCGCCGTCGCCTACCAGGGCAAGCCCGGTCCCGTCACCGACCCCGACGGCTCGCCCGACGGCTGGATCCCCACCGACGACGGCGCGTTCGTGGCGAACGAGCCGCAGGGTGCCATGACCTGGTTCCCGTCCGACAGCCACCCCACGGACAAGGCGTCGTACGACATCACCATCACGGTCCCGCAAGGGCGGACGGCCGTCTCCAACGGTGTGCTCGTCGGCCGGAGGACGGTGCACGGGCGCACCACGTTCCACTGGCGCCAGTCCGAACCGATGGCGGCATACCTGGCCACGGCCACCGTGGGCACGTTCGAGGTGGAGAGCTACACCACCCGCGACGGCATCAAGGTCTACAACGCCGTCGATCCGCGTGAGGCGTCCGCGGCGGCCCCCGTGCTCAAGGAACTCCCGTCCGTCCTCGCCTGGGAGAGCAAGCTCTTCGGTCCGTACCCCTTCCGCGCGGCCGGTTCCATCGTGGACAGGGCACCGGACGTCGGCTACGCCCTCGAGACCCAGACCCGGCCCGTCTACGACCGCGCGCCCAGCCTGGGCACGCTCGTCCACGAGAACGCCCACCAGTGGTTCGGGGACTCCGTGAGCCTCACCCGCTGGCAGGACATCTGGCTCAACGAGGGCTTCGCGACCTACGCGGAGTGGCTCTACAGCGAGCAGCACGGCGGCAGGACGGCCCAGCAGACGTTCGACGCCCTGTACGCCCGCCCGGCGAGCGACGACGTGTGGTCCTTCCCTCCCGCCGACCCCGGCAGCGGGGCGCACATCTTCGACAGCCCCGTGTACGACCGCGGTGCCATGGCCCTGCACAAGCTCCGCACGGCCGTCGGCGACGCGACGTTCTTCCGGATCCTGCGTACCTGGGCGGCGCAGAACCGGGGCGGCCATGGAACCACGGCCCAGTTCACCGGGCTCGCCGAGCGACTGTCGGGCAAGCACCTGGACGCCCTGTTCCACACCTGGCTCGACACGGCGGGCAAGCCGTCGACGCCGTGAACCGGTGCCGCACCAGAGGCACCGTTCGCCCTGCGGCACGGGGACGGTGAGTCAGGCGCCGGCCGGCCTGTCCGCCATGGGCTGCGGCGCATGAGCCGGCGCGTCACCGGTGCGCCGGACGAAGTCGATGGCCTCGGCATTCCCGTCGAGGTCATCGACGCGGCGGCGCCGTACGGGGACGTCCGGGCGGACTCGTGCTGACTTCGGCGCCCCGGTACGACGGTGGTCCGTCCGCAAGCCCTCGACGCCGATACCCCCGAAGGCCCGTGTGAGCCCTAGGGCCGCCGGAAGATCGTGATCGAGTGCCCGACGTCGTCGATCGCCCTGCTGCCGCGGATCAGCTGTTCGAGGCGGCCGTCGGCCTTTGCGATCGACGTGTCGGACACGACGAGCAGCCCGTGCACCCGGTCCGGAGACACCTTGAGCGGGTTGTGCCCGTGGATGCCGTACCAGGAGGGCACACCGCTGCCCTTGTAGACGAGCCAGACGTCACGGGTGCCCGGGTAGCGCTCGCGCAGCCGGTCGGCCAGCCGGCCGAGATCCTGTCCCCAGTCGACGTTCGAGTCGTGCAGCCGCAGGTGCGTCTTCGCGGGACCGCCGAACGCCTCGTTCGAGTACGGCAGGTAGTACGGATACGTGCGCAGCGAACTGAGTGCGACGAACACGACCAGGACGGCCGTCACGGCGTACGCCCACCGCCGCCGCAGCGCCGGCAGACAGGCGGCCGCAACGGCGAGGAACACCGGTACGAAGAGCGCGTAACGCACCCCGAGGTCGCGTGAACCCTGCATGGCCGCGGCCAGCAGCAGCGCGGGGGGAATCAGCACGAAGGGGGCGGCGGCACGCAGCCGTGGCACCGCCGCCATGGCCGCGGCGCCGGCGAGCCACAGCACCAGCATGCCGAGCGGCGTCTTCACCAGCAGGGCGGCCGGCAGGTAGTACCAGAGGGAGCCCGTGTAGAGCCGGCCGAACAGATACCCGCGCCAGGTGTCGCTCTCGAAGCCGAACTGGATGCGCATCCCGTCGCGGTAGGGGGCGGGCAAGGGCAGTCGGTCGATCAGCAGGGCGCGCAGACCGTGCACCGTCGGCACGTCCGAAGGGGGCGTCCAGCGCAATCGTGGGTCGACGACCAGATACGTGGCCCATACGACGCCCACCAGAACCACCGCCACACCGAGCGCGGCCGCAAGCGCGCGGACCGTGCGCCGCGCCCTCGGGACTGCGCCCCCCATCGCATGCCAGTACGACCACCCGGCCAGAGCCAGCAGTACGGGCACCGCGGGCAGCGTGCTCATCTTCGTGGCGCCCGCCGCGCCCGACGCCACCCCGGCGAGCGCCAGACTGGGCAGCGGTCTGTACCGGGCCCGCCACACCATCCATGCTGCCGTCACCACGAAGCCTGCCGCGGGCACGTCGAGCGTGGCCAGCGAACCGTTGGTGATGAGGTCGGGTGAGAACGTGTAGAGCGCGAGTGCCGCCAGACCGCCCATGGAACCGACGAGATCACGGGCGAAGCCGAAGACGGCCAGCCCGAAGAGCAGGGTCACCACCATCACGGGCAGCCGCGCCCAGAACATCACCTGCCACGGGTCGTTGCCCGACTCGTACAGCAGCCGACGGCCCAACTGCCCTTGATCGCCACGGAACCCCGGCTCGAGACGCGGGTGCGCGAAGACCGTGCCGCCGGCGATGATGAGCTTGCCGAGCGGTGGATGTTCGGGGTTGAACCGCAGGCTGTGCTCCCGTACGTACACGACCGCCGTGCCCACGTACACGGGCTCGTCGATCGTCGGGGTCTGCTGCACGGCGGTGCTGACCATGGCGAACGCCATCTGCGCCAGCAGTGCGAAGACCGCGAGCACGAGCAGCGGCCGCCGGTGGCGCCGCAGCCGCGTCCAGCGGCCCGGGGCGCTCCGCTCCGGGGACGACGGACCGGGGCGGGGCGTCCCGGACGGCGCCGGAGGCTCACTGCGCTCGCGCGCACGGAGCGACTGCTGCTCGTACGTCATCGTCCGCGCCCTCCGGTGTACGTGCGGACCGGGCCGCCCGCGCACCCGGCGCCCATGAATGCTGCCATGTCCTGTGCTACGTCGGCACGGTGGGAGCTTGCTCAATCACGGGTGTGCCGGATCTGCGAAGGATCGGGCGGCCCGGTCGGCCGTCATTGCTCGCAGGGCTGCTCCACGGGCCGCGCGGGCCGGCTGCGTGAGACGACGCGTACACCTCGGGCGTCCAGCAGGCGGACCTGCAGCGAACCGCAGGCACAACGGGTCCACAGCGTCCGGCCGTCGGCAGTGCCGTGCCGGGAGAGCATCTGGAACGGCGCCGCATGGTCGGGCCATCCGCAGTACGGGCAGGCCGGGGCGGGGGTGCGAGTCATCACGGACTCCCTTCTGGCGCTTGGGCGCAACCATGTCGATGCCACCAGGGTGGGCGCACACCGCCGTTCACGTCCACGTTGACTTGCTGGACACGACCGTGAAGCGTGGACTTCATGATTGACCTACGCCGACTGCATGTCCTGCGGGCCGTCGCGCACTACGGCACCGTCACCGCCGCGGCGCGTGCCCTGCACTTCACGACGTCCGCCGCATCCCAGCAGATCCGGCAGCTCTCCCGCGAGCTCGGTGTCGAGTTGCTGGAACCGCAGGGTCGGGGCGTACGGCTCACACCCGCCGCCCGTGGACTGCTGGCACACGCCGACGCCATACGGACGCGATGGGAGCAGGCCGAACACGACCTGCGCGCCGACGACGGGGAACTGGCCGGAGTGCTGCGGGTGAGCGGATTCCCGGTGGCCGTCTCGGAGCTCCTCGCCCCGATGGCGGCCCGCACGCGCGCCCACCATCCCCGCCTGTCCGTGCAGATCCGGGAAGCGGGGCTCCCGGAGGCCTTCGATCTGCTCTTCGAGGGTGAGACGGACCTCGCCGTCGTGGAGGTGACACCGCACAATCCGCCGCGCGGTGACGTCCGCTTCGAGCAGGAGCCGCTGATGGACGACCCGTTCGACCTCGTCGTGCCGGACGGTCACGAGCTGGCGGGCCGCGAGTGCGTCGATCTCGCGGAGGCGGCTCTGGAGCCCTGGATCGCCCCGGTTGCGGACAGCCCGTGCCGGCCGCATGTGGTCTCCGCGTGCGCTGCGGCCGGATTCACGCCGGACATCGTCCATCAGGCGCTCGACTGGAACGTGGCCGCCCATCTCGTCGCCCATGGACTCGGGGTCGCCCTGATACCGCGCCTGGCCCGGCTGCCGCCGCACCTCGAGCTCACCCGCGTCCGCTGTGCCGGTGACCCGCACCGCAAGTTCCTCACCTGCGTACGGGCCGGAGGAACGGTCCGACCGGCCGTCGCCGCGGCTCTCGCCCAGGTGCGTGAACTCGCGGTCGCGTCGGTCGGCGGGTCCATGGCTTCGCCCGGCTCGCAGTAGTGAGGGGAGACGCGCGGCCGTCGCACAGGGAGGAGGCGATTCCGGAACCGTGGACTCAGGGCCGCACGGGGACGCGCGCCGGGGCCACGGACGGGCACAGCGGGGCCGCGGCGCCGTACCGGGCTGTCAGGGGCGGGCGTACTCCTGTCTGACGACCGCAGCGAGTTGGGCGAGGGCATCCTGGGCAGCGGTGCGATCGGCGGCGTCGAGCACGGCGAGGGCGTCCGCGGCGGCCTCCCGGACCCGCTGTGTCACCTCGTCCAGCGCCGCCATCCGATAGGCGACCGTGCGCCGCGCGGCACGCTCCTCGGGTGTGACCCCCGTGGGCCCGCTGCGCGGGAAGACGGCGGCCTCGTACGCGGCGATGTGCAGGAGCACCCCATGGGCGATCCCGTCGGCATAGCCGCGGATCCCGGCCTCACGCCGGGCCGCCTCGAAGTGCGTCCACGCACGTCGACGCAGGAAAAGGGCGCCGAGCGCGCCCGCCGCGCCCGCACCGGCCGCGGTGAGGAGAGCCAAGCCCACACCGCCGAAGAGCGCGCCGATCAGCGCCCCGCTCGCGGTGGTCAGGCACACTAGTCCGCTGACGAGCAGCAACAGAGCACGGGCGGGCGTGATCGTGGTCATGGACGTGCAGTGTGCCAGCCGTCACTGTGGCGCGTGGCCCGGGCACCGGCTCCGGACGTGTGATGGACGTGATGTGTGACACGTGCGGGATCGTGGTGCTGCGGCCAGACGGCGGATCCATGCTGCGCACGGCTTGATCGGTGATCAAGCGCGGCATATCCGCTGGCCACGTGGTGTTCCGTGCATTTGACACTTTGTTGCGTGCGCGGATAGGAAGCTAGGCGCGGAAGTGGAGAGGTGGACTGTGCGCGAGCCCAATGTGATCGGCGACTGGCAGGAATGCGCAGACGAGCATGCCGGTCTGCGTGTCCGCGTCTCCGGTCTGGAGAGGGCCGAGCCCCCGCGCGGGCGTGACGAGGCCGCCGAAGGCCTGACCTATTTCCGCTTTCGGGTGACCGTGGAGAACCGCATGGGGGAACCTGCCGGGATCCACCTCGAGGACGGCCAACTCGACATCCGGATCGGCCCCGACGGCGAGAGCGCGTTCCTCGACTGGCGCAACTCGCAATTCATCGAGGGCTTCGATCTGTATCCGCTGCGCCGGGCGACCGCCGTCCTGTACGCAGCCGCCCCGGAACCGCTATTGAATCTCGTCGACATCCAGGTGCAGTTGAAGGCGGACGACGACTGGGCCGACCGGTATCTGTGGTCCGGAGACATGACCGCGCCGGACGGCGAGCCCGGTGTCCCCGCACGGAACGACAGCGTGTCGGAGAGCCTGGCCGGCCAGATCACCGCGTTCCTGCGTGAGCAGGCCGAACGGGGCCAGGGCTGAGTCGTCCGCCGGTGCGCGGCTAGTCGCCACGATGCCGCCAGTACCACACCGCGCCTGCGGCGAGGGCGAACAGGAGGATCAGCGGCACGATCAGGCCGGGGATGCGGGCTGGGCTCATGAAGTCGCTCGAAAGGTGGGGCGGCTGTACGGATGTGCGAAGGGTGCCATGGCGTGATGGTGCCCTGCTCGATGGCTCGAAGTCATCCGTTCGACGTCTGGATCTGTGTACGAGTGTGTTCCCGGCGTCCGGTGTCGCCGTGGATGTCCTTCACTCGCGGTAGACGGTGAGCACGGCACCGTTGATCTCGATCCGCTGCGGGGTGGGACCCTCACCGCGCCGGAGCATGGCGAGGCACTGGTCGAAGAGTGCGAGTTCATCCTCGCTGAGCACTGCGGCCGCGAGGTCGAGCAGTTCTCCGATGGAGGCGTCGGTCAGATCGGCCGGAAGCTCACCGGAGAGCAGGACCACGGACTCTCCCGTCGGTCCCTTGACGATGGCGGTGGTGGGGCCGCCGTGTACGAAGAGCAAGGTGTCCCCCAGAGGACCTGGGGTGTGCGGCTCACGCGCCCAGGCAGGAGGAGAGACTAGCGCCGGATCATGCGTGTTTGGGCGGAAGTGACTTCTTCTAGTGCAAGTGGCCCGTGGGGCGGGGGTGCGCCCTTCGTACCGCCGCCGGGGGTCAGGAGTCGCCCGAAGGGCGGTTGAGCAGAGACTCGACCAGCGCCGCGACATGGCGACGGTCATCGGACGACAGTCGCTGGACGCTCGCGATGAGGACGTCCACCTCGGGGTCGCCCGGAGCCGCGGGCGTGGGCGCCGACTCGGCCGCGGGGGCGTAGAGATGAATGCCGCAGGCCTCCGCCGCGGCCTGGCGGATGGTCTGCAGTGGGAGTCCCAGACCCTGCGCGAGCCCTTCGAGCGTGGCCGGCTGAGGCATACGGGCCATGTGATCGGCGGTCGCCAGATGGTGGACCGTGGAGCGCGGGATGCCTCCGCGGCGGGCGACGTCGCCGTATGACCAGCGCTCGCTGTCCAGCCGGTCACGGATGATCTGCTGCAGTGCGTTGGCCACCGATGGTCACTTCCTGCTCGCCGCCGGGCGGAACTTTTCCGCGTCGGATCATTCTAGGGGCGAGTTGGGTGAGTTACGGAAGGTGTTCTCCTGAACCGCTTGCGTCACCCGCTTTCCAGCCCCTAGTGTCCAATCTCGTTGGACAGCCCGTCCGACGGAGTTGGACGCGATCCGGGGGGACCTGATCGTGTCCGACGTGAACACATCTCGAACCCTGAGGGGGAATCGATCATGATGGATCCTCGTGAGCTCGACGCCGAGTCCGCGGAGCTGCTGCCGGGCCGTGAGGCCCTCGGTCGCCTGAAGTTCAGCTTCGGCAAGACCGTGAACGTCAGCAAGCACGTCGCCAATGTCTCCGCCCACAACGAGTCGGCCGCCCTGAACGACCACTCCGCGTGGTCGGTGGCGGACTCGGGCGCCGCCCAGGCCATCAACATCCACCAGTGATCCGGTGCCGCACGGTCCGTCGCCCCGGAACCGTGCGGCACCCGGTACCGCCGCGGCGAAGCATCACCACACCTCCGCCCGCCGCGGCGGTACCACCACCGGGCACCGGTATCCGACGGGATATCACCAACCTTGCCGGGCGGCGGTCCGATTCCGCCCGGCTCCCACACGCTGCCTAACGAAGGTCTTGAGGAAAGGACACGCCATGAGCATGAACGCACACGAGCTGGACGCCGAGTCCGCGGAGCTGCTGCCGGGCCGCGAGGCCCTGGGCCGGCTGAAGTTCAGCTTCGGCAAGACGGTCAACGTCAGCAAGCACGTCGCCAATGTCTCCGCCCACAACGAGTCGGCCGCGCTCAACGACCACTCCTCGTGGTCGGTCGCCCAGTCCGCGGCCTCGCAGTCGATCAACATCAGCCAGTAACCCCGTACGACGAGGGCAAGTTGGGCGGACCGCACAGGGGGCTGGTGCGGTCCGCCCTACGGGGAGGAAAGCGCATATGACGCTGCTGGGGGAGAACACCGCGGCTCTCTACGACACCGGCCCGGTGCCGGGTCCCGGGGGGATGCCGGTGACGTACGAGCAGGTCGCCACGGGCGAACTGACCGTCATCGGTATGGAGAAGCCGATCGTGCCGCGGTTGAGCGCCGGGCTTCGACTGCACGGCGAATACCAGGGGTCCGGGTTCACCGAGCCCCGGTACATCGCCCGTCGGGGGGACGGGCAGGTTGTGCAGTTGTCCCGACTGCTGCACCTGGTGGCGTCGTCGATCGACGGAAGCCGCGACATCGAGACGATCGCCCACCGGGTCAGCGCCCGGTTCGGGCGCGAGGTGAGCGCGGAGAACATCCGCTATCTGATCGAGAACAAGCTGGACCCGCTCGGCGTGACGGTCCCCGAGGGACTGCGGGACGACCAGATCTCTGCACCCAGGTCGGACCTGCTCCTCGCGCTCAAGGGCCATCGAGTCATCTTCAACGAGCGCCGGGTGGCGAAGATCGCCCGCGCGCTTGCCTGGTTGCACCGCCCTCTCGTGGTGGTGGCCGTGCTCGCCGGTGTCGCCGTCCTGGACGTGTGGCTGTTCGCGTACTTCGGCGCGATCACACCCGTGCTCGAGGTACTCGATCAACCGGTGCTGCTCCTCGTGGTGTTCGTGCTGACGGTGGCCTCGCTCGTCTTCCACGAGTTCGGCCACGCCTCCGCGTGCCGCTATGGCGGTGCCCGGCCAGGCAGCATCGGATGCGGACTGTTCCTCATCTGGCCCTCGATGTACACGGACGTCACCGACGTCTACCGCATCGGCCGGGGCGGGCGACTGCGCACCGATCTCGGCGGCATCTACTTCAATGTCGTCTTCATGCTGGCGCTGGCGGGTGCCTACGCCCTCACCGGCCAGCCGTTCTTCCTGGCCGCCGTCTATCTGAACCACTTCGAGATCCTCGAACAGCTGATGCCGGCCGTGCGCCTCGACGGCTACTACATCCTCGGCGATCTCGCCGGTGTCCCCGATCTCTACGGCAAGATCAAGCCGATTCTGCTCAGCCTGATCCCGGGAGCCAGGGGCAGCAAGGCCCGGGCCGAGGTCGCCGCGCTCAAGAAGTCGTCCCGGGTCATCGTCGCCACCTGGGTCCTGACGATGGTGCCTCTCATCATCGGCGAACTGGGATACGCGCTCTGGAACCTGCCGCGAATCACCACCACGATGATCCGCTCGCTGACCGAGCAGATCGTCGGCACGGGCGGTGCCTTCGCCGAGGGGGAGATCGCGGCGGGCCTGATGGGCGTGGTCGGCTGCATCATGCTGCTGTGCCCGATGGCGGGCGTGGTCTATCTGTCGGTGAAGCTCGGCGGACGCCTGTGGCGGGGTGCCGTGAAGTCGACGGACGGCCGGCCCCGGTTGCGCGTGGCCCTGTGCGCCCTGCTCCTGGTCGGACTCGGCGGTCTCAGCTACGCCTGGGTGTCCGGCATGACCCCGGAGCCGCTGCCGAAGAAGCCGCCGATCGCTCCGATACTGCAGCCAGGTGTGTCGCCCTCGGCGCCGCCGGCCCGGCGGGCCACGACCCCGGATCCGGACGATGCCGCACCGTCGGCGGGCGTCCCGAGTGCTTCGGCCGGCACCGCCTCCCCGGACGCCTCGGACGGTCCTTCGGCCTCGGCGAGCCCGTCGGATTCCGCGAGTGCGCAGCCCGGCGCCTCGAAGTCGCCCTCCGAGGGCACGGTCGGGCAGCCCAGCGGCAGCCCCGAGACGAGCGGGCAGCCCCCGGTCTCCGGATCGGAAGGCCCCGGATCAGGCTCGCCCTCCGCTTCTGCGTCGTCCGAGAGCCCGACCGCACCGGAGAGTTCCAGCGAGCCGCCGGTCGACTCGCCCACCCCCAGTCCTTCCTGATCACCCCGGGCCCGTCCCGGGGCTGAGCGGACCGGCCCCGGGCCCAGCACCGGGGCCGAGCCGCTTCCGCCGGTCCGAGAGCGCAGTGCGTCCCCTGTCCTGCGGAACTCCGTCCTACGGCATCACTCAAACGGGAGTCCCACGTGAACCAGCACCGCAAACCCCGTCCACCTTCCGCCCTCTCCCAACGCGCAGTGCGTGTCGGATTGTTCGCCGCCGGCGCGGCCGGTCTCGCGACGGCCGTGCCCGCACAGGCCGCGACGGCGGCCCCGCGGCACGCCGCGGTCGCCATCGACCAGACCTTCACCCGCGCCGACTTCCGGCATCACACGCAGACCAAGGACTCCTTCACCGTGCGCCAGCTCGGTACGGTCAGCGCCGCGACCGTGCACAACCAGGCCAACGCCGTCGGGGTGGGCTGCTCGGTCGACGACCGCTGCCGCTCGGTCGCGCTGTCCTTCCAGATCGTCACGATGGCGGGGGAGCGCACCCATCTGACGGCCGTGAACCGCGGTGACGCGGTCAACAAGTACTGCGACGGCTGCCAGACCCTTGCGGGCGCCTACCAGTTCGTCGTCTCGACGCCGCGCCCCTTCGCCCTGGACGGCGAGGCACGGCGGCGCCTCAACGACATCCACCGGCGGCTGGACGCACTGACCCGCTCCACGCTTCCGGCCGCCGACATCAAGACGCGGGCGGACGGGCTGGCCGCCGAGGTCGACAAGGTGCTCAGCGAAGCGGCCGCGAAGGCGCCCAAGGGCCACGAGCGACCCAAGGTCACCCTCCACCGCCACCTCGACGGCTGGCCCGCCCACTGACCGGGCCCGCCAAGGCCCGCCGTCCCGTGAAGTCCGGGGCGGCGGGCCGCCTTGTGTGCGCCGGGCGGGGTCCGCACCGCGCCGATTGGCCGGAGATCGCCGTACCGGCAGGCGCCCGGAGTACATACGATGCGATGGCCCCGGCCTTCACGGCTCCTTCACAGGTGGGGGTATGCATGCCCGCGTGCATGACATGTACATGACACTGGTATCTGATCCAACGCACTGGTCCGCGACGGCCCCGTGCTCACGCGCGGGGCCGCACCCCCCAATGCCCGGCGGTGCACACCGCCGGGTCGCCGATGCAACGGATGGGAGAACCATGGCTGGTGGAATGCTCCTGAGCGGCGCGATTGCGGCGCTCTTCGCCACCGCACTGCCCGTGTACGACCCGTCGTCCGGGATCGTCGACCCGCCCCCCGACAAGATCGTCATCAAGATCGCCACGGTGAACGGCTCCGGCTGTCCCCAGGGGACGGCCGCGGTCGCCGTCTCGCCCGACAACACCGCCTTCACGGTGACCTACAGCGACTACCTCGCCCAGGTGGGGGGTAGTGCGGACCCCACGGCGTTCCGCAAGAACTGCCAGCTCAACCTCATCGTCCATGTGCCCCAGGGCTTCACGTACGCCATCGCCAGTGCGGACTACCGCGGATTCGCCTCGCTTCAGCGCGGTGCGTCCAGCACGGAGAAGGCCTCGTACTACTTCCAGGGGTCGCCGAACACGGCGGCCATCACCCACCCGTTCCGCGGTCCGTACGACGACAACTGGCAGGCGACGGACGTCACGGACTGGGCGCAGCTGGTCTGGGCGCCCTGCGGTGTGCAGCGGAACTTCAACATCAACACCGAACTGCGCGTCAGTGCCGGCACTTCGACGCCCGGCAGCACGAGCTTCATGACGATGGACTCCACGGACGGTGACATCAGCACCGTCTACCACCTGGCCTGGAAGGAGTGCCCCGAGTCCTGACCTTCTCCGGTAGGCCGTCACCGGCTCCTTCCCGCCGGAGCCGGTGACGGTACGGCGGGAGACGGCCGGGTGCCGAGGCGACCGGGACCGGCCTCGTCCATTTTTGGACCAAGTGGGTTGTTCAAATTTGGAGAAGAGGTTAGCGTGAGGGTCATCCAAAATTGGATGACTTGATCACCGCTCTGTCCCGCCCCTCTTCCGCTGGAGAACTCTCATGACCGTCGCCGTCGAAACCGGACTGTGGCAGCTCGACCACACCGCCTCCACCGTCGCCGTGCAGCACAAGACCATGTGGGGGCTGGTCACGGTCAAGGGTTCCTTCAACGCCCTGAGCGGTCAGGGAGAGGTCAAGCCGGACGGCACCGCCCAGGGCACCATCACCCTGGACGCCGCATCGCTCGACACAAAGCACACCAAGCGCGACAAGCACCTGCGCTCGGCGGACTTCTTCGATGTCGACCACCACCCCGAGATCACCTTCGCGGTGCAGCGTGCCGAGGCGCGGTCGGACGACACGGCTCAGATCACCGGAGAGCTGACCGTGCGCGGGATCAACCGGCCGCAGTCCTTCACGGCACGCGTCACGCAGGCGGATGCGGAAGCGGTCACGCTCGAGGCGGAGTTCACCGTGGACCGTGCGGAGTTCGGCATGGACTGGAACCAGTTGGGCATGCTGCGCGGCCTGACGACGGTCGTCGCCACCCTGCGTCTCACGCGCACGGCGTGACGACGGGGACGGAGCCCCCGTCGCCGTCGTCGTGACCCCGCAGCGGGGCTCCGGCCTCCGGCTCCCGCAAGACTGCCGCCCTCTGTTGCTTGCATGACCCGGGTGGTGTCACCGGGCGGCAGGCATCGGTAAGACCATGGTCTAGGTCTACCGAGCGATCGCCCGGGCCGGCTGCGGTCCGTAGAAGACGCCGTCTCGGCGCATCGCGAAGGGGACGCCGGCCCGGGGCCCCGGAAGGCGGCGAAGCGGACGTCCCGTACCGTCGCCCGTCAGCTCGTGCGGGTGCGCAGGGCCGCCAGGGCCCGGTCGGCGTGCGCGCTCATGCGCAGTTCGCTGCGCACCACCTCCAGCACCTTGCGGTCCTGGTCGATGACGAAGGTGACGCGCTTGGTGGGGGACACGGAGAAACCGCGCCGGACTCCGAACCGCTCCCGGACTGTCCCGTCCACGTCGGACAGCAGCGGGAACCCGAGCGTGTGGCGTCCGGCGAACTCCTGCTGACGTTCCATGGAATCGCCGCTGATACCGACCGGCCTGGCGCCGACCGCTGCGAACTCGGCCGCAAGGTCCCTGAAGTGGCACGCCTCCGCCGTGCAACCGCGGCTGAGGGCGGCGGGGTAGAAGAACAGCACGACCGGTCCGTCGACGAGGAGTTCGGACAGCCGCCGCTGCGCACCCGTCTCGTCCGGCAGGTCGAAGTCCTCGATCACGGTGCCCACTTCGACGTCCGCCATGCCGACCTCCGCGTTTCCCAGGATGTCACGCGCCCACAGAGGTGCGCCGACCTGATATTACTGGATGGTACGGCGCTGTTCCGCGGGTGTGGCGGCCCCGGACTCCACCCCGGCGTCCGATCGTGCGGGACGGTCACGTCATCCACGCCGTCGGCTGTCCCATGGTGATGACGACTTTTCCGAACGGCGCGGCCGACTCGTAGTAGCGGTAGGCCGCCACGGCTTCGTCGAACGGGAACACCCGGTCGACGACCGGCCGGAGCCGATGCGCGGAGATGGCTTCGTTCATGCGCGTGAACTGGGCGCGACTGCCGACGGCCACGGCCCGGACCGTCGCGGCGATGCCGAACAGCAGACGGGGCTCGATCGGTCGCAGGTCGCCGGACACGGACCCGACGAAGGCGACATGCCCGTCCATGGCGAGCGATTTCAGCGACTGCTCCAGCGTTCCCGCGGTGTCGACCACGCGGTCGACTCCCCGCCCGCCGGTGAGTTCACGTACGGCGGTGTGCCAGTTCGGTATGTCGCGGTAGTTGACGACCTCGCCGGCTCCCAGATCGCGAAGGCGCTGCTCCTTGTCCGCGCGGCCGGTGGTGGCGATGACCTTCGCACCGAGGAGTTCGGCGAACTGCACCGTGAACAGGGAGACGCCCCCGGATCCGGTGGTCAGCACGGTCTGTCCGCGCCGGACTCCGCGGCCGTCGCCGGTCAGGGCGTTCCACGCCGTGACGGCTGCACAGGGAAGCGTTGCCGCCTCGGCGTAGGAAAGGTGGTCGGGGACGGATACCAGGGCGTCCTCGGGAAGGACGGCCAGCTCGGTCAGCATTCCGTCCAGCGAGCCACCCAACTGCGGCAGACAGTGCGGTTGCAGTGGCCCGTCCAGCCACCGCGGGAACAGCGCCGCGGCGACGCGGTCGCCCGGGCGCACCCGTTCGACACCCGGTCCCACGGCGACGACCTCGCCGGCACCGTCCGAGACCGGGACGACGTCCGGTTTGACGGGCAGTACGTACTGCCCCCGCAGCACCAGCAGTTCGCGGAAGCCGAGGGAGGCGGCTCGGACGGCTACCGCCACCTCCCCCCTCCCCGGAGAGCGCGCTGCGTGCTCACGCAGCGAAAGGCCCTCGATGCCGCCGCCGCTGCGTGCGTGGTAGCTGCGTACCGACGTAGGAAGTACGGACATCGGCGCGTTCACCCTTCGACGAACTGGTAGTCGCTGACGATGCGCCCGTCGGGGCCGAGCACGAGGATCTCCAGTCCCGCGCTCGCCGTCGCTCCACCCTCGCGGGGCACCATCTCCCAGCCGAACTTGACCATGTCCCCGAGCCGGTCGGCGTTCCCGCGCGAGCGGAAGACGAAGATGCCCGGCGCGACGAACTCCTCGTAGGCGCGGGAGACCCGGAACTCCAGTGCCCGGTGCCCGCGCGCCTGTAGAACGAGACGATCGAAGCCCAGCCCCTCGGCGGTGCGCAGGATCTCCTCGGGGGGCCGGACCGCATGGACCGCATCGGCGGACCACAGCTCGTGGACCTCGGCGCGGCGGCGTTCCGCGTCGGGCTCGTTCCATACGGCGACGTAGCGGTCGGTGAGGTGGTGGATGTCGGTGGGGGTCATGATGTTCCCTTCGGCCGTTCACGGTCGGGTGTGCGGCAACGACCGTCCTGCGTCGGCCGCCGCACGGCAATTCCCCGCAGGGAATCGCGGACCGGAGGCCGGGAGAGTTACACAGGAGGGGTGATCAGCGAATCGACACAAGGTCCGCTCGCCGGCGCGCTGCGCGAGTGGCGCACCCGGCGGCGCGTCAGCCAGCTGGAACTGGCGGTGCGCGCGGGCACCACGCAGCGGCACGTCAGTTTCATCGAGAGCGGACGGTCGGCCCCTGGCCGATCAATGATCATCCGGCTGGCGGAATCCCTGGAGGTGCCGATCCGGGAGCGCAACGAACTGCTCCTCGCGGCGGGATTCGCGCCCGCCTACCCGCAGACGCGCCTGGACGACCCACGACTCGAGCCGATTCGCACCGCCCTCGAACGCATTCTGCAAGGGCACCTTCCGTACCCGGCGGTGGTCGTCGACCGGTTCGGCGACCTGGTGTCGGCCAACGCCGCCTTCCACAAGCTCATCGCGGGTGCGGCCCCGCATCTGCTCCTCGCGCCGATGAGCGTCCCCCGGGTGCTGCTGCATCCTCAGGGCTTGGCGCCACGTATCGCGAACCTCGGCGAGTGGGCGTGGCACATCATCGAACGTCTTCAGGCGGAGAGTGCGCGGAACCCGGACGTCCGGCTGCAGGACCTGGTCTCGGAACTCCTCGACCTGGCACCACCGCGTCCGCGCGAGTCGCCGGACCACCTCGGCCTCGCCGTACCGCTGCGTCTGCGAGCCCACGATCCTGCTGACACACGGGAGTTGACGCTGGTCACCACCCTCACTCACTTCGGCACCGCCGTCGACGTCACCATCGCCGAACTCCGCCTCGAGGCATTTCTGCCCGCCGACGAAGGGACCGGCGCCATGCTGGCCGAACTCGTCGAGCCATGACCGCTCCTGTCAGGCCCCCCGCAGGCACAGTCGGCGCCAGAATCGCCAACCATGCTTGATCAACCGGTAGTTGATCACTGATCAGGTGGACTTGATTCCGCATCCTTCGTTCGGGGACTGGCATCGGGAAACGCCGGGTCTCTAGGATGGAGTGCCCGCCGAGCCGGTTCCGACGGCGCGGCCCGTCTCTGGGGGAACGATGCAGCCTGGCAGGCAATTGTCCACGTCGATCGACGCCACGGTGCCGACAGCCGCCCGAATGTACGACCACTACCTGGGCGGAAAGGACAACTACGCGGCCGACCGGGCAGCCTGCGAGGAACTTGACAAGGTCGTCCCCAGCACCCGTGCCCTCGCGCTGAACAACCGCAGGTTCCTCCAGCGCATGGTGCGCACCCTGGCGGAGGACTACGGCATCCGGCAGTTCCTGGACCACGGATCCGGGCTGCCCACGCAGGACAACGTCCACCAGGTCGCCCAGCGTGTCGACCCCACGAGCCATGTGGTGTACGTGGACAACGACCCGATGGTTCTGGTGCACGGCCGGGCGCTGCTGGAGCAGGACGACCGCACCGCCGTCATCCAGGCGGACATCCGCGACACGGAGGCGATCTTCTCCCATGAGGAGACCCGCCGCCTGATCGACTTCTCGCGTCCCGTTGCCGTGCTCTTCAACTCGGTGATGCACTGCATCCCGGACAGCGACACCGAAGGGCCGCCCGCCCTGGTCAGCCGTGTCGTCGAACAGCTCGTGCCCGGCAGCTTCATGGTGATGTGTCAGCTCGTCAGCGAGGACCCGAAGGTCCGTGAGTTCGTCACCGACTTCATGGCTCAGGCCACCCAGGGACACTGGGGGCGTGTGCGCCAGGAGAAGGACGTCGCCTCCTGGTTCGAGGGGATGGACATCCTCGAGCCGGGACTGGTTGAGGTGTCCACCTGGCGGCCGGACACGGAGGTGGCACCTCGTCAACTCACCCAGGAATGGATCGAGTTCGGCGGCGTAGGCCGGATCCGCTGACGCAGGACCCGGCGATCGGCGGCCCCGCGGTCAGCTGGGGGAGTAGCGCTCCTCGAGTGTCCTCTGTAGCAGGGCGACCGATTCGCGGGGGTTGAGGGCTTCGTCGGCGAGCCGGTCGAGTGCCATCCGGTACTCCTCCGTCTCGTCGCGGTCCTCGAGGAAGTTGGCGCTTCGGATGTGCTCGAGATAGACGATGTCGGGCAGATCGAGACCGCCGAAGCGCAGATAGGTGACCGGTATCGCGGGCGCCGAGGCGTTCGTGACGTCCAACGGCACGAACTGCAGGGTCACATGCGGATACTGGGCCATCTCGACGAGATGCTCCAGCTGTTCACGCATCACCTCGCGGCTGCCCAGCACTCGCATCAGGACCGACTCGTCGATGATCGCCCACAGTTGCGGGGTGTCCGGGCGGCCCAGCAACTGCCGCCGCCGCATCCGCAACTCCACCCGTCGTTCCACCTCCGTCGCCGAAGCCGACGGCAGTCCCCGCTCCACCACGGCCCGGGTGTAGGCCGCGGTCTGCAGCAGACCGGGAACGTACTGGATCTCGAAGGTGCGGATGCTGGCGGCCGCCTCCTGCAGTCCGACCAGGCGATCGAACCACTCGGGCATCAGCCGTTTGTCGTAGCGCTGCCACCAGCCGGGCTCACCGGCACGCTGCAACAGCTTGACGAGGACCGCGGCCTCGTGGTCGTCGGCCTTGTACAGCTGCAGCAGCGAGCGGACGTCGTCCTCCGTCGGCGGCTTGCGGCCTTTGCCTGCCTCGATGCGCGACAGCTTGGCGGGGCTGAAACCGAGCGCTCGCGCGGCCTGCTCCTGGGAGAGGCCGAGACCCTCCCGCATACCGGCCAACTGTACCCCGACCAGCATCTTCAGGAGAGTCGGAGCGGGCTCCGTCCGGTTGAGATACGGTTCCAGTCGAGAGACGCGGCGGGACTCGACGGACATCCTGACTCCCAGTCGGTCGGCAGACAACAGGCCATCAGTATCGCACTCGACCGGTCCATGTCGCATGTGCCGACAGCATTGTGCCGCCGGGAACTTCACACCAGATGGTCGAACTCGCCCTCCTTCGCGCCGGCCAGGAAGGCCGCCACCTCGGCGGGCGTGTAGACGAGCGCAGGTCCGTCCGGGTCACGGGAGTTGCGCAGCGCGACCGCCCCGTCGGCCAGAGCCGCCACCTCGACGCAGTTGCCCTCGGCATTGCTGTGCCGGCTCTTGATCCAGCGGGCGCCCAAGGCGCTCGCCCGCACTCCGTTTGGCACTGAAGGCACCACTGTCTCCTTGCTCACGTTCCGACACGGGGCGCCGGCCCACGTGGGACGGAACGCACCCCACGGGGCCCCGTGGTTCTCCTACCCATCATGCAATTTCCCATGCAATTGCACGATGGTGCTGACTGCGTGGATAATAGCGGTGCGTCAATCGCTGGACTGGCGCTGCGCGCTGACGTCGCATCAGGGAGACCACCGTGTCCTTGCCTGCACACCGGGTTCCGAGCCGCCCTGGCGGGCGAGGCTGGGCCCCGGGCGGGGAGCGCGGCCTGCCGGGTCATGACGCCGAGCGCGCCGTTGCAACGCAGAGGACGACCCCCGGGGCCTGGCCCCACACTGTCTGCGGGGAGCGGAAATGACCACACCACTCAAGGACTTGGGGCACGTGCCGTGGGAGGCCATCAAGGACTCCAGCGGGTCGGCGGAAGCCATCCCCGTCCTGCTCCACAGTCTCGCCTCGGGTGACGAACCCACTGCCCGGGCGGCCCTCGGCGACCTGAGGGAACGAATCTGCCAATACGGGTTCGTCGTCGACCAGGCGACGGCCGCCACCGTCCCGTTCCTGTGGGAGCTCGCGCGGCTTCCCCAGGTGACGTGTCGGGTTCAGATCATCCACCTGCTCAAGAACATCGCGGATGCACGGCAGTGGGAGAGCACGGCGACCGCCTATCCCAAGTTGCGCAACTACCCCCATGATTACGTGAGTTGGGAGCAGCAGGCTCGTCGCGCCGTCCATGCCGACCTGGGCGGGCTGCGCCAGCTGCTCGCCGAGCCGGACGTCGAGCTCGTCGAGGCCGCGACCGAACTCGCCTCGACACTGGCGGCCTGACGATCGAAAACCTGCGTGCCGCGGGTCGCCGGACGCCCACCGGGAGGCCGTCGCACGCGGTGGGCGCCCCGGTCTCCCGTGAGGGAACGACGAAGGTGCCCGCCTGCCCGGAATGGCCCCCGGGGACACGGGTATCCGCTGCTCCACACCCACCGTGGAAGGGAGCATCGTGACCATCGAGAGACCGTGGACGTACGAACCGGGCAGCGGCCACGTCGAGGGACAGGACCTGGCCGGCTTCACCGTCGACGCCACGGACGGAACCGTGGGGCACGTCGACCGGCAGGCCGACGGGCCGGGCATGCGGCATCTGATCGTCGACACCGGGGTGTGGGTGTTCGGCAAGAGCGTGCTCATTCCCGCGGGCGTCGTCAGCGGCATCGACACCGACGCACAGCAGATCACGCTGGCGTGCTCGAAGGACGAGGTTAAGGACGCACCTCTGTTCCGCACGGATCGCGAGACCCTCGATCCCGAATATCTGGCCAAGGTCGACGACTACTACCGTGGTCTGCCACCGCGACGTGCGGAGTGACGGCGCGGGCGCGGCGTCACCCGGCACGACATCACTGGGCACGTCGCGGTGGGTCCGCTGTGACGCACCCATGGCTCGTGCGCGGCCGGGTAGACGGTGACCGATGAACGAACGAAACCATGCCACATCCACTCTCGTTCGCCGGGCGCCCGGCAACCGGCCGCCCGGCGGACGAGGTCCGCTGCCCGAGGGCGAGCGATGACACCGGCGGAACTGCCCTCGGGCGGTGCACCTCCGGCCGCCGTCGGTGCGGCAGGGAAATCCGGCGGGGCGAAAATGGACACTCGCCCGGATGGCGCGGGCATTCAGGTCTGCGGGCGGCTGCGTACACCGATCCTGGCCGCCTCGGGCGTCACCAGCGCGGCGACGGCCCGCGACTACGTGCTGACGGTCCTGCGAGGCCGCGAGGGAGCTTCCGCGGTGCAGCCGAACGATCAGGCCGTCACCGATCTGCTACTGGTCACCTCGGAGCTGGTGTCCAATGCCATCCGGCACGGCGGTGGTCTCGTGGCCTTCGTGGCGACGCCCACGCGCGAAGGGGTCCGGCTGCATGTGCACGACCGCAGCGCCGAGATCCCCTCGACGGCTTTGGGCCCGGGCGCCCTTCCGGCAGGGGACACGGTCGGGGGATACGGATGGCCGTTGATCATCACGCTGGCACGGGACATCGCCATCGAGCGGTGTCCGGACGGGGGCAAGATCGTGAGCGTGCTGGTGCCGCTCGGATGACGGTGTGTGTCCGGGGCTCCGTGAATCATGACGCCCCGGAGCGCCGACGGGTCGCCCGACGAGCGGCCGGCCGGACACCCGGGGCGGGTCGGCCCGCCGCTACCAGGGAAGGAAGACGTGCACGTCCTTGCCGTCCGGATGGACGACGACACTCACCTGGTCGCACAGCGTGTTCACCAGATGCCAGCCGATACCGCCGGCGCGGCCGGGGCGGAAGGGCCGTGGTGAAGGAGGGATCGTGCTGGTGTCGTGCAGCGTCACATGCACTCCGTCGAATGTCGGCCGCATCCACAGTCCGAAGGGGCCCGGAGCGTACTGGACGGCGTTGGCGGCGAGCTCGTCGACCACCAGGAGTATGTCGTTCCAGTGCTCGGGGCTCGTCGGAGTCGATGCCCGCGCCAATCGGCGCAGGAACTCCTCGGCCGCCAGTCGTGCGTCCGTCACATCGTGCAGCTCGCCCTTGAAGCCGGCCTTGAGGCTCTCCACCGACTCGAACGGCCAGGTCTTGTTGTCCCAACGCGGCTCGGTTGCCATGCCGTCCTTCCCCCGGCCGGCGCACCGGCCGGTTGTCCTCGTACGTCGCGTCGACGCCCGGCCCCCCCTATCACGGTTGCCAGAATGACGATGACTACGCCTCCTGGATCACAGAAAAAAGGGCGTATATGTCCCTATGTGCCGGGGATAAGCGCGTCCTGCATCGATCCCGTGAAGGGGCCGTATCCGGTCGCGTACTCGCAGGAGTCGGGGGTAGGGGCGCCGAACGGATCGACCGTGTCGGTTCGAGGCGGAGGGCGCGGCAGGCGTGGGAAGCGCGGTGGGAGTTGACCGTGAGGTGACCGAGGCAGAGGAGGCGGGCAGCTGTCCCAAGGCGCTGGCCCGCCAGGTCGGGGACGCGGTGGAAAGCCTGGTGTCGCTTTGGATCTCCGCATCGGACGCGGTCACACCGCGTCTTTCCAGACATCAGTTGAAGGCGCTCACGGCGGTCCGGTACCGCTCGGAACTCAATCTCACGGCGCTCGCGGAGACGCTCGGCATCGCACTGCCCGCGGCCAGCAGACTGTGCGACCGGCTGGAGGTGGCGGGACTGCTGGAGCGGGTGGCCCATCCCCACAACCGGCGGGAGCTGCAGCTCAGGGTCACCACTCAGGGACGCAAGCTGCTCACCGAGGTGGCCGAGCGCAGGTCGGCGAGCCTGGCGGCGGTGTTCGCCGCCATGACACCCGCCCAGCGCGCCTCGCTGGAACAAGGACTGCAGGCCTTCCGCGAAGCCCATGAACCAGGGCCGAACCGACCGGACCGTGGGACGTAGCAGGACCTCCGGCGAGCTGGTCACAAGGCCTCGGCCGTCCCCCGCCAGTGCGTCTTCACGCCGGTGATGTCTCCTGGCCGCTGTCGACGTGGCACAGCAGCAGGCATACGTCGTCGTCACGCTCCGAGTCCCGCAGCATGGGATCGAGCACCCGGTCGGCCGCTCCTTCCAGATCGCCGTCCAGATCGGACTCCGCGAGGTCGGCCATCGCGACGGTGAGCCGCTCGATGCCCGGGTCGATGCCCTGCGTCCGCCGCTCGACCAGGCCGTCCGTGTAGAGGGCGAGGGTCGAGCCGGGAGGCACCGCGGCGGTGTGGTCCGCGATGTCCTGCCGCAGCGGAATGCCCAGCATGGCGCCCGGCTTTGCGTCGAGCGTGTGCACCCTGCCGTCGTGCGTGCGCAGCACCGGCGGTGGATGCCCCGCGGCGGCCCAGGTCAGCACAGGTTCGCCCGGTCGGAAGCGGGCGATGACCGCGGTGGCGTACAGATCCGGCTGCAGATGGTGCAGAAAGAGGTGCAGCCGGGTGAGGAGGCGGCCCGGGCTGCCTCCGTCGACGGCGTACGCGCGCAGGGCCGTACGCAGCTGGCTCATCATCACCGCCGCGCGCAGTCCGTGCCCGGTGACGTCGCCCACGACGGTGATCAGGCTTCCGTCGGGCTGGCGGAAGGCGTCGTACCAGTCACCGCCGATATTGAGACCGTGGGTCGCCGGGAGGTACCGGGCGGCGAGCCGCAGCCCGGGGCCGCTGGGCAGATCGGTGAGCAGGGCCCGTTGGAGCGTCTCGGCGATGTCGCGGTTGTGTTCGAAGCGCTGCGCGTTGTCGATCGCGATTCCCGCCCTGCGGGCGAGCTCGATCAGCATCACGGCGTCGTCCGGGTCCCACCGGTCGCCCGGAGGGGTGAGGATCAGCACGCCCAGAGTCGTCCGGCGCGCCGACAGGGGCACGCACAGGAGGGGCACGGTGGGGTGGAGGGCCGAGGGGGGCCGGTCGTCCACGCCGGGCAGCCCCCCGGGATGGGCGGCCGCGTACTGCGGTCTGCCGGTCCGCGCAGCCACCACGGCGGCTGCCGGACGGGGGGCATGCCCCCGCTCCGCCTCCTCGTCCGCCAGCAGCCACACATCGACGCCGCGCGCATAGGCAGGCGTCAGCAGCTCCGGGAGCAGGCGCACGATCTCCCCGTGGTTGAGGGACGCCGTCAGCGCCGCGCTGGCATCGGCGAGGAACGTGAGCCGGCGGCGTGCCTCCTCCGCCTCGGTGCGGGCGGCCCGCTCGGCGGCGAACAGCTCACGCTGCGCCTCGCCGACCGCGTCCAGCTCGGCGTGCAGGGCCAGGACCCCCTGGTTGGTCTGATGCAGCTCCTCACGGTGGAAGGCGACCACCGCCTCCTGCTCCGACAGGGCGTCAAGGACCCGGGCGGCGTCGTCGTCCGCGCTGAAGAGCGCCTCGGCCAGGGCCGCCGGGTCCGTGTGCGCCGGCTCGGCACCGGGACCGCCGGCATCGCCGTCAGCCGGGACGGAGGCACGCCAGGTGGGTGCCCCGGTCTCGTCCGGGCCGGGACGGAGGCTGAGCCGGAGCTGCCGCTGCTCGTCGCCGCCGGAAAGCGGTGCGGCGCGCAGGGTCAGCCGCCAGGTGCCGCCCTTGGTCAGGCACTGGCGCAGTTGCGCGGTGAGCGAGGTGACCAGACGGGAGCGGTCGACGACGGAGACGCCGTGCTCCGCCGTGAGCCTGGCGATGGCGACCCGGGCCCGGGCCGCGTCGACGACGGTGGTGATCTGCCAGGTGTGGGTCATGGTTCACGATCCGACGGTGCGGGCGACAGCACGGCCACCGTGGTGTCGTCGCGGACGGGCCGGGCGGAACTGCTGGCGTCGCGCACGATCAGGGCCGCCGTCACCGCCGGGTCCAGGGCCGAGGACGGCACGCCCGCCTTCAGGGACCAACGGCTGGGCAGACCGTCGCTGTGCAGTACGAGGAGGCAGTCGGTGGACCAGGGCAGCCGCTGGTGGGGGAGGTGCGCCGGACGGTGGGCCCCGACGATGCCGGGATGGGACAGCAGGTGCTGCCAGTTGCCGCCGGAGCGGAACCGGGCCCCCACGTTGCCTACGCCGGAGAACGCCAGACGTCCCGCGGCGAGGTCGAGTTGGGCGACGGCCACGGCGGCGCCCCGGGTGTTGCGCAGGGCGCCGTGCAGCACCCCGAGCAGTTCCGGGGGCGTCAGATCGGCGGCTTGACGCAGTTGCCGGACGGCGGCGTCGGAGGCGTCTGCCGCGGCGGGGCCGTGTCCCAGTCCGTCGGCCAGGAGCACCGTGATGCGCTCGCCCGAGCGCACGCAGGCCCAGCCGTCGCCCGAATCACCGGCCACGAAGGGGATGTTGACTCCGCCGGCCCGTACCGGGACGGCGTCGCGCCGGTACGGCTGCTCTGTACGGGAGGAACGGGCCCTGGCCGAGGCGAGTATGCGCGCGAGGGCGACGGTGCCGTGACCGGGCGTGCTGTGGACGTCGAAGACGTCCGCCAGACGCCGGCACGTGCCGAGGCCCGCGCCCAGGGATGCCGTGGTCGAGAAGCCGTCGCCGAGCGCGGCCGGGAGGTCCGGGATTCCCGGTCCGTGGTCGATGGCGACGATCTGGAGCGCCGGCTGCGGGACGGACGCGTCCGATGCCGGTTCCGCGTCCACCGTCTCGATGAGGATCTGGCCGCCGCCCGCGTGCTTGAGCAGGTTGGTGGCGAGTTCGGTGGCGACGAGCTCCGCCGCGGCCGCGCGGTCCGCCGGGAACCCGGCCTGGCCGCAGGCGTCGTTCGCAGCCACCCTGACGTCCCGGACCCGGGTCGGGTCGTGCACGGGTACGTCCCGGACGCGGGTCATCGTGCCTCCTCGCGAGGGCGCGGCGGTACACCGACCCAGCAGACCACGGTGACCGAAGTGCCATGGCCCGGACTCGTGTCGATCGAGAACTCGTGGACCAGCCGCCGTGCTCCGCCCAGCCCCAGTCCCAGTCCGCCGCCCGAGGTGTAGCCGTCGGTGAGGGCCCGCTCGACATCGGGAATGCCCGGACCCTCGTCGGTGAAGGTCAGCCGCAGACCGCGGGCGCGGCCGTGGTCGAGGAAGACGGACTCCACCTGCCCGCCGCCTCCGTGGACGAGCGTGTTGCGCGCGAGCTCGCTGGCCGCGGTGATCAGTTTGGTCTGCTCCACCAGACCGAACCCGACCTCGGCGGCCGCCTGCCGCACATGCTGCCGCACCCATGCCAGATCCGTGTCCGAGCGGATGGGCAGGCATGCGGCGACGCGGCCCGATGTCTCCGTCACGCGTTCTCCTGGCGACCTTGACCGGGGGACAGGGGAGTGGATGGCTGCGCCAGCATTCGCAGCGCCTCTTGGACGTCGAGCGCGGTTCGCAGACCGGGCAGGGTGAGTCCGAGTTCGACGAGGGTGATGGCGACCGCGGGGCGCATGCCGGCCACGACGGTCTCGGCGGCGAGCAGCTTGGCGTTCGCGGCGATCTCGGCGAAGACGCGGCCGAGGAAGGAGTCGACTATCTCGACGCCGGAGACGTCGATGACGACGGCGCCGGCCGAACTGCCCGCGACGGCCTCGCCGATGTCTTGCTGGAGCTGTTCCGCGGCCTTGTCGTGCAGTTCGCCCTGGAGGGTGACCAGCAGGACGTCACCGATCCTCAGGACGGGGACGTGGGTGCTGACGGGGCCCTCCAGACCCCAGCTCATCGTGGGCCCCCCGCACCCGTCGCGCGGTCGACGATCACGGCGCCCTCCTGGTGCAGGGCATAGGCGAGAGCATCGGCAAGGCTCGCACGGGTGATGACCGAGCCGAGGTCGATCCCCAGGTGCACGATGGTCTGCGCGATCGCCGGCCGGATGCCGGAGACGATGCACTCCGCCCCCATCAGGCGTGCCGCCGCCACCGTCTTCATCAGATGCTGAGCCACCAGGGAGTCGACGGTCGGCACGCCGGTGATGTCCAGGATCGCGAACTTTGCCTGCTGGTCGACGATGGCCTCCAGCAGGCTCTCCATGACGACCTGGCTGCGGGCGCTGTCCAGGGTGCCGATCAGCGGGACTGCGACGATGCCGCTCCACAGCTTGATGACGGGCGTGGCGACCTCGAGCAGTTGGAGTCGCTGCCGATCGATGATCTCCTCACCGGCGCTGAGGGCCGTCTCCATGACGAACAGCCGCAGCGTGCCCATCAGGACGGTGAGCGTGACCACATGCGGACCCGACGCCTCCCCGTCCGAGCCGGCCAGATCGGTGATCAGCAGATCCGTGATCGAGGGGCGCAGCGCCGCGACCTCGTCGGCGATCTGGGAGGGGGCGGCGCCCCCTCGGGCCCGTGAGGCCGCCATGCGCGTGAGCTGTTCACGCACGCCGGTGAAGCCCGGAGCCCGCAGGTCCTCGATCCGGCCGGACGCGGCGACCGAGGCGAGCGCCTCCACCAGGGATCCGGCGGCTTCCGCCGCCTCGTCGCGGGAGACCGTGAACACCGTCCGGAACAGCGCCTCGTCCGCCCAGCGCTGAACGATCTGTTCGCGACGGCGTTGCAGGAAGTCGCTGATGATCCGTGTCGACGTTCCCCGGTTCGCTGTCGACTGGTCCGTCACGTCCTTGGTCTCCTTCGTACGTCTGCTCCCCGGCTGCGAGGGAGCCTCTTCGGAGAGCGCGGTTCATTGTCGCGCGACAACTGTAATCATGCGGGATCGCACATGACACCCGTGGCTGTCCAGAAGATCGTCCAACGAAAGAGGGACCTCGCCGACTGCCATGCGGACACATGGCTTCCGGTCGGCGCGGCGCGGGCGCCGACGTCCATGAAGACCCTACGCGGCGCTCTGCCGGCCGAACCAGTCGAGACACACCACGAGTGCGTCGTCCTCCGGGTCGGGCCCACCGCGGTGGTCGGAGAGCTCTCTGAGGATGGCGCGCGGTACGGCCGCGGCGGGCAGAAGCCTCGTCGACGCGATGGCCTTGGCCAGTGCCCGCTCGCCGTACTCCTCGCCCCCGGGAGCGATGGTCCGGTAGACGCCGTCACTGACGAAGACGAGCCGGTCGCCCGGTTCGACCTGGAACTCCTGGGCGACGTAGTCGGTCTCCTCGAACATGCCGAGGGGCAGCTGGGCCTCGAAGTCGACACGTTCGACGTTCCTGCCGCGCATGCGCAGCATCTGCGGGGAACCGGCGTCGACCACCTTCACCCGCCCGGTGGACAGTTCCACGTCCAGCAGGAGCACCGACAGGTAGCAGGCGCCCCGGTAGTGGGCGTAGACGGCCTGGTCGGCGAGGGCCGCCTGGTCCTCGATGGGGATGCCGGCGCGCCGCGCGTTGCGCAGTGCGTTGATGCCCAGGTTGGTCAGCAGCGAGGCCTCTATGCCCTCACCCATGCCGTTGGTGATGTACACCATCAGACCGTCGGACCCCGCGGACCAGTCGAAGTTGTCTCCGAAGATCGCGTATGCGGGCTCCAGTTGCGCGCCGAGCGCATACTCGGGCCGGGAGCACGACCGGCCCGGGAGCAGTTGCCACTGCATCTCGGCCGCGAGCGTCAGGCGGTCGCGTCGGCTGGCCCGGAGATAGACGTCCGTGTCGCGCGCGGCGACGATCACCTCGTGCCCCAGGACCTCGGCGATGTCGATGAGCTCGGGCAGGGCCTCGGCGGCACCGTCCGACGGGAGTACGACCACCAGCACACCGAGCCGGTCTCCGCGCACGGTCACCGGCAGATGGATCCTGACCCGGTCGCCGATCTCCTCCGTGACCGGGTCCTGGGCGCCGAAGGCCCGCCCCGCCGTGCTTCCGTGCACGGGGACGGGATCCGAGGTGCAGGGCTGCGCCGCGACGGCCTGGAGTACGGAGAGTCCGTAGTCGGCCATCAGAAGTTCGACCGACTCGGCCGCGTACGCGCTGCGCAGCACTTCCCGGAGCGCGTCCACCAGACGGTGTGGCGACGCGTTCCGTAGCGCTCTCTCAGCTGCGACGAATCTGTTCACGATGTCGGATACGCCATTCTTCCTCTAGTACGACCCCGGGTCCGCGTCCCGCTGGGGGGTGCGCGCCCGGGCGCCGGTGTCCGTATCTATCGTTGTGCCTGAGCTGTGGCCTCGGCAGGCCGACACCATCCGAGAAGTCTGGGAGAGTGAGTAGGTGACTTCCTCCAGCCCACGTCCGGAGCCCAGTGAGGTGGCCCGTGTGACCTCGGAGGCGGCGGAGCTGCTGGAAGTCCTATGGGGACGCGCTTCGACGGCCCCGGTCTCCGCCTCCCAGCTGCGGGTGCTCTTCATCCTCGAGCACAACGAGGGCATCAACCTGCGTACGCTCGCCGACGCCCTCGGCTCGACCCCTCCGTCGACGAGCAGGCTGTGCGACCGGCTGCAGGCCGTCGGGTACATCGAGCGCGTGGCCAGTTCGACTAGCCGGCGCGAGCTGCGCCTGTACCTCAGCCGTCGGGGCGGATCGTTTCTCGCCGAGCTGCGGTCGCGTCGTGAGCACGCGCTGGAGTCCGTGCTGGCCCAGATGCCGGCGGCCAAGCGTACGGCGCTCCTGCAGGGCCTCGAGGCCTTCGTCGCCACCGCGGCGGCCCAGCTGCACGAGGTCGACGGAGCCGACGCCCGCACGGCGTGAGCCGGGGGAGGGCAGCTCCTCCCCGCGGGGACGCCGAGAGCGCGCCGCGGTCTGTCGGCGCAGGCAGAAGGCTCCGCCCACCACAACATCCCAGTTCCCTTCATACGTTCGATGACCCACACTTTGTTGCCTGGTGACTACAGTTGTCAAACGGCAAGTGTTGCCTCTGCGTAAGCCGCCCGCGTGCACGAGCCCACGCGGGCGGCGACGGGGCTGTGGGGATGGTGTCCTGTGTAAGAGACCCCTGGGCTACGGCCGGCTCACCGTGTCGCTCGTCCCCGCGAGGGCCTCGTCGGCGGTCCCGAAGGAGGGCACCGTGAGGCTGACGCCTGTGAGATCGAGGATGCGCCGCACCGCCGGGGCCGGGGCTATCAGTCCCACGGAGCCTTCGACCTGCCTGGTCTCCTTGTAGGCGCGGAGAATGATGTTGATGCCGGACGAGTCCATGAACGGCACCGCCGAGAGATCGAGCAGCAGATGCCGTCGACCGTGGTGCATCTGGTTGGCGAGGTGATGGTGCAACTCCGTCGCCGTGTCCACATCCAGGAAACCCTTCACGACGACCAGCGCGACATCCTCGCGGGGCATCGTCACATCGATGGACAGGGGGGTCTGCTCAGCCGACACAATGTCCTCCCATGGTTACGACGAGCGTGCGGGGCTCCGCCTACCCCGGGGCGAGCACCGGATGCAGCGCCGGCCACGCTCCGGAAGTGATCAACATCTCGCCGCCGGGGCGGTGCCCGGCGGCGATTCCGGCACCAGGTACCCCTCGGGCCGCCCACCACACCTGCCCGTTGCGGACCTGCGGCAGATGTGGCGCACGGTGCCGCGCGTACTGATCCCGGCGGATGAAAATCGGGCACGCGGCGAACGCATACTTCGTCCGTGGGCGGGCACCAGATCGCAGACCGCTCGTGGGCGCCCACCCCCCTTGGTGCCCCCGAGCCGTCCGGCCCCGCCCTTGCCATCCCCCCCGGCATGCGGCGGGGCCGGCTCTTTTCCGTCCGGCCGGACACGGGGATGTGCCCTCCGGCGGTTGCCGGAGGGCGGGCACGTTCGCTCCGGCTACCGCCGGTCGCGGGCCTGCGAGGGATCCGGCGAAGACGGCGGAAGCGCGGGGGTCTCCCCACCCGGCCCGGCCGACGTGGACTCGCCGTCCGAAGTGCCGGTGCCCGGCGCGCGGTCCTCGGCGACGGACGGACGGAGCAGTCTGGCGCCCTCGCGCACTCGGTCCAGGGGTTTTGCCAGGGAACGCAAGGAGAAACCTTCCCGCTTGCGCGGCTCCTGCCGTGGCGCCGGAAGGGAGCCGAAGGACTCCTGGTAGGCCGCCAATGCCTCATGGGCGAGGTCGGCCGCCTCCCGGTACAGATCCCGCGACTTCGTCATGGCGTCGAGGGCCTCGGCGTAGGCGGCGGCCTGTTGGCGCGCCAACGTCAGTTCCTCCTCCAGGGTCGTCAGGTGCCATTGCTCGCGCAGTCGCGTCAGCGCCTCCTGCGCCCCGTCGGGCAGCGGCGCCGGCGACTGGGCGGCACGTCGTACCGTCTCGATGAGTTCCATGGGCAGCGAGCCGTCGAGGAACACCGAACGGACGCTGAAGTTCCGGTCGTCCGCGCCGGCCGTCGCCGGACCCCGTGGGAGCACCACGGCGCCCCCGCGCGGCACCCGCACCCCCAGGTCGTAGAGCGCCCAGTTCACCACCTGGAACTGCTCGGGTGCGGCCCGGTGCTCAACGACGCGATGGCGCAAGGCCGGCGGCAGCAGGGACGCCAGCGGGTGCAGCCCCCGCTCATCCGGGGTCATCGCCTCGTGGACCACGACATGGATGCTCCACGAGCGGCGTGCGCAGTCCTTGAGCAGACGCCGAAGCGCACGGTCGTCCGCCGGGAGGCGGTTGATCCCTCGGAAGCGAAGACCCGGGACGAGGTCGTGGTCCCAGGGGGCGTCGGCGTCCTCCGGCCAGAAGACCGTGGCGGGCGAGGGCCAACCCGGGTCCCAGGGCCGGTCCGCCTCAGCCACGAGCACCCAGCTCCGCTCGTCGTCCCCGGGGTCGGGCACCGGCTCGATGTTCAGCCGGGCCCGCACCACGATGTCGTCGTCGACCAGCCAGCGGGCCTCGAAGGAACGATGGGCCGCGTCGTCGTCCGAGCCGTCGAACTCGAGATGGTCCTGGACGGCCTCGCTGCTCCGGAGCTCCCGCAGCCGACGGCGGACGGTCTCCTCGGCGCCCGGGCCGGGATACCGCCCGCGTGCCAGCCACACGGTGTCGGGGGCCGTGGCGGAGACGGTGGGGGACTTTGCCATGGATCACTCTGCGGGGGTGAGGACGGGGGACGCCTCCCAGTATGGTCCGCGCACACCGCGGGCCCGGAGGCAAGGTCGGTCATGATCGCTTGTTCCACCGTAGTGCCCGGCCATGCATTGATGTACGCCACATCGACGAGACACGCCTTCCGTCGCCAGGAATCGACCCCAACGGACAGTGTCCGGGCAGGTGGACTCCCTGACTGCCGAGGTGGCCCTCCTCAATTGCTCACTGCCCGTCTCGCGCGATTCCATTGTTCGATCAACCGATTCTGTTGCGAAGGTCTTGTACCGGTGAAGAATTCCGCCGTACGGTCCACGTCATCACGTGTCGCCGGAAGTCTGGGGTACACCATGGACCGCGCCCGACTGCGCCGGCTCCTCGCCCGCGAGAGCGCCGAAGCCCAACAACTGAACCCGCGTTCGAAGGCCGCCTACGAACGTGCCGACCATCTCTTCGGCCGGGTGCCGATGACGTGGATGAACAAGACCGCGGGAGCGTTTCCGCGCTATCTGGCCGCAGCCCGGGGTGCTCGCGTCACGGACATCGACGGTCACGAGTACATCGACTTCTGCCTCGGTGACACCGGCGCGATGGCCGGTCACTCGCCCGACGCGGTCGCCGCGTCGGTGCAGCGGCGCTTCACCGAGCTGGGTGGGGCGACCGCGATGCTGCCGACGGAGGACGCCGAGTGGGTCGGCGCGGAACTGACCCGGCGTTTCGGGTTGACGCGCTGGAGTTTCTCCCTGACGGCGACCGACGCCAACCGGTGGGCGATACGGCTCGCCCGGGCGGTCACCGGCCGCCCGAAGATCCTCGTGAACAGCTACAGCTACCACGGCAGCGTCGACGAGTCGCTGATCGTGGTGGGCCCCGACGGGCGCGGAGTTGCTCGGCCCGGCAATGTGGGCGCGCCCTGTGATGTCACCCTGACCAGCCGGGTGGCCGAGTTCAACGATCTCGCGGGGCTGGAACGGGAGCTCGCCCACGGTGATGTGGCGGCCGTCCTCATGGAACCCGCGCTCACCAACATCGGGATCGTCCTGCCGGAGCCTGGATACCTCGAAGGTGTCCGCGAGTTGACCCGGCGGTACGGCACCCTGCTGATCAACGACGAGACGCACACGTTCTCCGCCGGTCCGGGAGGCTGCACCGCGGCCTGGGGTCTGGAGCCGGACATGCTCACCATCGGCAAGGCGATCGGCGGCGGCGTTCCGGCGGGTGCGTACGGGCTGTCCGCGGAGTTGGCGGAGCAACTGCTCGGCCGCGCGGACCTGGACCTCGTCGACATGGGCGGTGTCGGGGGCACCCTGGCCGGCAACGCGCTGTCGGTCGCCGCGACCCGGGCGACCCTCGAACACGTCCTCACCGACCAGGCGTTCGCTGCTATGGGCGAGCTCTCGAGGCGGTTCGAGGCCGGTGTGCGGGCCGGGATCGAACGATGGAACCTGCCCTGGTCGGTGTCGCGGCTCGGCGCCCGCAGCGAATACCGCTTCGTGAACCCGGCCCCGCGCACCGGTACGGAGTCCGCGGCCGCCTCCGACACCGACCTGGAGGACTACCTCCATCTGTATCTGGCCAACCGGGGGCTGCTGCTCACGCCGTTCCACAACATGGCGTTGATGTGCCCGGCGACCACCGACAAGGACGTCGGCACCCACACTGAGGTGTTCGGCGCAGCCCTGTCCGAGCTGTTCGGCTGACGCGGCTCGCCCGGCGGGGCAGCCACCACAGGAAAGGAAGAGCGTGGACGAGATCGACCGGGCCATTCTTCGTGAGCTGCAGACCGACGGCCGCATCGCCTACTCCGACCTCGGTCCCCGGGTCGGCCTCTCCGCCTCCGCGGCCCGTCAGCGTCTGCAGCGGCTCCTCGACTCCAAGGCCGTCCAGGTGGTCGGGGTCACCGATCCCATGCGGATGGGCGGCCAGGCGATGGCCCTGCTCGGAGTCGGGGTCGACGCGGACCCCCGTGCCGTTGCGGAGGAGTTGGCCGCCCACCAGGAGGTCGTCTACTCGGTGCTGACGTCGGGAGGGTTCGACCTGTTCGTGGAAGTCGTCTGCGCGGGGCCCCGTGAACTGCTCGATTTCGTCAACGACGTGGTGCGGGAGACCGAAGGCGTCGCACGGATCCAGTCCTTCCCGTACTTCGGCATTCATACCCACCGGTTCCTGTGGAATGTGGGTTAGGGGGAGTTGTGCGACGTTCCCAGCTGCGAGCGGCGATAGCATGTCAAAGTGCCCGTCCGGGAACGTAGTTGCGCATGAACCGTCCGTGACGGGGCACTCGGCTCGACAATCGAGAGAGAGGGCCTGGTCGTGCTCGTTCCGGATTCGAAGGTCGTCAGAGGGCTGCTGACCCGGTACGCCTCCCTGCAGATCGCTCTCGCCGAACGGGAGACGCCCGAAAGGGTGCGGGAGCTCGAGGATGTCAGCTACACGCTGTGCATCATGATGGGGACCCGGAGTGTGTTCGACGCGATCTCGGCGGCGGACGCGCTGCTCGGCGCGGAGGCCCGGGTCGTCGGCGCCCAGGAGTCGGACGGTGAGAGCGGGCTGCCGGTGCCGGCGTGACCGGGTGACGACCGCGACCGATCCGGGATCACCGCGCCACGGCGGGGGTCGCGGGCGGTGAGTCCGGAGCGGAGGCGTCAGGGCAGCAGCTTGTCGAGCGCGGCGTGCCCTTCGGAGGCGAGTTTGCGTTCGGCCCATGCCAGAGCGCTGGGGGTGATGTCCCTGCCCGAGGCGAGGACCAGGTCGTCCGGTGAAGTCTCCGTGGGGGCAACGTGCAGCAGATAGTCCGGAGTGGCGTGATCATCGGACGGACGACGAGACGCATCAGGCTGTGACGTCGACATCTTGTCTCCTATGCGAGTCGATCCGCAGTGGTGGCACCCGCCGACCGTCGTGGGGGGACACCACCTTTCCCTCACTTTTCATCGAGATGACGCCGCGCGCATCCTGAGAGGCCAGGCCTCGCCGGACATGAAGCCGACCGTGATCGGGCCTTCACACAACGTGAGTTGACGCTCGGTGTGCGTGATGGGGCATGTCGACGGATACCTGCCCGGCCGAGACGTAGTGCACCTCCCGGACGGGGGTGGCGAGCCATGTACAAGGTGCGGAGCGACGGGCGGTACACCGCACTTCATGCGGCGTACGGTGGACGCATGGACATGGACGCACTGGACCGCGCCCTGCTGCGCGAGCTGCAGGACGACGCACGGCAGACGAACCGGGACCTCGCCGCCAAGACCGGTGTGTCACCGTCCACCTCGCTCGAGCGGGTGCGGCTGCTGCGTGAGCGGGGGGTCATCACGGGTTACCACGCGGCCGTGGAGCTGGAGGCGCTGGGCCGTCCCGTACAGGCCCTCATCGCGGTCCGGATCCGGCCGCCGGCCCGCCCGGTCATCGAGGGCTTCCGCGAGTGGGCCGCCCGACTGCCGGAAACCATCGGGCTGTTCGTCACGTCCGGTTCCCACGATTTCCTCATCCACATCGCCGTCCCGGACGTCAACGGCGTCTACGCCTTTGTCATCGACCGGCTGACCGAGCGCCGCGAGGTCGCCGACGTGCAGACCACCCTGGCGTACGAGCATGTCCGCTCGCGCCGCATCGAACCCGCCGCGGAACGGCCGCGCGACCGGCGCAAGGGCCGCTGACGCACAAAGACGCGACGACCGCACATGTGGTGCTGCGGACGCGGGATCGCCGCACGACGTACGGAGCCGCGCCGCCTCGCATCCGTCTTCCGAGCGAAGTTCGGCCAGGATGTCTCACACCCGCATAGACGCCTACGCTCTTCGTGCCAGATCGCAGAAATGCGCAGGAGAGCAGGCAATGGCCGACGAAATGACATCCACCGCCCCCATCGGCTTCGCGTCCGAGGAGATCGACCCGACCGTTTCGACCCGCGCGGCGCGCCTGAAGTGGGTCGTGGTCGTCGACCGCGACCTTCCGCCGGGACGCGCCGTGAACGCCGCCGTCTGCGCTGCGGCTGCCACGCAGTCGTCGGTGGCGGGACTGCTCGGCGAGGACGCGGCCGACGCCGAAGGCACCGTTCACCCGGGATTGCCCTGGAGCGGCTGCTCGATCCTGGCCGCGGACGCGGCAGCCCTCCGCGCCATCCGTGCCAAGGCGGCGTCCTACGCGGACACGTTCGTCGCCGACATGCCCGCCCTTGCCCAGGAGACGCTGGTCTACGCGGACTACCGCGCCGCCCTGGGCAAGACCTCGGCCGAGGACGTCGCCTACTGCGCGGTGAGCATCGTGGGTCCACGCAACCGGGTCGGCAAGCTCGTCGGGAAGCTCCCCCTTCTGCCATGAGCGTCGGGTGCACGGTGTCCGCGCCGTGAGCTCCCGAACCGGCCGCCCCTGCCTCAGGACACGGCGCCGACCACGGCCGCCAGCGCCGAGGCGAGTCGGGTGACCCCGGGCCCGGCGGCCCCGCCGGGCTCCGTCATGTAGGTGTCGCGCCGGATCTCCACCATCAGTGCGGCGACCCGTGGGTCCGCCCCGTAGTGGTGAAGGGGAACGTAGGTCCCGGAGAAGGGGCTGTCGACCTCCGTCCCGCCGAACTCCGCGAACGCCTCACGCGCCCGGTCGAGCAGCTCCCGCGGTGTGTGGAAGGCGTCGGTGCCCAGACACACCGGCGGGCGAGGGCCCTCGCCGTGCATCTCGTAGGGCAGCCGCTCGGTGGGGTAGGAGTGGACGTCGAGCACGACGGCCCGCCCGGTGGCCGCCAGCCGGCCGGCGACGGCCTCGGTCATCGACCGTGCGTACGGACGGAAGTAACGGTCGATCAGCGGTTGCGGGTCGAAGTCGGCGGGGCGCAGCGCCCGGCGGTGCGTCGTGCGGGTGTACACCGCCCCCATCCCCACGGCGAGCATCTCCTCACGCTCGTCCGGGAACCGCTCGGGGTCGACCACCAGCCGTGACAGCCGGTTGACGAATCGCCACGGAGCGACCGTCGCGGTCTGTGCGGCAAGACCGGCCACGACGTCGGTGTGAGCGTCGGTGATGTGGTCCAGCTCGCGGGAGAGTTCCGTGTCGTCGAGGAGGATGCCGGCCCGCACGTCCGCCGGTATCTCGCGGGCGGAGTGCGGCACATGAAGAATCACGGGGGACTGCTCGGCACCGGGCAGCAGGGCGAACGGCGCGGCGGCTCGGGACACGCAGGCTCCTTACGGTCGACGACCCGGTGACGGTACCTCCCGGCCCGTCCGCGGCCCGCACCGCGGCCTTCCGCGACCGTGCTCCGCGGTCACCCGGTCAGGGCCGCACGTGCCGCGGCCAGCGCCTGCTCGGCGTAGCCGCGGCCGAACAGCACCGTGTGCACCAGGAGCGGGAAGAGCTGGTGCAGCCCGATGCGATCCCGCCAGCCCTCGGCGAGCGGCGCCGTCTCCTGGTAGCCGTCCAGCACGCGGTCCAGATGCGGGCAGCCGAACAGCTGGAGCATGGCCAGATCGGTCTCCCGGTGCCCGCCGTGCGCGGCCGGGTCGATGACCCAGACATGTCCGTCGACGCCCCACAGGACGTTGCCGTTCCACAGGTCGCCGTGCAGCCGGGCGGGCGGCTCCACGGGGCCGGCCAGTTGCGGCAGCCGCTCGCAGACCTGCTCCACCACGGCGGCCTCGGCGCGGCGCAGCGTGCCCTCGTCCACCGCACTGCGCAGATAGGGGAGCACCCGGTGCTCGGCGTACCAGACCGGCCAGTCGTCGCCCGGGACGTTGCGCATCGGGGCGAGACCGATGTACGCGTCCTCGGGGCCGTCCGGCGGCGGGGCGCCGAAGGCCGGTGCACCGGCCGCGTGCAGGGCGGCCAGGTCACGGCCGAAGCGGGCCGCCGCCCCGGCGCTCGGCCGGCCGGCCGGGACGCGGTCGGTGACCAACCATCCCGCGTCGTGGCCGTGCACGGGCGGGACCCGCACCGTGCCGGCGTCCGCCAGCCAGCGCAGACCCGCCGACTCGGCCCGCATCGCGCCGGGATCCGAGCCGCGCTTGACCATCACCACATGACCGTCGAGGAGGGTCACTTCGGTGAGCGCCCCGGACAGCGGGCGCTCATCCGTCACCGGGCGTCCGGTGAGCCGGGCCGCCGCGGCCCACGGGCCTTCGGACATGGTCGGCACCTCGTCGCATCGCTCAGGACCTCCGGGAGGAGGCCGGACCACACCGTACGACGGGGGCGGTCCCGGCCGCTCGGCCGATCCACAGGAGGCCCCACCGGGTTCAGCGCCCGAGGAAAGTGCGGAACCACTCGATCGTGCGGCGCAATCCGTCCTCGGTATCCACCTCGGGCTCCCAGCCGAGTTTGCCGCGGGCCTGCGTGATGTCCGGGCACCGCGCGGCCGGGTCGCCCGTCGGCCGCGCGACGAAGCGGATCTCCGAGGTGGAGCCGGTGAGTTCGCTGACGAGACGTGCCAGGCGAAGCACGGTGACCTCGGCGGGATTGCCGATGTCGACCGGGCCCCGCATACCGTGTGCGGCCGCCGCGAGGATGCCGCGCACGGTGTCGTCGACGTAGCACAGCGACCGGGTCTGCCGACCGTCACCGGTCACCGTGAGCGGCTGGCCGCTCAGCGCCTGCCGGATGAAGGTGGGCACGGCCCGTCCGTCCTGGCCGCGCATCCGCGGACCGTAGGTGTTGAAGAGCCGCACTATGCCGGTGTCGGTGCCCTTCGCCTCCGCGTGCGCGGTGGTGAGGGCCTCTCCGAAACGCTTGGCCTCGTCGTACACGCCTCGGGGTCCGACGGGGTTCACATGGCCCCAGTACCGCTCGTCCTGGGGGTTCCCCTGCGGGTCCCCGTAGACCTCGCAGGTCGAGGCGAGGACGAAGCGGGCGCCCGAGCGATGGGCGAGGTCCAGGGCGTTGCGGGTACCGACGCTGCCGGTGTCCATCGTGTGCAGGGGGAGCCGCAGATAGTCGGCGGGGGAGGCCGGCGAGGCGAGATGCAGCAGGAGATCGGGAGGCCGACCGACGGTGAACCCCTCGGCGACGTCGGCCTGTACCAGCGTGAATCCGGGCCGGTCCAGCAGTGCGGCGACGCTCTCGCGCCGGCCGGTGCTGAAGTCGTCCACGCAGGTGACCGCGGTGCCCGCATCCAGCAGGGTGGCGCACAGGTGCGAGCCGATGAATCCGGCGCCGCCGGTGACGACGGCGTGTTCCCACTGCCGTGACAAGGCGTTGGCCATTCACATCCTCTTCCTGTGTCGGCGACTGCGTATCGAGCGCGCTCGGCACCGGACGGCTGACGACGCGAGGGCGCCGAGTACCCCGATCAGCGTCCGTCCGCCGGACGCCGGAGGCTCGGTGGTCTACGGCAGACGGGTGACTCACGGAGAGCGAGTGCCCAGGTCGGGGCCGTCCCGCCGGACGGCCGCTGCCTCGTCGGGCCACGAGGGCCGACGCCGGCCTTCCGGACACGGTCCGTCGACGGGAGGTCCCGTGACCGTGACCACGGGGGCGGGCCGTGCTTCCGGCGGTTTTCGCTGGCTTGCCTCGCGCCGGGGACACTATGGAGTGAGGCACAGCGCCCACCACGTGGCAGGAGCAGAGGCGTGGTATCGGCTGTGAGAGGAAGATCGGGCATGGGCAGGGCGGAGTTCTTGGGGGCAGACCAGGGCCCGGCTGCGGCCGGCCCGGCGGTGCCGCCCAGCGGTCTGCTCGATCTGCTGAACGTCGCGGCGGTGGTGCTGGACGCGGAGGGCCGGGTGGTCTTCTGGAGCCCGCAGGCCGAGGAACTGTTCGGGTACACGCCGGCCGAGGCACTCGGCGAGTTCGCGGCCCGGTTGATGGTGCACGAGGAGCACTGGGACGAGGTCATCCGGCTCTTCGGCGCGGTCATGGAGTCCGGCATCGGCTGGGCCGGAGCCTTCCCGATCCGGCACAAGGACGGCAGCACCCGCCTGGTGGAGTTCCGCAACATGCGGTTGCTGAACGACGTCGGCGAGTCCTATGCCCTCGGCCTTGCCACCGACCACGCCACCGTCATCCAGGTCGAGCGGGACGTCGCCCTGTCCGCGCGTCTGGTGTCGCAGTCGCCGATCGGGCTCGCGATCCTGGACCCCGACCTGCGCTACCTCAGCGTGAACCCGGCACTTGAACGCATCCACGGTCTGACGGCCGCCGAACACCTCGGGCGGCGGGTCAGGGACGTCCTCACCTTCCTCGACGGCGTCGCCATCGAGCGCGTGATGCGGCAGGTCATGGAGACCGGCGAGCCGGTCGTGGACCGCTATGTCGTCGGCCGGACCCACGCCGACCCGGATCACGATCACGCCTGGTCCGTCTCGTATCACCGGCTGGAGGACTCCGGCGGGCGCATGCTGGGCATGGCCGACTCCGTCATCGACATCACCGAGCGACATCGGGCCGCCGCCGAGGTCGCGGCGGCCCGCCAGCGCCTGGCACTGATCGCCAAGGCGTCCGCCTCGGTCGGTACCACCCTGGGCCTGGAACAGACGGCGCGCGAGCTCGCCGACGTCGTCGTACCGGACCTGGCCGACGTGGCTGCGGTGGTCGTGCTCGACCGGGTTCTGGACGGCCGGAGTGCGCCGGGCGCGGCCTCGGGCCGGTTCCGCTCACTGGCGGTCAGCGCGGCCCACCCGGCGGGGACCGAGCATGCGGCCGGCCCGCTCGAGGAAGCCGCCGCGCACGACGCCGACCGACTGATCACCCGGAGCATCCAGACCCGCAGGCCGGTGGTGGTCGCCGACACCAGCCACCGGGATCCGCCGGGCGTCGTGCATCCCGAGGAGGCCACCCCCTTCCTCGCGGCCGCCGGGGTGCACTCCTACCTCGCCGTACCGCTGGTGGCCCGCGGCGAGGTCCTCGGCGCCCTCGACCTCAAACGCACCGACGCCGGCGGGCCCTTCACCGAGGACGACGTGTTCCTCGCCGGAGAACTGGCCGCCCGCGCCGCGGTGTCCATCGACAACGCCCGCTGGTACCAGGCCCAGCGTCAGACGGCCCTCACCCTGCAGCGAAGCCTGCTCCCCGTGCTTCCGTCCTACCTGCCCGGCCTGGTGGTCGCCTGCCGCTACCAGCCCGCCGGAGCCGTCGGTGAGATCGGCGGCGACTGGTTCGACGCGATACCCCTCCAGGGGGAGAAGTCGGCCCTGGTGGTCGGCGACGTCATGGGCAGCGGGATCAAGGCCGCGGCCACCATGGGCCAGCTGCGCAGTGCCAGCCGGGCCTTCGCCGAGCTCGACCTGGCGCCCGCCGAGGTGCTCCGGCACCTCGACCATCTGACCGAGGGCGTCGAGCAGACCATCGCCACATGCATCTACTGCGTCTATGACCCCCACCGGGGAGAGTGCCAGATCTGCCTCGCCGGCCATCTGCCGCCGGCCCTTATGCGGCCCGGCCGGGCGGCGGAGCTGCTGGACCTGCCCACCGGCGCCCCGCTGGGGGTCGGCGGGGTCCCCTTCGAGACCGTCACCGTCCCCTTCCGCCCCGGCGACCAGCTCGCCCTCTACACGGACGGTCTGGTCGAGACCCGGCGCGACCCCATCGACGCCCGCCTGGACACCCTCCTCGACGCCCTTACGGCCACCCACGGCCGCAGTCCGGAGGAGGCGTGCGACTACGTCCTGGACGCGCTCCGCCCGCCGGGCGGCGAGGACGACGTCGCACTGCTGATCACCCGAGGCAGATCCTGACGGACACACCGGACCGGCCGCGCCGGTTGCTCTGTCCGCTCCGAGGCACAGCAGGTGCGGGATGTCATAGGGGAAGCTCCTTGCGGGGCACCCGCTTGCCGGGCCGTGCGTCGGCGGTCGCCGTAAGCGGATTGCCGCAGGGTCGGGAGCGCAGGGGCGTCATCGACCGCTGCTGTCCGCGGCCGCGTGCACGGTGGGCACCACCCGGCTCAACAGGAGCACCCCCCACAGGATGCAGCCGATGCCGATCGCCTCCGGGAGCACCCACCAGCCCGTCCGGATCCGCTCCCCGAAGAGGGTGATACCGAGCAGCAGGCTCACCGTGGCGTCACCGATGGTGAGCGCCGGCTGCGAAGCGGCGAGCCAGCCCGCCTGAAGGGCGTTCTCCAGCAGCAGGACGGCGCAGACGCCGGTCAGGGCGAACCCGTACGTCTGCCAGGAGGTCAGGAAGGCGCCGAGGCCCCGGTCGGAGAACGTGCCGGTGGCGGACTTCAGCAACGCCGCGGTGAGTGCGTTGCCGATGGCCGAGGCCGTGGCCAGTACGGCGGCCCGGAACAGCGGCGGGCGTCCCGGGCGGGCGAGGGCGACCGCCGCGGCCATGAGCCCCACGCAGAGCGCCACCGCCGGGATCCAGCGGACCATGGGAGCCTGGTCCTCCACACCGGAAGGGGCGGCGGCACCCAGGACGAGCGCGAGGCCGGTGACCACCCCGGTGATGGCCCACCAGACCGGGGGCGGCAGTCGGCGGCGCATGAGCGAGGCGCCGACGAGCAGGGCGAACGGCAGCTCGAGGACGAAGAGCGGCTGGACCAGGGCCATCGGGCCGTTCACCAGGGCGAGCGCCTGGAACAGTGCCGCACCGGCGACCCCGGCGACTCCGATCATCCAGGCCGGACGGTGGGCGAGGGCGATCAGGAGCCGCAGACCGCCGCCGCGGGAGACCGTGGACGCCGCCTTGCGCTGGAACGCGGTCCCCACCGCGTTGCTGGCGGCCCCCAGCACGGCGAACAACGCGGCGAGCACGATCATCTGTCCAGCATGCCCTGTGCCGGGCACCGGTGCGCCGCAGGCCGGGCCGCGCGGCGCCGGGTCGCGGGCACGCGGGCCGCGGGACGGTACGCATCCGGAGCCGCGGCAGCGCGCGCCGCACTCCCTCCCAAGGTGGGCGTCGAGTCCGGCAACGAGGCCCTGGCCCTGGCGCTCCGACGCATCGTCACGACCCCGAATTCACCGTGAGCAAAAGGGAATTCCCATAGCGGCCGACTCCTGCGGCGGCGAGGTCCGCCGTGACGACGACGATCGACCCAGGATCGCCGGGGCCGTTCCCATGGCCTCGGAACCCGCCGCCCGCGGGCTGCCCGGTGTGGGCGCGACTGCTTTGCCATACCGTTCGCACACGACACACGAGTACATCGTCGGCCGCGACGGAGCCATGTGAGGGGACTCCTAGGCACAGTCCCGTCGACCGGCGGGGAGATCTCGAAGCCCAACTCGTGGGGGTGGCGGTCATGTTCGGCGTGCGGCCCGGCTTCCTCAGGTGACCGTCCGTATCGGCGTGCGGGAGCGGGAGGGTGGCCCGGCGCCGGCTCCGCCGTCAGTCCGCAGGGGACGGTGCGGGGCCCGTCGCGCCCTGCAGTCCGCTCGGCCGCGCCGCGGCCGCCAGGCTCGGCTGGAGGCGGCGGGCGGCATCAAGATGGTCGGCGGTCCAGATGATGCGGACCGCGGTGGCGGTGGCCTGCCCGCGGTCGTCGGTGAGGTCCTGACGCAGCAAGTCGACCAGGCGCGCCTCGGCCGCCGGACTGTGCGGCAGCGGATCGGGCACGGGGGTGTGCCGCGTGAGGCCCGTGGCGAGGGCCCTGTACCAGCCGGACACACGGCCCGCGATGGCCGTCAGGACCAGGCGGGCGTCGGCCCGGTCCGTCTCGCTGTCCGGTTCGCCGTCGCGCCGCCACAGGCCCAGTACGGCGTCCGCGGCCAGCCGCAGGCCGACGATGCCGGTGACCAGGGTGGTCATCTCGGCCAGGGGCACCGGTTTGGCGCCGCGTTCGGCGAGGTAGCTGCGGAAGGCGTCGTCGAGTCTGCGGGCGGCCGCGGCCGCCTGACGGCCCTCGTCCAGGGGCGCGCCGGCCGGAACCGGACCAGGGCCGCATCGGCCGACGGCGTATTTGACCGCTCCGGCGAGATAGCGGGCACTGTCCGTGTACGCCCTGGCGAGGGCACGGTCGACCGCGGCTGCGGCACCACGCGGCCAGAAGAGCAGGCCCACCACCACGCTCACGGCGCATCCGATGGCGATGTCCTGAAGCCTTAGCAGGGCGATGTGCCAGTTGGGGTCGTGGCCGACGTTGAACAGGATGACGAGGGTGATGGTGAAGGCCGCCTGACCGGCGGCGAACGAGATGACGGAGGGCGCGATGCCCGCGACCAGGACGGCCAGGGGCAACAGGAACCACAGAGACGTGCCGTGATGGCCGAAGACGTGGAGCAGCCCGGCTCCGATCACCGAACCCGCGATCGTTCCGCCCAGGGCGCGCAGCGCCTTCTGCCCCGTGTTGAGCGCGTTGGAGCGCAGTACCGACAGGGTCCCGAGAAGCACCCAGAACGAGTGCTCGACACCCGCCAGGTCCGCGAGGGCGACCGCCGCGCCCAGGCCGAGCGCGCCCCGGAGACTGTTGTGCAGCCAGACCGAGTGCCGCTGCAGATGCGCCGCGGCCCGTTCGCTCGCCGCTGCCAGCGGTGCGCTCAGGCTGCCGGGTTCGTGCCCGAGCAGGCGCTCCGGCCAACTGCGCCGTTCGGCGGCCGCGGACAGTGCGACGTTCTCGGCGATCTGGAGCGTCGCGAACCCCAGTTCCTGGGCGCGGAACGACAGATCCAGGGTGCCGAGGAAGGCGCTGACCGCCGACTCGGTACCGGGCCGCGGTTGGTGTGTGGGCAGCCGGGTGGTCGCGCTGCGCTCCATGTCGTTCATGGCCGAGCGCAGATCCTCCAGGGCGGCGCGCAGGGCGTCCGGCGGGTCGCCCGGTGCGTCGAGCAGGTCGGCCGCCCGGTCCAGGGTCCCGGCGGCGGCCCGGCGTACCGAGTGGGCCGCGCGGTCGCAGGGCGGCGGGTCCTCACGCGGGGTCACGCTGTCGGCCACGATGCTGCACAACCAGGTGAGTTCGTCGACCAGGCGGACCAGGGCGCGCGAGCCGACGGACAGCCCGGTGGGCCGGTAGAGGGTGCCGTCGAAGGCGCGCCGCAGGTCGTCGGCCGCGGCGGCGGCCTCGTCGGCGGCGGCATGGCAGTCACCGCCGCTCGGCGCATGCGGGCCACGGGCCAGCCGGGCGGCGTCGGCGTGCAGTTGGGCCGCCACCGCGCGGCACACACGCGAGGCGGGTGCGCTGAGTGGATCGGCAGCCGGACGCGGCCACAGCAGGGAGATCGCGAACAGCGCGGCGACGGCCGCGCATCCCGCTCCGGCGAGTCGCTCGGGCAGCTGCGACAGCGACGTGGGCGTGGTGACCGGGAGGACGAAGGCCAGCAGCAGCGCTGTCGACGCGCCCGCGAGGACGGAGCTGACCACACCCGAGAAGAGGATCAAGAACGCCACCACGACTGTGGCTGTCACCGCGAGCCAGGTCTCGCGGGCCACGAGCGTGCCGACGCAGATCAGCACCCCCCAAACCACCGCGAGGCCCAGATGGGCCCGCAGCCGCTGCACCATCGGTCCCGTGAACTCCACCAGGAGCAGCATCGCGAACGAGGCGAACGCCGCGAAGGTCGCCATCGTCGGTGAGCCGAACACCTCGCCGCACAACGCGAACAGGGCGGGCATCACCAGCGCGGTCCGCGCGGCCCTTCGGGTCGCCGCCAGCTCCGGATCGTGCGCACGCAGCCATGCCGGGGCCCGTCGGATCATCCGGAGGCGGCCAGGTCTGCGCACGCGCCCTCGCCGCTCTCAGAAGCTCCTGGGCCACACCTCGGGCCCACCGCCATGCCACTCGATCACTGGGGACTCGGCGACATCGACCTCGTCCCAGCCCTCGAGCCCGGCACGCTGAAGGAGCACCGCCAGCTCGTGCAGGCTGTACGCCATCCCGAGGATCTCGCCGTCGGCCCGGATGCGCCGGCCGCCTGTCTCGGAGGGCGGGGAAACGATCACGCGACGCTCGGCCATACCCCCAGATTCACTCGTCGGAGGCGGGCCCGCATCCGCGGCCACCAGGCTGTGCCTTCGAGCCGCTCAGCGATGCCGGGGGTCCGCACACACAGTGATATCGAAATGTCGCCTGGTAATTGTGAAGGAGTGGTTGACGCGGCGCGCCTGGAATGCAAAAGTCCGGCAGCCCCACCACGCGTGACCAAGAGGTCACTCAGGCATATGCCCAGGACTCCGAAGGGCGTCGTGCCGCGTGAGTTCCACCTGCCCGAAACCTGAGGAAGAACATGCGCTACACCGCCGCCGCGTTGGCCGTCGCCGCGCTCGTGTTGACGGGTTGCTCCCAAGCGAGCTCCGGCAGTGACGGGTCCGCCGATCCGTCCTCCACCGCCGACCGAGCCGCCAGCGCGGAGCAGATAGCCGCCTGCACGAACGCCCTCGTCGCCAAGAAGAACGACACCGCTGACAGTGGCACGCCGGAGTGCAAGGCGCTCTCCCCCGAGGACTACCTGAAGGCGCTCCAGGCGGCGAAGGACAAGGCACAGGGCGCGTCGCAGGACGGTGGTGCCGACGCGTCGGCGTCCGCCCAGGGGTAACCGCCCGCGGACACCCACCCCCACCGCCGAACTCACCACGAAGCGGGGGAAGCCGGCCGAGGAAACGGCGCTGCGGGTTCGCGGCGCCGTTCAGCCGGCCGGGGCGAGCCAGCTGTGGCCGACCGGGAGGAGGGCGTCGGTCTCCGGGGGGCCCCAAGTGTTCCGGGGATAGGGGTGCACCGGCACGACGTCGCCGAGGACGGGGTCGACGAGGCGCCATGCGGCCTCCACGGTGTCCTGCCGGGCGAACAGCCAGCGGTCGCCGGACAGCGCGGCGCCGATGAGCCGGTCGTACGGCCGCATGTCCGAGCCGGGGAGCCGGCTGAACGCCAGCTCCTCCTGCTGGGCCTCAAAGCCCTCGCCCGGCTTCTTCCCGGCGAGGGAGAGGGACACCTGGGTCTCGGGCCAGACGCGGAAGCGGAGCATGTTGGTGGCGGGCGCGGGACGCAGCCCGAAGACGTCGTGCGGAGGGCGGCGGAAACGGATGCAGACGTCGGTCGCGGTCACAGGCAGGCACTTCCCCGCGCGGATGAGGATCGGGACGTCCGCCCAGCGCCAGGAGTCGGCGGCGAGCCGGACCGCGGCGAAGGTCTCGACGGTCGAGTCCGGGTCCACGCCGTCCACGTCCAGATACCCCTCGTACTGCCCGCGAATGACGCTCTCCGGGGTGAGCGGCCGCAGTGAGGAGACGACCTGGGCCTTCGCGTCCTGCCAGGACTGCAGCCCCGGCCCGGAGGGCGGGTCGGCCATGACGGTGGCCAGCACCTGCACCATGTGGTTCTGCATCACGTCCCGGATGGCGCCGGTGCGGTCGTAGAAGCGGCCCCGGTCGGAGACGTCGAAGGCCTCGGCCATGGTGATCTGGATGCTCTCCACGTGCGTACGGTTGAGCAGGGGTTCCCACACCGAGTTGGCGAAGCGCGCGAAGAGGACGTTCTCCACCGGGTCGAGGCCGAGCCAGTGGTCGACACGGTAGATCGCGTCCTCGGGGAAGTACTCCTGCAGGGTCGTGTTGAGTGTGCGCGCGCTGCCCAGGTCGTGGCCGAAGGGCTTCTCGACCATGATGCGGGCGCCCTTCGCACGTCCCGCCGTCGCGATGCCCCGGGCGATCCGGCCGAAGAGGGAGGGCGGCACCTCCAGATAGAACAGGGCGCGCTCGCCACTGCCCATGGCCTCGGACACCGCCGCGTACGTGGCGTCGTCGTCGAGGTCGCCGTCGACATAGCGAAGCAGCCCGAGCAGCTGGACGGCCGCCGGCGACCCGGGATCGATGTGGTTGAGGGCGAGTGAGGCCTCGGCGTAGGAGCGGAATTGGTCGACGCTCCAGCCGGCCTTCGCCACGCCCACCACGGGGACGTCGAGGACGCCGCGTTCGACGAGGCCCACGAGCGCCGGGAACGTCTCGAGTTTGGCCAGGTCACCTGTGGCGCCGAAGATCACCAGCGCGTCCGTCTGCCGTGCTGTCATCGCTGACCCTCCTGTGACGAAGCCATGCGGACGTACCTTCGTGGCCCCTGCGGTCGAAGCCGGATGGGGACGGAGCGGGGCCCGGCCGCGGCGGGGTGCCGGAGGCTCGGGACGACGGTCATTCAGCCGCTCCGCTTCGCGTCGAGGGCGTTGTCGAGTGTGCAGGCGGCCATGATGAGCGACAGATGGGTGAAGGCCTGTGGGAAGTTGCCCAGTTGCTCGCCGGAGGGACCGATCTCCTCGGCGAACAGGCCGACATGGTTGGCGTACGTGAGCATCTTGTCGAAGGCGTAGCGGGCCTGCCGCAGGCGCCCCGCGCGGGCGAGCGCGTCCACGTAGAGAAAGGTGCAGAGGCTGAACGTCCCATCGGAGCCGCGCAGGCCGTCGGGTGAGGCGGCCGGGTCGTAGCGGTAGACGAGGCTGTCCGAGACGAGCCTGCGGTCGATCGCGTCCAGGGTGGACAGCCATGCCGGGTCCTTCGCGGCCAGCAGGCCGACGCGGGGGACGAGCAGCAGCGAGGCGTCCAGTACGTCGCTGTCGTAGTGCTGCACCAGGGCCCGCTGGGAGCTGTTCCAGCCCCGGACCATGATCTGCTTCAGGATCGCGTCGCGGGTGTAGCGCCAGCGCTCGATGTCGGCGGGCCGGCTGAAGTGCTCGGCGAGTTTGATACCGCGGTCGAAGGCCACCCAGCTCATCACTCTGCTGAAGGTGAAGTCCTTGCGGCCGCCGCGGGTCTCCCAGATGCCCTCGTCGGGCCGGTCCCACTGGTCCGCGAGCCAGTCGAGCACATCGGCCGTTCCCTGCCAGGCGTGGTAGCCGGCCTGGACGAGGCCGAGCTCGCGCGCTTCGGACAGGGCGTAGAGGGCCTCGCCGTAGATGTCGAGCTGGAGCTGGTCCATGGCGGCGTTGCCGGCACGGACCGGATACGAGCCGCGGTAACCCTCGAGGTGACGGAGAACCTCCTCGCCCAACTGCGGATCGCCGTCCACCCGGTACATGATCTGCAGCCGTTCGCCCGGCAGGTCGATGCGCTCGCGCAGCCGGTCGCTGAGCCAGTCGGTGAAGGCCACCGCCTCCTCGGCGAAACCGAGGTCGAGGAGGGCGCGTACGGACAGGGACGCGTCGCGGACCCAGGTGAAACGGTAGTCCCAGTTGCGCTCCCCGCCCTCCTGCTCGGGCAGGCCCATGGTGGCGGCGGCGATCGGTGCACCGGTGGGGGCGTAGGTGAGCAGCTTGAGCGTGATCGCCGAGCGTCGCACCATATTGGGCCACCGGCCGGTGTAGTTCGCGGTGCTCACCCAGTCCTGCCAGAAGTTGACGGCGGACCACAGCTCGTCGGTGAGCTCCCCTTCGGTCGGTACCGGCGGTGCGTCGCCGTCCGCCGCACACACGGTCAGGACCGCTCCGGCGGCCTGCCCGGCGTCGAGCGTCACCGTGCCGCGCACGTCGTCGCCCGTGCGCTCGAGCGGGAAGGTCGCCTGCAGGTGCAGCGCGATCCCGGGGGTGCGGAACGCCGCGCCCGCCGTGTCGAGCCGCAGGTCGTGCGTGGCGCGACCGTAGTCGAAGCGCGGCCGGCAGTCGAGGGTGAAGCGGACCGTGCCCCGCACGGCGCGGATCACGCGCAGCAGAGTGTGGCGGTCGGTGGGACTGCGTGAGGGGTTCGGGGGCATCCAGTCCATCAACTCGCCGACGCCGTCGGGGGACATGAACCGGGTGACGAGAACGGCCGTGTCCGGATAGTAGAGCTGGCGGTAGGTCACGCCCTCGGTCTGCGGTGCCAGCCGGAAGTGACCGCCGCGGTCGTGATCCAGCAGCGCGGCGAAGATGCTGGGTGAGTCGAAGCGGGGAGCGGCGAACCAGTCGAGCACGCCTTTGGCGGACACCAGCGCGACCGTCTGCAGGTCGCCCACCAGTCCATGGTCGGCGATCGGCGGATAGCGGTCCATCACCACACTCCGAGCTGTCCGGTCGGCTCCCCGGAAAACTAGTCGAGGCGGGTGAGCCCGGACGCGTACGCCTCGGCTGTCGGGCGACGGATCCCCCGTACGGCCGAGGCGCGTATGGAGGCCGGGACACGGTAGGCGACACATCGACGCGCGGGGGACGGCGTTGTACGACCTCTGCGCGCGGGGCCCGCCGGCGTCACTCGATCGTAGGTCGAGGGACGGCAGCTGAACCTCGACCGCAGGGTGAGACCGGCGGGCACATGGGACCGTTTCCGGATTTCGGGCCTTCGCCTCGGCCCCCCTGCGGCCCGTTCCTCTTCAGGCGGCCGCGGACCCGCCGCGCTCCTCCGCGTCGCGGTGAATCGGTGCCGTCGAGTCCGTCAGCGGCACGCCCGTTCCTCCCCGCAGGGCCGCGACGATCTCCGCCGCGATCGACACGGCTGTCTCCTCGGGCGTACGGGCGCCCAGGTCGAGGCCGATGGGCGATCTGAGCCGGGCCAACTCCCGCTCGCCGACACCCGCTTCCCGAAGCCGCCGGTTGCGTTCCTCGTGGGTGCGGCGGGAGCCCATCGCGCCGACGAAGGCGACCGGCAGACCCAGCGCCGCCTTCAGCAACGGGATGTCGAACTTCGCGTCGTGGGTGAGTACGCACAGGACCGTGCGTGCGTCGGTCGCGGTCCGCCGCAGATAGCGATGCGGCCAGTCGACCACAATCTCGTCGGCCTCGGGAAAACGGACGCGTGTGGCGAAGACGGGGCGGGCGTCGCACACCGTCACGTGGTAGCCCAGGAACTTGCCCGCCCGCACCAGCGCCGCGGCGAAGTCGACCGCCCCGAACACGATCATGCGAGGCGCCGGGACATTGGACTCCACGAGCAGCGTGACGCCCCCGGGGCAGTGCGATCCGTCCTGCGAGACCTGGACCAGGCCGGTGCGGCCGGCGTCCAGCATGGCCCGGGCCTCGGCGGCCGCCGTGCGGTCGAGGTCCGCGTGGCCACCGAGACCCCCCTCGTACGCACCGTGGGACAGGACCAGCAGGGCCCTGCCCAGCAGTTCGGCCGGGCCTCGGACGACCCGTGCGAGAGCGGCCGGTTCGTCGCGTGCGGCCGCCGAGAGCGCCGAGCGGAACACCGCCCGGACCGGAGCCCCGGCGCCGACCGGCGTGACCACGACATCGATGACCCCGCCGCAGGTCAGACCCACCGCGAAGGCATCTTCGTCGCTGTAGCCGAATCGCTCCAGGACGGTCTCGCCGTCCCGCAGCGCCTGGACGCACAGCTCGTACACCGCGCCTTCCACGCAACCGCCGGAGACCGAGCCGATCGCCGTTCCCTCGCTGTCGACGGCGAGGGCGGCCCCGGGGCCCCGCGGTGCGCTGCCGCCCACGGACACGACGGTGGCGACGGCGAAGTCCCGGCCCTCCTCGATCCAGTCGTGCAACGCCTCGGCGATGTCAAGCACGCAGTGCTCCCGTTCCGGCCGGCAGGACGCGGTCGGGCCGGATGGGCAGACTGCGGTGCCGGACGCCGGTGGCGTGCCACACCGCGTTCGCGATCGCGGCCGCCGCGCCCACGATGCCGATCTCACCGATGCCCTTGATCCCGACCGGATCGTCCGGGTCCGGGTCGTCGATCCAGTCCGCCTCGATCCGCTGGACGTCGGCGTGCGTGGCGACGTGGTAGCCCGCGAGGTCGGCGCCGACGTGGCCGCCCGACGCCAGGTCCCTGACCGCCTCCTCGTGCAGGGCCATGGAGACGCCCCAGATCATTCCGCCGACGAACTGGCTCCGTGCCGTGAGGGGGTTGACGATGCGGCCCGCCGCGAAGACGCCGAGCATGCGGCGTACGCGCACCTCGCCGGTGGCGACGTCCACGGCGACCTCCGCGAACTGGGCTCCGAAGGAGTGCCGTTCCTTCTGGGCGAGGGCGCCGATGGCGGCGGTGGTGTCCGAGCGCACGGTGATCCCCTCCGGGGGGACCGCGGCGCCCAGGGCCAGCCTTTCCCGCAGTTCGCCGGCCGCGGCCGTGATGGCCCAGGCCCAGGAGCGGGTGCCCATCGAGCCTCCGGCGATCATCGCCGGTCCGAAGTCGCTGTCCCCGATCCGCACCCGGACGCGGTCCGTCGTCACCTCCAGTGCGTCGGCGGCCACGAGGGTGAGCGCCGTCCGTGCCCCGGTGCCGAGGTCCGCCGCGGCGATCCGCACCGTGAAGGTCCCGTCCGCCTCGGCCGTCACGACCGCCGTGGACGGTCCGGCCCCCGCCGGGAACGAGGCGGCCGCGGTGCCGGTGCCCAGCAGCCAGCGCCCCTCGCGGCGCAGACCTGGACGCGGATCCCGGTCCGCCCAGCCGAACCTGCGGGCACCCTCACGGAAGCAGGCGAGGAGATTGCGGCTGCTGAACGGCCGGCCCGACACGGGACCCCGTTCGGGCTCGTTGCGGGCCCGCAGCTCGATCGGGTCGATCCCGCACTTCTCGGCGAGTTCGTCGAGCGCCGCCTCCAGCGCGAAGGACCCCGGTGCCTCGCCCGGCGCGCGCATCCACGTCGGGGTCGGCACATCGAGCCGGACCACCCGGTTGGCCGTGTGGTGGGCGTCGGCGTCATACATCACCCGGGCGACGCCGGCGCTCGGCTCGACGAACTCGTGGACCGTGGAGGTGAGGTTCACCGAACGGTGGTCCAGGGCGCGCAGCCGCCCGTCGGCGTCCGCACCGAGCCTGATCCGCTGTGCCGTGGGGCTCCGGTAGCCCGCGAGTGCGAACATCTGGCGGCGGGTCAGTACGACGCGCACCGGGCGCTGGAGCACGGTCGCGGCCATGACGGCGGCCACCTGGTGGGCGCGGACGCCCTTGCTCCCGAAGCCGCCACCGACATGCTCGGACCGCACCCGCACCGACTCCGGGTCGAGCGAGAAGAGCTTGGCGAGTCCGTCCGCGACCCATGTGCTGCCCTGATTGGAGTCGACGACCTCGAGCCGGCCGCCGTCCCAGCGGGCCGCCGCCGCATGGGGCTCCATAGGGCTGTGGTGTTCCTCAGGGGTGGTGTACTCCTCGTCCACGACGACGGCGGACGCGGCGAGTTCGGCCTCGAGATCACCCTTCTCCGTCACTGCAGGCATATGGCCGTCCAGGGCGTAGACGTCCGGGTGGCCACCGGAGAACGCCACGTCGTGCGGCTCCGACTCGTAGTGCACGACAAGCGCCTCGGCGGCCTCCCTGGCCTGTTCGGAGGTCTCGGCGACGACCAGCGCCACGGGCCAGCCCATGTGCGGCACCCGGTCGTGCTGGAAGACGACGGAGGTCGGCTCCGGGGGGACACCGAGCAGACCGATGTGGTCGCTGTCGACGCGGGGCGCGTTCTCGTGGTGCAGGACCGCGAGAACGCCCGGCATCCCGAGCACGGGCGCGGTCTCCAGGGAGCGGATACGGCCTCGGGCGACCGAGGAGAGCACCAGCCAGCCGTGGGCGAGTTCGGCGAAGGGGATGTCACCCGCGTAGCGGGCCGCTCCGGTGACCTTGTCGCGGCCCTCCACGCGCGTGTGGGCGGTGCCGACGGCCCGTTGCGCCGTCGGGGTCCTGGTCGTGGCGGTGGTCATCGGGCCACCCCTTCGGCGAGTGCGGTCAGCTCGGACACCACGAGGTTGTGCATCAGGGTCACCTTGTATCCGTTGCGGGGCAGCGGCTTCGCCGCCGCCAGTTCGGCGTCCGCCGCCGCGGCGAAGGTCGTGGCGTCGGCGGGGGCCCCGACCAGCACCTCTTCGGCCGCCCGGGCCCGCCACGGCCGGGACGCGACCGCCCCGAAGGCCAGGCGCGCATCCCGTACGACGCCGTCCCGGACGTCGAGCGCGGCGGCGATCGAGCCGATGGCGAAGGCGTACGAGGCGCGTTCGCGTACCTTGCGGTAGCGCGAGCGGGCGGCGACAGGGGCGGCCGGCAGGGTGACGCCGGTGATCAGTGCTCCGGGCGGCAGGGCCGTCTCCAGGTGCGGAGTGTCGCCCACGGGCAGATAGAACTCCGCCAGCGGCAACTCGCCGGGCCCGTCGGCGCTTTCGTAGCTGACGGCGGCGTCGAAGGCCGTCAGTGCCACACCCATGTCCGAGGGGTGGACGGCCACACAGTGGCCGGAGGCGCCCAGGATCGCGTGGTTGTGGTGCTCACCCTCGACGGCGGGACAACCGCTGCCCGGGACACGCTTGTTGCAGGGCTTGTTCACATCGGCGAAGTAGCCGCAGCGGGTGCGCTGGAGGAGGTTGCCGCCGACTGTGGCCATGTTGCGCAGCTGCCCCGAGGCGCCGGCCAGCACCGCCTGCGTCAACGCCGGGTAGCGTCGGCGGACTTCGGGATGGGCGGCCAGGTCGCTGTTGGTGACGGTCGCACCGATGCGCAGCCCGCCGCCCTCCGTCGATTCGATGCGGTCGAGGGGGAGTTCGCGGACGTCGATGAGCAGGGCTGGCCGCTCGACCCCGGTCTTCATCAGATCGACGAGGTTGGTGCCGCCGCCGAGGAACCGTGCGTGGGGCTCGGCGTCGAGCACAGCCACCGCCGTGGCCACGTCGGACACCCTCCGGTAACCGAACTCCCTCATGCCGCCGCCCCCTTGTCCTGCTCTTCGGAAGCCGCCGCCCGGGCGACCGCCTGGACGATCGACACATAGGCGCCGCAGCGGCACAGATTGCCGCTCATCCGTTCCCGGATCTCGTCGTCGGTCAACGGTGGTGGTCCCGCTTCGGGCCGGACGTCGTCCGTGACGGCGCTCGGCCAGCCCGCCGCGTGCTCCTGGATCACCGCGACGGCCGAACAGATCTGTCCCGGTGTGCAGTAGCCGCATTGGAAGCCGTCGAGATCGAGGAACGCCTGCTGCACCGGGTGCAGCCGCTCGCCCTCGGCCACGCCTTCGATGGTGGTGATCTCCCGTCCTTCCGCCGCCACCGCGAGTTGCAGGCAGGACACGGCCCGCCGCCCGTCCAGCAGGACGGTGCAGGCACCGCACTGCCCCTGGTCGCAGCCCTTCTTGGTGCCGGTCAGATCGAGGCGCTCACGCAGGGCGTCGAGCAGCGTGGTGCGGTGGTCGACGGTCAGCGTGAACTTCTCGCCGTTGATGTTCAGGGTGATGGCGCTGGACGTCGATGGGGCCATGATCAGCCTTCTTTCGCGGATCCGGAAGAACGCCCGAGGGGAACGGTTCGGTATGCAAACGAGTCGGAGACAAAGAGATGGCGCTGTACTGAGCGGGTTGACGGCAAGCACACGCGGCATCCGCGCAGGCGACGGCGGCGGGGGCCACCGGGAAACCGCCTCGGCCGCTATGGTGGTCGTAAGCGGACAGCTGTCCGATACGGGAAACGTACCGGACAGCTGTCCGGTTAGCAAGGTGGGGTTCCGGCCACGGCCCCGCGAGGAGGACGAGTGGAGCGGAAGAAGGGCACGTCCCCTCTGCGCTCGGATGCGGAACGCAACCGGCGGCGGATCCTCGAAGTGGCGCTGGCCGAACTGACACGGTCCGCGGACGTCCCGCTGAGTGTGATCGCCAAGAAGGCGGGGGTCGGGCAGGGCACCTTTTACCGCAACTTCCCCAGTCGTGAGGCACTCGTGCTCGAGATCTACCGCTTCGAGATGCAGCAGCTCGTCGACAGCGCCGCCGAGCTGCTGGAGACCCGGGAACCGGACCGGGCCCTGCGGGAGTGGATGGACCGCTTCGCCCGGTTCGCCATGGCCAAGGCCGGTCTGGCGGATGCGATCCGGCAGGCCACCAGCGGCCCCGATCAGCCGGCGAAGCCGGGCTACGCCCCGGTGACGGATGCGGCCGAACTCCTCCTTCGTGCCAACGAGGAGGCTGGCACCATCCGCCCGGGAGCGACCTCGGACGACCTCCTGCTCGCCATCGCCGGTCTCTGGCAGATCGATCCCCGGGGGGACTGGCAGCCGCGTGTCGCCCGGCTGCTGGACTTCGTCATGGACGGCCTGCGGGTGGGGGCACCCGGACGGTGAGCTCCGTCTCCGCGTGGCGGCACGACCACCGCAGGGTCAGGCACTTGCGGGCGGGCCCCTCGCCGCTATCGCCTGTGGGCCCTGTAGTGCTTCATCAACGCGGTGATCCGTGACCGGTCCGCCCGCCCGTTGAGCTCGGTGAGGAGATCGTCGGGGCACAGCTCGTACAGGTCGCCCCACCATCGACGCCCCCTGTTGTCCCAGATCCGGTAACCACCGGGCACGCCCCTGGCGACGTAGCGTCTCCTGCTCACGGTCCCCCTCTCCCGGCACCCGTGTCCTGCCGTGGTCCGACCGGGTGATGGGCGGCGGCCCACCGGGTGAATATGGCGCTTCGGCCGGGCCCAGCGCCATACGGATTCGGCGTCCAGGGGCCCGAGGGTGTCGAGCCGCCGCCGGCATCGGCCGAGAGCGTACCGACGCCGTCCGGCGCAGTGCTGGAACGACAAGGGGGAGGGTCGTTGCTCCGCTCGACGCGGGCGTCCATGAGCGGGCCCGCACCCGGCCTCGATGCCCTCGGCCCCGCGCGGCGGGTCCCGACGCGCCGTCAGGCGCCCATGCCGTGCTCGGCGAGCGGGCCCACCGACAGGCCTGCTCCCCGGCAGGCGGCGACGATTCCGGGGAGCGCTCCGAGCGCGGCGTGCCAGCACCCGGCCGCCGAGGTGCGGTCGGAGTCGTGCAGCAGGAGCGTGCCCCCTCCACGCAGTTCGGACTCGATCGTCGTGCGTACGGACGTGGCCGTCGCGTCGGTGGTCCAGTCCCTGCCCCAGGCGGACCACAGCACCGTCGTCAGTCCGGACCTGCGGGCGGCGGCCCAACGGCCGGAGGTGAGGATCCCGTACGGCGGCCGGTACCACCGGGGGCGGCTGCCCGCGATGTCGGTCACCGCCCGCACCGTGCGGGTCAGTTCCGCGGCGTCACGTACGGGGGAGGGCAGCCAGGGCCGATCGTGGGCCCAACCGTGAACGGCGAGTTCGTGCCCCCGTCCGACGATTTCGCGGGTCAGCGCCGGGTGACGGACGACGCTCTCGCCCAGTACGAAGAACGTGGCCCGCACGCCGAGTCCGTCCAGTGCGTCGAGGAAGTGCGGAGTGGACGCCGGATCGGGGCCGTCGTCGAAGGTGAGGGCGACATGGTCGGCTCGGCCCGTGCCGGCGAGCCGGGGGAGGAGGCGGCGCCGCAGACCTGGCAGCCAGGTGACGGCCGGGCCGATGTGCGCGGCCGTCATCGCGGCGAGCGGCACCAGAGCGATCGCGGCTCTCCCCGGGGTGACGTGGCCTGGCTGAACGGGCATCTGCCGCATCCTCCTCCTGGGCGTCGTGGGCCTCGGACCGTCGCGTCACGACCTCTGCGGGGCCGGCTTCTGGGTACCGGGATCGGTTCCGTTGTGTCCCCCGGGAGCGGTGTCCCACGCGCCGCTGACCGACGGAGCGCTCGCCAGCCCGATGCTTCCGGCCCCGATGAGCGCGATGCCGATCACCTCGGGAAGGACGCGTACCCCGAGGGCGATCTGCTCGTCGAACAGCGCCCACCCCAGTGCCACGCTGGTCAGCGCGTCGCCCAGCGTGAGAGCGGGCTGGGACGCCGTCAGGGTGCCGGCGCGCAGCGCGCTCTGCAGCAGGAGGAAGGCCACCGTCCCGGTGCCGGCGGTGGCATACGGCGGCCACTGGGCCAGAACGGAGCCCGGATCCTGGGCGAGCCGTCCCATGACCTCCTTGAGGAGGGCCGCGGTGGCGGCGAAGGACACGGCGGACGACAGCCCGAGCAGCGCCGCGCGGGGCGCGCCCTTGACGGGCCGGGCCGCGACGACGAGCAGTGCGGCGAGGCCCAGGACCGCCCCTCCCGCCATCAGCCAGCGCTCCGCTGGGGCCGTGGACCGGCCGGCCGAGGGCTGTGCGGCGCCCAGGAAGACGGCCAGACCGATCGCGAGGGCCGCGAACGCCAGCCATGTGCGGCCGTTCGGGCGGCGCCGGAAGACCAGGCTGCCGACGGCCAGTGTGAACAGCAGTTCGGTGGCCAGCAGTGGCTGGACGACGGACAGGCTGCCGACGGCCAGCGCGAACGCCTGCAGGACGGTGGAGAGGGCGAGCAGACCGGCACCCGCCAGCCAGTGCGGTCGGCGCAGCACCCGCGCCAGCCACCGCACCGCCTGGCGCACCCCTGAGCCGCCCTCGGGCTCCTCCGTCGCCGCCCTGCGCTGCAGGACGGAGGCCGACGCGTTGGAGAGAGCCGCCAGCAGGGCGAGCAGCACGGTCAGATAGCTCACCCGGACTCATCCGAACCGTGAGGCCAGCCGTCGGTAGACCGAGGGAGCGACACCGCGGACCCGGGCGGGAAGGCCCAGCCAGCCGGGTACGAAGATCTCGTCCCGGCCCCGGGAGACGGCGCGCCAGACGGCGTCCGCCACGCGCTCGGGCGGTACCGGCTTGGGCCGGGACCGCAGGTAGGGCACACCGCGGCGTTCGAAGAACGGGGTGTCCACCACACCGGGCACCACATGGCTCACCCCCACACCCGTGCCCCGCAGTTCGTACCGCAGGGCGTCGGCGAACGTGCCGAGCGCCGCCTTGGCCGCGGAGTAGACGGCCTCTCTGCGCACCCCGACGGTTCCGGCGAAGGAACCGATGATGACCACGCGCCCGGAGCCCGCCTCGACCATATGGGGGACCAGATGCCGTATCAGATGCATCGTGGCGAGCAGGTCGACGTCGATCAGCTCGTCGATGGCGGAGGTCGGCATGGTGCGGAAGTCGCCCGCCCAGCCGATGCCGGCGCAGGCCACCAGCACATCGACCCGGCCGAGGCGGTCGAGGGCGAATTCGGCCAGTTTCCGATGTGCGCCCGGCTGGGTGTGATCGGTGGGAAAAGCAGTGGCGGACGCCTCTGCGGCCACACGGGTGAGCCGGGCCGGGTCGCGCCCGTTCAGCACCAGACGCCAGCCGCCCTCGGCGGCCAGCCGATGGACGACGGCGGCACCGATGCCGGAGGAGGCGCCGGTCACGAGCGCGGTGCCCTGCTGAAGCGCCGGAACGCCTCGGGGCTTGCAGGCGGGCGTATTTCCCGCGGGCAGTGCGGGGCCGGATCGGACACGGGACGGAGCATGTGACATGGCGGCTGACCTCAGCTGCGACGACGAACACCGAAGTGACGGGCGGAAGGTGGCTGCTCCCGGGTTCGAGGGAAGAAGCGGACGTACTGCGGTGATCACGCCTGGAATGCTCCGGAACGCTGGAGCGGGTGGATGGTTTGCGACAGCGTGGCAGGGGACATTGGCTACCAATGTGTGCATTTTCCCCTGCGTCGCGACGACAGGCGACGCGAGCGGCCGCCGGTCATGACTGAAGCCGTGCACCCCGGCGCGCGAGCGGGACACCAGTCGCGGCGCGTCCTGATCGTCAGCGCGAGCATGGGAGCGGGGCACGACACGGTCGCTCGGGAACTGGCCCGCCGTGCGCGGGACCGTGGTCACGAGGCGCACATCGTGGATGTCCTCGGCCTGCTGCCGTACGGCCTGGGCTCCGGTCTACGGGTGGGCTACCGGTCGTCCGTACGGCACTTCCCCTGGGCGTACGGGGCCGTGTACCGGGTGCTGCTGCGCCGCGGGGCCGGGTGCCGCCCCAGCGGCGTCCCGTTGGCCCGCCTCGCCGGAGCCCGGCTGGCGGAACTCGCGGCACGCACCCGGGCGGACGTGGTGGTGCCCGTCTTCCATCTCGGCGCCCAGTTGACCGGCCACCTCCGGTCCCGGGGACGGCTTCGGGTACCGAGCGTGGTCTTCCTGATCGACTTCGCCGTGCACCGGCAGTGGCTCCATCCCGGCAACGACCGGTACCTCTGCCTCACGGACCAGGCCGCCGCCGAGGTGCGCCAGGACATCCACAAGCCCGCCGAGGCCATCGGACCGATGGTGGCGCCGGAATTCTTCATGCCGGGGCGCACGACGGCGCTCTGGACCCAGCGCTTCGACCGGTACGCGCCCGGACGCCCGCCGGTACTGCTCTCAGCAGGCGCCTGGGGGACCGGCACGCGCCTTTCCGCGACCGCCCGGCTGCTGGCCGGAAACGGCTTTCTCCCGGTCGTCCTGTGTGGCCGGAACGAACGGCTCCGGGCCGGCCTGGCGGCGGTTCCGGGCGTTCTGGCGCTGGGCTGGGTCGCCGACATGACCGGACTGATGCACGCGTCCGACGCACTGGTCGACAACGCGGCCGGCCAGACAGCCGTACAGGCCCTCGCCGCGGGACTTCCCGTAGTGGGCTACCGGCCGTTGCCCGGCCATGGCGCGGAAGGGGTGCACCGGATGGCCGCGCTCGGTGTCTCGGACCTCGCCGCCGACGAGACCGGTCTGCTCGCCTCGCTCGGCCGGCTCGTGCCCGGAGGCCCCGTGCGGGAGCGCCACGTGGCACAAGCCCGTTCGCTCTTCCGGGGCGACGTTCTGGCGCGGCTGGAGGAGTTCCTGGGTGTGGCCGTGGGGTGAGCTTCCGGCGCCGGTGTGGCGCCGTTCGTCACCTGCCCGGTGACCGGCGAATGCGTGCCGTACCCGTGGACCCACGTGGGTCACCCGGGTGCGGCACGCTGTTCGCCGCTACGTGGTGTTGGGTGTGTGATGACGGCGACGGTTCATACCGACGGTCAGACCCATTGCGGCGAGACCCAGCAGGGCCGTGACCGCACCCACTACGCAGTTGTTCCAGATGATGCCGGTCCCCGCGCCGTGTGCCGCAGTGACCACCCAGGGGGAGATCAGAAGCCACACGCCGAGAGGTACGACCACCCACGCCAGCCGGAACATCCGTTCGGGTGCCAGCGTGAGCCCCAGCCCGATCATGGCGATCGCTATGCCGATGATCAGGTTGTTGATGGTGAGATTGCGCTCCGAATTCGAGAAGTGCACGACCCAGGGTGAGATCGCGGCATAGGCACCGGCCATGAGGATGAGTCCTTCGATGGCGATCGCCGAGCCGCTCGAGGCTGTGCGTTCGAGCCGTTCCCGCATCTCCGCGAGTTCGGGATGCGTGCCCATTCCACTGGGCTGCCGCGCGTACGACATCGCAGTCGGCTCCTCTCCATGAGGAGAATATTTCCCTTAGGCAACGAATTCCCCTATTTGGGTGATTTATTCATCGAGTCGGCCGTTGTTGCCTGAGGTCGCCGGTCTGCCGCGCCGGAGCTATTCTTCGGCGGTTCCGGTGCAGGGCGCGGGGTTTGCGCACCGGACGTGACGCTGCCGGTGGGTCCGGAGACGGAGGCACGGACGTCCGAGCCGGAGCGGGGTGACGCCGACGTCGACCCCGGTCCCGCCGTGAGGGGGGATCAGCTCGCCTACGACGCGGAGCGGTTGGCCGGAGCGGGCGAGCGGGTCGGGTTCCGGTGCGCGGGCGGCGGGCGCCGGAGCGCGAAAGGCCCCTCCGAGGAGGGGCCTTGGTGTGATGAACCGCACCGTGCCGCCGCTGGTCCCGGGCTTGCCGAGCGGGTCGGAAGGCCGTGACCGGCTGCGCCGGCAGGGTGTCGGCCGTCTGGGGCGCGGAGGTGATCCGGCGCGATCGGTGGGGGAATCGGCCTTCCGGAACGACGGGCCGAGCCCCCGGTGCCCGACCCGCCTCCGGAACCCGCCGTCTCAGCCCGGTCGGCCTCCGTGGCCGCGCGCCTTCTCCAGGTGCTCCAGGAACCACTGGCCGGCGACCTCGGCGACTTCTTCCAGGGCGCCGGGTTCCGGGAAGAGGTGGGTGGCGCCCGGTACGACATGGATCTCGTGCGGGGCCGACAGCCTCTCGGCGGCCTCCCGGTTGAGGCCGAGGACCGCCTCGTCGGCGCCGCCGACGACCAGAAGGACCGGTGCGGTCACGCGTTCAAGGGCGTCACCCGCCAGGTCGGGCCGCCCACCCCGCGACACGACCGCGTAGACGCGCTCGGGCTGCTCGGCCGCGGCCATGAGCGCCGCGGCGGCTCCGGTGCTGGCTCCGAACAGGCCGGCCGGAAGATTCCTGGTGTTGGGCTCCTGTGCCAGCCATTCGAGAGCGGCGACCAGGCGCCGGCTGAGCATGGGAATGTCGAAACGGTGCCGTGCGGTGGCGGCGTCCTCGCGTTCCTCCCGCTCGCTCAGCAGGTCCAGCAGCAGTGTGCCGAGACCTGCCTTGTGCAGTTCGGCCGCGGCCGCGCGGTTGCGCACGCTCAACCGGGAACTGCCGCTGCCGTGTGCGAACAGGATCACCGCGGGCACGTTGCCGGGTACGACGAGATCACCCGTGAGCACCGCTTCCTCGGTCGGGACCATCACCAACTCGGAGATCATCATGTTCTTACCTCCCCGCGGCTGACTTATATCCCACTATGTCGCATACCCCCCGCGGACCGGCGCACGCGCGTGGCGTCGCGTCAGGCCGGATGAGGCTGCCGCAGGGCCTCCTGTATCTCTTGATCGGTTATTTGTTCGAATTCGGCGTAATGCTCGCCCATCGGCATGCGGTGGGCCGGCTGGTCGAGACAGACCAGGGCGTCGACGTCGCCACGCAGGGCGCGGGCGGTGTCGCGGCTGCAGACGGGCACGGCAAGGACGAGGTACGCCGGTCCCTGACGGCGCAGATGGCGCAGAGCGGCGCGGGCGGTGATCCCGACGGAGCTTCCGTCGTCCACGAGCACGACGGTGCGCCCGGCGACATGGGGAGCGGGGCGCCCCGCCCGGTAGAAGCCTTCGCTCCGGTACAGCGCGGCCCGTTCCCCGGCGATCTCCGAGCCGAGCTTGTGCTCGTCCAGATGCATGGCCGCCAGTCCCACCGAGTCGAACAACGGGGGCTCGTCGTCGGCGATCGCCCCGATACCGACTTCCGGTGCACCGGGTACGCCGATGGTGCGGACGACCAGTACGTCCAGGGAAACCCTCAGGGCCCGGGCCACCTCCGCTGCGATCGGGACGCCGCCGCGTGGGAGGGCGAGCACGACGGCCTGGGCGAGGTCGTCTCCGCCCATCCGTTCAAGAAGCCGTTCGGCCAGCTCCCGGCCGGCCTGTCGGCGGTTGTGGAAACGCACGACGCTGCCCCCTTCCTCGGAGCCCGGTGCGGGCCGGAGGGCCGAGGTGCGCGGAGGAAGGGATGCGTCATCGCATCGCGGTGACGCGGCGGCGCGCGCCTCGAGGCTCCATCCGAACCGGAATGCGTGAAAGTCGTGCCGGAAGTACGTGCTGCGCCCGGGTACCCAGGGCGGCCCGTTGGACGCCCGATCCACCGGGTCGGTTCCCGGGCGGGGGGTGCCAGGCGGGCACCACAAACGGTCCCGGCACCGGCCGGATCACCGGCGTTCGCTTCGCCGCCGCATGCGCTCGTCCTGATCCTCGTCCTCGTCCTGGTCCGGAAGCGGGTCGGGGAGGCGGTAGGCGGCCAGGGCGGCGGTGTCGTCCTGGAGCTCTGCGCCGCTGAAGGCCAGAAGGTCCTGGTGGAGGTGGTGGAGGAGATCGCGGGGCGGAAGGTTCCCCCAGGCGCGGATGCGCTCGATCAGGGGGTAGAAGTTCCCGTCGCAGTCGCGTGTCTCGGTCACTCCGTCGGTGTACAGCAACAGCTGTTCCCCGGGGCGGAAGGGCTGCACCTCCGCGTGGTAGTGGTCGCCGATCAGCACTCCGAGATTGATGGGCGGTGACGGATCGGTGGGTTCCAGCTCGGTGACCCCGTCCGGGCCGATGAGCAGGGGTGGCGGGTGACCGCAGTTGACGATGCGGACGATCTTCTCGTCCTCGGCGATCTCGGCGAACACGGCGGTGACGAAGCGCTCGGCCATCTCGGTGCCCGACAGCTCCGTGGCCCTGCGGCTCATGCTGGTCTCGACCCGGTGCGCCACCCCGGCCAGATCGGGCTCGTCGTGGGCGGCCTCGCGGAAGGCGCCGAGCATGGTCGCGGCCGTTTCCACCGCGATCAGGCCCTTGCCGCGGACATCCCCGATGAGCAGGCGGACTCCGTGCGCGGTGGGTACCGCCTCATAGAGGTCGCCGCCGATGCGGGCCTCGGCCGCGGCGGACAGATAGAGGGTCTCCACGCAGACCCGGCCGAGGCGGTGGGGCACCGGGCGCAGCAGCACGCGCTGCGCGGTCTCCGCCACGGACCGCACGGTGGCGAGCGTGCGCTCGCGGTGCGTCCGGTGGGCGGCCAGGATCGTGCCGAGGAGCCCGACGAGCGCGGTGGAGATGTAGGTGGCGACATAGTGGCGGTCCCACAGATAGCCGACCGAGCGCCCGGCGCAGCACGGAGTCCCGGCCAGTACGCCCTCGAGCAGCACTGCGAAGACCGTGACGACGGCGACGGTGACGGGGCCGTAGGCGAAGGCGGCGACCACGGGGAGGGCGATGAGGAGGAAGCTCACCGGCCACTGCACGGGAGTGATCGGTTCGAGTGCCAGGACGGCGACGACATAGATGGCCGGCAGCCAGCGCATCCATAACGGCGGCGCGGGCACCGACAGGTCTGTGTCGCTCCACTGCTCCGTGCCGCGGCCTCCGGCAGCCCTCCGGGCGCGCCGCCTCACGACCGGCTCCGCCGAGGGTGCGCCGACGCCGTCCGAGGTCTCGGCGGAGCCGGTGGGCCCACGGCAGGGTGGCCCGGCGCCGGACCGAGGTCCTGACGGATCCGTTCACTCGGCCTGTGCACAAGAACTCCTGGCAGGGCTTGATCAGGACAACCGGACGTCCACGGGTCGACAGTCACCTGATCATTGCTCCGACAAGGGCATTTCAGGATCTTTTCGGTGATACTACGGCATAAGGATCACTCTGAGGGGTGCTCGGCTGTATGTCCTGACACACGCGCGTGGACATCCTCACGGGGAGCCCGATGAACGTGCTGGCTGAACAGACGCCGGCCACGGTCCAGCAACACCCGCACCTCGGGGTCTCCGCGGCGGCTCCACCGACAGGCGCCGGCGCCGCACGCACTGCGCGGCCCAGGTGCGCAGCTTCGTGTCCCCGTCGGCCAGCAGCTCGGCCGCCGCACGCAGCGCCGCTTCCCCGCCGCGCGCATCGAGCAGCCGGAACGCCGCCAGCCGCACGTGCCGCGGTCTGCCCCGGCCGATGCGTTCCAGCAGCCACTCCAAGGGCACTTCTCTCGACGACGGCTGAAGAGCCAGGGTCGTCTCGCGTACGACACGGGGCGCCGGGTCGTCCAGCAGCGGGCGCATTCGTTCGGCGTCCACGAGGTCCAGGATCCGCAGGCCGGCCACCGCGCGCGATCGCACCCCGGCCGCAGGGTGGGCCAGCAGCGGCCACAGCAGACCCGAGTCCGGACGACCTCCGCTTTCGGCCAGCCCGATGACCGCACCGGGCGGTAGTCCGGGGTCGTCCGGTGCCGCGCACCGGTCGCGGTACCAGAGCGTCGGATCGCCGCCGTGCTGTCGTATCACGTACCGGGCGCAGGCACGTACGAGTGCGGAGCGGTCCGCGAGGAAGGGGACCGCGAGTTCAGGACGCCCGGCGCGCCGCAGCGCGGTGACCCCGGCCGAACGGGCGCGCGGGCTGCGAGCGTTGAGCAGGAGCCCGAGCACGTCGTCGTACGTCTCAGCGTCCTTGAGGGCGGTGAGCGCCGCGTCGGAGCACAGATCCTGGACGACGGTGTCCTTGTCACGGGCGGCGGTACGAGCCAACTCGGCCGGGCACAGCCGCTGTAGTTCGATGGCCAGCCGGTGGGCGAACCGGCGTACGGAACGGTCGGGCGAGGTGAGAAGAGCGGCGAGCCCGGTGTCCGGTGCCCGGCGCAGGACCTCTTCGAGCAGCCCGACCCCGAACGCACCTCTGCCGCGGCCGCCGATGCGCAGGATCAGGGGTGCGAGGTCGGGGGCGGTGTCCGTGTCCAGTGCCTCGTGCAGCAGATCCCGGGCGCGCTCGCGGACCGGTTCGACCCAGTCGGCGCAGCGGATCACGATCAGCGGCAGCAGGCCGGGGTACGACCATGCCTGACCCACCGCTCTCTCACGGACCCGCCCGTTGTGGTGGCAGAGGGCAAAGGCCGGCTCGGCGAGGCCGAGTCGTGTCAGGTCGGGGAGCAGGGGTGCGGCAGCCCTCTCCTGGGCCTGGGTGACCGAGCTGTGCCACAACTCCTCACGCACCCGGACGTCCAGCGCAAGCCAGTCGTCGGCGTCGGTCCCGCGCAGCGCGCTCCGCAGGGGCGGTGTCCGGGTGGGCCGGAGCGCGGCCGCTGCCTGGTCCTCGATGTCCTCGCGCACGTCCGCCCCCGCCGTTCCGTCCGGTCGTATCGGGCGATCGTAGAGGGCGGACCGCACTCGGGTCGCGGGAAATACGGCTGGTCACGGAGCCGGGACGGACGCCCAGGGTCCTGTGCCCCGCGACGCGGACTCGCTGATCCGAACGGCAGTGGCTAACCGTGCCGGACCGGCGGCCGTCCGAGCGGGGCGATGTCGGAGTCCGCCCTGTAGACCGTTGTGAACGCGGGGACCAGCGCCGCCGACGCGAACAGCAACACCCGCCCGGCGGCCGTCGGCCTGCCCTGCAGCCGGAGCGCCCTGGCGACGAGGTTGCGGATCTCCGCCGCGCCGACCGCCGGCGCGGCGGCGACGATCCCCTCGGCGTCGATCAGGACCGCGGCCGGGGTGGCCGTGACCCCGTAGACGGTGTGCACCCGGCGGTCGGGGTCCACCAGCAACCGTCGTGGTCCGTCGCCGCCGGCCGTGGCGAGGGGCACGGGTTCCGGGCCGCCGCTCACGACGGCGATCGTCACATCGTCCTCGTGCATCCGCTGCCATCGGGCCACCTGGGGAAGCAGCGCGGCGTGAGGGCCTGAGGGGAGATCGCTGAAGACGAGGAGGAGCGGGCGGCCCGGCGCCAGCAGGTCGTCCAGGCTCCGGGTCCGCCCCGACTCGTCCCGCAGCGAGAACGCGGGCGCGAACAGGCCCGCACGCACCTCACCGGCCTCCTTGGCCCACAGCCCGGCCCACAGTGCCGACATCACGATCGCCAGCCCCGCGAAGAGCCAGTGCGGATGTCCGTCGGCGGCGACGAACGCCGCGAGAACGGCGATGAGCGCGTTTCGGGCGACGGTCGACCAGCCGACGGGAATGGCCTTGAGCCCTCCGAAACAGTCGCAGACGGGGGACCGTCCGAGCATCAGGTTCAGCGCGATCACACCACTGAACAGGGTCAGCAGAAGCAGCGCCCCCAGCCCGCCGACGCGCGCCCATGGGGGCACGACGAGCGCCAGGGCGACGGCGAACTCGCACGTCACGAGGGACCGACCGAGCGGGGCCGCCGTCCGGGGCGGCACACCGAAGCCGACCAGGGCGCGGCGCAGCCCCTCCAGGTCGGTCGACTTGACGGCCGCCGCGACGCCGAAGACCATGGCCGGCACGATCGCCACCGGCAGGATCATCTCGCCCATCCCACAACACCTCGCATTAGGCTTCATGGCGCGGGGACGGAGGGAGCGGGCGACTGCCCGACGCGCAGCGCCCGCGACTGACTCCTACCGGGTTCCGGCCGGGGGCAGCCCTGGGGGACCGCAACAACACCCGGACGCGCGCGGGTATCCGCAAAATGGTTGCCCCGGGCCATTGCCGGCGGGCGACGCGCTCCCATCGGGTCTCCGGAGCGAGCGGGACGCCCCTGACGTTTCTCCCGAGCCCGCCGCCGGATCCGCTGGGTCACCGGACACGACTGTGAGTCCCGCGGGACACGTCCTGGGCTGGGCAGGGTACTCGGCCGGAGGCAGCACGGAAGTACCCGCAGCCAGGCCCGGCATGGAGCTGTGCGGAAAAGGGCAGCAGGTCGCGCCGCGGCACGTGGAGGAGACCTGGGATGACAGACGAATCCTTCCAGGGCGACGCAGACCGGACGGGCCCGGGCACGCCCCGCCAGAGCGGGCTGCTCGACATGCTCAGTGTCGGCGCGGTGGTGCTGGACTCCAGTGGGCGCATCGTCTTCTGGAGTCCGCAGGCCGAGGAACTCTTCGGCTACACCGCGGAAGAGGCGCTCGGCACCTACGCGGCGCGCCTGCTGATCCAGCCCGAGCATCTGCAGTCGGTCCTCAGTCTCTTCATCGAGGTGCTGGAGACCGGCCGCAGCTGGGCCGGCGCCTACCCCATCCGGCACAAGGACGGCCATACGCGCCTGATGGAGTTCCGCAACATGCGGTTGCTCGACGGCGATGGAGAGGTCTACGCCCTGGGGATCGCGGCCGACCACACCACGGTTCAGCGCGTCGAGACCGACCTGGCCCTGTGCGAGCGGCTGATCAACCAGTCACCGATCGGCCTGGCGCTCATGGACCCCGACCTGTGCTTCCTCCTGGTCAACCCCGCCCTGGAGCGCATCGACGGCATCCCCGCCCAGGAACACATCGGCCGTCATCTGAGGGAGATGCTGACCCTCCCCGACATGGACACGATCGAGTCGGCCCTGCGCCAGGTGCTGGCCACCGGCAGCCCCGTGCTCGACCAGTACGCCGTGGGCCGCACGTCCGCCGACCCCGACCAGGACCATGCGTGGTCCCTGTCCTTCTATCGCCTGGAGGATCCCGGCGGGCGGGTCCTCGGTGCCGCCGCCTCGGTCGTGGACGTCACCGAACGGCACCGTGCGGCCGCCGAGGCCGACCGGGCACGCCGCCGGCTGGCGCTCATCGCCGAAGCCTCCGTACGGGTCGGAACCACCCTCGAGGTGGAGCACACAGCCCGGGAACTGGCCGACATCGCGACGCCGGAACTCGCCGACGTGGTGGCCGTGGACGTTCTCGACTCCGTGCTCGCCTGCCGCCGGACCAGCGCACCCGACAACGGTCCTGAGCTGTTCCGGGCCCTGGCGCTCAAGGCGGCCCAGCCCACCGTGGCGCTGCGGGCCGCCGACCCTCCGGGCGACCTCGCCACCTACGAGGGCGATCGCCTGGTCACGCTGTGCGTCCACACCGGCAGACCGGTGCTGGTGCGCCACGTGGCCCCCGACGACCTCAAGCGCATCGGCCGCGACCCGGAGGCCACCTCACTGCTGGCCCGCGCCGGTGTCCACTCCTATCTCGCCGTACCCCTGATCGCCCACGGCGAGGTGCTCGGAGCCCTGGACCTCAAACGCACCGACAACCCGGCCCCGTTCGACCAGGACGACGTCGTCCTGGCGGGCGAGCTCGCCGGCCGCGCCGCCGTGGCCATCGACAACGCCCGCTGGTACCAGAGCGTGCGCAACACCGCGCTCACGCTCCAGCGCAGCCTGCTGCCCGACCACCCGCCGCACCGGACGGGGCTGCAGCTCGCCACCCGGTACCAGCCGGCCCAGGCCACCAGCGAAGTCGGCGGAGACTGGTACGACGTCATCAGCCTGAACGGGGACAAGACCGCGCTGGTCGTCGGCGACGTCATGGGCAACGGCATCGACGCCGCGGCCACCATGGGGCGCCTGCGCACCGCCACCTGCGCCTACGCGGATCTCGACCTCGTACCTGACGCGGTGCTCCAGCACCTCGACAAGATCACGTGCGGTCTCGAGCACTACATCGTCACGTGCATCTACGCCGTGTACGACCCGCACGAGAGGCGGTGCCGTATCGCCAACGCGGGACACATGCCGCCCGCGCTGGCCCGCCCCGGCCGCGCTCCCGTGCTGCTCGACCTGCCCACCGGAGCCCCACTCGGCGTCGGGGGCGTCGCCTTCGAGACCACGACCGTCGACCTGAACCCCGGCGATCTGCTCGTCCTGTACACGGACGGGCTCGTCGAGACCCGCCACCACCCCATCGACGACCGTCTCGACCTCCTCCTGGGGCTTCTCGGGGAAACCGGCCGTCCTCTCGAGGAGACCTGCGACCTCCTGCTGTACGGTTTGCGGCATCCCGACGACCACGACGACGTGGCCCTCCTCGTGGCACGTGCGCAGTGAGCCGGGGCGAGAGAGCGCGAGAGGCGGGGGACGTGGCCGCGGACTGGGAGTGGGACGAGACGCTGTTCGCCGGCACGGCGGCCTACTACCGGCGCGGCCGACTTCCGTACGCGCCCGGCCTCGCGGACATGCTGGCGGACGTCCTGGAACCGGACGGGCAGGGGCGCCTGGTCGATGTGGGGTGCGGGCCGGGCACGATAGCGCTGGCCCTCGCGCATCTGTTCGCCGAGGTCGTCGGTGTGGACCCGGACCGCGGGATGATCGAGGAAGCCCGTCGCGGGGCGGCCGATTCGGGCATGACCGGGAAGACACGATGGGTCCGGTGCCGGGCCGAGGAAATGTCGTCGGACCTGGGCACGTTCACCGTCGCGACCTTCGGTCAGTCGTTCCACTGGATGGACCGCGGGCTGGTGGCGGGCACCGTCCGAGGCCTCCTCCGGCCCGGTGGTGCGCTGGTCCATGTCTCGGACGAGAAGACGGAGTCCCGCGACGTCGACGGTCTTCCGCATCCCGCGGTGCCCTACACCGCGATCGAGGAGCTGATCAAGCACTACCTCGGTCCGGTGCGGCGTGCCGGCCAGGGGCGGCTGCCCAAGGGGACGCCGGGGAACGAGGCGGCGGTGCTCACCCGGGCGGGTTTCGCCGGTCCCCGGCGCCATGTCGTGCCCGGGGGACAGCCGCTGGAACGTACGCACGACGATGTCGTCGCCTGGGCCCACTCGATGTCGTTCTCCGCTCCGCACCTGTTCGGCGCGCGTCGCGGCGACTTCGAGGGAGACCTGCGGCGGCTGCTGGAACGGGCGTCGCCGTCGGGGGTGTTCTCCGAACGTGTCCCGAGCACCGAGGTCTTCGTCTGGTGGCGGGATCCCCCCGGCGCGTCGGGGAGCGGCCGTTAAGCCCGGCCGGTTTCCGCGACGGGAGGCGTGGACCGGGGGAGAAGGCCCAACTGCTGGGCGCGGAGCACCGTACCGAGCCGGTCCCGGGTGCCCAGTTTGCGATAGATCTTCTCGATGTGCTTGTGGACCGTGCGATCCGATATGCCGAGCCGGCGGCCCATGGCCGCGGCGGTCAGGGCATCGCCGAGCAGAAGCAGGACGGTCGTCTCGCGCGGCGTCAGGTCGCAGTCGTCGGCCAGTTCGCGGGGGGAGGCCGGGGCATCACCCGCCGCGACGACGTGCCCCCAGCGTGCGAGGAGTTGCCGGTGCTGCTCGACCGCGGCCAGAAGAGGCTGCAGGCGCTGTCCGAAGCGGATGCCGTCATCGTCGAAGTCCGTGCCGGAACGGTAGATGAGACAGCCCGTGATCGGGGCCGTCGTGCCGGGCAGCGGAACGGCGAGTACATGATCCACGTTGATCGTCTCGTGGATCAGGCGTGCCGTGGGACTCGTGGACCACTCGGGACCCGCCGCCTGCCGTGCCGTGACCGGTGCATGGCCGTGTCCGCGCGTGTAGTGGTGTGCGAAGGGGTAGCCGGCCCGCAGCAGCCCCAGGGATTCCTCGTCGAGCAGATCGAACGCCGGGGCGACGCCAGGGGACAGGCCCAGCGTGCCGCTGCTCTCGTTCCACTCGTCCAGTTTGTAGATCAGGGCCTCGCCGCCGCACACACCCGGCAGGACGTCTGCCATCAGGGGCCACAGACGCTCAGGTTCCCGTTCCTGGAGCGCCGCCACGGCCACCGACAACATACGTTCGTAGGCACGCTCCTGACCGGTTCTCACGTGTCCCTCTCCGCCTGTCCGTGTACGCAGTTCTACCCATACCAGCCGAGCACGATGTCGGCGCAGACTTCAACCGGGCAACAGCGACGTCGACGGACGTACGTCGCTCCACCGACCTGCGGGGTTCACCGTCCGCGGTGCGTAGGCGTGCGAGCAGACCACGATCGACGGGCGGTGTCTCCGGCCCGGCAGGTTCCGTGCGGGCCGCCGGCACAGGGGAGCGGCGGCCCGCACGGTTTCGTCGCCCCGGACCTCGGTGCTCTCAGACCCTGCGCCAGCGTGCCAGGGTGAAGGAGAACAGGCCGAAGAGCACGACGCCGCACGCGACCAGGACGAGCAGCCACGGTCCGAACGGGGTCCCGGCGAACCAACGGAGTGTGTCGTCCAGCCCCTTGGCCCGATCGGGCCGGTAGTCGACGGCCGCGCGCAGAGCGAAGGCTCCTACAGCGGCGAACACCACTCCGCGCGCGGTGCCGCCTCCCACACCGGTCACGTCCACCAGACGACGGACCTTCGGGCTCATCGCGCCGAGCCGGAGATGGTCGTGGTAGTCGCGCCGTACGGCCCGAACACCGATCCAGACACCGGCCACGACGATCCCGGCCGCCGCGACGCCCACGATCCACTGGCCGGCGGGCATTCCCAGAACACGTGCGGTGACGTCCCGGGACTGCTCGTCACTCGATCCGCCTCCGTCACCGGAGCCCGCCGCGAAGGACATCACGGAGGCGGCCACAAACGCGTAGAACACGCAACGGGCGAGTGCCGTCAGCCGTTTCCTCGCCTTGCGGCCGTCCGGATCGACCGATCCGAACGCGGCTTCGGACAACCGCCACACCGCCATGCCGACGAGTCCGATGCCCAGAGCCCACAGCAGCACGGAACCGAACGGCTCGCCCGAGATCTCGGCCAGGGCACCCTGGCGGTCGGCCTGGTGACCGCCGTCCCCGAACCCGATCCGCAGAGCCAGCACTCCGATCAGCAGATAGATGACCCCGCGAGCGGAGAGCCCCGCCCGCGCGGCGCCCCGTGTCACCGAACCCCTCGCCGCGCGCCGGCCCTCGAGCCGTCCGGTATGGGCCATGGCCTTCAAGTCCATCTCGACCTCCCCGGATCCGTGTGCCCCGGCAGCCCAGGGGCACACCCGGCGGGGCGGTCAGGTCACGGCGGGGGCGACCGGCTCGTGTCCGTTCCTTCGGCGCCGGCCGACCGACGGGCACGGCTCGCGCGCCTCGTTGTGGTCGTCGTCTCGCCCCGCCCGGACCCGCGATGCGCGATGATCTCGGCATGGAGCGACGACAGACGGTGACATTGGGCATCGACCTCGCCGCGAGCGCCCGGCGTACCGCGGTGTGCCGGATGGTCTGGGGCCCGGGACGTGCCGTCACCGCCGAGTTCGAGGTACCGGACGGAGAAGGGGAGTTGTCGGCGCTCGTCCGGACGGCCGACAAGACCGGGCTCGACTGCCCGCTGGGCTGGCCGTCCGACTTCGTGGCGACGGTCCTCGCACACCATCGGGGCGCACGACTGCCGCCTCCCGTGAGGTTCGCTCAACGGGCGGACGGGCGACCAGGGTTGGACGCACTGCGCTTCCGGCTCACCGACGACCTCACCTGGAAGGCGACCTCGATGCGGCCTCCACTGTCGGTGTCCACCGACCTTCTGGGGGTCGTTGCCCTGCGGGCCGCGTATCTCCTGGACGAAATGGCCGCGGCGGGTGTCGCCGTGCCCCGAGACGGCTCGGGGCCGGTCGCCGAGGTCTATCCGGCGGCCGCGTTGCGGCGATGGGGGATCCGCCTCACCCGTAGCTACAAGAGCGCCACGCCCGAGGCGCGTGCCCTGCGCGAGAACGTCGTCGGCGCGATCGAGGCGGGTTTGCAGACGTCCCTGTCCGAGCCGGTGCGTGAGAGGTGCGTCGACAGCCACGACCATCTCGACGCCGTGGTCTGCGCGTTGGTCGCCCGTGCGGTCCACATCGGGGACACCGTGTGGCCGGGCTCCGCCGAGGAGCGGGAGGCCGCCCGGCAGGAAGGCTGGATCCATCTACCGGGCACGGATCTCCGTGCCCTCGCAGGCGCGCCGGACTGACGGACCCCCGTGGACCGGCCGCGCCCATACGGCGGCTACGGGCGGGTGGGGGCCGCCGTCCCGTGACGAGGTGCTCTACGGCTTCGGCCGCCGACCCGACGTCCGGCGTCTGGGCTCGACCCTCCGGGTACCGGCGCTCACCTCGTCGAAGTCGAGTATGTCGTCGCCGTACAGGTCCTGAAGCCAGTTGACCTGGTAGATCGTGTCGAGGTACCGCTCGCCGAGGTCCGGGGCGATGGCGACCGCAATGAGGTCGCGCGGCTCGTTCTGGGCCAGCCACTGCATCGCGCCGCTGACCACGGTTCCGGTGGAACCGCCGAACAGGAACCCGTGCCTGGCGAGGCGGTGGCAGGCACGGATGGTGTCCGCCTCCTCGACCTTGACGACCTCGTCCACATAGGACTCGTCGAGCAGCGGTGGGCGCATGCTCATGCCCAGGCCGGGGATCATCCGGCGGCCCGGCTCGCCGCCGAAGCTCACCGAGCCGACGCTGTCCACCGCGACGATGCGCACCGGGTGGTGCCAGTCACGGAAGTAGCGAGCGCAGCCCATCAGGGTGCCGGTGGTGCCGGCGCCGATGAACAGCACTTCCAGCCCGGGGAACTCATGGGCGATCTCCGGCGCCGTCTTGCGGTAGTGAGCCCGCCAGTTGCCCGGGTTCGTGTACTGGCTGAGCCACACGTACCGGTCGTCGGAGGCGCATAGCGCCCGGACGTACTCGATGCGCGCCCCGAGGAAGCCGCCGTTGGCGTCCAGATCCGCGATGATGTGCACCTCGCTGCCCAGGGCCTCCATCAGGAGTCTGGTCGAGAGGTTGCAGCGCGAGTCCGTCACGCACAGGAACCGGTAGCCCTTGCTCGCGGCGATCATGCTCAGCGCCACGCCCAGGTTTCCGGACGAGGACTCCACCAGCACCGAATCCGGCTTCAGGAGCCCGTCCCGTTCGGCGCTCTCCACCATCTCGATCGCGGCCTTCAGCTTGATCGAGCCGGCGAAGTTGAAGCCCTCGCACTTCAGATAGAGAGAGCGCCCGAAGATCGACTTGAGGTCGACATACAGCTGGCTTTCGTTGAAGGCGTAGGGAGTGGAGATGACGGGCACGGTGGCCTCCTGGTGCCAGAGCCGATGTTCAGCCGTATCGGCGCAGCTCGTGGAAGAAGTGGTCGATGAGATGGAGGTGTCCGGCCAGGGCGACTTCGTCGTAGACGTAGTTGCCGACTGCGAGGTCGAGGACGCCCAGTCCGAAAGGGGAGAAGATCACTGGCCGGTCTGCCGGCGGGGTCACTCGTCCGGTCATGACGTCGTCGAGGGTCCCGTCCAGGAAGTCGCGGCTGCCTGTGAGCTGCTCCGCCAGGTGCGGGGAGGTGTCGGCCTTGAGGCAGTGCTCGACGTCGTCGACGAAGTTGGCGGAGTCGAGCAGGATCTCGGGAGCGAGGTCGCGCAGTGAGACGTGCAGGACCAGAGGGTTGTGTGCGAACCAGGAAGGGTCCGTGACATGGGGTTTTCCGGCGATGGTGGCGAAGACGACCAGATCGCTGGAACGGATCAGGTCCTCGGCGTTGTCGTGCACCGTCACCTGTGCGGCCTGTCCCGCGGCGCCGGCCTCCTGCAGATAGCCGCAGAAGCCGTCGGCGCTGTCGGCCGACACGTCGTGCACGCCGACGCTGTCGAAGCTCCAGCCGGTGCCGGCCAGGAAGGTGTGGATGTAGCGGGCGATGAGCCCCGTGCCGAAGAAACCGACACGTGTGGGGCGGATCCTGCCACGGCTGAGCCAGTCGGCGGCCAGGGCGGCGGATGCCGCGGTCCTGGTGGCGCTGATGATCGAGCTCTCCAGGCAGGCGAACGGGTAGCCGGTGTCGTGGTCGTTGAGGATGAGGACCGCGGAGGCCCGGGGGAGTCCGGCTTCCACGTTGGTCGGGAAACTGGAGATCCACTTGAGGCCGTCCACGTTCACCGACCCGCCGATGGAGGCGGGCAGGGCGATGATTCTGGCCGTGGGACGGTCCGCGAAGCGCAGGAAGTACGACGGCGGGTTGACCGAGTCCCCCGCCCCGTGCAGCCGGTAGGTGGCCTCGACCAGTTCCACGATCTGCTTCTCGCGCCCGCGGAGCGCCTGCTGCACCTGGTCGCCCGGGATTACGGCGAACGTCGGTGCCGTTGCCCGGTCGCGAGCGGTGGGCCGGGTGGCGGAGGAGGTTGTGGGGGTCATCGCTGACTTGCCTCCGGGGTCGGGAAGCCGTCCGCCAGACGCTGGGGCTCTGCCATGGCGACCAGCACCTGGCGTTCTCCGGTGAAGGCTTCTCTGCTGTGCGCGGTACGTACGTTGTCGACGAGCATCAGGTCTCCGGCCTGCCAGGGTTCGCGGCGGGTGTGGTCCTCGTAGGTGGCGTTGAGCAGTTGGACGACGTCCTCGCCGATGGGGCTGCCGTCTCCGAAGCGGGTGTTGAAGGGCAGCCCGTCCTCGCCGTAGATGTCCACCAGGTACTCGCGCACCTCCGGGGCGAGCGTCCACTGGTTGAGGAAGGCGATCTGGTTGAACCAGCAGCGCCGGCCGGTGACCGGGTGCCGCACCACTGCGCTGCGGCGCTGGCGGGTGCGCAGTGATCCGTCGGGCTGCCAGTCGAACTCGATGGCGTGGTCGCGGCAGTACTGCTCGATGGCTGCGGGGTTCTCGGTGCCGAACGACTCCTCCAGGGAGGCCCCGATCTCGTCGTTGTAGGAGCGGGTGAGCAGCCAGCCCTCACGCTCGAACCGATCGGTCAGCGCGCCGGGCAGGGCTTGGAGGACGCGTTCGGCGTCGGCCACCGCGGTCGCCCCGCCCTCGCCGGGCGCGGACAGGCAGGCGAACAGCATCAGGCCCGGAATCTCCAGGGTGTAACTCAGTTCATGGTGCATACACATCGGCTGGTTGGCTGGCCAGGTGGCGGAGGAGTAGAGCCCCTGGCTGTACCTCTCGCGCGGGGCGAAAGCTTCCTTCTCCGTCATCAGCTCACCGGCCAGCGCCGTGAAGACGGCACCGACCTGCTCCTTGTCCCGCAGTCCCAGGCCGCGCACGAGCACCACACCGTGCTCGTTGACGCATGCGCGCAGGGAGTCGCGGTGCTCGGCCGCCCAGGCGGTCGGGTCTCCGGGCGCCTGAACACGCAGGATCGGAGGTCTGTCCGGATCCATCTCCACCTCGAGCAGCGAGGCCAGGGAAGAGGAGGACGACATTTGCTTTTTCCTTTCGATCGTCTCTGTGATGGCTCGAGGAAGGATCAGGGGGAGGCGAGCAGTTCGGCCGCGCCCAGGACGGCCCGTGCCGCCTGGACCGGCCGGGTACGCAGGAAGTAGTGGCCGCCGTCGGCGAGCTCGTGCAGGTCCACGTGCTCGGCAAGCAGTTGCCAGTCGCGGTATCGGTCTCGGAAGCCGGTCGTGTTGGGGTCGTCCGCGGCGATGACCACGGTGATCGGCGCGGACAGCTTCCACGTCGGCGGTGCCTCGAGGGCGTCGGCGAAGTAGTGGTGTGCGGCGGCACAGTCGTGGCGGTAGGCGGCACCGACATGCTCGGCGTGCGACGCGCTCAGTTCACCGAGTTCGGTGTAGCCGCTGTCCGCGGTGAGTTTCGCGGCGATCTCGGCGTTGGTCAGTCCGGTCAGCTTGTCGACGGCCGCGCGCCGGTCACCGGCGGTGCCCGGCAGCTGAGCCGCGAGGAACACTCGCTGGACCGCGACTCCTTGCCGTTCCAGCCGCCTCGCCGTCTCAACGGCTACCGCGGCTCCCGAGGAGTGGCCCCACAGCATGACCCTGGTCAGCCCGCGCCCGGTGATCTCGGCGACGGTCTGCTCCGCCACCTGTGCCAACGGCGCGAACGGCTCGCCCCGGGCGGCCAGATCGTGACCGGGTAGGTCGATGGCGTACACCGCGGGTCCGCCGGCGGCGAGCGCGCCGGCCATCGGCCGGTAGTTGACCGCGTTGCCGCCCGCGTAGGGGAAGCACACCAGAGCGCAGTCGGGGACACCCTCGGACTGCGACAGCGGCTGAAGCAGCCCCGTGTGCTGCTGGGGTGCGCCGTCGAGGAGTGCGGCGAGGTCGGCCAGCACCGGGTGCCGGGTGATGTCCTTGAGGGACACCGCACGGTTCAGGGCGATGGTGAGCTTCACCGCGGTCAATGAGGTGCCGCCGGAGTCGAAGAAGTGGTCCTGCCGGCCGATGTGGTGTTCGGGAACGCTCAGCAGCTCCGCCCAGGCGGTCGCGAGCCGGCGCTCGCCGGGTGTGCGCGGAAGGCGGTCCGCGTCACCGGCGGTGTCGCCGTCGGGGGCCGGAGCGTCCTGTTCGGCCAGTGCGGTCAGGGCCTTGCGGTCGATCTTGCCGTTGGCGGTGAGCGGCAGGGTGTCCTGCCGGTGGAAGGCGAAGGGGACCATATAGGCGGGCAGCGCGGCGCCGAGGGCCTGGCGGAGCACCTCCACTTGCTGGTCCCGGCCGGTGTAGTAGGCGATGAGGTGCTTGCTGCCGTCGGCCCGTTCGGCGACGACCACCGCGCCGTCACGCACCCCGGGAACTCGCAACAGGGTGTTCTCGATCTCGCCGATCTCGATACGGAAGCCGCGGATCTTGACCTGGTTGTCGCGACGGCCGAGGAACTCCAGCTTGCCTTCGGGGTGCCAGCGCCCCCAGTCGCCGCCCAGATAGAGCCGCTCACCCGGCCGGTACGGATCCTCCAGATAAGCGGCGCGGGTCCGCTCGGGATCGTTGACGTATCCCCGGCCCACGCACACACCGGAGAACGCGATCACTCCGGGGGCGCCCAGCGGAACCAGTGACAGGTGTTCGTCGACGACGTGGACGCGCACGTTGTTGACGGCGCGCCCCAGCAGCACCCGGTCGCCCTCGGGCATCCGGTCCATGATCTCGTGGTTGGTGTCGTCCGAGGTCTCCGTCAGGCCGTAGGCATTGACCAGCTTGATCCTGGGCTTGACCGTGAACCAGCGCTGGACCAGTTCCGGTTTCAGCGCCTCACCCGTCACCGACACATACCTCAGGTCCGGCAGGTCGCGGGGGTGCTGCTCCAGGTACGACGCCACCACCTCGAGATAGGAGGGCACGACCTGTGCCACGGCGACCCGGCCGCGGACGAGGGTGTCGACGAACCGCTCCACGTCCAGGATCGCCTCCTGCTCGACCAGCAGTGTGCGACCGCCGACCAACAGCCCGGCGAGCAGTTGCCACAGTGAGATGTCGAAACACTGCGGTGCTGTCTGGGCGACCGACTGACCCTCGTCGATACGCAGATCGTCGATCTTGGCGAAGAGATGGTTGAGCATGCCTGCGTGCTCGCACATCGCCCCCTTCGGCTCGCCCGTGGAACCGGAGGTGAAGTAGATGTACGCGAGCTGATCGGCGTCGACCTCGACCTCGACGTCGCTGTCGGCGTGCTGCTGCGCGCAGGCGTCTTCGATCAACAACTTCTCGACACCCGGCACGGTGGTCAGGGCCTGGTCCAGGGTGTCCGTGCTGCCGGGCTCGGTGAGCACCAGCCGGCACCCGGCCCGTGACAGCGTCGCCGCGATCCGTCCGGCGGGGAAGTGGGGCTCGATCGGCAGGTAGACGCCGCCGGCCTTGAGCACCGCCAGCACGGAGGCCAGCCAGTCGAGGTTGCGCTCGGTGACCACTGCCACCACGTCTTCGCGGTCAAGTCCGCGGGCCAGTAGGGCCCGCGCAAGGCGGTTGGCCCGGCAGTTGAGCTCCATGTAGGTCCAGGTGCGATCGCCGTGCACGGCCGCGACGACGTCCGGATGCTTGCGCACCCGCTGCTCGAAGAGCTCGTGTGCACGCGCTTCCGGCAGTTCCCGGCGCGGTCCCGCGAGTCCTTCGAGCTGGTACTGCAACTCCTCGGGAGACAGCAGACTCTGCCGGGCGTGCTCGGCGTCCGCGTCCGCCGTCATCAGGCTCAGTGCGGTCACGTGGTAGCCGCAGATCCGGGCCGCGGACTCGGTGTCCAGCACCTGGGTGCGATACCGCAGCCGCACCACGAGTCGCCCGTTCTCCTCGCGCCAGCCCACGCTCAGTGCCGCGTCGTCGACCAGTCCGCCCTCGGTCCCCGCGGGGTCGAAGACGACCTCGTACGACGGCCCGGTCACCCGCAGCTCGCGCCGCAGACCGTCCACCGGGAACTCCCGGTGCGCCAGCAACTCGGACTCCGCACGATGAGCCCTCGACACCAGCAGGCGCCATGATCCGGGCGCCGTCGTCAGCCGGCACGGCAGCGGTCCGCGCTGCGTTCCGGTGACGTAGCCGGTCACCACCTCCGACTCGCCCGACAGCACCGCGAGGACCTTGGCATGGGCGGCCAGCAGTACCGCGCCGGCCGGCACGTCCAGTGCCTTCGCCAGCCCGCGCACCTTCTCCGAGAGGTCGTCCGGCACGGTCGTCTCGTACTCGGCCACACCGGCCACCGGCTCCCGCACCCATCGGGGAACGGCGGTGGAACCGCCTGCGGTCAGGACACCGCTCCAGAACTCCCGGTCCGTCTGCACGTGCGCTCCCATCGGATGACCTTCCTCAGCTCGCCGTCGACGTCTGGCCGTCGGTCGAGGCCGTCACTGCTGCTGCCGCTGTCGTGGATGTCGAGGTCCCCGATTCGACGCCCAGGAGTGGCTCCTCGTGGGCCCCGGTCATCTCGACTGCGGGGTTACCGCCCCACAGTGCGCTCGCGGGTACCTCCTCGCCCTTCATGAGGAAGGAGTCGGTTGTCAGCACGGCTCCGTCACCCACCGTGACGCCGTAGTGCACATGAGCGCCGACGCCGAGGGTGCAGTGATCACCGAGCGTGCTGTAGTCGGACTTGAAGGTGCCGTCCTCCTGCGAGTGGCACTGGATCTTGCTGCCGGCGTTGAGCGTGCAGTCGTCTCCGATGGCGGCGAGCGACCGCTCCGTCAGATAGCAGCCGTCGTCGAAGACCCTGCTGCCGATGCGGACACCGAGCAGGCGCCAGATGACGTTCTTGAAGGGGGTGCCGTTGAACAGGTTGAGGAATTCGGACGGCACCTTCCACAGCCGCTCGTGCCACCAGAAGTAGGGGTCGTAGATCGAGCACAGCTGAGGGCGCAGTCTGCGGAACAACAGCAACCAGCGCTCCACCAGAACGTAGTAGAGGGTGGAGAAGCCGAGGGTGAGTGCCAGATAGCAGGCGATCACCACCTGCCCCACGGCTCCGTACAGGACGACGGAGACGAGTCCCAGGGCCGTGAGTACGAAGGTGTGCAGCCAGCGCAGGATCAGATGGAGGGCGATGGTGCACAGGTTGTAACGGTTCTTCATGCCGAGGTGCCGGCGCAGCTCGTTTCCGCTCCTCAGATGGTCGAAGCGGGTGTCGCGCTCCACGGAGCGCGGAATCTCGAAGCACGGCGAACCGAGCAGCCCGACCCCTTCGCGGACGGGACCGTCGAGGGGAATCATCACCTTCGTGGCCAGCAGGCAGTTCTCGCCCGTCCTGCCGCCCGCCGGATACACGATGTTGTTGCCGAGGAAGTTGTGCGCTCCGATCGACGCCCTGGACACCTGGAAGGACGTGCTCGAGTATTCGGCGTTGACGATGGACAGCCCGTCTGCCACCATCGTCCCCCGGCCCACGGAGACCAGGTACGGGGACTCGTGCTTCACTTCCGTCCCGAAGTTCGACCCGGTCTGCTCGACGCGCGAGAGGTTGTATCCGAGGCCGCGCAGATAGTGGACGATGAACGAACTGTCACCGAAGAGCCAGGCGTAGAACCGGATGTTCGTCATCTGGGAGATCATCCGGTGCGCCGCGTACTGGAAGCCGTAGAGCGGATAGGGCTTGTCCGGCTTGATGGCCAGATTCAGCAGGCGCGGAACGGTGTAGAGAGCGGCGAGACCCACGACGACGAAGCCGAAGAACAGCACGGCGGACAGCGCCAGCGCGTCGATCAGGAAGTGCGACACCGAGACGTGGGATGTGTCGGGGTCGAGCCGGTCACCCAGTGCCGGGACCTCGATGAACAGCATGTACACACCGCCGACGGCCAGCGGGATGTAGATGAGGAACAACTGCAGCAGCGTGCTCAGGCCGAAGCATGCCCGGCGCAGGGTCCCGCATCGGGCCGGCGCGACCCGCACATGGTCGACGTCCGTGCGTTGTGCCGGAGAGCCGTGGTGACGCTCGCCCTGCGGGATCGTCTGACCGCGGTAGAGGGCGGAGGTGTGTCCGAGCTGGGTGCCGTCGCCCATCGACGTGTCGATGTCCAGCACGGTCTTCTCGCCGATGAACGCGTCGCGGCCGATGGTGACCTTGCCGGTCTGGATGCGTCCGGCGTGTGCCCGGTAGCAGAGGAAGTAGGAGTCCTTGCGGACGATCGTTCCGGCGCCGATGGTGAGCAGGTCGGTGCAGACCGGCACCTGACGGGAGAGGATCGTTACTCCTTTGCCGATCCGCGCGCCGAGTGCGCGCAGATACAGCACGTAGAGCGGATTGCCGACGAACAAGATCATCGGGTTGGCGTGGAGCAGTACCTTGACGATCCAGAAGCGGAGGTAGGCCGGGCTCCAGACCGGGAACTCACGGGGCGTCCAGCGGCCGACGAGGGTCCACTTGGCCACGATCGGGAACGCGCACATGATGACGAAGCCGAGGCTGCCGAACGCCATGGACCGCAGATAGACGTCGAGGAGGTCCGACCCGGTGGAGACCCACTCGTAGCCCGTCGTCGCGACGACTCCGGTGACGAACGAATATGCCAGGAACACCAGCAACTGGAATGTCCCGCACATCACGTAGTCCAGCCTGCTCGCCCGGGTCGCCTGCGGTGCGGTGACGTGTTCCGGTGGCGATGCAGGCCGTGTGCCGTTGACGTGGGTGGGCGTGCTCGTGGCCTGGTTCTGGGTGAGGGCAGCCGCCAGGCTTCGGATCGTCGGATGTCGATAGATGTCCTTGATGGTGGCGGACGGCAGGTCCGGGCGCTTCCTGACCCGCGCGCAGAACTGCGCCATCACCAAGGAGTTGGCACCGAGGTCGTCGAAGAAGTTGCTGTCGGCCGACACCTCTTCGACACACGCGACATCAGCCAGTACTTCGGCGAGTTTTGTCTCGGTGTCCGTCGTCGCCGGGCCGCCACTCCCGGACCTGGCGATCACGGAATCACCGGACCCGGTTGTCAAGACCTCGGCAGACTTCTCCACCATTCGAGCTCCTCGAAGTATTTTCGACAACCAATGGCCAGTGGCTGGTCGGGCGCCCTCCCGTTCGGAAATGACCTGAACGAGCCGGGAAATGGGTAAGCCGTAAGGGTGCGCTCTCGTCTGATCCCGAAACCACGGGCTTCAGTGTTAGTCGGCCACTGTCAGATTGCCACTTGGACTCGCTTGGGATGGCATGACGACGCCGCTCAAGAACCTGGAATTTCTCGGCTCTTTACTTCACTGGGAAGGGCGCGGTTCACTCGAGTGGAGCAACGCTCCACGCGGTCAGCTTTGAGGCTGAGCGTCAAGTCCCCGGCACGATGCCCGATCGTTTCTTGAAGCGGGACTCGGCCCGACTCGCATCGATGGACGCGACCTGGTCGATGTTCAGCCGACTCGACAAGGAGTCACTTTTCGTGGCTGGAACGCCAGGCACGCGGTTCGGGGTATCTGACGAAGGCGCGTCCGTCGACCTGTGCGCTCACCAGTGCTGTCCGGTGAGCCGGTCACGCACGCCCCGTCGGTGGGGATGGATCGCCGCATGAAAATCGGCGACTCCGTGCGGACTGCGACCGTCCCTCTCGACGGGCGCCTCGACGAACCGATGCGAATGTCAGCCGACTGCGATCTGGAGTTGGTTGTCGGCACTGAAAGCGGTTGGGGAGACTCTGTCCTGGCGGCTCACCTGCCCACGGAATCGGTGCTCCGGGACTCAGTTGTTTGTCGTTTGCTGTCCGGCGGTGCACTCGGAGGTCGCTGTCCCGTTGGCGACGCTGTCCGGTCCGAGGGCTTGACGGCTCGCCGGAGACGACCCGGCGGTCATCTCCCGCCCTCGAAAGCTTCACCGGTCCATACCCGGATCCACTTACCGCGCGGTCCACGGACCATTTTACCCACCACTTCGTGACGCAGCACGGCATGCCGTTACCCGCGCTGTTACCGGGCATGCGGGCTCGGTAAGTGCCCCCATTTCTCGGGCTTGCCGGGCGGTGAGGGTGCGTATGCCCGCGGGCGGGAGCGGCGCCGCAGAGCCGGCCGTCCGCTGCCGGGCCGAAAGCCGGACGTCCCGGGCGGGCCACGGGCATGTGCGGCCGGCGCGAGCCGCCCGCCGAAGTGCGGCCTGCCAGGCGCATTGACCGGGGTCAACGCCTGGAGCTTCGAACGCGGCCGGGTGCCGGGCCGGAGAGCCGCCGACGCGCCCGGCGGTCTCGCCCAGACCACCGTGCGACGGCGCGGAGTGCTCCTCGAGCCCGGCGCACCGGGTTCGGCGGGGCGTCGTCGGTCGTCGCGGCCGTGCAGGCGGCGGAGGGCCGGAGGCCCCTCGTCGGGGCGCCACCGGCGCGCGGTCGGTCAGGTGCCGGGCAACGGACGGACCGTGAGGATCTGCTGGGCATGCCCGACCGGCCCGCTGATGTCGTGCAGAACCGTGCTGGTGAGACCCTGTCCGGTCGGGCCGAAGGTGACGGTGGTGTCCAGACCCGTCCAGTCGCCCTCGGGTTGGCGGTGCAGGTGGACGGTCAGATCGACGTTCGGGAACATCCACTCCGTCGGCGGTTGTCGTGCGGCGATGCCGTTGGCGGTGTCGACCAGGGCGAGGTAGGACGCGAGCGGGCTGCTGGATTCGTCGGCGACGAGGTCCAGGCGCGTGGAGACCCAGGCGGTCGTCCGGCCCGGCTGCGGTGGCGAGACCGGGCGGACGTCCAGGGAGGCGATGTAGCCCCCGGGCCACACCGAGGTCATCGGCCAGGTGGCGAGGGCATCGGGCGGAGCGAGCCTGCCCTCGAAGCCGCCGCTGACGGCCCTGGTGTCCACGGTGGCCAGAAGCCACGCGCGGGCCCGGACCACCGGGCGGCCCGCGATGAGCACCACGGCCTCGAGGAGTTCGATGGTGCGGCCGGGCCGGACGGTCTCGACGCGGATCTCGCATTCGTCCAGGGCGAGCCGTCCGAGGATGTCGTAACTGATCCGGGCCGGTGACAGACCGGGCCGCGGGCGGCCGGCCAGGTGGTGGTCGATGGCGTGGGCGATCACGCCGCCCAGCGGGCTGAAGTGCTGCTCGTCGGCGTCCCATGCGCCTCCGGCGTGCGGGGTGGGCTTGTAGCGATGCTCGTCGGTGCGCACGTAGTAGCTGTCGGGTCGGTGTGTGCCGGTGGTCAATGGACGCATCTCCTCGAGGTGATCAGGGGGTGTCGCGCAGGACGACGTGGACGGCGGTCCCGGCCGTCGGCGCGACCGGGGCGATCCGCGTGACGGCGGCCGTCACGGCCACCGGCAGCGGTTCCGGCCGGCCGGCGACCGTTGACGCGGACGAGGAACGAGGTGGGAGTGGGCCACCGAGGGGAGAGAGGATTCCAGGGCCTGCCGAAGAGGAGCCGCGCGCCCGCTGCGTCCGCCGGTACCCGGTGGCCGGAGCCTCGGGCCCGGGCACCGCCGCCGGGGTCGGAAGGTCGGCTCGCACTCAGTCATCGTCTCGTGGAAAGCACGCCATTTGGTGGCGAATATTGCCCCTCCGGTCCTCCTTCGTGCAATCTTCTTGCCATGGATGCCATTGACAGGGCAATCATCGCCGAGCTGGAGCGGGACGGACGTCTGACCAACGTCGAGTTGGCGCAGCGGGTGGGGCTCACCACCGGTCCCTGCCTGCGGCGCGTCCAGCGGCTGGAGGCGGACGGGGTCATCCGCGGCTACCGAGCCGTCATCGACCCGTCCGCCGTGAGCCGCGCCTTCGAGGTTCTCGTCGACCTCACTCTCGAAGCACAGGACGTGGAGACCGTGGAGCGGTTCGAGCAGACCCTGGCGGGCGCCGAGGAGGTGCTCGAGCTGCGCAGACTGTTCGGCAGTCCCGACTATTTCGTTCGCGTGGGCGTCGCGGACCTGCTCGCCTACGAGGCGTTCCTCACCGGGCGTGTCATGACGATCCCGCGTGTCAAGAACGTCACCTCGCACTTCACGATGAAGATCGTGAAGGCTGCCCACTGATCCGCCAGGCGCCGAGTCCACGGTCGCGGCCGGCGCCGCGGCAGGCGCGACCGACGCGAGGCAGGCCGCAGCGGCCCGCGCAGCCGGTTGCACCCTGAGCCGTACGGGCGTTACCTGGAGGTATTCGGCGGTGAAGCGAGAGCACGCGGGGCCACGGTCGTAGGCCTGGCCCTTTTCGCGCATGTGCTCCGGGGTCAGTGGCCCGCCGTCGCCGCCGTCATCCAGCGTTCGACGCGGAGGTGACCCAGGTGAAAGCCGTCGTCTATGAGAAGCCCTTCAGTGTGGCTGTGAGGGACGTAGACGATCCACAGATGCAGCACCCGAACGACGTCCTCGTACGGGTCACGTCGACCGCCATCTGCGGGTCTGATCTGCACATGTACGAGGGCCGCACGGCAGCCGAGCCGGGCATCGTCTTCGGACACGAGAACCTCGGCATCGTCGAGGAGATCGGTTCGGGTGTCACGTCCCTCGCCAAGGGGGACCGTGTGGTGATGCCCTTCAATGTGGCCTGTGGATTCTGCAAGAACTGCCTGGCGGGCGAGACGGGCTTCTGCCTGACGGTCAATCCCGGCTTCGCGGGCGGAGCGTACGGGTATGTGGCGATGGGACCGTACGAGGGCGGCCAGGCCGAGCTGCTGAGGGTGCCGTTCGCCGACTTCAACTGCCTCAAGCTGCCGCCGGGGGAGCAGTTCGAGACCGATTTCGTACTGCTCGCCGACATCTTCCCGACCGGCTACCACGGCTGTGAACTCGCCCAGGTGTCCCCGGGCGAGAGTGTGGCCGTCTATGGTGCCGGCCCGGTGGGCCTGATGGCCGCGTACTCGGCGCTTCTGCGCGGCGCGTCCAAGGTGTTCTGCGTGGACCGGGTACCCGAGCGGCTTGCCAAGGCGAAGGAGATCGGAGCCATCCCCATCGACTTCACCAAGGGCGATGCGGCCGAGCAGATCAAGGAGCAGACACACGGTGAGGGTACCGACAAGGGCGTGGACGCGGTCGGGTACCAGGCCCAGGCGCACGACGCGAGCCACGAGGAACCCGCCGTAGTCCTCAACGCGCTAGTCGAGACGGTACGGCCGACCGGCAGGCTCGGGGTACCGGGTCTGTATGTGCCCTCCGATCCCGGCGCCCCCGACGAACACGCCAAGCACGGCCAGCTGCTGGTCTCCATCGGCAAGATGTTCGAGAAGGGCCAGAAGATGGGCACGGGTCAGTGCAACGTCAAGCGGTACAACCGGCAGCTCCGTGATCTGATCATCGCCGGCCGGGCCAAGCCCAGCTTTGTGGTCTCCCACGAACTGCCGCTGGACCAGGCGCCATTGGCGTACGAGAAGTTCGACAAGCGGGTCGAGGGCTACACCAAGGTGGTCCTGCACCCCGGTCACGCGCTGGCGGCATAGGAAAGGCGCCCCGGGCGGACGAGGCCCGGGGCCGCTGCTGCGCGCAGCCGTGTCCACGCGACTTCACGGCCGGTCTCCGGCCGGGTTCGGCGTCGGCTCCCGTACCGGCGCCGGACGTGCCCGGCTGCGGTTCGACGGCTGGATCACCGGGATCGGTACGTCCTCAGGCGTACGCGTGGTGGTCGGGCACTGGGCTCGTTCGCCGTTCGGGCCGTTCAGCGACGTGATGGTCGAGCGGCCCGACGGGCACCGCATTCTGCTCGCCCCCACCCGGGAGACGGCCGACTTCATCGCCGGCACCTACGCCTTCGACGAGGTGCGGGTGGTACCGGTCGGGGTGGAGGTCGTGGGGAGGGCCTGGACGGTCCGTGCGTCCGCGCTCCGGCTGCACTTCGTCTCCGGTCGCAGGGGCCTCGTCGGACTCCTGCTGAGGGCCGTTCCGGGCTCCCTCGCCGCGCGCCCCGCCTGGGCCGCGGCGGTTGCTCCTCCCGCCCGCGCCCTGTTGAAGGTGAGCACCCGCGGCGCAGCGGGCCGACGACGGTACGAGTGGTACGGGGCACGGGACTTGCGGCCCGTGCTGAGTGCCTCGGCCGTGTACGAGGGTCGCGACCTCGGTGTCCTCGCATCGGTCCTGCCCCCGGTGCGCTTCGGGTTCAGCTCCACCCCCTGGAAGCCGTGCGTCGTGCGCGTCACGGTCACGGTGTCCCTGGAGAGCGGGAGCGGCACGGAGGTCCGAACCGACGGCGGGTGATCGAGCCGGACGAGCTGAGGCGGCCCGTCGATCACCACAGGATCCGCGCGGGTACAAGGCCTCTGGAGCCCTGGTCCGCGGACAGGCCCCGCCGCCGGTGCTGCCGGGGACGGGCGCCTGGTCCGCGTCTCGTGCGACACCGCGCGCCGAGCCGCTCCCGGCCGGACGAGAGCCGGGAGACCGGCGGCCGGGGCAGGGGGATCGCGTCGCCGCAGGCGGACTGTCCTCCACGAAAGGACGACGCCGGTACACCCCGCGGTTGACCCCGAAACGGGTGTCTCTGCCCACCGTGCGAGGGCGCAGTCCAGTGAACCCGGCAGAGCCGGGGAGCGGGGAGGAGGGGTCGGGAACACGACCCGTACCGCTCCGTCGCGGGGCAGGCCGCGGCGCAGACCGCGCACAACTCCAGCACAGACGCTGTTTCCCGCCGTGCGCTCGTCTCTGCCTCCTTGTAGGAACTCGCCGACCACGGCTCGGGACATGGGGGTCGACGGAGGCGTCGGCGCGGAAACCTTCGACACACCGTCGGGCGGCGCGTTGTCGCGCCTGACGTGCGATTCCGCGGTCCGGGCCGAACATTAGGAGTTACGGGTCTCCGCCCCGAGACCCCGAGCCGGGGCGGAGGCTCGCCATGTCGTGGCGGCCGCCGGACGGGGGGAAAGACGGCCTGCGAGTACCGCGGGGCGGCCACCGGTCGGCGGGTGCCGCCCGTGCCGTTAGCAGAAGTCGGCACGGGCGAAACCGGACCGGTGCGCAGACCACCCGGGCGGGCGAAGGGCGCCACTCCTTCGGCTCAGCCCGGCAGGCCCGTCGGGGGGAGCGCAGGAACGCTTCTGGAGGAAGTTCCCCTCAGAAGGAGGACGTTCATGAGCGCCACCCGACGCTCCCGTTCGCTGCGCAAGCCCCTGGCCGGATTCACGGCGCTGATCGCGACCGCCGCTCTGACCGCCACCGCCCCGGCCCTCGCCACTCCGGCTGCCGCCGCCTCCAAGTCGACCTGCGGCGATCCCCGGGTGACCCTCGAACCCACAGCTCAGGCGTTCCTCGACAAACTCGCCGCGGCGGACGGGCCGCCGATCCAGGAACTCACCCCCGCCGCCGCCCGTCAGTCGCTCCTGGACCTCCAGGCCGCGTACCCGGTGTCCAAGTTGCCCGCCGACATCACCACACGCACGATTCCCGGCGGCCCCACCGGCTCGGTGTCCATCCGCATCGTCCGGCCGCACGGTGTGACCGGCAAGCTGCCCGTGGTGATGTACTTCCACGGCGGCGGCTGGGTCCTCGGGGACGCCTCCACCCACGACCGGCTCGTACGCCAGATTGCCAACGGCGCCCGGGCCGCGGTGGTGTTCGTCAACTACACACGGTCGCCCGAGGCCAAGTACCCCGTCGCCAACGAGCAGGCCTACGCCGCCACCCAGTGGGTCGCCGAGCACGGCGCCGAGATCAACGTCGACGGCTCGCGGCTGGCCGTGGCGGGCGACAGCGTCGGCGGCAACATGACGGCCGCCGTGACCCTGATGGCCAAGGAACGCGGCGGTCCCAAGATCGCCCAGCAGGTGATGTTCTACCCGGTCACCGACGCGTCGTTCACCACCGAGTCCTACAGGCGCTTCGCCACCGGCTGCTGGCTCACGGCCGCGGGCATGAAGTGGTTCTGGGACCAGTACGCCCCCGACACGTCGGTCCGCTCCCGGATCACCGCTTCCCCGCTGCGCGCCGGCGAGGCCGAGCTGCGCGGCCTGCCGAAGGCACTGGTCGTCACGGACAGCGACGTCCTGAGCGACGAGGGCCGCGCATACGCCGAGAAGCTGCGTGCCGCCGGAGTGCCCCTGACCTACCTCCACTACCCGCGGATGATCCACGACTTCGTGATGCTCAACGGCCTCGCCGACAGTGAGGCCGCCAAGTCCGCGGTCGCGCACGCCAACGCGGCTCTGCGCCGGGCACTGCACAGCTGAGGTGCCGGGCGGCCCCGGTCCTGTCCGGCACCGGGCCGGGCCATGCGCCACCGAGTGCAGTCCCCTGACCGCCCGGGTGCGGGCTCGTGGGTGAGAGCCGGACCCGCATCCGGGCCACGACGTGTGTCAGCGACCGGCCGCCGAGGCGACGGCGGTCCGCGCGGTGCGCTCCACCAGCGAGATGCCGTCGTTCATCGAGGCATTGCCGGCCGAGAGGACCGCGACCAGGTAGCGGTGCCCGTTCACGGTCACCTGCCCGATGCTGTTGATGTCCCACAGGCCGGTCGCGCTGCGCTGCAGCCAGCCGTTCTTCAGCGCCCAACCGGAACCCGCCGCCGACGAGACGCCCCACGACTGGTCGCTCTCGATGTGGGCCATGAGCGACGTGATGTACGCGCGGGACGCCTCGTTCAGCGGGCCGGTACCGGTGTTCGACGCCGAGCCGGTGCCGAACACCGCGCCCAGCAGACGTATCTGGTCACTCGCCGTCGTCTGCGTGAGCCCCCACAGGAATCCGGCACCGCCCTTGGTCGAGGTCAGTCCCAGTCGCTTGTTGGCCGCCTCCAGACCGGGGGCCAGGCCGATCTCCCGCCACAGGGCGTTGGCCGAGTTGTTGTCGCTGTGCTTGATCATCGCCTCGGCGAGAGCGCGCTCGCGGGCGTCGAGCATCCTTCCGGCGTCCTGCGCCTGGAGCAGCAGCGTCGCCAGGATGTCGACCTTGATGATGCTCGCGGTGTCGTACGGGGTGTCATCGCCGTAGACGGCCGTCCTGTGGTCCGGACCGTCCATGCTCAGCACCGCGGCCGTGACGTGCGGCCTGCTGTTGGGCTGAACCGACGCGGGGACCTCGGAGGGGCCGTCCGGTCGTGTCGCCGGAGCCGCCGCGGTTGCCGGTGACGGGTCGAACGTGCCGGCGGAGACGAGCGCCGTCACCGACGCCAGAAGCACACCGGCGCAGGCGACGGCACGCTTGCCCCGGCGCTTCGCCGCGGTCTCCGGGTGCCGCTGGGGGAGCAGTCGGTAGCGCATGGTGGAAGTGGCCTCTGCAGTTCGTGGGGGAGGGACACTGAACTGCGAACGTAGACAAAACCCCCGTGCTGTGAGGTGACCGCCGTCACTACCGCCGCCGATTCGGCGGCAATGTGGGCAGAACCACAGACCGTGGCCGTGGGCCGCGTCACAGCCGCACCGCTCCCACCCCGCCGGACGCGCCCGCGGAGGCCACGCGTGACCGGATCGTTCCACCGCTGGCCCGGATCGGGCCTGCGCCCGGGGCGTTCCGCCCGGTCACAATCGATGCCATGAATCGCGCACTGATCGTCATCGATGTCCAGGAGTCGTTCCGTGCCCATCCGCTGTGGGGCCGGATCTCGGATCCGAAGATCGCCGAGCAGGTCGGCCGGCTGGTCGCGCTGGCCCGCGCGGCCGGTGACCTGATCGTCTGGGTGCTGCACACCGAACCGGGCTCCGCAGGGGCCTTCGACCCGGAGTCGGGCCATGTCCGCCTGCTGGAGGAGCTGGAACGGCCGCTGCCGGGCGAGCCGGTCCTCCACAAGACGTCCCACAACGCGTTCACCACCACCAACCTTCAGCAGCTCCTCACCGAGGCGGGTGTCCGGGAGCTGCGGGTGTGCGGTATCCGCACCGAGCAGTGCGTGGAGACCACCACCCGGGTCGGCAGCGACCTCGGCTACCGCATGGTGTTCGTCACCGACGCCACCGCCACCCACCCGATCGGCGACCTGGGTCCCGCCGCGATCATCGAGCGCACCGAGGCCGTGCTGCGCGACCGATTCGCCCGCATCGCCACAGTGGCCGAGCTGGAGGCGGAGGCGGCCGGCGCGTGACCCGGGTCGTCTTCGTCCTGGTGCCCGGCGTGCACCTGCTCGACCTGGCCGGACCCGCCCAGGTGTTCAGCACGGTCGGGCAGTTCGGGCGGCCGTACGAGCTGACGTACCTGGCGGAGGACGCGCGTGTCCCCAGTGCTCAGGGGCTGCCGCTGCTCGCGGAGACCGAGTGGCCCGAACTTCGGGCCGACGACCTTCTCGTGGTGCCGGGCTGGAGCGGGCCCGCACTGCGCGACAGCCCGCCGATCGGGGACGAGGTGCTGCGGCGGCTGCGTGCCCACCATGCGGCCGGCGGCACGGTGGCCAGCGTGTGCGCCGGTGCCGAGGCGCTCGGCCGGGCGGGACTGCTGGACGGACGCCGCTGCACCACCCATCACGACGTGCAGGACGAACTGGCGTCACGCCATCCCGGGGCGATCGTGATCCGGGACGTCCTGTTCACCACGGACGACCGGGTGGTCACCTCGGCGGGCATCGCGAGCGGCATCGACCTCGCCCTGCACCTGGTCGCCGCGCGGCACGGTCCGGCTCTCGCCGCCCGCGTGGCCCGGGAGATGGTCGTGCACACCCGGCGCAACGGCCATGAACCCCAGTCGAGCGCCATGCTGCGGCACCGCGCCCATCTGGACGACGCCGTGCACCGCGTGCAGGACCTGATCGACGAGCGCTTCACCGTACCGCTGCCGTTGGCGGCTCTCGCGTCCTTCGCGGGTGTCAGCGCTCGCACCCTCACCCGGCGCTTCGGCAGTGCCACTCAGGGGCTCACACCGCTGCGGTACCAGCAGACCCTGAGACTGGAACGGGCCGAGCATCTCCTGGGCCACGGCGCCACCATGGAGAGCGCGGCCCGCGAAGTGGGATTCGAGGACGCCCGTATGCTGCGCAGACTGCGCGGCCGCCCGGCAGCTGGAGACGACTCCCGGCCGACCTGATCCGAACGGCAGGCCCTGGCGCCTGCCGTCCCGCTCGATGCCGTCCGTGCGGGTGGGTTCCCGTCCCGGGACCGGCGCCCGGGCACAGCGGGTCAGGAGTCGTCGGCGCCCGTGGCCGCGGCAGGCGGTCTGAAGCACGCGTGGACGATCTTGCCGTCGGGGCAGGATCGGGCGTACCACTCGTCGGCCAGCGCCTCCACGAGCAGCATCCCGCGCCCGCCGAGGCGCTCGGTGCTCGGAGCCCGCCGCGCCGGCAGGTCGGTGGAGGCGTCGTGGACCACCACGTGCAGACAGCGCGTGTCCCAGGTCAGCACCAGTTGCGCGGAACTGTGGGCGTGGACATGGGCATTGGTCACCAGTTCCGAGACGGTCAGCAGAACGGCGTCCACCGTCTGCGCCGCAGACTCGGTCCAGCCCAGTGCCTCGAGATGTTCGCGGGCCCAGTCACGGGCCACCTTCACCTCGCTGTTCAGGGGCAGGGAGCGTGCCCATCCCACTGCCCTCATCGACGATGCGCTCACCGTGTCCCTCCCTGCCGGAGCCATCCACCCCGCGGGTACCCGCGCAGCGCGTGTTGACGCGGCCCGGACGCCCGTCGGTGACGCTCCCCGTCCGAACGGTGTTGCGGCGGACTCATGGCCGGTTCCTCCGGCGCGGTTCGCCGGAAGCCCCGAGGCCGGTCGTTACTGTTGGTGACCGCCGTCGGGAGGAGCCGGGATGGAAACCCACGCGGTACCGACTGGCAGCACGGACCGGGTGATGCGGATCGCCGTGGTCATGCTCGTGGCCGCGTCCGGGGCCGTGGAGACGATCTCGTTCACCGCGCTGGACCACGTCTTCGCCGGTGTGATGACCAGCAATCTCGCGCTGCTCGGGATGGCGATCGGCCAGGGCCGCGCCACAGGGGTGAACGCCGCGCTGCTGGCACTGGCGGGGTTCGGTGTGGGTGCCGCGGCGGTCGCATGGGTCACCCGCGGCCGCGAGGGCGTGGCCACGCACTGGCCGTCGCGTGTGCTGTCCTGCCTGGTCGCGGAGGCGGCTCTGCTCGGGGTCGGCGCAGGCGCCTGGGCGGCCGTCGACGGTGCCCCGGACGCGATGCTCCGCGACGTGCTGCAGTTCGGCGCCGCGCTGGCGATGGGGGCGCAGGCCGCCGCCATGGTGGCGGCCGGACGCGCGGCGGCCCCGACCACCTATCTGACCGGAACACTGGCCACGTACATCGTGCGGGGTGTGGGTCGATCGCGGCGGGCGGACGGGTGGGTGCCCGCCCGGCTCGGGGGTCTGATCGTGGGGGCGGCAGGCGCCATGGTGTTGCGACGGGTGGCCCCCGCGTGGACGGGAGCGCTGCCCGCCGTACTGGTCACGGTGGCCGTCGTCCTTGCGTGCGGGCCCCTCGTCAAGGTCCGCCGCGGCCTGGTCGCCCCGGAGTGAGGGGTGACCCCGGGAGATGTGCGCCAGGGCGACTCAGGCGCCGCCGACGGCCATGGCCCGCCGCGAGGCATCACGCAGCACCTCGGCGCTCTGCGCCAGGGCCTGATGCTCTTCGGGAGTCATGGAGGGCTCGTGCATCTGCTGGACACCGCCCGCGCCCAGCACACTGGACAGGGACAGGGTGACCCCGTAGCGGGGACAGTGGGCGGCGACCGGCAGCACCGCCCGTTCGTCGCGCAGAACCGACTCGACGAGCCGGGCGGACACGGCCCCGATGCCGTACTGGCTGGCGCCCGTGCCCTCGATGATGGCGATGTTGGCGTACCGGATGTCGTTCTCGACCTCTCCGCGCACATGCTCGACGGATGCGTCGTCCTCAGTGAGCAGCCGGGTCACGGGGATGCCGCCGACCGTGGCGGAGGACCACAGGAGCACCTCCGAGGTGCCGTGTTCACCCACGACCAGAGCCTGCACATCACGCGGCCGGACGTGGAGCCGGTCGGCGAGCTGGACACGGAAGCGCAGGCTGTCGATCAACGTGCCGGTCGAGAACACCCGGTCGTGACCGGCGAGTTCACGGGTGAGGTCGGCCAGTGGGTCCGGTGGGTCGGTGACCACCATGAGCACCGCCTGCGGTACGACCGCGACCACCCGCGGGACGATGTCGGCGTACACCCTCGCATTGGTCTCCAGCAGCCGCAGCCGTCCCTCGGGGTCGGACCGGTCGGTGGCACCGCCGGCCTTCTCGTTCGTCCCCGCCGTGATCACGACGACCGCGGCATGGGCCAGGTCCTCGTAGCGTCCGGAGCGTATGTCGACCGTGGGGGACAGCGGCGTCGCGTAGCGCATGTCGGCCGCCACGCCGTCGGCCCGGGCCGTGTTGCGGTCGATCAGCACGATCTCCCGGCAGGTTCCACCCCGTTCGACCAGGGACAGTGCCGTGGCCGCTCCTACCGCGCCCACCCCGACGACTCCGACTTTCATGCCGGCACCTGCCCTCCGCCGGCGTCGGGCCCCGGTGCGGGTGCCTCGAGAGCCACCACCGCCTCGCTGGTGTACACCATGAAGGTGAGCGTCTCCTGGAAGTACAGCCGTACGCTGTCGTCGTCGTGCGACAGATAGCCGATGGACACGTCCTGGCCGATGTGGAGTTCGAAGTCGCCACCCCGCGTGGACAGCAGAAAGGCGCCGTCGATGGCGGGTGCCCAGACGATGTCGCCGTCCAGGAGCCGGGCCATGTGCCTGATGACGGGGTAGCCGTAGTCGGAGGTCTCGCTGACCGCGGTGTACGCCTCCGCGCTGAGCGCCAGCGTGTACGGTCCGCCCACGCCCGCCAGACGCAGAGCGGTGACGGCCTGGCTGACCGCGTTCGGGTACTCGCGCACCTCGTAGGGAAGTGTCAGCGGCTGGTTCGACGAACTCTCCCGCAGACCGGTGACGCCGGCCGCGGAATAGCCCTCGAACACCGCTCGGTCCTCGGCGTAGGCGAGTTGCCTGGCGGCGTCCTTGACCGGCTGCCAGTCGGCGTCCTTGGCCCCCCGCGCGACGTCGTCGACCTGCCTGCGGTTGACGACGAAGGGGACACGCAGCTCCACCAGGGGCTGGACGAGACGGGTGCGGGCGGTGATCCCCGTGGCCGGTGGGTCGATGGTCTGCAGATGACCCGTGCCGACGCCGGACAGGTCGAGTCCGCCGGGCTCGGGCACATCGACGATCCGGCGGGCCGCGACATGCCGCTCGAACGTACGCTGGGCCTCGTCCTCCAGGTCCGCCCAGGCGACGGCGGAGATGGGCGCCAGTTCGCGGTGAAGATTGTTCATCGGCGTCACCTGCCCTTCAGGTCGCCGATCCCCAGGGAGCCGTCCGGTGCTCGTGTCTGCCCGAGGAGCACGGTGTCGGTGTGGACGCAGGGGGAGTCGGCGCCGGTGTCGGATTCGGTCTCGCTCTCGGACCCGGACTCGTCCGCGTCGGGCGGGTCGGGAAGGTCGTCGAGGAAGTCACTGGTGGGCACGTGGAAGAGGGAGCCGGTGACCGCGGTGGAGAAGTCCAGGATGCGGTCGTGCGTCGCCGGCGGTGCGCCCAGGAACATGCGCTCCAGCATCGTCTCGGTGACGTCGGGGGTACGGGCGTAGCCGATGAAGTACGTGCCGAACTCGGCCTCGCCGACGGTGCCGAACGGCATGTTGTCGCGCAGGATCTTGCGTTCGGTGCCGTCGGGATCGACGACCGTGGTGAGCGCGACATGGGAGTCGGCCGGCTTGGTCTCGTCGTCCAGTTCGACGTCGGACAGCTTCCGGCGCCCGATCACCATCTCCTGCGCCTCCACGGGAAGGGCGTTCCACGCCTGGAGATCGTGAAGGTACTTCTGCACGATGACGTAGCTGCCGCCGGTGAAGGGCGGATCCTCGTCGCCGATCAGCACGGCCGCGCTCGCCACCGGCCCCACCGGGTTCTCCGTGCCGTCGACGAAACCGAGCAGGTCCCGCACGTCGAAGTACTTGAACCCATGAACCTCGTCCAGGACCGTCACGGCACCGCGCAGTCGCTCCATGATCTCGGCGGCCAGCGCGAAGCACAGGTCCAGCCGGGCGGCCCGGATGTGGAACAAGAGGTCACCGGGTGTCGACACGGCGCGGTGCACCGGTCCGGCCAACTCGCGAAAGGGGTGCAACTCCGCGGGCCGCGGCCCGGCGAAAAGGCGGTCCCAGGCTTCGGAGCCGATGCCCGTGACACAGCTCAGCATTCCGCTGGAGGAGGCGCGGAAGCCTACGGCCCGCTGCAGTCCGTTGAGATCGGAAAGCAGCGCGCGGGTGGGCTCCTCGCCATCTCGATCGATGGTCATCACCAGGAAGATCGCGGCAGTCGTCAACGGCGACAGCACCGACTGGGGCACAGGCGCGGGGGAGCTTTCGGCCACGGGCCACACCCCTTCCCAGGTCACGAGCGGGGCATCCGGACACGTCCACGAGCCGCCGCCTCGCCCCTGCGGGCCGCACATCGGCCGTTCACGATGCCGACCGGTGCGGCGGTGACGGGAAACGTCTCTTCACTCTAGGGCCGCCCCAACGGGTCTGCCACCGGTCATCGATGCGACCGGGTCGAGGGGGCGTCGTCGCTGCAGGCACCGGGGCCGCCCGCCCGAGACCCGCAACCCCGTGTCTCGCTCGTGGCGCCGTCCGCCGTCGCGAGCCCGTTCGCCGCGCGGGCCCGGACTGCGGCGGGGGCTCTGCGGGCGGACCGGCCGGGGCGAGCACGGTGTCAGGCTGCCGCCGGTGCCGTGCGCCCTGCGGCATTGGTGGTCAGTGGACTTGACGTGGCGTCAGCAATGTCCTTCGCATGCGCAGTTGGCTTTGCCCAGGCATGTGCGTAGGGGTACGGGGCGGCGGCCTTGGCCCTCGCCGGAAGGGCGACGGTCAGCACGCCGGCCGCACCGACAACGGTCACGGCCATGAGAAGACGTCTCATCGGAGATCTCCCGCAAGGTCGGAGGAGGGGCTGTCCGGTCAAGAGATACGCGCACCTCGAGCGTGATCCCCGAGGGCCATGCCGTGTTGTGGCGGCAATACCACCAGACGGACCATCAGATGTTCGTACTGCGCCGAAATGTGTGCCGGACCTGTCAATCCCGTCGACCGGGAAGCCCGCGGCACACCGAGCCACCCGGCACGCGACTTCCGTGCGAGGGGCGCACTCTTTCCCCGTCCCGGGCCGCACCGCGCGTTTTGTGCAGCGACAACGGTCGGATCGTGCAGGCGTTCACATGAGCGTAACTCGCAGACTCGATGGCCAAGCACACGGTGCGTGAACACCGACATGCGGAGGCGGAACTCAATGCGGACGTTCGTCTATACATCCCGTCCCTCACGGGTGGTCTTCGGTACCGGTACCGTCGGCCGGCTTCGGGAGGAAGTGGAGCGGCTCGGCGGGAGCCGGGTGCTGCTGCTGTCCGGCTCGTCCCCGGCGGGGGCCTCCGCCCGGGTCCGTGAAGCACTCGGTGATCTGGTCGTGGCGGACTTCGACGGCCCGGTGATGCACACACCCGTGGAAGTGACCGAGCAGGCGCTCGCCGTGCTGCGGGAGGCGTCCGCCGACTGTCTGGTGGCCGTCGGCGGCGGCTCGACGACGGGCCTGTCGAAGGCGCTTGCCCTGCGCACGGATCTGCCGCAGGTGATCCTGCCGACCACGTACGCCGGCTCCGAGGTGACCCCCGTGCTCGGCGAGACCCGCGACGGGCGCAAGGTCACACAGTCCTCCGCGGCGATCCTGCCCGAGACCGTCGTCTACGACATCGCCTTCACCTCCACCCTCCCGGTCGCCATGTCCGTGACCAGCGGCGTGAACGCCATGGCGCACGCCGTGGAGGCGCTGTACTCGGCCGACGCCAACCCGGTCACCGACCGGCAGGCCATCGAGGCGATCTCCCGTATCGCCCGGGCGTTGCCCCGGCTGGCCGACGACTCCACCGACCCCGGGGCACGCGCCGATCTGCTGCACGCGGCCTGGCTTGCCGGCACCTGTCTCGCCACCGTCGGAATGGGCCTGCACCACAAGCTGTGCCACACCCTCGGTGGCAGCTTCGACCTCCCGCACGCAGAGACACACACCGTCGTCCTCCCGCACGCCATGGCCTACAACGCGGCCGCCGCACCCGACGCCATGCGCCGTATCGCCGAGGCCCTCGGCACGGCGGACGCGCCCTCCGGAGTCCACGACCTGATCGCGTCCCTGGGCGGTCCCACCTCGCTGCGTGATCTCGGCATGCCGGAATCGGGCTTGGCGAAGGCAGCCGAGCTGGCCGCCGCGACCCCATACCCGAACCCGCGCGAGGTGACCGCCGAGGGCGTGGCCGCGCTGCTGTCCGACGCCTGGTCCGGGCGCCGACCGAGCACGGCGACCGACACCGTCACGGCCCAGGTGGCCCGCCTCACCGAGCAAGTCGTGGGCTCCTTCGCACAGGCCCCGGATCCACGCGTCCGCTGCCTCCTCACCGACCTCGTCCGGCGTCTGCACGCCTTCGTGACGGACAACGACCTCACCGACGCCGAATGGCAGTACGCGATCGACTTCCTCACCCGCACCGGGCAGATCTCCGGCCCGACCCGCCAGGAGTTCGTGCTGCTGTCGGACACGCTCGGGATCTCCAGCGCCGTGGATCTGCTCACCAACTCCCGTACGCCCACCACCACCCCCTCCGCGGTGCTCGGGCCCTTCTACGTCGAAGGCCCGCCCGGGACCGAGCACGGCAGCGACATATCCGGTGGCCTGCCCGGTACGCCGTTGTGGGTGGACGTACGGGTGCTGGACACGGCCGGCGAGCCGCTCAAGGACGCCGTCGTGGACGTCTGGCAGTCCAATGAGGACGGCTTCTACGACGTCCAGCTCCCCGATCTGGACGGGCCGGTGCTGCGCGCCCGGCTACGCACCGACGCGGAGGGCCGGATGACCTTCTGGTCGCTTCTGCCTGCCGCCTATCCGATCCCCGACGACGGACCGGTCGGGCAGATGCTTGCCGCGGTCGGCCGCCACCCCTTCAGGGCGCCCCACCTCCATTTCATGATCGATGCCCCGGGTCACCGGCGGCTCGTCACCCAGCTGTTCGTGGCCGGCGGCGCCTACCTCGACAGCGACACCGTGTTCGGCGTCAAGGACGCGCTCGTCGTCGACTTCACGCCGCACACCGGCCCCACCCCTGACGGCCGCCCCGTCGACGGGGAATGGCGCCGCCTCGAGTACACCTTCCGCATCGCCCCGTCGGCCGGCTGACCAAGGAGCGCCCACACATGACCCGCACGGACACCTACGACACCGACGTCCTGGTCGTCGGCAGCGGCCCGGCCGGAGGTTCGGCCGCTCTGCTTCTCGCCACGTACGGGATACGCACCCTGCTGGTGACGAAGTACGGCTGGCTGGCCAACACCCCGCGAGCACACATCACGAACCAGCGCACCATGGAGGTGCTGCGCGATCTCGGCGTCGAGGCCGAGGCGCGGGCGGTCGGCAGTCCGTCCCACCTCATGGGCGACACCGTCCTGTGCACCGCCCTCGCCGGTGAGGAGATCGGCCGGATCCGCAGCTGGGGCACGGGCCCGGCCACACTGACCGAGTACGCGTCCAAGAGCCCCTGCGAGATGATCGACCTGCCGCAGACCTACCTGGAGCCGATCCTGGTGAGCACGGCGGCCGAGCGCGGAGCGAAGATCCGCTTCGACACCGAGTTCCTCAGTTTCACCCAGGACGAGGACGGCGTCACGGCGCTGCTGCGCGACCGGATCCGCGGCGACGAGTTCACCGTGCGCGCCCGTTATCTCATCGGCGCGGACGGCGGACGCAGCTCGGTGGCGGAGCAGCTCGGCCTGCCCTTCGACGGGCGGATGGGCAAGGCCGGCAGCATGAACATCGTCTTCAAGGCCGATCTCACGCGGTACTGCGCGCACCGTCCGAGCGTCCTGTACTGGGTGCTGCGCCCGGGAGCGGAGACGGGCGGCATCGGCATGGGCCTGGTCCGTATGGTCCGTCCGTGGAACGAGTGGCTGCTGGTCTGGGGCTACGACATCGAGCAGCCGCCGCCCGCGGTGGACGAGGAAGAGGCACGGCGCATCGTGCGCGACCTCATCGGTGACCCCGAGCTGCCGGTGGAGATCACCTCGACCTCGTTGTGGACCGTCAACCACAGCTACGCCGCCTCCTACGGAGCGGGACGGGTGTTCTGCGCGGGTGACGCCGTGCACCGGCACCCGCCGTCCAACGGTCTCGGCTCCAACACCTCGATCCAGGACTCCTACAACCTCGCGTGGAAGCTGGCCATGGTGATCCGCGGTGAGGCGGGGCCCGCGCTGCTCGACAGCTACACCGCCGAACGCGCCCCCGTCGGACGGCAGATCGTGGAGCGGGCCAACCTCAGCCGCGACCAGTTCGGACCCGTCTTCGACGTGCTCGGCGTCGGAGCGGGAAGCGACGAGGAGAGCATCGCCGAGGGCCTTGCGGCGCTGCGGGCCTCGACCGCCGAGGGTGCGAAGAAGCGACGCCTCCTCGAGGACGCGGTCCAGCTGAAGAACTACGAATTCAACGCGCACGGCGTCGAGATGAACCAGCGCTATGTCTCCGGTGCGGTCGTCCCGAGCGACGGTCCGGACGAAGACCGCTCGGTGGACCCGGAGTTGGTCGCGCGCCCGACGACCAGGCCCGGCGCCAAGGTCCCGCATGCCTGGCTGGTCGACGCCGGAGGCGGACGGATCTCCACGCTCGACGTCGTCGGCAAGGGCGTCTTCACCGTCCTCACGGGGCTCGCGGGCGGGGTGTGGGAGTCGGCTGCGGACGCCTGCCGGGACGAACTCGGCGTACCGGTGCGGTCCGTGCGCATCGGGGACCCCGACTCCCGTGACGCGTACGGCGAATGGAGCCGTGTCTCGGAGATCGCCGAGGACGGTGCGCTGCTGGTACGACCGGACGGCCATGTCGCATGGCGGCGCACGGGTGCCCCCGGGAACGCGGCATCGGCCCGGGCGGAACTGCTGGGCGCCCTCCGTCAGGTGCTCGGGCGGTAAGGAGCAGTCATGGACAAGCAAGTGGCAACGGCCGAGGAGGCCTTGGCGGACGTGGCGGACGGCCGGTCGTTCGCCGTCGGAGGCTTCGGGCTGAGCGGCGTGCCGGAGGTCCTCATCGGCGCCCTGTACACGAGCGGGGTGAGCGATCTGCGAGTGGTGTCGAACAACTGCGGTGTGGACGGCCGCGGCCTCGGCGTCCTGCTGGCCGCGGGCCGGATCGCCCGGGTCACCGGCTCGTACGTGGGTGACAACAAGGAATTCGCGCGCCAGTACCTCGGAGGCGAACTGGAGGTGGAGCTGATTCCGCAGGGCACCCTCGCGGAACGGCTGCGCGCCGGAGGCTGCGGCATTCCGGCCTTCTTCACCCCGGCAGGCGTCGGCACACAGGTCCAGGAGGGCGGTCTGCCGTGGCGCTACGCCCCCGACGGATCGGTCGCCCTCGCCTCACCGCCCAAGGAAGTGCGGGTCTTCGACGACACCGAGTACGTCCTGGAACGCGCCATCACCACGGACTACGCCCTGGTCAGGGCCGCCCGTGGGGACCGGCACGGCAACCTCGTCTTCCATCGCGCGGCCCGGAACTTCAACCCGCTCGCGGCGATGGCCGGCCGCATCACGGTGGCCGAGGTGGAGGAGCTGGTCGAGCCCGGTGTGCTCGACCCCGACGAGGTGCACGTGCCGGGCGTGTTCGTGCAGCGCGTCGTGGCGCTCACCCCCGAACAGGCCGCCGACAAGGGGATCGAGAAGAGGACGGTGCGGGAGTGATGAACCGGCTTCTCTCCCGGCGCTCGTACGAGGCGGTGTGCACACGGTGAGCTGGAACAGGCACGAGATGGCGGCGCGGGCCGCGCGCGAGCTGCGCGACGGAGACTACGTCAACCTCGGCATCGGGCTGCCCACGCTGGTGGCCGACCATCTGCCACCTGACGTCGACGTCGTCCTGCACTCCGAGAACGGACTGCTCGGCGTCGGGCCCTACCCGGCGCCCGACGAGGTCGACGCCGACCTCATCAACGCGGGCAAGGAGACCGTCACCGTACGGCCGGGGGCGTCCTTCTTCGACTCCTCGCTCTCCTTCGGCATGATCCGCGGCGGGCACATCGACACCGCCGTCCTGGGTGCGCTGCAGGTGTCGGCGCGCGGGGATCTGGCCAACTGGGCGGTTCCCGGAAAGATGATCAAAGGCATGGGCGGTGCCATGGACCTCGTCCACGGGGCCCGCCGGGTGGTGGTGCTGATGGAGCACACCGCCAAGGACGGCACCCCCAAGATCGTCGAAGAATGCACGCTGCCGCTGACGGGACGTGCGTGCGTGGACCGGATCATCACCGACCTGTGCGTTCTGGACGTCACCCCGTGGGGCCTGGAACTGGTCGAGACGGCGCCCGGCGTGACGGTCTCCCAGGTGGTCGCCCTCACCCCCGTCGTCCTCAACTGCTGACCCGCAAGGAGCCCTTGATGATCGAGCGACCGCGAGATGTGTACATCGTCGACGCCGTCCGGACCCCGTTCGGCCGCTACGGCGGCGCCCTGTCCGGCGTCCGCCCGGACGACCTGGCGGCAGGCGTGCTGCGGGCCCTTCTGGACCGCAGCCCGTCTCTGGACCCGGCCCGCATCGACGACGTTCTGTTCGGAAACGCCAACGGAGCCGGAGAGGAGAACCGCGATGTGGCCCGGATGGCCGTCCTGCTCGCGGGACTCCCCGTCACCGTGCCCGGGGCAGCGGTCAACCGGCTCTGCGGTTCGGGGATGGAGGCCGTCATCCAGGCGGCCCGCGCCGTCGCTCTAGGTGACGCCTCCGTCGCCGTCGCGGGTGGCGTCGAGTCCATGAGCCGCGCCCCCTGGGTGCTGCCCAAGCCGGAGCGGGCCTTTCCCGCGAAGGACCAGCAGCTGCACTCCACGACCCTCGGCTGGCGGCTGGTCAACCCGGAGATGCCCCAGGAGTGGACGATCCCGCTCGGCGAGAGCGCGGAACTCGTCGGTGCCAAGCACGGCATCACCCGTGAGGCCCAGGACGCGTTCGCGCTCGCCAGCCATCGCAACGCCGCACGTGCCTGGAGCGAGGGGCTGTACGACGGCGAGGTGGTTCCTCCCCGGGGCGTCACGCTGCCGCGCGACGAGAACATCCGCGACACCACCTCGCTGGAGGCCCTCGCCGCACTGAAGCCGGCGTTCCTCGCGGACGGGACCGTCACCGCAGGCAACGCCTCCCCGCTGAACGACGGGGCGGCGGCCCTCCTGCTCGCCGACGAGGACGGACTCGCCGCGATCGGCAGGGAGCCCCTCGCACGGGTACGGGCGGCCGCGGTCACGGGCATCGACCCGCGGTACTTCGGACTCGGGCCGGTGGACGCCATCCGCAAGGTGCTGACCAAGGCGGAGGTGGCACCCGACGACCTCCGTACGATCGAGCTCAACGAGGCTTACGCCGCCCAGGTGCTGGGCTGCCTGGCCGCGCTGCCGGAAATCGACCCCTCGGTCGTCAATCCGCGCGGCGGGGCCATCGCCATCGGTCATCCGCTGGGCGCCTCGGGTGCCCGGATCACCGGGGCGGTCGCCCACCAGCTCGCCGCGGCGGGCAGCGGCAGGGGGCTGGCCGCGCTGTGCATCGGAGTGGGACAGGCGCTGGCACTGGTGCTGGAACGCTGAGGCTCGGGTGCGTGACCGGGCGCCGCGGCCTCAGCCCGCGCGGCGCAGGGCCGCCGGAGTGGTGCCGAGCCGTGCGCGCATCACCCGTGTCAGATGCTCCTGGTGGGAGAAACCGGACTCGACGGCCACCTCACCGATGGCCATGGTTCCGGCGCGCAGCAGCCGGCACGCCTGCTCCAGCCGCAGTGACAGCAGGTACTGGTGCGGTGAGGTCCCCGTGCTCGCCCGGAACTGCCGGGTGAACTGGCTGCCGCTCAAGGAGACCGCGGCGGCGAGGTCGGCGATCGGCAGCGGTTCGGCGAGGCGCTCCTCCATGAGCTCGCGCACGGTCGCGAGCTGCTTTCCGGACAGCCCGGACCGGAGCGGCCGCGGTTCGACGGGGCGGGTGCCGTGCCGTCGTACGAGCTGGGCGGCGAGCATCTCCGTCAGCTGGTCGGTGTAGGTCCGCGCCGACGGCTCCCAGCGTCGCGCAGTGCCCTCCAGCGCGAGGACGAGCTGCTCGGCGAGCGGATCCGAGGTCCCTAGCTCCTCCGACAGCTCGACGGCCCGTCCCTCATTGGCTTCGCGCAGCGCCTCGTCCGTGAGGTAGGCGTGGACCGTGTCGAGCCGTCCGCCGAGCTCGACGGACAGGGTCCGGCCGGCCGGCTGCAGGAACAGCCCTCCGGCGGGGATCTTCCGGGTACGTGTTCCCGAGCCGTGCCCCCGCCGCACGGTGACCGGTCCGCTGAGATGAAGGATCAGCAGATGCGTGGGTGCCGGATCGAATTCGGCGTGGTAGGGCTGCTCCTCCTGTGTCGAGAGATACAGCCGCTCCCATCCGAGCCCGGCACTGCTGCGTCGTGTGCGCACGCCGGGCTGCCCCAGAATCCCCACCGTGTCGCTCAGTCCTAGCTCTGTCATGGTGCGACCTCCTACTGCCCCCCACTGATTGAACAATAAACGACGTGCTTTGTGAACGCGCGAGGAAACGGAAGGGCGGGGTGCAGGAGCGCTCCGGTGCGGGAATGTGGTCCGGGCCATCCGCGAGGGCGGTAAACGGGTCCCGCTCCCGGGGCCGGAACGGCGGCACGCCCTGGACGGACGCTGTGGCCGGCACCTACGGCCCGGTGCCTGGCGGCACGACCGCACGGCGCGGGGACACGGTGCGTGACGGCACCCGCTCCCGCCTGGCCGGGGAGTTGACGATTTGTTCCCCGAAGATCGGTTGTCCCGGACCGTTGCCTGCACCGACGATGACCGCCATGAGTGAAGCTGATGCCCACGAGGAAGCCCACGACGGGGTCCGCGGTCTTGTCGAGCGGATGAGTGAACACCACCGCGACGCCGTCCGGCGTCGGGAGGACGAAGAGCTGGCGCACGCGGTGGACGACGCCGCCTTCGATCTCGGCACCGACATAGCCCACCCCACGGTCGGGCACGCCGCGGTCGGATTCGACGCCGACACCGATCTCGCCCTGGACAACGAGCCGCCGGAGCTGCGCGGACCCGCGACCGGATGAGAGGGGGCGGTCCCCGGCGACATCGCGCCGGGGGCCGCGCGGTCTTTGCATCTGCCGGGGGCCGGACGCCGGGCAGCACGGCACCCGAGCGGACCGTACGTGGCCCGGTCCGTGCGCGGGCCGATCATCCGGCGAGGGAGGGTCCGGTGGTCACCCACCGGCCGCGGTACGGAGAGAAAATGACTACATGGCCCACAACGACACGCTGAGCCACTTCATCGGGGCCCGTGGCCCGGTTGTCCTCGTAACGCCGTGTGTCCGCGGCCGCCTCCGGCCCGCCGCTTCCCCGCTTCGGGCGCCGGCGGGGCGACGGTCCTGCCCGTCACCGGGGGAAGGCCATGGGCAGCGCTGACGAAGCCGCTGCCGACCGCGATCCCCTTGCGAGCGGCGAGGGCGCGGATTCGGACGGCGCGGTGACGGCGGTCATCGATGCGGACGGCACGGTCGCCGGCTGGACGCAGGCCGCCCACACCCTGCTGGGCTACACCGCCCGCGAGGTGCTGGGACGGCCCCTGGCCGACCTGCTCGCCGCAGCCGACCCCGGCCCGTTCGTCGCGGCCGTCCTACGGGGAGCCGCCGCACCGGGAGGCTGGTCGGGCACCGTGCGGCTGCGCCACAGGGGCGGTCATCACCTGGATGTGCAGTTGCAGATCTCCAGGCTCTCCACGAGGGACGGCGCGACCAGATGGCTGGCCGCGGCCAGCGACGGCCGTGCCGCCGCCTACCGGCGGCTCGTGAGCGAGCGGCTCATGCTGCTCAATGAGGCCAGCACCCGGATCGGCACCACGCTGGACGTCATGCGCACAGGGCAGGAACTGGCCGACTTCGTCGTCCCGCGCCTGGCCGACTACACCACCGTGGACCTCGCGGAGGCCGTACCACTGGGTGAGGAGCCCCTGGCGCGGCTCGGGATGGACGCGGGACGCATCCCCGTCTTCCGCCGGGCGGGGGTGGCCTCGATCCACGAAGGGATCCCGGAGTCGTTGTGGGAGCCCGGGCAGCCGGTCTACGTCCCGTCGGCCTCACCGTTCACGCAGGTCCTCACCAGCGGCGAGTCCTATCTGGAGCCGGTGCTGAACCCGTCCCTCCACTCCTGGCTGGTGAGCGATCCGCAGCGCTCACGCATCATCCATGAGACCGGTATGCACTCCGTGATGATGGTGGCGATCCAGGCGCGGGGCCGTGTGCTCGGTATCGCGGTCTTCGTACGGACCGACAACCCGGACCCGTTCGAGAGGGACGACCTGCTCCTCGCCGAGGAGCTCGTGGACCGCGCCGCCCTGAGCCTCGACAACGCCAATCGCTACACCCGCGAGCGCGCGGCCGCCCTGGCGCTGCAGCGCGATCTACTGCCTTCTCATGTGTCCGGCGGGCCGGCCCTCGATGTGGACTACTGCTATCTGCCCGCCGACATGGAACACGGGGTGGGAGGCGACTGGTACGACGTGATTCCGCTGCCCCGGGACCGGGTGGCACTCGTCGTGGGCGATGTCGTCGGGCACGGCATCGCGGCGGCGGCCGCGATGGGCAGGCTCAGAATCGCACTGCACACACTGGCCGACATGGATCTGCCCCCTGCGGTGCTGCTGAGTCGGCTCGACCGCACGGTGGCCCGTCTGGCACAGGAGAAGGCGGACCAAGCGGATCTCGCCGTTCCCAGTCTGGCCGCGACGTGTCTGTACGTCGTCTACGACCCGATCGAACGGCTCCTCGACGTGACGCGCGCGGGCCACCCCCCACCCGTCGTCGTCGACCCCGCCGGACAGGCTACGGTCCCCGAGGTCCCCGCAGGCGTCCCCATCGGGCTGGGGGTGGGGCTGTACGAGTCTGCCCGCATGAAGATCCCGGACGGCACCCTGATCGCCCTCTACACCGATGGACTGGTGGAGTCCCGGTCCGAGGACATCGAGTCCGGCATACACCGTCTCGCCGCCGCCCTGGCTCATCCGACGCCGGTGCTCCACGAACTGTCGGCGAAAGCCGTCGCCGCCGTGCGCAGCGACCCACCGTCCGACGACGCCACCCTGCTGCTGGCCCGCACCCGGCCTCTTCCCCGCTTTGCGGACACGGGGGAGCGGCGGCGCCGGGACACCCCCGCGCATCCCTGACGCCTACCGCCGCAAGCGGTGTGTCGTCACTGCCGGGACGCACACGCAACGGACCACTTCGTAAGGGTCTTGAGCAGCGCTGCTCTGGCTCTTGCCGCAGGCTGCCGAGGCTGATTGGGTGGCGCAGCTACGTGCACGACGAGCGCGGCCGGTACGACGAGGGAGTGCAACGCCATGGATGCGGGGACGCGAGTGGACACCGAGGGCAGTCTGCCCGCGGGCTTGGGGCGGGCGATACGCGAAACCGCCGCAGACATCGCGGCCCTGCTGACCGAGGTGGCCGACACGAACGGACCCGTGCCGAACTCGGAGTGGACCGTGGGAGAGGCCGCCGCCCATCTGGCGCAGGCCAACGAGCTGATGGCCGACCTCGCCGCAGGACGCGAACGCCCCTATGGGGACGGCACGCCCCAGAGCCTGGCCGAGGCCAATGCGCGAGCGCTCGCGGCGTTCGGGGAGCGCGGCGCGAGGCCCCTGGCGGCGATGATCGTGCAGCAGGCGGAGGCGTTCCTCGACGCGGCGGCGCAGGCGGGCCCGGACGGGTCCGCGGACGGGGCACTCGTCACGCCGCTCGGCCCCATGGACCGGTCCGTACTGGCCTCCTACCTGCTGACGCACATGCTCGGCCACGGTTACGACCTCGCCCGGGCGGTGGGCCGGCCGCACATGATCGATCAGGCCCGGGTCGAGCTGTGCCTGCCGTTCCTGCTGGCGGCCATGCCACGTGTCGCCGACGCCTCGGCCGTCGCCGACCTGACCGCCCGGTACACACTCCGTCTGTGGGGCGGGACCGAATTCGGCGTCACCTTCAGCGGTGGCACCGTCGACGTGACACCGCAGCGGCCGACCCGCTCGGACTGCACGCTGCTCACCGAGCCCGTCACGTTCCTGCTCATCGCGCTGGGGCGGTGCAACCCCTGGCTGGCCATGAGCCGCGGCCGGGTACTGGCCTGGGGGCGCAAGCCATGGCTGGCACCCCGCTTCCCGACCCTGTTCGTCGCGCCCTGACCCGCATCCGACGCCCGGACCCCGGCACGCCCCGCCCCCGGCCCCGCGGGTGAGCGCGGGGGTGCCCGTCCGGACCGACGATCAGGAGAGGCTGCCGAGGCGGGCGCTCTGCCACAGGTCGACGCCCGCGTCCGTGGCGTACTTGTCGATCTCGGCCAGTTCCTCGGCGCCGAAGTGGAGGTTCTCCAGCGCGGCGACGTTCTGCTCCAGCTGCTCGACACGGGAGGCGCCGATGACGAGGGACGTGACGCGTTCGTCCCGCAGGGCCCACGCGAGAGCCATCTGGGCCAGCGACTGGCCGCGGCGGGCGGCGATGTCGTTGAGGGCCCGCAGCCGGTGCAGTACGTCCTCGGACAGCCAGGAGGTGTCGAAGGACTTGTCCTGCGCGGCCCGCGAGTCGGTCGGGATCCCCTCGAGGTAGCGGCCGGTCAGCAGCCCCTGCGCGAGCGCGGTGAAACCGATGACACCGAAGCCCTCCTGCTCCGCCGTGTCCAGCAGGCCCTCGGTCTCGATCCAGCGGTTGAACATGTTGTACGACGGCTGGTGGATCAGCAGCGGGGTGCCGAGGTCGCGCAGAATGGCGACCGCCTCACGGGTGCGCTCGGCGTCGTAGGAGGAGATACCGACATAGAGGGCCTTGCCCTGGCGGACGGCGGTGTCCAGCGCGCCCATCGTTTCCTCGAGCGGCGTGGTGGCGTCGAGTCGGTGGGAGTAGAAGATGTCCACGTAGTCCAGGCCCATGCGGCTCAGGGACTGGTCGAGCGAGGCGAGGACGTACTTGCGGGAGCCACCGCCCTGACCGTAGGGGCCCGGCCACATGTCCCAGCCGGCCTTGGTGGAGATCACCATCTCGTCCCGGTACGGCGCGAGGTCCTGCTTCATCAGGCGCCCGAAGTTGATCTCGGCGGAGCCGTACGGCGGACCGTAGTTGTTGGCGAGGTCGTGGTGGGTGATACCGAGGTCGAAGGCCCGCAGAGCGATCTCTCGCTGGGACTCGAACGGCCGGTCGTCTCCGAAGTTGTGCCAGTAACCCAGGGACAGGAGAGGAAGGTCGAGTCCTGAGCGCCCGGTGCGCCGGTAGCGCATGGTGCCGTTGTAGCGCTCGGGGTCCGCGACGTGGTTCATCGGGTGATCTCCGGGTGGTGCAGGGACAGGGTGCCCCGGAAAAGGGGGAGGGTCCCACACTGCCCGGGCGCGATCCTGAAGTCCAATAGCGCCTTTTCATCGGATTCAGCGGTGTCGCTTCTGAATGATCGGCATGGTGGAAGCCGACCCTGCCCGGTCAACCGTACGGGGGCCGTCCCCGAGGGGACGTCCGGACTCCTGGGCAGAGAGCTGGTCGATCAGAGACTGGTGAGCAGGCCGTCGAGCGGGGCCGGTATGCGGTCGGAGTCGAGCGCCGTGACGAGCACATGGCCGTAGCGGATCTTGCGTCCCTTCTTCGTGCCGAGGAAGCGCCGCAACTGCTGTTGTGAGCTGCGGTCCTGCTGCGCGGGCTGGTGCAGGAAGGTCTGCAGGGCACGCAAGTCGCCCTCCTCCTGGACGAGTTCCTTCACCCGGGCCACGCCCAGCGCGCGGATGAGCTCGTCCTCCAGATCCGCCGCACAGACGAAGAACTCCTCTGCCGCGTCGGCCCGCTGCAAGCCGCGGGCGTAGTAGGACCGCTCCGCCGCGTCGCACAGTCCTGCGAGGCGGAGGCCGAGACCAGGTGGCCCGAGCAGGCGGGCATAGCGCCCGACGTTCATCGCACCGCCCATCGAAACGACGCAGACTCCTTCGGCGGCGAGGTTCCGGCCGCGGCTCGCGGCCAGCGCATCGACCGCCGCGACATCGCTCGGCCCTTCGAGCAGCACGGCCGTCCGGACGGGCAGCCGGGCGGCCAGCTCGCGTGCGGGGTCGCCGGGACCACCGGCCGCCCACGCCGTGACCGCTTCCCGGAACGCCCCCATGTCAGCCATGAGAGGAGTCTCCGCCATGTCCGGCCTCTACGGCCGGGAATTTCCGCACGCGCATCGATCGCCGGTGAGAGAGCGGACCGACCGGCCCGCTGCCGCCGCGGCCCTCGATCACTCCGGCCCACCGAACGCACCCGGCGAGGCCGGGGCTACGATCGTGCCCGACACGAGCGCAGTTGGGGGCGGAACCAGGTGAAGCGGCGACGGCTGATGTGGATGGCAGGCGCCGGAATGACGGCTGTGGCGCTGCTGACGGGTTGCAGCGACGCCCCTGCCGGGACCGGTGCTCACCGGGTGGCGTCACCCGTCGCGTCCGCGGGCCGGGCGGCGGCCACCGAGTCGACCCGGGCGGCTGTCGCGGAACACGTCAGGACGGTCGTCGAGGACCGTCTCTCCGCCGATGAGACACGGTTCGGCTCGGGCACGGGATCGCCCTGCTCAACCTCGTCACCGGCGATGTTCACGGCCCGCTGCGGCGCCGCGGCACAAGCCACCGGGGCGGATGCGTCGTTTGCCCTGGAGCAGATCGACCGGCGCGAGGGCTTCGCGACTCTGCGTTCCGTCGCGAAGAAGCTTCGCACCGCCGTGGCCGGATACGAGCGGCTCGGCTGCGCCGACGCCCCGACCGATACGGCTGCTCGGCATGCGTGCCTCGAGCCGGCGGCCCTGATCGCCCAGGGATTCCCTGACCTCCGCAGCGGTACCGATCTCGGGCTTCGGGGCGCCTAAGAGCGCCCGGCAGTAGGCGTGCGCCGTTGATGAGGGCGACCCCGGAAGTCGAGCAGGCACGAGCCATGGTGACCATGGAGTTCTCTACGCTCAGTGATCACCGGAGGGCTCGTGCCTGTCCTGCCATCATGCCTGCTCGAACCCCTGTGGGACCAGTTCGCGGCGCTGCTACCGGAGCACGTGGACAGCCATCCGTTGGGCTGCCACAACCCGCGCATCGCGGACCGCGTTGTGTTCGACCACGTAATCGCCGCCTTGATGCACGGCTCCGGCTACGAGCGGGTCGCGACTCCTGGATGCTCGGACCGCACCATCCGACGACGAGTCGCCTACTGGGCCCAACTCGGGATAACCGGGCAGCTGCACGCCCTGGTGCTTGAGGCATACACCGGATGGTCGGCCTTGAGCTGGGCGAGTTGGCCGTTGACGGCTGCATTACCAAGGCTCCCTGCGGTGGCGAAGTCGCCGGGCGCTCCCCGGTGGACCGGGGCAAGCAGGGACTGAAGCGCTCGGTGGCCAGCGAGGCCCGAGGCATCCCGCTGGGCATCGTCTCACCCGGCGTCGAGCTTCAGGTTGTGTAGTGCTGCGACGCCGGCGACGGCGTGGTTGATGCCGTCGCCGCGGCGACGGCATTGGCGGAGGATCTGGTGGTCTTTGAGCCGGGCAAGGGTGTGTTCGGCGAGGGCGCGCCGTTTGCGGAACCGTCGATAGTTGCGGTCTTTGATGCGGCGTCCGTCCGCTCCGCGGTGTGGTGTGCGGATCCGGTCGCTTCCGCGGTAGCCGCCGTCACCGGACAGCGTGTGATGGTCGGGCAGGGTTCGTCCGACCGTTTCGCGGAAGACGACAATGTCGTTGCGGTTGCCGGGCCAGGCGTCGCCGACGGCGACGATCCTGCGGTCGCGGGCCCGGCATACGACCTGGATGTTTACACTATGCCGATAATTTTTCGATTTCGCCGTCTTCCGGTTGTCGTGGACGGGAATCAGCGTTCCGTCGACGATCCACAGTTCGCTGCGGTCGGTGGGTGGTGGGCCGAGGAGTTCGGCGAGCGGCCCGGCGAGTCGGTCGACTACGCGGTGCACAGCCGAATCGGAAATGCCGAATAGTGAGCCGAGTTGCTGCATGGTGAGGTTCGTCCGGTAGGCGAGGACGATCAGCAGGGATCCGGTCGGCGAACGGCAGTGCCCAGGGCCGGCCGCGGCCCGGATCCGGCTTCTTCTCCCACAGTTGTTCCACACGCCGCTGCATCTGCGGCCCGGACAACCCAGTCCAGGCCCGCAGCTCGGCAGTGGTGCAGCGTGCGAGACGTAGACGCAGATGCATGACCAAGATCGTAGACAGTCAACCTGACTGGCTGCACAAGCCGTTGTCGGTGGCGGCGGATAGCTTGTGTGTGATTGCCGAGACGTCGCATGGCCGGACAGGTCCTCGTACGTTGCGAGTTCCAAAGGAGGTGGGAAAGTCCGTGAGCACGATTCGGCTCGATGTGATGCCCACCTCCGATGCCGCTCCTGCGCGCCGGTTCCGCGGCAAGAACAAACGCGAACGCTGGAAGCGCGGCGAGGACACCGAGCTGGCGGTGATCCGCCTGCCGTTGGACGTCCACCGACTGGAGGACCTGCATCGTGCGGAGAACCTGTACTCGGCGATGTGGTCCATCAAGCGTGTCCTGCAGCGGGATGCCCGCGACGCGGTAGATGCCTATTGGGCCGGCGACGTGCGCCGCGAGACGGACGCGAAAGCGTGGCGGCAGGCGTTGGGCTTGTCCCGCGAAGGGATGGAGCGGCGCGGCTACCGGCACATGGAGAGGTCCAAGCACCTCGGCCATCATGTGACGAAGGCGCTGGTGATGCATCAGGCCGACTCGGTGTGGGAAGGCGTAGTCCGTCACCTGTTCCCGGATGCGACCGGTCGCAAGTTCGGCCGGCCGAAGACCGGCACGTGGTGGGACTACACCCGGATCCCCGGCCGGGCCCGGTCGCATACGACCGCTCGGAAGTGGGAGACGTTCCGCCTGCACGGCACCCTGGCCGGGCACCTCGCCGTCTACCGGCATCGCAGTCTCGGCGTGGAGGGGATGACCCCGGAGCAGGCGATCATGCTGCCGCCGGGAACGAGTGTCCTCGAGCAGCCCCGACGATTGCCAGTACCGGCCCGGCCCGCGGGCCGTGTGCCGACCGGCGAAGTGACCGCGAAAGGCACGGCGGAGACGCGGGCTGCGACCTGGTGGGACCACACTGGACCTCTGGCTGTCGTCTTCACCGGCGGCGCCGACTCCCAGCGCGGAGACCTCATACTCCCGGTCCGGCTGCCCTCAGGCGCGGGCCGCTGGCCCCGCCTTGTGCACTTCCTGAACAACCCCGATACCTGGCACAAGGTCGACCTGGTCCGCCACCGCGACACCGCCGCACCTGGAGGTTGGGCGTACGAGGCCCATCTGATGGTGCTCACCGGCGGCTACGCATCACCCGGTACCCGTGCCCGCCGCAAGGCAGCGGCCGAGCTCGGCCGGGTCGGTGGGATCGACGGCAACGTGTCCAACCTGTCTGTCGTCTCCTTCCCTGACACGCTCGACCCCGCCGACGGAGAGATACAGGCAACCCGAGCCGAACTCACCGACACGGAACGCGCCGCGCTAGAGAAAGCCCGCCGAAAGGAACGCGGCCGTAAACGCGCTCTCGACCGCTCCCGCCGGGCAACGAACCAGAGCCAGTACGGGCCGTCGAAGCGGCAGCAGGCCCGCGCTGAACGCCGCCAACAAGCCGGACTACCCGCGCGTCACGTCCAGGTCCCTGGTGGTGCCCGGGCGGCAAACACGGCTGGTGTGCCGAAGCAGGCGTACCGCAGGGATGACCTGTCGGCCGGTTACCGCCTCAACCGCGCCCGTCTCGCCGAAGCCGCCGCGACCGAGGCCGCAGCGAGAGACCACCGCGCCCGGCGCATCGCCGAGCGCATCATCACCGACCACGGCGCAAACCTCGTCGTCGAAGACTGCGACATACGCACCTGGTACCGCTTGTGGGGCAAAGCCCTGCAAGCCACCACACCCGGCCGGCTCACCGCCGCCGTCGGCCGCGAATGCGAGAAGGCCGGCGGCCGAATGCTGCGCGCATCAACGTTCACGACGAAGCTGTCACAGACCTGCCTGTGCGGCGCAGAAGTGAAGAAGACGCTCGCCGACCGGGTCCACCGCTGCACCTCCTGTGGCCTCGTCGCCGACCGGGACATGGTCTCCGGAGCCCTGGCCGCACACGTCCGGTTCAGCAACCCAGACGACCCCAGCACAGCGGGCCTGGACACAGTCCAGGCCCGCATGACACAGATCTTGTTCGCAGAAGGGCTGCAAGAAGCCCTGTCGAGTCAACCGCAGCGCGGTGCCCGCCCCCGCAGGGGCCGCACCCACGCGGCAGCCCAACGTCCTGGAATTCCCAGGCCGCGGGCCTCTGCTCGGCCAAACACCACCGACCGGAACCGGCCCACCCCGAATGAGACCCGACCCGCGCGCGAGCGGCACAAGGGCCACGTCGGAACAGCCGCCCCAGTAGGGAACGCCCCGCCCAGAGGCGACACCCCCGAACAGGAACTGGTCGGACGGCATCCCATTACGGGATGACTCTTAGGCCAATGACCTCTGCTCGGGCTCAGGGATAGAGGCCGGCCCGGAAGGTGAACGAGACGAGTTGCGCTCGATCACGTGCACCGACCTTCGTCATGGCCCGCACGGCATGCGTCTTCACGGTGAACGGCGACACGGACAGCCGGGCCGCGATCTCGTCGTTGCCGAGACCGCTGGCGACAAGAACGACCACGTCCCGCTCCCTGGGGGTGAGAGCGTCGAAGCGTCGCAGCAGTTCCCGGTCGATCACCGGGGGCGGACTGTGGGTCATGTGGCCGATCAGCGCGGCCGTCGCGGCGGCCGACAGCGCACCGCCACCGCCGACGACCTCGGCGATTCCGGCGACGAGTTCAGCGGGGCTCACGGTCTTGCTCAGGAAACCGTTGGCGCCCACGCGCAGTGCTGCGAGGACGATGTCGTCCTGGTCGAACGTGGTCAGCACGATCACCCGCGTCTTTTCGGGCGGATGCTCTTCGCGGATCCGGCGGGTGGCTTCGACACCGTCGATGCCGGGCATCCGGATGTCCATCAGCACCAGGTCGACGGGGTGGTCCCGGAGGAACGGGACGACCTGGAGTCCATCGGAGAGATCACCCGCGACAACAAGACCCGGGTCGAGCCGAAGCATCGCCCGGATCCCGGCCCTGATGTCGTCCTGGTCGTCGACGATCAGAATGCGCGTCATCGGACGACGGCTCCCAGGGGGCTGAACTCCGCGTGGACCCGGAATCGCCCGTCGTGATTGTCGATCGTCAGCCGCCCGCTGGAGGACTCGACGCGTTCGCGCATCCCCACGAGTCCGAGTCCGCTGCCCGACCCGGAGCCGCCGGGGGTGTGACCGACGCGGTTCTCCACCGTGACGCAGATCCTGCCGTCGCGCTCGCCCACATCCACCGTCGCCGTCCCCTCTCCATGCCGGTAGGCATTGGTGAGTGCCTCCTGAACGACCCGGTAGACCGTCACGCCGACGCTGGGTTCCACGAAACCGTCGGGGATGTCGATGGAGGGCCGGATGTCGAGGCCGATGCTCTCGAAAGAGGCGATGAGTCCTTCCAGGCCGCTGAGCGCCGGGGTCGGCCGCAGTGCCTCGTCTTCGTACGCGTCGTCCTCGAGGCGCAGGAGCGCGAGAATGCGTTGCGTCTCCACGACGACGGTGCGGGCGCTGGACCTGGCCGAGACGAGGGCCTGCCGGGAGGACTCGGCGTCTTCGGGCAGCCCTATCTCCGCGGCACCGAGGTGCAGGCTCAACATCGCGACCTGGTGGCCGATGACGTCGTGGAGGTCTCGGGCGATGCGGAGTCTTTCTTCGGTCACTCGTCGGGTGGCTTCGATCTCGCGGGTGGCGATGGCGCTCTCGGCTCGTTCCTCGAGGGTCCACCAGTGCTCTCGATGGATGCGGAGCGCGGCCCCTGTCGCACCTCCCGCCACGGCTGAGAAGATGGCGGCGGCTCCCACGACCGCGCCGCCGCGGAATCCTCCGAGCGTCATGAACGCCCCCAGGAAGAACGCCGCCACGATGCCGGTTCCGGCCAGGGGCTGCTTTCCCCTGAGGGTGACCGAGAACAGCACGAGTACCGCCATCATCCACACCGACAGGGGGTCGTGGCCCACCGCTGTGACGGCGAAGGACGCCGCGCTCGTCACGACCAGTCCTGCCCACGGCTTCCACCACGAGAGGGTGACACCGCCGCCGGCGAGGAGCACGGAGAGGGCCGTCGGCCAGTCCGAGCCCCTCAGTACGGCTGCCACGATCTGACCGGTGAACACCAGCGCGGCGACCGCGTAGGCGACCCGGTGCAGCACCTCGGGTCGGCGGACCCACAGTGGTGCCGCGAGCCCGTCCTGACTGTTATGCGCCTCGACCATGAACCGATTCTCGTTCACGTGTGCGGTGGCCGTGTACTTCGAACGATGTAGACGGCGGAGCCGCCTCGGTCGGCGGAGACGGCGGAGCATCGGTCGACGGGGGGCGGCAGAAGATTCCGTCGAGGTGGACGGCAGAACTACTTCGTTCGAAGTACGCGGCTCCTCCCGAGGCCGCTGAGACTCGTCATCGAGGCGACCGTCTCACACCGTCACGATCACAACGGGACACCCGATGACTCAGACCACCATGACTTCGACAACGCCGACCGCGGCCACGACGACGCCCTCCGGGCTCCGATCGCTCTATCTGATCCGGGTCGTCTTCTCCCTGATCTGGGTGGCACTCGTCCTCACGACCTCCGCCTCGCTCGTATCGACGGACAGGCCCTCGGTGATCGCGGCCGTGCTGCTCATCGTCTACCCCCTGTGGGACGCCGTCGCCACGCTCCTCGAGCGTCGCCTGGCCGGCGCCGGCTCCACGAACCGCGTCAGTACCGTCAACATGGGTCTCGGCGTCGCCGCCACCGCCGGAATGGTCATCGCCGTCTTCTCCACCATCGGGACGGCCCTGCTCGTGTTCGGCCTCTGGGCCCTGCTCTCCGGAGCCATCCAGCTCGTCGTGGCGATTCGACGCCGGCGCACCGTCGGCGCCCAGTGGCCCATGGTCATCAGCGGTGGACAGTCCGTCCTCGCCGGTGCGACCGTCGCCGCCACGTCCGCCTCGGCGACGAGCAGTCTGTCCACGGTCGCCGGATACTCCGCCTTCGGTGCCTTCTGGTTCCTTGTCTCCGTCATCGCCCTGAGCGTCCGCACCCGACGCGAAAAGCGTTGACCACCGCCGTCGGTCCATGACGAACAGTTGCACGGCGTTGGGCTCCTTCCACGGGCACTCGGCGACACATTGCCGCGATCCCGCCGCGGTCGTCCCCCGCTCCGGCGGAGGGCGGCCGCCCGGACGTCAGTCCGGCTTGTCCACCGGGACCTTGAGCGGACGCGCCAGACCTGCCACCGCCTCGTCCAGGCGCTGCAGGTGCCGCAGCACCCGGTCGGTGACGCGGTCGTAGCGCGGGGCGCCCAGGGTCCCCGGTTTCAGCATGGACGTGATGCTGGGGCCGGTCTCGATGCGTACGGTGCCGTGCTCGTCCTCGACGTGTGCGGCGATCGCCGCGATGTTGGCCACGATGCGTCGACCTGCGACGCGCAGCCGGGGATCCGCCGCGATCGAGGGGTGCTCGGGCAGCAGCTCGGCGGTCGCTGCCAGGGAGCGGGCGTGGTAGGCGCAGGTCTCCAGCATCGCGACGATGTAGCGGGCGGTGTCCCGGCGCGCCCGCAGAGGTGTGATCGGATGGGTCAGCGGCTGTGTCGAGGCACGCAGGTCCGCCAGTGCCTGGTCCAGGTCGCGTGCTTTGTCGAGGAGGTCGACCGCCGGGCCGCCGCTCAGCTGGTCGACCGCGGCGTCCGTGACGTCGCCGAGTCGTGTCAGGACGGTGGCGAGGAGTTCGTCCGTACGGCGGTCGGTGTGCACCGGCAGGACCAGCGCCGCCGCGACGATTCCGCAGGCCGCGCCCAGAGCCGTCTCCTCGATGCGCATGACGAGCACGGTGGTGCTGTACGTGTGCAGCAGGGTGTAGAGCAGTCCCAGCATCGCGGTGACGAAGAAGGACATCAGCGTGAACGAGAGCGGGGCCGTGTAGAACATCGCGAAGATGAACACGAGCACCAGCGCGAATGCCGTCCATGTGTGATGCCCGACCAGCCCCGCGAGGACGATACCGGCCACCACGCCGAAGACGGTCCCCAGGAGCCGGCGGTACCCCTTGACGAGGATCTCGCCGGTGGACGCGGTGTTGATGAACACGATCCAGCAGGTCAGCACCGCCCAGTACCAGCGCTGGCTGGAGATGAACTCACCGCCGACGATCGCGAGCGACGATCCGACGGCGACCTGCACGGCCGCGCGCGTGGTGGGGCGCTTCAGGCCGGTGCGTTCCTCCTCCTGGGCCTCCTCGCTGCCGCTGATGGCGGCGTCCTCCGCGTGCAGTTCCTCCCGCGAGCGGGTGGTCGCGGGGGTGTCGTCCGTCTCGTCCTGAGGACCCTCGAGGGCCATCCGCAGTCCGAGCACCGCACGCGAGGCCTCGCCGATCCCACGGAAGACGTCCTGGACCGCAGTGGGCCCGGGCGGCAGGTTGTCCTCCTCCCGGTAGCCGAGGAGCCGGTTGCGCACCTGCGCCAGCCCGGTACCTCGGGCCTCGGAGATCGGCTGCAGGAGCAGCAGGCGCAGTGCCTCGAGGTCGCGGCGCAGCGTGGCGGTCGTCCCGTCGTGCTCGGCGAGCGGGCCGCCCGAGGGCAGGGGCGCCCCGGGCAGGTGCAGGGTCAGCGTGTCGGCGCGCTCGGTACTGCGCGCGGTGAGCAGCAGAAGCCCCAGCCGTTCGGCGGTGATCTCGGCGTCGGCGATACGTCGCTGCACCAGCCGGGCCACCGCTTCGTCGGAGGTCCCCTGCTCCAGCCACCCCTGGATCATCATCGCGGTCTCGTGCAGGGCCGCGGTCCTGGCGCGAGCCTCCTCCAGGGCCTTCTCCCGGTCGTCGGGGCCGGCGTCGAGCAATGCCACCTGGGCCGAGAGCAGTTGGGCGAAGCGGGCCCGGAAGGCACGGCGCAGCCGGTCCAGGATGCCCGCCGGTGTCTCCGGTACGAGTGCGAACCGCACCAAGGCGCTGCTGCCGAAGGCGAGGACGATCGTGCCGCACAGCCCCGGGAGTGCGGAGACCGTCGCACCCACGAACAGGGAGAGGAAGTAGACCTGGAAGCCGATCAGGCCCAGCGCCGTACCGCGATCGCCGAAGCGCCGTCCATAGACGGCACTGAAGATGAGGGCGACGAAGAAGATGTCGCCCGCCACCACGTGCGACCTCAGGAGCGCACCGAGCGAGACGGAGGCCAGCGCGACCGGCAGGCCCAGGGCGAGGGTGACGGCTTGCTCCGGCCGTTCCTTCTCGCGGATGGCGAAGGTCGCGACCATCGCCGCGATCGCGCCTGCCACGAGATGGGACACGTCGGTAGCCAGCACCGCGAGGACGGCCAGCGTGAGCGCGATCGCGCACACTGTTCTGAGTCCGGCCGTCAGGCGCAGCAGACCTGGGTCCGATGCCGCGATGCGATCCCACAACTCCGCCCGCGCCGACCGACCTGACACCCTCACTCCGCTGTGCTCTCTCCCGCGTCCCGTCGTGATCTCCCGTCCAGCATCGCACGAGGTGGCGATCGGTCCGGCTTCGGACGTCCTTTGGGTTCGTGCAACGACGGCGGTTGCGGCTTCCCCGTTGCGTGGTCGAGCGTGGCGTGTCCACGGGTGGTCCGGGGCGCCCTGGCAGCCGACTTCCGCGAACCACCACCGGCTGGAGGATCCGGTCGGAGGGCCCGCCGCCTTTGCGTTGCTGCGCGGGGACAAAGCGATGCCTCGGCCCTGCGGTGTGGTGGACCCGGCTTGGTGTGTGCGCTTCCGTCACATCGTTTGAGCTGCACTTTTGATGCCTTGATCCGTTCAGAGGCAACTGAGAAGTGCCTGTGCCAGGCTCGGGCCCTGCACCCCGACAGGAGTTCTTGGATGTCTCTGATCAACGGTCTGCCCGCTCACGTCCTGCTCGTCCACGTGGTCGTCGTGCTGATCCCTCTCACCGCACTGGCCTTGGTGACGGCAGCGCTGTGGCCACGTGCCGCCCGGCGGCTGGGTTCGCTGCTGCCGCTGCTGTCCCTGGCCGCGTTGATCAGCGTGCCGCTGACCACGCAAGCAGGCGAGTGGCTGGAACGGCACGTCGACAACAATGCCCTGGTGCGCCGGCACACGGAGTTGGGTGACGGGCTGCTGCCGTGGGCCTTGGGCGTGTTCGTGCTGGCCGTGGTGGTGTGGTGGACGGCCGGACGCGCTGTGGCGGAGCCTCGGCAGGGCGGCGCCGCAGGGTGGGCACCGCTGCCTGTGCGGATCGTCGTGGGGGTGCTTTCACTGGCCGTTGCGCTGGGGGCGGTTGTGGACGTCTACCGGATCGGCGATTCCGGAGCGAAGGCCGCCTGGCATGACGCCTACTCGCAGGCGGCGACGGGGCCGAAGGGCGCTTCCTGAGTCGGGCCCTGACCGGGTTCCCGTTGTGGCCGCGGAGCCGGGACACCGCGGTCCGCAGGTGTACACGCCTACGGCGGTACCTCTTCCTTATGACCGTCTGCACCGTCGGAAGCGACGTTGAGCAGCCGTCCGTCGAGGCTGGAGGCGCCGACAGACGGGGCGGGCCGCCTGTTCCGGGCCCCGTCCGGGCAGACGGGATCGCGGCGCGGCAGGCATGCGATCCTGGGAGGGAGAAGGTCTTCCCTCATGTCACACCACGCCGCGACCGTGCCGGGATCCACTTGGGTGGCCAGGTGGGCGGGAGTTCTGCTGTGCCTCGCGGTTGCCGCCATACATGTGGTCGACCAAGGCGGCATCACGGCGACCAGGGACCCCCACTACATCGGCGTCGCCTATCACGTCCTGGAGATCGCGGCCGTGGTTGCCGCCGTGCTGCTCATCATCGGCCTCGTCAGACCGGGATGGCTGCTGGCCGTCATGGTCGCCGTCGGTCCGCTGCTGGGCTACGTCCTCTCCAGAGGCCCGGGACTGCCCGACTACAGCGATGACGTCGGCAACTGGACGGAGCCGCTCGGGCTGGTCAGCCTCGCCGTTGAAGGAGCCCTGCTCCTGTTGTCGATTCCGCTCTTCATGCGGAGCCTGCGCCGCAGAACCTGACGCTGGGCCGCTCGTACATCGGACACCCCTTGCGAATGCCTGCTTCAGGTCCTCCTTCGTCGTACGTGTCCCCTTACCCGTCGTGCCGTCTCTCCGGTGGCCGGGACCACCGGAGAGACGGGTCGCGAGGATCGGACGGAATCGCTCGCTTTCACGCCGGTGCATCACCGGCACATGCTGCAGCGACCCGTGCGATGCGGTCGCCGTTCGGCGGACTGCCTCCGGAACGGAAGCCGGTCAGCAGCCTCCGCAGTTGTAGTACAGGACGTCCCAGTGGTTGCCCTCGTCGGCGTAGATGTTGCCGGAGCCGGACTGGTACTGGGGTGCCCCGTCGCCGCGCAGGCCGATGTAGGCGAAGTTGCCCTTGATGTAGTTGGTGACACAGGTGTTCTTGCCGTAGTCGAGCTTGTAGCCGTTCCAGTGCGAGTAGGTGCCGCTGGCGTGACCGGTCTCGGTGCCGCCGGTGATGTTGAGTGCGCATCCGGAGGCACGCTTGAGGGTCTGGGCACCCTGAGCGGTGGCGAGGTTGAGCTGGGTGAAGGAGGTACAGGTCGCGTTGTTGCGGTCGGAGCAGTTGCCGGAGGACGACCAGGTGATGCCGACCTCGCGGAACATCGAGGTGGCGGTGGCGTGGGAGATCTTGGTGACGGCGGCGGCCTGGGCGCTGTCCTGGGCGGCGAGTGCGTCCCCGGCGCCGCCGAGGACGGCGAGCCCGGGGGCGACGGCGAGCGCGAGGGCCGTGAGGGCGGAGCGGAACTTCATATGAGGACCTTCCTGCGAGTGGGCCGTGTCTCCTGTGGGGCGGCTGTGCAGGTGGTGCACGCAGATGGTGCCCGAGTTCTACGCGCGTCCGCCAGAGGGCAGAATCAGGCAAGACTTCGGGCGAATCGGTCTACTACGGGCCCGTCGGTGCGCGATTTCATGGCAGTGATCGCTTCTGGGACTCCGGGAGGGATCGTTCAGGGGCCCGCTTCGTGGGCCGTAACCATGCGCGCACGCACGGGAGTTGTTCATGCCGCTCGATCACTACGTCACGTTCGGCCGGTCGGGGCTGCGGGTCAGTCCGTTCGCCCTCGGTGCGATGACCTTCGGGGAGGACCCCGGCGGCGCCGGGTGCAGCGTCGAGGAGTCGGAGAAGATCCTCGCCACGTACCTGGACCTCGGCGGGAACTTCGTCGACACCGCCAACCTGTACACCAACGGCCACTCCGAGAAGATCCTCGGTGACTTCTTCGCCGCGCGCCCCGGGCGCCGTGAGCATGTGGTGCTGGCGTCGAAGTTCTTCGCGAATCTCTTCCCCGGAGATCCCAACGGGGGCGGCGCGGGCCGTTCGTCGATCATCGCGCAGCTCGACGAGACCCTGTGCCGGCTGCGGACGGACTACCTCGACCTGTACTGGTTGCACCAGTGGGACCGGCACACCCCGATCGAGGAGACCATGCGGGCCCTCGACGATCTGGTGCGGGCGGGCAAGATCCGTTACGTCGGCTTCTCCAATACGCCTGCGTGGGTGACGGCTCAGGCCCACACCACCGCGCTGCTGAAGGGCTGGACCCCCCTGGTCGCCCTGCAGGTCGAGTATTCGCTGCTCGCCCGCACCGTCGAGGGCGAGCTGGAACCGTTCGCGTTCGACCAGGGGATGGCGCTGGTGCCGTGGAGCCCGCTGAAGAACGGGTTCCTGTCCGGCAAGTACCGGCGCGGCGCGGAGGTCACCGATTCCGCGCGCACTCCCTTCGTCGGCGGTCCCGCAGAGGAGGAGTTCGTGGTCATCGACGCCGTCGCGGAGGTCGCCGACGCCCTCGGAACCACGTCGGCGGCCGTGTCACTGGCCTGGCTTCGCGCCCGTCGGGGCACCGTCGTGCCGATCGTCGGCGCCAGGCGTCTTGAGCACCTCGAGGGCAATCTCGCCGGCCTGGAGGTGGTGCTCGCCCCCGAGCATCTCCGACGGCTGGACGAGGTGTCGGCGCCCGCACTGGACTACCCCGCCCCCATGCACGGCGCCCTGCGGTCGATGCTGCAGTTCGCGGGCGCCACGGTGGATGGCGAGACGTCCGCGGTGTATCCGCCGCTGGTGCAGAGCGACGTGCGGTACTGAACGGTCGCCGGGTCCGCGCCGACGCGACCGGTGGTGCGGGCACGCGTACGGCGACGGCGGGCGGGTCCCCGAGGGCCGGGGCGCCCGCCGGCTGTCACGAGGGCGTCGCTCGTTCGAGGAGGGCGTGCGGGCGGGTCAGCGGACACCGTCCATCGCCTCGCCGAGCAGCGCGTGAGCCGTTGCCAGCGCGACGGCACGGTCGGCGGGGATCAGCCCGATGCGGGTACGCCTGTCCAGCAGGTCGGCGGCGTCGAGCGCCCCCTCGTGGCGCACGGCCCACAACAGTTCGGCGCGGGTGGTCGGGTGGCACGGGAGGACGGAGCCGGCGAGGTCCGGTTCGCCCGTGGCCAGGGCATGGACGGCCTCCGCCTCGGTGCCGTAACGGCTGATCAGGCGTTGCGGCGCGCGCAGGGCGGCCAGCACCCGCGGCGCTGCCGCGCCGACCAGCGGCACCGTCGCGGTGGGGGAGGGGCCCGCGGAAAGCCGGTGGGCGGCGACCGCGGCGTCGACCGCATCCTCGGCCATGCGCCGGTAGGTGGTCAGCTTGCCGCCGACCACGGTGATCACGCCCTCCGGCGAGGTGAGGACGGCGTGTTTGCGGGAGATGTCGGCGGTGCCGGTCGCCGTGCCGGAGCCTGTGGTCGTCGTGGTGTCCAGCAGAGGGCGCAGTCCGGCGAAGGCACCCACCACGTCGTCGCGGTGGACCGGCACGTCCAGGGCGGAGCCGAGGACGTCGAGCAGGAAGCCGATATCGGTTTCCGGGACCTCGGGGACGTCCGGGATGTCGCCGTCGACGGGCTCGTCGGTGAGTCCCACGTAGACCCGGCCGTCCCCCTGCGGCAGGACGAGGACGAAGCGGTTGGTCTCGCCCGGGATCGGGATGTGCAGGCCGGCCGGCAGGGAGCCGAAGCGGTCCGCGCGCAGCACGAGGTGGGTGCCGCGCGAGGGCCGTATGCGCACGCCGTCCACGAGGCCGCCTGCCCAGACGCCGGTGGCGTTGATCACCGCCCGGGCCCGGATCTCGCCCTCCTCACCGGTGAGTTCGTCGCGAACGCGGGCGCCGGAGCGGGTGAGTTCGAGCGCGCGCATCCGGGTCAGGATGCGGGCGCCGTGCGCCGCCGCCGTGCGGGCGATCGCGGTGACCAGCCGGGCGTCGTCGGTCACGCGTCCGTCCCAGGACAGCAGGCCGCCGCGGAGTCCGGCGCCGCGCAGTGACGGGGCGAGATGGCGGGTTTCGGCCGCGGAGAGCCGGCGCGGCGCGGGTAGTGTCGTCCGGGCCGTGCGCGCCGCGAGGCGCAGTGTGTCCCCGGCGCGGAACCCGGCCCACGCCAGGGCGGCCTGCGGTCGGGAGACCAGGGGGGTGAGGGGCAGTACGAACGGCTGGGCGCGTACCAGATGGGGCGCGGTGCGCTCCATCAGGACCCCCCGCTCGCGTGCGCTTTCGTGGGCGACGTCGAACTGGGCGGAGGCGAGGTAGCGCAGTCCCCCGTGGATGAGCTTGGAACTCCAGCGGGAGGTTCCGAAGGCGAGGTCGTGGGTGTCCACCGCGGCGACCGTCAGTCCCCGGGCGGCGGCGTCCAGTGCCGCTCCGGCGCCGGTCGCGCCGAGTCCCACAACCAGGACGTCCACGGCCGAACCGTCGGTGGACAGGGCCAGTTCGCGTCGGCGGCGGGCGGCGTTGAGGGATGTGCCCGGAGGCGGGGCCGCGGGCATGGACGGAGTGCTGCTGGTGCTCATGGCGTCAGGGTCCTCTCGAGGATGGTCCGCAGTTCTCCGTAGAAGGCCTCGGGGCTCAGCTCGTCGTCGCCCTCGTCGGTCATGGTGCGCAGGGACAGCGTGAAGGACTGGGCGACCAGGAGCAGCGCCCTGGCCTGGCGTTGGGGGTGTCCGGGGCGTACCGAGCCGTCGGTGTGGCCCTTTTCGACGGAGTCGGCGAGAAGTTCGAGGAGGGCTTCCTGGCTCGCCCCGCGCCGGTCGAGCACATAGGGGAGCAGCAGTTCGGGGTCGACGTCGACGATCTTGCGAAAGAGCGGATGGCGGCGAAAGGCGTCGACCCCCCGGACGAGCCCTTCCACGATCAGGGTGCGTGCGCTCGTTCCCGGTTCGGGCTCGGGCATCGCGCGGGTGGCCGCCTCGATCCACTCCCGGGTCATCAAGTCCCCGACCAGGGTCCGCACATCGGGCCAGCGGCGGTACAGGGTCATCCGGGAGACACCCGCGCGGCGGGCCACGTCCGTGAGGGTGGTACGCCGGACGCCGACGGCCAGGACGCAGTCGCGTACCGCGTCGAGTACCGGATCGCTGTCCGAGGCGTTGTGACGAATAGGCGTCATGTGTCACAGTGTAACGCGCCCTGTGGCCGTGCAGGGCGGCACTTCGTCGAGACGACCGGTGAGGACAAGCACCATGGACATGCTGTGGAGCGGCTGGGGAGACCCGGCCAGGGCGACGCCGCTGCCCGACACGGTGATCGGGCTGCTGCGCGACATGCTCGGAGTCAAGCCCCGCAGCGCCGAACCCGTCGCACTGGACGAGATCTCCGTACCCGAGTCACCCCTGGATGCCGCCGTGCGCCAGGCTCTGCTCGCCGCCGTCGGCGGCGAGCACCTGCGGACCGACGCGGAGTCGCGCATCCGGCACATGCGAGGCAAGTCCACCCCCGATCTGCTGCGCATCCGCGAGGGCGACACCACCGACATCCCCGCGGCCGTGGTGCTCCCGGCGAGCCACGACGAGGTCCTCGCGGTGCTCAAGGCCTGTGTCGTGCACGACGTGGCCGTCGTGCCGTTCGGCGGCGGAACCTCGGTCGTCGGCGGCCTCGCCCCCGAGGGGCGGCGACTCTTCGTCGCGCTCGACCTGCGCCGTATGGACGCACTGCTCGCCCTCGACCCGGTCTCCCGCACCGCCACCCTGCAACCCGGTCTGAGGGCTCCGCACGCCGAAGCGCTCCTGGCCGAGCACGGCTTCACCCTCGGTCACTTCCCCCAGTCCTACGAGTGGGCGACGATCGGCGGTTTCGCCGCCGCGCGCTCCAGCGGACAGGCGTCCGCCGGCTACGGCCGGTTCGACGAGATGGTGCTCGGCCTCACCGTCGCCACCCCGGCCGGCACCCTCGAGGCCGGACGCGCTCCGCGGTCGGCCGCCGGTCCCGATCTGCGGCAGCTCGTCCTCGGATCCGAAGGCGCGTTCGGGGTCATCACCTCCGTGACCGTGCGGATCCGCCCCGTCCCGCGGATCCGCCGCTACGAAGGCTGGCGCTTCGACTCCTTCGAGGCCGGTGCCGCCGCCCTGCGGCGTCTGGCCCAGGACGGGCCCCGGCCGACCGTACTGCGTCTGTCGGACGAGACCGAGACGCTGGTCGGTCTCGCCCAGCCCGACGCCATCGGTTCCGCCGGGGCGGAGCAGGCCGCCGGATGCCTCGCGATCGCGGGCTACGAGGGTACCGAGGAGGACACCTCGTACCGACGGGAGCGGGCGGCGGTGGTCCTGAGCGAGTGCGGTGGTACCTGTGTGGGGCCGGAGCCCGGGGAGCGCTGGGCCCATGGCCGCTACTCGGCGCCCTATCTGCGGGACGCGCTGCTCGACGCGGGTGCGTTCGCCGAGACGTTGGAGACCGCGGCCTTCTGGTCACGCCTCCCCGAGCTGTACGCCTCAGTCCGCGAGGCCCTCATCGGCACGCTCAGCGCCTCGGGCACCCCGCCGCTGGTGATGTGCCACATCTCGCACGTCTACGAAAACGGCGCCTCGCTCTACTTCACCGTGGTCTCCGCCCAGGGTGACGATCCCGTGGCACACTGGGCGCCCGCCAAACAGGCCGCCAACGAGGCGATCATGGCGGCGGGCGGCACGATCAGCCACCACCACGGTGTGGGCACCGACCACCGCGACTGGTACGTCCAGGAGGCCGGACTGCTCGCAGTCGACGCCCTCCAGGCGGTCAAGCGGCGTCTCGACCCCACCGGGCTGCTCAACCCCGGCGTCCTGCTGCCGGCCGACTGATCCCGTTCCGTCCACCCGACCACCGTCCGTCCACGATCCGTCAGGCGCCTTCGGAGGCACACCGATGCGACAATTCACCGCCATCGTCAACCCCACCGCCGGCGGATCCAACGGGGTCGCGACGCTGCTGAGCGTGGCCCGGCTGCTGCGGGAGGCCGGGGCCGAGCTGGAGACGGAGTACAGCAGCAGTCTGGCCCACGCCCAGGACCTGGCACGGCAGGCCGGAGAACGGCAGCGGGTGGTCCTGGCCGTGGGTGGTGACGGCATCGTGGGCGGTATCGGTGGGGCCCTCAGCGGCACCGACACCGTCTTCGGCATCGTTCCGGCGGGCCGCGGCAACGACTTCGCCCGCGCGCTCGGCCTTTCCGCCGACCCGGCCGAGCTGGCCGAGGCGCTGCTCCACCACGAGCCGCGGCGTGTGGACACCATCGAGGTGGAGTCAGCACGGGGCCGCACCGTCGCGCTCGGCAGCGTGTACGCGGGTGTCGACGCGCTCGCCAACCGCCATGCCAATCACGCGAAACTCCTGAGCGGAGCCGCCTCCTACTACGCGGGCGGACTGCGGGCGGTCGCGACCTGGCGCCCGGCCACCTACCGGATCACCGTCGACGGCGAAGAACTCACGCACCACGGCTACACCGTGGTGGCTGCCAACTCCGCCTTCTACGGCTCCGGCCGCATCATCGCCCCCGGGGCACGCGTCGACGACGGCCTGCTGGAGGTCGTGATGATCCGCCATGCGCCTCGCCGGCTCTTCTTCGCCCTGATGAACGAGCTCAAGACCGGCGCGCACGTCCACCGGCGCGAAGTACGGATCGTACGGGGCGCGGAGATCCGCATGGAGGCCGACCGCGACGTGCCCTACGGGACCGACGGGGAGGTGGACGCCGTCCTCCCCGTGACGGCCAGAGTCCTGCCCGGGGCGCTCGCGGTGCTGTGCTGAACGCCCCGGCCGGTCGTCGCCGCCGAACATGGTCGAGCTCCTCGGGAGATCACGCCGCCGGGCCCGATGTGCCGCCCCCGCGGCCCGAGCGGTAGAGGCTCCAGCGCGCCAACGGCTGCAGTGCGTCCACCAGAGCCCGGCCGTCCTGGGACAGCCGGTAGCGGATCTGCACGGGGGTCGTGGGCGTGACGGTGCGCTGGATGAGACCCGCCGCTTCGAGTTCCTTCAGGCGCTGTGAGAGCAACCGGTCGGAGATACCGTCGATCACGGCCCGGAAGTCGCCGAACCGGGAGGCCCCCTGGCGGGCCGCGCTCAGGATCGAACCCGTCCAGCGGCGCCCGATCAGCTCGAGGGCGTCCTGGAAGCTCGGGCAGCTGTCGTCGTGGATGGAACGACGCTCGAGGGACGGGGGTGCGGCGGGAGACGACTCGATGGGGTTCACTTACAAAAGGTTAGCACCTTACTTGAAGTTTGGTCTGTGAGGCGTTCCCCCGCACCGTGGACGCATGACCGACTACGGACGCCCTCTCTCCTTCGGGGTGAGCCTCGACCCCGCGGCCGACGCCGTGCACCGGACCCGGCGCCTCGCCCGTGCGGCGGAGGACCACGGCCTGGAGTACCTCGCCGTCCAGGACCACCCCTACCAGCCCGGCCATCTGGACACCTGGACCCTGATCACGCACCTGGCCGCGGCAACGGACCACATCACGTTCCTCACCGACGTGGCCGATCTGCAGCTTCGCCCGCCGGCCATGCTGGCCAAGGCGGCCGCGTCGCTCGCCGTCCTCACCGATGGCCGGCTCCAGCTCGGTGTCGGCGGAGGCGGCATCCCCGACGCCATCGCGTCGATGGGCGGCCCGGCACGGCGCGGCGAGCCGATGGTCGCCTTCACCGAGGAGTCGCTGACCGTAATGCGCCAGGCGCTGGCGGGAGGGGTGGTCCGGCTGCGGAGCCCGCACCATTCCGTCGGCGGATACCAGGCCGGTCCGGTGCCCCCGAAACCCGTCGAACTGTGGCTCGGCGCGCAGAAGTCCAAGATGCTCGCCGTGACCGGCCGGTCGGCGGACGGCTGGATCTCCCCGCTGAACATCTACGTCCCGCCGCAGCAGGTGCCCTCCCGCCAGCAGATCATCGACGAGGCGGCCTCGGCCTCGGGACGCGATCCGCGGACGATCCGCCGCGTCTACAACGTGATCGGCGCGATCGGGGACCACCGGGGAGCCCCGGGCCTCGTCGGCGACGTGCGGCGGTGGGTGGACACCCTCACCGAGTGGGCCGGCGACCTCGGTTTCGACACCTTCGTCCTCTGGCCTGCCACGGACCCCGACCGGCAGGTCGCCCTCTTCGCCGGCGAGGTGGTCCCCGCCGTACGCGAGCGTGTGGCGGCTCTGCGGAGCGGGCGATGAGCGCCGACCCGGGACCGGCACCCGCCGAACTCGCCGGGAAGCTGATCACCCCTGACGACAGCCGCTACGGCCTGCTCCGCTCCACCTACACCACCGTGGGCCGCCCGGCCGTGGTCGTCCTGCCGCAGTCCGCGGCCGACGTCGCCGCGGCACTGCGGATGGCCCGCGAGCGTCGACTCCCACTCGCGGTGCGCAGCGGTGGGCACGGGCTGAGCGGCAGGTCCACCAACAACGGCGGCCTCGTCGTCGACCTCAGCGCGCTGAGACGGGTCGAGGTGGTCGACCGGGCCGCGCGTCTCGTACGGGTGGAGGCGGGTGCCCGGTGGGCGCGGGTCGCCCGTGCCCTGGCCCCGCACGGGCTCGCCATCAGCTCCGGCGACCACGGCAACGTCGGAGTCGGCGGCCTGGCCACGGGCGGCGGCGTCGGATGGCTCGTACGGCACTACGGGCTGACCGTCGACCGCATCCGCGCCGTCGAGGTGGTCCTGGCCGACGGGACGATCACACGAGCCGATCCCGGAACCGATCCGGATCTGCTCTGGGTGATGCGCGGCGCGGGCGGCGGCGCGGGCGTCGCGGTGGCCTTCGAGATCGAGGCCGTCGAGTTGCGTGACGTGGGATTCGCGCAGCTGGCCGTGCCGGTGGATCCGGCCGGTGAGACGCTTCGCCGCTGGGAGTCGGCCATGACACAGGCACCGCGGGAGCTGTCGACGGCGGTGACACTGGCGGCCCAGGGATCCTCGGCGACCGCGTTCATCACCGCGGTCGTGGCCTCCGACAGCCCCGCCGCGATCCGCCGGGCCCTGGAGCCGCTCCTCGGGATCGGCCGCGTCATGGTCCAGCAGGCCCACCTCGTCCCGTACACCGAGCTGGTCTCGACCGCCCATCTGCACCCCAACACCGGGCAGATGCAGTCCACCACGACCAACGGGCTGTTCACCGAGACGGGTCCCGCGACGGCCCGCGCACTGGTGGAGGCGGCGACAGGGCCGCATCCGGTGCTCGTCCAGTTGCGTTCGCTCGGCGGCGCGTCCCACGACCCGGCCCCGTCCGCCACCGCCTTCGCGCACCGCCATCAGCGGACGCTGGCCGTCGTGTCGGCGTTCCCACCGGACGACCGACCGACGGCGGCCGCCGCCTGGGCACGGCTCGCGGCACACGCCGAGGGCGCCTATGTGAACTTCGAGAGCAATCCTGACGAGACGACGTTCGCGCGCGCCTACCCGGGGCAGACCGGTGCCCGGGTGGCAGAGCTGTGGAAGCGCTACGACCCCGACGGGCTCCTGCGCGGGCGGGCCGACTGACGGCCGCCACGGCACACGAGCGGGAGAGCAGGCGTACGGCGCGGGGTGTGTCCGGGCACGGCGACACCGACGCGGGCTTTCGTTCCGCCCGGCGGCGGGTTCACTTCCGGGCCGACTCCACGCACGTTTCGGTGGCTCCCATGCAGGGCTCGGCATCCGGCAGATGCGTCTGCGCCCACTGCCCGAGCGCCTTGAGCGCGGGCTCGAGTGCGGCCCCGGACTCCGTCAGCCGATAGGAGACCCGCAGCGGCGGGCCCTCGTCGACCTCGCGCACCACCAGTCCGGCGGCGCCGAGTTCGGCGAGCCGGTCGGAGAGCATGCGCTCGCTGAGGCCCGGAATCGCCCGCCGCAGGTCGGCGAAGTGCGCCGGCTGGTCCACGAGCACCGCCACGATCGGGCCGCTCCAACGCTTTCCGAGCAACTGGAAGACGCGGGTGATGCCGCCGTCCACCTGTTTGCATGCCGCCACGTCGTGACCCTGAGCCGCCATGGATACAGCTTACTACCCCGACAGGGGGTGAAAAAAAGTAAGCTCCTGTGTTAGATATAGCTCTGTACGAATTCTTAGCCCGGCTCGTCCGGGCTCGGGCACGTTCTTTGGAGACCCCCATGGCCACCCTGCTGCACATCGACTCGTCCGTCTTCTCGGGCGAGGCGTCCGCCTCGCGCGCCGTCACGGACGCCTTCCGCAAGGCCTGGCAGGAACAGCACCCCGACGGCACGGTCGTCTACCGGGACCTGGCCGCCGAGCCCGTGCCGCACATCACCGCCGATGCGCACACCGCGGGCTTCGCCGACCCCGCCACCCACTCCTCGGAACAGGCGGCCGCCTTCGAGGAGCGCATCGCGCTGATCGAGGAGCTGGAGCAGGCGGACGCGGTGCTGATCGGCGCCCCGATGTACAACTACTCGATCCCCTCGACCCTCAAGGCCTGGCTGGACAACGTGATCCTGTTCGGCCGGACCGCGGGCGAGACGTCCTCCATCAAGGGCCTGCCGGTCACCGTCGTCGCCAGCCGCGGCGGCTCCTACGCGCCGGGCACGCCGAAGCAGGATTTCGAGTACGTGCAGAACTACCTGCAGGCCGTCCTCGCCGACACGCTCGGGCTGGAACTCGACTTCATCGTCCCGGAGCTCACCATGGCCCCGCACAACCCGGCCATGGCCGAGCTGGTCCCGCTCTACGAGGCCTCCCGCGAGCGTGCCTTCGGTGAGGCGGCCTCCAAGGCCAAGGAGCTCGCCGAGCGACTCGCCGCATAACCGGCGAGGAGCGGAACGCCGTCCACCGCCCGCATCGCCGGGCGCCGGGCGGCGTTCCCCCATGTCTGCCCCGTATACCCCGGGAAGCAGGCGAGAACGCTCCGCAGACCGTAGCCTGACGGAAGGCCCGCAGCGGCTCGTGCCGGTAGCCGGCGCTTCGGCGATCCATTTCGGCCGGCCCGTGGCATTCCCCTCTCACTCACCGCACTCCAGGCACCGCCGATGCGGCGGAAGGACGATCGCGGAGGTTCTGATGACTGCGACGGTGGACCCGGATCGCTCCGAATGGGACGTCATCGTCCTCGGCGCCGCTGCCGCCGGAGAGAACGCCGCCCAGTACGCCGCCCAGTTCTCGGGTCTGTCGTCGGTGCTCGTGGAGAACCTGCTCGTCGGCGGTGAATGCTCCTACTGGGCGTGCATGCCCAGCAAGGCTCTCCTGCGGCCGGTCGAGGTGGTCGACGCGGCCGCGCACTCGCCCGGAGTCACGGCTCGGCTCGAGCCCTCGGCCGTGCTCGCGCGACGCGACGTCGTGATCAACGGCCTGGACGACACCTCCCAGGTGAAATGGGCCCTGGACACCGGCATCGACGTGGTGCGGGGCTACGGGCGGCTCACCGGTGAACGGAGGATCGCGGTGAGCCGGGACGACGGGCCGGTCCGGGAACTGACGGCCCGACATGCCGTGGTCATCGACACGGGTTCCTGCCCCGCCGTACCGGATGTCCCCGGACTGCGGGCCGCGCTGCCCTGGAACTCCCGCGATGTCACCACGATGAAGGAAGTACCCCGCCGGGTCGTCATCCTCGGCGGCGGGGTGGTCGCGTGCGAGGCGTCCACCTGGCTGCACGGCCTCGGAGCCGCCGAGGTGACCGTCGTCCAGCGCGGACCACGGCTGCTGGCCCGCTCCGAGCCGTTCGCGGGCGAGTTGGTCGCCGAGGAGCTGCGGGACTGCGGTGTGCGGCTCTGCCTGGGGCGCGGAATGTCACGGGTGGAGCGCTCCGACCCGTGGGACACCGGCCAGGGGCGTGTGCACGGCGGTGAGGTGAGGGTGACCCTCGACGACGGCACGGTGCTCGTGGCGGACGAGATCGTGGTGGCCGTCGGCCGTACCCCGAACACCGGCGACATCGGCCTGGAGACCGTCGGACTGTCGCCCGGCGGCTACCTCGACGTCGACGACCACCAGGCTGTGCGCGGCGTGCCCGGCGACTGGCTGTACGCCATCGGCGACGTGTGCGGGCGTGCCCTGCTCACCCACATGGGCAAGTACCAGGCCCGTATCGCCGGAGAGGTCATCGCGGCACGCGCCGGCGGTTCCCCGGACCTGCCCTCATCGGCCGAGGGACACCGAGGGCTGCCCCAGGTCGTCTTCACCACCCCGGAGGTCGGCAGCGCCGGTGTCACCGAAGAACAGGCACGGGAGGCGGGCATCGACATCGAGGTCGTGGAATACGACCTCGGTGCGCTCGCGGGCACCTGGGTCATGCGCCCGGACTACCGGGGCCGGGCCAAACTCGTCGTCGACCGCGCCGAGGACATCGTGATCGGGGCGACGTTCGTGGGGGCGGGCATCGCCGAACTCGTGCATTCGGCGACCACGGCGATCGTCGGACGTATCCCTTTGTCCACCCTGTGGCACGTGGTGCCCAGCTATCCCACGGCGAGCGAGATCTGGCTCCGGCTCCTGGAGACACTGCGATCGCAGCGCCATGCGGCACGCGCCGGGGGAGGCGCGGCAGGGGAGCGCGGCTGAGGCACCGGGGGCCGGGGAAGAAGTCGTCCTCGCCCGCAGGGGAGGGAGTCCGCGTCGCCTTGCGGTGCGGGAGACGTCGCGGCAGGGTTCGACGGTATGGCCACCTTGCTGATCGTGCATCACACACCCTCGCCGAACTGCCAGGCGCTGTTCGAAGCCGTCGTCTCCGGTGCGACGGCGCCTGAGATCGAGGGTGTGCGGGTGGTGCGGCGTGCGGCACTGTCGGCGACCGCATCGGACGTACTGGAGGCCGACGGCTGCCTGTTGGGCACCCCGGCGAATCTCGGTTACATGTCCGGGGCCCTCAAGCACTTCTTCGACCAGATCTACTACCCGTGCCTGGACGAGACGCGCGGCCGGCCGTTCGGCTACTGGGTGCACGGCGGCAACGATGTGACCGGGGCGGTACGGGGGATCGAGTCCATCACCACGGGGCTCGGCTGGCGACGCGTGGCCGAGGCGGTGACCGTGACGGGCGAGCCGGGCAAGCCCGACATCGAGGCGTGCTGGGAGCTGGGAGCGACGGTCGCCGCCGGACTGATGGGCTGACCTCGCCCGGCTTGCCCCGCGCCGCACATGCACGACCGGAACCCGCTGCTCAGCCGACCGGTCGGCCGTTCGGTGCGCCGTCGACCGCGGCCGTACCTCGCCAATGGCGCCCGACCGGAGCGCGTGTTCCGGGTGGCACCCACACGTCTGCCGCACATCCGGCGTTCTTGCTTCCGCAGCGGAGGCGTGCGCCGCGGTTCATGCCCACTGCCCACTCTCGGCCCGTTCGAACGTTCAAACCGGTGTCGCAGCAGGAGCTGACAATGGGTCACGACGGTCACATGCACGGGCATGGGCACCACCATCACCACGATCACGGGCACGGCGACGCCTCATCGTTGCCGCCCGCGCTCGACATGTCGGTTCCCGACCGGGAACTGACGCCGAGTCAACTCTCGCGGCGCTCCATGTTGCGCCGCACCGGACTGCTCGGCGCGGGCCTGGCCGCGGGGAGCGTCCTCACGGGCGCGGGCCAGGCCGCCGCGACGTCCGGATCGCAGGCTTCGCGCAGTGAACGGTCCCACGGATACCTGTGGCTGGCGGGCGACCACCACATCCACACCCAGTACAGCTCCGACGCCAAGTACCGGGTCGTCGACCACGTCCGGCAGGCGAATGCGCACGGCCTGGACTGGATGGTCATCACCGACCATGGCAGTGAGGCGCATGCCAAGATCGGTGTGGAGAAGGTCAACCCGGACATCGTCGAAGCGCGTGAGCGGATCGACGACACGCTCGTCTTCCAGGGACTGGAGTGGAACATCCCGGCCGCCGAGCACGGCACGGTGTTCGTCCACCCCGGCCGTAACGAGGTCGCGGTCCTCAAGCAGTTCGAGAACTCCTTCGACGGCTCGGTGAAGAATGCCGGCGCCAGTACTCCGGCGAACGAGGCGCTCGCCATCGCGGGCATCAACTTCCTCGCCGACCAGGTCCGTCGCCGCAAGGTGGCGGACGCCCTCTTCGTCGCCAACCATCCGGCCCGCAAGGGCATCGACTCCCCGCACGAGATCCGCGCCTGGCGCGACGCCCAGCCCTCCATCGCGGTCGGCATGGAGGGTGCCCCGGGCCACCAGGCCGGCGGTCTGCCCGCTCCGATGGGCCCCGGCTCCGCGCGTGGCATATACGACAACAGCCCCAGCGCCGACTCCTTCGCCGGCTATCCGCTGGAGAGCTACCGCACATGGGGCGGTTTCGACTGGATGACCGCCACGGTCGGCGGACTGTGGGACAGCCTGCTCGCCGAGGGCAAGCCCTGGTGGATCACGGCCAACTCCGACTCGCACAACGTGTACGCTGACAGCGCAGTGCGCGGCCCGAACAGCGACTTCAACGCCAACGGCCGTTACGACGACCCGGTGTACGGCGGCGGCCTCAGCCTCACCGACACCGACTTCTGGCCCGGCCAGTACTCCCGCACCCATGTCGGCGCCGCCTCCTTCTCCTACAAGGCGGTCATGGACGGCATCCGCGCCGGCCGCGTCTGGGTCGATCACGGCGGACTCATCAGCGGCCTGAACGCCCAACTGCGCGCGGACGGCCGGGCGGTGACGCTGGGCGACGTGCTCCACGTCCGCCGCGGCAGCCACGTCGACCTCGTCGTCGAGATCGGCCTCGCCAGCGGCCCGAACTGGGCGCAGTTCGTGCCGACGCTGGCCCGCGTCGACGTGATCCAGGGCGCCGTCACCGGTCGGGTCGCCGACAAGGACACCCTGGCCACGCCGAACACCAAGGTGGTCAAGTCCTTCGAGGTGAACAGGTCCACCGGGTCGGTGCGCCTCACGTACTCCCTCGGCCGTGTGGACAAGCCGGCGTACGTCCGGCTCAGGGGCACCGACGGCAACCGCACGGCGGTCGGCCTGCGCGGCGCCTCCGTCGACCCGGCGGGACCTGCGATCGACGTCGTGGGTGACGCCGACCCGTGGAAGGACCTGTGGTTCTACTCCAACCCGATGTGGGTCCTGCCCGCATGAGCACACCGCACGACGCGTCCGGCGTCCACTCCGTTCTCGGGGTGGACGCCGGTACGGCGACACTCCGCGAGGCGGACCATCTGATCCACGATCTGGTGGAGCGTCTGGACCTTCCCGGCGACACGATCGCCTGCACCCACCTGATCCGCACCGCCGAACGGCGTGGCACGGCGGTCTCGTTCGCGCTGCCCGACCCCGAGGCGGCCGAGGCGGCATTCGCGCTCCTGCCGGGTGCGGCGGAAGGGATGGACCTGGGCGCCGCACTGGGGGAGCGGGCACACGGTCCGGCGGTGGCCGTGCGCGCGGCGGTCCTGGCCGCAGCCGAACACACAGCCAGGCAGGGCGGCAGGGCCGTGGTGTTCCCCGGAGCGGATCGCCTCACCGGCACGGTCACGGTGGCCGACGTGCTCGCCCTCACCTCGGTCGAGCGGGTCACCGTGCTCGGCACGCCGTCCGGTGGGCAGGGGCCCGATCCGGCCCTCCCGCTGCAGACCCGCGACCACGTGCGGCCGGAGTGGCGGGAGGGCGCGCTGACGCTCGTGCTGGTTCCGGCCGCGGGCGGAACCCTCGCGCCGTTCGAGGTGCCCAATCCCACTCCTTGCTGCGCGATGCACAGCTGAGGAAAGGCGACGGCCGCAGTTCCGCGGCGCTGTGGCGGCGATGAGTTCCGGTGCCGCGGCCGGTCCTCACCCGGGACGTACATCCGCCGGGACGACAGGAACCAGGGAGCCGCCCTCATGGCCGACGACACAGAGCAGATCCGGGCCTTGGTCGAGAAGTGGGCGGCGGCGGTGCACCGGGGCGAGATGGAGGGGGTCCTCGCGGACCACGCTGACGACATCGTGATGTTCGATGTGCCGCCGCCCTACCAGGGGGTGCGCGGCATCCGGGCCTACCGAGACGTCTGGCCGCCGTTCTTCGCCTGGCAGGCGGTGGGTGCCGTCTTCGAGATCGAGTCGCTCGATGTCACCGCCGGGAGCGACGTGGCGTTCGCCCACGCCCTGATCCGCTGCGGAACGCCGCAGGACCTGGCCGAGCGACCGGACAACCGCCTGAGACTCACCCTGGGGTTGCGCAAGGAACGGGACCGCTGGGTGGTGGCCCATGAGCACCACTCGTTCCCCTACGCGGAGACCGGACCCTAGGACTTGCCTGCTCCGGTCCCCTCCAGGGGACGGACGCGTGACCGGGAGGTCGTCGCAGACCGCGTCCGCGGCTGTGACCTGGGCCGTGTACGCCGCCAGGGCCTTCTTCATGTAGGCGGACGGGGGCGCCGTGGAGGCGTTACGGAGACTCTTCCGGTTCGACGACGGTGGTGCGACGGCCTCCCGCGCGGTCCGCGGTGTCGGCGGGCGGCAGTGGTGTCCACTGAAGGCGGAGCAGGTTGTACATACGGTGGAAGAGGAAGACCGCCATCGGGAGTTCGACGAAGACGGCCAGAGCGGCGGAGGCCCAGACGGCCGGTGTGCCCAAGGCGAGCGAGACGTCGAACCAGGCGTCGCACACCAGCAGCACGGCGCTCGACAGTGCGGGGATCACCACGGCCCGGTGACGTCGTCTGCCGAGGACGGCCGTGGCCCCCAGGGCTATGAGCAGCAGTATGTCGAAGCCGACCCAGGTCGTGCGCCAGGCGTGGACCCGGTAGTCGGTAGGCAGCGTCAGGCCCAGAACGACCGTCCAGGGGACGAGGGCCAGCGCGCACACGGCGAGCAGTTCGACCATATGCCGCCGACGCCGCTCGCGCGGGTCGTCCCGCGCCGGTCGACCCGTCGAAACGCCGGGCAGTGGCTTTCGGGTCGTCAGGAAGGAGTCGGTCGCCATGGTGCCTTCGGTCGCCTGACTCATCGGTGCGCCGAATCGTCCGGGGTGCTGCGTGACGACCCGGGATACCAGGCGGCGATGCGTCCGGTGGTGAACCAGCCGATTCCGGCCAGGAGCACACCGGCCACGGCATTGGGAAGGTGCCGACTCAGCACCATCACGGCGGCTGCCACATCCAGAACTACCGCGAGCAGGACGAACGCGGCACGCTGCCATGGTTCACGAGGCGCGGTCGCGGCCACCGGGCGATGGGGCCTGCTGCGCAGGAATCCCGGAGTGAGGTGGCTCATCGCGGTCCCCTCGCCTGCCTCATGTGCCTGTTGTCCATGCCCGCCTCCAGTGCGCCCGCCCAATGCAATCACCAACCTGAGGGGGGTCTCCATATATTTCCCAGGAGGAGACCCAAGACGTGACATTCCCACGTGATCTGAGGCACACGGGGGTGAAAAGCCCTATTAATTGCTGATTATCACCTTTGTTCATGGAGTCTCGGGGATACGCCACGATGTTGTGCGGGGGTGTCGCCTCGGAGATCCGCCGACCCTCCGGTGGGGCTCTTTTCGGCCGGCGTGTGGTGCCGGGGCGCCGGCGGGTTCGCCGGCGCCGACAGGAGGAGGCGTTCTTCCGTAGACTGACGCCCGCCGTCCGCCGGTGTCACCGGCACGCATCGCGCACCACCTCTGCTTCTGTCCGGGCAAGCCGTCCGCCGCCCGCGTCACCCCGTCCGTGCACCGCCGTTCTTTCGCCGAGGGACGCATGCAGACCAAAGTTGTCCAGTACCTGACAGGATTGACAGCAGCCCTACTGCTGCTGGCCACGGCACCGGGAGCGGTCGCCGCCGCTCCGCAGCCGCCGACCCGCACCGCGCACGCCACGGACCAGGAGGCCGACGCGTGGCAACCGCCGCTGTCCACCCGCGGGCGCTACATCGTCGACGCCACGGGCCGTCGCTTCCGGCTGATATCCGCCAACTGGGACGGGGCACAGGGATCGTGGACGGGCAGCGGCAGCACCGCCGACCCCGCCAACCACCACGCCGGACAGAACTCCTACGGCATACCCCTCGGCCTGGACCGCGTCCCCCTGCCCGAGCTCCTCGCCGACTTCCACGACCTCGGCATCAACAGCATCCGGCTCCCGTTCTCCAACGAGATGATCCACGCGACGGCCGCCGTGCCCGACGCCGCCGTCACCGCCAACCCGCAGCTGCGCGGCAGGACACCGCTGCAGATCTACGACGCGGTGGTGACAGCCCTCACCCAGGACGGATTCGCCGTCGTCCTCAACAACCACACCAACACCTCCCGTTGGTGCTGCGGCGTCGACGGCAACGAGCGGTGGAACAGCAGCCAGTCCACCGGGCAATGGGCGGACGACTGGGTCTTCATGGCGCGCCGGTACGCCTCCGACCCCCGAGTGGTCGGCGCCGACCTCTACAACGAAGTACGCCGCGACATCCTGGACGACCCCAACTGGGGGTCGGGCGACGAGCACGACTGGTTTGCCGCCGCCCAACTCGCCGCGGACCGCATCCTCACGGAGGCGAACCCCGACCTCCTCATCGTCATCGAGGGGATCAACTGGACGGGTCTGCCCGTCGACGGACTGCCGCACGGCCGTCCCACCCTCACTCCGGCACGTACGCTCTCCCACACGCTCGTGGCCACCCACAAGTTGGTGTACTCCGCCCACTTCTACGGATACACGGGCCCCCACCACAGCGGCGCAACCGGCATCGGTGAGACCCACGACCCCCGCTACCAGGACCTGACCCGTGAGGAGCTGTACCGAGAACTCACCGACGAAGCCTTCTTCGTCACCGAGGAGGGGCGCCACTACACCGCTCCCGTGTGGATCAGCGAGTTCGGCGTCGGAGCCGGTGAGACGGGGGCCGCCGCCCGCACATGGTTCGGCAACATCACCGACTACTTCGCCGACCACGACGCGGACTTCGCGTACTGGCCACTGGTCGGTTGGGAAGGCCACGACGACTGGGCCCTGCTGAGCTACGACACCGAGGGCCATCGGCACGGCATCCTGGACCCGGCCGACTGGCGCGGCACCGCCTGGAGCCATCTCATGACCGCGCCGGCACACACCGGACCGGTCGCCCCGGTTCCCACGTGGCGCATGCTCACCACCGACCACGGGGACCAGGTCCAGTCGCTTCGGGTGCGGGCGGGCGGGGACTGGGATCCCGGCGCCTACAAGGCGGCCTGCCCCGACGGACTGCGGCTGATCGGCCTCAGCCACACGGCCGGACACGGTCTGTGCACCGACACCGGCGGGGGCGATCTGCGCGCCGAGGGCAACGCCCAGACGGTGGTCACCGACGAGCGCCATGTTCCGCAAGGCGGCGACTGGGCCTCGGGCTACACGAAGTTCCAGTGCCCCTCCGGTCAGTTCCTCATCGGCTACAGCCGCCGCGGCGGCCGAGTGTCGGCGGCGCTGTGCGCCCCCGCCCGCACCGCGCTGGGCGGCACGGGGCGGACGGTCTGGTTCGACCGCTCCGACAACCGCCCGGCCGACGCCGACGGCGGTGACTACGCCTACGGCGACTACAAGGGTCAGTGCGCCGACAATGAGTACGCCGCCGGGATCGCCTTCACCACACGTCTGGGCAGCACGGCGGGCCCCGCGGCCGTACTGTGCCGCGCGCTGTCCTGAGAAGGGGGCGGGGCGCCGGACGCCTGCGGCGGGGAGTGCCGGACACCACGGAGTGCCGGACCGCGGCCCCGACCGGCGCCCGTACCGCACGCCGTAAGCGCCGAGCGGCGCCGTCCCCGGGGCGCACCTGCCCGCGGACCGCGGCCGGCCGCGTGACCTGCGGCGGAACCACGGACGATCAGAGCCAGGAAGCGCCCGCCCGGCCCCGGGGACGCCGTCCCGCCGACCGCCTCGGTGGCCGGGCCTCTCCCGCGCCCGCCCTGCCCGGGCGGGAACCGCAGACCGCCCGCGCGCCGCGGCAGCCGTCCGGTCCGGCCGGGGCGGGAGGAGAAGGCCCGGCTGGAAACCGCCGACGCGAGGTGCCATCGTGGAACAGGCCCAGGCAGACCCGCCATGAGCAGCAACAAGAACGGAAACGCCGTACCCGCGCACCCGGCGCGGGACGTGGAAGTGGTGCGTGCGGGATGATTCTGGCAGTCGTATTCGCCGTCCTGGCTGCTGGCAGCAACGCGGTGGGAACCGTGTTGCAGCGGCGTGCCGCAGTCGAGGTGCCCGACTCCTCGGCCCGGCTCGCCCTCGTCCGGCACCTGCTGCGCAGTCCCATCTGGTTCGGCGGCATTCTGGGGGTCGTCTTCGCCGCGCTTTTCCAGGCGCTGGCACTGAGCGCGGGCCGGCTGGCCATGGTCCAGCCGCTCTTCATCCTCGAGCTCCCGCTGGCGCTCCTGGTCGGCAGTCTGGTCTTCCGCGTGCGGGTGTCGGCCAAGGCATGGTTCTGCGTGGCCTGCATCTTCGTCGGCCTGGCTCTGGGGCTGTTCTCCGTGGCCCCCTCCGGTGGACGCGATCAGATTCCGGGGGTCTGGTGGGTGCCGACGCTCGCAGCCGTCGGCGGGGCCGGTGCCGTACTCGTGCTGACCGGACTACGCCGCCCACAGGGCCTCGCCCGAGCGGCCTGCCTGGCGGCCGCCGCCGCCATCGGCAACGCGCTCACCGCGGCGCTGGTCAAGTCGTCCATGGCCATCCTCGCCGACGAAGGCGCGACGGGATTTTTTCTCGCCTGGCAGACCTATGGTTTCGCGGCCGTCGGATCGCTCTCGATCTTCCTGCTGGGATACGCCATGCAGGGGGGCCCGCTGATCGCGTCGCAGCCGGCTCTCACGCTCGGTGACGCCTCGGTGAGTTTCATCCTGGGTGTGACCCTCTTCGCGGAGTCCCCGCGCCTCGGAATGTGGCTTCTTCCTGCCTTCCTGGGCCTCGCCCTGCTCTCCTACGGCGTGTTCGCCCTGTCCCGCACCCGGTGCCTGGCGAAGTGCATCGACCGGGACGACGAGGAAGCGCAGCAGGAGGAGCAGCATGCCGCAGCGGCCATGTAGGGCGAACCGCGAGGCGGAAGGCGAACCCCGGGCTCTCAAGGTGAACGTGGCCTTGGCCGTGGCGCCTCGACGTGCGCGTTAGCCCATTCGGCCCCATCCTGAAGTCCGGTCCACTGCACCGGGCCCCACAGGCCGACCACCCACGGGGAGGTCCTGTGATCCTTTTCGCCCTTCTGGCGCCCGCTCTGATGATGGCCTTCCTTTTCGGCATGGCCGCCTTCGAAGACCTCCTCTTCTTGCGTCCGGCAGCCACGGACGACGTCAGCCCTTCCGACGACACCGCGCGATCCGCCGACCCCGAGGAGAGTGCCTCTCCCACGGGGGCGGCCGTGGACGCGGGTGATCACTGGGTCGAGCCGCCCGCGCTCGGATGAGCCGTTGTTGTGCGGCGGGGCGTATCGCCGCTGCACCCTCATGGGCACCTCGCACCCCCGCGGCCGAGTGCGTGGGCACCGCGACGGCCACGATGTGTGACCGTACGAAGCACGCTGTGAGCCGGCGCCTCACGGGGGAGCGACGCGAGGTGCGAGCCGCGTGGCCTGGACGCCGGAGAGCTCGTCGAGGGAACAGCCGCGCGGCTCGACGCGGAAGACGAGGGTGATCAGGAAACCGAGCGCACAGGCAGCGGCCACCGCGTAGAGCAGGGCGGCCTGGCCGATGCCCACCAGCAGTACGGGGAAGAGGAAGGTGCCAAGGGCCGCTCCCAACTTGCCGCATCCGGCGGCGAAGCCGTGTCCGGCCGAGCGGATCTCCGAGGGGAACACCTCGGCAGGCAGAGCGAACGTCGTGGCGTTCGGGCCGAGATTCATGAACATGTTGAAGAGCCCGAACCCGATCAGCACCATCGGTAGATGGTCGCCGGCCCCGCCGGGCAGCTGGCTGCCGATCGCCAGGACACAGAGTGCGACGGCCATCACCGCGAAACCGACCAGTTGCAGCGGGACGCGGCCGATACGGTCGATCAGGAAGATGGCCAGGAGGAATCCGACGACGAGGAAGACGTCCAGTAGTGCGGTCCCCTTCGTGGAGACGATGTCGTCGGCGATGAACGTGGTGTTCGCGCCGTGCACCGTCAGGGAGGCGAGGAGGGTGGGGGTGAAGATGCCCACCCCGTAGGTGGCGATGTCCATCAGGAACCACGGCGCCGCGGTGAAGACGGTCCGTCTGTGCCACTGCCGTGAGAACAACCGGGGCTGAAGGAACGCACCGACACCTTCCGCCGGGGGCTCGTGCCGTTCCTTGTCCGCATCGGTCACCTGGACGGGCACACCCACCAGCGCCCGGCCGACGTCGCGCGCCTCCTGTTCGTGCCCGTTCTGGGCGAGCCATCGGGGACTCTCGGGCACCCGACGGCGCAGCCAGATGATGATCAGGGCCGGGATCAGCCCGAATCCCAGCATGATCCGCCACGAGGTCACATGGGGATACGCCTCGAGGAGCACCACCCCGGCCGCCGCGCCCAGCAGGATGCCCGCCGCCTGCAGACTGAAGGCGGCGACCAGCCACCGCCCACGGGCCCTGGAGGGCAGGATCTCCGCCAGATAGCTGGCGGCGATCGGGTAGTCCAGGCCCACCGCGACGCCCAGCGCGAACCTGAAGACCATGAGGGACCAGACATCCCACGCGACCGCACACAGCACCGAGAAGACGACGAACAGCCACAGGTCGACCCGGAAGATACGGCTTCGGCCGACCCGGTCGCCCAGCGGTCCCAGCAGCGCCGCACCGAACACCGAGCCCACCACCGCCGCAGCGGACAGCAGGCCCTTCTCGACGGCACTCACCGAGAAGTCCGCGGCGATGAGCGGATTCGCCACACCGATGATGAAGAAGTCGAAACCGTCGAGCAGAACGCCGAGCCCGGCCAGCAGCCAGAACCGGAGGTGCAGTCGGGAAACGGCGGCGCCGTCCAGCGCTTCGCCCAGGGGTTTCGATCCGTCGAACACATGCTGGGCAGGCGGAGTCTTGGTGGCCACGTCGTCCTCACCGGTCGCTGTGCAACAGTGCTTCGCCGCACGCCATCTTGCGGACAGATCACTGGCACACGGGGATTGGGGCGACGTGGCTCCGCCAGGGCACTCGAACGGCCGAGATCACGGGCGGGGGCACCTGCAGGTGGTGACGGGAGCACCCCCGGCCGGCCGGGGGTGCCGGAAGAAGAATGTACCGGTGAGAGTGTGTCGGGGGCGGTTCCCGGAGGTTGCTCAGGGATGCCTGACCGAGTCGAGGTGGGCGAACACCACCACGTTGGATTCGTAGTCGTGGGACTTGTGGTTGTAGGTGCCACCACAGGTGATCAACCGCAGCTGAGGGGTGGTGTTGCCGGCGTAGACCCGCTTGTCGGGGAACTTCGCCTTGCTGAAGGTCTCGACGGTGTCCACCTTGAAGCTGGTGACGACGCCGTCCGCGCGGGTGATGTCGAGCTTGCTTCCCGGCTTCAGGGTGCGCAGCAGCACGAACACCGCCGGTCCCGTCTTGGTGTCGACGTGACCCACCACAACCGACGTTCCCCGCTCACCGGGTGAGACCCCGCCCTTGTACCAGCCCACCAGGTTCTTGTTCGTCACGGGAGGTGGAGCGAGGTGCCCCGAGGCGTCCAGCGAGATCTCCGAGAACGGCGCGTTGACTCCGATCTGCGGAATCACGATGCGCTTGGGGGCGGACCGAGGCAGCTCCTGCGCCGCCGGAAGGCCCTTACGAGGCCCCGGGCCTGACGGAGCGACGAGTGCAGGCGGGGTCACGACCACGGACGGGGGGACGACGGCCGCGGGCAGAGTCGGCGGCTTGGGATCCGACGGGCTCGACAGCGAGTGGTGGATGAGTACGGCGCCCAGCCCCACAGCCGCCGCCGGCAGCAACAACAGGGCACGGTTGACGGTACGGGACGTGGGCCTGTTTCGCGGCTGCTCCGGCGGGGCCGGTTGAGAGAGGGTCATCAGTCAACGCCTGTTCATGAACGAGGGCGGCGATAGGACATCAGGGGGCCGGACAACCGGCCCCAACGCCGCAGTCGCGGGCGCCGTCACCCTTCGCGAGTGACGGCGGCCGCGACCGCACAGTCGGCCGACCGGTGCCGATCAGGCCTCCGCCGCTCGACGCCGCAGCATGTACGCACCCGCGCCGAGTCCGCCGAGCAGCAGCACCGAACCAGCGGCCAGGCCGTTGCTGGACTGCGCCAGCCCGCCGCCACCGGCTTTTACGGCACCGCTGGGCGCCCTCTCCGCGCCAGGCCTGCCCTCGTTGCTCTGGTCCTCGTCCGAGGCAGCGGGGTCGCTGCTCTCGTCGTCGGCTCCACCGGCGTTCTCGTCGGCGCCCTCGGCGCCCTCGGCGGCCTCGCCGCCCTCGCCGCGCTCGTGGTGCGGTCGGCCGTGGTGAGACCGGCCGCCGTCGTCGTCGCCGGGCTGGGTCTGCGCCATGGTCAGAGCACCGTCACCGGCCTTCACGCCGCTGGCCAGCGACACGGCATGCGCGGCGGGAGCGGAGAGCGCGACGGCCGCGGCGACCGCAGCGGAGGCGAACATTGTCCGGGTCACTCGCATCAGAGGTATTCCTTTCGCCGCCGCCACGAAGGCCGGCACTATGCCGGCACAGCGGAATCGCAGCAGCAACGTGTTCACCCTCAACCCGAAGACCACCTCCGACCGCTGCATGACACGGGAAGTGAGCAAGCCCGTACTCCCTCCGGGTGTCTCCAGACCGAAAAGTAACCCGTTCGGCAGCACCCCCATCAGTACCAACATCATCACTAATGCATGGAGAGCGAACGCGTGTACCGAAGCCGATGTCCCGCATTCACACGATCGATGACGTTGCATCAAATACCCGTGCGAACAACCGCGAGGTGGTGATGCGCGATTTCCGGTCGCGGCCTTGGGTGTGGTCGGCCCGCGAGGGCGGCGACCCGACCAGGTGTGCGAGATCGCCTCCAGTGGCTCGGTTTCGTGCCCGATTATCGTTTTGACGGCCGGTCACAGACGTGCGCCGCCAGGCCTCCCGGTCGTGGGCTCGGCGCCTGCGTACACGGTGCGGACCGGGACCGGGGTCGCCGTGGCCGACGGCGATGGGCAGTCCACCAGCCGGCACCAGGTCCCCGTACGAGCCCTCTCTCGTGTCGGCTCCCACGACCGTCCCGGCTTGCCGGCCTGCCCGGCGGCTGGAGGCGTACGCAGACCATGTACGCGCCCCACCGAGGCGCTGCCGAACAGTCGGCGGCCCGACGACCTCGAGGCGGTCGTCGGCGGGCGGCGGCGACCGCGTGCGAGGCGGGAGGTGAACTCGCGGACTTCCCACATCTCGAGCCGACGAACTCCGCCCAGGGCGTGCGCTCACTGAGGGTCATGACGGCCAAAGTCGTGTACGCGGCTTCTAGTGGGTCGGCCGTGGCCATGGCCCTCGGTCGTGACAGATGCTTCGCGACACGTGCGCGGAGAGCAACACCGGTCGGCCCTTTTGCCGGAAGGGCACTTCGCCTCAAAGCCCCGTGCGGAGGGACGAGTTGATGCTTGACGGGTCGGTGTCAGGTGAGGCTTGAAGCGTGTCCTGGACATTGTGCGTTACCGTCCTGCCATGCCGGACCGTTTCCCCGAGATCACCTCAGTCACGGAGTTCATCCGACTGCGCACGAGCGAGGATCCGGCGGAGAGGGATCGCGCGGCGTGGGCGGCTATGCCGCTGCCGGTCTGGGACGAGTTGGTGCGTGAGCACCCGGACATGCGGTTCTGGGCTGCCCACAACCGTAGTTGTCCGCCGGAGATCCTTACCGAGCTGATCAAGGACAACGACTGGCGTGTTCGCAGCAGGGTGGCGAGCCGTCGCAACTGTCCGGCCGAACTGCTGGAGGCATTGGCCGACGACCCGCACGATGCTGTCCGCAGCACCGTCGCGACCCATCAGCACTCCCCACGCAGTGCGGTGCTGCGCCTGACGGACGACCCATGGGCCGTGATCGCCGAAGCAGCCCGAACCCGCATCGCCAACTTGCCCCAGTCGGCTCCGAACGAGACGTAGCACCCTCACACGAGCTTCCACCGTCGGTTCTCGCCGGACTTCCGCACGACCAGGTCCTTGGCGCTGGCACGGGGGACCGTGCTGACCTGGTCGTTGCCGTGGAAGACCTGCATGACGGTGGCGTCGAGGTGGGCGGTGACGACTTGATGGGCCCAGGTGCGGCCGACTTGGACGGGCTGGGGTCACTTCAGCCGTCCGATGGCTCGCCCTGTCATGGGGTGAAGGCAGACTGCGCGCCATGGAAGGCCTGCGGAGTCTGGGAGACCGACGGCCCGGCGGTTCTTATGGACTCAGCCGAGGCCGGCGAAGACCTCGGCGTGCCCTACCCGGATGGCAAGGGCCGACCGGACGAAGCCCCGGTGCCCGTGGCCGCAGGACGATGGAGAGTCCGTGTGTTCTACAAGACCGACGGATGCTGTTCGGTGGGCGTGGTCCAACTCCTCCCAGCAACCGGTCCTTGATTCACAGGTGGCGTGCGGGCGGCGCATGCGCGACCTGCGTATGGGACCTTCCAAACAGGACAGCAGCCGGTCTGGTCGCTTCGCGACGACGAGCTGGCCGTGCCGGGCCGGCAGGAGGCTCCCGCCGACGGCGCCGACTGACACCACCACGGATCACACTGTCGTGAACCCGGACCAGGCGGAGATGTCCAGCTGAAGGCTGTGGGTCTCGCCGTGGCGAATCGACACGACCTGGTCGGGCTCACCCTGCTGGTGCAGGATCGACGGCAGGTCGCACTCGGCGAAACGGCTCGACGAGCCAGGCCGCCCCCGGGCTGATGGCCAGGAACTGGGTTTCGGGCGGGTTCGTCGCCTGGGGTGTGCGCTCGCCGCGCGGGCGTCGGGTGATGCTCGTCGGCAATCCGCGGCGGCACGAGCGGGGGAGGCGCGGAACGGCGGGGCCTGGGCGGCGGCTGTCGGGGCCCCGCGACAGCGTACGAGAGAAGCGCATGGGTACGAGGAGAGCGCCTCTGGTGCCGCTGATCGCCTCAGGCATTGGGTGGGGAGGCGGGAAACCGCCTGCTCAGGGTTTTCCCCCACGCTCAGGGGCACTCGGACAGTGAGCGTGGAGGTACTGAGATGAGTACCGGAGAGAAAGCCAAGGCAAGAGCCGAACAGGTTGTAGGCAAGACCGTGCGGAAGGTGGCCCACGCGGTACACAAAGACACCCTCGCAGCAAAGGGTGCCGCCCTCGAGGCGCGGGGCAGGATGCGGGGCGCGAAAGAGAGCACCAAGGACTCCTTCAAGCGCTGACAACGTCATGGCCGTCCGGCCGTGCAGTGCGTGCGGCGGGAGCGGTTCGCGTCCCCGTGCGGTGGGCGTGCGACACAGGTCCGAGGCAGTCTGTGCCGCTGACGGCCTGTGCCGTAGACGTCCTCTGGCGATCCAGGTCGCGGGTCATGAAGCCACGTGAGGTGATCGACGCTCCATTCGACGCAGCGGACGGAGGGCAGCTGAGGGGTTGCGGATCACGACGACCCCGGCAGGGGCTCCTCGCCGTCGTAGGCCGCCAGCGCGGCCTGACGGCATTCCAGCAGGTCGCCGAGGAGCTCGGGGGTCACGTGCTCCTGGGCCAGCGCTACCGTCGCCCTGGCTTCGACGGAGGCCCATGCGTGCCGGGCGCGCTTGTTGGCGCGGCGCCTGGTGTCGCTGCGAAGGAAGCCCGCACCCGCCGCGAACCCGGCGGAGGCCAGAGCGGCGAGGGCGGCGGGAACACGCGCGCCGGCCGAGGCCAATCCTGCCGTTCCCGCCGTGCCCGCGAGCAAGGCCGCGGGGAAACCGAGGGCGATGTCCGCCTTGGTCCAGAACTCGGCCCGACGGTGGGCGAGTCTCCTCTGTTGCGTCGCCTCGGCTTTCAGTCGCTCGATCTCGGCACGCAGGCGGTGCGCGGACCCGTCCGGGCTCAGGCTGGTGGTTCCGTCAGCTGGAGTGGCCATGAGGAAATTCCAACATGTCTGTGCCAGAAGGTACTTGGTGATTCCGCACAGCCTTCGGGCGCGGTGGACGTGAGCTTCCCACGATGCGTTCCGTCACATTGTGTAGTCGACCCTGCCGATGATCTCCGTTTAGGGTGTGGCGTATGAGCGACGACGCCCCGGCCTGTCCCGAGTGCGGCCGGCCGATGAGGTCCGGTGGTCTCGTGCTCGCTCAGCGGCCGGATGACGGTCGACGGACGTGTCGGTCACTGTGGAGATGTGCCGGTCGGCACGTCTGGTGGCGCTGGGCCGACCGGCCGGAGGAGCCGTTGGTGACCTGTCCGTTTCCGGGGCTGTTTCGCTGACATCCGGCGTTGACGGAGTCCTGTCGGGGCGTCAAGCGAGGCCAGCCAAAACGCCCAAGAAGGATCTTCCTTTCCCGGGTGTTCGACGTGGTTGACGGCAGCGGCCCCGTCACTCATCGGGCAGAAGCGACCCCAGCCTGTCCAGAGCGGCCCGCTTCTCTGTGAGGTCCGCGTGCGCGTAAATGGTATGTCGGAGATCATGGAATCTGAAGTCCGGGCCGAGCCGCTCGCGGATGGGGTAGAGGCGCCGGTTCAGGTGCATGTCGATCACTCGTTGATGCTGTCGGCACCTTGTGCTCGTTGCGCGCCAGTTCCGGCGGGACATGACGTGGACTCACAGCGAACAGCGGCACAGACCATGCTTTCGGCCCAAGCCGGGTACTTCGCAGGTCAGCTGTGATCCGCATACGCACCTTCCGGCTCCTGAAGGGACAGGGGTTGTTTCCGGTGGAAGCGGTCCGCCCGTCCTCAGGCGGGCACCACGGGGGCGTCCCAGTCGATCCGGTACCGGTGCGTCCAGCCGAACATGTTCTCCGGCTTCAGGAACGTGCGCGTCGCCAATGGCATCAGCAGAGCCGTGATCTTCGTCGCGACCGGGCCCATCGACTTCTGGCTGTTGGTCTTCGCGGCCTGCGCTGCGACCTTCTCCACCCTGCCCCGCCTCAGCTGCTCGTATGTCGCGAACGCCGAGCCCACATCAGGGACGTCCCGCAGGCACCGCGCCAACTGCACGGCGCTCTGGACCGCGAGGGACGCGCCCTGCCCGGAGCTGGACGACGGAGCGTGGGCCGCGTCGCCGACCAGGACCATCCGTCCCCGGTGCCACGTAGGCACCGAAGGCAGGATCTCCAGCCCTCCGAAAGTGAGGAGTTCGTGGTCGCCGGTGCCCCGGAGCAGATCGCGGCCGGGGACGTCCCCGGCCGCCCTCTCCCGCAGGATCCGCATCCATGCGGCCGACGGCGTCGCACGGGCCTGCTCCGCGCTGAGCGGCTCTTCGTGCGGCAGGTTGCCGAACCAGGCGGTGCCTCCGCCGGGCACCGGCCAGTAGCCGAGAAACGCGTGCTCGCCGAAGGCGAAGTACATGGTGTCCGGCCGCGCCTGAGGGACCTCCGTCTTCGAGTGGGCGCCGAAGCCGAGCAGGCCGGTGTACCGGGGGCCGGGCGCCGCCGGGTCGATCAGCTGCCGGACCGTCGACCGGATACCGTCGGCCCCGACCAGCACGTCTGCGGTCACCCGGGTCCCGTCGGCGAACTCGGCGGTGACGCCGGCCGGGGTTTCCTCGGCCCCGGTCAACCGCTTTCCGTACACGGTCTGTACGCCTGCCGCGGCGGCTCGCTCGCGCACAGCCCGGTAAAGGTCGGCACGCCACATCACCTGGCTTGGCGGCAGGCCCGTCAGGCCTGCGAACTCGCCCATCCGCCGGCCCCGCCCATCGGTCATGACCATGCGGTGGATCGGCTGACCGGCCAAGCCATGGTCCACACCGACGACTTCGAGGGCGCTGAGCCCGTTGGGCGCGACCATCAGCATGCCACCGAGGTCGTCCGCCGTGTTCTCGTAGGCCTCGTGGACGGTCGCCTCGATGCCCGCCCTGCGCAGTGCGAGGGCCGTTGCCGGTCCGGCTATGCCGCCTCCGATGACAGCCGCCGTCTTGATCGCACTCATGCGTGTGTCCCTTTCCCGCGCCGGGGTCGGATGTTCAGTGGCCGTGCGAGCGTGCCGGGTCGTCGACGGTCGGGTGACCGCCGGTCCTGTGGGCGAGCCGCAGGTCCTGGAGGTAGGCGCGGGAGCACATGGCGCTGAGGACCGCGATGCCGCCTCGGTGTACGCGGACCTCGCTGTCGGCTGCGACACCGGTCAGACGGATCCGGCGGGCGCCGGCGAGGGCCGAGTCCTGGGCGGTCCGGCCCTGCGCGTCCTTGACCTTGCCGCGGGCGGTCCAACGCAGGGCCCAGTGGTCGACGAAGGCGTCGTCCGGCACGAGCAGTTTGACCGTGGCGCGCTGGAGTTCCAGGTGCAGGTCGATGTCGTCGGGCATGTCCGGGGAGCGCAGATCGAGCACGGCCAGGCCCCGACGGGCGCGCACCTGGATGTGTCCGGTGCGGGTCCAGTTGCCCAGCCGCTTGGTCACGGCGTGGTCGGCGTGGATGCGCTCGGTGGCGTCGAGCGTCTCAGTGCTGGTGGTGGTCATCTCCATGGTCTCCGTTCACTCGTGGTCCTTGCTTCTGGTCGATAGTTGCAGTGCAACTAGTATTAAGTCAACTAGTTTCAGTGTGGGTAATATGTCGGCATGAGCACTCCGACCCGCAGCTCCCCGCTGGCCCTGACCGTGCTGGCCCTGCTGCACTTCCAGCCCCTGCACCCGTACGGGATCCAGAGACTGATCAAGCAGTGGGGAAAGGACCAGGTCGTCAATGTCGGCCAGCGCGCGAGCCTCTACCGGACGATCGACCGGCTCCTCGCAACGGGCCTGGTCACGGTCCGGGAGACCGGCCGCGACCAGCAGTACCCCGAGCGGACGGTGTATGAGCTGACCGATGCGGGGCGCTCGACCATGAGTGTCTGGCTGAAGGAGATGCTGGCCGCGCCGAAGCAGGAGTTCCCGCAGTTCCCCGCCGCGCTGTCCTTCGTCCTCATGCTCGCCCCGGAGGAGGCCCTCGAGGTGCTGGAACAGCGCGCCGCGACCGTCGCGGAGACCCTCGAAGCGCACGACAAGTCCTTGGCGGAGCAGACGGAGGTCCACGGCCTGCCGCGGGTGACCACGCTCGAAGAGGAGTATCTGCGCGCGATGGCCGCCGCAGAACTGGACTGGATCCGCGCCGTCACGGACGATCTGTCCAGCGGTCGGCTCAGCTGGAGTTTCGAAGAGCTGACCGGTTTCGCCCAGAGCACGGGGCAGCAGGCCCTGACCGACCAGACGTCCTCGGAGCCGCATCACGATCCACAGTGACCGCGCGCCGTATTGGACGCCCTCGGTGTGGCCCAACCCGTCGTCGAGGCGTTGCTCCGTGCGCCGGCGGCGGACGTGGCACGCATGTGCCAAGTGCTGCCGCGCATCCTGGCGTACGGGCGCCCGGACGCCCGCGCAAGACTCGTCGAGCTGTAGCGCGTAGAGCAGCGGAGTACAGCAACTACAGTGTTCCCGCACTGCCGGTAGCGCCCTCGAAGAGCCGAGTCACGCCGGCGACCGCCTGCGGCCGTTGTCCGCAGAGCTACACACCAGAAGGCCGTTGCTGCGGATGCGAGTGGTAACGGCGGGCCGGACTACGGGTGGTGAGCCAGTAGACGAGGGCCGCTGGTGGGCAGAAGCACAGCAGCAGGATCAGCACCTGTCGGTCCGTCCCGGCCGAAGCCCGACCTGATGTCCTTCCCTCCGCCGGTAGATCCGCTGTGATGGTGCCGAGTTGAGCGGCGGTGGCTGCTTGGTAAACGATGGTCACGCGGTCTTCGAGTTCGGACAGGGTCAGTCGGCCGGCCACGTAGTCGTCTTTGAGTCGCTCCACGGCGTCATCGCGTTCCGCTTCCGAGACTTTGATCGCGAGCTTGTCGCGGGGTTCTTCAGCATGGTTCATCCGGGCCTCCGGGCGACGGCGCGTTGGCGGACGGGCGATCGTGCAGGTCGATCACTGCGATGACGACCCGGGTCCAAACCCCTGAGGCGTCGTGGTTCCCGAACCGAGAGGCAAGTTCCGCGATGTGCCCGCGCAGCTCGGCAAGGGCCTCGTCGGTCAGCCGAAGGGCACCGCGATGCAGGTCGACTTCTCGCCGCTGGCCAATCTCTCTGGCTTGGTAGGCGGCGTTGATGTCAGCCCGGGTCGCGTCGAGCATGGACCCGAGGAACGCCGCCTGCTCCTCTGGAGTCGCACCATCCGCCGGTGGCTCGGTGACCGCGGGGGCGTAGACCCGTTCGACCTTGCCGCGAGCCAGCGGCCGGTATTCGGCGATCTCGATGAGCCCTGCTCGCTCCAGCCGGCCCAGGTGGTAGTAGAGCCGATCAACCGGCAGCCCTATGAGGTCGGCAAGTTCGCGGGCAGAGCGCGGCGTCTCCCACATCGCCTCCAACAGCCGGATGCGCAGGGGGTCGGCCAGTGCCTTGTGCACTCCATGCCATTGCCGGGGCGTAGGGGGAGAGGCTTCCGCACTCATTGACGATCAATCCGCATATTGAAGATGCCTCCAGTCACTGGAATTTTCTACAACGATGCGCCGTACAGCGGTAGTTCGCAAGACACGCGACGCCAGAACCGCGGCGGGCAGAAGGAGGACGTGCCCCGTACCCCAAGGTCGCCATGTCATCAACGCCCGCTCACAGGAGCCGACTTGGGAAGTCCGCCCCACACACGCCGGCCTGTGACAGCCGTTGCTCCCGCTCTTCCCCGTCGCCGTTCCATGCGCATAGCCTTCGTTGTCATGCGCAACTCATCGTGACGGCGGAGGTCTGACGCAGGCCGCGCGGTTCCCAGAAGAGGAGTGGCTTCCATGGATTGGGCACGACACTCCGGTCGAAGCATCGACCGTCGTACTGTGCTGAGAGGCGCGGCAGCAATGACGGCCGCGCTCGGTATGGCCGCAGTCGTCGAGGTCGGCTCCGCCGGCACGGCCGCGGCCTACGGCTGGACCCGAACCCTGCAGCAGGGCGTGTCCGGCTCCGACGTGGTGGAATTGCAGATCCGTGTCGGTGGCTGGGCCGCGTCGGGCGCTCAGCAGACCTATGTGGCCTGGGACGGAGAATTCGGTCCGGCCACGGCCGCCGCCGTCCAGCGCTTCCAGTCCGCCTACGGGTTGTCGGCGGACGGTGTTGTGGGTCCCCAGACCCAGGGTGTGCTCAACAGCCTCGAAAAGAGCGACGGATCGACCGCTCACTTCGCCTGGAGTGAGTTCACCTCCCATGACGGCTCGGGCTTCGGTGGCGGCAAGGTCGGTTCGACACAGGTCAAAGAGAATGTGCGCCGGCTGATGTACAAGCTGGAGGCGGTGCGCAGGAAGGCCGGAAACAGTTCGATCACCATCAACTCCGGCTTCCGCAGCACGTCCTACAACGCTTCGGTGGGCGGCGCGTCCAACAGCATGCACGTCTACGGAGACGCCGCCGACATCGTGGTCTCCGGTCACACCACCCTCCAGGTGTACCGAATCGCCGAAACGTGCGGCTTCTCGGGCCTCGAGGCGTACACACATTCCTGGCAGCACGTGGACAGCCGTGTGCAGTACCCCTCCTACCGCTCCGGCTCATGGTGGTGGGAGAGCGGCGTCGTGTGAGTCACCGCATTCGGCACATGACGAGGGCGGGGTGTTCGGCGCGTCAGCCGGCCGTGTTCTCGACCCGCAGCCGTACTTGTTCCTGAAGGTTCCGCAGGCTGGCGTCGAGGGCCTCCTGTACCGACCGCTCGCCGGGATCGTGGTGTTCGTCGAAGAACGACAGATGGACAGTCACCTCGCTGGCGCCGCTGCCGATGCCGGCGACCTGGAGCCACCCCGCGTAGTAGCCCTCGTTGCGGGTGCCCCACTCGAGCCGCATCTGCTCCGGGCGGGCGCTGAGCAGCGCGGATGTGTCCTGCTCGTCGTGATCGTCGTGCACGGTGACGGCGGGCGGGTCCTCCACGTGCACGTGCAGGGCGTTCGGCAGCCAGCTGTCCAACCGGTCGAGGTCGGCGGCCTGCTCGAAGACCTGCTCGGGCAGCGCGGCCATGGTGCGTGAACGTTCGTACTCGGCCATCGGTACCGCTCCTCGTGTCGAGGTCGTACAGCCGGACGAGTGCCCGTTCCGCCGTAATCGAAGCGGTCCTGGGACCGGCCGCCGGAGCCCATGACGCTCGCATGTGCGGTGATCCCCGCGCGCGGCCTGTGCTGTGGCACCCGTGCACCCGCGCCGTTACATTACTTTCAGAAGCTGTAATGAATCGATGACGTGGTGCTGCGCTGCGCCGGGAGGCCGACAGCGGATGAACAGGGGTGATCGCGACGTCGATGCCGGAGGCGGCGAGGCGTCGCGTCCCGGCACGAGCGACGGGACTCCCGCACGAGCCGGCGGCCGGCCGCGCGATCCGGCGATCGAGGACGCGATCATCCAGGCGACACGCAGACGTCTGATCACCGACGGCTACACCCGGATGACCATCGGGGACATCGTCGCCGACGCCGGTGTCACCCGGCCCACTCTCTACCGTCGGTGGGCCAACAAGTACGACCTGGTCGTCGATGCTCTCGCGTTCGGCTTCCGGGTGCAGCGCGAGGCATATCCCGATATCGACTTCGATGAACTGGCGCCGCTCGAGGCGTTCCGTGAGGCCGTGCGTCGACTCGATCCTCGGTACCACAACAAGGCCGCCATGGAGCTGCACGGCAACTTCATGGCGGAGGCCGAGCGCGTCCCGGGTCTCCTCGAGCAGCTGCGTGAGCATGCGGTACAGCCTCGCTGCGAGGAGCTGACGGAGGTTCTTCGGGGGCTCCAGGAGCGTGGTGCCATCCGGAAGGACGTCGACCTCGACGTCGTCGTCTCGCTGTGTTTCGGAAGCTACTTCGCGGACTACCTGCGCACCGGTGAGGCCGTCACCGACTTGCCCGACCGGGTCGTCCGGACGCTCTGGCCCGCTCTTGCGGAGCAGTCCGCGCCCACCGACTGACCGGCGCTCTCAGGCGGTCGGTGCGTACTGGACGGCAACGAGCGCCACGTCGTCGTCGAGCCGGCCGCCCGTGTGCCGGACGAGGTCGTCGAGCACATGCCGGAGAAGGGCCTCCGGGTCGCCCTGCTCCGTGTGCCAGCGGGTGCCACGGTCCGCGAGCGGATAGAACCTGCCGGAATCGTCTCTCGCCTCGGCGAGACCGTCGGTGTACAGCAGGAACACGTCGTGCGCGGCACAAGCGACGGTGTCCTGCCGGTAGGCGGCCGGGTCGAGGCTCGCCAGGCCCAGGGGCGGTGCGGGGGCGCGGCCGGACAGGGTGGTGATCCGGTGGTCGCGCAGCAGGAGGGGCGGGGGGTGTCCGCAGCTGACCATTCTCATGACGGCCCCGTCGCCGGGAAACTCCACCAGCAACGCGGTGACGAAGCGCTCCGCCGCATCGGCGTCGGTGTGGGATGCCTCTGTGACATGGCGGCGCACGCTGCGCTCGAGTGCCGCGGCCAGGTCCGGAAGCGCGGCGTGCTGATGGGCCGCCTCACGGAAGGCTCCGAGCAGCGCCGCCGCATCGTCGAGTGCCCGCAGACCCTTGCCCTTGACGTCCCCGATGATGAGCCGAGTGCCGTACGGGGTCCGCGCCGCGGCGTAGAGGTCGCCTCCGACCCGGGCCAGGCTCTCGGCTGCACGGTACGCCGTGGCCACCCGCAGATTCGCGATACGGCGGGGGAGCGGCCTGAGAACGACGTGCTGGGTCGCCTCGGAGATCGCCCGCAGCCGGCCTGCTTCGTTGCGGACGCGCTCCCGGGCACGGCAGGTGGCGACGAGGAACACGGACACGGCGAGCAGGGCGGCGGCGTGGACGGGCATGACGGCGGAGTGGAGCAGGCCGTCACGGATGTCGCAGATCATCGCGGCCAAGAGCGAGAGGGCGGCCGCACCGCCCGTCCATCGCGCGGTCGAGAGCGCGGCCACCAGGACGGGCGCGGCGATGAGCAGGGAGCCCAGATGAACGCTGGCGGGCACCACGAGGGCGATCACGCTGATACCCACGACCGGTGCGACCGATGCGGCTGTGGCCGGGCCATGTCGTACGGGACTGCTCAAGGCCTTGTCTCCTTGCCCATCTTCTTTGCGAGGCCCCCGTCCGGTGCCCGCCGGGTGAGGCGTGCGTCGCGGGGAATTGATCTACGGGAAATCCCAGGTCAAGCCCGTGATTCTTGGGCGGTGAGTTTCTTTACAGTCGCTACCTCTAACGAAATGGATGCCACGGTGATTCCCGGGAGCGGAATGCGCGGCTGCCCGGAGCTCGGGCTCAGGACGGGGTTGACATGAGGATGTCCGTATCTGTGGGGAGCTCGTCCGTTCGGCCATGGCGGACGCTGAGGGGAGGCGGGAGGCTGGAAACACGACGGATCGGCGGGCGATCGGGTGTCGCCTCAGCCGCCGGACCTCAAAATTGATGCGAAAGGCCAGGTGACGACCATGACCGCCGCTTTGACCGCCGTTGCCGGGGTGAACGTGCCGGACACGAAGCTCGCCCGCGAGGCGACGGAACTGGTGCGTGACACCACCAGTGAGCTGATCTACCACCACTCGCGCCGCGTCTACTTCTGGGGAAGCCTTCAGGGCCGCAACCGCGATCTGAGCTTCGACCCGGAGCTGCTCTACATCGGCGCCATGTTCCACGACCTCGGACTGTCCGAGCGCTTCCACGGCAGCGGGCGCCGCTTCGAGGTCGACAGCGCGGACGAGGCGCGGCGTTTCCTCGCGGCGCACGGGGCGCCGGAGGACAGCGTCCGGCGTGTGTGGACGGCCATCGCGCTGCACACGACGCCCGGCATCCCCGAGTTCATGGAGCCCGAAGTCGCGCTGGTCACGGCGGGTGTGGAGTACGACGTCCTCGGCATCGGCTATGGGGACGTCGGCGACGCAGATCGTGAGGCCGTTGTCGCGCTGCACCCGCGTCCGGACTTCAAGACGCGCATTCTGCAGGCCTTCACCGAGGGTATCCGCAGCAAGCCCGAGACGACGTTCGGAAACGTCAAGGCGGATGTGCTGGCCCACTACGTGCCCGGATTCGAGCGTGGCGACTTCGTACGCACCATCCAGGACTCGCCGTGGGCGGAGTAGCCCGGAGCCCCTCTGCGCCCCATGTGGTCGCCGTGATGGCGTTCGACCAAGTGCAGTTGCTGGACGTGACGGGGCCCGCCGAGGTGTTCACCACGGCCAACAATTACGGCGCCCACTACGACGTGCGGATCGTCTCCGTTACGGGGGAGGACGTGCGCACCTCCTCAGGGGTGAGGGTCGGTGTGGACGGGGATGTCGAAAGCCTGCCGGAGCGTGTCGGCACCCTGGTGGTGCCCGGCTGTGTGCCCTGGCAACGGGCCACCGCGGACAGGGAGTTGATCGACCTCACCACCGCCCTGACCGAAAGGTCCCGGCGCATCGCATCCGTGTGCGCCGGCGCCTTCGTCCTCGCCGAGACCGGTGTGCTGGACGGACGCCGCGCGGCGACTCACTGGGAACTCACGGGCGAACTGGCCACCGCCTACCCGAAGGTGGAGGTGCAGGCCGATCCGGTGTTCGTCCGGGACGGTGACATCGCCACGTCGGCGGGCGTCACAGCGGGCATCGACCTGTCGCTCGCACTCGTTGAGGAGGACCACGGATCCGATCTCGCCCGCAACGTGGCCCGGCACCTGGTCGTCTTCATGGCCCGACCCGGAGGCCAGTCGCAGTTCAGCGTCCGGATGGCGCCGCGAGAGGCCCAGCATCCGGCAGTGCGGCAGGCCATGAACGCCATCGCGGCCGACCCTCGAGCGGACTGCAGCCCGGACGGCATCGCCCGCCACGTCGGCTTGAGCAGCCGGCATCTCACCCGTCTGTTCCGCAACGAGGTCGGTATGACGCCGGGCCAGTATCTCGAATCGGTTCGCCTCGAGGCTGCCCAGGCGTTGCTCGAGGCGGGAAACGACTCGGTCGACGTCGTCGCGCGGGAGGCGGGATTCGGCTCGGCGGAGACCATGCGCCGGGCTTTCCAGATCACCCTGGGCGTCACCCCGACGGCCTACCGCGCCCGCTTCCGCACCACCGCGCCACAGGGCCGCTTCCAGCTCAGTCCCTGATGCGCCGGACCGGCGACGAGGGAAGACCGCGGTCGTACGCCCATGGCCCGTACAGCGGCTCGAAGCACCCGGTCTCCGGGCCGGGAGCGCAGGGTCCGGACGTTGTGGTCGGCCTCCGCACGAAGGCCGTGACGCGGGCGCCGGCTACGCTCGGTCGCTCCGACCTCTGCTTCCCTTCGGCGGCGTTCGCCGAAGGGAAGCAGGCGCCCGAGGCCGGAACGGTCATGTCGGCGGGGCTCAGAGGCGAGGGCCCCGAGCCGTCATTCCGTGACGGAGTAGGAGTGGGCGCCGGTGCCGGCGAGCGCACCCCCGTCCACGATCAGGTACTCGTCCCGGATCGGCCGTCCCGCGAACCACGACTCCAGGATCTCCCGGGTACCCGCCGCGTAACGGGCCTGGGCGGACAGTGACGAGCCGGAGATGTGCGGGGTCATCCCGTGGTGCGGCATGCTGCGCCAGGTGTGGTCGGCAGGTGCCGGCTGCGGGAACCAGACGTCACCGGCATAACCGGCCAACTGCCCGCTGCGAAGGGCTCGTTCGACGGCGTCCCGGTCGACGATACGGGCCCGTGCCGTGTTGATGAGATAGGCCCCGCGCTTCATCGTGCCGAGCAACTTGTCGTCGAAGAGGCGTTCCGTCTCAGGGTGCAGCGGAGCGTTGATGGTGACCACGTCGCAGTGCGGGACCATGTCGGCCGCGCTCTCGTGGAAGGTGAGGCCCAGTTCCTGCTCCACCTCGCGGGGCAGCCGGTGCCGGTCGGTGTAGTGCAGCTTCACGTCGAAGGGGGCGAGACGGCGCAGCACCGCGAGCCCGATGCGCCCGGCGGCCACCGTGCCGACGTGCATGCCTTCCACGTCGTAGGAGCGGGCCACACAGTCGGCGATGTTCCAGCCACCGTCGAGGACCACCTGGTGAGAGGGCAGGTAGTTGCGGACGAGGGACAGCGTCATCATCACCACGTGCTCGGCGACACTGATGCTGTTGCAGTACGTGACCTCGGCGACCGTCACACCGTGGGAGATGGCGGCGTCGAGGTGGACATGGTCCGATCCGATGCCGGCGGTGACGGCGAGCTTGAGGTTCTTGGCCGCGGCGATGCGCTCGGGGGTCAGATAGGCCGGCCAGAAGGGCTGGGAGATGACGATGTCGGCGTCGGGTAGTTCCCGGTCGAAGACCGAGCCGTCGCCGTCCTTGTCGGAGGTGACGACCAGGGTGTGCCCGGCCTCCTCCAGGAAACGGCGCAGACCGAGTTCGCCCGAGACGCTGCCGAGAAGGTGGCCGGGGGTGAAGTCGGTCGACTCGGGGGTGGGGGTGGTCTGTCCACCGGGGTAGTGGCTGATCACGGGGAGATCGTCACGGGCGTACGAGGTCGGGTAACCGTCGGTGGGGTCTTCGTACAGAACGCAGAGCACCTTGGCCATGTCGCGGCTCCTCAACTCCGATGTGCGGGAGCTCTGCTGAACTCCCGTGCGGGAAGGTGCACTTCACGATCCTCGTGGTCAAATGCGCAGGTCAAAGCGAATGTTGCTATGCCCGTATAGCCGGTGGCTATCAACTCCCGCTGCCCCGACCGATGTCGAGGTGCGTCCTGAGCAGTTGGTCGAGCGCCTCCCGTACGCCGGCCTGCCGTGCCACCCTCAGCAGGGCCCCGGCCAGTACGGACGGAGGGTTGTCCGGGCCCGTCACCAGACCCACGCGCGGTCCACGTGCAGGCCCCTCCAGTGGAACCACCCGCATTCCGGCCGGCACGCCGAACAAGTGCAGCCACGCATGTGAGATCACGCTCGACCAGCGGCCGCCGGGCAGGTGCGCGTACAGTCCGGCGACGCTGTCCGACTCGATCGCCGGTGCGGCGACGGCGCCGTCGGCCGCGAAGCACTCGTCCATGATCCGGCGGTTGCGCATGCGTGCGCCGAGCAGGCACAGCGGTAGCGACGCGGCCTGCGACCAGCGGGCTGTGGACGCCGTGGCCATCGGGCCGTCGGCCGGAGTGAGGAGCACATAACGCTCCTCGTACAGCGGGAACCTGCGTGCGCCGCGCAGGCTTTCGTCGTCGAGGTACGTCATCGCGGCATCGAGCTCGAACTCGCCCAAACGCTGCGTGATCTCGGCGGACGACAGCGAATCGACGCTCACCCGGGCCCGTGGGTGGCTCTCGCAGAACGGAGTGGTCAACAGTGACGCGGCAGGCAGCGCCGTCGGGACCACGCCCAGGCGCAGCGTGCCGGTGAGGCCGCCGCGAAGTTCGGACAGCTCCTGGTGCAGGGCGTCGCGCTCGGCGAGGATCCGGTGCGCCCAGGCCAGCACAAGCTCGCCCTCCGGGGTCAGTCCCTCGTACCGTCTGCCCCGACGCACGATCGAGACGTTCAGTTCGTGCTCGAGCCGGCGTATCCCGGCGGACAGCGAGGGCTGCGAGACATAGCAGGCGGCCGCCGCCCGGGCGAAGTGCCGTTCGCGCGCGAGGGCGACGAGGTACTCCAGCTGACGCAGCAGCATTGCGCGGCCTCCGGACGCGGTTCGGCCGAGGGCGAGCGGTTCCCCGCGGAATCCGGCGAACTCCCCCTGCCCGTCGGCGAGATGAAACTCGAGGGCCCGGTGGCAGCGGTTCCCGATCCGTTCGGTGCGGTGGGGCGCTGTGTCATGGGCGGACGTAATCTACGGCCCCCTTCCGGCACTGTCGATCCGGGCGCCGGGGGATCTCCCCATCAGGTGCCCGCGGTGTCGGCCCGCCGGTCCCTCGGTCAGGTCATCGACGGACGGCGGCGGAGGGTGCCTCCGGCGACCGCGATCGCCGGAGGAGGGGGAGGGCGGCGCTCCTGCCGGCGACGCCGTTGCAGGCCTGTTCGCCCGTGTTCACACCCCTCCGACGTGCTGTGATGAGCCTCACCGCAAACATGAGGCACCCCTCGAGTACGCTGGCACATGTGAAGATGAGGGGACCCTCCGGATGAGGCCCCCGTCACTCGGAACCCGACCGGTCCGGAAACCCCGGATCACGGCACCACGGCGGTCACCCGGCCACCGGACCTTCGCAAAGACAGGGAAAGACCATGAACAAGATGATCAGGCGCGCATCGATCGCTCTCGCTTCCACCG
>NZ_LMWH01000016.1 GCF_001507435.1 Streptomyces sp. NRRL F-5122
GCTGATGACGCACACCCCGAGCGATTCGCCGTCGGCGCCCTGGAGGCACTGGAACGACACCGCGAACGGCTTCTCGGCGCCCTGGCTCGTCGGCAGCCATGTCCGGTACTCGTGGATCTTGGTCGTACCGTTCTGGAGGACCTGCCGCATCACTGCCTCGATCGTTTCGGCATTGGCACCGGGCAGGACGTCGGTGAACCGACGCCCGAGGCGCCGGTCGGGTGAAAGGCCGTCATGGCTCTCGGCGACGTCGTTCACGTAGATGGACCGCAGCTGCCGGTCCCGAATGCCGACTCCGATCGGCGCGCGGGCGAGGAGCGGTCCCCGCACCGATCCGTCCACCGCGTCCCCGGACGGCATGCCGGCGTCGGTCATGGACGCGAGCCACCGTGCCGATCCGTCCTGACCGTGCAACGCCGTGATCCGCACATTGACGTCGAGCACCCGGCCGTCCCGGCGGCGCACCGCCGTCGCGCCCGGCCAGCCGTTCTCGGCCCGGCACCGCTCGACGAACGCCGATGTCGGCGTCGCCTCATCGAGGGAGGGCAGCACGAGCGCGGCGGATCGGCCCACGATGTCCCCGGCGGGGTATCCGAGGAGGCGTTCGGCGGTGTGTGTCCAGGCGGCGACCGTTCCCTGCTCGTCGAGCAGCGCGATGGCCGTGTCGAATATGTCGGACGCGTTCAACTGCTTGCCGAGTGTCACTGCGTCGAGGCTGATCGTGGTCATCGAGTGCCGCCCTGGGGGAAGTCTGGGAAAGTCGACGGTATGGGGTTCGAGCAATGTGCCCCTTTTGCATCGAATGACCGAGTGGCGGTCGATTCTGTGACAGTGCCGCGCCAGTGACTGATGGTGTCCCATCTTTCAGATCGCCGGACTGCCGCCCGGCCACGCCTCCAAGCCGCAGGCCGACCCCATCCGCCCCGCCTCCGGGTGCCCTCTGCGTGGCGACGCCGTTTCCCATGAGTCCCCGCTGCGTCCCGTCGGACCGGGCACGCAGGGGCGCGGCTGGGCTGCGGCTCGTGCCTGAGATCAAACCGACGGATGCGGAAGCCGAGAGGGCGAGGGGACGCGTCCCACTGTGGCTGGACGCCGAGGATCTTCGCCGGCTTGCGTCCCACTGCTGTTGCTCCGAGGACACTCCGGAGGAGGACCGTGAGCAGTGCGGGCGCATCCGTTTCCGGGCGTCGGCCGCGCTCCACAAGCACGACCTGAGCCGCTGACCGCTGTCGGCGGACGGCCCTGAGCCCGGCCTCCCGATGGAGGGGGCTCTCGATGGCGCCTCTGTAGGACTCGAACCTGCGGTCAGGGGATCGGAAGACGCGATCGTTCCCTGCGGCCGGCCTTCCGGTCGACGTCCTTCCCGAGGACGGGCGGACCCGGAGTTCTCTCGTATGCACGAGTTCTCTCATCGGAACGGTCGATCGCGTACGGCAGCAGCCGGGGTGCCCATGCAATTCAATCCGAGGACTCGACCACCGTCGGGAGTCGGGATGCGCGGGCGGTGGTCCGGCGGCTGGTTCGGTAGCGGCCCGGGGTCGTTCCGATGATGTGGGTGAACGCCGCGATGAAACTGCTGGGGTTGGCCCATCCGCAGGCGTAGGCGGTCTGGATGGTGTCGTGGCCGTCGGCGAGGAGCACGAGCGCGTGGTAGATGCGTAGCTGCGTGCGCCACTCGTAGAAGGTCATGCCGAGTTCGTTGCGGAGCAGTCGGCTGAGGGTGCGGGTGCTGGCTCCGATCGACTTCCCGAGTTCGGCGAGCGTCGCGTTGTCCGCCGGCTTCTCGTACAGCATCCGGGTTATGGCCTGCAGTCGGTCGTCCCGTGGCTCCGGCAGGTGCAGTGGCTGTTCGTGCGCTTCGCGGAGTTCATCGACGAGGACGCGAACGAGGCGGGAGCGCGCGGAGCGGCTGTAATCAGGCGCGGCGTCGTCGTAGTTGCGGGGGCCGGTCAGGGCGAGCAGGACCTCGCGAACGAGATCGGAGGCCAGGAACACGGAGGGGCGGTCCGGCAGGAGCCGGGCGAGGGACGGCGGGAGAAAGACGATCCGCATATCGGTGTCGCCGTGGGCGCGGTGGTAGTGCGTGAACTCGGCGGGGGTCCAGGCGACCCGGTTGGCGGGAACGATCGATGTGCCGCGCTCGGTGTGAACTGCCAGGACGCCGCTGGCCGCGTACACCAGATGTCCTCGCGCGTGCGACTGCACTGCGCTTGTTCCGCCGGATGGCCAGAGGTGGCGCCCGCCGGACGGCCACAGATGCGACGTGACACCCGCCGTCCGGCGAGGTTGGCGGCTGAGAGGCATCAGTTGGCATCGTATCGGTAGCACGCCACACCTGGATCTGGTGAGACTGCCTTCATCCGAAGTGGTCGTCGGTCGCGCGGGGCGCCCGACCGAACCGCACGTGGCATCGAGGCAGCGTGTCTCGATGCCGCGGCTCGAGGGAGAAGGAGAAACGCGTGGCGACGTTCGTCCTCGTGCCCGGCGGTTGGCACGGCTCCTGGTCGTTCGAGGCGGTGGTTCCGCTGCTGGAGCGTGCCGGTCACGCCGTTCACGCCTTGACGCTGACCGGTCTGCGGCCGGACGACGACAGCACGACGGTCGCGACCGCCAACCTCGACACGCACGCAGACGACGTATTGCGGCTCCTCGATCGCGCCCACATCAACAGCGCGACGCTGGTCGGCCACAGCTACGGCGGGATGGTGATCGCGGCCGCAGCCGATCGCGCTGACGGCCGGATCTCACGACTGGTGCATCTTGATGCCTACGTACCGCGCGACGGCGAGTCGTGCTGGTCGTCAACGACCGAGCGCTACCGGGAAGCGTTCGCCGCCGGGGCTGCGACCACCGGCTACGCCGTCCGCCCGCCGGCCGGCGGCGATCCCCGCCGCCGGCCCCATCCCCTCGCGTCCTTCCTGCAAACGATCCGGCTCGCCGGCACACTCGTCCCCCGTCGGGAGTTCATCTACTGCTCGGGATGGGAAGACCGGACGCCGTTCTCCGGACTCCGCACCCGACTCCGAGCCGATCCCGGTTGGCAGGTCCACGACCTGCCAACCGGCCACGACGCGATGCATGAGGCCCCGGACGCGGTCGCTGCTCTCCTGCTCGGCGAACGCATCGCGGACGCACCCTCAGGAAACCCGTGACAGCCGGACGGTCCGGGGTCTTCCCTTGATCGTCGGGGGAGGCGCAGCGGAGCCCACGGAACACCGACACAGGCCCGAGCCCTCCACTTGCTCGGCCGGATGCCGGCCAGGGTTGGAACAGGGCTCACACGGTCACAGCGTGATTACCCATGCTTTCCTACTGCCGTCCCTGGCAGGAGACACGGCCACTGACGCGCGCCGCCCATTCGACTTGCGCCACTTGACGCCGTCGACCTGGTTGAACGCCGGCATGGACGCCACCGAGGTCGCCGAACGGGCGGGCAACAGTGTGGGAGGTGTTGTTGAGGCGGTGAGCGAAGTGCCACGACGGCCGGTAGGGAGGCCGCCAACTCCAAGATTGAGGGGTTGTTACGCGGCCGACAACGTCAGGCGCCGATACGTTGCAAGGTCTTCAGCCGAATTCGCCGTTGCGCACGCCCTGTTGAAACGCCGCCCACTCCTCTGCGGTGAATCGCAGCGGCGGCAGTTCCCTGTTCTGCGAATCGCGGACCGCAACCGCTCCGCCGCCGAGGTCTGCGACCTCCACACACGTCTTGTCCCACCTGTTGGAGTAGCTGCTCGTGACCCAGTCCGCATCGGTCAGGTCTATCGCGTACAGCGCGGTCTTCGCTGTGTCCATCATGGGACCTCCTGTCGCTGTCGGATGGACGTCCCCTCCTCAAGGGTCACTCTGATGGTCCTCATGTGCATCTCGCCTTCCTGGCTGGACGGCTGCCCGCCCACCCGCCGCAAAGGCGCGGGCCGTGAAAAGCGGGTGACGCGCGATCCGGATCGGGTGATGCTGGATCCGGACATGGCGCCTCTCGCACTTCTGGGAGCGTCGGGCCGGTGCGGCCGGCATTTCGACTGCCCCGGTGATGTAGCGGCAGGCGGTGGTCGTGCCGACCCGGAACGCGGCCGCGAGCTGGGTAGAGTCGTCCACGTGGGACTTTGGCTACTCAACAACCTGAACACGCCCACCCTCGCGATCCTCATCGTTGGCGGTGTTGTTGTTTTGTCGCTCGTCGCTTGCTTGGTGACGCGCCGTCTTTTTCCCGAGTTGATCAATGGCGTGACCAATGACGTGTCCCGCACGGTACTTGAACTGTTCGGAGCCATCTACGGAATCGTCCTTGCTTTCGTCATCGTGACCTTGTGGACCGAACTCGAGCAAGTTCAAGCAGTGGTGACGTCGGAGGCGACAGATCTCGCCGTGATCTCCCGCAACGCGCATTCGTTTCCAGACGATGTGCAAAAAAAGATGGACCGAGCGATCGGTGACTACGTCCATGCTGTCGTGGAGGATGCATGGCCGCTTATGCGCGACGGGAAAAACAGCCTCAGCGCGACATCGGGCAAGCTCGAGGCGTTGTATGGAGTCCTTCAGGGATTTGATCCTAAGAGCGGCTCCGAACAGGCCTTCTACAGCCAGTCGGTGGAGCGGCTGAACGATGTGACCGCGCAGCGTAGGACGCGCATCCTGGCCGCAACGCAACAACTGCCCCCTCTCCTGCAGGTCCTCACCTACGGGGGAGCACTCGTCGTGATGCTGATGACCTTGCTTTACGGCGTGGAGAACCTCAAGGTGCAGCTGCTTTTCGTAGGGTCGATCGCGTTGCTGGTAGGCCTGAGTCTCACTCTCGTCCTCGTCCTTGAGCACCCCTTCGCCGGAGAAGTGAGTGCGAGTCCACATCCGTTCAAGGAAGGCCAGCTGAGCAAATACTGGGGCGGGTGACATGCTGAGGTCCGGCGAGAGTTCTTCCGACCCGTCGCTACTCCGTGCCCGCAGCCGACACAGCCGGGGCCGCTGCATGAGATCTGTGGGGGTAGTTGCGTGCCACCGCGACAGTTGCTTCCTTTCCCCCGGTCACGCCGGCCGGCGTCGATCCGGGCGGTTGGTCGTATCGCGCACCGTCACCCGGACATCCGCCACGTCGGGCGTCCCGGGGCCGGTAGAGAACCGCAGGATGTCGATGGCCCCTCCGTGCCGCGGTCGCTGCCGTACACCGTGCTCGCCTTGACCTGCGGTTTTCGAGGCGGGCGCGACGCCAGTTGCAACGTGGGAGGGACGGGATGAGGGTGGGAAGGGGGGAATGTCCGATCGAACATCGAACGGAGTTCTCATGGAAGCGCGAAAGTCCGACCTGTACGCGCGTGACCTGAGGGAAGCGCACTGGATCAAGAGCAGTAAGAGCACGACGGGCCCGTACTGCGTCGAGGTGGCGGAGCTGGGCGACGGAGCCGTCGCGATCCGCGACTCGAACAACAAGGACCTGCCGTCCCTGCGGTTCACCGCGGAGGAATGGGTGGCATTCCGGGACGGAGTGCGGAACGGCGAATTCGGCTAGGGAGCACCGTCTCACCCGCTTGACGGGCCGGCTTGCCGTGGCAGTTCGACCGCCTTGGCCGCCGGGCCCGCCAAGTCCCGAGCTCGGCAGTCGACTCTACGAGTCACCGTCCAGCGCGCTCGAACGGCGCCGGCCCGAAGCGGCCGAGGGCTTCGACACGTAGTCGACACAGCCACCCGCGGGACCCGGTGACAGCCGGACGGCTCCGGAGCCTTCTCTTGATCACCAAGGGAGTGCCCGGGGCTTCGCCGTGCCGGGTCTCACTCGCTCCGACCAGCAAGACCTGGTCTTTCGCCGCACATTTGCCGGAAGCGAGCGTTCCGGCGACGCCTCCGGATCCCGCCAAGCGGGAGTGGCGATCGCTGTTCGCGCGGCTGGAGGAGGCCAAACTCAGGGAGCGGGAGGGGCAGAAGCGCAACGGCTTGTGACCCTCACTCCGCAGGCCCGGCGTGAAGGGTCCCCAGGAAACTGGACGGTCGGCCACAGAGGCGCCTTGGTTTCCGTGTAGCGGCGCCAACCCACATGGCTCCGAAGTGAATGCGTCGAGCGGCCCGCATGGCTCTTTGACCTGCGGCCGAGTCCGCCAGAGGGCGCCGACAGCCGGCGACACATTATGTGGCGGAGGTGTGTCGGATGCCCCGCGCGGCTCGCCCGCAAAGAACGCTCAACTTGTCTGGACGACACCCGCTTTAGGAGTTCGATCGCTGCTCGGCGCGGCCGGGTAGCCACCCGGCCACACTGTCCGTGCGAGACCGCCTGGGGGACGCCTGGGGGTGTGGACGTCCGGGGCCGTTGACGTCACTCGTGGAAATCAGAACGGTGCAACCGCATGACCTCGCTGGCACGATGGTGCCGTGGTTGACCTGGAGCGCATCACGGCGGAGACGGTGGCGTACTTCCGAGCACTCGATGAGGGCGCCGGTACAGCTGGGAGCGCCTGGAGGACGAGCACGGCGGCCTGGCAAGACCAGGCGATCGATCCTGAAGAGGATCCACTGGATGCCATCGCGGACGAGGAGTTCCAGAGGGTGTGGGCTCGGTGAGCGCGATGGGCAACCATTTCAGGAGCGAGGTTGGACGATCAATGGCATGACCAGCGGTTCCCTGCCTTGTTTTGAGTCGGGCGGCACGTAGCCCTGCCCACCCCGATTCACCGTGAGTGCCCGCCCGTTCTGGCACGTATGTCGCACGGCCGAAGCGGCATCCCCCGCGAGCGTCTTCTGGCAGTTCGTCGGCGACACGAGTGTCGTTGATGCGTGTACTGCCCTCTGGCCCAGGTGCTGCGCGCCGGCTCTTTCCAGTTGCCGTCGCGGTGTGCTGAGCGCTTTCTGGAAGAGCGGGTGGGCCCGTTCTTCCAGGAGGAGTGCACGATGGCGCAACCGGTAAGCCGGCCAACGATCAGCGCTGAGCAGTTCAGTCGATTGTGTGAAGAGATCAGGAGCACTGCGGCGCCCGAGGTGGGCGCTCAGTCCATCCGGGACTGTGCTCTGCGCATCGTGCAGGCCCTGGGCCTGGCGCTGTCCACGGATGATCTGAGCGGGCTCCTCGCCGGACTCATGGTCCCTGGTGTGGCCCCGCCGCCTGGGAGCCCTCGGTACACCCGGGAGCCCATCCTGGACAGGCCTGACGAACGGCCGGGAGACGATGAAGGCCCGGTCAGGTAGGCCGGGGCTTCACGTCTTTTCTTACGTCATTGCCCGCTCGACGCGCCCTGACCGAATATAGGAACGCTTCCATGCCGGTTCGACTGCCCCGCGCTGACCGGCGGGTCTGGAGGGTTGTTTTCCTGCGGCGGCGGACAGGGGTGAGCAGGGATATTATTGAATGTTGCGGACAAAAGGTCCATGCCCCGTGATGAGTAGGGTGTCGGCGATGCGGGGGTGCCCCAGCCCATCGATCCGGCGAGCCTCTGACGCCGACGAGGGAGGCGCGGAACGTGGCCGACGAAAGAACGTGGTTGGGTCGCCTGCTGACGCTGGTGGAGGCAGCACCGCCGGTGGAATCGGTGGCGATACTGGAGCGGGTGCTGGAGGAGCAGATCGCCGCGGCCGAAGTGTCCTTTCTCATCACGGACCACGGCGGCACCGCCCTCGTACGACTGACCAGCACGGCTGATGACAGCGGCCGCGGGCGACCGGAGCCGATCAAGCTGCCGGGCACGGTGTACGACCGGGTGATCCGCACTCAGCATGTACAGGTGGAGAAGGCGGAGGGGACGGAGGAAGGCAGGTCGGGCCTGGTACGGGTCATTGCACCGGTGACCGACCGCGGGGACGCGATCGGCGTGCTGGAACTGACGCTGCCCGCTCCTCCCGACCCGCAGACGGTGCATTGCATCACCGAGGCCGCCCACGCTCTGGCCTATGTGGTGATCGTGAACCGACGCTTCACCGATCTGTATGAATGGGGTCGATGCACCACACGGCTATCGCTTGCAGCGGAGATACAGCACCGCCTGCTGCCCGATTCCT
>NZ_LMWH01000017.1 GCF_001507435.1 Streptomyces sp. NRRL F-5122
CAGTCCAGCCAAAGCCCTGCGCAGCCGCGCCACATCCAGCCGCCCGCAATTCAACCCGCCATACAGAGCACCATGACCACGCCGGTGCTCAGGAGCCAGCGACAACTCGACCAGCGTCTTCACCGGCCCGTCCGTGCACAGCAGAGCATCGACGAGCTCGAACAACTCGTCGCCCCGCGCTTCCAAACAGTCATAGAGATCCCGGCGAAACCTGGACAACACAGCAAGAGGGTCGACGCAGGCGACCTCATCCAGCACACTCATTCACACGGCCGTTCTGTGACACTTCGAAGCTCGACACTCCGAAGAATCACGGGCGGCCGTACCCGTTGTCAGGCGAACAGCAAACCCCATCAAGCAGTGATCTTCACACAGTTAAACGTCAAGCTTAGACACCGCGTTGTCTCCCGGGAGTGATCGCGCACGCCCCTGACGCCTCGTATGCCAGCGGGCAGCCGTGGGCGGTCAGACAAACGAACGACGCCGACTCAGCGTCCCGTTCTTCACCAACTCAAGGACAGCCTTGCGGTTCTGCAGCCGACCACGTCGTATCTGCCGTCTTGGGTCCGTTCAATCTTCCAGCCGTGCTGGCCCAGGCGCGCCGAGGATTCGACGCCCTTGGGGGCGGGCCTCGGATGCCCGAACTGGCTTGGGCCTGGGCCAACAGGACTGCTCTCAGGTAGCGCATCGGTCAGATGACCGATGCAATCTCCATGGATAGGGTCCGACACTGCTGGCACGTCAGATGGAGCTGTTGGCGTTGCTAGTGCTGGCCTCGACGCGCGGCCTGGTGGCCGGCGGGACGCTCGTCGTCGACGGCGCCAACGCCGACGGCTTGGTCGACGTGGAGGCCATCGGCGGCTACGACCCGCACCGGGCGGGGGTCGCCCGCGGCAGCCGGGTAACGTTGGACGCCTTGCATCTGCTGGCCACCGAGTACGGAAGAGACGAGAAGTGAGCGCTCAGGACGCCGATCTGCTGGTGCACGGCGGCGATGTGCTGACCGTCGACGCGGCGGGCTCCGTCGTCCCCGATGGCGCGATCGCCGTACGGGACGGCGAGATCCTCGCCGTGGGTCCCACTGCAGAGGTGCGCGCGGCGTACCGCGCCGCCGAGGAGATCGACGCCTCGGGATGCCTTGTGCTCCCCGGGCTGGTCAACACGCACACCCACCTGGCGATGACCCTGCTGCGGGGCTGCGCCGACGATGTCGACCTGCAGGAGTTCCTGGCCCGCGTGATCCCCCGCGAGGCCGAGCTGCTGTCGCCGCGGGCCGTGGCCGCGGGCGTGCGGGTGGCCGTGGCGGAGAGCGTACGGGCTGGGGTCACCACGGGCCTGGACATGTACTGGTTCCACGAGGCCGCCGAGGAGGCCGCGCGGGCGGCGGGCTGGCGGCTGCTGGCTGGCCCGACCTTCATGGACGTGCCCGGGCCGCCGGACGGCCGCCCGTACGGCGACCGCATGGCCTGGGCAGCGGCCGACCTGGCCGCGCGGACCGGCCGGGCGCCGTGCACTCGCCCGGTGGTCTTCGCACATAGCGCCTACACCCTCGACCCCGAGCAGCTCGTCGCGATCTCCACGCTCGCCCGTGAGCACGGCGCGCTGCTGCACGTCCACGCGGCGGAGAACGCGGCCGAGGTCGCGATGGTGGTCGAGGCGCACGGCAAGCGGCCGGTCGAGCTGCTGGACTCCCTCGGTGTCCTCGGGCCCGACGTGCTGCTGGCGCACGCCGTCGACCTGACCGACGACGAGATCACCGCGCTGGCCAGGACCGGCACGTCCGTGGCGCACTGCCCGGTCTCCAACCTGAAGCTGGGCTGCGGCATCGCCCGCGTCCCGGAACTGCTGGCCGCGGGCGTCACCGTCGGTCTCGGCACCGACGGTGTGGTGAGTTCCAACACCCTCGACGTCCTGGGCGCGGTGCGGGCGGCCGCACTGGTGCACAAGGCCGCCGGCGACCCGACCGCCGTCGGCGCGGAACAGGCGGTGCGGATGGCGACGATCGAGGCCGCCCGCGCGCTGGGCCTCGCCGGCCACCTCGGCTCGCTGGAGCCGGGCAAGCGCGCCGACCTGGCCGTGCTCGACCTCGACGGTCCGCACCTCACGCCGCGCCACGACCCCTGGTCGATGCTGGCGTACGCGTCCGCGGCCGCGGACGTACGGGACACCATCGTTGACGGCCGGGTCCTCATGCGCGACCGCGTCCTGCTCACCCTCGACGAAGCCGCCGCGTTGCGCGAGCTGGAGGCTCTGGCGGGACGCGCATGACCTCCGTCCTCATGACAGGGCCGATGCGTGGCATGCGCCTCGGTGCGGGGCCCGTGGCATGTGTACTGGCCCCGGACCCCGCCGAACTACATCCCGCGGTAGGCGTCGTAGATCGACAACGTCGCCTTGTCACCCTTGGTGTCTGTCACCTCGGCGCGGAAGGAAATACCTTTGCCGACCGAGGGATTCCGTACCACCACCTTGCCGTGTCTGACCGTCAACGCCTTCCAGTTCTTTCCGCCATCGTAGGAAACATAGCCCCGCAGAGACATAACATTCTGGGGTCTGACAGCTGAGCCAAGAACTCGTATCGGAATGGCATCATGCGGCCGGCTTTGGCCGTGGAGTCCATGGCCAGCACTGGAGAAAACTGCGCCGTGAACATCGGCAGCCTCGGCAGCCTGGTCTCCGCTCGTCGCTTTCGATGTGAACGTCCATCTGGCCTCAATGCGGCTGGAGACCCGACCCGGCTGCTGCGCCTGAGCGAAGTTACCAGCCTGTGCGTGCCGCCTGCCTTCGTTCACCAGATCACGAAGTACGACCCCGCCGATCCTGACGAACACGGCAGCTACCGGGGCGCGGAGGAGGCCGTCAGCGACCACGAGCCGGTCGAGGCCGGGTATCTGGAGGCGATCTCCGCGTTCGCGGAAGCTGCGCGCGTTGACCGGTTGGAGATTCGTGAGCCCTCTGTCGCCGGGTTCGTCCACCTCGGTGCTCAGCCGGCGGTCGAGGGGCACGGTCTCAGCGGGCTCTTCCCGGCTGACCTCACCGGCTACCACGAGGGGCGGAGGTCTCCCTGGCGGTGGCCCTGGAGCTGATCCGCGTCATGCTCCGTGAGCAGGGAGACCGGTGCCGGCTGGAAGCAGGGGACCTTTTTCACCGTGCACGTCGGATGGGACCAGTACGTGTACGTAGGCAGCGACCAGCCCTGCACAGACGGCGTGGCCCGTACGCGAGAACTCGGCCTCTTCGCGGAACGGCTGCCGGCCTCCCACGCCGCGGAACCAGAGGTGACGGAAGCCGCCGACGAAGGCTTCTGGGCGTCGGTGCGCACCGAGCTGGCGGCGCAACAAGGCCTGGTCTGGAAGAGACCGCCGTCGCCAACACCACACGCTGGCACCGTCTCACCACGAAAACCTCAACGCAGTGCGCGCCGGTCTCGGCCCGCGCGCCCTGCTGACCGTCTGGCCCGACCTGCAACCCGACGTCGGCGCGGTCCCGACCGCACTGCCGTCCGAAGGGCACATCGAGTTCGTCTGGGAGACGAAGGACGGAACGATCAGAGACGTGACCGTCGATGAGACCGGGTACCAGGAGCTCGCTGCCCTGGTGGCCGACGCGCGAGCGGCCCGCGCCCTGCCCCTCTACACCGACGAACGCAGTCCACTTGTCAGTGGAGGTCTGTTGGCAAGCGGACCTTGGCTGCATGCGCGATCCGCTCATTCACCATGCCCCACACCGGCCCATGTCGGGTACGCCGCAGTCCCGAGACGGGCTGCAGGTGAGGATCGGAAACGTACGGGGAGTCGCCGGGGTTCCTCGGCGCTGGGAGCCGGCGCAACAAGGGCACTCGTACGGACGTGGACACGCAGGGGTCACGAGCCCCGGCGCAGGAGTCTGCCCTGCGGCCAGTCCGCCCCGAGAAGCAGGTCGATTTTCTCGGCGTACTCGAAGAGCAGTGTCGCGTCCTGCCCGAGATCCTCAAAGGTGCCTATGAGGTTGGCGCCGTCCTGCCTCCTGAGAAAAGCGGGACCGTACGACGCCTACGCCGTCCCAGTTCCACCAGGAGGCATGGACGGCGTCGTCGTGTCGGCGCTTCAGTTCGTGCGCGTCGTCCCACTGAAGGGTCTCGGCCAGTGCGGCGGCCTGCGGAATGCTCCGGCGTGACTGTGCCACCAGCATGTTGTGAAGGTCCGACCACCTCTTGTCGACCACCGAGAAGCCGCCTTGATCGCCTCGAAGGAGCAGGATGAGCCGTTTCATGGCTGCCTCCACAAGGCCCGCCCGCGAGCATAATGGCGCCGATCAGCCCATAGAGACGTTCGCGGAAGGCGAGGTCTGCTTCATCCGATCCTCCGTGGCGCCCCACCCTGAAGGTGGAGATGTCCACGTTCGGGCGGGCACTCGGGGCCGGTGATGTCCATGGCGAAGGAAGGGCCGCCGTCCAGGTGAGTTTTCATCCGGTAGGAGAAGGCATGCCCAGGTGCGGCCAATCATCTGACATGCAAGGATTTTGTCGGCCGGGGTGGTTCCACCGCCACCGCTTTCTGCGCACCCACAGGTTCGGCGAGTTCTAGGTGAGCGATTCCAAGGTGTCGGCTGCGCGGATAAGGGGAGGGAGCCCAACGTCAGTGTGTGAAGACAGAGTTGGACTCCCTCGCCACTGCACTCTATGTGAAGACCGACGACCTGCTGAAGGCATCGCCGCATCTGGCGCCCTGGCGTCCGACGGTCGGGATCGCTCCGCGACTGACCGATGCCGAGCTGGTCACGCTCGCGATGGTGCAGGCCATGCTGGGCTTCACCTCCGAGGCCAAGTGGCTTCGTCATGCCCGCTCCCACCTGCGGCATCTCTTCCCCTACCTGCCGAAGCAGCCCGGCTACAACAAGCGCCTGCGCAAGGCCGCCGAGCTGCTGCGGCGGGTGACCCGGCTGCTGGCCACCGACACCTCTGTATGGAGCGACGACGTGTGGATCGTGGACTCCACGCCGGTGGAATACGGACGCTCCCGCGAGACCGTCAAACGCTCCGACCTGGCCGGATGGGCCGAGTACGGGTACTGCGCCAACCACAGCCGCTTCTTCTGGGGCCTGCGCCTGCACCTGGTGTGCACCCTCCAGGGCCTGCCGATCGCCTTCGCCCTGACCGGGGCCAAGGCCGACGAACGCGAGACCCTGCTGGACCTGCTCGCCGCCGAACCGCACCTCGTCGCTGCCCGGCCTGGACAGACGCTGATCGGCGACAAAAACTACTTCGGCCGCGACTTCGAGCACCAGGTGGCCGAGCAGGACATCCGGCTGCTGCGGCCGGCCCGCAAGGGCGAGCCGGAACGGCCCGGGGCTCCGCTGTTCAAGCCGTTACGGCAGGTCATCGAGTCCGTCAACGGTAGGCGGTCCCTGCGCAGTGAAGTCGCTGAAGGGCCACGCCAGATGTGCACCCAGAGGCCTCGCCGCCCCGTGACCCGCCGACGGGTCACGGGGCACCCGATGCAAAAACAACGAGGTCGCCGGCCGGCACCCGGTCGGGACGGGCTGCGCCTCGTGAAGAGGATGTGGTGAACAGGAGCGGGATGGCGTCGGCGTAGTCGTAGCCGCCGCTAAATGACAGTGCTGGTCCTGGGCGTGCCGTAGAGTGGGGACACCGACGCGAGGTGGAGCAACTCGGTAGCTCGCTGGGCTCATAACCCAGAGGTCGCAGGTTCAAATCCTGTCCCCGCTACGATCCGCCGGCCCTCCCCTCCGCTTCAATCGGAGAAGAGGGCCGGTGTCGTCTATGCCCGGGTCCGATAGTGAAGCCCGGTGGTGAGCAGGAAGGCCGGGGAGACTCAGGGTGCCCTCAGCAAGCTCTAGCTGGATGACGCCTTGGTCCAAAACAGGTTGGCAGGCAGCCCTCAACGGGCACTTGCTCGCGGAGGGTATGTCCGCAGCCGCGGGTGGAGCACACCAGACGCCGCACCCGCACACGGACCACCACCCGCCGCCCGTCGACCGGTACGTCAGCCACAGTCCGCCAGTGATAGCCGTGCACCCGCCCCGACGACACCCCGCACACCGGACACGGCGCCATGTCCTGCAGCGTTCGCGCCCGCACCACGATCCGCTCACCCTCGTCGGCCACGTCCTCCGTGACCAGCGGGGACAGACCCGAAAACACCGTTTGCACACGCTCGTTGGCATCCATCACATGAAGGTCAACGACCCTCACAACTCTCCGTCACCACCGAAAGTGAGACAGGGCCGTTGATTAGACACTCCCGGTCCCGGCCCCCGCGAGTGTGACAGATCCGCCCGCCCTCATGCTCAACAGCGCAGCGGCGCTCGACGACTTCGACGCAGACGACCACGTCAACCTCACCAACGACGGCTACAGCGCGATCAGCAACGCCTTCGACCTGGTCCCCCTGGGACCGGATGCGTAGAAAAAACAGACCGAAACCACGCCGCACGACCGGCGACAGCCCCCCCCCACCGCTCTCCTGCAGTGCGGGGGCTTGGCGTTGCCATCGCAGAGCATCGCGGGCTGGCACTGAACGCCAGGAGAAAAGGCTGGCCAGTGAGACTTACCGACAGTCGTTCTCACAGGTCAGCGGTCATATCGGCGCGCGGACGGACCAGAAACCGGAGACCACGTCGTCCTGAGCCCGACGGCCACCGCCGCTGCCCCCCGGGCGCGGCGGCGGCAGCGGCGTGCCAGGGCCGCACGGACGCTCTAAACAGACCGTTGACAATAGTGCTCGTCCTCCGCACGCACTTGCAGCGTGTACTTGGACAAGGTCTCTGCTCCCCGCACCCGCGGGATGGCCCCTGCATGATCCATGCTGTGGCCGTGTGCCACGGCTGCTCCGCGCGTTTGCGGGGATGGTCCCGGTGTCCTCTGCGACAACGTGAACATGGTCAGCTGCTCCCCGCACCCGCGAGGATAGTCCCGAGCCGTCACGGGACCGATCAACACCGCCTGGGTGCGGTCCTGGCCGTGCAGCCTGCGGTGGCGATCCGCGGGCGGCCGTGGACCGGGACGGCTATCGCGTGCTTGAAAACAGCAGGCACATCGTGTGCGCCCGACGAACGATCAGGATTCGGCATGATGGCGGCACACAATGGTGCGGACAGGACAGGATGTAGAGGGTGACCGCGAAGCAGGGAAAGGACGATCGGGGTGCGGTGCCGATCACCGTGACGCTGCCGGGCGGTCAGGAGATCCGGGCACGGCTTCATGCCCGGCGCCAGACGAAGGATGGCTGGCAATACCAGGTGGGAGTCCTCATATGGCAGGACACCGCCGATGGCGGTGTGGAAGCGGTCGAGCACCGAGCCTGGGTGAGCCCGGCACACGCGCGCCCCGTCCCTGGCATCTCCTACGACCACGTGCCCACCAGCCGTGCGTCCCAGATAGGCAGTACTGCCCCGTGCACAGGCCAGCCGGCCTGGACAGTCCAGCACCTGCCCCACCGCCCCGGCCACCCGGGCGCCACCCTCATCCATGTCGTCGGCTGCACGCCCAGCGCCCAGACGCTGGATCGGGAACAAGCACTCACCGCGCTCCGTCAGCCCCGCGCAGCGGCATGTAGAGAATGCGGAGCAGCCGGCTCTCTCGCTGACCACGACGAGTCCCCTGACAAGGAGGCAGAGGCACCGACATTCCCGCGCGTCCCAGGCTGAGCCGTCCGCTACCCGCGCCTAACGGGAAAAGAGCCCAGACCGCGCAGCACGACGATGAACGTGCGGACGGCGTTCGCCGGTGCTCCCGCCGGGAGCCGACCCCTGCGGCCAGACGCTCGAGAAGGCGCTCGCTGTTTGTTCAGAACAGCGCTTGGCCGTCACTGTTGGTGTCTGCGATGACTGGCCGGGGCCGGGTGGGGAGGCCGTCCAGGCGGTCGGGGCCGGCCGCGGCGGCCACGGCAGG
>NZ_LMWH01000018.1 GCF_001507435.1 Streptomyces sp. NRRL F-5122
GTACTCGTAGTCGGCCCCGTAGACCCGGCCCCGCATGAACTCCAGCTCATCCATGCCCCACAGGGTTGCAGCCGCCACCGACAGCCCTGCCGTTACCCAATCCGCGGGACAGCGATTGAACAAACCGCACCGCCATCCCGGAATCGGCAACCACGCCCTCAAGCGCAACGAGAGCACCCCTTGTTTAGGCGGCTGCGGCCTTGCCGTCCCGTCGGGCGACGACGATGGCCATGTCGTCGTCCAGGTGGCCATCGGTGTACTCCTGCAGGTCGGTGACGACTCTGTGGAGCAGCGTTTCGGGTTCCTGGTCGACCCACCTGGTGACCCGCTCGGCCAGCGGGTAGAAGACGCCGCTTTGGTCACGGGCTTCGCTCACACCGTCGGTGTACAGCATCAGTCGGTCGCCTTCGTCGAACGGGAAGGTGGCCGGGAGATACAGGCTGCCGGAGATTGCGCCGAGGCCGAGGGGCGGCGCCGGCTCGGGCACCACGAGCGCGGTCGCGGCGGGGGTGTCGCGGTGCAGCAGGAGGGGTGGCGGGTGCCCGCAACTGACCAGGTGCACGACTGGCTCGTTGTCCGGGATGTCCACGATGGCGGCAGTGACGAAGCGTTCAGCGGCGTCGTCCTCGGACCCGGAGAATTCCGCGAGGCCCCAGCGGATGGCATCTTCCATGTGGCCGACCAGTTGAGGCAACGGGATCTGGCGGTGGGAGGCGGCTCGGAAGGCGCCCAGCACGACTGCGGTGTCACTGATCGAGGACAGGCCCTTGCCGCGGACGTCCCCGATGAGTAGCCGGGTGGAACCGGAGACGCGGGCCACGGCATACAGGTCACCGCCGAGGCACGCATCGGCCTCCGCACCGCGGTACTGCGAGGCGAGCTCGACCGGGCCGGCTCGCTCGGGCAGGGGGCGCAGTACGACGCGCTGTGTCGCGTCGGAGATGGAGCGGCACCGGAGAAGCTTCTGCTGGCCCCGGTCCCGCAGGTGCGTGAAGAACACGAGGAAGGCACTGAGTGCAGCGAGGGTGCCGAGTTCGACAACGACGCTCTCTGTGCCCAGAACACGACGCTCCGCCCCCGCCACGATCAGGGAGAGTACGCTGAGTGAGCCGATGAGTGCGGTGAGGCGGGGACCGGCGCTGAATGCGACGACCGCCACGGCCACGTCCAGCAGGTGCGCAAGATGGATATCCGGCGGCAGGAATCCGTCGGCCACAGGGATCGCAACGATCACTGTCAGTGGGCCGAGCAGCCACATAAGGTGCGGCGCGGCCCGACGCCACGCCTTGGGACCCTCAGCCACCGATCTGATGTTGGTCACAGCGCTCACAATGTGCTCCCGTACTCGCCCCCATCGCAGCAACGCCTGACCACCCACAAGTCATCCCTCCTGCCGAGGTCCTGCGTCCCGCACCTACCACGACAAATGCCGGGCCCGAGAGGGAAGACACACACCCGGACCCTCCTCCGCCTGGCCGCCACCGCATCAGCGCCCGTTTGACGAAAGTGTTCGCCCTAAATCGACGTTCCGGACGACTTCGCGGTCGGGTTCGAGGCCGCTATAGAAGGCCGCGCGGAAAGCCTGGCGCCGTCGCCCGCGGTGATCAGCAAAGTGGGGTTGTACTGACCGCGTCCCCGGAATCAAGGTCAGGACTAGGGAAAGAGGGGAAGACACCGATCTTCACTCCCGGTGGGCGCTGCCGCGGTCATGACCTGACCGTATGCGCTTCACCACCCATGCGTGGGGACCATTTTCCGGGCGGAAGAGCAGACCACTTCACGCCGAACGGTCAGGCGGGGCACCGAGTACCGCCTGTGAGACCAGCGCGCCGCGAAGCCGGAGCGCCACGTCGCATGCCCGGGCTGCCACGCTCGGGGAGTGGGTGAGTACTCCAACTCCCGCAGATCGCGATCTTGCCGTGCCCGCAGAATTGGTCCGGGAATCTGTTACGGAAATGGACCACATTTCGACACATACGGGTCAGTAGCTTGCAAGCATGACCACGAACGAAGCACCCGCAAGCCTGCAACGCCTCCCCGATCGCATGTCCCGTCCGGACCAGGCGAAGCTTGCCCGGGGACAGGCCATAAGCCCGCCTGTATACGCGTGACGGTCTCCCTGTGGCTTACGCCAGTCGACCGGCTACGCCGCGCTCGTCCCCGGACCCTCGCGGCAGCCCACATCTGTCTTTGTCGCCAAGCTGTCCCTTGCGCTGGTGAGCGTTTCTGCGGCTCGCAGCAGGTGCTTGATCAACTTCGCCCGGCAGTTTGGTGCTACCGCATTCGCCGGGCTGGCCACCGATCTGCGGATCTGTCTGGTCATTCCGTTTCCGCGAGTGGCCCTAAAGGGCCCGGCTGCACCGCCTTCTCAGCGGTCGGCGACTGACGCGTGAGTCAGAGCAAGCGGGGCGTCACCGGACGACAGTGTGGCTGACGCCGGTGTCAGCCGGCCGCCCGTTGGCCCCACCCGGCCCTGACTCTCTACGGAGCACGTCTGACGGGCCGTGACCACCGCCGCAGCCACCATCGGTGGGCAGTGTGCATGGGCTGTGGCCCGCCGTGCCTGGTAGCTCGATCACGCCCTGCCCTGCACCTATCCATCCACCCGACCAGCAGAGCAGTTGAGGACCGCATCACCGGGGACACCGAAAGGGAAAAGCAATGGGCAGCTCCGCACAGACAGCAGTCTCCCAGGCTCAGTCGGCTATCGAGACAGCCAGCCCAGCGATAGCTCTCCTCGACGCACAGGGGACGGTTCTCGGATGGTCGCAGGCCGCTCAGCAGCTCCTGGGCTACTCGGCCGCGGAGGTGGTGGGGCGGTCGGCCGGTGTCCTGTTGGCGGCCGCGGGAGACCGAGTAAGGGCTTCAGAGGCCGCACAAGAAAGCACCCTCTGGGGCCGCTGGTCCGATATCGCGCGGGTGCGCCACCGCAACGGCCACAGCATCGACATACGCCTGTCCGTGTCATCGCTGTCCGGTCAGGACGGCCCGGACCGATGGGTGGTCTGGGCGACCGACAAGGCGTTGCTTCCAGCGTGGCCGGCCGAGGCCACAGGGGTGATGCCGCTCCTCGCTACGCTGCTGCTGCCGAGCCGCCTGCCGATCGGTGTCGTCATACAGGACACGAACCTGCGCTGCGTCCGGGGAAACGACATCCAGGGCTCCTGGGACGGCATCCCTCTCTCCCTGCGGCTGGGCCGCAGGCTCACGGAGGCGGCGCCTGGGACGGCAGCTGAAACGCTGGAAGCAGTGATGGACCAGGTGCTCGAGACCGGGGACTCGGCGACGGACGTGGACTACCCGGCCTTGTTGCCGGCGTATGTGCGAAGCAACCGCATATTGACGGCATCCTTTTTCCGCCTCGACGACGCACAGGGACGCGCGCTGGGCGTGTGCACTGTGAGCATGGACGTCACCGGCTGCCGACGGGCGCGAGAGCATCTGGCCATCCTCGGCGAGGCCAGCAGGCGTATCGGCACCACTTTGGACGTCATGCAGACCGCGCAGGAATTGGCCGATCTCGCGGTGCCGTTCCTCGCGGACTACGCCACTGTCGACCTGGCGGAGTCTGTCCCACTCGGCGAGGAGCCCTTGGCTCATCTCGGCCCACAGGACGGGCGCATTCCCGCCTTCCGCCGTGCGGGCTTGGCCTCGATCCACCCTGGAACGCCGGAGTCCCTGTTCGCTCGCGGAGAGCCGATCTTCGTCCCGCCCACTTCGCCTTTCACCGAAGTCCTGCACTCCGGGAAATCCCACTTCGAGCCGATACTGGACACATCTCCGGGCACATGGCTGGACCACCACGGCGCGCTGGCGGAGAAGATCCGCGAGCACGCCATGCACTCGTTGATGGTCGTTCCGATCCACGCCCGGGGCGTAGTGCTGGGTGTGGCGGTCTTCGCGCGGACGGAGGATCCCAGGCCGTTCGAGGAGGACGACCTGCTCTTGGCTGAGGAACTCGTCAACTGGGCAGCGCTGGCTCTGGACAACGCCCGCCAATACGTCCGCGAACGCACCGCGGCTCTCGCCCTGCAGCGCCTGCTGCACCCCCACCGCCCCACGGGCGGCTCCGCCGCTGACGTCGCCTGGCGCTACCTGCCGGCCGACAGCCACCACGGCATTGGGGGTGACTGGTTCGACGTGATCCCCCTATCCGGCGCCCGCGTCGCCCTGGTCGTCGGCGACGTGGTCGGACACGGCGTCAACGCGGCGGCGCAGATGGGTCAACTCCGCACCGTCATGCGCACCCTCGCGGAAATGGACATGCCTCCCGACGAAGTACTGGCCCGCCTCGACGAGCAGGTCATCCGCCTCACCCAGGCGGAAGCCGACCCCCGGTACCCGGCCAGCACCACGATGGCCGCCACGTGCCTGTACGCCGTCTACGACCCGGTCACCCGGTGCTGCACCATGGCACGGGCCGGACACCCACCGCCCGCGGTCATCGACCCGCACGGCCACGTCACCTTCCCCGACCTGCCCACCGGAGCACCGCTCGGCCTCGAACTGGTCCCCTTCGAGTCCACAACTTTGGAACTCGCTGAAGGAAGCGTGCTCGCCCTCTACACCGACGGTCTGATCGAGGCCCGCGACCAGGACATCAGCACCGGCATGAACCGTCTGCGCGCGGCCCTCGCACGTCCCCACCACACACTGGACGACCTGTGCTCTTCCACAGTGGACGCACTGCGGGCCAAGCCGCCGAGCGACGATGTCACTCTGCTCCTCGCACGGACGCACGCGCTCACCGCAGACCAGGTTGCTTCTTGGCAGTTCCCCAGCGATCTCGCCGTCATCAGCCGTGCCCGAACTCTCGCTACCCGGCAGCTGGCCCAGTGGGGGCTGGAACACCTAGCCGACTCCACAGAGCTGATCGTCAGCGAACTGTTCACCAACGCCATCATCCACGGCAACAGCAAGCACACCATCGACCTACGCCTCATCCGGCACGGGATGCTGACGTGCGAAGTCTCCGACGCAAGCCACTGCCATCCGCTTATGCGACACCCCCGCACCACCGACGAACACGGCCGTGGTCTCTTCCTCGTCACTCAACTGTCCCAGCGATGGGGAACCCGCCACATCCCGGACGGCAAAGTCATCTGGGCGGATCAGCAACTGCCAACCAGCGCGTGAAACCACCATGCAGGCAGGCCTGAAGTTTCCCCGTGATCTTGGGCACTCGTCGGTTATGCCGCGAGGGCGTGTTGATGCCGCTGCCTGGTCTCGGCCAGGGTGAGGTTGCCGAAGTTCTTGTGCTTGCGCAGGCGGCGGCGGTCGTAGAAGGTCTCGATGAAGGTGAAGACCTCGGCGCGGGCGGTGGCCCGGTCGGGCGAGATGCGGGTGCCGATCTCTTCCTTGAGCAGGGCCCAAAAACTCTCCGCGGCCGCGTTGTCGAAGCATGATCCGGTACGTCCGCAGCTGTTCCGCAGCCCCAACTCCATTATTCGGTGTCAGAATTGGGTCGAGGTGTAATGGAAGGGTCCAAGCACCTCGGCCATCACGTCACAAAAGCATTGGTGATGCATCAGGCCGACGAAGTCTGGGAGGGCATCAGTCGGCACCTTTTCCGGGACACTTCCGGTCGTAGGTTCGGCCGGCCGAAGACCGGAACCGATGCACTCCTGCGGCCTCATCGCCGACCGCGACATGGTCTCCAGTGCCCTCGCCACACACGTCCGGCTCACCAATCCAAACGACCCCAGTACCGCGAGCCTGGACAAAGGTCAGGCTCGCATAACACAGATTCTCTTCTCAGAAGGGCTGCAAGAAGCCCTGTCGAGTCAACCGCAGCGCGGTGCCCGCCCCAGCACGGACCGCACCCACGCGGCAGCCCGCCGTTCGGGAACTCCCGGACGCCAGGCCTCTGCTCGACAAAACACCACCGACCGGTCCGGGCCACCCCGAATGAGACCCGACCCGCGAACAAGCGGCACAAGGCCCACGTCGGAACAGCCGCCCCAGTAGGGATCGCCCCGCCCAGCGGCGGCACACCCGAACCGGAACTGGTCGGAAGGCATCCCATCACGGGATGACTCTTAGACTTTGGCCATGAACAGGATCGACCGCGCCAGCCGGCTCATCTCGGCGTCACCGGCGGCTGTCTACGACGCCCTCCTCGATCGCGAGTCTCTCGAGGTGTGGCTTCCGCCGGAAGGCATGCGAGGGCACGTCGAGCGGTGGGATCCCCGGCCTGGTGGAGGGTTCCGGATGGTCCTCACCTACCTCGACCCCGCCGAAAGCCCCGGTAAGACTTCAGATGCGACGGATGTCGTCGACGTCGAGTTCGCGCAGCTGGTTCCGCCCACGCGCGTGGTACAGAGGGCGGTGTTCGAGGCCGACGACCCCTCGTACGCGGGCACCATGACAATGACCTGGCAACTTGCTCCTGTTGGTGACGGTACTGAGGTGACCGTCACCGCCACGGATGTGCCGCCCGGCATCGACCAAGCGGTCCACGAGGCTGGGATCGCCTCGTCACTGGCAAATCTGGCGTCGTACATCGAAGCAACCGGCTGACGCGCGGACGGCAGCGGCTCGGTTCGGCCACGTCGTCGTGAGAACTGCCGAGCGCTTGCGTCTCCTTCATGAGCCTCCGAGTCGTCGGTGGGCCAGAACGTGTGTGCTGCGCGAGCTCGTCCGCCGAGGCCACGCGATAAACAGGCCAAGGAGTTCTCCAAGCCGGTTGTCATCAAAGCCAACGGCTCCGCCTACGGCGCACGCTGCGAGATCAGCCAAGCCACTCCTGCCGCGATGGCCGCCGAGCAAGGCCCGTCGTGGAAACCCGGCTTCGCCGTGCCCTTCGGCGGCAGTTCCCGCCCACTGACGCACCGCGCCCGTCGCAAGCGCGTTCTGGAGACGATCCTGATCGGTGAGCCGATCCCGGTCACTCGAGCAGCCCCGCGGACGTCGTGGACAGGGCGCTGCGACCTCCCCGACCGTCCTGCCGCCCGCTCCGCCGTGGATGCACCGGTCACCAACAGACGGCGGCTCAGGTGATCAGCGACCCGCAGCGCCGGACAGGACGTCCGCACCCCGAACCGGACCGAACTCCGTAAAGACAGGGTCAGTTCCATCGCGAGCCACCGTACTTGCCGATCGGAAGACAACTGGTCACAGAGCATCGTCCCAATTTTCCCACTCCACCGAATACGGGGCAATTAAGGGGAAGGATTCCCCCGGCGAGCGCATTTCATTCCATTTCCGCGCAGGGCTCGGACGGCGGACTGCGCCACGAGTAGTGAATTCGTCTGGACGGGTGTTTTAACAAGGACCGGAACCCACTGTTCTGCACCTACCAGGAAAGGCTGCTGAGCTGCCTCTTTCCGCGCATCTACGAATCGCCACTACCCACACCCGCAGCGCCTGACCGACTTTCAGCTTGCGCAGTGAAGCGCGGAATTCGAGGTAGCGTCTGACGCAGCAGCAGGGAAATGATCGAATTCCTGCTGTTCGAAAGGAGAGTTCGTGAAGACCATTGCTAGGGCCGTGGCAGTCGCGCTCATGACAGCCGGAGCGGTTGCCGTGCCCCTGACGGCAGAAGCCAGCGCCACCCCGCTGCCGGGATCGGTTTCCGCGGCGCCCGTCACCTCCGCCCTCCACCGCGGCGACAGTGCACGGATCCACCACCCCTCCCACTACCGCAACAACGGGGACCTGCGCCGCTACCACGGCATCGACCTGCGGCGGTACCGCGGCAACGACCGCGACTACTGGCGCTGGGACAGGTACCGCAACCGC
>NZ_LMWH01000019.1 GCF_001507435.1 Streptomyces sp. NRRL F-5122
GACCCGCGACCGCACCCACCTGAGCCGGCTTCGGGAGTACCTGAACGACGAATCCGTCGCTCCCATGGTCATCCGCCGTCTGGTCCAGCGGCATCCCGAGAACGCCGATGCCGTCTTCCGCGCGCTGCTGCGCAAGCCCGCGTTCGCCTGGGAACGGGACGGGGAGGAGCTGCTGCGCCGCCGCAAGGCGAAACACTTCGCCCACGAGCCCCTGCCCAGCGTCACCCCGGTCGGCAACCGCCTCGCCGAACTCCTGCGCACGCAAGGGAAAAAACGGTGATCAGGCTGTCCAGCACCGAACTCGACGCCCTGGTCGCGGAGGCGATCGTCGACGCCTACGGCGAGGACGAACAATGCGCCGCCTTCCAGACGTTCATCGAGGATTGCCTGGCCCTGCCGTTCTCCACCGTCGTGCTCGGCGTCACCGTGACCGTCACCTCCATCCAGGACCGGCCCGGCAGCGGCATCACCGCCCTGTGCAGACACGGCCGGCACACTCAGGCGATCGGCATCCTGGACCTGCCGCCACCCGACCCCACGCCTGAGGGATGGGCCTGGGTGGAGGCCTACCGGCACTGGGAATCCTGAACCGGCCGCGCCTTCCGCTTCCCTAGACCGTTCGACCGTACAGGGGCGTCGGGATCGAGCTTCGGCGGCCGATGCTCCTGCAGACGGGCCGGCTTGCGCTGGGCGAACCACGCGTCGACATCGCTTTTGTCCCACTGGCGGGCACGGCCGCGGTGGCCGATGACTTCGAGGAAACCGCTGGTCTCCGCTCGAGGTGCAGCGCGCTGATGCGTGCGGGTGTCAGCCTGTGCCGCGCGGCGAGCTCAGCAGTTTCGACGAGGTGTGGCGTGGACCAGGCAGCCGTGAGCGCCTGTCGAGGAGTCGACCGACAGGCCGGACCAAGGTTGTAGAGCCGGTCCAACTGCTGCACCATCACATCCGCCGGGCACGGGCTGTGGTGCAGGCCTGCCTCCCATGCGACGAACCGGAACGTCTTCTCCCGGTTGTAAAGCCTCTTGGCGCCGCATGCGTGCCTTGGCCGCCATGGTGACGACCCTGACCGGCTCCGCCGTGATCACCGCGCGTTCGGTGATCACGGCAGGCGTGGCGGGGTTTGCGTATCGCGCGGTGAAGTAGAACGGATGACCGGTCGGCCCGCCGCCGTTCTCCGTGCGATTTTCGGGGCGTAGGACTTTCATGCGCCGGCGGGCCTGCCACTGCGGCAGGTCGCGCAGTGCCTGGTCGGCCGCGTCACGTACTGCAGCGAGTCCGGAGGTTTTGCGCTGAGTGTTGACCGATCAAGACATCCGACGTTTACTCTTCTTTGACGCGACCATGCCAATGTCGTGGTGTACTCGCACGCCGTACCTCCGCTTGCCGCAGGCACTTCGAGGACGATCGATCTCATGTGCCTTGTTCTGGTCGTTCTTTTCCATGTCCCGATCGGCGCACCGCTTCTCCGTGCCCTCGTGCGGCCCGGGGAAGCGAGCGTGTCGAAGAAGCAGTCCGGCCGAGTCATCGGATTAATGAGGTCCGACGTCGATCGGCCGTGTCCAGGTCCCGCGCTGTCCGGCACCGGTCGTCACCCCCATGACCAGCAGGGAGGGCATTCGATGAGACTCCGCAGACTTGTGCGAGCCGCGCTCGCGGCCGTCTGCATCATGACCGCGACCGCCGTCGGCCTCACGGCTCCGGCCACGGCGGCACCCACGGACGCCGCGTTCGACTCCGCCACCGGAGCTCTGAACGTGGATCGCGCCGCCTACCTGTCCAAACACGACCTCGTCTACAACCGGCCCACCACCAACCCGCTGCACGGGCTGACTGTCGGCAACGGCCGTACAGGCGCGATGGATGGCAGGCCAACGGGTTGACCATGCAGGTGTCCGGCGTGGACACCTCGCAGCAGACCGCGTTCGGGGCGGGACTGCTCAACCTGTCCACCACCCCGCAACTGGAGAGCGGCTACAGCACCTATCAACAACGCTTGTCGCTCTACGACGGCACCCTGACCACCAAGTACGACGCCAACCGCACGGTGACGGTGATGGGCGTGCCGAACTCCGAGGTCATGGGCGTGCACGTCGAGGACTCGCGCTCCGGGGTCTCCGCGGTCAACCTCGACCTGAGCCTGTGGGACACCTCCCAACTGGGCAACAGCGGTGATGTGCCCAACCTCGACACCTGGAAGACGGTCGCAACGTACGCCGACTCCACAGGCGCCGGACTCAGCCGTGGCCAGTCCGACCCGCAGAACTTCGGGTACACCCTGGCAGCCACGGTCGAGGGAGCGGCCTACAACGCACGTGTCGTCGACGGCCGAACCGTCCGGTTGTCGATCACCCCTTCGCGCAGCTACACCATCTGGTTCACCGCCAGCAGTCGGCTCAACGCGCCCTCCCACGACTCGGTGACCGAGGCGAAGCGCGCTCTGGCATCGGCCAAGAGCCGCGGCTACAGCGCGACGCTCAACGACTTCCGGTCGTGGTGGCACGACTTCTGGGGAAAGTCGTTCGTGCAGTACTCAGGGCTGTCCGGGGACGCGGACTACCTGGAGAACGTCTACTACCTGAGCACATACATGATCGCCGCCGGCGGATACGGAACCAATCCATTCCACTTCATCAACGGCGTTTTCCGGGCCACCGGCGACCAGACCAAGTGGAGCAACGCCTATTGGTTCTGGAACCAGCGTGACATCTACAACTCCTTCCTCGCCTCCAACCACGTCGACCTGCTGGCCGGCTTCAACCGCCTCTACAGCCGCAACTCAGCGGCGCTGAAGTCGTACACCCGCACCCGCTACAACGTCGACGGGCTGTGGGTGCCGGAGACCATGGGCTGGGACGGCAACGCCCGGGGCACCGTCAACAGCGACTTCACCAACAACATCTGGTCGACGGGCACCGAGGCCGCGTACAACATGTACCTCCAGTACGCGTACACCAACGACTCCGCCTACCTGCGGAACACCGCCTACCCCTTCATGCGGGACGTGGTGAAGTTCTACGCCGCGAAGCTGTCCTACGACTCCGCGTCCGGCAAGTACTACGTGGCCAGTTCGCATGCGCACGAGACGTACTGGAACGTACCGAACGCCATCACCGACCTCGCGGCGGTGCGCACCCTGTTCCCCCTCACGATCCGCGCTTCCGAGTCCCTGGGCCTGGACGCCGAACTGCGACCGCAGTGGCACCGGATCCTGGACAACCTGATCGCCTATCCGTCCACCGCGGATGTCTATCTGCCACACACCCCACCGCTCGCGCAGACCCGCAACGGGGAGAACGTGTGGGCCGAGATCATCTGGCCCTACGACCGGACCGGCATCGGCTACCCGGACCACCAGAAGGCCGTGAACACCTTCAACGCACGCCCCTTCCCGTATGGCAACGTGTGGGCCAACGACGCCTTACAGGCAGCCCGGTTGGGACTGGGCGACCAGGCCTACCAGGGCATGAAGACGATGCTCCGCAAGTACCAGACCTATCCCAACGGCATGACGGACAACACCAATGGCGTCTTCGAATACCTCGGAGTGCACCTCGCCGCTCTCAACGAGTCGCTGCTCCAGTCCTACAACGACAAGATCCGCGTCTTCCCCGCGGCACCGAGCGACTCCTCGTTCGTGGGACGGTTCACTCTGCTGGCCAAGGGCGGCTTCACGGTCAGTTCGGAGCGTGAGGCCGGCGAGGTGAAGTACGTCGGCATCAAGAGCCTGTACGGCAACGCAACGCGGGTCGTGAACCCCTGGGGGAGCCAGCAGTTGAGGGTCCGAGACGTCTCCAGCGGCACCACTGTACTCACCACGAGCGCCGCCGAGTTCGACCTCCCGACGTCCGCCGGAAAGGTGTACGTGGTGGAACGCACGGCCAAGCCGCTGTCCACCTACGGTTCCGTACGGCTGACCGGGTCCGCGAACGAGGGCGAGAAGACCCTGGGCGGCACCACCTCCACGCTGGGCATGGCCCGGACCCCCAACCCGATGGTGAACAACACGCAGTTGACCTACGACAGCAACTGGCACGCCACCAGCGGGCGCGGATACGGCGACTACAACGACGACACCCATCACAGCACGACGCTGAACGCCGTGGCCCAATACACCTTCACCGGAACAGGAGTTGCCTACATCTCCGAACGCAACGGCGACATGGGAACGGTCGACGTATATCTCGACAACGTCTTCCAGGCGACCGTGGACCTACGGGTGTCCGGTGCGAGACAGGTGCAGCAAACCGTATGGCAGCGCACCGGGCTGACCCAGGGCACGCACACCATCCGCATCGTCAACCGAAGTACCTCGGTAGGGATGGTGGACGCCCTGCGCATTACCCCGTAGGTCCTTGGAGGACCGAAGGACGGTCACGTCCGCGGTCGGGTTCCATGGGCCCGGCCGGCCGGTGTCCGGCCGGGCCCATGGAACCGCACGGCTCTCACGCCATGTGGCCCTCGTCGACCTTGGGCACTTCCAGCACCTGGTTTTGCGTTTCGCCCTACGCGGTCCCGAACCAGCTCCCGCACCGGGCACAGCAGGACGGTCGAAGTGTCGACTGCGCGGGGCTGGGGGTGGCGCGCACGGTGCCGGCGCGGGCGTGCCGACGGTCAGGCTCGGTCTGGTCATGGGAGACGGCTCCTCGGGAGTCGGTTCCGTGGGCCGGAGCCTGCCCCCGTGCTCGCGGAAGGGGAGGACACGGGCGTCGAGGCGGCAGGCCGTCGGCCGGTGGCGCGCTGGCCGGGCCGACCGTTCCCGCCCCTCCCCGGGCGAATGGTGAGTCGGGCACTTCGGACTGTGTACGCCTTCCGCGGCTCACTGCGGGGACAGGGTCCGATGAGTTTCCGACGGGGAAGGGGTCTACACGGTTGTGACTACTCAGATGCTCAAGACTCCCGAGGTTGACCTCGCCTACGACGTCCACGGCCCGTTGCCGACCGCCGATGGACACCCACCGCTGGTCATGATCGGCCAGCCGATGGATGCCGGTGGCTTCAGCACGCTGGCGTCGTACTTCCCCGACCGCACGGTGGTCACCTATGACCCGCGTGGCCTTGGCCGTAGTGCCCGCAAGGACGGCCGGGTCGACCATGCGCCCGGGATCCAGGCTGCCGACGTGCACGCCGTCATCGAGGCGCTGGGTGTGGGCCCGGTCGAGATGTTCGCGAGCAGCGGCGGCGCGGTGACCGCGCTCGCCCTCGTGGCGGCGTACCCCGACGACGTGAGCACCCTGGTGGCGCACGAGCCGCCGATCATTCCCGTGCTCCCCGATGCTCGGGCTGCCGAGGACGCTCGGGCCGGCGTCCGGGACGCGTACGAGCGCGGGGGCTGGGGTGCCGGTATGGCGGCCTTCATCGTGATGACGTCGTGGCGGGGCGAATTCGCCGACGACTACTTCGCCCAGCCTGCGGCGGATCCCGCCGCATTCGGCATGCCCACCGACGATGACGGCTCCCGGGACGACCCGCTGCTCTCCGACCGGTCGTGGGCGGTCAGCAGTTACCGGCCCGACATCGATGTTCTTGTCGCAGCGCGGACCCATGTCATTGTGGCAGTGGGCGAGGAGTCCCAAGACACCTTCACCGGACGCACCTCGGTCGCGACGGCCGAACTGCTCGGCCAGGAGGCGACGGTGTTTCCGAGCCACCACGGCGGCTTCCTCGGTGGCGAGTCCGGCTATGCCGGGCAGCCCGAGGCCTTCGCGCACAAGCTGCGCGAGGTCCTCGACGATGCGCGCTGACGGTCGGCCTGCGCGGTTACGGCGGGCGCGTCGGGCACGGGGAAGCTCCTTGTCGGTGGAGGGGAGGGACAGGACCGAGGCGGCGTAGACCTCGCGCTCTACGGCGGGGACCCCATGGCACGGGATGACGGTGTGCGGGAGGCCGGTCGTGTCCATGGGTGCAGTCGCCCGCTCCGCACGGTCCAGCCGCACGTACGGGGGGTGGGGCTCGGCGGCGGTGGTGGCGACCAGGCCGCAGACCGGTCCAGGGCGGCAGGTCTGTCGGTGGTGAGGGTGATCGGCCTGTCGGGAGGGGTGGCGACCTGGGCGCTTCGCACCGGGGTGGCTGCTTCGCCACGTGCTGGGTGGGGAGGGTTTGGTCGGTGGGCCCGGGGGGATCGGTGGATGTTGGTGTTGCGGCGGCCGCTCATAGCCTGGTTCTGTCGGGAGGGTGACGGATGCGTTTGTCCGGATCATCCGTGACGTTCAGGAGGGCCTTGCTTGTTGCCTGTGGAGGTCCGGCTGCTCGGTGAACGGGCGCTCGTGGCTGACTCCGGGCAGCGCCGGTGCCGTGTTGCGCGCTGTGTCCCGGAGTCTCTCGCCGTGATGGGCATGTCGAAGGTCAGGCGCGGCGGCCGTAGGTGCGTGGATCCACGGGCTGCTTGGCCTTGGGAAGGCCGCCGACCACGAGGCGGTAGGAGTCGGTCACGAGTTCCTTCACGAGCTTCTCGTCAATGCCGTCTCCGCCTTCCACGGTGACCCAGTGCCTCTTGTTCATGTGGTAGCCGGGGGTGATGCCTGTGTATTGCTCGCGCAGGGCCGCGGCGTCGTCGGGATCGGCCTTCAGGATGACGACGGGGCGTCCCGGCATGTCGGTCATGAGCATGTAGACCTTGCCGTGCACCTTGTAGAGGTCCCAGTCGGGGCTGGAACGGTGTTCGTGGTCGGTGCCGGGCAGTTCCGTGGTGAAGGCGTCTGCGATCTTCTGCAGTTCTTGCCCGTCCATGGTGATCAACTCCTGTGTCGATCAGGGTGCTTGGTGTGTGTGGCAGGTGGGGGTACCTGCGCCGGCCGGTGGCCGTGGCGTGGATCAGGCCCATGACCGGCCGGTGCGGGCTGTGATGGTCCGCTTCTTACGGGAGTACGCGGATGATGGTCTTGCCGCGGCGTCGCGTGGTCGGGTTGAGGGCGCCGATGGCGTCGTCGAGGCTCGCGATGTCACCGATGTTGGTCTGCAGTCGTCCGTCGCGTACCCGCTGCACGATCTCACCGAGTTCGGCGCGGTCGGCTTCGACGACGAAGTCCACTGCCAGGCCGTCAGTGGGCCGCGCTTCGACGGGGCCGACGATGGACACGAGTGTTCCTCCGGGCTTGATCAGGGCGGCGGACTGGCGTTGGATGTCGCCGCCGATGACGTCGAAGACCAGGTCGACGCTTCCGATGTCTTTGAGGGTGTCGTTGTCGAGGTCGAGGAACTCGTGGGCGCCGAAGTCGAGTGCCTTGGTCCGGTCGGCGGTGCGTCCGGTGCCGATGACGTAGGCGCCCGCCTCGCGTGCGAGCTGGGTCACCATGGTTCCGACTGCGCCGGCTGCGCCGTGGGCGAGGACGGTCTGGCCGGCCTTAAGGCGGCCGTGCTGGAACAGTCCCTGCCATGCGGTCAGGCCGGAGATGGGCAGGGATGCGGCCACGGTGTAGTCGACGTCGCCGGGCAGCGGTGCGAGGTTGCGTGCTTCGATCGCCACGTACTGGGCGAGGGTGCCGTCGCGGTGCCAGTCGGCGAGTCCGAACACCCGCTGCCCTACCGACAGCCCCGTCGTGCCGTAGCCGAGGGCGGTGACCACTCCGGCCAGCTCGTGGCCGGGGATCGAGGGTGTCCTGTCA
>NZ_LMWH01000020.1 GCF_001507435.1 Streptomyces sp. NRRL F-5122
GATCGGGAAGACGTAGGCGAAGTTCCCGAAGCCCTTCTTGATGGCCAGCTCGCGTACGGCCGCGTAGGAGCCCGCGAAGCCGATCCCGGCGATGATGACCGCACCGGTGATAACCACCGTAATGAGGATGCGTTGAACGCGACTGAACGTCACTGGAGTCTTCTCCGGTCCCGCAGCCACTGTTACTGCCTCCCCTGCCTGCCCTGACTGGACAGTCATCACACTCTCACGTGGCCCAGTGTGGACGGCGGCGATCGGTGATACAGGTTCTGATCGGCAGCGAAACGTGATCCGTAGGAGCCTCAGATGCTTCACTCCCCCGGTCTCCCCTGGCTGAGATTGCAGCTGTTGAAGCCAGGTGCTCTTCCGGGAAGGCCGAGGCCCCGGACCTAAGGTTCCGAGGCCCCGCTTGTGGTGCACGCCGCTAGTACCGCCGTCGATGCGTTGCAAGCGGCATCAGTTGACGTTGTCCCCGTTTCAGAGCAGCTTTTCCAGATCAGCGGCCCAACCTCTGATGCGCGCCAGTTCCACTTGCGTCGATTCTGGGTCCTCGGCCTTAGCACGATCAACCACATCGGATCCCGCCGGTAGCGGCAGCCCGGAGAGTGCGTCGGCGAACTCCCTCAGCATGTGAACTGCGGAGAGTGTGGCGGTATGCCCATCGGAGGCCGTCGGCGACCCCTGGTTTACCGCGGTATACCGGTCGGCTGCGGTGCCGCCTGCCGCAGTGTCGGCCCGCTGATCTTGGTGGCGGTTTACCGCGGTAAATCCGTCTGCGACATTGCTGCTTCCAGCGGTGCCGGGCTCCTGATCGCCGTCGTGGTCTCCTGCGGTAGTCAACTCCGCGCTTGGGGCGGGAATCTTCATACCCGCTGTCGCAACCTGGGACGGTTCCTCCGACACCTTCCGCGGCTTACGCGCTTCCCCGGAGTACCCGTCGAGCAGCGCCAATTGCTGGTCGGCGCCCATGGCATCGATACCGGGACGGGCGCCAAGCCAGCGAGCCTTACGCAGCGAAATCCCGTCGCCGCCGCGCGCTTTCGAGCGCACCAACGCTTGGAGGTCTGGGTGGAGGCGCAGGATGGCCCGGCGCTGGGAAACCCAACCAGCAGTCCATCCTTCTGCGGCGCACGCTTCCTTGGCCGTCTGATACTGGTCGACAATCGACAAGGCTGCCTTCGCCTCTTCCACCGGGTCGAAGTCGAGACGGCCGGTGTTCTCGTCGTACGCGGCGCGCAGCAGTCTTGCCTTCGACTCTGCGATCGTATCGTCGATGACGACCAGCAGCTTTTCACGGCCGTACTTACGGCTGGCCCTCAACCGCCGGTTGCCCGTGATGAGGACAACGTCGACATCAGATGGGATCTTGTCTGTGTCCTCAGGCCATAGTTTCAGGTAGGCAGCCGGAGTGACTCCGGTGCAGGACGAGTGCTGAGTCTCAACGATCGTTTTGAGGTCGGAGAGGTCACCGTAGTCGTCCCGCGGGTTCCGCGGGTTTCCGATACACAGATCGACCGGAATCCAGTGAGCGCCGGTCTGCTCATTGCCACTTGTCACTGGGCTGGCTGCCGATGCTGGGGGAGTCCCCCCGCGCAGGAGGTCACTGAGGCCGGCCGCGCGCTTGGCACCGCTCGGGGCGCCACTGCCCATCCCGAACAGCTCAGCTGTCGATCCACTCAGGTCGTCGTCCTCAAGACCGCTCATGTCATACCCCCTTCGCGCTCCCGCATGCGGGTGAACATCTCCCTCGTCAAGGTAGCCAAGTCGTCGGCAACCGAGCTCGACGTCTGGCTGATGATCTGTTCGGCGGAAGCCTCGCCCGCACGCACCTGCCAGAAGGCAGGGTTGTTCACCGAGGCTTCTTCAAGTTCGTGCGCCAGAAGACCACGTTGACGTGACTGACGAGCCACAGCCTCGGAGTGCCGGACGACGCTGTTGAACATCGGCGCGCCTCCAATCGTCCGCTCGACGTCTTGGATGACCCCACGACGGATCGCCGTCGACGTGGCACCAGACGCGAACAGCACAATGCCGAGGAGCTCGAGGAAGGGGTTGACCTGTTTACGCACGAGCCCGAACTGCCGGGCGATCCCGCCAAGGCCATCCTCGATGGCGGCCGAGTCCGACTTCACGGGAACGATCAACCAGCGTGCGGCCGCGAGAGCCAACTGTTGCAGGGGCGGGTTCTCCGGTGGCGAGTCGATGATGACAAGGTCATAGCTGCCTGATGCCTGTTGCAAAGCCGCAGCAAGCATCAGTGCCTGCTTCTTGGCCTGTCCTTCGTACTTCAGGGACAGGTGGTCGGGGAGTCGGCCCACCCAGGGGCCGCCGACTGCCACATCTAGGTTCGGGCGGACATTGGGGACAGGCACTACGGAGCTGCCATTGATCACCGCCTCATACAGGGCCTTGCCCTCGTCATCGACTTCGCTGTTGCGGTAGCCGAGCTCTCGGCCGATATTGCCTTGGCCGTTCAGGTCGACGATGAGGACACGTGCACCGCCCGCGGCAGCAAGCCCGCCCGTGTTCGCACTTATCGTCGTCTTGCCAACGCCACCCTTGCCGTTGGCGACCACCCACACTCTGTTCAGGCTCTCACGGTGAATGATCGGAACATCCTCTTCGTCTTGATCTGTGAGCATGCGTCCTCCTCTGTGCGCCTAGCCGATGGTGCGGGTCGTCCTGGGGGCAGCACAGTGCATCCTTACTACCGGGCGACATGCTGCCACGGGCATGGATGCGGCGTAGGGAAGCCTCGCGGATTGATGCAACGATTTAGGCAGAATTACCCGTTAATGATGTCGGCTCGTGCTGTACGCCACGCGGATGCGATCTCAAAGGAGTGCAGCCTCCTGTAGCAGGGCTATCTGCCTCGCATCAGCCAGCGATTTACCGCGGTACATCGCCTGCAGAGGATGCACACCGGGGGCGCCTTCACCGCGTGAACAGCAGCCGTTTCCTCCGCCGTGGGGAAGTGAGCAGGAGGGATCGGATCACGAGGGGTTGGTGCTTTACCGCGGTAAACCGCGGCCTTGCCGCTGCGCCCTTCGCGCTACGGCACTTGTCGGTATCCTGCCTGTCTTCCCCGATGGCCGGCGACTCAGCATCAGTCAACCATCTGCGCCTGCACACGACGATGGGTTGAGCGAGCAGGTAACCGTTCGCGTTGAGGCGGCTGTTGGCTTCTCAATGAGGAGGGAAGTGCCGACTCAAGGCGTCACACGCGAGACAAGTCAAGGACGTTCAAATCCGCCTCGCCACTCTTGCCTCGCCCTTTGCGCTGACGAGTTCGGCTGAGGCTGCATATGCGCATCTCGACCGCACGAGCACGCCACTCACCCCATGCGGCCCTGTTGTCCGAAGGGCCTGAGGCGTGCTCTGCCTCGGCTTCCCGCGACCTGAGATCAACGGAGACCAAGGCACGGGCCAATCCCATCCTGACCGGACTGTGGCTCGGCCGCGAATCGTGGCAGGCATGCGGGTGACGCAAAGCTGAGAGTACGGGTCCGCTACACGCAGGCAAGACTGGGGCCGCAGTCAGGCGCAGAGTGATCATCTATCCAAGTCTGAGCTGGGTGACACTGGTTGGCGGCTCGGATGGCTTGCTACGCGAAGGAAGCCCGAAGAGTTCGCAACCAGCGAGCGCCACAACCAAGCGCAGGGCCGGGGCAAGGGCAGCACCCAGGAGCCGGGGCAAGAAATCGCGCCGCAGTGCGGTCGGCTGCCACATCGTCGGGTTCGAGCCGGCAGAGACGAGGGATGGCGTCCTGGCCACCGCATGATCTTGAAGTCGTGTTCGCGGCGGTGGAGCTGCTGCGGGCACGCTGTGTACGAACGGCAGCTGCGCGAGAGCGTCCACAAAGAGCCGTCGCACGATCAGGAGGGGCGGGAGCAGGCCACCATCGAGCGGGGCGGTCCCGAGAAGCCGTCGCGCTGGCCAGTCTCGAAATCCGCGACAGCCAGGCAGGACCGACGGGTGCGGCTGTGCACCGACTACCGCAAGCAGGATACGAAGCGAGGTGGGTGCGCGACGTGCACTGGCCACGGCACAACAGAGGATCTGATCAACGAAGCGACGCTGACAGCAGCACGGGTCGACATCGATGACTGCGGGAACCTCGACACAACCTTGGCGCAGGTGGAACGACTATCCGCGACCAGGTCGAGCACGTGGCCGACACTACCGCGCAGAACACGACGTAGGAGATGCTTTCCCTGCCGGCGCGGCTCACGGTGACAAACACCGCCATGGAGCGTTCCGACCCGTAGGCGCTGGCCTGCAACTAGCTGTCCGACACAAAGGCCTGGTTGGTGTACGTGGCCAAGATGCACACATCGGCGCACCACCACGCCACCAGCACGACGGCGAAAGATGCCGCCGCCAAAGCCGCCCAGCAAGCCCACGTTCGGCCTGCCCAGCATCTGCGGTCCATCCATACCACCGTGGTCCGCCCTGGGTAGTTCGCCGCGTCTCCCAGGTCAGCCGCAACAGCCCGTGGCAGTCCGGTAGGCCGTGGGGCAAGCTTGCAACTTCTCGGCCAAACAGAGATACAGCCCCTCATCGAGACGGGCTGACTGGACCTACCACCACGAACATGGTGCCCCGAAACGAGGTACGCACCTGCAGGGGACATTCATGTCTCTTTCGTCAAGGAGCGATGAGCTGTCCGATGTCGAGTGGGATTTCGTGGGCCGCTGCCCTCCACTGCAACGAGACGTCCTCTACGCGACGACCGGATGCTTCTGAACGGAACGCATGGAAGTTTCGCGCTGAAGTCACCAGTGAGATGTTCCCGAGCGGTATGACCGGTGGACCACCCAGCACAGGCGTCTCCGCCGCTGGCCTTGGGGGGCAACCTTTGCCTGGAAGCTTCAAAAGGCGCAGGTCAGGGCCATGTCGACGACAACCTCGGCCTCGACTCATGGCGCTCCTAACGACGATTCACAGTTTGTGAATCGCTGTCATGGGGGCAGAATCTACGCATGGCCAAACCACAACGCCGCAACCCCCGACCCGCAAGTCCCCTGGTCAAAGCGCCTGTCCTGATCGGAAATCTGGATGCGGTCGCAGTGGTTGGTCGACTCCGCCAGCTGCATGAGGACGCGGAGGACCCAAACGTCGAGCGCATGCCTGCAGACAACGAGATCTACGCCGCGCTCCTGTATGCAGAGAGGCACGCCAGTGCCCTCCGACGAATCGCGGTCGAGTCCCAGAAGCAGGCAGCCCTGCACCGCGTGGAGTTGTGGGAGTACCTTCGCGAGCGCGCCGAGATCCATCAGGCCCAAGCCGTCGTCGACGCTCGGGCAGCCGGGGTCGAATGGTCACAGCTGGCCCCTGCACTAGCTGTCTCTGCCCCCAGCGCCGCGTACAACAAGGCTAAGAGGCTGCGGGCAGCATCGCTCAGTGACGCCAGACCGCAGCAAGTCCGTCTGCGCCGTACACCTGAGGCGGTCGCTGCCGCCGAGTCGCGCCTCGCCAAGGAAATGGCCGTCGAGCAACGCGCCCAAAGCGCGGCCCAGCAGCGGCACCGCCTCGTCTTCCCTGCGGCTCAGAGTCTCGTATCCCAGCGAGACGGCCTACTCCTCGACGAGGACGCCGAGTACTGGCTCGATGAGGTAGAGGCTGTGCTGCCCAGTTGTGACACACCTACTCAGATGATCAGCCTAGGCCGCTACTTGGGGGCGGCCGTGCGGGCCTTGCGGAAGCTCGAACAGCACACCGCTGAACCGGTCGCCATGACAGAGGAGGCCCGGGCAGCACTCGCTGCGGCTGCCTCGGTGATCCCTCTGGAAGGCTAGAACTACGCCTCCTCCCTCACACTGTCCCACTGGTTGAGGTGTCAGGCGGTGATTACGGCGTAATCACCGCCTGGCCATCGCCCACTGCGTCGCTGTTTCGTTGCCGAGATCACGGGTTGCATCGCGCTGCTGCTCAGCTGCTCGTGGCTCATCGAGCGGTGGTCGTCAAGGTGTCCATCAAGCCGCAACCGATCTGGTTCCTTGATCTGACGCAGACAGCACTGATCCGGGAGGAGGCCAATCCTTCAGCGATCAGGGCACCTGGTGGGGTCTGCCATATAGATGCCCACGTCCTCGAACAACGGCCGTCATTCGGTGACTCCACAGGTCCAACCACATGCCCAGAGCCTCCTGGCTTCGCTGGTCATGCACGGCGGCACGGAACGAAGGGCCGTCAGGCCGCCCGTACTCGAGCACGTGGAACTCGCCTAGGAGCGTGTATCGAGAGTTGATTTTCGATGTGAGCGGAGTCCGTTGCGGGGGTGGCGCCCGGCGGCCGTCTTTCCAACACTGGTGACGTACAGGCGACGGGGGGACAGACATGGCGACGCGCACTGAACCGGCGCAGGCACCGCTACCGGAGCGGCGGCCGGAGCTGGACGCGATCCGGATGCTGGTCGTGATCGGACTGGTCTTCTTCCACTCGGCGCTCGTATTCGCTGCCGACGACGACTTCTACGTCAAGAACGCCGAGACCACCGAAGCCATCATGATCATCGCCGGGTTCGGGGTCGTCTGGGCCATGCCGCTGCTGTTCCTCATCTCCGGCCTCGGTGCCTGGCACTCGCTTCAGCGCCGCGGCGCGGGCGGCTTCGCCAGGGAGCGGTTGCTGCGGCTCGGCGTTCCGCTGGTCTTCGCGACCCTCGCGCTGAACCCGCTGCCGCAGTGGCTGCGGCTGCGCTCGGCCGACGCCGACTACCACGAGTCGTACCTCGGCTTCCTGCCCCGCTTCTACGACGTGCACCTGGAGCCCGAAGAGTTCCCCTTCCTCGTCCAGGGCGAGCACTTCGAGACCGGC
>NZ_LMWH01000021.1 GCF_001507435.1 Streptomyces sp. NRRL F-5122
CTGTGTTCCCGCAGGACAAGCCACCGGCCGGCTTTCAGTCCAAGTATGCGGAGGTGAACGGCTTCCGCATGCATTACGTGATCGGTGGTAAAGGATCACCCGTCCTGATGTCGGGAGGGTTCCCCAACAACTGGAGCGAGTTCAAGCCGGAGATGGGTCCACTCTCCAAGAACCACACCGTTATCGCGGTCGACCTGCGCGGCACTGGCGACTCTCAGGTTACAAAGAGTGGTTACACGTCGCCACAGCTGGCCCGAGACGAGCATCAGCTGCTGGTCCAGCTGGGCCTCAACAACGGAATCCAGATAGTCGGCCACGACCTCAGTGTGTTTGTCGCCTACGACTATGCCGCCCAGTACCGGTCGGAAGTCCGGAGCATGGTTGTGATGGAAGCGCCTCTCCCGGATGAGAGCATCTACAGCTTCCCGGTCCTCAGCCCTGACCCGACAAAGCCGACGGCTTGGCACTTCGGGCTGTTCCAGCAGCCCTTGGCGGAAAAGCTTCTCGCGGGCAACGAGACCGTCTTCGTCAAGAACATCATGAGCGAGTGGACGAGCGTCAAGTCGGCGTTCAGCCAGTCGGACTTTAAGTACTACGGACACTTCCTGAAGGAGCCCGGTCGCACGCATGCATGGTTGAGCGTGTACCGGGGGATGCGTGCGGACATTGCGCAGACCAAGACGTACCAGGCTGAGGGTAAGTTGAAGATGCCTATTCTTGCGGTCGGTGGCGAGAACTCCTTCGGTTCGATGGTCGCTGACCAGTGGAGCAAGTACGCTGTGAACGTCCAGGGACGAGTTCTCAAGAACACGGGCCACTTCGTGACGCAGGAGAGGCCGAAGGAAGTGACGGCTATGCTGCAGTCCTTCCTGCAGAAGTAGCTTTCACCGTCATCCGAGGACCGGAATGGTTCTTTTGAGGGCGAGTAGCATTCCCTTTGATGTGGTCGTGCTGGTAGCAATCACGTTGCTACCAGCACGACCACATCGTCATGTTATGGAGTCAACCTCGATTCGTGAGCGGTGATCGCTGCCTCTTGAGGTGGTCAGTTCGCCCCGTTTGTCCCTTCGGGTGTGAGGCGGGTTCGTCGCGTGTCGCTGCGGCTGCGCCGGGTTCCACGGGCCCGGGGATGTGTGGTTCTCCTCCGTTCTGGTCTTCGTCGGGACGGGACCGGACGTTAGGTGACGGCCGGAAGTTCGGAGAGGCGTTCAGCAGGTGGTGAACGCGGTGCGCCAGGGCCAGGTGTCGGGGATCTTCAGGACCCGTCGGCGGGCGTGGCGGACCAGGCGGGCGGGCAGATGCAGAAGTTTGTAGCGCAGGGTGTCGGGTTCGGCGTCGGCGAGGCCGTCCACATCGTGCAGTCCCAGCAGCCGGGTCCAGGCTTCCACGTCGGCGGCGAGGTTCGCGGCGAGCATCCATCCCCGGTTGACCGTCCAGGACTGGGAGGGGAGATTGCGCAGACCACGGGCCTTGTCACAGCGCACCCTGTCCTCCACCACCACGTGCGAGCGGTGCAGAACATCAAGCCACTGCGCGTGCTGCGACCCCGAAATCCCCCACATGTGGCGGATGTTGGTGGCGGTGATGGAGTAGCGCCAGCCGGTTTTGATCTCGAAGGCGGTGAGGTTCTTCATCTGCCGGCGGGAGGGTCTGACCCGGCGCACGATCAGCCGCATCCCCTCCGGCCAGCCCTCCCGGGTGTTCAGCGCGGTCAGTTCCGCGACCGCGTACCCGTCCTGGATACTCCCGTCCTGGCGCAGGGACGTTTCCCACGCGGTTTCCGGCAGCTGGGCGATGGCCTGTTCGTCGGCGTCACCGATTTTCCTGCCGACCGTATTAAGAAGCTCTGTTGCGTGCGGCCGAGCACCCCTTCCCTCCAGCCGACGGCCATGGCGACCACGTAGTCGGACTCACCCTGGCTCTCCAGAACGAAGACACGATCGTCCCGGCTGAAGGACATGCTGGCGTGGTCGGTCTTGACCTGCGCGCTCTCGGCCGCGGTCGCGCATCTGATCGCCAAGCCGCGGTAGTCGTCACGGATCTTCACCACGGCGGCGGGCTTGAACAGCAGGTCAATCGTTGTCTCGGGCTCGCCGGGTTCGTCGGGCCGGCCGACGCTCCGCATCAGGAGCTGGCCGTGGCTCGCTGTGTAGGCCAAGAGGTGGAACCTGCGCTCGCTGTGGAAGACCTCCTTGCCGGGGATGAGCTGGTGATCGCGGTTGAGCCATGTGCTGTCCGTCATGGGCTCACGATCTGTATCTCGCCGACGCTGGTCAATGTGATTGTTCAGCTGAGGGAACCGGGTCCGCTCTCTCCCCGCTGTGCTTGCCTCCGAAGGCGGTCGGCCTGCTTCTTCTTGTCGTTGATGTGCCGCAGGGTCTCCTTCAGGGCGGCGACCTCTCCCAGCCACTGCATCCGGTGGGCCTCTTCGAGCCGTTGATGGGTGTTGGCTTCGATCTCCAGCAGTTGGGGCACTGGGCGAGGTCGAGGCGGAGCATCGGGCAGCGAACGCCCCGTTGACTGAACGAACAGTGGGGATTGGGCAGTTCAGGGGGCGGATGCTGACTGCGGTCGCTACGGTCACCGGTCGTGACGAACGATGCGTCCGAGCGGGACCTGAGGACGTTGGTGGTTCCTCGGTGGGGACGGCTGGTGGAGACCGGCGATCGGTACGAGCCTTATCGGCTCCTCGATCGCGACGGTGTGACGGTGGAAGCGGTCGCCGTCTACTTCCAGGAGTTGCTGGCGGCCGGGAAAGCCCCGTCGACGGTCCGCTCCTACGGAATGGATGTGCTCAGGTGGTGGCAGTTCCTGCAGGTAGTGGGCATTCCCTGGGACCGAGCGACCCGGGTGGAGGCCAGGGACTTCAGCCGCTGGATCCAGCTGACGGTCAAACCGAGCCGAGGCAAGGCTGCGGGCCGACGATCGGTACAGGCCACCGGTGGTCCGAACCCCGTGACGGGGAAGCCGCCGACCGGGCCCGGTTACGCTGCGACCACCGTCGCGCACAGCGAGACGGTTCTGCGGCGCTTCTACGACATCCACCGCGACGTGGGAACCGGCCCGCTGATCAATCCGTTCCCGCTGGACCTGTCGCGTCGTTCCGGCCGTGCGCACGCGCACCGCAACCCGATGGACGGCTGGAAACCCGAGCGGGTGGGCCGCTACCGGCCCAGCCTTCCGCAGCGGATCCCGCGCTCGATTCCCGACAAGTGGTTCGACGAGCTGTTCGCCGCGCTCCCCTCCCACCGTGACCGGGCTTTGGTCGCATTCTGGATCTCCACCGGAGTACGCGCTTCGGAGCTGATCGGCATCCGGCAGCGCGACGTCGACCCCGGCCAGCAGTTGATCAGTGTGGTGCGAAAGGGCTCGCGGGCGGTGCAGCAGGTGTCGGCGTCGGCGGACGCGTTCGTGTGGCTGCGCCTCTATCAACAGGAAGTGCACGGCCAGGTGCCACGCGGTCGCGCCCAGCTGGTGTGGTGGACACGGCGGCGCCCATTTCGGCCGCTGACCTACCACGGTGCACACCGGATGTTCGAGCGGGTCAATGCCTCACTCGGCGCCGACTGGACCCTTCACGATCTGCGGCACAGCGCGGCTGTCCGAATGGTGCGCGACCCGAAGTTGTCGTTGGCCGACGTCCAATGGGTTCTGGGACATGCGCATTTGTCCGCCACGGAGGTGTATCTGACGCCGCGAAAGGACGAGGTCGTGGCCGGGGTGCTGGCCCATCACGAGCGGCAGGCCCGTGAGTACAGTCAGCCTGCTCCTTCTCCGGCACCGGGTTACAACCCGGCGTCGCTGGACGTCTTGTTCGGGCGGTTGTCGTGACTGCTGTTGTCAAGCACGTGATGCGCAGGCCGTTGGAGGTCTCATATGCGACGGCGGAGCAGGCTCAGGCGAGGAACAGCCATCTGCGGGCGCGTTTTCCGGCTCGGGCGGCCGAGCTGTGGTGGCCGCACGCTGCACAGCCACTGGAGGAGATGCTGCGGCGGCTGACTGCGCCGCCGTTCGACTCGGCGGTCAACGGCACCCGAGCCGGTCGTCGACGCGGGGTGGCCAAGCTGCTGCGCTGGCTGTCGAGCTTGCCGGGGGATACCTGGCAACAACGGTGGATGGCCAGCGGCGCGGAGGATCTCCCCGGTGCTGCCTGGGTGGATCTTCCGCTGCGGTGGCTGCGCGAGCGCGGGCACTCGCCGCCGTATGACCGCGATGACCTGTCTTCAGGGCTGCTTATGCTGATCTGCGGAGACGCCATCCGCCCTGGTTTGCCGTGGATGCTTACCCGCACGCATCGGTATCTCGCCTCCGCCATGGCTCAGCTCCGCGATCCCGATGGGTTGGCACTCCTGCACCAGTTGGCCGAGTCCGGGCCGGCGAACTCGCGCAAGGACGCCCAGATCGCCGCGACACGCATCGCGACTCTGCTGGCCTGCAAGGGCGGACTCATCCGGGACATCACGGTTGGCGACTGCGTGGAGCTCGTCGACGCCCAGCGCCGGGTGCATGCCCGCGGCGGGCAGAAGAAGGTCGACTTCTATCTGCGGCTGCGCACCCTGGGCATCTTCCCTGAGGACGCCCCGGCAACGATCCGGGCATTCGGTCTTGCTCTTGGCCAGTTGAGCATCGAGGAGCTGGTGGACCGCTACCGCATCCAGTGTCGGCCGGTCCGCGATCTGATCGTGGACTACCTGGAGCGGCAGCCTTCGCTGGACTTCGCCAGCTTGGACGCGATCTCGCGCACGCTCGCGGGCCTGTTCTGGGCCTGAATCGAAGCCCTCGCGCCGGGGACCGACTCGCTGCGGCTGCCGCCGCCAGTGACTCGCGCCTGGAAGGAGGACTTGAAGGTCAAGAAGCGCACCATCACTGACCCCGACGGCAACAGCATCGAGGTCTCCAGTCCACGGCTCAATGCCAAGGACGAACTCATGCGAGTACGGGCCTTCTATCTCGACATCGCGCAGTGGGCGGCCGAAGAACCAGCCCGCTGGGGGCCATGGGCCGTGCCCTGTCCCATCAGCGACGACGAGATCCACAAGGCGAAGGAACGCAAGCCGCGCAAGGCTCGGATGGACCAGCGTACCCGCGAGCGACTGCCCATCATGCCCATTCTGACCAGCACCGCCGACCGTCGGCGACGCACGGCCGCCGACCTGCTCCAGGCGGCGAACAACACCGAGCCCGGGGCACTGATCCCCGGCACCGACGGATCATTACGCAAAGCCGTCGCTCCCACGGCGGCAGGCCACCTCACCTGGGCCGAAGAGACATCCGGTGGACGGCGGCGGAACCTGACATACGAGGAAGAAGAGGGGTTCTGGGCCTTCGCCACGATCGAGGTCCTCCGTCTGACCGGCATCCGCAACGAGGAACTCCTGGAGCTGACGCACCACAGCGTCACCCAGTACCGGCTCCCGTCCACCGGCGAAGTCGTACCACTACTGCAGATCGCCCCATCAAAAACCGACACCGAGCGACTCTTGCTGGTCAGCCCGGAACTCGCAGACGTCCTCAGCGCCATCATTACCCGTTTGCGCGGCCCAGACGCGGCGATACCGCTGGTGGCCTCCTACGACGTCCGCGAGAAGGTTTGGAACCCACCGATGCCGCTGCTGTTCCAGCGCGACATCGGCTCCGAACACCGTGCATTCACGCCGACCGCGATCCGAAAACTGCTGATCAGTGCCTTGGCCGCCACCGGCTTGACCAACGCGGCAGGCGAGCCGCTTACCTTCTCGCCTCACGACTTCCGGAGGATCTTCGTCACCGACGCCATAATGAACGGCCTGCCGCCGCACATCGCCCAGGTGATCTGCGGGCACCGGAGCATCGACACCACGATGGGGTACAAAGCGGTCTACCCCGCAGAGACGATCGAAGCCCACCGAGCGTTCATCGCCCGCCGCCGAGCCTCTCGCCCCGGCGAAGAGTACCGAACCCCGACCGAAGAGGAGTGGGACGCTTTCCTCGCCCACTTCGAGAAGCGGAAGGTGTCCATCGGCACTTGCGCATGCGCCTTCGGGTCCCCTTGTATTCATGAGCACGCTTGTGTCAGATGCTCACTCCTCCGGCCGGATCCGGCCCAACGGGCACGGCTCGTCGACATCCGCGACAACCTCCTCGCCCGCATCGACGAAGCCGAGCGCGAAGGCTGGCTGGGCGAAGTCGAGGGACTCCAGGTCAGCCTCACCGGAGCAGAGGAGAAACTTGCCCAGCTCGACCGCCGCCCCACCAGTCACGGCACCATCGACCTCGGCCTCCCTGCTCCGCCGAGAGCTTCAACCAGCACCTCATGAAGGCAAGCTGATCGATGCCCAGTGAATATCCGTGGTTGCTGAGGAGCTGCACGCCTACGATCCACTCCATGCGCAGTGTGTTCGTGTTCCCCGCAGGTGAGCGTGCTGAGACCGTCGCGTCGCTCGATCGACATCTGCCTGAGCAGCGCGATCCCTGGACTGTGGAGGGCAACCTCTACATCGAGATCGACGATGAGCAGGCCGGCTACCTCTTCTCCGACTGGGATCCCGACGACATGGCGGCCCTCGAAGCGGCCGTCGGGCATCACCCCACCTGGGCAGTGCAGATTGACATCTCCGGACGAATCGATGGCACCACAGAGGTTCGCCAACTGGTCGAGCTGTTGCTGCAGCACGGAGGCGTCGTGACCGACGACTATTCCGCCCACCCCTGGACGTTGCAGGAGATCAAGTCTGGAGCAGTGAACGACGGCCTGCGCTTCTTCGACTTTCGTGCCTACCACGAACTCAACCGCGAGTAAGAACTTCCTGACTCGATCACCGCGCAACGGCAAGTTCAGAGAAGCAGGCGTTTTCATGCTGGCAAGGGGTTCCGTAAGGCCGGTCGCAGGTGCCGAGCGCGACCTTGCGCAGGCTGAAGTGGTCGCGGAAGTCCTGCCACTCGGTGTCGCTGGGCTCGCGGTACTCCTCGCTGGGACGGTGGGTCCGGCGCTGGTCGACGAACCTTGTACGGCTCCATCCGCGGTGAGGTCCGCACCGGTCGGCGGCGCGGGTAGGCACCGGCGAGGACAGAGCCTCACGGACCAGGCGACGATGAACGCCGTACTTCCGCGACAGAGCCCGGATCGACAGCTGCGCTGCCAGTTGTCCCGCCGGATCCGGTCGAACAGCTCTTGCTTGGACAAAGACATCCACAGCACCGCCCCTGCCGGAAGCCATAGGAACCGTCTCACCGCAAGAGCCGAGGTGGGGCCACTTCGCCCCGTCACCACCCCTCAATGCGCTCGCGCGACCCACCAACTGGGGCCACCGCAGGCCAACATGCCGGGGCCGCTGAGCAACGTCAGGACCACTCAGGTGATCGCGGACTCGGAGCGGGCAGGTCTGGTTTCGTAGTCCCCGGCGAGGCGCCGATAGGCGTTGATGTGCGAGTACGTGTGCTCGTTCGTCTACGGCTTCGGTTGAACTTGGGAGCCGTGCTGATCGGGATCTTTGTGGACGGTCTCCAGCTCGCGGTCGAGGATTTGGGAAGTCGAGTCAATCAGGCGGTCGGTGAGGCCCTGGTTGGCTCAGACTGAGCTTGCATGATCGTGGCATGCGACCCAAAGACGCGGGCGTGTCCGCGCGGTCGTCCGTCGGCGCTGCTGCGGCGTAGCTGTGTCGGGTTTTTGTGGGTGTCAGGTTGTGGTGGGCCGGGCCGGGGGTGAAGTGACGATGGTGTCGGTGGTCCAGGCGAGCTCGCGCGACCGCCTGCTGCCGCCGCGCGGCTGACGGCTATTGGGCTGGGTGGACGGCTTGGATGCCGGTGCCAGCGTATGCCTTTGGTGTCAGGGTGAGTAGGAACCGGCCGGTGGGGTGGGTGGGGGAGGGG
>NZ_LMWH01000022.1 GCF_001507435.1 Streptomyces sp. NRRL F-5122
GTCCGGAGGCCCTGGACGGTAGCCGAACCCCACACAGAAACGCAAACCCCCCATACCCGACAAGCGTTCAAAAACGCACAACCGTTCACTCCGCACACCACCCCAACCCTCCAACCACCACCGCCAACACACCCTCGACAAACCCCACCCACCCCGACCGACGAGACATCAAATACCCATGCCAGCACAGAGATTGCCCCGGCCCCCGACCACCCGGCCCCGGACCCAGCACCCGCCCCGGGCACACAGCAGCACGGCCGCCACCCACCCACCAGAACGGCAAAAGACCCGCACACCGACCACCCAAAGACCCGAACCCCTGCATGATCAGCGGCAGTTGACTCATGCGGCAGACGAAGGAGCAATCAGACGTGACAGCGCACAGACCTCACCGAACAGCCATCCACACCGCACCCACACGCCCACCCCACCAGGACCTCCCCAGCACGACCCAGCTCGCACACCGACAAGCAGAATCGCGAGCAGCCCGTGTGTCCACGCAAGGCGAGTTCACCCCAACTCAGGCGCCAGCCCCCGGGACAACTCCCCTCCACCGATCGACAGACACCCCGCAAACCAGAACTCAACCAGCGCCTACGGCGTCGACTCCGCCGCCCACCGAGCCGCCGCCCAGACCCGGACACGCAAACCTCGCCGTCCTGCCGTGCGGCATGGACCGCCCACCCGCACGACCACGCCCAGCGGTCCTGGTCCCGGACCCCGCTGCCGCTCGCGCTGCTCCGAGACCACCAACCGACCTCCCGCGCCCGGCCCTTCGTGGCCGGGCGCGGGCCTGTGAGAGGACCGAGTGCCATGCCTGAGCACGTCGACTTCTTCGCGGCCGTCGTCACCGCCCACCCCGACGACCTGGTGGACGATCCGCTGGACGTGCCGTGGTCGGTGGTCGAGCACCTGGCCGTGCAGCTGGGGATCGACGACCCATCGATGGCGAAGCGGTACGCCGAGCGCCGGCAGACCGCGTACGACCACGCCTGGGAGATCCGGGACGCCTACGGCTACCACCAGTTCGAGGACCACGAGTGGGGCCGGAAGTTCCGCACGTTCCTGCACGGGCGTGGACGCACGCCGAGGGGCCGGTGGCGCTGTTCGACCAGGCGGTCGGGTGGCTGCGGCGCCACCGGGTGCGGCTGCCGGGCGTCTTGGTGCTGGCCAAGCAGGTCGCCGCGGTGCGCAGGTCGCGGAGAACCGGTTGCACGCCACCGTGGCCAAGGCGGCCCGGCGTGTGGACGGCGCGCTGCCCGGGGACCTGGTGACGCTGCTCGACGTCCCGGAGGGCGACGGATCTCGGAGCTGGAGCGGCTGCGCCGGCCGCCGACATACACGACCGACCCGGTACGTCGAAGTCCGGCGGCGGTTCCTGTGCGAACATCCCGGCCACGTGCTGGACGGCTGGCCGCTGCCGGCCGATTGATTTCTTACAAGAGCGACAGCTCACGACACGCTAATTTGGGGCACCCCAAAGCAGAGGAGAGCGCCGTGGGCAAGGTGGTCATGTACAGCTCGGTGTCGGTGGACGGCTTCGTCGCGGACGAGAATGACCAGCCCGGACCGCTGTTCGACTGGTTGTCCAGCGGTGACGTCCCGCTGGACGAGAGCGGCGAGGTGAAGGTGTCTCAGACGTCCTACGACTACACCCGGCCGTACTGGGACCAGATCGGGGCGACAATCGTCGGCCGCCACGTCTTCGACATGACCGACGGCTGGGACGGGAAGCCGCCGGGCGGGATCGACCACGTGGTCGTGGTGACACACCGGCCGGAGCCCGAGGGCTGGGACACCGAGGCGCCGTTTCACTTCGTCGACGGCGTCGAGGCAGCCGTGGCCAAGGCACAGGAGCTTACGGGTGACCGCATCGTCGAGGTCGCCGCCGGCGACGTCGGTGGCCAGGTGCTTGCCGCGGGCCTGATCGACGAGGTGCGCATGGACGTCGTACCCGTCGTGTTCGGGTCCGGCAAGCGCTACTTCGGGTCGGTCCACGCGCAGCACCTGTTGGAGGACCCTGACGTGGTGATTCAGGGCAACCGGGTGCTTCACCTCCGCTATCGGGTGCGCCGTTGACCGATCCGAGCGGGTACACCAAGAAGTCCACTGCGAACGATGACATAAGATCGGGCCTCCGGCTGCGTTTACGCATCTCTGCCCCTGGTCGGGCAGCCGACGCCGATCCGCCCCAGCACCTCACCTGCGGCAAGTTCACCTCAAGAGCACTGGTTGCCGGTTTCCGTCGGGTCTTGACCGACCCACGGCCGTCGCGAATTCACCCAGGCGCCGTTGCCTCGGCTCACTCCCTCAGCCAAGCCTGACCTGGTGGCTTACGGGCGAAACTAGCTAGGTTGCCATCACCTCACTCGATGCCCACAAGGGAGCGGCAGGACGAACGGGCCAGGACCGCGCGGACCGACTAATCTGCGGCTTCTGGCCCTAGGCGTGGCCCCGAGCCGAGCGGAGCTCATCCTCGGGTCCGGGCATCCGGGTGGATGGCGCGGTGACGACCGCGCGTTCGCACAGGGCTACGAGGCGGTCTCCACGACAGCCGCGCCGTACAAGTACACGGGCATGACCCGCCTCACCACCGATCGCGTCTCCCGATGCAGGCGCTGAGCCGCCCGAAGACGACAGTCCTCGGGGCCGCGGCCGCCGGAGTCACCCTCCACCGCGATCTACCAGCGGCGCCGATGCGACGACGAGTTTCTCTCAGGCCATGGACGAGACCTGCGCCGCTCAGGAAGGCAGCCCCGTGTGATCTTGGCGTGCCAGTGCCGTTGGGCCCGGTGGCGCGCCCGATCGTCCCCCGCCTGTGGCTGGTTGCGCCCGCTCGAGGGGTCCCGTGACGACAGGAGCCCCGCGCACCCCTCTGTGGGGGTGGGCGGGGTCTTTTGCTTCGCGTCAGGTCGCGGCGTCGCACCCGCGGTAGCCAGTGCTCTTGTCGTAAAGGCAGGTGTGGATCTTGTAGCCCGGCGGGTCAGCGTGGAACCCGGTGTTCGTCTGACCTTCGCCCCAGATCTCGTAGAGGTAGCTGACGAGCTCGAAGGATCCGCCGTTCTTGCTGCGGTACACGCCCATCTGACAGTCGTCACCCCAGGTCACAACCAGCCCTTGGACCTTGTAGGTACTGCCGCTGCCGGTGTAGTTCTCCCAGATCTTGCACTGGCCGTTCGGGCTGACCAGGCTCGATCCGGGAAGGTAGGTACCGCTCGCGGCTGATGCGCTCGCTGGGCTCGACCCGAGCGACAAAGTGACTGCTGCCGCGGCTCCCACGATGGCTACCACTGTCCTGCGAGGTGCTTTGCGCATGTAGACCCCTGATTCCTGTGATGTAGGTCGCGAGGGCTCGCTTTTGACGCAGCCGCCGCCGTCGCATCACCGTGAATCCGTGGACCGAGGCGGTCCAGAGGATGCGGGCAACTGAGCACATCGCGGGATATCCCGCTCCCCGACCTGCGACAACGTGAACCTCCATGACACGGCGGTGGGACGGCCCGAGGGGCACGCGCCCGGACCGCGCGCCGACTAGTGTCCGCTCGAGCCGCCCCATTCAGCTTCTTCGCCAGCCTCGACGGGAAGCTGGCCCGTGCTGCTGCGGAGGACCCCACGGTCACCGGCAGCGACAAGGTCGACGGCTGCACCCTCCCCAGGCGCACGACTGGCCACCCATCCCGCAGACCCTCCCTGATTGCCGCACCGATCTGCCGTGGCGTCCGAGAAATTCGGCATGCACCTCCATCGGGGGGTGCTGATCGTTCATCCTGTGAGGATGGTGATTGACAGGCGGCACCGTGAAGAGCTCCAGGCACGGGACCAGGAGAACAGGCGTCGTCTACAAGCCCTGTTCAACGATCCCGATCACGCGGCACGTGTGCTGGGAGAGGCGACGGCGAGGGACGACACGCCAGGCTCCATTTCCAGCATCGTGCTGGACCATGCCACCGTCGATCACGCCCTGCGGTACTTCAGCGGGGCGCGCTGGGAGGACCCGCGGATCCGGCTGCCCACGCGCCCGCGGCTCACGCTGCAGGCGGTAGCGGAGTACGTAAACGCGGCCATTCTCTACGAGAACGTGCTGACGGGTCCGGAAGGATGGGCGACTACGTACGGAGACCCGCTGCTGCGCACGGCGAAAGAACTCACCCAGGACGCCGGCAAGAGGCTGTCCTCGGAGGAGGTGTTCGCCGTCCTAGCGCTGGCCAAGGCGACGGCACTGGAGACCGCGGGCCCACAGGGAATGATCGACAGCCTCCGCACTCTGCTGGGAGTCCCGCTGCGGGAGGAGCAGGTCCTTGAGCACCTGCGCGCGATCGACCCGGAGCTGGCACATGTGTCGCCGCACCACCTGGTCGAACTCGTGAATGACGAAGAGTATTACCGTGGCGAGTCCATGACCGGCACGCTCCTGAGAAGCCAATCCGCACTCGGCGCGATCGACGAGACCGACGGCGATGGATTCTGGTCGGAGATGGACTACTACTGGACGGTGGGGAGCGTGAGCCGTAGCGCACACCCCGAACTCTTCGCCGCCCACCTGATTTACCGGACTCGCGTCTACGTGCTCCTGGCCGACTTGCTGGGCTGCCCATACGGAGCGGACGCGTTGAGGACTGGCCTTGCCCGTCCCCGCCCACGCCACGCTTTCGCCGAGCGGGTGGCAGCACTCGTGGACGACGCGGAACGCGACCGCGACAAGCAGATCAACGAACTCCTCACCTACGAGGCATTCGAGGTCCGCATTCCTCTCGTCCTCAAACACGTCCTCAGCCGTGCCGGCAAACCCAGCGAAGTCCTGCCCATCACCCTCGAAATCCGGGACAGCAGGCCCGCCCGGCGATACCGCGAGTACTGCTCCCGCGTGGACGCCGCCATCGCCGAGGGCAACCGTGACGACGTCGCCCGCGCCTGCGCCGAACTCTCCTCGTACGGCGTGCGCTTCGAAGGCGAACTGGTCGGCCGGCACCCCACAATGGAGCCGGCAGTCCAAACGGCCAAGGACCTGGTCAGTATTGGCTCTCCCTTGCTCGGCGCTCTCATCCCAGGACTCACTTTCGCCGCGGGACAGGTCGGCAACTGGCGCAGACGACGGAGATTCGCCTTCCTCGAAAAGCTCACCAGCACCCCGCGTAACCTCAACGCGGTCGAGCACGAGTTCGCTCACCTCTGGCCCCGCTTGTAAGGCCAGCACCTCTCTGGGCCCTTGACCGGCCCAGACAACGCCCTCGAGCCCAAGTGAAGTCGCCGACATACCAAAAGCTCACGCCCGACCCGGGCTGCCCCGGTCAGCGCCCCTCGAGAACAGGCCGCTGGCGCACCGAACTAGCGCAGGAGTCTTCGCCGAGCCCGAAGTGGCCGAAGCACTCAACCGGCTCACGGTGCTGAACCGGACTACCCACGAAGACGTCCTGGGCGTCCACCTGCCGGCCGGGCGCATTGCCTCCCCTGCAGATTTCCGCCTCGTCTGACAGCTGCGGCTGGGTGCGGATGCGCCTGTACTGCCACGCCGACGACCCCGAGCCCGGCATCGGCGACCACGGAGAACGCCATCTCATTCAGCTCTGGCCCGCCCCCCAGACGCCGCCCGTCCACCTTGACATCAGCGAGGCAGACCATCAGGCCCGCGCCGAGTACGCCACGGACATGGCCGCACCAGTCGAGGACCACACCACGACGTACACACACGGGCGCCGGCCAACAGACTGAACGTCTGAGCTGACGATGACGCCACACCGCTTACTGAGCCCTTTTCAACCTCAGCAGGGCTGGTGACGCGGCTCGCCCTGGTTGAGCTGTGGGAACCGCTGTCGTTCGGAGCGACCCTTGACGCGCCGGACGGGGACGTGGGGGTCGGCGCCGGCGAGGGCAGGCCGTCGACGGCGGCTTTGCAGAGGGAGGGAGAGCTCCCGGATGCGCTCGGCGAGCCAGCTGCCACGGCCCGCCGGACTACTGCCGGCCGCTGATGACACAGACATGCCGCGAGCGCCGGATCGAGCAGGAGGCGAGACGCCTCGCCGTCTGATCGATCCGGCGCGGTCGTATCTCAGCCCTGCGAGAACGAGAACTTCTCCCAATCCCCGACGGAGGCCGAGCGCGCCCGCAGCATGCCATAGCCGGTACCCGTGTAGGCCAACTCAGCACTCACGTACTGGCCGTTGACGAGAGACTTGATGGTGCAGTAGCTAGTAGTGCTTGGTCAGGTCCGTATCGGTGTGGGTATGTCGCGGTGGCAGGTGGGGCAGGCGCCGGTCCAGAGGGCGAGGTGTGTTTGTAGCTCGCGG
>NZ_LMWH01000023.1 GCF_001507435.1 Streptomyces sp. NRRL F-5122
GTCCGGAGGCCCTGGACGGTAGCCGAACCCCACACAGAAACGCAAACCCCCCATACCCGACAAGCGTTCAAAAACGCACAACCGTTCACTCCGCACACCTGCAACCGCAGGCTCCCCAACCCACCCCCGTAGACACGCGATCGCCCCAGCCACCCAACCCAACAGTCGGTAAAAGGCCAGCGGACTGGCTACTGAACGAGACGAACTCCCGGACGATCAGCCGCATTTGCCGCGCAGAGCCGACGGATGTGGAACCAGACGCGACTGTGCAGACTCATCGCTCAGCAGCCACCTGTATTTCCCGGCGGCTCCGACCCCGCCAAGCCCACCCCAGCAGAACCAGGCCTCGCACACAGAGCAAGCAACAACCCACGCACAGGCCCAGCGAGTTCGTGCCGTCACCGGAGAGACCCGCCGTAGGCCCCCAGCTCCCGCGACAACTCCCCGCTCCACCGGCAGGCACTCCGCAAGCGGACAAACCCAGGCCGCACCCCGGTCAGTCAGACCGCGCCGACTGTGGCGCCGACAACGCCGCACTCCTCACAGCCCGAACGCCAACACCCTTCACGAGTGCCGGATACCGCCCAATCGCCCCGTGCCGCCGGGAAGCGAGAGTCGGCGGACCGGCACGAGGACGTGCCCTGGGCCGGCTCGGTCGCAGGCTTGCAGTCATGGAACCGGCAGGCCGCATGACCGCGGACCGGACCGGTCCCTGCGCTGCCGACCCCGCCGGAGGGCTTCAGCCGATACGCACCCCTGCGCCGCTGACACGCACGCGCGTATCACCCGCCCGCAGCGTCACCGTGAGCTCGCCGGGACGGCCCAGTTCCTCACCCTGGTGCAACGTGAGAACAGCGTCCTCGGCGACCAGGCCCAACTCCCGGGCGTAAGCACCGAACGCGGCGGCCGCCGCGCCGGTCGCCGGGTCCTCCACGACGCCGCCGACGGGGAACGGGTCGCGGACATGGAAGACGGTCGCCGACTCGCGCCACACCAACTGCAGCGTCGTCAGATCCAGGCGGTGCATCAGGGCTTCCAGCCGCGCGAAGTCGTAATCCAGATCCGCCAGGCGCGCTCGGGTTGCCGCAGCAAGGACCAGATGGCGGGCGCCGGCGAAAGCGATACGGGGCGGAAAAGCCGTGTCCAGTTCGGCGGGCGGCCAGCCGAGTGCGGCGAGTGCCTCGGCCAGGTCGACGTCGGCGATCTCTTCGAGGTGCGGCTCGACGCTGGTCAGCGTTGCCCGGAGCGTACCGCCCTCTTCCACCACATCCACCGGCACGGTGCCCGCGGGTGTCGCGAACACCAGCCGACCGGGGCCGATCCGCTCGGCGAGTGCTACAGCAGTCGCGACGGTGGCGTGCCCACAGAACGGAACCTCGGCCTTGGGACTGAAATAGCGGATGCCGTACGCCCGCCCCACCTCGCCGTCCAGCCCCTCCGGAGGCGCAGTCAGGAACGCGGACTCCGAATATCCCAGCTCCGCCGCGATGGCCAGCATGTCACCGTCGTCGAGAGCGCCGGCGTCCAGCACAACACCGGCAGGGTTGCCGCCCTCAGGGACGCCGGAGAAGGCGGTGTAACGCAGAACCTCAGGCCGCTGCACATTCATCGTCATGCCCCCGGCAACACGAAGCGGCACCGCCGCCATTCCCGGACCGTAAAACCCAGACCGCCGAGAGCTCCTGACCGCTCACCGACGACACCATCGCCGTCCCGATCCCCTACCGGGCCGAACTCGCCGAGGCTCGACCGGAAACCGCCGCCACAGATCTCTACGAGCGCCGTCACCGCCCTCGAAGCACATGTGTTCGTACCCTCAGCCCCGTGGACACCACACGCAGAGCTCTCCTTCGGAGCGGGACAGCCCCGCCCGGTTCGGGCCCGGTGGAACTCAACGAAGCACTCGTCACCCAAATACCGGAATGCTCAGCCAGGCCGTGAGAGACCCGACCGGAACATCGAAACCCGCCAGGGAGTGTCCTGTCCCATCAGGGGCAAGCGCTAGGCACCGGAGTACGTCACCCAGCGCGAAATCGAAGGGAACCTCACCATGTTGTCCATAGTCGCGGCGGTCTTGTTCTTCATCGCCTTCCTGATCAACGCAGCTGACATCTCGACCAACGACACGTTCACCTCCACGAACGTCATGCTCATCGGCCTCGCCGTGTTGGCGCTACACCTCGCAGGGCTGGGCAGCGGCTGGCGAGTCCGGGGCCGCAGACGCTGAAAACCGCTACCCGGCAGTCGGCGAGACGCCGTCAACACGCGACAGCCCCTGGGTGGATGAGCGTGTGACGATGCACGATCCAGCCTGACATGACCGAGCCGGTCACCGGTCGGCGACCTGCTGCGCCACCTCGAAGTGACGCAACATCGCCGACCCCGACCGGCCGTCCTGGCCGCCAGGCAGACGAGCGCCACGAGCCTGATCACCTCCCCACCGGAATCCGATCCGGAGGCACAGCGCCACCGATCCGGTCAGCTGCTCACACGCTTGTGCGTACCGAAGATGAGCAGCCGGCCGTCCATCTTCATCCAGCTCACCGGCGAGCGTGACTGCTGTCCTGGCCGAAGGCGGACACCTCCCGATCGAGGGTCCAGACCACCCCACACCCTCAAGCGATCACAGAACGACTCAAAGAATCGCGAACCGCTCTCTAAGAACTTCTAACGCCATGCCCCGTACTCGCGGGTGCTGACGCATGTGCATGATGACGCGAGTCGCTGCGAGAGTGGGGAGCGGGCGTGACCGAGGGCAGCATTGTGGATCTCATCCGTCTGGTCGACGGGGAGAGTGGTCTTGAGGTCAAGGTTCTCGGCCGGACGATGCCCGGGGTCTTGACCTTGCACGATTACCTCGATGCGGAGATCGTCGTCACAAGCGGGTTCGCCCAGGGCGTCTCAATGTGTGTCTGGCTCCGGACGACTTGGACAACTGGTCACGGTCCTGCAGGAGCTCGCAGCCGGGCGGAATGCCGTCTGGATGGATGACGGGCGCAATCCCGAGATCCGGTTCGAGCCGGACCTGCTCGCTGACAAACAGAGGGACCGGCTGGCCGGACCCTGACGAAGCGAGCTGCCGATACGCCGGCCCGCTTCGACCGTCCCGGTGCGTCCAACGGTCCCACGGAGGCGATCAACGGTCGCCTCGAACACCTCCATGGGATCCGCCCTCGGATTCCGCAACCCGCTCAACTACATGGCACGGTCGCTGCTCGAGACCCGCGGCTTCAGGCCGCAACTACCCCTCAACCGTGAGTCCTTTTGAAGACCGGTCAGTCCACGAGCAGCACGAGTTTGCCGCGCACAGTCCCGGCTTCGCCGACCCGGTGCGCGCGGGCCACCTCGGTCAAGGGGAAGGTCTGGCCGACCTGGATGGAAAATCGTGCAACTTCGGCCAGTTGAGCGACCTGGGCCAGCGCGTAGGTGGCTCGGCCCGTGTCGCCGCGGCTGAAGCGGACGCCCGTCTGCTGCGCGCCGCGGAAGTCGGCGACCGTGATGACGTGCTCGGGCGTGCCCACGAGTTCCACGAGTTCGGGAAGGACGCCGCTGCCAGCGACGTCCAGTGCGAAATCGACACCCGACGGCATGATCGCCCGGACTCGTTCTGGCATCCCGTCGCCGTAAGCCACCGGCTCGGCCCCGAGCGAGCGGAGGGCAGCGTGCGTGCCTGGACTACCCGTGCCGATGACGCGCGCGCCTCGTTCCATGGCGAGTTGAACAGCGGCACTCCCGACGCTGCCAGATGCCCCGTTGATGAGCACAGTGCTGCCCGCTGTGACGCCAAGCTGGTCAAGCGAGCGCGCTGCGGTCTCGGCTGCCGCGGGGATGGCAGCGGAACTCGCGTAGTCGAGCGAGTTCGGGATCGGGGCCCAAAAGGACAGCACGGCCAACTCCGCTTGGGCGGCTCCGTACGGTGAGGCTCCGAAGACCCGGTCGCCAACCGTGATACCCGAGACATCGTCGCCGATCTCGTCAACGATACCCGCAGCCTCGTAGCCCAGGGTCTGTGGCAGTTCCTGGTCCATCAGTCCCTGGCGCTTTTCCCAGTCGCCGGCGTTGATCCCCGCGGCACGGACCTTGATCCGTATCTCTCCGGCACCGGAATGGGGATCGGGGAGGTCAACGATCTCAAGAACCTCCGGGCCACCGAATCGGCTGAACTGTGCTGCCCTCGTGACGCACTCCTTCCGCGGAAGAAGTGGCGGATCGTCCGATACCGCGTGTGCGCGTACTCCCTGTCCGGCTGCCTGCTCGGCCCCAGAGCACGTTTCTACTCCGATACATCGACCCTACGTCATGACCGCCCACATGTGGCGAGCCCCCTTGGGGGCCGCCTCGACCCGCACAACCCCGCCGGCTCCCATACCTGCCGACAGGAGGAGGCCCGGCTGTAGAGAACCCATGAGATGCCTACTCGAGACCGTGGGAGCTACGACGAAACTCTTCATTTGTCCAATGAAGCTACATAGGGGGCAAGCTTGGCAGGGGCCACCACCCACATGACACGTTCGATGCCCCGCTTCGACACGTCGGCGGTCAGCAGAGCCACCGCGTCTCCATGTGCTGTAACCAGGGCGGCCGGCATACCGTTGGCCTCGACCCAGCGGATTTCCGTCTCGGGCCAGAACCGCGGGGCGTAGGCAACAAGGGTCTTCGAGACGTGCGGACGTCCGACAACCGGAATCCTGGATGCCCCGCGCTTCCCAGCGCTGTCGGCATAGCTGACCACGTCAGCCGTGAGAAGTTCTTCGAGCGCCGACAGGTCACCCGTACGCGCCGCGCCGACGAACGCCTCGAGCAGCTGTCGATGGACGCTGGAACTGACAGGCTCCTTGCGTTCTGCCGACAGATGCTTGCGGGCCCGGCTGACCGACTGGCGGGCATTGGCCTCGCTGGTCTCGAGGATGTCGGCGATCCGCTGATACGGATAGTCAAAGGCCTCCCTCAGGACATAAGCGGCCCGTTCCACAGGCTTCAGCTTCTCCAGAAGGAAGAGAACAGCCATGTCGAGGACCTCTGCCCGTTCCGCACCCAACTGGGGATCCGCCCTGGTGTCCACCGGTTCTGGAAGCCACGGCCCTGTGTAGGACTCCCGCCGCACTCTTGCGGACTGAGCACAGTTGATCGCCAGGCGAGTGGTGACCGTCGCCAAAAACGCCGCCGGTTCCTCGACGACGGCACGATCAGTGGTCTGCCAGCGCAGCCACGCGTCCTGGACAATGTCCTCGGCCTCCGCGGCACTGCCGAGCACGCGATAGGCGATGCCGAAGAGTCGGGGACGCGCCGCCATGAAATCCCTCGTTGCCTCGTCAAGGGAGTCTGGGTCGTCACAGGCGCGCATACGTTGCCTCCAGGTCTCAAATCCACACTACAAGCCGTCGATGCGGTGCGCGTCGCGATGCGCAGGTGGTCCCGCTCTCCTTGCATGCGGCCGCCCTCACCGGGTGATGTGTCCGGTCCCTCGGCAGGACCACAGCACGGGCGCACGGCGATCCGCAGCGCTGGAGGAGGCGCGGCGTTCCCAGACAGGACCGCGACTCCGTCATAACCGGGGCAGATCCATCGCGGGCCCGTAACCCCGTACGGCAGCGAAACCACAGGCAGCGGCGAACAGGGCCGATTTCCCGACTCCACCGAATTCAGGTCAATAAAGGATAGAAATTCACCCGGCGAGAGCCATTCAATTGATTTGCTCATACAGGCCGGACAGGCGCTGCACCACGAGGAAGAATTCGTCTGGACGGGTGTTTTAAAGGGGGGCCGGAACCCACCGCCCCGCACCTACCCAGAAAGGCTTTTGAGCTGCCTCTTTCCGTACGACTCGTAATCCCGACCACCTACCCCCGGCACGCCTGACCGCCTATCAGCTTGCGCAGTGAAGCGCGGAATTCGGGGTAGCGTCTGACACAGCAGCAGGGAAATGATCGAATTCCTGCTGTTCGAAAGGAGAGTTCGTGAAGACCATTGCTAGGGCTGTGGCAGTCGCGCTCATGACTGCCGGAGCGGTTGCCGTGCCCCTGACGGCAGAAGCCAGCGCCACCCCGCTGCCGGGATCGGTTTCCGCGGCGCCCGCCTTCTCCGCCCTCCACCGCGGCGACAGTGCACGGATCCACCACCCCTCCCACTATCGCAACAACGGGGACCTGCGCCGCTACCACGGCATCGACCTGCGGCGGTACCGCGGCAACGACCGCGACTACTGGCGCTGGGACAGGTACCGCAACCGC
>NZ_LMWH01000024.1 GCF_001507435.1 Streptomyces sp. NRRL F-5122
TTCCCTCGAGTGGGCGACCTCCTGCCCGCCCCCGCGGCACAACTTCCTCACCCTGCCGCGCATCCGTTCCGAATCCCCCGCCTTCGACCTGCACCACCCTGCCATTGCTATAGCCGAGGCAGAAGCCCATCAAATTCCGGCAATAACCAAGTGAGGAGGCGGCGTCCTGGTGCGGTCAGAAGGCGAAAGCGTGATCGGCAACGAGGCAGAGGGATACCTGCTGTGGCAAGTCAGAGTCGCAGACGCCGAACAACGTGCACGGGAGTTCGTCCAAGCGATGGACTGGCTCACCACATCGCAGCGCGTGGAGGTCGAGCAACACTACGTCTCGGACAGTCTTCAACGCGCCAGAAATGATCTTGAGCGGATTAGAGCCAGGTGCCTGGCCTTGCGGGCTGAGTACGAAAACCGCTACAGAGGGTTGCGGCGGCGCTGCGTTGGCCTGACGCTTACTGTTTGCGCAGTACTCACCACGACTGTGCCCGTTCTCCGCTTGCTTCTCTAAAAATGTGTCGCTCCTGGTAGTGAGTCCAGATTGCTGGGGTCGCCGGTTGTGTCGGCACGGTTGTACCGCCAACAGGCATGACGGAAACTTCGTTTGTGCGCCGGCTCCGATCCGGATGAACCTGCCTGTTTCCCCGTCCTCGTCAGACAGCGTTTGAGATCTGTCGCGCCTGTGCGATGGAGCGGTCGTTGAGCTCTGCGTGAGTGGTGTTGGGGGCGGCTATCCGCCGGATCTGACGGACGACCAGTGGGTGTTGGTGGACCCGTTGCTACCGCCACGCGGGTAGGCCCGAGGGGCGGACGTCGGGAGAAGCACCCACGTCGGCGGATCGTGGACGCGATCTACGTGATGCGGACCGGGTGCCCCTGGCGGCAGCTGCCGAAGGATTTCCCTCCCTGGCCGACTGTGCACTGGTACTTCACCTGGTCCCACGACGACGGCACCGTCGAACACGTCCACGACGTCCTGCGCGGCAGGGTCCGTGAGGCCGACGGCCGAAAGGCAGAGCCGAGCACAGGACTGATCGACTCGCAATCTGTCCGCACTGCCGACACCGTCCCGGCGGCCACCAGGGGCTTCGACGCGGGCAAGAAGGTCAAGGGCCGCGAGAGCTCTCTGATCACCGACACCCTCGGCCTGCTCGTCGCGATCCATGTCGTCGCGGCCAGTGTCCAGGATCGGGATGGCGTGAAGCGGACGCTTCTGTGGACTCGACTCGACCATCCGCAGATTCGGAAGATCTGGGCGGACCAGGGCTTCGCCGGCCGCTTGGTTGACTGGAACGCCCAAATGCTCGGCCGCGAGCTGGACATCGTCCGCAAGTATCCTGGCCAGCGTGGCTTCCAGGTCCAGCCCAAGCGCTGGGCGATCGAGCACCTTCTCGTGGCTTACTGCTCACCGCCGCCTCGCCAGGGACTACGAGACCAGCCCGGCCCGTTCCGAGACCATGATCCGCTGAGCAATGATCGGCCACATGGTCCGCCGCCCCACCCGCGGCCGACCGGCGACACGGCAGGGCCCGCGCCCGCCTGCGCGAAAGGTTTCATAGATACGCGGTCCGCCCGCCCATGGGTAACATTCCGGGTCAGCGCGCTACTGAATCAGGAACCGCTCAACCCTCTGTTGCAGGTCAAGTGGCAGGTCGATCAACTCCGAGACGATCACGCGAAGCTCTCGGCCGAGTCCGGAAGACTCGGCCCAGACCACTGGGTTCCTGGTGAGGACCGCGGACAGCAGATCGCCTTCGTACATGTCACCCTCCGCCATCGGGTTGTCCCGCAGCACCTTGAGGGCCAGCGGCAGGAGGTAGGGCAGTCCTATGTCCTGCCCGATCAACAGACGCATGTCCTCGACGGTCAGCTCGCCAATCGGCCGACGCCGCAAGGCCTGCGCAGTAGCGACAAGACGCGTGGTATCGGCCGACGGGCCGGCCAGCGGTCGCGTTCAAGCTCCTCAAGGGAGCGGTCACAGTTCGGGAGTCGCGTCACCGCCCGATTGTCCTACGACGAGATCTCAAATGCGGTCTCAGAGGACCTGTCGCCGGCCCCGCCACCACGGGGGAGGCAGCGGGACCGACCGCAATCAAGATGTCACACAAGAAGCTTCCGCCCACCTCTTTGAGCGGAGACGTCATGCATCACGCGTCTACTGCGCATCGATAACCAAACGGCTGACCTGTCCACGCCCTGACCATCTGACTACCATCGGCAACATCAAGGGTTTTCATCCCGTGGGTCGGTGGCGAGTTGGTGCAAGTACAGGCGCTCCTGCCTGGACAGGCCCTCCCCCCTGCCGCCGGGGCCCAGTACCGAGATAGTGCACAAGTCCATGTCAGTCATGCTTGCGGTCTGAACGCAATCGATCAGCCTTGGCAGGTCCGCTTCACCCTCTGAAAGGTATGGCGGAGATGGCAAGTGCACTTAACAGCGATGTCGGATGCGGCACCATGCTGAGCTGGCTCGGAACACGGCTTGCCAGCACTGCGATTTTGACACTTTCCTTCCCATCAGACCGGAAGGTCCCTGCCGTCGGCAGACCGACCAGGCAAAGAATGTCTGCTCCGGATATCCTGCGTGCAAGCAGTTTTCGACACTGCACAGCAGTGCGGGATTTGAGGTAATGCACGTGGCAGGACGAAGCCAGAGGCGGAGCGTGCTGCGCTCGCCGCGCTCAGCGCCCCACTAACCCTCACCTTCGGTCCCGCACGGGTGGAAGCGGAGTCCATCACGCATGAGCTGGCCTAGCAACCCTCCGAGCGAGGTGGAAGTGGTACAACTCCTCGTGTCTCCAGTGCACCGGTACTCAGGACGGCCGGCTCAGGGACCCTCAGCGGACCCGGACGGGGGGCTGGTGTCGCAGGTCGAGGTGCGTCGTCACCTCGGAATTGTCGGCGATCGGTACTTCGCTCAACCGGCTCATCGAGATGCGTCGGTGACCATTATGGCGGTGGAGAGCCTGCCACTCGGCATCAACCCCTCCGTTGACCTTCGACAGACCCGACGAAACATCCTTCTCCGAGGCGTCGACATCGACTCCTACATCGGCTGGGTCATTGAGCTCGACAGCGGCAACGGCCCCGTAGCACTCGGTGTCAACCGGGCTGCACGGCCGTGCGCGTGGATGGATGCTGTCATCGGCCCGGGTGCGCAGCGGGCACTCCGAGGCAAAGGCGGTGTGCGTTGCACGCCGCTTTCGAATGGCGTGATCCAAGTCGGCAAGGCACGTTTCCGCGTCGTCGAGCAACTGATCAGCGGCAATGCTGCCAGTCGACGCCGACACAGCTAGCCTTCTACGAACTCGTAACACAGTCTTGGGCGTTGGACGGGCGTCAGGAGCTTGTGCCGTACGTCTTGGCCTTGGGCGCGGTTGTCTTTCGTTGCTGTTGCCGAGTCAGCGACGATGCACAAGCCGACAGCCTCAGCTCACCGCTGGGCATGAAGTCGAGTACAACGGCATCAAGCGTGCTCCCGATCGCTGGGAAGTCTTCTGGGCACGGATGCTCCAGGCTGTCGGGGAGGTGTACGAAGTCGATGAATGCCAGGACCTCGGTTGCGGGCGCGATCAACTCGACATCCACGCCGAAGCGTCCCCGACGCTCCCTGTTGGCTGAATTGCCGGAGCGCTGGAGGAGTTGGTGTTGAACGATCGGCCGACAATGCGGCGTCTGCATGAGACATAGACGGCATGTAGATCGAGCACTGGTCGACTGGGGAGGGATCTGCACCAGAACGCTCGTGAGACACGAAGCAGCCCGTCACCCGTAAAAGGGGGGCGGGGCGTGCGACGGGCTGCCAGCGCTGGAAATCGGCCCATAGAAGTAGACGTGGCGGTAGTCCAGGAGATCGAGCCACTCACCGGGCTCCGCAGGCGACGGCGAAAGTGATCTGATCCGCGCCGAGCGTATCGAGTGTCGACCAACGAGCAGAGGGATTCATGCGTGAGATTGTGATCGTCGGGGGCGGCTACGCGGGCTTCTACACCGCCTGGCGCCTGGAGAAGTCGCTGCGCAAGGGTGAGGCGCGGGTCACGGTCGTCGACCCGCGTCCCTACATGACCTACCAGCCCTTCCTGCCCGAGGTGACAGCCGGATCGGTCGAGGCACGTCACGCTGCTGTGTCGTTGCGGCGGCATCTGCACCGTACCCGGCTGATCGCGGGGACCGTGACCGAGATCCGTAACGCAGACCGCACGGTCACCGTCCGGCCGACCGCCGGCGACGACCGCCCCCTGCGATACGACATCCTCGTGATCACGGCTGGTGCCGTGACCCGCACATTCCCCATTCCGGGGGTTGCGGAGCAGGCGATCGGTCTGAAGCACGTGGAAGAAGCGGTCGCAATTCGCGATCGGTTGATGACCGCGTTCGACCAGGCGGCATCCCTGCCTCCAGGTCCCGAGCGGCGCAAACTGCTCACCGTCACCTTCGTGGGTGGCGGCTTCTCCGGGGTCGAGGGCTTCGGTGAGCTGCTGTCGCTCGCGACCTCGATGCTCAGGTCCTACCCGGAATTGAGCATCGAGGATCTGTCCTTCCACCTGATCGAATCCCGGGGTCGCATCCTGCCCGAAGTCAGAGACAAGCCCGGCGCCTGGGTGGTGGACTCACTGGAACGACGAGGCGCACGCGTGCACCTGAACACGCAGCTCGTGTCTGCCAAGGACGGGCACGTCGTGCTCTCCGACGGCGAGGAGTTCGATTCAGCGCTGATCGTCTGGACCGCCGGCAACGCTGCGAACCCCGTCGTGCACAACCACACGGATCTGCCGGTCGACGAGCGGGGCTTGCTCATGGTCCGCGCCGATCTCCGCGTCGGCACCGACAGCGAACCCGTCGCGGACGTGTGGGCGGCCGGAGACGACGCGGCGGTTCCCGACCTGGCCTCACCGGTGCCCGGAGCTCACACGGTGCCGAACGCTCAGCACGCCGTCCGGCAGGCCAAGCGGCTCGCGAAAAACATCGTGGCCGACCTACGGGGCGGCAGGGTTCGCCCTTACCGCCACGACAGCCTGGGAGCAGTGGCGACGCTGGGCTTGGGGCGCGGTATCTTCCAATACAAGCGCATCGTGATCAAGGGATTTCCGGCCTGGCTGATACACCGGGGCTACCACGTCCTGGCTGTGCCTACCTGGGAACGGAAGGTCCGCGTCCTCGCCGTCTGGCTCACGGCGGCCCTGTTCGGCAGGGACCTCGTGTCGCTGCTTTCCGTGCAGCGCCCCAGGGACGCATTCGTCACGAACGGTTACCCGGAGCGTGCCGACGTGAACCGTACGATCGACGAGGTCGCCTGAGCAATAGCTCCGACTTCGCCGGGTCTTCGCGAGGGTCGGCCGGCACCCCTGACCGGCCGGTGTTCAGGCCCGCGCGCGGTCTGCCGTCAGATAGGCGACGACGATGTCGCCGAGCATCCGGCGGTAGTACTCGCACCGGTCGGCGGCCATCGGGTCATGGCCGAACAACGCCCCGAACGTATGCCGGTTGGCGACCCGGAAGAAGAACGAGCTGATCAGCGCGTACGGGTGAGGGCGGCTATCTTGTCGACCCGCGCCCCGTCGTACCCGGCGCGCGCGAACTCCCGTGTCGCGACGTCCAGGATCTCGGCCTTGGTGCGGGCGGCGTCGCGGACACGGGCGCGCGGTGGTGCCGGTTCGTCGACGCTGCTCATCGGGTTCCTCCGGACGAAGGACGGGCCGCCGCACGGCGTGTCGGCTGCCGGCGATTGTAGGAGCCCGGTCCTGCGGCGCTCCTGAGAAGGACCCGGTGTGCCGACCGGCGGCTTCGGGCCTGGCCCCGGACCCCGGCGGCCGGGGAGCGAGAGGCGAAGGCCGGTCCGTCCCCGTGGACCCGTGGACGAACCGGCCTCGTTGCTTCCTACTTCGACGCAGAGAGCGCCCGGTGGGGGGTCTCGGTGCTGCCCGCTGCGTTCCATTCCGCGATCACGGGCCAGTCGTGCTCGGTGGACAGCCGGCTGACCGTCCCCGTCCGGAGCTGGAACAGCCGTCCCTCGGCGG
>NZ_LMWH01000025.1 GCF_001507435.1 Streptomyces sp. NRRL F-5122
CGGCGGAGATCATCCGCGCAGGACAGGAAGCAGGGGCCACGACCGCCTACCTCTACTCCAGCCCCATGGGCGAGCCCGTATACGCATCCCTGGGCTTCCACACCGAAGAAATCCTGACCGCCTTCACCGCCCCGGCGTGATGCACGTCCGACACCGGCCGAGGCCCTTGCCCGTTCGAGCAAGGGCCTCGGCCGTCGATTTGCCGCGCTCGTCGACGGGGCGTCGCCACTCCCCGTGGCAACACTGAACGTGTCTCGATCACTACGATCGAGGAGTGACGATCAAGTACGAGTGGCGAGGGGACTTCGACAACGCCGCCCTGAACGCCCTGCACGCCGACGGCTTCGGTCACCCGGTCGCCGAGACCGACTGGCGAGAACGTCTTGAGCGCCACAGTCTCGGCTGGGTCTGAGCCCGGGAGGACGGCGCCCTGATCGGCTTCGTCAATGTTGTCTGGGACGGCGGAGTTCACGCCTTTCTCCTGGACACAGTGGTCGCCCAGCGATTGCGGGCGAGAAGCATCGGCACCGCACTGGTCGCGACCGCGGCTCGCGAAGCTCGTGCCGCGAAGTGCCAATGGCTCCACGTCGACTTCGAGGCGCACCTGCGTTCGTTCTACTTCGATGCCTGCGGCTTCAGGGAGACGACAGCCGGTCTGCTTGGCCTGTAGCACCGTGGCAAGACTCTCGGTTGCGGTGCGAAGCGACGCGGAAGCGCGGCTCCTTCAGCAACCGACACGGCCCGGACGTCGCCGTGTCCGCTGCTCCTACACAACGACCTCGCCGGGGACCAGGCGTCCCGCCTTGCGGTACTCACGCTTCGCTCCCGCCAGCAGGTCCGCCGTGGTGACCGGTGTGCCACGGCCCACGGCGATGTAGGCGGCCGTCACGACGGCGCTGCGGATCGAACCGCCGGCGAGCTCGAAGTCCCGCGCGCAGGAGTCGAGATCGATGTCGTCCGCGCAGGGCACTCCGGTCAGGCTGTGGCGCCAGAGGGCCAGGCGTTGCGACGGGTCGGGGAAGGGGAAGTCGATCAGCAGATCGAGCCGGCGGGTGAAGGCCTCGTCGATGTTGGCACGGAGATTGGTGGTGAGCAGGGCGATGCCGTCGAAGGACTCCAGCCTCTGCAGTAGGTAGGCACTCTCCAGATTGGCGTAGCGGTCGTGGGAGTCCTTGACCTCCGAACGCTTGCCGAAGATCGCGTCGGCTTCGTCGAACAGCAGGACCGCGTTGGTGCGATCGGCCTCGGCGAAGATCTTTTCGAGGTTCTTCTCCGTCTCACCGATGTACTTGTCGACCACGGCCGACAGCTCGACGATGTAGAGGTCGATGCCCAGCTCCCCCGCGACGACCTCGGCGGCCAAGGTCTTTCCCGTCCCCGACTCCCCCGCGAACAGTGCCACCACGCCGTGCCCGCGCCCACCACCGGTACGCAGCCCCCACTGTCCAAGCACCCGCTCCCGGTGCCGTGCCCGGGTCAGCAGCTCTGCTAGCTGGGTACGGGGTTCATCTGGCAATACGAGATCGGCCCATGTCACGGCCGGACTCACACGCCGGGCATGCCGGTCCAGGGTGGGTGCCGACTGCCGGCGGGCTCCCTGCTGTATGTGTTGTGCGCCCAGTGTCGTGCCCTCCAGGGCGGCGAGCGAGTGGGCGGCCTTGGACGCGTGGGAGATCTGCTCGGGAGTCAAACGGTAGGAGGCGACGGTCGCAGGCAGGTCGAAACGCTCGGCAGCGTCACCGACATGGGTGTGCCAGAGCAGTTCGGTGTTGACACCGTCGGGCGGCGCGTCCAGGCACAACACGTCACCGGACGGGGACCAGCGTGGGTCGAAGGAATCGGCGCCGAAGATGACGACAGGGAGGGCGCGGCGGGCACCGGTGTTGCGCACTCCCGCCGCTGCGGACGCCGTGGGGTCCGGTGTGTTCAAGACGGCGCCCTGCTCCACTGCATTGACCCAGACTTCGGGCTCCTTGGGCAAGGGGCCCAGGACGATGCCGGCTCCGAGCAGGCGCGCCTCTCTGAGCAGCGCGGGAACCACCCGGTCGGCTTGCTGCGCCGTGTGCGTCACATCGCAGCGCAGCACGGGAAGACCCGCGGCGTGCACGGCCGCGACGGCGGTCGCGAGGCCGGTGCCGTGCCGGCTCTCACGCAGGTGGACCACGGCGGGAGCGGCCGCCAGCAGCGCCCCGAGCCGCCCCGCGAACAGGCCTGTCCCGGGATCGGCCCGGCCGGTACCCCCGTCCGGTTCGCCGGCGGACTGCAAGTACACAGAGCCGGGCAGGTCGCCGTCGAGCGTGTCGTCGCCGAGCAGATGGGCGATCACCCGCTCAGGGACCCGGAGTGACCGGCCCGGCAGAGGCCGGTCCTCGTCGTCCAGAGTGATCAGGTCACCCGAGCGCAAAGGGGCACGGGGATGGAACCGGGCGCGAGCGGACGCCTGACAGGGTGACAGTCCCACGAGATCGAGGGCGAGGGCGACGGTGGCACGCCGACGTCCGACATCGTTGTTGAGATATCCGTACAGCGACTCGAAGTCGCGGTCCACATCCGGGGCCAGGGCGGCGAGCAGGATGTGGATGTCCAACTGCGTGAGTGCAAAGCGTTCGGCCAGCCGCAGCAGACGGCCCTCCGGGTCGCCACAACTTCCGTAGGCGTCGTCGAGACGGACCGAGTGCTGCGCCCCGTCGACCTCCAACAGCCGCCCGATGCGCTCCCGCGACAGATACAGCCCCCGCAACGGGTCACCTGCCGACGGATCTTCGGCGCTGCGCTCGTCGACCAGGGTCCGGGTCCTCTCCCGGAGCAGCGCGAGGCGTTTCATCAACGCGCCGCTCACTGCATGTCCTTCCTGGCCGAAGGCCTTGAACCGCCCTCACGGCTGTCGGCGAGGTCATGCACCACGGCCACCGTCGGCTCGAGGACCGGCGGTGCCACCTGGTAGTCGGGGGAGACCGGCATCGGCGCCACCACCACGACCTCCAGCGACGGCTTGAGTTCCCCGCCGAGTGCCGACCAGACGTCCGCGATGGAGCGGGACTCGGCCGGTGGCACACCGATGGTGAGGGGAATCGCCGGACGGAGGTCTGCCAGGGGACCCTCGAGATATTCGGCCGGAAGCGCTTCGTGGGGCAGCAGACCGGTCAGAACGGCGGACAGGAGCCGATGCTCGTCCTCGGTGCGCTTGGTCCACGCGGTGAGCAGATACGACAGCCGGAACCAGCGGGGCGGCTGGCGGCGCCGTGTGACCGTGCCGGTGGCATCCCGCAGCGCCATCGCGCCACGTTCGCGCCGGGCCACCTCCTCCCGTATGTCGTAGAGATACGCGTCCACGGTGGGAGCGTTGCGGCGGGCGGCCCATTCACGGGTGGGTGCGTCGAAGACCACCTCTGCCGCGCCCGCGGGCAGGGCCTGCGCGCGCAGCAGACGTCGCAGCGCCTCGTCGATCTCATGTATCACCGGCACGTCCCCGGGACGGTGTCCACCAGGGGTGCCGACACGACCGGGGTGCTCACAGGTACCCCTCCCGCAGTGCGTACGCAACGGCGTGGGCGCGGTTGCGCAGCTGCATGCGTGTCATGAGACCGTGCAGGATGTTCTTGACCGTGCGTTCCGAGTAGGAGAGCTTTCCCGCGATCTGCCGGTTCTCCAGTCCGTCGGCCACGAAACGCAGCACCTGCACCTCACGATCGGACAGCCCGGTGACCATGGGCACCGACGATGCACCGGAGCCGTGTCGGCCCAGTTGCACGAGCAGCCGGTTGAGCAGGTCGGACGGGACTTCGCTGTCGCCACGGGCCGCGGATCGCACGGCCTTGGCCAGGCTCTCCGCCGTGGCCTGGTGCCGCCACACGAAGGTCCGCACTCCGCAGGCCACCGCGCTCAGCAGTTCCCGCTCATGGAGCTTGCCCGCCACCAGCACCGCTTCCCGTGATTCGCCGCGCACCAGCCGGCGCAGCATCACGGCGGCGTCGTCGTCGACGCGATCGGCGAGGATCACGGCCACCGAGCGGCGTCCGACACTCTGCACGGGCCGCTCCAGCACCTCGATCTCGGGCTGTCCGCGGAGGAGACCGGAGAGGCCGGCCCGCGCGATCGGGTCGTCCGCGTGCAGGGTCACCGTGATCATCTTGGTTGCCATCATTGTCATCAATGTCTTGCCTCACGAGCCTCGGGTGTGAGGCCGGCACACGACCGGCCCCACGCCCGACCGAACACTTCAGTCCCTGCTGTCCTTGGCCTTGGTGCCGTCGGGAGCGACGGCGAACCAGGTTCCGCCCACCCCCTCACCCTTGATCTCGCCTGCCGCCGTGTCCTTGGAGAACCGGTAGACGGGCCATCCCCCGATGGTCACCTGCTGAGTTCCGTCGGGCCGGGTGACCGTCGAGATCTTGTCGCGGTACAGCCGCTGGAAGACGATCTTGTCGTTGGCGAGGACCGGCGGCCAGGTGACCGCGCAGTCGCCCACGCACGTGGCCTTCGAGGGGTTGGCGGAGTCCGGGTCGAACCGGTACAGCGTGAAGCCCTCACCGTCCACCACGGTGTTCCCGAGGCGATCGTTGTGCCCGAGCTGCACCGTGGCCGGCCAGTAGCCGCCCGACGGGTTCGTCGACTGCGCAGGCTGAGGCGCCTGACCGGCAGCCGCCCCGTTCCCCGTACCGTTGGATCCGGCGTCCCCCGCAGCGCCGGATCCACCGCTACCGCCCGCAGCGCCGTTGGAACCGGCGGCCGCGGGAGGGACGGATGCGGGCGCACTGGGCGCCGAAGACGCAGCTCCGCTGTCGGAGCCGCCGCATCCAGCAAGCAAGAGGACGCTGCTGAGTGCTGCGGCCAGGCCGAGAGATGCGTAGGAACGCGTCATTGAACTTCCCTTGTCGTATTCATACAGACAGCTGGTACGCACGACACACGAGGTGCGCCGCACCATGTGTGCGGCACGCGCATCACCCGGCGCCCAAGTGGGCAGGCTGAATGGTGCCGTTGCCACAGACAGCCAACCGTGTGAACGTCCACGCCCCGTCGATAACGTGTTGACGAGATGTCCTCATTCGGTTGACGCGGAGCCAAAGGCATCGTCCGCGCGGTCAGGACACCAGGCGTACGGTCACGACGACGCCACCACAGGGATCGACAGGTGTGTCCAAGCCGCGCCCAGGCAGCCACGAGCACCTGACACCGATACCCACATCCGCTCCAGGCAGGCAGGCAGGCAGGCAAAGGTCCGGCAGCCGGTCGAACCACGTCCTAAAACCCCGTCTGGCGTGGGGATGAGAACATCTGGGCCACCTGTGGTTGGCCACAATCCCAGGGCAGCCGATCAGGAAAGCCCCGACCGTCCGGACACACGGGAGAGTGACTCGACCAAGCTCACCGCCCACGCCCGGCAGAGCCTTCAGCCGCACCGGCACCAGAGTCGACCATTCCGCCGCGGGGCCGGAGAACGCCCTCCCGGACTGACACAGCGCACCACGCGGACTGCGCGTCACTCCCCTCGTCGACCGCGGCCGACCGTCCCATGGGCATACCTGGCACAGCTGCCGCAGCGCCGAGTGACCGGGCGCTCGGCTCGAAGCCATCCGCCGAGAGGTGAAGGCCATGGGCCGCGGTGGTGTTGTCGAACGCCGGATCGGCGGCTTCACGTGAGGATCAAACCCGCGGCAAGGCACGGCTATGACTGTTGCTTCTTACGGTGCGACACCCGGCCGTCGGTGCGCGCAGGCAACTCGCCTCCGACCGGCTCCGAGCCCGACAGCTCCCCTTGCTGATCGGCGCGGCATCCCCAGCAGTACCGACTGCTCAGAGCCGAAAGGGCTGAGGACGATTACGCCGGGGCGGTGAAGGCGGTCAGGATTTCTTCGGTGCGGAAGCCCAGGGATGCGTATACGGGCTCGCCCATGGGGCTGGAGTAGAGGTAGGCGGTCGTGGCCCCTGCTTCCTGTCCTGCGCGGATGATCTCCGCCG
>NZ_LMWH01000026.1 GCF_001507435.1 Streptomyces sp. NRRL F-5122
ACGCGACAGCCGCCTCGGCCTCCACCTGCGAACCATGGGTGAGCCAGTTCCCGTAAGCGATCTCGCTGATGATCAGGCCACTGCGGCCGAGATGACGGTGGTGCATGGGGGCAGTCCTTTGGTCGATGACTTCGCTGGGCCGGGAGTTGCCGGTGTGGTCAGGGGTCCTGTCCCTGTATCCGGCCTCAGCGTCCGGCCCTTGTGTGTGGTGTCGGCAGCTTTACGGCTCCGGGCGCCGGAGTTCAGGCCCGGTGTTCGTTCCGTACCTGTCGCCGCGCTGTCTGCAGGGCCAGGGGTGTTGCCGCCGCCCAGGCCTGGGGTGAGCAGGAATGGGGGTAAGGAACAGGGCCCTTGGTGGAGGATCGGCCGTAGCCGGCGATGACCTCCGGCAGGCGGTGGCCGTGGTGGGCCGCTGCCGCGATGAGGCCTTCGGTGACGGTGTCGACCTCGTCGGTGAGCCCGTAGCGGGCGAGGCCCAGAGTGATGACGGCGTTGTCGTGGGGCCAGGCGCTGCCGCGGTGGTAGGAGAGGGGGTGGTACGGCTTCTGTCCTGCGGCCAGGGTGCGGATGGCCCAGCCGGAGAAGAAGTCCGGTGCCAGCAGGCGGCGGCCGACCCGGCGGGCGTGCTCGGCCTCGAGGATGCCGGACCACAGCAGGTGGCCCGCATCCGAGGCCAAGGCGTCGACTTGGTGTCCGTCGCCGTCCAGGGCGAGAGCCGGGAAGTCGGCTTCCGGCATCCAGAAGTCGGTGGTGAAGCGGCTGCGCAGTCGGGCGGCCGTGTCGCTCAGGCGGGTGGCGTATGCCTCGTCCTGCCAGATCTCATGGGCGAGTTCGGCGGTGCGCCGGAGTGCGTCGTAGGCGTAGCCCTGGGCTTCCGAGACGGCGATGGGGCCCTTTGCCTGGGTGCCGTCCGTGAAGCAGATGGCGCCTGCGGAGTCTTTCCAGTTCTGATTGACCAGTCCCCCGGGGTCGGGGGTGTAGACGAGGTAGCCGTGTTGTTCCAGGCCGCCGTCGGTGAGCATCCAGTCCACGGCCCGCCGTGCGTGGTCCTCCAGGCGCGTGGCAAGGCTGCTGTCGCCGGTCGTCTCGTAGTGGGCGTGGAGCAGGACGAGGAACAGCGGTGTGGCGTCGACGGCGCCGTAGTACCGGCCGTAGGGGATCTGGCGGAAGTGCGCGAGTTCGCCCTGGCGCGTCTCGTGGACGATGCGTCCGGGTTGTTCGCCGCTGAAGGCGTCGTAGCGCTGCCCCTGTGTGGCGGCGAGGGCGCTGAGTGTGGCGGCGGCCGTGTCCGGCCGGTAGGGAAGCAGGAAGTAGGAGGTGAGCAGGGAGTCGCGGCCGAACAGGGTGAGGAACCACGGGATTCCGGCGGCGGGTACGTGCACCGGGTCACCGTCCACGCCCGTCACCGGGATGGTCAGCAGGTCGATGTCGGCAAGGCCTCGCTCACAGGTACGACTCAGGTCGTCGGTCGCTGTCGGTGTCTGCCGAGGGGGGTGCGGAACGGCAGGCGGCTCGTACGGCAGTCCGTGCGGCTGGGCGCGGACGGTCAGTTGGAGTTCGCTCTCGCCGTGTTCGTCGAGCGGGAGATGCCAGGTGAGGGTCCGCGCGGCGGACGGTGAGGCGCCCTGCCGGGTGTCGACGGCGTCCGGGGCGGGACGGCAGGTGAGCGTGGTGCGGGAGTGCCAGTCGGCCCGGTGGTAGTCGAAGTGCACGCCGTCGGACGTCGTGCGGGTTGTGTACCGGGCGTCGGGCTTGGAGTAGTGGCGATCGTCGGCCCGTAGTTCGAACAGGTCGGCGAAGTCGGCGTCGACAGTGAGATCGATGCGGGCAGAGACCGGGTGGGGAAGGTTGCTGACCAGCCGCAGATGTTCGGTGAGTGTGCCAGCGGTGAGGGTCTGCCTGCGGAAGACGGTGTAGGCGGGGGGATTGTCCCGTGTGCCCTGCGGGGTGAGGACGCACTCGGCCGTGTCGTCCGTCGTCGCCTCGGCCGGCACCAGGGCGACGGGACTCCTGCCGTCGACGGTGAGCTGCCAGCGGCTGAGATGGCGTGCGTCCTTCAGGAACAGTCCGTCGGGTGTGGTCCCGCGGGTGCCGCTGATACCCGCGCCGGCATCGAGGCGGGCAAAGGTGGCCTCGCGCACCAGCTGCACGGCGTGGTCGCCCGCGGTCATGGCTGGGGCTCCTTCGGGTCGGCGCTCAGCAAATCCAGTGCGAGGGCGGCGGTCCAGGAAAAGTGCCGGGCGCCTCGGGCGGCGCCGGTGGTCGGGTCGACGTACTCGGCGAACTCCGAACGTCCGGCTTCGGCGAGGAAGCCCTGCTGGAGCCGTTCGGCGTCGGAGTGGAGGCCGTGGGTGCGCAGTCCGCGGTGGATCAGCCAGGCCGTGTTGAACCAGGCCGGGCCGCGCCAGTAGCGCTGGGCGTCGAAAGCATGACCGGTCAGGTCGTAGCTGGGGATCAGCCGGGTGGCGGGCGCGCTGAAGTGCGGTCCGTCGAGGGTGTCCTGCAGCCGCCGGACGATGTCGTGCGGCAGGCCGGGTACGACGAGGGGGACGAGGCCGGTGACACTGCGTTCGTCGACCAGGGTGTCGGTGGTCAGGTCGCGGGCACGGAACAGGCCGGCCTCGTCGTCCCACAGGCGCGCCACCAAGTGGCCGGTGAGTTCCTCGGCACGCGCGGTGTGGGAGGCGCCGTCGATGCCGAGTTCATGGGCCATGGCGGCGAGGGCGTGCTCGCTGACGATGAGCAGGGCGTTGAAGCAGGGGTCTTCCATGGCGAAGCCGTGCCGCAGCGCGCGGTCGTCGTAGCCGGCCTCGCGGTAGTCGGTCGCCAGCCGGACATAGCGGGCGTAGTCCAGGTCGGTGGGTCGGTCGGCGGGGTGGCCGTGGTTGAGGTCGGCGCGGCGGAAGGCCTCGGGCGCGGCGGGTTGCACGCGGTGCAGGGCCCGGTCCCAGCAGGGGCTGTTGTCCATGCCCGGCTCCCACGGGTGGACGACAGCTGCCAGCCCCGCGCCGCCGAGGTCGCGGCGGGTGAGGAGGTAGTCGTGCCAGGCGGCGAGCCGTGGATAGGCGCGGCTGAGGAACCTGCGACGGCGGGATTCCCGCGGGTCCGCCTGGTGCGTGAGCCAGGCGGCCAGCGCGTGCACGGGAGGCTGGACGATGCCCGAGGTCTCCGGCGTGGCCGGGGCGCCGGCGGTTCGGCCGGAGCGCGAGGACTGCCAGAAATCGGGGCTGGGGAAGTAGGCGTCGTGCGGCAGGGCGGGATTGAAGACGATGTGCGGGATGCGTCCGTCGGCCCACTGGCCGGCCAGCAGGGACTCGAGTTCCTGCTGGGCCCGGCGCGCGGAGAGGTGGCGCAGCCCGATGGCGATGAAGGCGGAGTCCCAGCTCCACTGATGGGGGTAGAGGGTGCGGGAGGGAACGGTGGAGGTACCGGTCCAGTTGTCGATGAGGACCCGTGCCGCACCGCGCCGCAGTGTCAGGGCCACGGACGCGGTGGACACGGGCCGGTCCAGGAGGGAGTTCACGCGCCGGACCTCTGCAGGAAGGCAGGGATGGAGCGGACGGCCTCGAGGGGGTCGCCGGCGAGACGGCATTCGGCGGCGAGGTACCCGTCGTAACCGATGGTGTGCAGGGCGGCGAGCCAGGCGGGCCAATCGAGGTGTCCGGCGCCGGGCTGGAGGCGGTTGGAGTCGGAGACCTGGGCATGGCCGATGAGGTCGGCGTGGGCGAGGATCGCGGCGGCGGGGTCGCTCTCCTCGATGTTCATGTGGTAGCTGTCGATCCCGATCTTGACGGAGTCGAGTCCGGTGCGGCGTATCAGGTCGGCCGCCTGTTCCAGCCGGTTGACCATGTGGTCCTCGTACCGGTTGAGCGGTTCGAGGAAGAGCGTGACGCCCTCCCTGCGCGCGTGCTCCCCCAGTTCGGTCAGGCCGGCAAGAAGGATCTCGCGGTCCTCCTCCTCGCTGCGCGGCGGCTCGAAGGGCGGCAGACGGCGAGAGAACATGCCGTAGGAGGCGGGGGTCTGGGCGCCCAAACCCCCGATCTCGGCGATCACGGTGAGCTGGGACTTCATCTGGGCGATGGCATCGGCGCGCAGAGAGGTGTCGAAGGCGCCGAAGAAGTGCAGCATGTCGACGCAGACGGTGGGCATGACCACCCCGTCCTTCGCCGCCTGCTTCAACTCGTCGAGGCGGGAGGCGAAGTGCAGATCCCCCTTGCCACGCAGTTCGATGGCGTCGTAGCCGGCCGCTTGGGCGAAGTCCCACTTGGCCTGCAGGGTGTCTCCGGGCAGGAGTTGCTCCTGAACGGCGGTCTTGAGCATGGTGGGGCCTTTCAGAATTCCAGGACGACCTGCAGCGCCTCGGCAGGGCGCTCGTCGAGCAGCACGTAGGCGTCGGCCGCGTCGGCGGCCGGGATGACGTGGCTGACCAGGGAGGCGACGTCGACCTGCCCCTCGGCCACCAGCCGGAGGAAGGTCTGCTGAAGACGCTCGACGCTCCAGCGGTGGGACAGCTGTGGCGGCACACCGCCGATCTGGGAGCAGATGAGCTGAACGCGGTTGTGGTGGAACTCGTCCCCCAGCCGCAGTCCGATGCCGTCGCCCTGGTAGAAGCCGGAGGCGACCACCCGGCCACCGACGGCGACCGAGCGAAGGGCGTCGTGCAGGGCCGGGTAGGCGCCGCTGATCTCGATGGCGAGGTCGGCGCCGAGTCCGGCGGTCGCCTCGCGGATGCGTTCGGCAACCGCGTCGGTACGTGCGTTGAGCGTGTGATGTGCGCCATACCGCTTTGCGGTTTCCAGGCGGCCGTCCAGTGCGTCGACGGCCGTCACACGGGCGCCGTTGAGCTGCGCGAGCCGGGTGGTGAGCAGGCCGATGACACCCTGCCCGAACACGGCCACGTCCTCGCCGAGGTGGATGTCGCCGGCCAGGACGGCGTTGTAGGCGATGGCGCCGACCCGGGCGAAGGCGCCCGCCAGGGGCTCGAGCCCGGCCGGCAGGGTGTGGCCGGTCATGCGCTCGGCGGGGACGATGCCCTCGCTGCGGTGTCCCCAGATGCCCCACACCAGGTCGCCGGGGTGCGGCAGCCCTGGGGTGTCGGCCAGGTCAGGGGCGACCTCGACGACCTCGCCGACCTCGGAGTAGCCCCAGCCGGCCACCGGGTACTCGATGCCGGCCGCGCCCTCCCGGAAGAGCCGGGCTTCGGGGTCCCAGGTGCGCGTCAGGTAGGGGTTGGTCCCCCGGTAGGCGGTGAGCTCGGTACCGGCGGAGATGCCCGAGTAGCGGGTGCGGACTCTGAGGTGGCCCGGCGGCAGCTCGGCTCGGACGTGCTCGGCGACCTCCACCTGGCGAGGACCGGTGAATTGAACGACGCGTTCCACGGATGGCTCCGGAAGTGGTGCGATGGTGAGTTGCGTCGACAATAGCTCCAACTTATGTCTTGTCAACACGCAAAACTGATGCTGAGATGCGTTCCCAGTAGACGTAAGCCGGAACAAGGACACGCAATGCGCACCATGACCCTGCGGTCGAGGATGACCGCGGTCGGCGTCACAGCAGCCCTGGGACTCGGGCTGCTCACGGGCTGTTCCAGCAGCACCGGACCCGGCAAACCGGACCGCGAGATAACGGTCTGGTCACAGGAGAACCTCCCCGATCGCATCGCGGCAACGCAGAAGGCGATCGACGGGTTCGAGAAAAAAACGGGGATCAAGGTCCATCTCGTCGGGGTCGACGAGGGCCAGATGCCCCAACTGATCATGTCGGCCGCGGCCGCCGGCAAGCTGCCCGACGTCATCGGCGCGGCCCCGATGGGCCAGGTCTGGCAGATGTACACCAACGGGCTGCTCAACACGGACATCCCGAAGAAAATCATCGGTGAGCTGGGGCGCGGCACCTTCAACGCCAACGCGCTCGACCTGACCTCCGACAAGGACACCAGCCTCGGTGTACCCTCCGACGCGTGGCTCCAGCTGCTGGTCTATCGCAAGGACCAGTTCGACCAGAAGCAGCTGGCGGCGCCCGACACCTACCAACGCGCCCTGACCGCCGCCAAAGCGCTCACCGCCAAGGGCAACGACGGCATATCGGCGGCCACCGACCCCGGTGACGCGTTCACCTCGCAGAGCTTCGAGAGCGTCGCCCTCGCAAACGACTGCCAGCTCGTCGACGACCACCACGAGGTCGCCCTCGAATCCCCGCAGTGCCAGACCGCCTTCCACACCTACGACCAGCTCGCCCGTACCTACGGCGCCCCGGGAACCCAGACCGTGGACTCCACCCGCGCGACCTACTTCGCCGGCCGGTCCTCCATGATCATCTGGTCGTCGTTCCTGCTGGACGAACTCGCGGGCCTGCGCAAGGACGCCCTGCCCAGCTGCCCCCAGTGCAAGAAGGACCCGCAGTACCTGTCCCGCAACAGCGGCATCGTCACGGCGCTGAAGGGCCCCGACGCCGCGCAGGCGGCCCAGTTCGGCGAGATCACCTCATGGGTGACCACCAAGACGGCCGAGACGGCCGCCTCCCGCCAGTTCATCGAGTACATGATGGGCCCGGGCTACGAGACCTGGATCGGCATGGCCCCCGAGGGCAAGATCCCCGTCCGCCACGGCACGGCCGCCCAGCCCGATCTCTACCTCGACGCCTGGCGGCACAGCGACATCGGCGTCGACACCCGAAAGCCCTTCGACCAGGTGTTTCCCGAGGAGCTGCTCAACCAACTCGCCGACGGCGTCAGCAACATGCGGCGCTGGGGCATCACCCAGGGTGAAGGGGCCCTCGTCGGCGCCACCAACGGCGAACTCCCCGTGCCAAAGGCCATCGGCGCGATGACCAGCGGACAGATCTCGCCCTCCGAGGCCGCACACGAGGCCGACGACGAAGTCGCCGCCCTCAAGAAGTCCCTGCAGTAGCCGCCCGCATGCACGCCCGCAAAGGTCCTTCCATGACAACAGCCCCCGTCGGCGCACCGAAGCGCCGGCACACCAGCCCCGGGTCGGCGGACCGGTCCGCCGATCGCCGGCGGCGCCCGATGACCGCCAGCCGACGCGCCAACCGCGCAGGCCTCGCCTTCGTCTCCCCCACCTTCGTCGTGGTCCTCGTGGTGGTCATCCTGCCCATCCTGTGGACCGTGCTCCTCGCCTTCCAGCACGCCAAGCTGGTCGACATCCAAGGTATGGGCCTCGTCGGCAACTGGTCCCTCGACAACTTCACCCAGGTCTTCGACTCCGCCGGATTCTGGTCGAGTCTGGGCACCACCCTGCTGTACACCGCGGGCGCCACCCTGGGATCGGTCGCCCTGGGACTCGTCGCCGCCCTCGCCCTGCGCAAGCCCTTCCGCGGCCGCGGACTGCTGCGCGCGGCCATGCTGCTGCCCTACGTCGCCCCCGTCGTCGCCGTGGCCTTCGTCTGGGAGGTCGCCCTGAGCCCGCAGTACGGCGTGGTCAACGACTGGGGCCACCGGCTGTTCGGCTGGGACAATCCCATCGCCTTCCTGTCCACCCGCGAGTACCAGGTCAACCTGCTCGGCGCGCACTTCGACATACCGCTGGCCCTGCTGACCGTCATCGCCTTCGAGTGCTGGCGCTACTTCCCCTTCGCCTTCCTGTTCATCCTCGCCCGGCTGCAAGCGGTCCCCGCGGGCCTGGAGGAGGCCGCCATGGTGGACGGCGCCACCCTGACCCAGCGCTTCCGCCACATCCTGCTGCCCCAACTCATGCCCGTCATCGCCCTGCTGTGCGTCCTGCGATTCATCATGACCTTCAACAAGTTCGACGACGTCTACCTGTTGACCGGGGGCGGAGCCGGAACGAACGTCGCCGCCGTCCGGGTCTACGACTTCCTCACCGCCCGCTACGACGTCGGGGCAGCAGCCGCCCAGGCCCTGGTCCTGGCCGCCTCCCTGATGATCCTGCTCGGCTTCTACTTCAAGTTCTTCGGCAACAAGGTCCAGGAGGAATCGTGACCCGCAAGGCCACTTTGACCAGGGCCCAGTTCGAGGACAGACTCTTCGGCGTCCTGCGCTGGTTCGTCATCGCCTTCCTCGCAGTGATCACCGTGGCGCCCTTCTACTACATGGTGCTGCTGTCGGTGAAGCCCATCGACGCTCTCCTGCTCGACCCGGGGTCGCTGTGGGTCTCGGCGAAGGACTTCACCCTCTCCACCTACCGCGACGTGCTGAAGTCCACCGACGACGGCGGCCAGGGTTTTGTGAAGTTCCTGCTCAACTCCGCACTGGTCTCACTCGGTACGGTGATCCTCACCCTGCTGGCCGCCGTGCCCGGCGCCTACGCCGTCAGCCGCCTGAAGTTCTTCGGCCACCGCCAGGTCAGCGCGCTCTTCCTCGCCGTCTACCTGTTCCCGGCGACCCTGCTGGCCGTTCCGCTGTTCGTCATCTTCGCCAAGCTGGGCCTGTCCTCCAGCCTGGTCGGCCTCGCCATCGTCTACGTGGCCCAGACCGTGCCCGTGGCGATCTACATGCTGAAGAACTACCTCGTCACCATCCCCGCGTCCATCGAGGAAGCGGCAGCGATCGACGGAGCCGGCCGACTGCAGACAGTCCGAAAGGTCATCCTGCCCCTCGCCCTGCCGTCCCTCATGGCGACCGGTCTGTATGTGTTCATGATCGCCTGGAACGAGTTCCTCTTCGCTCTCCTCTTCCTGGCCGCCGACCCCGAGAAGTGGACCGTCTCACTCGGCCTGGCACAACTCTCGAACGGCGTAGAAGTGCCCAAGACCATTCTCATGGCCGGCTCGGTGGTGCTGACGATTCCCGTGGTACTTCTGTTCTTCGCCGCCGAACGCATGCTCACCGAGGGCCTGACCAGCGGCGCCGACAAGAGCTGAGCCATGGGGGAAGTCATGATGACGCCGAGTCAGGTCAGCGCGGGAGAACTGCTGCAGCTGATCCGCAGCGGCCGCGCCAACACCCGCGCCGACCTGCAGCGCGCCACCGGCCTGTCCCGCTCCACCATCGGAGCGCGACTGGACCTCCTCAACCGCGCCGGATGGCTCCGGCACACCGCCGGCACCTCCACCGGCGGCCGCCCGTCCCACAAGATCGTCTTCGATCCGACGCATGCGTCGGTGATCGCCGTCGATCTCGAGACCCGTCATGCCCGGGCCGCCGTGCTGGATCTGGCGGGCACCATCCTCGCCGAGCACACGGGCCCCCTGCACATCACCGACGGCCCGGACGACGTCCTTGACCGACTCGCCGCGTGGTTCCCGGATCTGATCGGCGCCGCCGGCGTGGACGCCACCCGTGTCTGCGGCATCGGGCTGTCGGTGCCCGGCCCCGTCGACTGGGAGACGGGGCGGATCATCGAGCCGCCCATCATGCCCGGCTGGGACCGCTACCCCGTCCGCGAACGCCTGCAGAAGGCCTACGCCGACCACGTGGGCACCGGCCAGGACGAGGAGCCGATCCCCGTCTTCGTCGACAACGACGCCAACCTCATGGCGCTGGCCGAACACCAGGCGAACCACCGTGACAGCGCGGCCTTCGTCCTCGTCAAGGTGTCCACAGGTATAGGCGCCGGCGTCGTCGTCGGGGGTGACGTCTACCGCGGCATCGACGGCGGAGCCGGCGACATCGGCCACATCCGCCTGCACGACCGCCTCGACGCCCTGTGCATGTGCGGGTCCTACGGCTGCCTGGCCGCAGTGGCCAGCGGCCGGGCCCTCGCCCGCGAACTGTCCGCACTCGGTTTCGACACCGCCTCCGGTTCCGACGTCAAACGCGCTCTCGCCGAAGGCCACCCCGACGCCATCCGCCTCGCCCGGAAGGCGGGGCGCCGGGCGGGCGAAGTCCTGGTGACGGTCGTCACGCTGCTCAACCCGGGCGTGCTGATGCTGGCCGGAGACCTCTCGGGAGTACCGTTCATGACCGGAGTCCGCGAGCTGCTCTATCAACGCGCCATGCCTCGCACGACCGCCAACCTCCAGGTCGTCACCTCACGGCTCGGTGACCACGCCGGTGTCATCGGAGCCGCTTCCATGGTCGTGGAGTTCCTCTACTCCCCCGACCGTGCCGACGCCCGTCTCAACCGCCTCGCACTCTGACGTCGAGGCGCCGCACACCCACAGGAATACCGTGACAGCAGAACCCGCTCCCTGGACACACCGCCCGGTCGAGGTCGGCCTCGTAGGCGCCGGCCCCTGGGCCCGTGCCATGCACGCCCGCATACTCGCCGCAGGCCCGGAAACACGACTCGCCGCGGTCTGGGCCCGCCGTCCCGAAGCGGCCCAGCAGACCGCCGCCCCCTACGCGGCCCATGTCGCAGCCGACTTCGACGAACTCCTCGACCACTGCGAAGCCGTGGCCTTCGCCGTCCCACCCGCCGTCCAGGGCGAACTGGCACCACTGGCGGCCGAACGAGGAAAGGCCCTGCTGCTGGAGAAGCCCCTCGGCCCCGACCTCGCCACGGCCCGGCGCGTGGCGGACGCCATCGCCGAAGCCGGGGTGATCTCCCAACTCGTCCTCACCAAGCGCTATCACCCGACCACCCGCGCCTTTCTCGACGCCGCCCGCAGCCTCGACATCACCGGGGCACGTTCCGCCTATCTCCACGGCGCCTTCCTCGGCGGCGACTTCGCCACCGGCTGGCGCCTCGAACACGGCGCGCTGCTCGATCTGGGACCCCATCTGCTCGACCTCCTGGACGCGGCGATCGCCCCCATCACCGCCATACGCAGCACCGGGGACCCCAGGCGATGGATCGAGCTCACCTGCGAACACGCCAACGGAGCCGTGAGCCAGGCCTCCCTCTCCGGCTCCGTCAACCTGCCGCGCGCCATCACACGCATCGAACTCTTCGGCCCGAATCCACCGACGGCCTACGACACCGCGGAAATCGACCACGAGGAGTGCTGGCCCATCCTGCGCCGCGACTTCGCCACCGCCATACGCACCCACACGCCGACCGAACTCGACGCTCACCGCGGCCTGTACCTGCAAACCCTCATCGAGCAGGCAACACAGCAGTGAGCTGACCGGTCGGGGCGGCGGCGGCGTTCTACACCGAGCACGGCCCATGCACGCCGTCGCCTTCAAGGCGTCAGCCGGGGAGGATCCTCCTTGGCTGCCCTCCGACCCTCCGATGATGCCCCGCCGGGTCCTCCCGCCGGGTGTGCGTGGTGCACGCGGAACCCGGCCAAGGCTCAGTCGTTTCGAACGCCCCTAGGATCAAGGGATCGACAAACGGCGCACGTTCAGGTTCGGGGAGGCTGTCACCGGTGGTGCTGCAGGTGCGAGGCATCGTGTTGCCGGAACGGGAAGAGCGGTCCTTCTGGATCGATGGAGACCGGTTGCGGACGGAGCCGGTTCCGGACGCGGACGTCGTCGTCGAGGGCGGTTGGCTGCTGCCCGGCCTGGTGGACGTGCACACCCATCCGGGCACCGAGGTCCACGACGCCCCGTTCAGCGACGAGATGCTCCGCCTGCACCTGACCGATCACCGCGACGCCGGAGTGCTGCTGGTGCGAACGCCCGGGTCTGCCGCACGCATCCCGGATTGGGTCGACGAGGATCCGCAGCTGCCACGGGTCCGCTCGGCCGGACGCTGGCTGGCCACTCCCGGCCGTTTCTTTCCCGGCCTCGGGCGGGACGTGAGTGAAGAAGATCTGGTGCACGCCGCCGTCGAGGAAGCCAAGGCGTCCTCGGGCTGGTGCAAGGTCATCGCCGACTGGAGGCATGACGAACCGGCACTGCCACGGGACATCCTCAGCGCCGTCGTACAAGCCGTGCACGCGATCGGCGGCCGAGTGGCCGCCCACTGCCAGACCGCCGACGGCAGTCTCAACGCCGTTCGAGCAGGCGTCGACAGCCTGGAACACGGCATGCACCTGGACCCCGGCCTGATCGATCAGATGGCTTCCCAAGACACCGCCTTCGTCCCGACGCTCAGTGCCTTCGGCGCCGGAGCCGACCGACGACGCGCCGAGGAGCCGAGTGCCCGTCGCGACTGGTGGCTGGCCGGATGGGAAGCCATGCTGCCCAACGTCCGGGCCGCTCACGAAGCCGGGGTCACCGTCCTCGCGGGCACCGACAGGTTCCCCTGCGGCACCGTCACATCGGAGGTCGAGTGGCTGGTCCGTGCCGGTCTTTCGGCCGAAGCGGCGCTGGGCGCGGCATCGTGGTCGGCCAGGTCCTGGCTCGGCCTGCCGGGGCTGGTCGACGGAGGGCCCGCGACCTTGTCGCCTATGACACGGACCCGACGCTCGACAGCTCGGCTCTGGCCCACCCGAGCCGCATCATCCTGCGGGGCCGAGTCATCGCCTGATACTCGGCGACGCCTCTCTGCACTCCGTCGGTCCAGGATCGACGTCTGTCGATCCAGGACCGTTGTGAAGCGCGGACATCAGCCGGCGACCACTGCCGCCAGAACCGGGGTTCGGCTCCGGTCGGGCATCCCGGCGCAGGCCGGTCCGACGGCACAGGAACCGGCATCCCGCTGCCCGCGCACTGACCGGCGGCAATCGTGAGGAGGTCGGCGGGACGGCTGTGCTCCTCCTCTCCGTGCCGCCGTCACAGGGCGAGCCCGGCCGACCGCGGTCCGAGGCGTTATGCGCCCTGGCGCCGGTGCAGAAGGCGTGCGAGCCAGTCCGTGCGGGTTCGGCGGGCCGTCGCCGAGATGTGTGCCTGCGGGTACAGCGCGTCGAATCCGTGGAACCCCCCTGCCCAGACGTGGAGTTCGGCCTGGCCACCGGCCGCCCAGATACGGGTGGCGTAGTCGGTGTCCTCGTCACGGAAGACTTCCGCGGAGCCGGTGTCGATGTAGGTGGTCGGCAGACCCGAGAGGTCGTCGGCCAACGCGGGCGAGATGTACGGGGACACGTCCTCGTCGCCGCGGTCACCGAGGACGGCATGCCATCCGAACTCGTTCATCTCGCGGGTCCATACGCCGGGCCCGCCGGAGTACTGACGGCTGGACGTGCTGGTGTTGCGGTGGTCGAGCATGGGGCAGATGAGCATCTGCGCGGCGACCGCGGGGGTGCCGAGGTCGCGGGCGAGCAGAGTGACACCGGCGGCAAGACCGCCGCCCGCGCTGGCGCCGGAGACGATGATCCGAGCCGGATCGATGCCCAGTTCGTCGGCGTGTTCCGCGATCCAGACGAGCCCCTGGTAGCAGTCGTCGACGAGGGCGGTGCCGGTGGCCTCGGGTGCCAGCCGGTAGTCCACGGAGACCACGACCGCGCCGAATTCGTCGAGCCATTCCAGCGGGATGTCGATCTGTGCGAAGCGGTCGCCCATGACCATTCCACCGCCGTGCATCCAGTAGATGCAGGGGGCCGCGGTGGTGCGGTCGCCGGCCGCGGGGCTGATGACCGACATGGGGATCGGAACGCCGTCCGTGGCGGGCACGGTGATCTCACGCCGGTCGACCGGCCGGTGCGCGAGCAGGGACTCGACGGGCGTCGAGGGGTACTGGCGCAGTTGCGCGAGCACTTCGGCGCTGAGCCGGGTCATCTGCGGCATGTCGGCCAGGAGTTCACGCAGTTCGGGGTCCAGGGCGGGTCGTGCCACGGTCATGGTCGTAGGCCTTTCGCGAGTGGTGCCGGGTGGGTGGACGAGCAGCGGGCCGAACGCGGCGGGGATGGCGGCTGCGGCGGCCAGGAACGACGGGGTCCTAGAAGGTGGCCTTGCCGCGAAGGGGCACGTAGTCGGTGTACTCGGGCTCCTTGGCCAGCAGTGCGCCGATCTGCGCCACTATGGCCTGGGCGGCCTCACCGCCGAAGATCCGGTGGTGGTCCTCCTCGCTGGTCCAGCCCTCTGTGACGTGGACGACGTCGGGGTCCGACGCGGAGCGGGAGACCAGGTAGACGACGCAGAACCGGCTCGCGCCGGGGCTGCCTTCATTCAGGCCGGTCAGCAGCAAGTCGACCAGCGCGTCCCCCATGCCGGGCCTGGCGGTCAGGGTGGCGTTGAATCCATAGCTGGCAATCATCGATCCGGTCCTTTCGGTGAAGGAGTGAAGTGATTCCATTCAACCGGCCTGACCTGGGCAAACGTTAGATCGTTGCTCGCTGGTACCTGCACAATCCTCTCGACTGCGGGAACAGAAGGAGGCGGAGGTGCTGCAATGGACGCATGTACCTCGAAGAGTTCCGCACCCTGCTGACCCGGCACGCGCGCCCCGATTGGACCACGGCGATCGACGGCGTACTGATCTCGAAGGTCGACCGGCCGGATCCGCCGGCGCCCTCCATGTCGGGCACGGTGCTCGCCGTCATCGCCCAGGGCGCCAAACGGCTCGCGCTGGGCGAGAGGGTCTACGAGTACGGCGCCGGGCAGTATCTGGTCGCATCCGTCGACCTGCCGGTGACGGGGCAGTTCGTCCAGGCCGACCCCGGAGTGCCGGCACTGGGCGTCGGTCTGGTGCTGGAACCGTCCGCCGTCGCGGAACTTCTCCTGCAGGCCGGCCCCGGAGACATCCCCCACACCGGCGCAAGCGCGCCGTCGGGGATCGCCGTCAGTGACGCTCCGGCCGAACTGCTCGACGCGGTGGTCCGGTTGCTGCGTCTGCTCGACGAACCCCGCGACCGCGCCGTACTGGCACCACTGATCAAACGCGAGATCCTGTGGCGTGTGATCACCGGTGAGCAGGGCGCGACGGTGCGTCAGCTCGGCCTCGCCGACAGTGGCCTCAGCCATGTCTCCCGTGCCGTGCGGTGGATCCGCGAGCACTACGCCGAGGCCTTCCGCGTCGAGGACGTGGCGCGCCTGTCGGGCATGAGCGTCTCCGCCTTCTACCGCAACTTCCAGGCGGTGACCGCGATGAGCCCGATCCAGTTCCAGAAACAGATCCGGCTCCAGGAGGCCCGGCTGCTGCTCGCCACCCACCCGAGCGATGTCACCGGGGTCGGCCAGCGGGTGGGCTATGACAACCCCTCCCAGTTCAGCCGGGAGTACCGCCGCCAGTTCGGCGCACCTCCGAGCCGGGACGCGGCCCGTCTGCGGGACACCGTGCGCAGCCCCGCGGGCGCACTACCGTAGCCGGGGCCGTCAAGCAGGATCATGCAAGAGCCAGCGAGGAAAGTTCTATAACTCACCAGGTCAGAGCGATTCAATGGGATTACCGGTTCTCCTCCGCGGCAGGAAAATGACTACCGCGGGATTCCGTCCCATCACAAAGGATCACAGCATGAAGACCGTTCTGATCACCGGCGCCTCGTCCGGATACGGGCGACAGACCGCACTCCACTTCCACGAGCAGGGGTGGAACGTCATCGCGACGATGCGGACACCGCGCGAGGGCGTGCTGCCCGAGTCGGACCGGCTGCGCATCATCGAACTCGACGTCACCAAGCCCGATTCCATCACCGCCGCGTTCGATGCGGCGGGTGCCATCGACGTCCTGGTGAACAACGCGGGCGTCCCCTCGATCAGCGTCTTCGAGGGCACCTCCATGGACCAAGTGCGGGAGGTCTTCGAGACCAACACGTTCGGCGTGATGGCGACGACGCAGGCGGTGCTGCCCCGGTTCCGCGAACGCGGCTCCGGCGTGGTGGTCAACGTGACGTCCAGCGTGGTGCTGGGCCACATGCCGCTCTCGGCCGTCTACAAGGCGAGCAAGATGGCGATCGAGGGGTTCACCGCATCTCTGGCCCTGGAGCTCGCACCCTTCGGCGTGCGGGCGAAGACGGTCGAGCCGGGCGCCTGCCTGACGACGAACTTCGCCGCCAGGGCGACGAACGGTGCCTCGCTGGACGAGTTGGTCCCCGCGCCCTACGCACCGTGGGCGGAGAAGGCCATGGCCGACTTCGCGGGCCAGGAGCTGTTCACCAAGGAGAGCGACGTCGCGGAGACGGTGTGGCGAGCCGTGCACGACACCACCGGCCAGCTGCGGTTCCCGGCCGGCCCGGACGCGGTCCAGCTCGCACAGGCGAAGTAGTCAACGGCCCTTCCATGGCAGTCGGCCGGCCTGCCGCGCTCCCGCGGGCGGTCCCGATGCGGAACGGCGCCCGCAGGGCACGGTCGATCCGACGGTGTCCTGCTCGGCGCGCCTGAGGTGCGCGGCCGTCCCGACGAGGACGCCGCCACCGCCCTCTATCGACGGTGGCGCCGTCCTCCACCGGCATTCCCTCGGAGTCCATCGGGCAGGACTCGGCTGAGAGCTCCGGTCATCGCGCTTGCCGGCGCTCGGCCTTGCTCGCGGAGACCGGGGCCGGAGGCCCGTCTCCACCCGCGCCTGCACGGAATCGGCAAGCCGTCAGGTACGTGCTTCCGCACTCGTCCGGCGGTGATCGTCGGCAATCTGCACCGCCTGGGTGGCCGCCACGATGCCGCTGTCGAGGCCGCAGGTGCAGCGCACCACGGCACGCCCGGTCGCCTCGCGCTCGACCCACCCACCGGGCCGCGCTGCGGCCCGGCTGATGTCGTGCACGACGGTCTCGTGTTCCACCATGCGCTCATCCTCCTGTCACGGGCTCGGTCCGCCCACACCGGCCGCGGTTACGAGATGACCGCGCCGGGGGCGATCCGACTCGTCGTCTCACCGAGGTCGTGCACACCGTCGTGGACCATGCCGTACACCTCCACGTCTCCGCCCATGTTGTACAGGCCACCGGTCACCATTCCGTGGATCCGGGCCGTGGCGCCCTCCTCGACAGTGACGCGTCCGGCCACGCCGCGCAGATCCAAGTGCCCACCGCTCACGACCCTGATGCCCTTGGGAGCCATACCGCTCAGCTTGTGGTGCTCGCCCACCGTCACGAGCAGGTGGTGCACACCGTTCGTTTCGACCATGGCCAAAGACTACGGACGGTGTCCGCCGGACAGAGGTCGACGCGGCGGCGTTGGTCCGCTCTCTCTCACCTGTCCGGTCATACGCTGCCTCCGCCCCTGTCCGCAGTGCGAGGATCTCGCACTTCAAATGGACCAGGGCGAGGGACACCAGGGCGGCACCCAGCCGTTCGGCCCGTACAGCGGCGGATCATCACAATCGACGCCCGGACTGCTCCCCGTCGAGTGCCGGTCCGACGAGATCCAGGTTGACGGATCGAATACGGACCCGACCAGCACGGTCGCGCCGCCCACCGGCCCGAATCGGGCGACGAGTCGGGCCGGGCATCGGGCAGTTCCCGTCCGTAGGTGGAGCCGGACAGCCAGGTCAGTGTCTTCGTCGCGTTGAACAGATCGGTGAGCACGATGAACAGGATGATCAGCGCCGTGGTCGCGGCGGACACGCCGACACCCACCAGGACCAGTCGGTTGCTGCCGAACCCGCCGCGCGCGGCGAGTCCGAACACGACGACCGACGCGACAGCCGCGCCCGCGAAGGCGGCACCGGCGATACCCCACGTGGCGGCGGCCGGAACCGTCGTCACAAGAAGTACCGCGCCGAGCGCCGCACCGCCCGAGACTCCGAGGATGCCCGGTTCTGCGAGAGGGTTGCGCGTGACGGCCTGGACCAACGTGCCGGACAACGCCAGTGCGGCGCCGGCGAGGAGCGCCGTCAGCACCCGCGGCACACGGGCGTCGAGCACAAAGGAGACGGACTGCCCGGCCGTCCCCTTCGCCCTGTGAACGCGCGGTGGCCGAGTCGCGGACCCGCAGCGCCAGACCTATCAGGAACAGCGCACCGACAAGGCTGGTGACGGCGCCGGTGGGCACGGCGCCGGCCTGGTCGGAGGAGACCAGCGCACGCAGCGCGTCGTCCGAACCGAGCACCAGGCATGCGCCCGCGAGCGCCGAGACGGGCAGACTTGTCCGCATCCGGATGAACGACCGCAGCCTCGGGCGAGGGGCCGCACCAGGGCAGGCGCGCACAGACTGACGTAGCGGATGCAATTCCTCCCGGCTCTGAAGACCCGGGGTCCCTTGCAAGATCAGGCTGAAAATCGACGAAGATCACAATCCATCGCTGGGGTGCCGGCACCCCCACGCACCTGTGACCACGGCCTGCAATATCCTCTGAAGCCATGGCGAAGCAAACCCACAGGTACGCCGTCAGCGGCCTGCCGGCCTTCGGGCATGGCACAAAAGCACCATTGCTCGACGACCGTTCGCCGCTCGGCCATGGCAGGGCGTGCGCTGTGGCTGATGCCCCGCACAGCGTGTTCTCGAGGAGCCTCAGGCCGCTGATCGCAGATACGAGCAGCACGCTGGTGGACATGCGCGAGCAGTCCACGTGACGCCGGCCGTCACCCTGGCCGTACTGGTCGCCGCCGTCACCCATGCCAGCTGGAACGCGATCGCCCACCGCATCATCGACAAGCTGGTCGGCTTCACACTGATCGCGGGCGGCGGGATGCTCATCGGCCTCGCGATGGCCGTGTTCGCATCGTTCCCCGCGTCGGCCGCCTGGCCCTACCTCATCGCCTCCGCCATCATCCACATCGCGTACTACGCGCTGCTGATGCGGTCATTCCGGCTGGGCGACTTCGGTCAGGCCTACCCGATCGCGCGCGGGACCGCCCCCCTGGTGGTCACGGTGCTGGCGGCGGTGTTCGCGCACGAGGTGCCCGACGGCTGGGCGGCGGCGGGCATCGCCGTGTCGTGCGCCGGACTGACCGGGGTGGCCCTGTGGGGGTTGCGAGGCCGCCGGCCCAACTGGGCGGCCATCGGCGCCGCGCTCGCCACAGGGCTGACCATCGCGGCGTACACCGTGGTGGACGGCCTGGGCGTACGCGCCTCGGGCTCCTCACTCGGGTACATCGCATGGCTCATGGCGATACAGGGCGTCGTGATCCCCTTGTACGCGGCGTACCGATGGCGAGGCCAACTCCTGTCCACGCTACGGCCGTTCGCTGCGCTCGGGCTGCTCGGCTCGGCCCTGTCCGTCGCTGCGTACGCCCTGGTCCTATGGGCGCAGACCAGGGCGGAACTGGCTCCCATCGCCGCTCTGCGGGAGTCCTCGATCATCGTCGGTGCGGCGATCGGCGCGGTCTTCTTCAAGGAGCGGTTCGGAGCGCCGCGGATCGCGGCGGCCGGGCTGCTGGTGGTCGGCATCGGGCTGATGCTCCACGCCGGCTGACCGGTCTCGCCGAAGGGCGCGGTCTCGAGGCCCGAGGAAGGCTGGTGGTGGACGGCAGGGTCTGCGGCGATGGAGCGCCGGTGCCTATGGGTGTCGCCCAGGCAGTTGGTTTCAGGTGAAGGCGATCTCCGCGAACGAGATCCCTCCGCGCTCGCTGTTCGAGAGGACAAGCCGCTGCGCGTACTGGGGCACCTGGCGTAGGTACTGGTGGAATCCCGTGGCCTGGAACTTGAGGTCGACCTTCGAGGTGCCACTGCGGGCCACGGCGACTGTCCTCCGGTGTTGAGCGCCGAAGGTGGTCGATCTGGAGGCTCGATCCCATCCCCTTGAAGTCGAGGTCGCCCTCGAAATCCCAGACATCGTCGAACACGAGCGTGGACGGCGCCGTCCAGAAGCTGAAGTGCGTCTGCGGTGCGACCGGATGCACCCGGCGGACGATGTAGTCGATGTCCAGGAGCAGGCGCGGCGGCAGCGAGCCGTCGGGGGCACCTGGCTGCACGCAGAGTCCGTGGATGGTGCCGTCGTGCCTCTCGTCGAAGTCGGCGTCGCTCCAGAGGCTCTTCGTCGGACCGGACTCCGGGTGAGTGCCTGTGCTCATGGCTGCATCCAACCAGAACCGGCCTGCCGTGGTTCAACTCGTCGCGCCGGGTGGTCAGACACTCGTAGACCCGGCCCCGGAGGCGGGACGCTTCGCCCCGAGGGCGGCCGAAGGCCACAGCCGTGAGCCTCAAGCCGGTCGAAGCAGCACCGACGGTAGTCGAAGGAAAAGCTCAGGCTTCCGTCCCCGAGTCGCCATGGGTGTCGCCGGCCAGTCCCGCCGCGGTCAGGGTGAGGTGCCGGGCAAGCACCTCGGCCGCAGCGTCGGCGTCGCGGGCCAGCGCCGCCTCCTCGAGCCGGCGGTGTTCGCCGACACCGTCCCGCTCGGGGGTACGTTGCGCCGACCAGCGGCGTGCCAGCTCGCTCGCGGTCCACATCCGGTCGAACGTCTCCAACAGCACGGGGTTGCCGCATCCTTCCAGCAGGGTGCGGTGGAACACCCTGTGCGCCTCGGACCATGCGGCGCTGTAGTACTCGCCCTCCTCCGGCGCAAACGCCGGTGTGCGCGCCAGTCGGTGGTGCGCCGCTCGTACGCGGGCCTCCCAGTCGATGTCGCCGCGCTCGACGGACATACGCAGCACGACCGGTTCGATGGTGCGGCGGGCCTCCGCGATCTCCTGCCGGCGGCGGTCGGAGAAGGCGGGAACGGCGAACCCTCGGTTGGGCAGCCGGTCGGCAAGCCCGTCGCCGACCACCCGCACCAGCGCCTCGCGAACGACGGCCAGGCTCACGCCTCGTTCCTTGGCGAGGTCCTGCGGTTTGAGTGCGTCGCCGGGGCCGTAGTCCCCGCGCATGATCGCCTCTCGCAAGCGTGTGTAGACCTGCTCGGAGAGCATCTGCTTCCCCGGCAAGACCGAGTTGGGGACCGTCTGAGTCATGTCGCCATCATAGACGACCCCTCGAATAATCGATTATCAGTGTTATGGTCGATCCAAGGTCGACATAGAAACCTGCCGGCGATTCCTGGGCTCGACGCGGCCGGCCGTCGACCATGCCACCACCCACCCCACAGAACGGCATGAAAGGAATGACGCGATGAGCGCCAACGATGCGTTCGCCCGCCTCCCCGAGGCGGCGTCCTTCACCGTCACCAGCACCACCGTCGCCGACGGCGCCGCCTGGTCACCGGAGCAGTTCTCCGGCATCTTCGGCGTCCCGGGCGGGAAGGACCTCTCTCCGCAGTTGTCCTGGAGCGGCGCCCCCGCAGGGCACGAAGAGCTATGCCGTCACCGTCTACGACCCCGACGCCCCCACCGGATCCGGGTTCTGGCACTGGGCAGTCGCCGACATTCCCGCCACCGTCACCGAACTGCCCGAAGGCGCCGGCGACGACACCGGCTCGGGCCTGCCCGAGGGCGCCTTCCAGCTGCCCAACGACACCCGCGCCGCTCGGTTCATCGGTGCCGCGCCCCCGGCGGGGCACGGCCTCCACCGCTATGTCGTCGTGGTGCACGCCCTCGATGTCGAGTCCATCGGCATATCGGCCGACGCCACCCCTGCCGTCCTCGGCTTCACCATGGCAGGCCACATCCTCGGCCGCGCGGATCTGACCGCCACGGCCGAAACCGCTGCCTGACGACCAGCGTGTCCGCACTCATCGGTACTGCGTGGTTCGTTCCTCGACGAGAGCGCGGTCGGCCCCGGTGACGTACGGCTTCGGCACCGCGCCTCGCGGCGTCGACGCCCGCGGCCCTGGGCGCAGGACCGTCAACGTCGCGACGGCGCGAACGGCAGCGAAGTCGCGCAGGAGGCCGCCCCTGTCTCTCGCTCCTACGGGAGATCCTGCGCGGCTCAACGGCTTTATCCCGTCCTGAAAATCACGGGGTAAGGATTGAGACATCGGAACGCGCCAAGGCCGCACCCGGACGCCGGGTGCGGCCGCCTTCCTGTACGGGCGGCGATCTCCCGCGCCGATCGGTCCGCCTCGTCGGACATCGGCCCAACGGGGGCGACCGTCACCGGCAGGCCCGGCTATGCGCGCCAGAGCCAGGTGACCCTCTCGTACAGCGGCTGGAACCCGGCGCGCAGCATGTTGTGGAGCGAGGTGTTGTGCTCGCCGGGCGCTTCGGCACCGGTCTCGGCGACGAGCCATCGGCACCCTGCGTCCTGGGCCGCCCGGGCGCGGGCGGCGAGCAGCGCCGACTGGGCGCCGCGGCCGCGGCCCTGCGGGAGCGTCGCCCCGCCGAACATGTCTGCGCAGTCGCCATTCACGAAGATGCTCCCGATCGCGATGATCCGTTCGCCCTCCCACACGGCGTACTGACGCCAGTTCGGCCTGCCCACACAGGCCGCGGCCATCTCGATCATGAACGGAGCGGTGAACCCGAAGGTGGTCATCATGACTGTGGCCCACTCCAGCGCATGATGGCGCTCGACGGGACCTACACGCAGGTCGGGGTCCAATGCGGCGATGCCGTCGGCTGAGCCGACCAGGGCATCGACCTCGCACCCCAACTTCGCGAGACGGCCGCCCTCGATCAGGTTCCTCTTCGCGGCGATCGAGGCCCAATCCTGCGACAGCAGCGGCGGCGCGACCATGAACGCGCCCTGGGGCACCCCCTGCTCACGGTAGAACTCACACACCTGCGCGACGACGTCCTCGGTGATCGGCCCGTCGGCGCCGAATCCGCCGGCCTTGTTGAAGAAACGGCTCGGGTCTTCACGGATCGCCAGTGCCAGCGCCGTGCCGACGCGCAGCGAGCCGATGCCCAGCGCCTCCCACACGGGCGCGGGGGCGCCGGTCACGAAGTCGACGTACGCCCTGATCTCGGTCTGCTCAGCCAGCTCGATCGGCACAACGGTGCTCATGCCCGATTCCCCTTTCCGGTGGTGTGAACGAAGTCCATTACGGCAGCGTTGAACTCGTCGGCCTCCTCGACATGCCCGAAGTGGCCGCTCTCGCGGAGCTCGCGCAGTCTCGAGTCCGCCAGCCCCGCGTCCATCTCGTACGCAAAGCTGAGTGGGCAGATGAAGTCGTACGTGCCGACGATCACCAGCGCCGGCACGTCGATCGTGCCGAGCCGGTCCCGCACATCCCAACTGACCGGGTGCCGGTTCGCGTCATGGGTGACCCGAAGGGTGGGTTCACCCACCCGTTCGACCGTCCTGCGGTAGTCGGCGAAGTAGGCGGGCAGGATGCCATGAAGGTAGCGTCGGTGCGCCTCGTCGTCGGCGACCTCCATCGTCTGCGACACAACGGCCGCCTCCCACATCCGGCCCGCCTCGACGGCCTCCGGGCGATCGGGCCAGCGCTGGACGAAGGCCGCCATCTCCTTGGTCGCCGCCTCCATCAGCTCCCGCCCGTACACGGGTGCCGTGTCGTACAGAATCAGCCCGTCGAGGCGGTCGGGACGGTCGACAGCGAGCTGGAGGGCGACGAAGCCGCCGTGCGAGTGGCCGAGGAGATACCCGGTCCGGGCACCAAGCTCGTCGAGCACGGCCTCGGCGAAGCGCGCGTAGCGGGACATCGAGTAGTCCCCGTCCGGCAGCAGGTCGCTGTCGCCGGACCCGACGGGGTCCACGTAGACCATGGTCAGGTGCTCTTCCAGGGCGGGGATCCGCAGGTACTCCGGGTGAACACCGGGACCGCCGGAGTGCACAAGACACAAGGGTCCCTCACCCGCGACCCGGTACACCTGACGGACGCCGTCGACGACGACGGTACGCGCCTCAGCCTCCGCGGTTCCCGTGAGTCGCCCGGCGCGCGGACTGTGGTTCGTTTCGTTCATACCCGCACGATGCGGCGAGTCCTGGAAAAGTTCGATCGGTCGGCGAATTCGTCCGCAGAGCCGTTCAACGGCGGCGCGGATGGTACAGACGGACCCTGCCGACGCGGCCCCGGTCCAGAAAATGCACCCACACGACACCGGGCGGGCAGTGGAACGGGTCCTCCGGAGGGTTGAGCAGGGCGGCCTCCCAGATGACCACCTCACGGCCCGCCACCACGTTCCGCAGATCGTGGCGTACGCCGTCGGACAGGTCACGTCCGAAAGCGGGACCCAGATAGTCCATGTCTGTGATCTTGCCGGTCGGCCATGTCACGTCCGCGTGGGGCGACCACCCGTCGGACATTGCCGCGGTGATGTCGCCTCGATGGGCGGCCGCCATGATCTCCTCCGCAAGCCTGCGGTGCAGTGCCGTCCGGGCGGTGGCGTCGTCGTGCACCCGGTCGGCCGAGCTCAGCAGCGCATCCGTCAGCTTCGTGCGCGCCTGATTGAGCCTGCTGCGCACGGTACCGACCGGCGTCCCGGACAGCGCTGCTATGTCCTCGTAGGACGTCACGTCCGTGAAGTAGCGCAGCATCGTCACGAGCCGCAGCCCGGGTGACAGATCCTCCATCGCGCTCCAGACCCAGTCCCGCAGCGCATGCCGGTCGAGCACCTCAGCCGGATCGGGTGGACCGTACGTCCGGTCCATCACGACCGCCCCCACGGGATCGGCCACGGGAACGGCCGACATCCTGCGCAGCTGGGCGCGGCACGCGTTGCGCACCACCATGCGCAGCCAGGGACCCACCGCGTCCCGGTCCCGGACGTCGCCGATGCGGCGCAGCGCAATGAGCGCCGCCTCCTGTACGGCGTCCTCGGCGTCCGCACTGTGCCCCAGCAAGGCCAACGCGACCGCGTACATACCTGCCCGATGTCTGGCGAGCACCAGGCCGAGAGCACCGGCGTCGCCCGCCTGTGCCGCGCTCACCAGATCCGAGTCCGGCGGCGCGCCCACCAGAGGACCAACCACCCTCCGACGATATCAATGGGGTGCACCGGGACGGACGCGATCATGTCGCCGCCACCATCCCGCACTGAGCACTCGGTCCCGTTGTGCCGACCCACAGCGACCGTGGCCGAGTCCGGAACATTCACCAGCCGCGTACGTCACGCATGACTGGGCGCACACCCCTCATGCCACACCGACCCCGGGCCGTGCAGAGCACGCCTCGGCCTCTACGCCAGGGCACCCGTCCGTGCCGTCACCCGCGCACGTCACCCGATCAGCGGCCGCCCCGACGACGATCGTCCGAGGACCGGCAGCCGGCCCCGAGGGCTACCAGTACAACCGGTGTGCGTCCCTGCTCAGCACCAGGGACAACGGGTCGCCGATGCGTCCCGTCACGAAAGGTCCCCTCGTTCGCCGGAGGTCGACCGAGAGGATGGTAGATGCGCCACGCGTATCGGGCGCCGTCGAAACTGCGGAGATGGCTGATAGCTTCACCGGCTGTCGGAGGCTCCCGGAAGCGTGACTCCCAGGTAGAGCCGTCCCTTATCCGCGGAGGCTGTGATGACGGTAGGCAAGGATGATCCGGACAGGGAGACTTCTGCACCGTTGGGACGCAGGAGCTTCCTGGCTTCGGCCGCCGTGGCAGCCGCCGCACCCGTCTCGGTGCCCGAACCCGCCCTTGCCGCCGAACTGTCGGCAGGCGAGCGCGTCGCGACAACCGGCCACGGTGCCGTGGCACGCCTGCTCGCCGTTCCGGAGGCCGGGCGCGGGGTCGGCTGGCTCAGAAAGGCGCTTCAGGTCGCTGTGGCGCTCGAGCTTGCCACCATCCCCCCGTACCTGTGCGGCTGGTGGTCCGTCAAGGACCGCCGCAGCGAGGCCGCGCGCCTGATCCGGCGCATCATCGGTGACGAGATGTACCACCTGGGCGTGGTCTGCAACCTGCTCGTCGCCGTGGGCGGCCGGCCACGGATCAAAAGGGCGGCACCCACGTACCCCGGGCCCCTGCCCGGCGGTGTGCGTGCCGGGGTGAACGTGTACTTGTCCGGCCTCACCAAGCCCTTCGTCCACGACGTGATGATGGCGATCGAGGCCCCCGAAGCACCCCTCGCCCGCAGCGCGGACGGTTCCCCCACGATCGGCGCCTTCTACGACGACCTGCTGAAGGCCTTCCACAGCACGGCGCCGAAGCTCACCACGCAGGGGCAACTGTCCGCGCACGTCACCACCGATGTGCTCAAGCCGGTCAAGACCCTCGACGACGTCGAACACGCCATCGGGATCATCAGAGAGCAGGGCGAGGGCACCACGAGTTCCCCGGCCGTGGCCTTCGGCGACGACCACCCCGCGCACTACTACGCCTTCGCCGAGATCTACCACGGCAGGCGACTGCGCAAGGACCGCGGCAGCTGGCAGTTCACCGGCGCCCCCGTGCCCTTCCCCGCCACCCGCCCTATGGCGCGAGTCCCGGCGGGTGGCTGGCACCGTCCACCGACTCCCGTGCGTCGGCGCCTGATCGAGTTCAACACCGCCTACACCGCCGTGCTGGATACCCTCGACATGGCCTGGGACAGCGACGGCCCCGGCAGCCTGGATGTGGCCGTCCGCGCCATGCGCCGGATGGAGACCCCTGCGCTGGAACTGATGGAGATCCCGATCCCCGGCACGGACCAGACCTATGGCCCCTCGTTCCGGCCGCCCCTGAACTCGTGAGCCGTCCACTCCTGGGCACCGTGTTCGTCGACGGCGTGAGCGGAGATCCTAGTGGCACGGACAGCCAACCCAGCCCAGGCGGGGGCCGATCCGGCCGTCAAGCCGCCCAGACCCGCTCCGCGTAGTCGACGAAGTTGCGGCCCATGATCTTCTCGATACGGCCGGAGGAGTATCCGCGTTGTTCCAGCAGTCGGATCAGTTCGCGGAACTGGTCCACACCGCGGAGATCCACCACGAAGGGGAGGGTGTCCGCTCGTTCGCCCGCTGCCGAGACACCGGCTTCCTGGCGCTGCGCGACGTGTTCGGCCAGTCGGGCCCGGTAGGCGTCGAGGTCGTCGATGGCGGTGACGGGTCCGTCGGTGCCGATGCCCACATGGTCCTCGCCGCACACGTTCACCGCGTGCACGATGTGCTCGACGACGTCGGCTGCACGGGCGTGGCCGGTGGGGTTGAGAAAGGGCATGGAGTAGATGCCGACGAAGCCGCCTCGTGAAGCCACGAGCCGCAGCTCCTCATCCGATTTGTTGCGGGGCAGGTCGGTCAGTGCGCGGCAGCCCGTGTGGTTGATCGATACGGGCACACGGGAGTGCACGGCGGCGTCCAGGCAGGTCTGCTCACCGCTGTGGGAAAGGTCGACCATGAGGTGATGGTCGTTGAGGGCATCGATCACCTCCCGTCCGAACGAGGTCAGTCGTGTGGTGGCCGGAGCGGCCGAGCCTCCGCCGAGGCGGTTGGCCTGGTTGTAGGTCAACTGCACCACGCGGACGCCTCGCTGGGCGAAGGTGGCGATGCGGTCTGCGTCGTCGCCGACGGCCACCGCGTTCTGGAATCCGTAGACGACGCCGATCCGGCCGTCGCGCCGCGCCGTGCGGATGTCGGCGACGGTGGTGACCTTCAGCAGGTCGCGGGTGTGGCGGGCGACGATGCCGTCCCAGACGTCGATCTCGTGCAGAGTGTGTTCGTAAGGGGGAAGATCGCCCATCACATAGCCCAGGGTGATGTTGACGGCGGTCAGTCCTGAGGCCCGGGCGTCGGCCAGTGTGCGCGCGTCGATGCTGAACTGTTCGCTGGGGGGGTTCAGATCTGCGGCCGCCTCCATCGACTGCGGGGCGTTGGGGTTGTCGAGTTGGCCGAGCGCGTTGATGATCATCGGGGTGCCGGTCAACGGTTCTCCCGGGTGCGTTCGATGGTGTAGGCGCTCCGCGGGAAGCGGCGGCCCCGCTTGACGGTCAGGGTGATCGTGCGAAGGTGGTCGATGTCCGCCAGCGGGTCCTGGGCGAAGACCGCGAAGTCGGCCAGTTTTCCCGGCTCGACGGTGCCCGTGAGGTGGTCCACACCGGCGCTGCGGGTGCCGACGAGTGTCGCGGAGCGCAGTACGTCCCGGGTCGGAATGCCGCAGCGGCGGACCAGGAAGGCGAGTTCCTCGTACAGGGCGGGGAAGGGGTCGTCGGGGTCGGTCTCGTAGTCGGTGCCGGTGGCGAGTTCCACGCCCGCCCGGTGCGCCTGGGCGGTGAGGGCGATCGCCAACTCGGTGTTGCGGCGGGCTCGTTCGATCGCCGCGGGGTCGTCGTCCACAAGTGCGTCGGCGGCCCACATTCCTGCGGTCGCGTCAAGGACGGTGCCCTGCAACCGCATCCGGGCGAAGAGCGCGTCGAGTCGTGGGTCCTGGCCGGTGACGAGGGCCGCGTGTTCGACGGCGGGTTTGTTCTTGTAACTGGTCAGCGGGCCGGTGGACGCCTCGTGGGCCAGCAGGGTCACATGCGAGACGGTGTCCACGCCTGCCTCGACGACCTGGCCGGGGGTGGCGGGGAAGACGGTCGCATGGGCCCATACCGCTATGCCCTGTCGATGTGACTCTGCGGTCACGGCGGCGACGAGCGCGGCGTCGAGGTCCGCATAGATCTTGATGGCCGAGGCGTACGTGCCGCGGGCCAGGGCCACCGCCAGGGGCAGGTCGGTCGTGTCGGTGATGGCCTGCATCCAGGGCACCTGTCCCGCGGTGGCGCCCTGTGTCACCTGGTGGGTTCGCACGTCGTCGAAGAAGCTCGGGCCGGCCATCAGCGCCGCATAGTGGATGTCGGGGCCGGCGATCTCGCCCACGCGTGTGGCCCGCGCGAGGTCACCGACGTGCCGGAGGTCGTCGGCCATGTCCCGCACACCCGTGACGCCGCCGTACACAAGACGGCGCAGGACGGCCTCGGCGACCGGGCGATCGGGCGGGGTGGCGAGGTGCTGATGCGCGTCGATGAGGCCGGGCGTTGCGAAGTGACCGCTGAGGTCGACGACTTCGGCGCCGTCGGCGAGGGCGGCCGCGACATCCGCATCGTCGGCGACGGACCGGATCACCGGGCCGTCCACGACGATCGTCATATGGGGACGGGGGGCGCTGCCCGTCCCGTCGAACAGTGTGAGGCCGCGGTAGACCACCAGTTCTCCGGTCTCGGGCGGCGCGAACGACGTTGCCGCCCCGGCACTTTCGTATGTCACGGTCACCACACTCTCGAGCTGTTACGCTCTACGTAACAAACATCTCGCCATATGAAACGAGCTGTACCCTACCTCTGAACCACGGCTGAGGGCACGCCCCCGTCGGCACGGTTCACCGAAGACATCGGGAGGGGTTTTGATGCCGCAGGCACAGCGAACGGCCGTGGACAAGGCGCTGGACCTCATCGAGGCCGTGGCCGCAGCTCCCCTGCCTCCCCGGCTGACCGACCTCGCCGAGGAGGTCGGACTGCACAGGGCCACCGCCTACCGGATCCTGGTGGACCTGGTCCGTCGCGGCTGGCTCCTGCGAGCCGACGACCGCTATCTGCCGGGTACGGCCGTCCTGCGCCTTTCGGCCCGGGCGGCACACAATTCGCTGACCGTCCTGGCCCGTCCGGTGCTGGAGGACCTGTCGGCGCGTACCGGCATGATGGTCAATCTCCAGGTCCTCGACAGCGACGGTTCCCGGGTGGTGGACGTAGTCCGGCCGGATCGCCTGGCGATGATCAGCACCCTCCGCGACGAGACCCTGCCCGTGCACCGCTTCGCCGGACCACTCGCCCTGGTGGCGGCCCTCGCTCCCCAAGCACGCGGCCCCTACCTCGACGTGGCCCGGAAGGCGGGACACCCGCTGGACGGAGCGGCGGGGCTGCTCGCCGACATCGAGCACGCCGAATCCACCGGGTTCGCCGTCGAGCACGGCCGCAACGAACAGTTCGTGGCCTCCGTGAGCCGGGCCGTCGTCCCCCTTCCCGGCGCGCCCGTCTGCGCCGTCACCGTGGTCGGGCCGGACGCCGAGATCGACGCGGAGCGGATGAGACGGCTGCAGGAAGAACTCGCCGTCGCCGTGGACACCCTCGGCGAGCTGTTGAGCGGCCCGAGCGCACAGGCCGACGCACGATGAACGACATCCTCGTGCTGGACAGGGCCGCCACCGCGGCCGCGCTCGCACCCCACCGCCTCATGTCCGCCGTGGCCGACGCGCTCGTCGCCGTCGCCCGGGACCACGCCTCCGCGCCGCCGCGGATCGCGGCATTCGCACCCGGCGGGCTGCTCGGCGCCATGCCCGGTTACGTGCCCGGGCTGGGCCTCGCCGCGAAACTCGTGTCGGTGTTCACGGACCCCGACCACCCCGGCCGCAGCACCCATCGGGGCATCGTGGCCCTCTTCGACTCCGAGGACGGCCGCCCGCTGGCCGTCATGGACGCGGAACCCATCACGGCCTGGCGCACCGCGGCCGCCGCCACGCACAGTGCTCTGGCCCTGGCCCGGCCGGGCCCCGCCGTGGTCGTCGGCACAGGTGCCCAGGCCCGGGCCCAGGTCTCCCTCCTCGCCTCGCTCCGGCCGGCCGAGCCGGTGACCGTCGCAGGCCGTGACCATGCAGCAGCCCGCGCCACGGCAGCCCTCCATCCCGGGGGCCGTGCCGTCGACGGCATCGAGGCGGCCGTACGCGCGGCGACCACCGTGTACTGCTGCACCGGAGCGACCCGCCCGGTCCTCCCTCGCCACTGGCTCGCCCCGGGCACCCATGTGAGCTCGGTCGGCGGCTCCCACGGACCCGAACTGGACCCCGAGACCGTACGCGACGCCGCGCTCTTCACGGAGTGGCCGGGGGCCGCCACAACACCGCCACCCTCCGGCGCCCACGAGCTGCAAGGACTGCCGGCGGACCGCGCCGTCACCCTACTGGGATCCGTACTGAGCGGGGATGCCCCCGGGCGCCGCTCCCCCGACGAGCTCACCGTCTTCAAGTCCACCGGCCACGCCGCCCTGGACGTGGCGGCGGCGTACGTCGTGCACCGCACCGCGACCGGCGGCTTCACGAAGGACCCACTTCCGTAGCCGCGTCGGGCCGCTGGACGCTTCCGCGCGCGTGACGGTCTCAGCTTGGAGCTGCTGCTGGACTGACCGGAGCGCCGAAGCCGCCGATGGCCGACCGCCGCGAACTTCTGTCCGGTGTTCAAGAGTCGGACCGCCACACGACGAGCCGGGCGTGCAATCACTGAATCAGGCGCTCCGATGCGGGCCCGCAGGCTCCGCACAGGCGGTGCTGAAGCAGGCCACTGGACAAACCCCGGGAGCCGACAGTGAGCTTCTGGCAATCTGCTTGTCGTGTCCGCACGAAATGGAAGACTGCCCCGGCACCGCGCCTGGCCCCTGACCACCACCGACATAAACGAGTGCCTCGGGCCTTACACCGGCCGCGTCACGGACCTGCGGTTCCTCACGGGGCATGACAGCGGGACCATCGTCCTGGGCGCGGCATGGGTCGCTGCCAACCCCCGCAACCACGGCCGCGGCATCCACCCGGACATGGTCGGCTTCCGCATCGACGTCCACCCGGTCGATGCCACTGATCGTGCGGCAACCCGCGCCGTTCTACGGGCGCATGCCCTCCCGCAACTCCACGAATGGATCGCGCAGGCGGCCACTGCCCACGAGACCTGGCAGTCGACCGACCACCAACGCTACTGGCGGCTGACCGACGGCCACCTCATGCACGGCGACGAAGCATGAGACCGGGTCGGGACGACACGCACACCCCCGCATGAGCGAGGTCACGCGGTCGGGTTCACAACCAACCCGTGGGCCGCACCGGGAAAGCCCATAACCTGCGGCATCGTCGATCGCGGCCTGCGGCGACTCCTCCGGGTTGTGCGCGAAGTGATCCCGGTGGGTGCGACGGCGACGAGGGACGAAGCCTCCGCTCAACGGCCGCCGCCGGTGAGGCGTTGACCGTCCGCACGGCCGGAGGAGGACGCGTTTGTCGACTCGTCCGACCACACCAACACCTGCCGCTCGTAAGGCATTGGCGTCGGCAAGACCACACCAACGCCTCGTCAGCGACAGCCGACCGAGCTGGGCCGGCTGCCTCCCCTGCTCTGCGCATGAGGCCGAGCTCATTTCGGCCATGCAACTCTGAAGCGATTATTGCGAAGTTTCCGCTTCATACCTACGTTTGATGCATGCGACCGAAGCACGAGCCCGAGCAGATCACCGACCTGTCAAGGTTGAGGGCGTTCATGAACCCGCTGCGGATGCAGCTCTACCGGCTGCTGTACGCCGCGGGCGGCGCGACCGCCTCACAGCTCGCCGAGCATGTCGACGAGACGCCGTCGCTGGTCAGTTACCACCTGCGCAAGCTGTCCGAGCACGGCTTCGTGACCCAGGCGAGCGGCCGGAGCACCGACGGCCGCGAGCGGTGGTGGGAGGTGGCATCCGAGGAAGGCTGGGGATTTCGCGACTCGGACTTCACCGACACCCCGGAAGGCGCCTCCGCCGTAGGCGCGGTGACCCGAGGGATCTTCGACACCCGCGTCGCCCAGTACCGCACGTATCTCGACCAGAAGTCGGCCTGGGGGAAGGCATGGAATGACGCGGCCTTCAGCTCAGAGTGGCTCCTCGATCTCACTGCGGCCGAACTCGCCGAGATGAGCGACGAATTCGAGGCGCTGGCACGGCGCTGGCGGGAGCGCGGCAAGGCCGCCAGGACGGCCGGCGACACCGAGGACCGCGAGCACGTGTCCGTGCACCTCTACGGCTTTCCCTTCCGGCCCTGACCCGGCCGTATCCCCGACTCGCTGGAGCGTGCCATGCCCACCGCGGAGACAGTCCTGCCCGAGCGCAGTACCAAACCGGCTCACCGAGACGGCAACGTGCTGCGTTGGCTCACCGCGTACACCGCCTCCCTCGTCGGCGACAGCGTGTACTTCGTCGCCTTGGGCTGGTCCGCCCAGAAGGCCGCCGGCCCTGCCGAGGTCGGCTTCGTCATGGCCGCGGGGGCGCTGCCCCGCGCATTACTCATGCTCGGCGGAGGCGTGGTGGCCGACCGGTTCGACCCCCGTAGAGTGATCCTTGGCAGTGACGCGGCGCGCTGTCTCCTGATCCTGACGGTCGCCGGCGCCATCGCGCTGACAGCACCGACTCTGTGGATCCTGGTCTCGGTGGCCCTCGTATTCGGTGCCGTGGACGCACTCTTCGTACCCGCTGTCGGGGCCCTTCCACCACGCATCACCAGCCCCGACCAGCTGGCCCGGGTCACTGGCCTGCGCTCGCTGTCGATGCGCCTCGGCCAGATCGCGGGCCCGCCGATCGGTGGTCTGGCCATGGGACTCGGTGGACCTTCGGCCGCCTTCGCTGTCGCCGGGCTGCTCTTCGCCCTGACCCTGCCGCTCCTGCTTGCGACACGGATACGGCACCTCGGGGGGCAAGACGCGATGCAGCAGCCGGGGCCGCCCGGCACGGTGGGCAAGGACCTGCTCGACGGCCTGCGCTACATCCGCCGCCATCGCCTCATCGGCCCGCTCGTCGTCGTCGGCGCCATCTGCGAACTGGGCCTCACCGGCACCTTCAACGTCGGCATGGTGCTCCTCAACGCCGAACGCGGATGGGGCCCCTCCGGCTATGGCTGGATCATCAGCAGCTTCAGTGCAGGAGCGGCCGCCAGCGCCGCGCTCCTCACCATCGTCGGTTGGCTCCCTCGTGCCGGACTGATGCTGGCCGGGACGTTGCTCGTGGGCTGCGCGGGCGCGGCGACCATCGCGCTCGTACCTGCGCTATGGCTCGCCGCGGTACTCGCCGCGGTCATCGGGCTGAACGCAGGTGTCTTCGGCAGTCTGGACAACGCCCTCATCCAGACCACGGCGGACCCGGCCTACCTCGGCCGTGTCACCTCCGTCGTCATGCTCACCGTCGTCGGCCTCGCCCCCCTCAGCTACCCGCTGGTCGGCGCTGCCATCGGGGTCTGGGGCGCCGCCCCGGTGTTCATCGGCTGCGGCATCTTCGCCGGCCTGGGTGCGGTCATCGCCCTCTCCTCCGACGCGGTGCGCCACGCCGAACTGGCCCGGCAGCGGCCACGCGTGACCACCTGAGCATCCCAACCGCATCACGGAACCCGGCCCTCGGCGGAGGCGGCAACTGATCTTGAGCAACAGCGCGTCCGGTCAGCGAGCCCGCGCAGAGACGGGCCTCGAGAGTGAGGGCCTTGGGCGCTTGGGTTCGTTCATACAGGCAAGAACTGCATGAGCAAGTCGACGTGGAAGGAGTGGAGTTGGGGTTGCCGACTGGCTCTCGGTCGCCTCTCCGACGCTGCCGTCAGGGCTGTCGGGACGAGGGTGCGCTCGGCGGAGTGGAGTCCGCGTCCTGATCGGGTTCGGTCGAAGCGCTCCAGCTGGCAAGCAGCTTCAGGCTTTCCTCCGCGGCGGTCCCGGAGGGTGCGCTGTAGACGACCACGCTCAGGCCGCTTTCGTCCGGCAGACTCATGGTCTCCTGATCGAGTTCCAGGTCGCCGACGAGCGGATGGTTGAGGCGTTTTGTGCTCTCGCGGAAGACATGCACGTCCTGGGATCCCCACATCAGGCGGAAGGCGTCACTGCGGGTGGAGAGTTCACCGATCAGGTTCGTCAGTTCCCGGTCGTAGGGGCTTCTCCCGGCCTCGATGCGCAGCGCGCCCACAGCGAAGCGGGCCATGCGCTCCCAGTCGACGTAGAACCGCCTGGCCGCAGGGCTGAAGAATGCGAACCTGGCAACGTTCCCCCCACACGTGGAGTCGGCGTACATCTCCGAGTACAGGGCCCGGCCCAGCGAGTTGGCAGCCAGCGTGTCGAGTCGGTTGTTCATGACGTACGCCGGCAACTGCGGCATTCCCTCGACGATGCGCATCACGCTCGGCCGAACCGTCGGCCGCATCTGCTGCCGACTGGTTCGGCCCTGAGGCGCCGGTCCGGCAGCGCGGGCGAGGTCGTACAGGTACATGCGCTCGGTGTCGTCGAGTCGCAGGGCGTGGGCGAGAGCGTCCAGCACGCTGTCGGAGACACCCTTGAGGTTGCCGCGCTCCAGGCGTGTGTAGTACTCGACGCTGACCCCGGCGAGCGTGGCGACCTCGGCCCTGCGCAGACCGGGCACCCGTCGCTGACCGTACGTCGGCAGGCCGGCCTGCTCAGGGGTGATCCTGTCGCGTCGGGAGCGGAGGAATGCGCTGACTGCGTCCCGGTTGTCCATGAGGACCAGATTAGGCAGGCCGGGCGAGGGATGGGGGGTCCCTGCCATTACCTCTCACGGCAAGGACTCCCCCGTCCCGGCCGCCTGCCGTTGCATGGTGCGTACCCCGATCCTCGGGGCCCGACCGGTGGGAGGGGAGCGTGCTTCCCGGCCGGCCGACCTTTCCCGTACCGGGTCCGCGAGAGGGCCCGGGTACCGACAAGGCTGAAGGAGCGCACAAGATGAACGACCGGATCCGGACGACGGCGCAGAGTCCCGCAGATGTCGTGCGCGAGTTGTATGCGGCGCTGCGCAAGGGCGACGTGCCGGGTGTCCTGGCCAGGCTCGCGCCCGAGGTGATCGTCGACGAGCCGAACCGGCTCCCCTACGGCGGCGTGCACCAGGGCCGTGACGTGTTCGTGGAATCGGTCCTGGGCGCGATGATGGGCTACGCCGACGTCGCCATCACCGAGGCCGAGGTCTTCGAGGGCGCGGCGGGCGTCGTCGGAACGCTCACCGGTACCCTCACCGCCCGCTCCACCGGTGAGGAGTACCCGCTGACCATGGTCGAGATCCACCAGGTCGAGGGCGGCGCGGTGCACAAGATCGACGTCTACACGAAGAACCCCGACGAGCTCGCCGCGTTCTATGCACGGGCCGAGGCGGGCACCCGCTGAGGACAACACTTCGATTCCGGCCGGGTCGCCCCCTGTGTGGCGGGCAACCCGGCCGACTCGAGTCCAGAGCCGGGCCTTGCGCGCGAATGCTCGCCGCCCCCTGCCGGGCCTTGAGGACCGTGTCGACGGCACGGTCCCCCGAGTGGGGCTCGACGCCCTCCACGCCCATCGCCCGGAGGGCGTGCGCTACGCCTCTCCGAACTCGTGGTGGCGCGGCGTCAGCGGGTGATCGCCTTGGTCTCGAGGAACTCCTCGATTCCGGCGCGGCCCATCTCCCGGCCGTTTCCGGACTGCTTGTAACCACCGAACGGCGCTTGGAAGTTGTGCTGTCCACCGTTGACGTCGACCTGGCCGACGCGAAGGCGCCGCGCGATCGCCATGGCGTGTTCCTCGTCGCCGGTTATGGCCGCGTTGAGGCCGTAGACGGTGCCGTTGGCGATCTCGACCGCATGATCGTCGTCGGTGTAGGGGATCACGACCAGGACGGGACCGAAGATCTCCTCCTGGGCGATGACGGAGTCGGGGTCGACGTCGGAGAAGATCGTGGGCCTGACGTAGGCGCCGGTCTCAAAGCCGTCCGGGCGGCCGGGACCGCCGACCACCAGCGTGGCGCCGTCGGCGATACCGCGCTCGATGTAACCGTCCACGCGTCGGCGCTGGGTCTCCGATGCGACCGGACCGATACGCGTCGCCTCGTCCGCGGGGTCGCCCACGGTGTACTCCCCTGCGGCCGCGCGCAGCTTCTCGACCACCGTCTGCTGCAGGTCCTCGGGCACGAGCAAACGGACGTAGGCGCCGCAGGCCTGACCGCCGTTGGCCCAGGCGTAGGCGAGCCCGCGTGTGACCGCGAAGTCGAGGTCGGCGTCGGGCAGGACGATGTGGGCCGCCTTGCCGCCGAGTTCGAGCGCGACCCGTTTGACGGTGTCGGAGGCGGCGACCGAGACGGCCTTGCCGGCACGGGTGGAACCGGTGAAGGAGATCATGTCGATCTTCGGATGCCGGGCGATGGCCTCCCCGACGACAGGACCTGTGCCTTGCACGATGTTGAACACGCCGTTCGGCAGACCGGCCTCGGTGGCGATCTCCGCGAACATGCGGGCGCTCAGGGGGGAGAGCTCCGACGGCTTGAGGACCACGGTGTTGCCGGCCAGCATCGCGGGGACGACCTTGGTCACCAGTTGCTGGAGTGGGAAGTTCCACGGGGTGATGGCCCCCACCACGCCGATCGGCTCATGGATGACGAGCGAGTTCTCGATCACCTCCGTCCACTCGAACCCTTCGGCGGCTGTGATCGCTGCCAAGGTCGACGCGACCGGGAACCCGGCCTGCGCCTGTCGCGAGAAGGTGATGGGCGCGCCCATCTCCGCAGTGATCGTTTCGGCAAGTTCCTCGGAGTGCTTCTGCATCCCCTCGGCGAGGCGTCGTATGACGGCGATGCGGTCCTTCGGCGACGTGGACGACCATCCGGGGAGGGCGGCGAGTGCGGCGTCCACGGCCTGGTTCACGTCTTCGGCCGTGCCCTCGTGCACCGAGGCGATCACCGAGTCGTCGGCGGGGTTCACAACTTCGATCAGCGGCCCGGAGCCCTGGACGGCGCGGCCGTCGATCCAGTGGGACGGGGCGGGAAAGGGAACGTCACGGGTTTCGTTCATGGTGCCAAGAAAACCTCGGCTGCCCTGCCGCATCCATGTTCGGCCATGCCCATGATCTGCGTCACTGTGCCGCCCCGCCCCTCGGCGCCGACCGGCCGGGCCGGACCACGGGCGGCCCGGCCACCCGGCCACCCGCGGACGGTCGACATGCCCCGGTCGTCACGGGTCAGGCGCGGTGCTTGATCCACCGGACGGCCCGGCTCTTGGGGAGCCGGGCCGTCCCGTCCGCGCGCCGACGGATCAGACCAGCTTGACCCTGAAGATCTGCTGGGTCTGGTCGCGCTGCGTACGCGTCGCGCCACGGTCGCTGGTGAAGACCACGACGCCCCGGTGCAGGGCGGGCCAGGTGTTGTTGCCCTGGTGGCTCACCTGGGAGGCGCCGGACCAGCCCTTGTCGGAGTCGAGGGTGGCGGTGAAGACCTTCCACCGCCAGTCCGTCGAGCGGGAGTCGTACCAGACGGCCCGTATCGTGCCGTCGGGGTCCACCCCGAGCCTGGGCCGCTGGCTCATCGCGTCGGCGTTCAGGGCGACCTGCTCGAACGCCGTCCATGTCGATCCGCCGTCGGTGGAGCGGGCCGACCGGAGCTGGAGGTTGGAGCCGGAGCTCTGCAACGCACCGCTCTCCCAGATCGCGACGAACGTGCCGTGCTCGTCCACGGTGAGGCCGGGGTGCCGGTCCGAGCGGTCGCCGACCTTGCTGACCTGGACCGGGTTGCTCCAGCTGTGGCCCGGTGCCTTACGGACCGACGCCAGAATCTGCCAGTTGTCGGGGTCGGTACCGCCACTTGCCGGCTGTCCGGCGGGCGGGGTGTGGCCGGTCCACAGCGGGTCCGGGTCGTAACGGTCGTCCTGCCAGCTGACCACCGCTCGCTTGTCGTCGTGGACGGCGATGACCGGGAACAGCGAGGCGGGGTAGCGCGGGGAGCGGGCGTCGGTGGGCACACCGGGACTCGTCGCCTTGCCCGCCGCGGAGATGTTCACGGCGGCCTTGTCGACACCGAGGATCTGCGCGTACACATCGAAGGCGCCCTCGCCGTTGTCGGACCAGGCGACGAGCGGGTGCTTGCCGTCGATCAACGCCAGCGCCGGGTTGATCGCACGCCCCTTGCTCTTGCTGATCTTCTGCGGGGACGTGAAGGAACTGCCGCCGTCGGTGCTGTGCGCCAGCAGGATCACGGGGCGGTGCGGCTGCTCCTTGCCCTGCTCGTCCTGCCAGACCACCCACACGTCGGCCGAGGCGGCGACGACGCGCGGGAATCGCGCGGTGGCCGAACGGCCGGACAGGGTGATGGACTTGGTGATCCTGCCCTTGCTGTCGAGCCGACGGTAGACCACCTTGCTCGCGTGGTCCTCGTGCATCTCCGCCACGATGTGCGTGATGTCGCCGACGACCGCGACGTCGGAGAATCCGGTGAACGTGCCCTGGTCTCCCATGACGAGTCCGGCCCGGTCGCCGGTGGTGTCGGCGGCCGGAAGCGCGATCTCGGGCCGCGGCGCGGCCGGGGCGCCCACGGAGACGAAGATCGGCGAGGTGGCACCGCGCAACTGGTCGGGCAGGTTCGGGTCGGCTTCGGACCCGGCGGCGCTGCCGGGTGAACGGGCCTCGACGCGGAACCAGCCGTGGTCCGTGCCCTTGAGTACGAGCGGCAATTCGTAGGCCTCGTTGGCCCGCTGCGGACGGAACGTCGCGATCGGGCCCGCGGAACGGCCGGGCGCCCCGTAGACGTGGACAGTGGTGCCCTTGCCGCCCCTGACCTTCACCCGCAGCATGGCCTTCTTGGGCAACTTGCGGTCGGTCACGACGACTTCGTCGCCGCCGATCGACTCGAACACGCCGTCACCGTCGGCGTCCGCCTCGATCGTGAGGAACGGCCCTGCGGTGTTCTGCGCGACCGTGGTGCGGCCGCTGCGGAACCCGTCGAGAATGCCGAGGACCGACCGCTGTGCCGCGAAGACGTGGGTGGTCGGCATCCCAGGGGCGTCGATGTCCCAGAGTTCGCGGAAGTGGCAGTCGCTCGCCGCCGCCACACCGAAGCGGAAACCCGCGTTCCAGCGGTTCTCCGCGTAGTCGACCTCCGCGTCCGGGTCGCTGGCGACGTTGAGTACCTCGACCAGATCCGCGCCCTGAACGCTGGCGTTGTCGTTCGGACCCGCGGCCGGCGTGTACTCGCCGTCGTCGGGGTGGGCCTGCGACCACACCGCCCCTGCGCGTGGGCGTCCCACACCGACTGCTGCACATGGCGGAATGCCGCGGAGCCGGGTGGGTTGGAGCCGTCGACGATGACGTCCACGTTGCCCAGCACAATGGCGTGGGGCGAGCCGTTCGCCTCCTCACCCGGGAGCAGCAGCAGTTTGGAGGACTTCCACTGGGGATCCCAGACCTGGTCGTAGGTCCGGTGGTCGGTCAGCGGCATGAAGTCGAGGCCGGCCTTCTCGCCCTGCGCGATCTGGTCCCCGACGGGAAGGTTGCCCGGGAGGGTCTGGTGGGACGTCTGCCGTGGGCCGCTGCCGTCCGAGGAGTGGTCGTCGTGGACGTGGGTGTCGCCCGCGAGCCACTTGCCCTTGGGTGCTTTCGCCCGGTGGTTGCCGGGGCTCGAGGCGGGCGGCTTCGCCTTGTCGGCCGGCTCGGCGGTCGATCCGGTGGCCGCGCCCGCGGTGCCTGCGCCGGTGCCGACCGCCGCGACCGCCGCGACCGCGGCGCCCGCCACGGCCACGAACTTCCGGCGGGTCAGGTCTGCGGCCTCGGCCCTGCGGTTCGGGTCCTTGGGCTCCCTTGATGTTTCCATCTCGTTCTGCGCCTTTCGTTCACCGCTCCCGTGCGAAACGGTGTCAAGTCGCCGAGACGCTAGGAAGCCTCGTCTTCCACGACATGAACCGCCCACAAATCATTCGCGGTGATCACACGAAATGATGCGGAGCGTGAGCGGTGGTCCGCTATGCGGCTGGACCGGTAACGCCCCCGTTCACCTGCGGAGACGAGGCGCGAGCCCGTCCGGCGGCTCACCGCCGGTCCCCTGCGCCGGTGGTGGGCGGGTGTCATATGGCGGCGCTGCCGCACCGGGTGCGCGCACACCGGGTCCTCCTTCGCCCCGTTCCGGTGCGGGGCGCCGAGGAACCTGGTCTCGCGACGGCCGTCCACGACCGCAGCGCGGGTACGTTGCCGCCGGCACCGTATGCACGGGCGGGATATTCGTGTGCCCCGATCGGCACTGCGCATTACCCTTGGCGCCATGAACGTCACAGGCCGCGGCATCACCGTCACCGCGCGAGCGACCAGCTCGCCGGTTGCCGCCGTCTGACCTTCTCCCTTTCCCATCGGCGACCGGAAACGGCCCGTCGGTGGTTCCGTGGCGTTCCGATGACCCTGCCCCGGTGTGACGACCACGCGGTCCCGTTGTCCGGTGCCTCCGACGCCAAGGAGTCACCCCTGATGAACACCGAGCAGATCATCCACACCTTCGTCGAGTACTTCGAGGAGCGCGGCCACCGCCGCATCACCGGCTCGACGCTGCTGCCACCTCCCGAGGACTCGGTGCTGTTCACCACCTCCGGGATGCATCCGCTCACCCCCTTCCTTGAAGGCCGCCCCCACCCACTGGGCAGTCGGCTGGTCAATGTGCAGCGCTGTCTGCGGACGACGGACCTGGAGGAGGTGGGGGATCCCACCCATCTGACGGTCTTCGAGATGCTCGGCACCTGGTCCCTGGGCGATTACGGCGGCCCGCAGAGCCTCGACTGGGGGTACGGGCTGCTCACGGAAGGGCTCGGTGTCGACCCGAGCCTGCTGCACGCCACCGTCTTCGGCGGCGACGACCGGATCGGACCGGACACCGATTCCCTGCGGCTCTGGCAGGACCTCGGTGTGCCCGTGGAGCTCACCGTGGAGGACAACTGGTGGTCCAACGGACCCGTCGGCCCATGCGGGCCCGACTCGGAGATCTTCCTGTGGAGCGGCGACACCCCGCCCCGTTCGACGCCGACGCGTGACGACCGCTGGGTCGAGGTGTGGAACCACGTCATGATGCGCCACCGGCGACTCGAGGACGGCCTCCTTGTGCCGCTCCCCCGGCCCAACATCGACACCGGGCTCGGACTGGAGCGCCTCGCCTCACTGCTGCAGGGCAAGTCGTCCGTGTTCGAGTGTGACGTCTTCGACCTCTGGCGCCGGCTCGTGCCGGCCGTGTGGCCCCTGGACGAACGCTCGCTCCGTCTCGTTCAGGACCATCTGCGCTCGGCCGTCGTGGTGATCGGTGACGGGGTACGTCCGGCCAACACCGGACGAGGCTATGTGCTGCGCCGCCTGATGCGACGAGTACTCACCGCGCTGTGGCGGGACGATCCGTCGCGCCGACTGGGAGACCTGCCGGACGAGTTGGTCACGCACACCCTGGACCACTTCCGGCAGGACGTGGAACCAGGCGATGTGCGTCGTCAACTGCTCGAGGAGGAACGCAGGTTCAGCCGGCTCCTGGAGCGCGGGCGCAGAGTACTGGCCCGGTCCCGGTTCCAAGGCCCGCTGAAGGACGAGGACTTCGACTATCTCCACGACACCCATGGTCTGCCACGCGATCTGGTGATGAACCTGCGAGAGCAATGAACGCGGTGGTCCGGTCTCCGGCTCACCTGCCGGGCCGGGCCGGTGAGGCACCGCCTGATGCGACGGAAACCGACGAGGGGACGGGCGGCACCGCCGACCATGGCGGTGCCGCCGCCCGCCGGCTCCGCGTGGGCTCCACCTCCCAAGGAGGGTGCTTTGGCCCCGGCACCGGGGGCCGGTCGGAACCAGCGCAGGACGACTGCCTCATCGGCATGGTCGCCGCCAGGCGGGTAGGAGTGACCGGGCGGGAGGTGCGTATGACCGGGTGGTCGGCCCCTTTGTGGGACGTGGACAACGGGCAAGGGCTGCGGCAGGCTGCGGAGCTCGGGCTCGCGCTGCTGTTGTCGAGTCTGATCGGCTGGGAGCGAGCGGCGCAGCAGAAGAGTGCGGGCCTGCGCACCCACACCCTGGTCGGCATCGCAAGTGCACTGATGATGGAGGTCTCCCAGCACGGCTTCACGAATGTCCTGGGGCTGGACCATGTCGCCTTCGACCCCTCCCGGGTCGCGGCGCAGATCGTCTCCGGGATCGGCTTCATCGGGGGCGGCCTGATCTTCGTACGCAGGGACGCCGTCCGGGGGCTCACGACCGCCGCGACGATCTGGCTCACCTGCGCTGTCGGCATGGCCTGCGGTGGTGGGCTTCCCATCCTCGCCATCTCCGTCACCGCCGTGCACTTCCTCGTCGTGCGGGCTACCCGCGCCTCTTCGCCCGCATCATCCCCGCCACCACAGCCACCACGATCGAGGCCCGTCTCACCTACCGCACCGGCCGAGCGCTGCTGCCACAGCTGATGGAGACCTGCACCCGGCGAGGCTTGCGCATTCTGCAGGTCAGGGCCGAGCGGCTCCCCGGGCGCAGCGACTCCGCGGCCCGCGTCATGCTGGAGCTCGAAGGGACCACCGACACCAGTCGATTGGCGTCGGCGCTGTTCCAGCACGAAGGCGTCCTCGACGTCGAAATGGTCACCACCGACGAGGAGTGAACGGTTGACGTCACCGGCCACCCGCCGCTCCTTCCGTGCCGCGCGAACGGATCGGCCGGAGGTGCCGCCGACTCCCCCGGAGCTGGGGCGGACGGCTGAGGCAAGGGCCCCCGGATACAAGCGCGACGAATAACGGCGGGACGGCCAAGGGCAGGGCCTTCTCGGGCGCGTCCGGCAGAATGGCGGACCCCGTGAACCGGCGTCGCCTCATGGCTCGGTCCGACTGTTCCTCCTGCCGACCACCGGAACCTGCAAGGTGACCGTGGTACCCGCCCCCGAGACGCTGCGGAACTTGAGCTGAGCGTCGATGAGGTCGGCGCGCTCGTGCATGGCGGAGAGGCCTACACCCCGCAGTGCGGGGGCTGGTGAGGTCGCCGCGCGCAGAGCGGGGCGGCGTCCGGAGTTCGGAGACTGCGCCATGCCGCACCCGTTGTCGGCCACGGTGAGTGTCACCGAGCCGGTGCCGCTTCTCATGCCGACGGTGATCCGGGAGGGGTCGCCGTGCTTCACCGCGTTGGTCAACGCCTCCTGCACGATCCGGTAGGCGTGTGCCTGCGCCGTCGGGCGCAGCAGGTCGCCAACGCTGCCGTCCCCCCAGGGCATCTGGAAGTCGACGCGCACGCCGAAGGTCTCTGTGGTCCGCCGGCACAGTGCCTGCAGGGCCGGACCCAGTCCCAACTCGTCCAGCACGGCCGGTCGCAGATCCACGATCAGGTGCCGCAGTGAGGTGATCTGGTTGCCCACCAGACCACGGGCCTGCTCGATGGCGCTGCGCATGGCCTCCGAGTGGCCGTCGGTGGCAGCGGCGGACAGCACCACCTGGACGGCACCCAGTTCCTGGAGGGTCTCGTCGTGAAGCTCGCGGGCCCAGCGTCGGCGCTCCCGCTCTTCACCGTCATGACGCGCTCGGAGCCGTTCGCGTTGCAGCAGCCTCCTGCGCTGTGTCGTATTGCGCCTCGTGGAGGCGGCGTACACCACCAGCAGCAAGGGGAGCACATGCAGCCCGTTGAGCAGGGGTTGCATGGTGATGCGCACCAGGCACGCCACGGCCACGAGCAGTGCAAGGGCCGCCGCCACCGCCAGGAGGATGCGTCCTCCCGAGCTGTTCAGCGGAGCTGCCACGACGTAGGACGTCGCGCTCGCCAGCGACAGGACGAGTTCCGGAAGCAGGGGCCCGTCGCTGATCTCCAGGGCGATCGCGGATACGAGCAGACATGTACCCGCTGCCTCGAAGACGAGGCCCGGGCGGCTCGGCTGCTTTCCGGTCATGCCACCAGTCCACGCTCCCGGGCCGCAGCAATCAATTCGGCCCGGGTTTCCTTACCGAGCTTGTCCCGGATACGGGCGCGGAAGTTCTCCACGGTCCGTACGGACACATACAGGCGCTGAGCGATCTCCTGGTTGGTGTGTCCCAGCGCCACCAGGGACAGGACCTCCGCCTCGCGTTCGGTCAGCGGTTCGGGCTCGGCGGCCCGCTGCGGTCCGGCCCCTTCGACGGCCAGCCGGGCACCGAGAGCGGGCTGCACATATGTGGACCCGCCTGCGACCTGACGGGCGGCGGCCAGCAGTTCCTCCGCGGCCGCCTCCTTGAGCAGATATCCCGAGGCGCCGCCGCGCAGCGCCGCCCGGGCGAACGCGGGGTCCTCCTGCATGGTCAGCACCAGGATCCGCGTGCCGGGGGACGCCGTGAGCAACTCGGGGATCATCGGCAGGCTCGACCGACCGGCCAGTGTCAGGTCCAGGACGAGAACCCCGGGACGGTACTCACGCAGCATGTCGAAGGTCTCGGGGACGGAGGAGCTCTCGGCGACGACCTCCAGCGCCGGGTCCTGGGACAGCAGCAGCCGCATCCCCGCCCTGACCACCAGATGATCGTCCGCGAGCACAACGGTGGTCTTCGGGGAGACCGACCGCTCGACGTCGGGAGACTGCACGTCCATAGCTGCCACAGTAGATCGGGCGCTGCTCTGCGGCAGCCGCCGATGTCGTCGATGCGGCAAACCCACAGCCAGGTCTGCGGCAGCGGCGCAGTCCCCTGTGGACGCACCGCACGAGAGGTTCACCACATCGCGGATGGCGTGTGTGGCCCGGCACCGATGCATTCCTCGGCTCGGCGATGGATCCTCGAAGGCGGTAACGCCCCCGTTCGACGCTCGAGGCAAACATGATGACGTACTCCCCTCACGCGTCCGCTCGACGGCATGTCTCTCCCGCCCGGGACGCCTTCGACATCGCCCGGCAGCTGGTCGACTCAGCGGTGCCAGACCTGGCCGACATCGCCGCCGTCGAGGTATCGGACGCCCTCTTCGACGAACGCAGTGCCTTGTCGGAGGCGGGCGCCTGCCAAGGCTTCCGGCGAGCGGCCTTCCGCGCCGTGTGCGGTCATGGTTCACGGTGCGCCTACCGGATCGGCGAGGTCAGCCGCATTCCGTCCGGAACGCCCTACCGGCGTACTCTCTCGGATCGGCGACCGCGGGTCATCGCGTCCCTTCCGCCGCAGGCTCACTGGCTCGCCCGCGACCCGGCCAGGGCCCCGCTGATGCACCAGGACGGGGTGCACTCCCTCATGGTGGTTCCGCTGGTCGCCCATCGCGTCGTTCTCGGGCTTGTGGCCCTCTACCGGTGCAACGGCTCGTCTCCGTTCGGGAAGGCCGAACTTCGGGCGGCGGCACGGCTCGCGGGCCGGGTCGCCCGGATGCTCGACGATGTCCATCGCGACCTGCGCGAACAGGCGATGGGACGCATCCTGCAGCATGCCTTGCTGGCGAGGCCACCGCACCTGACGGCGGTCGAGGATGTCCGGGGCCATGTGCCGGCGGACGGCGCTCCCGGCGGTTGGTTCGATGTCATTCCGCTCCCGGGCACCCGTGTGGGACTGTCCGTGGGGTCGACCGGTGGCCGCGGAATCGCCGCGGCGGCCGTCATGAGTCAGCAGAAGGCGCGAGTCGCAGCACTGGCGGCACTGGACGTCGAGCCCGTCGAGGCCCTGACCCACAGCCTCCGCCCCTCCACGGTCACCGCCACCCCGCCCCCGGTGGAAGGGCCGGCTGCCGACCGGTCCTCGGCGCAGACCCACTGTCTGTACGCGGTCTACGATCCGGTGACCCGCCGCTGCACCGCGGCCCGTGCGGGCGCGGCCGGCCTCACCGTCGTCGCCCCCGACGGTGACGTCACATCCGTCGGTCCCACCGCTTCGGACGCCGCCGACGGGGACGGTTACGACGTCGCCGTGTTCGACGTTCCGCCGGGCAGCCTCCTCGTCCTGAGCTGTGCAGGCGCCCCGGAGCAACGTGGCGATGCATCGGACGACCAAGAGGCACGGAACGGCGCCTGCACCGGTGGGGACGCCCGTCTGCCGTTGACCGGAAGGGGCGCGCACGTACTGCTCACCGCCCGCACACGGGCTGTCGCCCCCATGGACATCGCCACCTGGGAGCTGCCCAACGACCCCACCGCCGTGGCCGACGCACGTGACCGGACCGCGACGCAGCTGACCGCCTGGGGACTTCCCGACCTGTCCTTCAACACCACCCTGGTCGTGAGCGAACTGGTCACCAACGCGATCCGCTACTCCACCGGTCCGATCGGTCTGCGCCTCATTCGCGATGCCGCCCTGATCTGCGAGGTGTCGGACAACAGCAGCGCGGCCCCGCGCACTCACATACCGGCGCCGAACGACCAGGGCGGCCGCGGTTTGATCATCGTCGCCCATCTCGCCCGGGCCCATGGCACGCGCTACACGGCACCGGGCAAGATCGTCTGGGCGGAGCAGGCCATCGACGTGGCGTGAACACTCGGCCCGCCGGGTCAGGGCGCCCCGAGCTCGAACTCGGCCCGGTCCGATGCCACGCCATTGACCTGTAGCGACACTGCGTGCGGGCCCGGGTGATAGCGGCGAGTCGTGATCGGCCGGAAGGAGTGCTCACGGCTCACCTCGACCTTCTCGCCCGGGGCCAGCGTCCGGGTCGTGAGTTTGAACGTCTTGGAGCTCTGTGAGCCGTTGGCCTTGTTGTGGTGGACCACGTAGTCGATCGACAGCCGGGCCTCCTGGTCCCCCGCGTTGCGGATCGTCGCGGTGAAGCGCACGCTCCCGCCGAACGGCACGGTGATCCGGTCGAGCACCGGTCCGCCGATCTCAAGGGTCGCCGGAGCGAAGCCGAGCAGTTCCAGGGCGCCGGGGTGACCGCGCTTGACGAGCGTGCGCAGTCCATGGCGTACGAGCCGTCCGGTGGTAGGGGCCGGGTCGGCGAGCCAGTCACGGGCCGTCGCCACGACGAGGTCGGCCTGGTCACGGCTGAGGTCGTTCAGATGGTTGGCGACCGACCGCCGGACGTACTCGCTCTCGTCGCGGTAGAGGGCGTCGAGGACGGGCACGGTCACGCCGGGGCGGGCGATCAGCACCGGCACGCGGATCGCCCAGGGAAGGTAGGGCCGCGTGCCCTCCGAGGCGAGACGGCGCACGTCGCTGTCGGGCGACGCCGTCCAGTCGGCGATGATCTGCAGCGCCCGGTCGACGTCGTGCCGCAGCAGGACACGGATCGCGAACTCCGAGGTCAGCCGTCCGGTCAGAGCGGCCAGAAGCGTCATCGCGTCGTCGAAGGCGTCATCGGTCCCCTCCGCGACGGCTTTCGTGGCGATGGCGCTCGTGACCGGCCAGATGAGCCATCCGGTGAACGCCGGCACGCCGGCGTGAGCTGCGCGCACGACCCGCGCCAGCTCGGCGTAGGCCCCCGGTACGTCCGCGACCAGGGCGTCCCGCAGCAGGTCGGAGCGCTCGCGCAACGAGAGGGAGTCGAGTTGTTGTGCGGCCGCCCGCAACCAAGCGGGGTCCGCGTCGGGGAGCACGGTGCGGACGGCCTGGGTCAGCGTGTGGGCGGTGTGACCGTTGATGAGTTCGTCGGCAAAAGGCATGGTTTGTCTCTTCGGTTGATTCGAGGTGTGGCCGCGGGCTGACCCGGGCCCGGGCGGTGTCCCCGGCCCGGAATGCGTAGCGACGGACGGTGAGGCAGCTGCTTCACGGTGTGTGCCGCGTCCGGGGGGAGGCACATATGGATTCGTACGAGGCCGTGGCAGCTCAGGGGGAGGGCGCTGCCGAGGCCAGAAACGCCATGGCCTCCTCACTGCGACTTCCGGGCTCGGGGGTGCCGACGAGCAGCTGCTGCCCCGGAGCGTCCACCACGTCGAAGGTCTGATAGGTCAGCTCGATGCGCCCCACGTCGGGGTGCACGAACACCTTGAATGCACGGGTCAGACCTGCGACGCCGTGGTCGTCCCACAGCACCCTGAACTCCTCTGAGGCCGTCTTGAGTTCGGCGACCAAGCCGCTGATGCCCGCGTCGTGCGGGAACTGCCCGGCGTTCAGGCGCAGTGCGTACACGGTGCTGCGCCGCAGCAGCTCCCGATCAGCGAACACCGTCTTCGCTCGAGGGTGGGTGAACAGGATGCGTGGCATGTTCCGCACGTCTCCGAACGGCGCCAGGAGCGCGTCGGCGATCGCATTGGTCGCCAGTACGTCGAAGGCCGGGCCGAGCACGTAGGACGCGGCACGGGGGAATGCTTCCAGCAGGTGCAGAAGCGCGGGATGCACCAGTTCCCGCCTGCTGTCCGGCCCGAGCCTGGGGTTGAGCCCCGCCAGCCGGTGCAGATGCTCGCGCGCATCGGGCGCGAGGCGGAATGCCCGCCCGAGGGCATCGATCACCTGTGCGGAGGGGTGGCGCTCGCGTCCTTGCTCGAGGCGGGCGTAGTAGTCCGCGCTGACCCCGGCCAGCACCGCGACCTCTTCGCGCCGCAGACCGTGGACACGCCGTTTGGAGACGCCACCGGCGAGTCCGGCGTCCGCGGGCTCCACGCGTGCGCGACTGGCACGGAGAAACGCGCCGAGTTCGTTGTCATCCGCCGCCGTGTCCCCAAGGGCAGCCGCGCTCGCCGGATCCCCCCTTCGATGATTCGGGACCGTCAAACGCGTGATCATGCTTCGTCTCCCGTTCGGCTCGCCGTTGCCCCGGACCGACGGATCGTACGACCGCCCACTGACATCGCCCCGACCGGCGGCTGCGGCGAGGACGGGTCCCGGTGAAGCCCGCGCCGACGATCCGCCGCGCTCGGGGCTGACGGCGGCCCCATGAGTGACGCCGTCCCTGCGGGCTCCTGCCGGTGTCGCCGAGACACCAGCGTCCACCGCCACCGAGAGACCAGGAAGGCTGCGTGTACCTGGGTGCCGCACACCCAGGTACACGCAGCCTTCCGGGATCCGGTCGAGCCCACTGAGGTGGGGGATGCGGCGGCCGCCGCCGGAACATCCCGAAGGAGCACCATGACCACGTCAGCGGAATCGAAGACCGTCCTCGTCACCGGGGCGAGTAGTGGAATCGGCGAGGCCACCGCCCGTCGGCTGGCCGGGCTCGGCCACCGGCTGCTGCTCGGTGCCCGCCGAACCGTACGCCTGGCGTCCCTCGCCGAGGAGCTGCGTGCCGGTGGGTCATCGGTCGTCCACCGCGAGCTGGACGTGACCAGCCTCGACTCCGTGCACGCTTTCGCGGCCGCCGGGATCGAGGAGTACGGGCGTGTCGACGTCTTGATCAACAACGCCGGCGTGATGCCGTTGTCGCCGATCGCGGACCTGCGCATCGCCGAGTGGGAGCAGATGATCGACGTCAATCTGCGTGGCGTGCTCTACGGCATCGCCGCGGTACTGCCTCACATGCAGCGCCAGGGCGGCGGGCACATCGTCAATGTCGCCTCGACGTCGGGGCACCGGGTGGACCCGACCGCAGCGGTCTACTGCGCCACCAAGTTCGGTGTGGTGGCACTGTCCGAAGGGCTACGGCAGGAGAGCCGGGATGTCCGGGTCACCGTCGTCAGTCCCGGGTTCACACAGAGCGAGCTGACCCACCGCGGTGGGTCGGCCGAGGCCCGGGCCGCGGCGCGTGCGGCGGCCGAGCGACTGGCGATCCCGGCCTCGGCCATCGCCGACGCCATCGCCTTCGCCGTCGATCAGCCGATGCAGGTGGACGTCAACGAGCTGATCGTGCGCCCCACCGCACAGGGCTGACGCCGGAGCGAAAGCCGGCGGAGCGCGGCGGTCGCGACTCAAGTGCGGCTAGTCTCCGCTCCTCCGGCACCTGGCACCTGGTTGTACGTGGTCACAGACCGTCGGATCGAACCGGGAGGCTTGCGCGGATGGCGAAGAACGGCTCCAAGATCCTGTAGCAGGACGGCACGGACACGGAGGAAACGGTGAAGCCCCGGAACTGGGTCGTCGCGGCGGGAATCTTGCTGTTCCTCGCGCGCTCAGCGAGGGCGCCTGGTGGCCGCTGCCGAGGCCGCAGGCGCGCCGGGGCCCCGGGCCACCACACGGCCACGGTCCTTCTCCGCGACTACGGATACAGCTTCTCGCCCTTCGCCAGCATCGCTACGTACTTCTCGATCCGGCGCGCCCGGGTCTCGGCCTTCTTGGCGTCTTGGACCCGGTACAGGATCGCGTAGCGGTTCTGCCGGTCCAGTGTCTCGAAGAACTCCGCCGCGGCCGGGTCGGCGTTCAGGGCCGCCGTGAGGTCGTCCGGCACCGTGGCGGTCTTCGCGCCGTCGTAAGCCGCCTCCCAGCGGCCGTCTGCCTTGGCGCGGTCGACCTCGGCCTGCCCCGGCGGATGCATCCGGCCCTGCTCGATCAAGGCGGCCACCTTGTCCCGGTTGACCTTGGACCACTTGCTGCGCGGCTTGCGCGGGGTGAACCGCTGGAGCCACCACTGGTCGTCGAACTTGGCCTTCTGGCCGTCGATCCAGCCGTAGCAGAGTGCCACGTCGAGCGCCTGAGCGTAGTCCAGCGCGACGATTCCGGGGCCCTTCTTACGGAGCTTGAGCCAGATGCCCGGCGAGTCGGCGTGGTTCTCACCGAGCCATGCCTCGAATACCTCGGCGGATTCGAATACGACGATCTCCAAGTCCTGAGTCACCCCAGCAGCGAACCACACCCGGCCGATCGTCATGACGCATTCGGGCACGGCCCCGGATGCAGGATGTCCGTGGATCTGCGTGATCATCTCTGTTCCCGACGCAGAACGATCATGCAGGAGCCACGGACTTGCTCAAACGATACGACGTTGCTGCTCGACCTCGACGGGGTGTCCGTCGCGCGGGTTGAGCGGCTGGCCTACGGAAGGCGCCGAATTCACCTGGTCACGGCCGACGAGAGGCCAGGGCCCGCCCGGCCTGCGGGGTTTTCGCCAGCCAGGTGAAAGGCTCGGCGGTGACCCGGCCGCGCGATCTCCTTGACGGCGATGACGGATTGGAGTTCCGCCGGCACAAGCGCCGCTGGTGGTGCCGCGAGACCGACCGCCCGCACCGGAGCCGACCGCCGCCAAGTCGGCAACGCCGCTGCGAGTTCCTCACCTGGTGCGCGGACTCCGACATCCCTGAAGTCCGCCGTCGACCGCGGGTGGGCCGAGATCGCCGCGTTCATCGACACCGGGCACGGCAGCGCCAAGAACGATGGGATCAACCGCGTGATCAAACTCGTCGCCCGTAACGCGTTCGGCTTCCGCAACGCCGACAACCAGCGGTTGCGGGCACGCTGCGTCACCACCCGCCGAGCCCCGCGGACACCGCTGCACCGCTCAACTTTGAAGACCCCGCATGCCGACCCGGGGCGAGTGCCGGGCAGGCGCGGAGCTGCCCCGTCGTGGAGAACCGCTCCGGATGGTGCCGATTCACTCGAGCCAGCCGCGGCGGGCCGCCTGGGCCGCCGCCTGGAAGCGGGTGTCGGCGCCCAGTTCGGCCATCAGGCGGTGAATACGGCGCTGGGTGGTGCGCTGACTCCAGCCCAGGGTGCGCGCGATAGCCGCGTCCGAACAACCGGAGGACAGCAGCCTCAGCAGGGCGAGGGTTTCGGCATCGGGGCTGCCCGGTCGTTCGACCGGGGACCTGGTGTCCCGAAGCGGCGTCGCCCGTTCCCACTCGACTTCGAACAGCGCCTCCAGAGCCACGAGCATCGGTGAAGGCTGGATGAGATAGGCCGCGGAATGGCCGCCGGGCGCGAGGCTGAAGGGGATGATCGCGGACCTGTCGTCCGAGATCACCAGTTTCAGCGGCAACTCCGCCAGCACCCGGGCCTGTTCACCGGCGCGTATGCTCGGCAGGATGTCCTCCTGGAGCCGACCCGGCCAGTCCACGGCGGCCCGATCGTAGATCACCCGGTGGACGACACCCGTGCGTTGCCGCCGGCGCTGGTTGTCCAGGTTGCTCCCCGGCCGGTCGACATAGGGAGGCCGGTCGAAGGCCCGCACCTGGCGCCGGGCACCCTGCGTGAGCCGGTGGACGGCCGCGCTGATGTCCTCGTGGCTGGTGAGCAGTTCCACGGCGATGTTCGGATCACTGATCCGGTGGGCCTCGCGGTGCTTCTCGGCGAGCTGCTGCACCAGGGAGCGGGCCGAGTCGAGCCGGCGCTCACGTTCCTGGATCAGCTCGCTGACCGCCACATCGGGAGCCGCCGCGGTGAAGTGCGGCGGACGGCCCGCGGATCTGGTGGCAAGGCCGTCCTTGACCAGAACGGACAGCAACCTGCCCACCGCGCGCACGCTCATCCCACACGCTCCGGCGACCTGCGAAGCGGTACTCCGGGGCAGCCCCACCAGGGCGGTGTAGACGAGTTGTGTTTCGTCGCTGAGTCCGACGACGTCAAATTCCATTTCCACTCCGGTCGTTCCTGGCAACCAGTCGCCACCTGGCGGAAGCTGGCCACAGCAGCGTCCTTGCGCCCGGTCCGCTTCCATTGACATCTTCCCTGGAGAAAAGGGGCGTTGTCCTGCGGTGTTGCGCGGGCCCACGTCCCTGTCGTGTGTCAGCACACCGGACAACAGCGGAAGGTGCCCCTATGCCCCAAGCCCGACCACCGGCCCCACGGCTGCTGCGCGCCTGCGCAGTCCTCGCCCTCACCGTCGCCGGGACCGCCGTGGCACTGCCCGCATCCGCCGCGCCTCCGACCACCCCCGCTCCCCCGGTCCGCACACCCGCCACGCAGGCGTCGCCGAGACCCGACGAGCAGCGGCACGGTGCCGTTCCCGGCCAGACCCTGGTGACGCTGGACCAGCAGACCTCGGTCACCGGAACGCCCCTGCCCGGCACTCGCCTCGCCGCCCGGACCCCGCAGACGAACAGCGCGGCCCTCAACGCCAAGTTCCGGGCCGTCGGCGCCACATCACTGCACCCGCTCGTGAACAAGGACGGCGCCGGGCAGTCCCGGACCTACGTCCTCACCACCGGCCGGCGCGACTCCGCCGCCGTCGCACGTTCCCTGCGCGGCACTCGAGGAATCGCCGACGCCGAGCCCAACCGCTACGTCAACACCATGAACACCGGAGCCCGGTCGCTGCCGTCCGCGGCAGTCCGGTCCTTCCCCGCCGCGCACACCAGCGGTTCCGCCAGGACCGGCAGGACACCATCGACGTCGCCCACGGACGCCGTCCCGGCCAACGACACCCTCAGCACCTCCGCGCAGGCGTTCCTCAACTCCGGCGGTGTGAACGCGATCGGCGCCTTCTCCCTGCTCCAGGGTCGGTACGGGCAGCAGCCCGGAACCGGCGAGACCATCACGAACGTGTCGATCGGCGACCTCACCGACCAGTCGATGGCCGACGACGGCGACTCGTACGTACGGTCCAACGGCCCGACCACCGTCCTGAAGAACGGACAGCGCTACCTCGACCTGCCGTCGATGCCGCTCATCCCGACCTATGTGGCCAAGGACTCCGGCGGTCTGGACGGCGCCGCGTCGACCGAACAGCAGGACCCCTCCCTCGACGAAGTCATGCTCGACTTCGGCGTCATGGCCCCGCTCGCCCATGACCGGCAGCGTCCCGAGGCGACCGGCAGCGGCTACACCGACCTTCTGGGCATCGCCCCCGGCGCGAACTACCGACTGGTCGTCCCACAGCAGCCGACCACCGACCGGATCGCGGGCGCCCTCCTGGCTGCCGCCCACCAGTCGCCCAAGCCCGACGTGATCACGGCCAGCCTCGGCTTCGGCACCGACGCCGAGGGCTTCCCCGGCCGCTATCTCGAGGACGACCCGGTCATCCGTTCCGTCGTCACGTCCATCGTCCATGACGACGGTGTCGTGGTGTCCATCTCCTCCAACGACGGCACGCGCCTCTACACGCCCGCCTCCGTCGGCCCCGACGGCGGCAGCACGCCCACCGACCTCGCCCCCGACACCCGCTCCGCCACCACCATCGCCGACGACGCGGAGTCCACGACGCCCTCGAGGGTCCCCGACAGCGGGGCGATAGCCGCGGGCGGCACCACTGTGGACGACACCCTGGCCGCAGGACCACGGGGCGACGCGACCACGGCCGAGACTCGGCTCAGCGGCTTCGGCACCTTCTCCTCGGGCTTCGGCAGCCGGGTCGACCTCTCGGCGCCCAGCGACAACATCCTGGCCTTCTCCCATCAGGCCCAGGGCGGGGCGCAGGACGTCGCCGTGTCCCTCAACGGCGGCACGTCCGCCTCTGCCCCCGAGATCGCCGCCGCAGCGGCGGTCGTACTCCAGGCCGGGCGGCTCGGCGGCCACCGTCTGACTCCCGCACAGGTAAGGGACATCCTCGAGAAGACCGGTCGCGCGGTCTCCACCCCGCCGCAGATCGATCGTGCGCTGCACGTAGGCCCGCAGATCGACGTGACGGCGGCGACCGAGAGGGCGCTGGGCCGCAGCTCCGGGTCCCCGTCACTGGTGCGCCTGTCCGTCGCGCACCGCGTCACCATCGGCGACCTCGGCGGCGCCTTCATGGAGACCAGCGACCCTGGCCGTATCGACCTCGGGGACCGATCCTCCGGCGGCAACGGTGAAGGCCTGGTCGGTCCGGTGACCTTCGCCGGCGACACCACCGGGGTGAGCGGCCGCGCCCAGTACACCCTCACGGTCGGCAAGACGGTCTTCCGCTCCTCCGACAGCCCCGCGATACGCGTGACACCGGCCCAGCTCCTGACCGCCGCCGGTCTGCCCCTGACCTCCACGACGGACCGGCAGATCACCGTGACCTACCGCGTACTGGTCGACGGGCGCACCCGCGTGAGCACCAGCCGTACTCTCGCCGTCGGCCCCAGCGACGGCACCTACGCGGAGGCCACCGCCCCCGACGCTCCGGCGACGGTCGGCGCCGGGCATCCGGTCACCGTCTCGTACGACCTCACCGGTGTCGCGTCGACCTCCGACCCGCAGCTCGTGGTGTCCACGGTCGGTCACTGGAACCCGAGCCTCGCTCCCCTGTTCACCGCCGGCTGGCACCAGGCGCTGACCGCGCCCAAGGGAACGGTGACGATTCCCGCTGAGGCGTTCGCGAACGGCGGTGGCCTCTACGGCATCGGTATCGCCCAGCGGGGCTTCGGCGGCAACCCGCTGTCCGTCGCCTACGGGGAGTTCGCCCCGATCCGGGTGGACGGCGGCACGGCGGCGAACCGCCCGGCCGCACCGGTCCTGACCGGAGCGAACGGCATCGCCGGCCACAGCGCTGAAGTATCCCGCGACGCCTCCATGTTCACGCTCCGCTACGACGTGCGGGACGTCCCGGGTGCGCGGGCCGCCGAGGTGGAGTTCTCCGCGCCGGCCCCCACCCAGCACGGCACGCTCAACACCTTCACCAACGCCAACGGCACCCGACTCGACCACGACGGCGTGAACAGCCCGTCGGTACTGCACCGCACGCTGCAGGCCGCCTCCGGTTCGGTGCGCCTGGACGCCGCGGCACTGGGCCTCGGCAGCTCGGACAGCTACAACGTCCGGGTGCTCGCCCTCGGCCGCAACGGCCAGGTAGTGGGTCAGGCGTCCCCGTTGTCGACGCTGGCCTTCGACGACGGGCAGGCGCCCGGCGGTGCGTCGGTGGAGAGCTTCGCCGCGGCCGGTCCCCACTCCGTCGCGGCGCTGGCCACCGCTTCGGGCGGCTCCGAGGTCCGCCACTACTCGACGGCGACCGGACGCTACGGCGACGTCATCACCTCCGACCCGGGCTCCGGCGCGTCCTACGAGGTCGTGGGAGCCACCGCGAACCGTGTTCTGCTGGCCCACAAGGCCGCGGCCGACGGCGATGTCCGGGTCGAGACCTGGAACACGACGACGGACTCCCTCGCCGGCGTCACCGTGCTGCCCACCGACAAGTACACCTACGTCACCGGCCGGATCGACGGCGTTCACAACAGGGGCGCCATGCTCCTGCACGGGACCGACAAGGCCGACCTGGTCCTGCCCGTGGACCTCGGCACGGGCACCACGGGCGATCCGATCCAGGCCGACCCGACCGACGTGCCGGCCGGAACGTACAGTCTGCTCACCCTCGACTCCTCGACCGGCGACGTCTTCCTGGCCAAGGCCGCCGGGGCCTTCAACTGCCTCGGCGGAGTGACGCCGGCCAAGGTCGACCTGGTCACCCGGACGGTGACCGGCCTCGGCAGCACCTCCGGATGCAGTCACGGCATCGCCTCCGACGGAGCCGGATCGCTGTTCAACCTCTCGGCGACCGTGCCCAGCGTCAACATCGTTCCCACGAGTGTGCTCGGACCGATCGACGAGACCAGCGGTGAGTCGGCCGATGCCATGAGCGTGCGCCTGGGCAAGGCCTCGGCCCTCGCGGTGGACGGCACCCACCGGATCGCCGTGGTGTCCTACGCGACGCCGGAGGGCAAGGCCTACTTCGGCGCCGGGATGTGGGTGCCGGACAACAACGCCACCAGTCAGCTGGTCGTCATGGATCTCACGACCGGAACGGTGATCCGCACACTGACCGGCTTCGCCATCGGCACCCACGGCGGGGCAGAGAACGCGCTCCAGCTGGATCCCGGCAGCAGGACCGGGTGGACGTACGGCCCGAACGATCAGCAGATCCAGCAGTTCAGTTACTGACGGACCGACCCGTCCTCCGTCCCGGGGGCCCGTACGTGCTACGGGCCCCCGGGGCACGCCCCCGCAGCCGGCCGCCCGGACAGGCCGGCTCGACCTCCACGGAAACCCGGGTGCTCCGAACGCACTGTCCGGGTAGGTTCGCAGAATGCCCGAGCTGAAGCTGCTGCACGCCGACCACGGCCCGGCGGTCCTCGCCTTCGAGCTGGCGAACCGCGCCTACTTCGCCGCCGCCGTCTCCGATCGGGGCGACGCGTTCTTCGATCGATTCTCGGAGCGGCTCAGCGCCATGCTGGCCCAGCAGGACGCCGGCATCAACGCGTTCTACGTACTGATCGCCGAGGACGGCTCGGTTCTGGGCCGGTTCAATCTGTACGACGTCGAAGACGGCACCGCCGAACTCGGCTACCGCGTCGCCCAGCACATCGCCGGCCGCGGCGTGGCCACCGCGACCGTCCGGGAGCTGTGCCGACTCGCGGTGGCGCGGCACGGACTGCGCACGCTGCGGGCGGCCGCCGCACACGACAATGACGCCTCCCGAAAAGTGTTGGCCAAGGCCGGGTTCGTCCCGGTCGGCCCGGCGGCCCCTGCCGACCTCGGTGGCAAGACGGGCACCTGGTACCGACTCGACCTCGTGCCGCAGCCGTAGCACGCGATCCTGCAGCTTGACGAAGGCTCTCCGCGAACCGGTGGCTTCGGCCTCAAGTGGCGCCCGGTCCGGGCCGATCACCGCCCGAGCGGCGCGCGGAACCCATGTCCTGCGGAATGCAGGTGCGCCTCGATCAGTGCGCGGTGCTCCCCGCGGTGCCGTAGTGCACGAGTGTGGTCGGCACGACGGTCCGACGGGTGGCGGAGCGCACGGAGCCGTCCCCGATACGGGTGGCGAGCAGTCGGCCCGCCTCACGGCCGAGTTCGTCGCTGTCGTAGGCGACGATGGTCAGCGGCAGCCCCAGCGCGTCGGCGAGTTCGAAGTCGTCGAAGCCGGCCAGCGCGGTGGTCGTGCCCGCACGGCGGATGGCGCGGAAGGCGCCGATGGTGTTGCGGTTGTTGGAGCAGAACAGCGCCGTGGGCGGCTCCGGGAGGTCGAGCAACTCGCCTGCGGCACGGGCGGCTTCGCCGGTCTGCTGCTGGCCCTGCCGGATGTAGGCGGGCTCGGCGGGGATACCCGCGTCGGCCAGTGCATCGGCGTAACCCCGCAGACGCTCGATGCTCGTGTAGACGGTCGGCGGCGAGCCGAGGAAGCCGATCCTGCGGTGCCCGGCGGCCAGCAGCCGCTCGGTGGCGGTGCGCGCCCCGCCGTAGTCGTCGACCAGCACGCAGTCGGCGGCGAAATCGTTCGGCGGGCGGCTCGCGAGCACCACGGGCACACCCTCGGCCGCGGCGGCGGCCAGATGGCGCTGGTCGGCGTCGGCGGGCACGGCGATGATGCCGTCGACCCGGCGGGCCACCAGGTCCTGGACGAGGCTCCGCTCGCTGTCCAGGTCCTGTCCGGTGTTGCCGATGACGGACTTGAGACCGTGCTGGGCGAGCACGGAATCCACGCCCAGGGCCAGGCGGGAGTAGAAGGGGTTGGCGAGGTTGGTGACGACGAGCCCGACAAGTCCGGTCCCGCTGCCCAGTCGCAGGCTGCGGGCCATCTCGTTGCGCCGGTAGCCGAGTTCCGCGATGACCGTGCGCACCCGGGCCGCGGTGGCCGGCGCCACCTTGGGGTCGTCGCGCAGGACGCGCGAGACGGTCATGGCGCTGACCTCCGCACGCTCGGCGACGTCCCGCAAGGTCGGCTGCGCGTCCCTCGGTCCACGTGTGTCCGCCATCCCGGCCGTGTCCCCCTTCGTCAGTCCCCGTCGGCCGCCGCGCGCGCCGCGCCGATCAGTGCGGCGTCCCCGGCGAGACGGGCGGGCTTCACCGCACGAGTATGCCGTGTGGCGGCCGCGGTTTCGGGGGGCACAAGGCCACGAAGGGCGTCGCCGGCGTCGGGCACCCAGCCCCCGGCCTCGAGTCCCGACGTCAGGGCCGGAGCGACGAGATCCCACGAACGGGCCATGGAGCCGCCCACGACGAGTGCCGTGGCGCCGAAGGCCGCCAGACGCGGCCCCAGCACAGCACCCAGCGTCGAGAAGGCGTTGCCCAGGACCCTCAGGGCCCGCCCCTCGCCCGACCCGGCTCGCTCGGCGACGTCGTGCACGTCGAGGGCCGGATCGCCGTACCGGAGCAGGATCGCGCGGCGTGACACGACTTCTTCGAGTGGCTCGTCGCCCACCTCGGTCAGGTCCATGCGTCCTTCGGGCGGCACGCCGGGCCCGTACTCGCACATACGGCCGTCGGCAAGGAACGCGGAGCCGACACCCGTTCCGAGGGTGATGCCGACGACGCGGCGGTGGCCGCGCGCGGCGCCCGCGGACCACTCGCCTGCCAGGAAGGCGTGCGCGTCGTTGAGGAACACGACGTCGACGGGACGACGCCGCAACCCGCCGCGCAGCGCGGCCCCCACATCCACTCCGTACAGGGCGTCGAACTTCCCGACCCCCGCGAAGAGGGCGATGCCCGCCGCGTAGTCGAACGGGCCCGGCACCGCCACACCCCAGCGGGCCCCCGAGGGCACCGCCAGGGTGGCGGCACAGTCGTACACGGTTGCGAGGATCTCCTCGGCGGAACCGTGTGCGTCCAGCGGCATACGGGTCCGGTCCAGGACGCGGCCGTCCCGCGGCTCGACGAGGGCCGCGGTGACGTGGGTGCCGCCGATCTCCAGGACGGGTATCAACGCACGAGCGCCTTCACCACCCGGACGGGTCCGCCGTCCGCTGCCCGCAGGGTGTAGTGGCCGACCGCGGCGGGGACGGTGAGCGTCTCCGCACAGGCCAGTTCGTGCGTGTCCCCGGCCGCCGTCCGCACCGTCACACCCGCACCCTCCACCACGTTCAGCACATGGAAGCGCCCCAGCGTGGCATCCTCCGCCTCCGCTCCGGCGTCGAGCACATATCTCCTGACCTCGTAGAACATTTCGTCCAGTGCGCCGATGACCTCCTCGCGCCAGCCGGCACCCTCGCGCAGGATGCGCGGCTCCTGCACAAGGTCACGGGTGACGGCCGCACCGCGCCGTCCGGTCTCCAGGTTGGCGAAGCCGTGCTCGTACGGCAGCGGCCGGGGGCTGCCGTCCGTGCCGGGCCGCAGCCAGTCGTAGAACCGCAGGCTGTACAGGTACGGGGTGGCGCTGATCTCGAGTACGACGTTGCCGGCACCGCTGGCGTGCGGCGTGCCCGCCGGGATCATGAACAGCCTGCCCTGCTCGGCGGGGAAGGTCAGGACATGGTCCTCCGGATCCATGGGCACCCCCTCGGTGGCGGCCTTGAGTACCTCCTTGCGGAAGACGTCGACGTCGGCGTCCTCGCGCAGGCCGAGGAACACCTTGCTGTCAGGGCCGCCGAGGGTCATGTAGTACGTCTCATGCTGGGTGTAGGGCCAGCCGAAGCGCTCCCGCATGTACGGCTCCCTGGGGTGGCAGTGCACCGAGAGGTTGCCGCCGCCGACCGTGTCAAGGTAGTCGAAGCGGATCGGGAAGGAGGTGCCGAAACGGGCGTGCACATCGTCGCCGAGGACGTCCTCGGGGTGCAGGACGCACATCAGCTGGAACGGCACCTCCGCCTGGGCCTGCGGCCCGTCGCCGACGAGGATGCCCGCCTCGGGGGCGATGAGTTCGTAGCCGAGCGCCGTGTTCCGTGCCCCCGGGTCGAAGCCGAGTTCCTGCTGGGCCCAATGGCCGCCCCAGGGGGTGGAGTTGAAGAACGGCCGAGTGCGCACGGGACGGCGGGCCAGGGCGGCGAGGGTGGCCCGCAGTCCGTCGCCGTCCAGATAGACCGGACGTTCGGGGTCCTGGACGTCCAGCCAGCCGTCGAGGCGGGGAGCGAGCGCGTCGCGATGGCGGTCGAGCATGGGCCAGTCGACGTAGAACAGGCTGCGGAGGTCGCCCTGTTCGCGGGGCAGCCCCAGGTTGACCCCCCGTCCGGCGGCCACGGCGGCCTCCGCATGGCGCTTGGGGAGGTCGGCGTACCAAAGGACGTCGTGCCGGACGAGGGCGGCTCCGGGCCCGTAGACCACGGCCGCTCCTCCGCCCGGTGGCCGCGGCACGTCGTCGAAGAGGTCGTCCAGGGTGTTCTCGGCGAGCTTGCAGTAGTACGGGTCGGCGGCGTCCTCCGGGCGTACGGTGCGACGCCTGACCTCGGCGGGCGGTGCGTAGTGCTCGCGCACGTCGAGCAGCCGCACCGCCGTGCCCGGGAAGGCGGCGACGAGCCGGTCGGCCAGCAGGTCCCAGTCCACGGACGGCGGCCCGTCAATGGCGACGACCGCCGGGGTAGGGGGTAGTTGGTCCGCGATCGCCTGCCAGCCCGTGGCGAGGACGGTTCGCGGTGCGGGGGTGTATCGGGGGTCGAGCCGGTACACGCAATCTCCTTCGTACTGTCGTGCAGATTCAGTGGTGCTCGAGGAGTACCGCTGCCGTGCCCAGTGCGGGGATGTCCAGCGTCACCTCGCCGTCGTGCAGGGGGAGTCGGGCGGAGGGGGTACCCAGGTAGTTCGACCGGTGCGCGGCAAGGACCGGGAAGCCGGCCCGAACGGGGCAGGCCACCGGTTCCTCGGCGAAGGACTGCAGCCGCAGTAGCACCCGACCGGGTGCGGGCGTGGTGGCGCCGACCAACCTCACCCGGGAGTCACCCAGTTCGGCGAAGGTCAGGGAGGCGGGTGCAGCCTCCGGCTCCGGCCCCCTGGCGCGCACGGCGTGCAGGGGGCGGCTCCAGGCGGCGGCCGTGCGTGGGCCGAGACCGGCGTCCGTGCCGCCGCAGGCGATGCTGTAGCGGAAGGTGAACTCGAAGCCCTGCTCGCTGGGGAAGTTCGTGTCCCAGAGGTTGTTGTGGATCCAGGAGAAGACAGTGGAGGGCTCGTCGTGACCCATGGTCTTCGGGAACGGGGCGTACGGCAGCGCGATGTTGCCGAACTGAACCAGCGGCGCGTCCTGGCTGGCCCAGGCGACGGTGAACTCGTCCTCCCGCAGGGTGATCCAGCGGCGCACGGCGCGCATGTGCAAGGCGGATCCCGGGACGACCGGGAGGCCGTTGCCGGTGGCGCCGCCGGACGCCTCCATGCGCACCGTGGGCGTACCGAACGCGAACGGGAAGGCGAAGTAGGCGCTCTCCTTACCGGTGGTGGCGTCCTTGTCGACGCGATTCTCGATGTCGAGACGGGCGACGCCGCGCGGCAGTGTGAGAGTGGTGCGCACCCGGTTGGCGCCCGCGGGACGGGTCTCGTATGTGATCGTCTCGGCGGTGGTGGTCGACCGGCGGGCGATCAGGGCGGCCGGCGGCGCCACGGAGCGGTCGCCAAGGTGCTCCAGGCGGTCGGAGCCGGTGGTGCGGCTGGAGTTGTGGTTGAAGCCGCCTGCGGTGGTGTAGCTGTCGTGGATGTAGGCGTTGAAGCCGGTGACGGCGTCGTCACGGACCAGTTCGCGGCCGGTGGCCTTGTCGGTGACGGAGCCGATGCAGGCGCGGGCGAGATCCACGCGGACGGCGAGGTGCTCGTTCTCCAGGAGCAGCGGTTCGGCCAGCGCGTAGGCCGCGGCGGCGGTCTCGGCGGGGTCCTCCCGCTCGGTGCCGCCAGTGGGGTTCCAGCCGGTGGCGGCCTTGAGGACGGCCTCTTCGGCCGCGTCGCCGATCGCCTCTTCGGCGATCCGGATGTCGAGGCGGACGGAGCCTGCCGGCGGCACGTCGTCCACACGCACCAGCAGGAAGCGGCCTGCGTCCCGGTGGTCGTCGTTGACCTGGGGACGTTCCTCATGGTGCAGGTGCGCACCGGTACGGCCGTCGCGGACCACAACGGGTTGTTCCAGCGGGACGCTGGACTCGGGCAGGAAGATGCGTACGACGTCGGTACGCGCCCAGGAGCAGGTGTTGACGACGTGGTAGGAGGCGGGAACGCCGGCCGGGGAGGCGAGTCGCTGGCCCAGTCGCGCGGCGGCGCGGTTCAGCAGTGACTGCCCTTCGTCGTGGGCGCGCAGGGCCTGCCCGTACTTCCAGTGCCACTGCTGTTCGCCGGAGTGCCCACCGTGGTCGCCGTGTGTCCAGGGGTCACCTGCACCCCAGGTGTGCTCGTCGAAGAGGGACACCGACTCGTAGACGCCGGCCGCGTCGCGGCTGTCGTCCTCGGCCCCGGCGGCGCCGAGGACACCCGCGAAGGTGCCGAGGGTCTGGGCGTCGGCGACGACGGACTGGGCTGTGCGGGCCAGGGACAGCGGGTGGGCGCCCGAGCCGACACCGTCGACCCACCAGTCGGTCCAGTCGCCCTCGAAGGTGCGGATCTGGTCGCCCAGCCGGGACTCGGCGTCGGCGAAGAAGTCCTCGTTGCGCGACAGCCTCAGCTGCGGATAGGCCCAGGTCTCGTTCCAGCGGCGCACGGTGTCGGCGATGATCCGGCGTGGCGGCGCGTTGTCGCCGAACTTGCCCTGCACGCGCAGGTGCAGCACGTCCCACGGGTACGGCTCGCGCTTGATCTCCTCCTGGTCCATTGCCCAACCGAAGATGCCGCCGCGATAGGGGTACGGGTTGCTGGCGAGGGAGGTCAGATAGGACGGCAGGAGATCGTCGACGCTGCCGTAGTCGGTGTCGAAGCCCAGCAGCGGGCCCTCCATGTAGGCCAGGCCGTGCGGCGTGTCGGTGACCCACACCAGCAGGCTGTTGCCGCTGGGTGCGCGCCAGCGGAACAGACGCGGCAGCTTCTCCCCGCCGACGAGGTGCGGTACCGAGCGACCGGCCCAGTTGTGCGCCACCGACAGGTACTTCACGCCGGCGTCACTGAGCGCGTCGACCAAACCGACGACCGATCCGGGCACATCGGTCTGCATGGCCGAGGTGAAGTCGACGCCGTAGCGCTCCCTCACCTCATGGGCCATGCGCAGCAGTTCGTGCAGTTCGTCGGTGGAGCAGGTCTCGGTGTGCAGGTTGAAGGGCATGGCGGTGAGCTCGATCCTGCCCTCGCGCACCCGCCGTACGAACTCCTCGACCTGTTCGGCCGGCCGCGCGTCGGCCCACTGCCGGAAGGACCACAGCGACTCGACACACCACCGGAACTGGGACTCGGGTGCCCAGTCGTCGGTGGCACGGGTCAGCTCGAGGCAGGAGTCGAGGAAGGACAGGTGCTCGGCCAGCACCCTGCCTTGCGGGTCGGTGTATCCGATGTCCAGGTGCGAGTGGTGGACGAGGTGGACGGTCCAGCGGCGTTGGGGGGTGAGAGTGACGTCGATTCCGCTGTCCGGGTCGCTTCCGTGCAGGCCCACCGTGACCCGCTGCGCGGTGTCGACGGCGGGCAGCAGCAGGCGGACCGAGCGGTTGGGCCCGGCGATGCGTTCGGCGGGGAGTGCGCTGCCGGACTCGGTGCGTACCGTGAGCTCGTCCGGGAGTCGGGATCCGTTCACCGCTTCCACCCGCAGTGACTGCAGCAGGCCGCCGTTCCCGGCGCGGCGCAGAAGTGGTTCGACGGTGAGACGCAGGGCGCTGCCGCCCAGACTGCCTTCGGCGCTCACGACTGAGCCGCGAAGGCTGTCGCGTATCCGGTCGTTGTCCCAGTCGGTCGTACGGACGAGTGCCCGTGTGGTCATGCGGATCTCTCCAGATCGTGCTGAGGGACGGGGCTAACGTGCGGTCGCGGTGATGCCGCGCAGGAACAGGCCGCGGAAAACCAGGAAGACGACCAGGGTGGGAAGGGAGACGATGAGCGCGCCGGCCAGGATGACGGGCGGTCCCGAGGATGCGTAGGCGTTGTTGAGGGTCGTCAGAGCGGCCATCACCGGCTGGATGTCGGGGCTGCGGCTGAGCGTGATGCCGAACAGCAGGTCGTTCCAGACGGCGGTGAACTGGAAGATGAACGCGGCCGCCAGGCTGGAACCCATCAGCGGCACATGAATGCGCCAGAAGATGCGGCGGAAGGACGCCCCGTCGAGCATGGCCGCCTCCGTCACCTCGGGCGGCATCGTGGTCATCTGATTGCGGATCAGGAAGAACGCGAACGGGACCGCCCACGCCACATACACGAGCATGAGGCCGAGCCTGGTGTCGTACAGATTGCCGTCCGCGTACATGCCGAACAGCGGGGCGAGGAACATCTGCAGCGGGAAGAGCGTCCCCGAGTAGATGAGCCAGAACCAGAACACGGGCTTCGGTATGGGCAGCACCACCACGGCGAAGGCGGCCATGGCCGCCACGACCACGGCGGCCGCGCCGCACACCATGGCGTACACCATCGAGCTGAGGAAGCTCTCACCGATGCCCGCGTCGCTCCACGCGGTCGAGAGGTTCTCCCACACCGCGAAGCCCCGCGGGGCCCAGTCGGGCCGGCCCGTGTAGGCGGCGACAGGTGTGAGCGCGTTCACCACCAGCAGGTACAGCGGAATGAGCCAGAGCACCACGCAGCCCGCGACGAAGAGGTTTCGGAAGATCCGTCCCATGGGTCGTCACTCCTTTCGAACGCCTGGGGTCAGTTCTTCGCAGCGGACGTGTCGGGCATCTGCCGGCGCAGGTACATCCATGAGGAGGCGACGACGATGATGGACAGGACGAGTGCGATGGCGGATCCGTAGCCGACGTGGAAGAGCCGGAAGGCCTCGCGGTACATGGTCAGCGCCAGCGTCTCGGAGGAGCGGGCGGGCCCGCCCTGGGTGAGCACCCAGATCAGGTCGAAGGCCTTGAGGCTGTTGACGATGGCCATCCCGACCACCACCACGGTCACGGATCGCAGTTGCGGCAGGGTGATGTGCCGGAACATCCGCCAGCCGGTCGCCCCGTCGAGTTCGGCCGCCTCGACCGTCTCGCGCGGTATGGCGCGCAGTCCGATGGCGAACAGCACGACGTTGAGGCCGGTGGCCTGCCAGGTGCTGGCGACGATCATCGCGATCGTGTTCTGCGGCCACTCCAGCAGCCAGGCGCGCGCGAGTGAGTCCAGCCCGATGCCGTGCAGCACCTCATTGAGCGAACCCTCCGAGGTGAGGATGAACTTCCACAGTACGGCGGTCGCGGCGCCCGAGATCGCGTACGGCAGCACAATGAGCAGTTGCGCGAGCCATCCGAAGCGCATCCGGTGCGTCGCCACGGCGATGGCGAGGCCGATGGCAACGGGCAGCAGCAGCGTGCCCGCCACCCACATGACGGTGTTGAGCAGCGATCGGCCGAAGATCGGGTCGTCGGCGAGCCGCGCGTAGTTGTCGAGGCCGGTGTAGTGGCTGGTGAAGCCGTTGTCCTCGAAGAAACTGCCGTAGACGCTGCGGAAGAACGGGTAGACGAGGAGTACTCCGACGAAGAGCAGCGCGGGCAGCGCCCATGGGATGCCGACCAGCGGGTGGCCCAGCCGGTGCCCGGCCCGTATGCCGTCCGCGGCCTGATGAGGGGTGCGGGTGGGGATCCGCCGGCGTATCCGCAGTGGCTTGCCCGCGGCGCCGGGTCCGTCCGTCGCAGCGGGGGTTGCCGCGCTCATGGCGTCCGTCATGACTTCTCCCCCTCCCTCCACACCCTCCACGCCTCGTCGGCCCGGCCCTGCATCGTCCGCAGCACCGAGCGGTACGACGACGGATCGAGCAGAAAGGCCGCCAGATCGTCGACGGTGGCCTCGACCAGTTCCGGCGGTCCCAACTCCCAGAAGCGGTTGAGCATCCGCACCTTCTTCTCCCGCACGGTCGCGGTAATGCCCGCGATCATGACGTTGGCCGGTGCGACGCCGGGGTTGGGGCACCCGTCCTGCAGGGTGTGCGAGAAGGCCTTCATGACCTTCGGGTGCATCCAGGCGCCGGCGGCGCGATGGGCCTCGTCACGATCGGGGCCCTTGACGGTGCAGACGAGGGCGCTGGATTCGAAGATCATGCTGGGCCGCGCCCGGGTGTTCTGCATCGGCAGCACGAAGGCGTCCAGGCTCTTGCCTGGCTTGCCGCCCGCGCCGACGAGGGTGGAGCCGAGCCAGGTGCCGCAGGGCAGCATGCCGACCTTGCCGTGTACTACGGCCGCGGCGGCCATCGTGTGGTCCATGTCCATCGAGGTGAACCAGTCCTTGTCGAAGAAGGACGCGATGGTGCGCATGGCCTGTTCGGCGGGCGGGTCGGTATAGCGCGCCCGCCCGTTCATGAGGTCTTCGTAGAACTGCGGGTCCTGGCGGCTGAGGATCTCCTGGAACCAGATGAACGAGGGCCAGCGCCCGGCCGCGGTCCCGTGCAGCGGGGTGATGCCGGCGCTCTTCAGACGGGCCGCGACGGTGAGGAAGTCGTCCCAGGTCTCCGGTTTTCTCAGGCCGTTGGCCCGGAAGACCTCGGGGTTGTAGTAGAAGACCCAGTAAGCCAGGTTCATGGGCAGGGCGTAGACGCGGCCCTTGTATGTGAAGGCGGAGCGCAGCGAGGTGTCGACCCAGCCCTTGCCGGCGGCGCTCTCCCAATGTCCGGTCATGTCCACGATGCCGCCGGTACGGGCCAGGTCCTGGAGACGGTAGCCGGACCAGTACTTGAGCATGTCGGGCGTCTTGTCGGTGCGCAGTGAGGACTTGACGACCTGCTCGAACGACTCCAGCGACGGGATGACTTCGGGCACGATCTCGATGCCGTCGACCGAGTGCATCGCCTTGCCCGCGGCCTTCAGGGGTTCGGCCCAGGCCGGATTGTCCCCGTGTACGGCGACCTTGCCGGGGGGCTCCGCGGCGGCGCTTCCGCAAGCGTTGACCAGAGCGCCGGTAGCAGTGGCGAAGGCACCGGCCGCGACCGTTCGCAGGACGGTGCGGCGGGTGGGACCGGTGGCGCTCTGGGCGAAGTGCGCTGTGTTCATGGGCGGGTGACGGCCTGGCATGGGGCGGCTCCCTCAGGCATGTTCCGTGGCGGTGTTATCGTTAACATGCACTGCGGGGAGCTTGGACGCCAGGGGCGGTGGATGTCAATGGCCCCGACAGCCGGAGTTTTGGAACCGAACCGCGAACCGGCGGTGCGGCGCGGGTTCGACCTCACTTCGATCTGCGGCAGACCGGCACTTTCGTCGCCGGACCGGCTCGCGGATCTCGCGGTAGCCGACTCCCCGACAGCCGAGTTGAGGCATCGGACATCTCGAACAGCAGCCCAAGAACGAACCCTGGGGGCACTCCCCCGGACGACGGTCAACTGCGTCGTCCTGGTCGAAGCGAGCGGCAGACAGCTCTGCCCGCGCCCGGACCCAAGCAATCGGTGTGAAGACCTCGCCATGGGCCCCCCGCCCCGGCACACAGGGGGGAACTTCGGTGTCGATCGTTACATCGGGATCGACCATGACCATCATGGTCGTTGAAACCATGACACACATGGCAGAAGCGAATCGTTCTGCGTGCTCAGCAAATTCCGTCGCACACAGGCCCACGAGCGGAGCAATGATGCCCGACATCACGCAATCTCGCGAGGAATGGATCGCCGGCGGCAGCCGCCGGAGCCTGCCGGGGTTTCCACATGTCGTGTTCGTGAGGCACGACGGGCCGTCGACCGGCGTCCCCGTGACCCTGCTGCACGGATTCCCCACCTCCTCGCACGACTGGGCGGCTGTCGTCCCGCAGCTCGTGGGCGCGGGTTTTCGGGTGACAACGGCGGACTTCGTCGGATTCGGCGAAAGCGACAAGCCCTACCCTCACGCCTATTCGATTCTCGAGCAGGCGGACCTCGTCGAGGCAGTCTGGGAAGTCGACGGACACGACACCACCGCAGTGGTGGCCCACGACTACGCGGTCTCCGTCGCTCAGGAACTTCTGGCCCGCACCCCTGACAGGGTGACCTGCATGACCTGGCTCAACGGAGGCATCTGGCCGGACTTGCATCACCCAAGCCCTGAGCAGAAACTCCTCGCCGGCCCTGCCGGAGCGGAACTGGCGGAGCAGCTGGACGAGGAGAAGTTCATCTCCTTCCTCGATCGCCTCATCGGTGAACGCCCCCTGCCAGGTGCAATGCTGCACGACATGTGGCTGGACGCACGGGCACGTGACGGATTGAGGGTTCTCCCCGCGCTCCTTCACTACATGGAGGAACGCAGGAAGAACGCCGCTCGCTGGACGGGCGCGGTACGTGACTACGAGGGTCCGCAACAGTTCATCTGGGGGCCCGAGGATCCCATCAGCGGGGCCCATGTGATTCCACGGATCCGCGAGGCCGTCCCGCGGGCGAGGCTTGCCGTCCTCGACCAGGAACCGGCCGTCGGGCACTTTCCCCAGGTCGAATCACCCGAACGCGTCGGCCCCCTGCTCACCGGATGGATCAGGGAGAATTCCTGAACCGTACGAGCTGGATCGCCGACAGGGCCGAAGACCGTTTTCGAATTCACCGCGAGCAGAAGAGAGCACACTGCACGCAGTGAACTTCCGGAAGCACGGCAGCACTTGCCGGAGCTCCTCCGCAACTGCCGTGCGCAGTCGAGGATTCGCCCTGCCCGGTCCTTGATCGGTGCCGGCTCAGCTTGGACTTCAACCTTGAGGGGGAGCTTTGACCTTCAGCTCCGCAGGTTCGGTCCGGCAGCAACGGTTCAAGCCGCGCCCAGTACGCGTCAAGTCAACGGAACACATCAATCAACGTGCAGATGATCCGCTGGAGACGTTCCGGCACGGTCGAATGTCAGGCCGGTTCGAAGCCGTTCCGGATGACACCGTATTCCGTGGGCGTCTCCCAGCACGTGTAATGGCGGCCAAGAAGATCGGGCAGGTCAATCCCCAGTTGCTTCGCCAGGAGGTCGGCACCGGTCTTGGATGTCCGAGAGGGGTCATCGGCAGCTTGGCAGTGCGCAGTGGCGCCGCGCAGTCCGACAACTACGTACTCCACGCGCCTGCCCGCGCTGATCCCCGATTCCTCGTGGTTCTGCTCGTGCCGGGCATCCATGACCTGCCCACAGAGCCCACAGCGCAAGTCGTCCTTCGAGGCATCCATGGCAGCATCGTACGGCTTCCTCGAACACGCGTTGCGAGCAGCCGTCGCCCCGAAGCACCCAGGCATCGGCTCGCCGGGGTCCCATCGCATCACCCATCCGAAAGAGACGCCCCAGGTGCGCTGTTCGGAAAGGTCGGTGACGTGGACGACCTTCACCCCGGTCGACGTGCGTTCTCGGAACCCAAGCGAGCCGAACGCCGGCCCGTATGCCGGACTATATGCCGGTCGCGAACCACTGCTTCGCCGAGCCGCGTAGATACAGATGTCGCCCCCGCCCAACAGGGCGCGCGTACTGCTTGAGCGGTGCGCCGTCGGGACGGGTGAGCAGTGCTTCTTCGACGGGTATGACTTTGTGCCCATCCATGCGGCACCGGTGGAGCCGGTCGCTCTGCCGATTCCCGCCGAGCATCACGATCTCCTCCCCGTGCACGGCCATTCCCCGGGGAGCGACCACGGACGACGCGCGGACGCAGGTCCGCCCGTTCGTACGGACCTCCAGCAGGGGAAAGGTCGGGTAGTAGCAGGCCCAGGCCACACCGTCGTCGACGTTCAGGGCATAGACCGTATCGATGTATTCGATGCCCTCGGGAGCCGAGTACCGCCATTCCTGACGGCCCCCGCTGTCCCAACGCACCAGGCCCGCGGCGCTGATGGGGTCGGCGTAAACACCTTCGTCGAAGTAGGCGCTCCAGACATGATGCTGCCGGTCCGCCATCGCGAACTCGAAGGCATCCCCCATCTGGAAGGCGTGTCGGCGTCGACCGTCTCTGCCGTGGATCCGGGCGGTGCGCTCATCTCGGGTTCCGCGTCCGTCCACCAGGATGAACCGCCCGTTGGGCAGCGAGTCCACGTGGCTGACCCACGCGCTGACGTCGTGCAGGGTCCGTTCCTGTATGGTGCCGCGGTCGTCGGTGACGAGAATCGCGTCATCAGAGTCGGTGCGGGGTCTGGAATACGGCCTTCCGTACGGTTGCGGTTTGAGTTCCGCATCAGGGCAGATCAGCCAGAGGGCCCTGCCCCAGGCATCCACCGTGGTCGCCACGACCTTCCGGTGGTCGTACCGTCGAGGCAACAGTGCGTGGGGACGCAGTGCCACCTTTCTCAAAGGATCACCTCACGGGCGAACGAACATGGTGGCAACCATGTTCACCTGGTTCCACCACATGCCGCCACTGATTTCAGCGTCCGCGGTGGAGGTGACAACGCACCTGATTCGAGGACCGTTCGGGCAGATGCGCGGCACCGTCAAACCGTCTCGGTGCCGACGGCAATGTCTCCGCCTTGGGCAGGTCAGGCGGTTCGACGGCTGAGGGGAGACAGGACCCGGTCCCATGGCTGAGCGACGGCTTTGCCGCACTACGACGTGGCGGTGCGTGTGGCCAGAGCCGGTTCGGGCCAGGATCCGGCTTGGGCCACCGCCCCTTTGCCCTGGTCATGACCAAACCCTACGCAGTGCCGCGGGACGGTCGGCCACAAGCTGCCAAGCGGACAGCCTTCGACAACGAGCGCGGTGGGAGTTCGAGAACTCTTTCCCTATTCGATGGCACTGTCCAGGCCGAAGACGCGAGTGACGCAGGAGTCGAGCAGCGCTCCGAACGCCTGGGCGGAACGGATCGGCGGAGCAGGGATCCAACGGGCACCGGGCCCTGTCTTCCCGATGACTTGAGGAAGTCAGGGAGCCGGCCGTCTCCACTGCTCGTCGGTCAGCAGGCGCAGGCGCCCGTCGTGGTCATCGAGGTTTGTATGCGGTGGCCAGGACAGAGACGGTCACCCGGTCGGGAAGGGGTCCGCCGTCGTCCAACTCTGCGCGGCTCACGTGACGTGCACTCGGCGTCATCCCCACCAGGTTCAGGGCCTCCAGCCCGCCCAGGGCGATGGAGTACTCCACCCGTTCGGTGACGACGACCTCGAAATAGGGGTCCAGTGCGCGATGCAGGCGTTGTTCCTTGGCTGGGTCGACGGTGACCATTGCAGGTACCCGACCGTGCAATTCGGCCAGATGCCGCCCGGTAGGTCGGACCACGATCAGTCGGCCGGCCGGGCGGAGCACTCGGTGGAACTCGGCTGGATTGCGCGGTGCGAACACGTCCAACACCACGTCGGCCACCCCGTCGGCCAGTGGAAAGGGCCGGAAGACATCCCAGGTGGCGGCAGCGGCTCGTTCATGGGCTCGGGCTGCCGACCGCAGGGCTCGCACCGATGTGTCCAGGCCCAGGCCTCGGGCGCCGGGCAACTGGTCGAGGACGCCGGCCAAGTAGTAGCCCGTACCGCATCCGACGTCCACGACCGTGCCCCGCGCAGAGGATGAGTCGGCCGCCAGGCAGGCCACCGTTCGGCGGATGGACGCGTACCGGCCGGTGGCCAGGAAGCGGCCCCGAGCCTGGACCATGGCCGCGTCGTCGCCGCTGGTGGCGCGGGTGCCCGTCAGGAGGCCGGCATAGCCGTGGCGAGCGATGTCGAAGGTATGGCCCGCCCCACAGCGCAGTGCGCCGTGGTCGGCATGCAGGCGGCGCGTGCGGCACGTCGGGCAGCGCAGCAGGTCGAGGAATCGTTCGAGGGCAGGGGGAAGCAATACGGGCACGAGCACTCCTGGCATGGCTGAGGGGAGGGGACCGTGCCTGCGCGCACCGAAGGTGACTGCCTCAGGAAGGATCGGGCAGTGTCAGGAAGGTGGTTCGCACGGCAGGCACGCCGAAGAGGGCGACGTCGTCCGACATCGCCCTCAATGCCTTCCGATCACAGGAAGCAGCAGTGCGGGGTGCTCGTGAATGCCACCCCATGAGTTTACGAGCCTCGACAAGATCCTTCGTGCTGCCGAAACTGATGCCATGACCGTTGATCGCGCGGCACTTCAAGCCGGCTGGAACCTGACTCGCGCCCACCTTGCCGCAGCCAGGGTCCACCTGGCGGCCGCCCCGGAAACGCAATGACCCACCAACCCGGCCGACAACCCCCGTCCGGGCGGCATCCGGCAGGGTTCGAGTGTCCAGCACCGAATCCCCGTTGAGGTGCCGCGCGATCCGCCCGGTGGCCGTTCGATGATGGTTTCGCAGCGTGGGCCGAGCCGGTGCAAGCCCCGCAGCGTGGGCCGATCCGGTCGGGTGGCGACCGACACAACCGACGAGCAACCGCAAGGCCCGGTCATCGGTGTGCCGGCACGAACCATGTGCGTGGTGGCCAGGGCGTCAGGAGGCCGGGCCTGCGGCCTCGACCATGTCGAGGGAGAGCTGCCACAGACGAGCCGCACTCTGGGGGTCGACGGCGTGGCCGGCCACTCCCCGGCGCACACCCGGCCGGTGCGGACCGGCCTCGTTGCAGTCCTCGAAGTACCGTCCGGTGACACCCTCGACCAGCGGCGAAGCCGCGAGCAGCACCGATGTCGCGGCGCCCTGCTCGATGTTCTTCCAGGACACGTCGGTGCTGGTGGGGTCGAAGGAGGACGGGCTGTTGCCGATGTCCCCGATGTGGCGACCGAGGCGGGTGGTGGTGATGCGGCCGGGGTTGAGGGCGTTCACGCTGATCAGGTCGTGCGCCCAGCGACGGCCGGCCTCGACGGCGAACAGGACATTGGCGGTCTTGGACTGGCTGTAGGCCGCCCAGGGGTCGTAGGGGTGCTCCTCGAAGTTGATGTCGTCGAAGAGCACGTCGCCGTTGACATGGCCGACCGAGCTGACGACGACCACGCGTGCACCGCGGGCCTCCGTCAGGGCGCTGTGCAGGCCGGTCGCGAGGGCGAAGTGGCCGAGGTGGTTCGTGGCGAACTGCAGCTCCCAGCCCTCCTTGGTCCGTTCCAGCGGACACGCCATCACGCCGGCGTTGAGGACCAGGACGTCCAGTGGCCCTTGCCATGCCGCAACGAAGGCGCGCACTGACGCCTGGTCGGCGAGGTCGAGCATCGCGGCGCGCACCGTGCCCGGACCGCTCCCCGGGGTGATCTCCTCGGCCGCCTGTGCACCCGCGTCCAGGTCACGGACGCCGACGATCACCTCGGCGCCGGCAGCGGCCAGCACCCGGGCGGTCTCACGCCCGATGCCGGAGGCTGCTCCGGTGACGAGGGCTCGGCGACCGCTGAGGTCGATTCCGGCCAGCACCTCCTCCGCGGTCGTCAGCGCGCCGAACGGGGTGGTGACAAGGCTGTCTGTCATGTGACTCTCCAGAACGAGGGAAGAGGGCGAAGGGGATGCCGAGATACCGAGCTGCGCGGCGGGTGGCGTGGGGCACGGATCGCCGTAGGCTGATATCCGGAACCGGTTCCGGTTCGTCTTCGACATTAAGCGGAACCGGTTCCGGTTGCAAGTGGCGGCCGGGAGAGAACCGACAGTGAGCATGCAGACACACGCCGTCGCACCGCGGACCCGTGGGCGTCGTCGACGGGCGCATCATCGACGAGTCCGCATCGGCACCTTCGACCCGCGACTTCAAGTGCCGCCACGCCCCACATCGGCGCCGGCATGTCGGTGACACAGGGCACAACCACGGTCACGACACCACGCAGGGTGACCTCCGGCTCGGGTCCGTACAGAGTTCGCGTCGGACCGCACAGACGCCGAATAATTGCTTATCACTCGAATACGGCAGATCTTCTCTCGCGCCAACCGGCTCTTCGCGCCGGAGGGAGTCGTCATCGTGACGAGCAGCAGCCCAGGAAAAGATCAGCATCTCAGCGGCGAACCCACGGACATCCACGACGCGGGTCTTGCGGAAGTCCTGCACCATGCCGTCCGTGAGGCCAAGAAGCGGTTGTCCGCCGTGGCGGCAGCGGTCTACCTGCTGGACGAGGGCCGGGGCGAACTCCGACTCGCACTGGCCGCCGGGAGCCAGCTGTCGCTCTACACGATGCCCGGACGCATGGGACTGGACGGGTACGGCGCATCAGCCCGAGCTCTGCGGTCGGGGAAAGCGGCCGTCCTGGTCGATCCGGATCCTGCCGACCCCGGTCAGAAGCATGTACTGCCGTATCCCTACGTGGCCCTCTCTGCCCCCGTCATCGCCGGGGACCAGCGCTTCGGCGCCCTCACCGTTCTGTGTCTGGAGGACCGTGGCTCCTGCCGGCCCGCCGACGGACTGGCTCTCGTGGAGATCGGCGACAAGCTGGCCAACGCTCTCACCATGCTCGTCAAGGACGGCATCACCGTGGCGGCCGATCCGATGCCGATGTTGATCCCACCGGAGTCCACCACCGACGTGTGCGGGTGCACAGCGGGCTGGGGAGTGCAGGGCGTTCCCGGGTCCGCGGGCACCAGCATGATGTACCCGCTGCGGCGGCTGTCCGTGCTGCTCAACCGCGCGACGACCGTGGACGAGGTCGTCGGGGCCGCCCAGTACTGCATGATGGACCCGCTGCGGGCGCAAGCCCTGGTCCTGGCCACGGCCAGCGAGGGACGCCTCTGGGTGCTGGGACACAGCGGAGCCTCCTCCGGCATGGTCCGCAGCATCCACGGCGCCCGAGTCGAGGACCGGATACCGGCAGCAGAGGCCTTTCGCGGACGCCCGCTGTACATGTCCGCGGACTCCTCGCCGAGCGCCGATCCCCTGTCGGTCGACGAGCCTCGAACCGAGGTGTATCTCCCGCTCATCGGCAACGGACAGCTGCTCGATCTGCCTGTCGTCGAAAGCGGCCGGGTCGTAGGCGTCTGCTGCCTGACGTTCTCCGGGCCCCACAGTTTTCCGCCTGAGGAAAGAGCCCTCCTCGGCATGATGGCGGGCATGCTCGGAGCGGCGGTCGAACGGGTCGAGCTGAACCAACAGCAGCGTGCGGTCGCCGAATGCCTGCAGAGGTTTCTGCTGCCGTCCCGGTTGTCCCACCTGCCGCAGCTGGCCACCACGGCGCGCTACCGCCCCGCCACCGTCACCTCCAAGGTGGGTGGCGACTGGTACGACGTGATCAAACTGGCTGACGACCGTGCGGTGCTGGTCGTGGGCGATGTCGAGGGACACGCCATGGAGAGCTCCGCGGTCATGGGACAGGTACGCACCGCCGTCGCCTCCTATGCCACCGAAGGGCACCGCCCCGCCGCGGTGATAGACCGGACGGGCCGGCTCCTCATAGGGCTGGACACCGGTCTGACCGCGACCTGTTGCGTCGTTGCGCTCGATACGTCCGACCACACCCTAGAGGTCGCCCTGGCCGGCCATCCGGCTCCTCTGGTACGGCGGCCCGACGGAAGCGTCTACGCCTTGGAGGCCCCGGCCAACGTGCCTCTGGGTGTCTGCGCGCCCGGCCCCTACCAAGGATGCGAGCACACCTTCGAGGCCGGTTCCGTCCTGATGCTCTACACCGATGGTCTCGTCGGATGGGACGCAGCCGATCCCGAGGCCCGTGCGCAAGCGCTGCTCGGCTCCGAAAGCCCCGGATCCACACCCGACCTCGAGCAGCTTGCCGACGAGGTGATCGCGGAGGTCTCCGCACCACAGCAGCGGCGGGACGACGCGGTTCTGCTGCTGGCACTGTACGAAGGCACGCAGGGCACTGACAGGCCCCATGTGGGAAGCCTGCACATTCAACGCCGCGATCTGCGCGGGGTCAGGACGGCACGCGCCTTCGTACACGACCAGCTGGACTCCTGGGGGCTGGACGACTTGTCGGAAGCCCTCGAGCTGGCCGCATCGGAAATGGTGACCAACGCACTCATCCACGCCGGCAGCGACGTGGACGTCCGTCTGCGGGCCTTCCCCGATCACGTCCGGCTGGAGGTGCGGGACTCCGACAGCAACCCACCCGTCCCCTCGCCGCTGTCCCTCAGCGAGGAGGACAACGCCGAGGCGGAGCACGGTCGCGGCATGCTGATCGTGGAGTCCTTGGCCGAGATGTGGAACAGCTCCCCCAACGGTCAGGGCAAGACGGTCTCGTTGAACCTGCCCATCTCCCCGCACTGACCGCGCGATCGGCGAACCTCCGAGTGTGCAAGTCGTGGCCGGGAGTCACAACACCCCGCCGCGCGGCGCCACGACAGGCCCGGCCACGCTCCTCCGTTGCGCGTACAAGCAACTACCTTCCACCGCCCGGCCGTTGGCGGGGCGTTCACCCCTCCACGAGGCCCGACCAGAATCCGATCAGCGCCCTCGCCGTCTCCGTGGGACGCTGGAGGTTGGGTGAATGTCCCACGCCCTGCAGGACCGTCCGGTGCGCGTTCAGGCGGGTGGCCATGTCCTCCAGCTCCACCGTCGTCCAGGTGTCGTCCTTATCGCCGTACAGGACGTGCCTCGGCAGCGAGGTCACGGCCGCGAGTTCCGTTGTCCGGTCCGGTTCGGCCAGGAGCCGCCGTCCCACCACGCGCAGGTGCGACGGATGTGTACGCAGCCATCTCGCGCGAAGCCGTTCCGCGTCAGCGAGGGACGCGGGTGCGGGCCGGGACGCCTGCATCGCCTCCCACACTCGTGCCATCGTCATCGTTTCAAGCGCACCCAGGAGCAGCTTCAGCTGCAACTGCCGTTCCTCACCCACTTGCGCAGGCCCGGACGACAGCAGCGTGAGGGACAGAAAGGGCCGGGGGTCCGTCAACACCGCCGCCCTGGCCACCTGCCCGCCCATCGAGTGGCCCAGCAGATGCACCGGTCCACCGAGGGCCTCCACCTGCGCCAGCACGTCCAGGGCCAGAGCTTCCTGCCGATACGCTTCCTCGTCGTCCGGACCGGCAGTCTCGTTCTGCCCACGGGCATCGATCGCGACCGCTCGATAGCCGGCGTCGAACATGTCCGGGAGAAGGGGGACGAACTCCTCCTTGCTGCCCGTGTAACCGGGAAGCAGCAGGACGGTGCCGCGATGCTCCCCGCCGGTCGGCGTGGACTGCAGCGCGGCGAAGTCACCACGCCGGGTTTTCAGCGGCAGCGAACGCACATGGTGCGGCAGAGTGGAAGAAAAGTGCTCAGACATGGGCGGATCATATTCTTTGCCCGTCGCCCGGTCGGACAGCAGGCTGCGCATACGTACGGGACAGACACCTCAGCCCGCTCGCGGATCCGTGGGCGAGTACCCGCATCCCGGCCGAGACTCCGAGCGGAGCTTCACTCACATAACGTGCGGACGTAGATCAAAAGTTCTGCCCGCACATCGCCGAGGACGTCCGCCACGACCGTCGGAGCCACGGTCTATCCGGCCGTCGGAGTGGCGGACGGCGGGGCGTAACTCGGGTGCAGTGAGGCGGGCAGCGGGGCGAGCGACGCGCACAACGAGGTGGGGAAGGCGGGCTCGTTGCGTTGCACGTCCCGGCAGCCTCCGGCCGAGGTCCGCAGCATCGGCTCCCAGCCCGACTTCTTCGCCCGGAAGAACCAGCGATCGCCCAGCCGGGAGGAGCAGGCAGGGTCGGTGGAGTCGCCGCAGGCCGGCCCCGTGCGCCAGGAGAAGTCCAGCACGAGCCACTCCCCGTCGCACTTCTCCGAGTCCCGGTACGTGTGAGCGGGGGCGTCGACCGCCATCAACGCCTGCTCGTAGGAAGCGGCGGTGCAGCCGGTGGTCGGCGGTGTGCAGCCGAGTTCCCCGCACAACCGCAGCGCGGGCGGTTCGGCACCGTGGGCGGTGAAGACCGTGTTGTAGTCGACGACCACCTCCCGGTCGCCCAGCGGTTGGGGCAGCCTGACCTTCGCCGTGGCCGTGCTCTCCTTGGTGCACCCGGAGGCCCTGTCCGCGGACGGCGAGGTGAAGGTGACCTGCACCCGCACGAGGTCCGTCATCGGCTCGGTGAGCACTGCCTTGAGTTCGCGGACACACGCGTGTGCGCCACTGGGCACCTGCGTATCGAGGAACAGCGTGCGGCGGTCGTCGCCGAGATGGGCTCCGGTGACCGCGGAAGGCGCCATAGTGGTCCATGGGATCGGCCCGGTCGTCGTCGACAAGGGTGACCTCCCGTCGCCCTGACCCACCACCTGTGTTCCGCACGCGCCGAGGAACAGTGCGGCAACGCCGCTGAGCAGGGCGACCACCGCAGCTCGACACGTTCTGCCTGCTCGCAAGAGCGCTCAATCCCCCCGGCACGCAACGACGTTTCCCCCAGTCAATATAAGGCGGCGGCCGCGTCACCTGTTCGGTGGGTCGGCCACCGGGCCGACGCTGCGATGTGAGCCCGCCGGCCCCTACGCAACAGCGCCGCCGCCCACCACAACGGCGACCGGAACCTGCCCACAGCACGACGAGCAAGGCCGCCGCGCCCATTGAACACGGCGGCGCCGACACATGCCCGGCAGTCGCCCTGCCTGTACGACATATGAGACACATTTGCTTGACCGGTCAAATATGTGTTGCATGGCCTCGCTGTGCAACCACGTACCGACGGAAGCTTCCTGGGTGCCGCTGCCGGGCCGCCCCCACCTGACCGCAGTGGGCCCGTGCTCCTCCTCCGGCCGACCGGACCTGCCCCCGGACCCAAGAAGCAAGAGATGGCAACGGGGATTGACGCGTCAACCCCCCGTTGTCATGCTGGGGTCCATGGCAGACACCAAGGACCTCTCTGTGCATCAGCCCACCTTGAGCCGTATCAAGGAGGCCCGCGAGCAAGCGATCCACCACGCCCGCCTGGCGCAGCAGTTCGCAGCCGAGCGGCGTGGCTTGATGCAGAGCCTCATCGCCCAAGGCGTGTCGCAGGCCGACATCGCGCGGGAGCTCGGTGTGTCACGTCAGGCCGTTCAAAAGATGCTGGCCTGACCGGCCGCGCTCCCCGCCGTTCGCACGATGGGGTCATGGCCGGCCTCCGATGAGCCGGCGAGGGGGAAGGGCGATGTCCGGCCCGGGTTTCTCGTCGAATCGTGAACCAGCCCCGGCCTCTCGCCCGTATCTCCAGTAGCAGGACCCCACCGACGCGGTGTTCATCAACGGGCCCCGACGGTGGGACGGCGCCCTCACACCCTTCCCCCCTGGCGTGAGGGCGCCCTACTGCGTGCGCCGCTGCACCGCGTGCCCGAACACACTGTCAGTGCGGCAGACCTCGCCGCACGCGCGAACGCTTCGGGCCGATCGGGTGGGGCTTCGCCTCCCGATCCATGGGTCGGTCAGCGGCGTCATGCGTGCGCGAAGCTCGGGACGGCTCGTCTCCCGGCTCACGTGTCGGTCAGCGACGCCATGCGCGCGCGAAGCGTCGCCATGATGTCGCCGACGGCCGCGATCTGCTCGGGGGTGAGGGGCTCCACGAACAACTCCCGGATGGCACGCAGATGAGGCAGGGAGGCCTTTCGAAATGCCTGGGCACCCTGATCGGTGAGCGCCACCTCGGCACCGCGGTTGTCCGTGGCGCACTCGTCGCGCCGGATCAGCCCGCGGCGCTCCATGCGCCCGAGCTGATGCGACAGGCGGCTGCGTTCCCAGTGGATGGCTGCGGCCAACTCGGAGGAGCGCATCCGGAAATCGTCCGCTTCGCTCAGCGCCAGAAGTACCGCGTAGTCCCCCGGCGACAGCGCGAATTCCTTCTGCAGTCGTGACGCGAGTTCGGACCTCAGCGCCTCGGCGGTCTCGATGAAGTCCCGCCAGTCTCGCAGCTCTTCGACAGTGGGATACGTCCTGCGCCGCTGCCCCATGACAGCCACCTCTTCTAATTGGCGCGTCAATCATATCTCTACATACTTGACACGTCAATCAAATGAACCCCCCCGAACGCCCGGCCACCGGGGAATCACGAGCAGGGGGATCCCGGCGGCCGCCGTCTCCGGAAAAGATCGCGTCACCTGTTTGACAGGTGACACTGCCGCTTGCCAGGATCTCACCGGTTGAACCGGTGACGCACAGTGGTGCGGAACCTCCGTCCGTGAGAGCGAAGGCGAAGATGGATCTGAAACTCGAAGTTGTGGTGCTGCCCGTTTCCGACGTCGACCGGGCCAAGGCCTTCTACGAGAAGGCCGGCTTCCGACTGGACGTCGACCATGCAGCCGACGACAGCTACCGAGTGGTGCACCTGACGCCCCCCGGCTCGCAGTGCTCGATACTCTTCGGCACCGGCGTCACCACAGCCGCACCCGGTTCCGTGCGGGGGCTGCACCTCATCGTCTCGGACATCGAGACGGCTCACGCCGAGTTCGTCGAGCGCGGCATCGAAATGGGCGAGATCTTCCATGACGCGGGCGGGGTCTTCCACCGCGGTACGGAAGAAGGACGGGTCAGTGGCCCGCATCCGCAGCGCGCCAGCTACGGCTCGTTCACCGCCTTCAGCGACCCGGACGGCAACGAGTGGGTGCTTCAGGAAGTGACGACCCGGCTCCCCGGCCGGTGACGAAGGCCTCCCACCGAACAAGGATCAGGCGCACACGTTCCGGCAGGACCGCGCGTGCGGAGGCCGGAGCATCCGACGGAGTGACAGGAGCAGTGATGGACGAGGCCTTCCGCACCTACGACGTGGTCGTCATAGGTGCGGGCCCGGTCGGCGAGAACGTGGCGGACCGGGCCCGCGCGGCCGGACTGAGCACCGTGATCGTCGAACGCGAACTACTGGGCGGTGAGTGCTCGTTCTGGGCCTGCGAACCCAGTAAGGCGCTGGTGCGGCCGGTGATGCTGCGCGCGGACGCACGCCGTGTACCCGGGCTGGGCGACGGCGTGAAGGGCCCGCTGGACGTGGACGCAGTGCTCGCGCACCGCGACAGGATGGCCGCGTACTGGAAGGACGACGACCAGGTCGACTGGCTCGATTCCGTCTCCGTGGACCTCATACGCGGCCATGGGCGACTCACCGGTCCACGGCAGGTGACCGTCGAGACCGATGACCAGGGCACTGTCCGGCTGACCGCGCGGCATGCCGTCGCGATCTGCACCGGCTCGGGTACCGCCCTGCCAGAGATCCCCGGGCTCGACACCGCACGGCCGTGGACCAACCGTGAGGCCACGGGCGCCGACCGAGTGCCCGGTCGGCTCGCCGTTGTGGGCGGCGGCGTGGTGGCCGTCGAAATGGCCACTGCATGGCAGGCGCTGGGTTCCCAGGTGACCCTGCTCGTCCGTGGCGGCGGCGTGCTGGCGAACATGGAACCGTTCGCCGGTGAGCTGGTGGCGGAGGAACTGCGCGACTCCGGGGTCGGCCTACGGCTTTGGACCTCCGTCACGTCGGTGATCCGCGAAAGCGGCACGGACGACGGCCTGCGGATCACCCTGGCGGACGGCGAGGAACTGACCGCGGACGAGATCCTGTTCGCCACCGGCCGCTCACCGAACACCGCGGACGTCGGCCTGGAGACGGTCGGACTTCGTCCCGGGGACTGGCTCACCGTGGACGACACCTGCCGCGTCACCGAGGTCGCCGAAGGCTGGCTCTACGCGGTCGGAGACGTCAATCACCGTGCTCTGATGACCCACCAGGGCAAGTACCAGGCCCGGATCGCGGGAGCCGCCATCGCCGCACGCGCCACCGGCAAGCCGGTCGATGACACCCGCTGGGGCGCGCATGCGGCGAGCGCCGACCACACAGCCGTACCCCAGGTCGTCTTCACCGTCCCGGAGACAGTCTCCGTCGGTCTCACCACGCACGAGGCCGCACGCACCGGGCGTCGGGTGGATGTGGTCGACTACGACCTGGCGCGCCTTGCGGGGGCACAGCAGTACACCCCGGGCTACAAGGGCCGGGCCCGTATGCTGATCGACCCCGATCTCGGCACCGTCGTGGGAGTCACCTTCGTGGGCCCGGGTGTCGCGGAACTCCTCCACTCGGCCACGATCGCCGTCACGGGCGAGGTGCCGATCGAGCGGCTCTGGCATGCCGTGCCGGCCTTCCCCACCATCAGTGAGGTCTGGCTGAGGCTGCTCGAGACCTACCGGGACATGAACCGGTAGGTCTCCGCAAGCGGTGGTGCGCCCGCCGGTAGCCCTCCGTACGGCCGCCCGCTCGCACCACCGCCCACTTGCACCGCCGGCGAATCGTCAACCGTTGCACAGCGGCGGCACGGGGGCTGCGTCCATCGAGGAGACGTGCAGGCCGCTCACGTCACTCGGCGTCGGCCGCGGTCGTGTCCGCCTCGGAGTCGTCCTGATCCGTCTCCTCCGGCGGCAGGGGAGCCTTGGGGGGAAGCGACAGGACCGTCCCGGGTATGCGGACGCGGCGCAGACGAGAAGGGGCGTTACTGATCTCCGATCGCTTCATGGCCATTCCCATCTGTGTGTCAACGCGCGGTATCCGCGCCGCAGTCGGCTCGGGGCGAGGGGGTGTCAGGGAAACCACGGACGGGGACGGCGCATTCCGCACTCTTTCAGAGGAAAAGTGTGAGGGGCCTCACGATGCAATGATGAGGTGAGATTGCTCCGACGGCACGGCGAGCGCCCTTCAGCCCGTTCGTTCCCGCAGCCGGTGCTCATGCGCGGGATAGACCCCGAGGATGCGCACCTCCGAGGAGAAGAAGCGCAGCTCCTGCAGCGCGAGGTCCACACGGGGCTCGTCGGGGTGCCCCTCGATCTCGACGTAGAAGCGGCTGGGATTCAGCCCGGCGCCCATCTGATAGCTCTCGATCTTGGTGAGGTTCACGGAACTGCTGGCGAATCCGCCGAGCGCCTTGTACAGCGCGCTGGGGATGTTCCGTACGCAGAAGAACAGGCTCGTCATCGTCGGCTCGCCCGTGGCCGGCGCAAAGGAGGTCTCCCGTGAGAGGACGACGAACCGCGTGGTGTTGTCGGGGTCGTCCTCGACTTCGGACCGCAGGACGTCGAGGCCGAAAAGCCGTGCCGCGGCAGGCGGGGCGAGAGCCGCGTGCCGGGCATCGCCGAGCTCGGCCACCTCTCGGGCCGCTCCGGCCGTGTCGTCACTCACGAGCGTGCGCCAGCCGCCCTCACGCAGCACCTTCCGGCACTGCCCCAGGGCATGCACGTGACTGCGCACGCACTCCACCTGATCGAGCGATGTGCCGGGCACACCCATGAGGTCGAAACGGATGGCCAGGAAGTACTCGGCGACGATGAACAGCCCCGACTCGGGCAGCAGGTGGTGCACGTCGGCGACGCGTCCGGCAGCGGAGTTGTCCACCGGGATCACCGCGACGTCGGCGGCGCCCAGTGTCACCGCATCCAAGGCCTGTTCGAAGCTCGTGCAGGCCAGCTCGTTGCCCGTGGGAAAGAGCGCTCGGGCGACCGTCGACGAGTTGGACCCGGGTTCACCCTGATATGCGACGGTCGTCACTGTGTTAAGCCTTCCACATAGGGATCTTGCTGTGCGGCGGCAGAAGCTCCACAACGAACCGCATACATTGCAGTATCGGTGAAGCGCCCTCGATCAGGCACATCAAGCGGTGACGATCGACGCTCGCGAGCCATCGGGCCGCATGTTCGTAAGCGGCCGCAACCGCCTGACCGACCGTGCGGCAGGCCCGGAGCAGAGGTGGCGCCCAAGGCTGTGGAAGGTGCCACGGGCCGCGACGATCGGGCGTGGCGCGTGGCGTGCACAGCTGCCACGAGGACCGCTCGCTAGTCGTGCAGTACGTCGGCGGGTCCGGCCGACGATGCGGCGGGTGGCATGGTCACGGCAGCCGCCACACGCACCGCGTCGGTGGTGAGCCCGCTCAGGGCATCGGTGAAGCCGGGCCGCGCCCAGGGCCATGGCCGTGACAGCGGTGCGCAGAAAGATCCCATCACCTGTCCGAAGGGGCGCACCCGCGGACCGTGTGGAGAGGCCGGCGGGCATGTACGCGTCTCGAAGTTCGACAGCCGATGTGGCACCCTCCCACGGGCCCCCACTCATGGCCGGCGACAGCAGGCCCGCCTTGATCACGAAGAGGTCCGGACCGCCCTCCGCCGTGTCCCCTCGGCCCTCTGCCGCTCGGCGGCACACGACACCGTCACCCATCCGGGCCGTTCACCGGATGGCAGACGCCACTGTCCGGACAGTGAGAATCCCCCCGGAGGACGTGCGACGGGATCGATGTCGGCTCCTGTGACGGGAAGCGCGCACAGGTGCGGCGCGGCCCAGTTCCAGGCGATGGTGAAACCCTGCCAGGCCGCCGAGGGATCCTCATGGGCGTCTGCCTCGAAGTGTTCAAGCACGCGCGGTAGCACCGATGCCGGCCCGATCCTCCCCGGAGATCCGTTGTGCGCGGGCGACGGCCGAACGGCCTCGCCCGACGTCCGTCCCGTGTCGCGGACAAAACCGCGCGCACCGCAGGGAGGCACGACGCCCTGCGTCGAACGAGTGCGCGCTCCTCCCGTTCCGTCGATGGCGGCGGCAGGAGCGACACACCCGCTGAGCGCGTCAGTCGAGCTTGGACACCTGATAGTGACCGATGTACCACTCACCGTCGATGCGCCGGAGCACGATGCTGAGGCTCACATGAAGGGTCGGCCGGTCGGTGAAGGAGAAGTCGACACTCAGGTAGCCGAGCAGGACATCCTCGGCAAGCGTCCGCGTCTCGAGCACCTCGTATTCCGCCGCCAACCCGAGGGGCTGCGAATCGTAGTACTCCGCGACCCCTTCGCGACCGACGCTGTAGGGGTGGAGCCCTTGGAAAATCGCGTCCTCGGTGAAATACGAGGCCACCTTGTGCGGTTCGCGGGCACCGACCGCGGTCTTCCACCGGTCCATGACGCCGCTCAGCACGGCCCGCTGTGCCTCTGTACTTGTCATCAGGAGTTCCTCATCTCTTGTGGTGCTGCGCCGAACGGCGGCCCGGGGTGGGTGTCGCCGTCTCTGCCGAGCGGGGTCAGCTGGTCCGGCCGGGATCGTTGGGGTGCGACTGCAGGGCGGTGATCACCGCGGTCATCCAGGGCCACAGGGGCAGGCTTCCGAGGACCTTCTCACGCAGTTCCGCCTCGTCGTCGGCACGCCACACACCGATGCTGCGAAGCTCGCCGACCGGACGCCAAAGCCGGAACAAGTGCCCTTGGGCGGTCAGCTCCTTGGCCCGCTCTGCTTCGGCAGCACGGCGCCGGTCGACCTCGGCCGGCTCTGCGCCTTCGGGCACGGTGGTGGTCAGTTCGACCAGGAACTCCTTCATGAATTCTTTCCTCTTCTCGGATGGAACCGGGCGGGGACCACGGGGCTTCGGGTCCGGAGGGGGCCCTCCAGGTGCCGCACAAGCCGGGAACCGCTCGTGCGGCACCTACAGGACGTGCGTGTCGTCAGGCGGCAGCCTTCAGGGCGCCTGCCATCTTGATGACGCGCTGGACCTGGATGCGGGCCGCGATGCGGGTGACGTCGCCCACGGGGTTGGTGCCCTGCGCGTCGACGTGCGAGGTGCCGTAGGGGTTTCCGTCGACGAACTTGTTCGGCTCGGTGAAACCGGGGGTGACGGTGAGCCCACCGAAGTGGTGAATCGAGTTGTAGAGGGCAAGGAGAGTCGACTCCTGGCCGGCGTGGGCCGTCGCGCTGGAGACGAAGCCGCTGTACACCTTGTCGGCCAGCTTGCCCTCGGCCCAGAGGCCTCCAAGCGTGTCGATGAACTGCTTCAGCTGCGATGAGACGTTGCCGAAACGGGTCGGCGTGCCGAAGATGACGGCGTCGGCCCACTCGACGTCCTCCGGGGTGGCCTCGGGAACCAGGGCGGTGGCCGCGTGGTTGGCCGCCCAGGCGGGATTGGAATCGACGGCGGCCCGCGGAGCGAGCTCGGCGGCCTTCACAAGCCGGACCTCGGCGCCGGCCTTGACGCCTTCGTCGTGGAGCTCCCTGGCGATCTCCGTGATCGTGCCGGTGGACGAGTAGTAGACGATGGCGAGCTTGACGGGGGTGGCCACGAAGGTGCTCCTTCATCAAGGGATCGAAAAGATCGGTCGAAGTAGTCGACCGGTCAACTAAACTAGACGACCGGTCGACAACCGTCAAACACTCCCCGGCACACGAGGGGCATGCACCGGACCGGGGACGCGCCGACCTCGGGACACCACTGGGCCCCGCACACCGCACGAGTCGCCCGACGACGCGTGGCCGGCGATCCTGGGGTTGCCGCCCGCCTAGGACCTCCAGGGCCCATCTCCGCGCCTGCGATCGCGTATGTCCCCCGGCAACGCCCACGGGCGGGCCGAGGGCGGCGACCCCGCACAGGCCGGCCGCCCAGGGCTTCGTCGAAGCCCTTCGTCTCTGGCGCGGTCCCACATCGTCGCCGACGGTACGTCGGTCACTGGGCATCCGGCATTCACCTCGGTCGGCCATGAATTCGTCGCGACGATCAAAGAGGCCGCCGACGAAGTTCTCGCGGCTGCTCCGTCCCTGTCTGAGGACGTGCTGACGGCCCTGCGCCGAGCCGTGGATCACCACCCCGACAACGAGCCCACTCACGGATCATCACCGCCATGGCCGTCACGGGGCGTCAGGCGGAGGCCCTGAACCAGTCGAGGCCCCCGCCGCAATCCGGCCGACGAACTCGGTGCCGTACCTGGCCCTCAGCTGCGCGCGGCCCAGCAGCACCTTCTGAACCCCAAACCCTCCCGGGACGCCAACCGTCACGGACGGCAAGCCGAAGCCATGGGCGGTGCCCCTCATCTTCCGGCCGACTCCCTGCCGTTCGCCGGCCGCGAGGAGGTACTGCGGCACTGCTGCCGGTCCCCGAATTCGGGTCGCGGTAGGTCGCGCCGACAACTTCCTTGCGTGCGTGGGGTTTGCGTACCCGGTCGACGACGAGGTGAGGCTGTCGCATTCCGCGGTGCCGACATATCTGACGCAGCCTGCTCCCGTGATTGCTGGACTCCAGGTAGGTGCGGGTTTCTTGGTGAGCACCGGGCCCAACGACATCAAGGCACCCACATTCACCTACCCGCGATGCGTTTGCGGGTAGGAGGAACATGCAGAACATCTGTTTCTCGTGTGTGCCAGCCGACGCAGGAAAGGCCCTGCGCACGTCCGCGTCCAACTTGATCGGGCACCTACACTGTGCGTATGACAGACGCGACGACGATCGAACCTCTGAATAGGGACGAGGAGGCCTTCCTACGGGCTCTTGGCAGGGTCATGGCGCTCCTGCCCCGAACCGTCGACGCGGACATGCTCGAGGAACATCCGATTTCCGGTACCGAGTACAGAGTCTTGATGCACCTCTCCGAAGCGCCGGACAACCACATGCGCATGAGCGAGTTGGCCAACATGTGCGGGCTGTCCCTCAGCGGGATGACAAGAGTGGTGAACCGACTTCAATCACAGTCATTCGTCGTTCGTGAGAAGTGCTCCGACGACGGAAGGGCCTGGTTCGCCGTGCTCACGGCTGCCGGATTGGCGCAGCTCAAGGAGGCGTGGCCCACCAACCTCGCGAGTGTGCGACGCCATGTCTTCTCCCGGCTGGAGGGCTGCGACATCGCCGCGGCCGCCGAGGTGTTGGAGCGTATCGCTCCCGAGTAGTTGCAGCGTGTCCGAGCCCATCTCTTCCAAGGGGCGCTACGACTACTGCGTGCACTGAGCCTTTTCCAACCTCGGCTTGCTGTGTCGAGGTGCGGGACGAGGACGGCTTGGACGAGTGCGGTGAGGCGAGTCGTGCTCCACCGCCGGCACGCTGCCGTACTCAGGGGCTTACCGCGGCGCCGGTGGCGCCGCCATCCCCGCGCCCGACCTACCGCCCGGCACTCATGCCGCCGTCCACGTGCAGGATCTCGCCGGTGACGAACGGGGCGTTCTCCAGGTAGAGCACGGCGTCCACGATGTCGCTCTGCTCCCCCAACCTGCCGACCGGATGCATGGCGGCGAGTGCTTCATGGTCTTCCACGGCATGCATCGGGGTGTTGACGTTTCCCGGCGATACAGCATTGACCCGAATCCCGCGTGTGGCGTACTCGATGGCAAGTGATTTCGTGGCCGACTGAAGCCCTCCCTTGGTGAGCGAAGCCAGCACCGAGGGAACCCGCGAATCCGCGTTGTCGACCAGGCTCGTGGTGATGTTCACGATGTGCCCGCCCCCCTGGGACAGCATCTTCTCGACGACGAGCTGGGTGATGCGGAAGAAGCCTGTGAGGTTGACACGGGTCACCGCTTCGTAGTCGCCCTGGGTGTACTCCGTGAAGGGCTTGGATATGAAGATTCCGGCATTGTTGATGAGCGTGTCGACACGGCCGAACTTCTCCATCGCCGCAGCGACGACACGTTCGGCTGTCGCGGCCTCGGCGATGTCGCCCTGGACCGTCAGGGTGCCCTCGTCGTCGGAGGGGGAAATGTTGCGGGAGGTCCCGACGACGCCGTAACCGCTCTTGCGAAACGCTTCCACGATGCCCGCACCGATGCCCTGCGAGGCACCGGTCACGACGGCGACCTTCTTGACGTGATGAGAGGTCATTCTCAACGAACCCCCTTCGCTGCAGGGCTGGGGAAGCGGGAAGTTTCCGCGCCACCCCTAGACCAGTGCCTTGAGCAGTCGCTCTGCCAGGACCGCGGCCGATGCCGGGTTCTGCCCCGTGTAGAGGGTTCGGTCCACCACCGTGTACGGCTTCCACTTCTCGCCGCGCATGAATTCGACGCCGAGTCCCCTCAGTTCGTCCTCCAGCAACCACCGTGCCCTGGGCGCCAGGCCGACGGCCTCCTCTTCTTCGTTGGTGAAGGCCGTCACCTTGTAACCAGCGAAGGGGGACATACCATGCATCCTGGTGGCCAGCATCGCAGCGGGCGCATGGCACACAACGGCGAGGGGCTTGCCCGAGGCCAGTGCCGCCGTCAGCAGTCGGCCCGCATCGGCGTCGACGCACAAGTCCTCCATGGGCCCGTGGCCACCGGGGAAGTAGACGGCGTCGTAATCCTCCAGTCGCGCGTCCGCCAACTGTATGGGGCGCCGCATCTCCTCCGCGGAACGGATGATGGCCTCGAGGTCGAGGGCGATCTCGGCGCTACCCGCCATCTCCGGGCGCAGGCTCATCATGTCGACAGTGGGAACAACACCCCTGGGCGTGGCCACCACAACCTCGTGCCCGGCAGCCTTCAGCGCCTTGTAGGGCACCGCGAACTCCTCGGCCCAGTAGCCGGTCGCATATCTGGTGCCGTCCTTGAGCGTCCAGTACGCGGTTCCAGTCATCACGAAGAGTAGTTTCGCCATGCGGGAAGCGCCTCCTCATTTTCACCCCGGCGACTGAGGCATTCTTCGCCGCTTATCAGCGTAAGTCGCCCCCTCGTCGGCCGCATGCGGGGCCACGATCCCGTCCACGTGCGCGTAGGGCGATCCTTCGCGCTGTCTCCGCGGCGGCGTCCGAGGCGACTGCACAGGCCCGGCACGCCATGGTCAGCGTTTACGTCGCGTAACGATGACGTCCTCAACGTCACTTCTCGAAACGGTGACGAGTCGCATGGCATCGGTGAGGCCCATCACATGCGATGGGGTCCGGCACCCGTGCCGGACCCGATCTGCACGGCCGCGTTCAACAAGGTGTGACGCGAGGCTCGACGACCGGCCTGCCGATTGAACGGAGTGTCCTCCGTGGAGGGCGGTCGACCGACTCCCAAGTGCTGACTCGGCAGGGCCGTACGCAGGAGGTCCATGGACACTCGAGGTACGCCGATGAAGCATGCGCCTCGCCGGCTCCGCCCTACAGCCGGATCACGAAGCAGCCCGTCGCTTCGCCGATCGTCACAGTGATCCGCAACTTTGTGCCGCCCGAGGTGGGCACGAAGATCGTGCCGTTGTAGATGCGCTCTGGACCGGCCGTCGGCGGCGGGACCACCGTCTTGATGTCCTTCGCCGTCCGCACATACAGCGCCGGATCGGATGGGCGCTCGTCGTCGACAACCTCCACACGGATGACGGCGTCATCGGTTCGGCTCGGTCGATTCGAGGCTGCCACCCAGAACTTGGCGAGTCCGGACTCGTGACCGGCCCCCCGCATACCCGCGAAGGGACCGGCGATGACCCCGCCGGATGTGGCGGAGTCCTCCTCATCCCCCACGGTGGTACATCGAGTTGCGGCACCCGGAGTGGTCGGAGCCCTCACTGGACGAGCCGAGTCCTGCGCAGACGGGTGGTCGTCGTCGGTGGCCGACCCCTGGTCATCGCAGGCCGCCAGAGCTCCCATGGATCCGAGCAACAGCAACGCCGCCGCCACACGCATCCGGGTCATCTGCATCAGCAACCACCGACCCTCTCGCCGTGTGACCCTACTTGCGGCATTCGTCCAAGGGAAGGACCTGGCGCGCCGGAGGCAGCCGCCCGGCCACTGTCCGGGAAACCAGAAGCGGTGTCCGGGCGGCAGGACCAACACCACGACGCGTCTCAGCCCTTGAAGAGGGGATCGTAGGGCCTCCAAGTAGCCGACTGCGCCCGCCTGTCGGCGAACCTGACGGGGCAACGGGTCACGTTCAGGTGCCGTGGGGGTGGGCGTCCTGCTCCGCCCAGATGGTCTTGCCGCAGTCGTGGTAGCGGGTGCCCCAGTGCTGGGAGCACTGGGCGACGAGGAAGAGTCCGCGTCCGCCCTCGTCCATGGTGGCCGCCCGCCGGATATGGGGCGAGGTGCTGCTGGCGTCGCTGACCTCGCAGATCAGCATTTGGTCGTGGATGAGCCGGAGCCGGATCGGCGGAACGCCGTACCGGATGGCGTTGGTGACCAGTTCGCTGACGACGAGTTCAGTGGTGAACGCCAGGTCCTCCAGGCCCCACCGCTCCAACTGGTGCAAGGCGAGCGAGCGGGTGTCCGCGACGGCACCGGGTTCGGCAGGCACGTCCCATGTGGCGACCTGAGCAGCAGGAAGACGACGGGTACGGGCGAGGAGCAGAGCCAGGTCCTCCTGCGGTCCGATGCGGGAGCCCGCCACGTTGGCGAGAGCCTGGCAGATGTCCTCCGGCGGCATGCCGTCCTGGGCGATGATCGCGCAGAGTTGCTCGTCCAGAGCCCGCCCGGCGTCACGGGAATCCGCCATGCTTCGGGTGTGGAACAGGAGGGCGCTGCCCGCGGGCAGTTCGACCTCCAGCGGCTCGAAGACCGGATCGCCCAGGCCGAGGGGCTCGTTGGGCGGCAATTCGAGGAATCGTACCGGACGGTCCGGTTCGGCGACGGCAGGCGGCGCATGGCCCGCGCTGGCCATGACACAGTGGCACGAGACCGGGTCGTAGATCGCGTAGAGGCAGGTCGCTCCGACGAGCCCGTCCATGATCGGTGCGGATCCCGAGGTACGGGCGCGTTCGACCAGGCGCGGCACCATGTTGTCCAGTCGGGCGAGGACCTCTTCGGGGGCAAGATCCAGTTGCGCGAGGGTGCGAACGGCGGAACAGATCTGACCGGTGCAGGCAGCGGCCTCGATGCCCGTCCCGGGTATGTCGCCGATGGCGAGGGCGACGCGAGCGCCGGACAGCGGAATCACATCGAACCAGCAGCCGCCCACCCCTGTGTGCGTACGGGCGGGCCGGTAGCAGTAAGCAAGGTGGACCGCGCTCTGCTCGGGCACATTGCGCGGGAGCAAACTCCGCTGAAGGGTGACGGCCGCGACACGCTCGCCTGTGTAGCGTCGGGCGTTGTCCACGCAGACAGCCGCCCTGGCCACCAGATCCTGTGCCAGCACCAGGTCGTCAGGCTCGAAGGCGTCCGGGCGAGCCGACGTGCGGTACATGTGTGCCACACCCAGAACGGTGTCCCTGGCCCGCAGGGGCACCACCATGAGGGAGTGCGTCCCCCGCTCCACGAGCGCTTGCGCCCTGGGATCGAGGGAGCCACCGACCCAACCGGCGTCCGGGGCGATCACCGGCACCAGCACGGGTTGCCCGCTGACGAGGCTGCGTGCGTGCGGGGTGTCTGCGGCGAACTCCTGAATGTCACCCATCTCTCGCAGTCCTTCGAGGATGGACGGCCGAGCGGCCTTGCGCGCCGTCAGACGCAGCTCGATCCCGCCCGTGCCGGGGGTGAGAGGCTCCTCGCCTGCCTCCACCCCGTCCAGGAGATCGATCGTGGCCAGGTCTGCAAGGGCCGGAACCAGGACATCGGCCAGCTCGGCGGCGGTGCGTGTGACGTCGAGCGTCGTGCCGATACGGGCCGCAGCATGATCGAGCAGGGCCAGACGTTTCCGGACACGGTGACGTTCGGTGATATCCATCACCATATCGGTGACACCCAGTGTTCGCCCATCCTGTCCGGTCAGCGCGAACGAGGACGCCACCCACACACGATCCCTGTCGGGGTCGGCGGGGGTGCGCCCGTGCACCTCGGTGCCGGCGACGGGCTGACCTGTCTCCAGGACCCTGACGAGTCGGCTTTCGATGGCGGCGGTGTCGAGGTCGGGCAGGACCTCGCCGAGCCGGTGACCGAGCAATCGCGCATTGGGAACCCCGTGGATGCGTTCCAGCGCGGAATTGGCCCGTACGACCCGCAGTCCGCTGTCGTAGACGGCGACGCCGATCGGTGACTGGTTGAACAGCGCGTCGAGAATCGCGAGGTCTTCCTCGCGCGGAGACAGGCGATGCTCCCTTTGTCGGGAGTCGTCCTCGGGCACGCCTTCAGCGTAAGCACCCCCGAGCGGCTTTCGCGCGGTGACCACCGGCGGTACCCACAGCCCTCGGATCTCCTGTCTCCGACGCCGACTCGCCTTGCCCTGACGGCCAGGGCGGTGCTCGCCGCCCCATGCGAGTCACTGGTCCATGTGGTCGGGATGTGTGCCCGCAGCGCCGCGGGATCGCAGCGGCCAGGTCCGGGGCCTCACGTTCGCCCCGCTCACGGCCGAGACGGAACATCAAAGCGCGAACCAGCCGTTCGACGGCGAGTCGGCAGGCGCCCTGGGAACTGTGCGAGACGCCTCCCGGCTGACCCGCGGTCGAGGGCCGACACCCCAGTACGCCGACCGGAATTCCCTCGGAAGAATGGGCTTTGCAGGTCACACCGCTCAATAGGGCCGCGGGATCCCGTGCTTGTGCAACGCATCCTCATAGCGCGTCAGCAGAGCGTCGAGGGCGGCCAGGAGCAAGTCACCGGAGTCCCGGGCCTCGGCCGGATCGCTGCGCTCGCACGCCTCCACCACCTGGGCCAAGTCGTTCCTGAGGATGCGCAGGGAGTCGCCCTGAATCAGCACCCCGGGAAACCTACGACCGGGCAGGCGGACAACGGCGTTGTTGCCGCCATCAGTGAAGAGTTCTGCCTCGACGCGTTCCATCACGCCATCCAAGCCGACATCACCCGACGACGGCAACGACGGCGTACGCGGGGACAGTGGAGCGAGCGCCATACCTCACTGATCGTGTGCCGGCAGTTCGGCGTGACCGGCGGCTCCGGAGGCGTGCTGAGTGCCCAGCATGTCGAGTAGAACCATGGCGTCGTGGTCGGGGCTTGCCACGTCGGCGTAGTAGGCGACGAGACGGTGACCAGAGGTGCCTTCGAGCAGCATGGACTGGTAGCCGAGGGTGAGGTCGCCGACCCGGGGATGATGGAAGCGTTTGGTGCCTGGGCGATGGGGGCGCACATCGTAGCGCTCCCACAGGCGGGCGAAGTCCTCACTCTTCAAAAGGAGTTCACCTACGAGCTGGGCGAGGTCGGGGGCGTCCGGATCGGTGCCGGCCAGAGCGCGTAGGCGTGCGACACAGCCGCGGATACGGGTGTCCCACTCGGGGAACAGGTCGCGCGCCGCGGGATGGAGGAAGTAGTAGCGGGCCAGATTTCGCTGTTTGACCGGCCAGCTCTCCATGCCCGCGTACAGGTGCAGGCCGCCGGGGTTGGCCGCGAGTATGTCCAGGGTGCGGCTCAGGACGTAGGCCGGGCCAGGTCGCAGGTTCTCCAGCAGAAGCTGGACGCCAGGCCGCACCGCGCGGCTGGGCGCGGTGGGTGGCTCGGGAGCGGTTCGAGCGGCCCGGGCCGCCAGTCGGCGCAGATGCCTGTGTTCGTCCGTCTCCAGGCGCAGCGCCCGGGCGAGGGAGTCGACCACGGCTGGGCTGGGGCGGGTCTCCTTGCCGCGTTCGAGGCGGGTGTAGTAGTCGATGCTGACCCCGGCAAGAGTGGCGAGTTCCTCGCGGCGCAGTCCCGGAGTGCGGCGGAGCCCCGGGCCCATGGGAAGACCCACCTGCTCAGGCGTCACCTGGATGCGTCGGGCGCGCAGGAAGCGCGCCAGCTCGTTGCTGTGCTGGTCAGAGCTCATATGGACAGTGTCGCAAGTCGCTGACGCGATCGAGGGGGCTGTGGGGGGCCGTATCACTCCCTGGAACGCCACTCCCCAGCACCGTTCGGCCTGCCACGGGATGCGCGGGGGCGCGACGGTGGAAGGGCCGCGAGTGACCGTACGTCCAGCGGCCCCCTTTCAAGGGGCTGAGAACCGGCAGCCACGAAAGCAGGACACCAGCATGCGCACCACCACCCTGGGCACCCACGGACCGCAGGTCGGCGTCATCGGCCTGGGCGCCATGGGGATGAGCTTCGCCTACGACATGGCCACACCGCGTGACGAAGCCACCTCGGTCTCCGTCATCCGCCAGGCCCTCGACCTGGGCATGACCTTGATCGACACGGCTGACGTCTACGGCCCCTACACCAACGAGGAACTCGTCGGCCGGGCCCTGGCCGACCGCCGGGAGCACGCGGTGATCGCCACCAAGGTGGGCATGGAGGCCATCGACCCCACAGGCGGCCCCGGCGGGTCCCCGCTCGTCAAGCCCAACGGCCGACCCGAGCACGTGCGTGCCGCCATCGACGCGAGTCTGCGCCGTCTGGGCACCGACTACGTCGATCTCTATCAGCTCCACCGAGTCGACCCGGAGGTCCCGATCGAGGAGACCTGGGGTGCCCTGGCCGAGGCCGTCACGGCCGGCAAGGCCCGGCACCTGGGTCTGTCCGAAGTCGGCGTCGAGCAGATCCAGCGGGCCCAGGCCGTGCATCCGGTGACCACCGTGCAGTCCGAGTTCTCCCTGTGGACCCGTGACGTCCGGGCCGAGGTCCTGCCCTACTGCCGGCAACACGGCATCGCCCTCCTGCCGTACTCGCCGCTGGGCCGCGGCTTCCTCGCCGGCCGCTTCGCCTCCTTCGACGAACTTCCGGAGAAGGACCAGCGGCGCCGTCTGCCGCGGTTCCAGCAGGACAACCTGCAGGCCAACCTCGACATCGCGAACGAGGTCCGTGCAGCCGCCGACCGCATCGGTGCCACGCCTGCCCAGGTCGCCCTCGCCTGGCTCATGGCTCAGGGCCCGCATGTTGTTCCCATCCCCGGTACCAAGACCCCGAAGTACCTGACCGACAACGCGGGCGCCGCCGACGTCCCGCTGTCTCCGGCCGACCTTGCCGAACTCGACGCCGTACCGGCCCCCGTCGGCGGCCGGTACTGACCGTCCCACCTCGGCCGCCTGCCGAGGGCCGACCCCGACAACGAGGACGCGGACAATGCCGCGTCCTCGTTGTCACGTGCCCTGTTCCGGCAGACGGCCCGGGCGCCCACCGACGCCGCGCTCTCGTGCGGCGGCGGCCCCGGCAGTGGCGGCCCGTCGGCGGCCCGCATGCCGTCGAAGACCAGGTGGAGATAGCGACGCCACAGGTGCGGTTGTGTGGCCTGCAGCGGGGATGCCGTCTGGTAGATCCCGCTCATCAGCAGCGTGATGTCCTGCCCGGTGACGGAGATCGCCCGCGGGCACGGGAAGGCACTGTTCGTCCCCACGGATGTGACGGTCGAGGAGGAGGTCGCCCATCTGGTCGAGGTCGCCGTCCAGGAGTTCGGCGGCCTGCACGGCGCTTTCAACAACGCGGGCGGCGGGACCAGCCAGGGAGCGATCGGGGACATCAACGCGTCTTTCTGGGACAGTGTGATCGCCCTCAACCTGACCAGCGTCTTCTACAGCCTCAAGTACGAGATCCCCGCGATCGTGGCCAGTGGCGGCGGCTCCATCGTCAACAACGCCTCCGTTGTCGGCGTGGTCGGCGATCCGTCCGCTGCGGCCTACTCGGCTGCCAAACACGGAGTTGTGGGCCTCACCCGTTCGACGGCGCTCGACGCCGCCAGAGAGGGTGTGCGGGTCAACGCCCTCGTGACAGGCCTGGTGAACACTCCACTGTGGCGCGGCGTCGTCGAGAGCAGTCCGGAAGCCGCCGGCCTCATCCTCGACAAGCAGCCGACCGGCCGAGCCGCCGACGAGGCGGAGATCGCGGCATTCGCCGCCTTCCTGCTCAGTGACGAAAGCCCGTTCATCAACGGAGCCGCTCTCGCCATCGACGGCGCACTGACTGCCGGCTACTGAGCCTTCTCCCGTGCAACCGACCGAGGCATCTGCCGGTTGATCGAACTCCCGCAGCGGGCACCACGCATTCGAAAGGCGGTCCAGGCACGGGCGCACAGGCTCGGGGCGAGGAAGGTGCCCGCTGCGCGCCCCTGCATGGGCACGCGCCGCGGCCACCGTTGGTGTTCGGAGGCCCGAAACTTCGTGGCCGCCGTGCCAACCCTGTCGCTACGCTCAGGGCTCACCTTCGGCCGCAACCACGGTTGCCGCGCACAGAGAGCGATCCCCGTGACCAGCCAGCGAACGACGACCCTGTGGCGTCCTACCGGCCTCAAGGAACTGGACCTCGTGCGGGAGTCGGACTGGCGTGCGTGGCCGCCCCGGCTTCCCGAGCAGCCGATCTTCTACCCGGTGCTCAACGAGGACTACGCCGTCAGGATCGCGCGGGACTGGAACGTCAAGCACGACGGTGCCGGATTTGTCACCCGGTTCGAGGTCGAGTCGGAGTTCCTGCGCAGATACCCGGTCCAGCAGGTCGGCGGACAGACCATCCTCGAACTGTGGGTGCCGGCTGAGGAGCTCGAAGAGTTCAACGCCCACATCGTCGGCAGAATCCGGGTGGTTCACGAGTTCCGCTGAGTCGAGGAGTCCCGGGCGGTGCGACGATTCCGCCCTCCCGACGCACGGCCGCCGTCGAGGTGGGCCCCCGCACCCGCGCACGCACGGTGCCGGACCCACCCGACGGCTCACCCCTTGGCACAGCCGGCTTCGAAGGCAGCCTCGCTGCTGCGATGCATCACGAACTCGGGCGGGTCGGGCCGCTGTTGATCCGAATGCCATGCGCCGTCGCTGTCGATGATCGCTGCTCTCGCTCGCATCCGGAGTTCGTCGCCCTTCCAAGTGCCGTCGATATGCTCGATGTTCACGTCGCCCTTGCTGCGCGGAAGGCAGGGACTCACTGAGAATCGGGTGCCTCGCCAGTTGCGCACGTCCCCCGATACGTCGCCCCTCGCGTCCTTGCCTGCTCCGCAGACCTTCATCCCGCCTGTCATACCGCAGGCAGATTCGCAGTTCTCGTTGTAGTTCAGCCGCAGGAGGACCCGCCTGGTGTCGGTCTTCGAATACGAGATCTCACCCTGCCAGTAGCCTGTCAGCCTGGGCTGCCCGGGCAGCGGAAAGGCCCAGGGCGCAAACACCGTTCGCATAGCCAGCACCACGGCGATCAGAGCCGCCAAGAGGGCCAGGACCACGGTGCCTCTCTGCCAAGGGCCGGCCGTTCTCCACCACAGTCGTGCACGCTCGGTCTCCATCGTCTCCCCCCAATGACCATGATGGGCCTGCCAACGCAGACGTAGGACAAAGCGCTACCGTTCCGGCCCCCGGGAATGCACTCCCCTACGACAGGACGCGACCCGAGCCCAGCCGCAGGCTCGACAGCTCGAGCCGACTCCCGTGGCGCGTCCCCACGTCACAAGTGAGGTCGTTCCCGCGCACTGCATCGTCCTGGCACACTGCATCCGAACGGAAGGCGACGGGTGCCATGCCGTCGGACTGCGAACCCAGCCTCCCGGGACCCGTCTCGTCGCCTGCCCCCAAGGTCAACACCTCGTCTGCGGGCAACCGACCCCTGGACAGGGCAACTTTGACCCGACCCTGAAGGACCGGGCTCGGAGGTATTGTCCAACTGGCTGTTGTGTCGGCTCGTCCATCCAGCACCCGCCTATTGAGTGGCAGGCACGGGTCGATCGCCCGCATGCTGCCGCTCAACACCTGTGCCGAGCTCAGTAGCCGAAACCGCCGTCGCCGCCGTCCTGGGTGGCGGAGGCGGCCGGGGCGGCCTTCCTGACCGCGGCACCCTTCGCATCCAGCGCGAACCAGACACCGCCGATGCCCTGGCCCTTGACGTCGCCTGCCGCCCGGTCGGCGGCGTAGTAGTACAGCGGGTGCCCGGCGTATGTCACCTGCGCCCGGCCCGCGTCGTCCGTCGTGCCGATCGGGCCCGCGTCGACACCGCCGCCGGCCTTCGGCTTGCCCTCCATGGGCGGCCACAGCTTGAGGCACGCCGCGTCGCAGTCCATGGAGTTCGTGTTCTTCCCGTCCGCGGTGAACAGGTACAGGGTCCGGCCACTGCCGTCCACGAGGACCGTACCCAAGGGCGAGTCGTTCGTCCGGACAGCGGAGGGGTTCATGGCTGCTGCCGGCCCCTGGCTCTTGGCCCCCGTCTTCATTGCCGGTACTGCCTCCGCCGCAGCCCGCCGGCCCGAGGGCGGCCACGAGAGCCAGCCCGGACACGGCGATCCTTCCACGATGCATGGTGCCTCCGGTTCCATTCCGCTCGCCCGTACGACCGAGTCGCATGGGTTGTACGGGCGAGTCCGGCCACGGGATTGCGCCACATTCCCGAAAAGAATCCCGACCGCTTCGCCAATCTCTTCGCCGGGTTCGTACGTACACAGGGACGTGGTGCTGTTCTCGCGTGCGAACCAGGTCGACGACGTCACGCTCGTCGCCGCCTTCGCGCTGGGCGACGAGCAGGCGTCCGTCGCCTTCGTCAGACGTTTCCAGGACCCCGTGTACGGCCTCGCGCTGTCGGTGACCCGGGAGCCGGCCCTCGCCGAGGATGTGAGCCAGGAGGTGTTCGTGCGTGCGTGGCGCGCGGCAGGCAGCTACGACCCCCAGCGCGCCTCGGTCCTCACCTGGACGCTGACGATCACACGCAACGCGGCCATCGATGCCGTACGCGCCCGCCGGGCGAGGCCCGCCACGGACGCCACCCTGGAACGCCTCATCGACGTGGCGCTTCGCAGCGACCCCGGGCCCGACGATCCCGAGCAACGGGCCCTCACCACGCTGGAGAGCGAGCGCGCCCTGCGCCGGTTGCGCGCCCTCCCACCGGAACAGGCCCGCGCCGTCTTCGGCGGTTGTACCGCCGCCGAGATCGGCCGTCAGGAGAACATTCCACTCGGGACCGCCAAGACCCGCATCCGCAGCGGTCTTCGAAGGCTGCGCGACTCGCTGAAGGAGGAACGCCGTGATGGATCGCCACCCCGATGAGGACGAGTTGGTCGCCCTGGCGCTCGGCGCCCTCCCCGGCCCGGAGGACGAGGTGCTGCGGCACCTCACCGACTGCCCCGCCTGCCACCCGGCCTACGACGATGTCGCCACCGGCGTCGATGCGGTGCTGCCTGCATCACCGTCCGTCGCGGCTCCTGGTTTCGAGACACAGGTCCTCGACCGCCTGAGACTCGAACGCCCTTCCGACCCCGACCGATCCAGGTATCGGATCCCACCCGCGAGGGCTCTGCCCTCCATCGCTCACGTTCGGCCCCGGGCGACGTACACCTCTCCCCCGGCTGTCCGAAACCCGCGTCGCCCGGCCGCATCCGCGGCCAGCGCCGCCCTCGTCGGACGCTGCTGCTCGCGGCGGCCGCGGCCGCGGGGGTCTGCCTGGGCGGTGCAGCCGTGACCGTGCTCCATCACGACCACGCCCCGGTTCACGTGGCCCTCGGCGACCGCGGAGCATCCCTGGTCACCGCCTCGGGGACTGCGGTCGGAACCGTCGAACCGAGTCTGGCCGGCAAGGACCGCGTCGTGGTCATGCAGATCACCTCGGGCGCCCCCGGCACGCACTACACCTGCCGGCTCATGCTCAAGGACGGCTCCAGCCGCGACGCCGGCTCCTGGTGGATGCCGGCCTCCGGGCAAGCGACCTGGATCGCCTACGCCACCGCGGCCACCTCGAGCGGGTCGAACTGACCATGGACGACGGTCGCATCTGGTCGTCAGCCGTTCTCCGGCACTGACCCGGCATTCCCGGGCCGAGCACCGCTCCGTGCCGGAGCCGACGTACCAGCCGACCCGCAACAGCCCCTTCCCGGCTCACGCTCCGCCCTGTACAGCGGCGTACGCAGCCGCGCCCGCAACAAAGGACGCCGTTCCTTCCGTTTCCGCATGGCTCTGCTCGTCGAGCGCGCCCTGGAGCGAGCAGGCCGGAAAGGCGCTGCACCGCCGGCCACCCCCTAGGCAATTCACAACGTCCACACACAATGGTGGTTGCTCGTTATGCGTTCAACGAATAACAATCGCACGCGAAAGGATCTACCCGGCGAGTCGATGACGCCCCCACGTGCGGTCATCCCATGGGCCCCGGAACGGATCCGACCACGTCTCAAGTGAGGGTGACAACGTTGTCAGAGCGCGTACCGACGCGACTTTCGCCCTTCACGCGCCCACTGCGCCGTTCGTACTCGGCCAGAGAGTTCAGGAACGCTTCATGACAAGATCCACAGATTCCCGCCGGCGCAAGTCGCGACACCGTGTGCCTTTGTTGGCGGCGGCAGGCATGGTCGCCCTCGCGGGCGCGGCCGTCCTGCCGCTGACCGCCATGGCCAGCGGCGACGCCACGCCGTCGAAGACCGCACGGCAGGATGACTTCGCCGCGGCCTCGAAGGAGTTCCACGTCCCGCAGCAGGTGCTGCTCGGCGTCGCGTACCAGGAGTCGGCGTGGGAGGACCACGCCGGCCGGTACAGCACCAACGGCGGCTACGGTCCGATGCACTTGACGGACGTCACACCCGAGATGCTGGCCGGAGGCGACGCCGGGGCCGTCGGCCGCGCCGACCTCAAGACGCTCGCCGCGGACCCCGCCCTGCACACCCTCGAGGCGGCGGCACGACTGACCGGCCTGTCCGCCGAGGAACTGCGCAAGGACCCGGCGGCCAACATCCGCGGCGGTGCCGCCCTGCTCGCGTCGTACCAGAAGGCGACGGTCGGCGCCGCGTCGTCGGACCCGGGCAAGTGGTACGCGGCGGTGGCCCGTTACAGCGGTTCCGCGCATCAGCAGGGTGCCGCCGCGTTCGCCGACCGGGTGTTCTCCACCGTCAAGCACGGCGCCCGGCGCACCACGCAGGACGGGCAGCGCGTGAACATGACCGCAGCCCCGGACGTCTCCCCGGCCACCGCGCAGCTGGGCACCCTCCACCTCAAGGCGGCGGCCACCGCGGAGACCGAGTGTCCCTCCACGGTGGAATGCACCTTCGTCCCGGCCGCCCCGTCGAACGGCCAGGTCTCCAACCGCCCCGCCAACGGCATCCGGATCGACTCCATCGTCATCCACGACACCGAGTCGTCCTACGAGTCCGCCATCGCGACCTTCCAGAATCCCGGCGGCAGCGCGTCACACTATGTGATGCGGTCGTCGGACGGCGCGGTGACGCAGATGGTGCCCACCAAGGACCTGGGCTTCCACGCGGGCAACTACTCGACCAACATGCACTCCATCGGCATCGAGCACGAGGGCTACGCCGCGCACGGCGGCAGTTGGTACACCGAGGCCCAGTACGAGGCCACGGCGGATCTGGTGAAGTACCTCGCCGCCCGCTTCGACATACCGCTGGACCGGCAGCACATCATCGGGCACGACAATGTCGCCGGGCCCTCGTCGGCCCTGGTCTCCGGCATGCACTGGGACCCGGGCACGTCCTGGGACTGGGAACACTTCATGAAGCTCCTGGGCGCGCCGATCAAGGGCGTCCACGGCGTGGGCCGCGTCGGCTCGGTGGTGACCATCGCCCCCGGCTTCTCCTCAAACCGGCAGACCGTGCAGATCTGCCCGGCGGACGACCCGACCGGTGACACCACCGCCTGCACCGACAAGCAGCAGCCGTCGAACTTCGTCTTCCTGCACACCGAACCCAGCCAGACCGCCCCCCTCTTCGGGGACCAGGCGGTCCACCCGGGTGGCGCCGGCACCGACCGGATCAACGACTGGGGCAGCACGGCTCAGGCAGGCCAGCAGTTCGTGGTGGCCGATCGTTCCGGTGCCTGGACCGCGATCTGGTACAGCGGCGCCAAGGTGTGGTTCTACAACCCGCTCGGCCGCAACACCGTACCGGCGCACGGTGTGAAGGTGATCAAGTCCGCCGGCGCCGACCCTGTCGCGGTCTACGGCTCCAGCTACCCGGACGCCGCTGAGTACCCCGCCGGGCTGTCCCCGTCGACGCAGGCCCCGCTGAGCATGTACTCCGTCCCTGCCGGCCAGGCCTATGTCGCCACCCAGCCGCCGGCCGCCACGGACGACTTCTTCCCCTCGAGCGGAGCGGTGGTCACCGGCGGCAAGAAGATGTACACGATCCAGTACAACCACCGGGTCGGGCTGGTGTACGAGTCGGACGTGACCGCAACCGACCTTCCGGCCCTCGGCCACAACAGCTGACGCACTGATCGGGGGTGTCCGGTATCCGCACGACGGACCGGGCACCCCCTACCGCTCTGTACGGACGACAGTCGCACCCGCCCCGGGGAACAGGCTGAAGGCCGCGACTGCAGCATCGACGCCATAGGACTGAGTACTGATCGTGCGATCCGGACTCCCGCGAGTGCTCGCAGGCGCCCCCGCGCGCCACACCGCTGCCCGCCTCCCACCGCACAGGCGGCACCAGGTGCTTGGGATGTGACCCTCCGGCGACGAAGCTCGTCACGCCCCCGCCCTGGTCGGCGCGTCGCGTGGTAGTCATGACCCGTGATCGGTCGCCTTCCGCTGGATGAACAACTCGCCACTCTCACGTCGGTCCTCTCCCGCAACGAGGTACTGCTCGAGGTGCTGGAACGGTCCGCGTCCCTGGCCCTGCCCGGCTGGTACGTGACGGCGGGCTGCCTCTTCCAGACCGTGTGGAACGTCGTCACTGACAGGCCACCCACGAGCGGGATCAAGGACTACGACGTCTTCTACTTCGACGGCAGCGATCTGTCGTGGGAGGCGGAGGACGCGGTGATCGCAGCGGGTGCGGAGGCCTTTGCCGGGCTGCCGGCCGAGGTCGAGATCCGCAACGAGGCCCGGGTCCACCTCTGGTACGAGCAGAAGTTCGGCGTCGCACGCGCTCCCTATGCGTCCACGGAGGCGGCCATCGACAGCTTCGCGGCCACCACCTGTTGTCTGGGGGTACGGCTGGAGCCCGGCGGCCGGTGGCGCGTCTACGCGCCGCACGGCCTCTCCGATGTGTTCAACCTGGTCGTACGGCCCAATCCGGTGCTTGCCCCGCGGGAGGTCTACGAGAGCAAGACGGCCCGCTGGCGGCTGCACTGGCCCGAGCTGACGGTGCTTGAGTGGCCGGCCGGAACCGCGGCACGAGGTCGCTCCTCGTACTGACCCGCGCGGGGGGCGCAGGCAATTCGGAAGCCGGGCGAGACGCCGTCACATCAACCCGCTCGTACCCCTTCGATGAATCGACCCGCGAGGTCTACCCGTTCGTCGAGTGTGGCCGACATCTGGCCGAAGTCCACGAACAGTTCGTGCACACCGGCCTCCTCGGCGGCCCTGGAATAGTCGATGTACTGGTCCAGGGTGCCCGCTCGGGGGAAACGCTCCGGGCCGGTCGGTGTGGCGGTCAGCAAGGGATTCACCCGCAGGGCCATACGGAGTGCGGACGGATCCCGATCCGCCTCCTCGGCCTCTTTGACGATGGTCGCCCACATTCCCAGCAAGGCGGTCATCGGCATGGCGCCGGGCAGCCAGCCGTCGAGGCGTCGGCCGATGCGGCGAAGTCCCCTGGGTGTGAAGGCCGCCAGCAGGAGTGGCGGACGCGGGCGCTGGTGAGGCTTGAGCCCGACCACCGTGTCCGGAACGGTGAACAGGGGGCCGTCGTGGGCGAGGGCGTCCTTGGCCCAATACTGCTCCAGGACGTCGAGCGTCTCGTCGAGTCGCGCGCCTCTGCCGTCCCAGGGGACGTCGACGGCCGTGTACTCCTCGGGCATCCAGCCGAAACCGACGCCGACGTCGAGGCGCCCGTGACTCACGAGGTCGAGGGTCGTCAGCGATCGTGCCAGCATCAACGGTGGCTGCCACAGGGCGTTCAGCGTGCTGGTGCCCAAGCGGACCCGGCTCGTGTGAGCGGCGGCGAAGGTCAGGCCGAGCAGCGGGTCCAGGTGGTTCTCATAGACCCGGGGCATCACGCCGTCGACTCCCGGGTACGGGACGCTCGGTGCGACCGGTGCCAGCAGACGGTCGCCCGTCCACAGGGAGTCGAACCCCAACTCCTCGGCCGTGCGGCTGATTCTGATGATGCCTTCCGGCCGTGCGTCCGGACCGAAGGTCGGAAGGGCCAGACCAAGTCGCATGTCAATTCCCTGGTGGCGTAAGGGGGTACGGGGCGGCTCGGCGGGCCGCGGACCGACGGTCGTTTCCCGCCGTTTCGGCGCAGCGTACTCGAGGACGGCAGAGGGGTCCGCGGGCGGATCGATCGTCGGCTCGCTCGCGATCGGTCCCGCCTTCCGCCGGTGTGCCGCCCTCCGCACCCACAGTGCTCCGTGCCCAGTCTCCCGTATTTCACGAGGGCGTAGGCCTTGACGGGGAGGTTTCCTCGGAGCCGCGCCAGGTGCCTCGCCTGCGTCGTGACTCCTGCGGACAGGACCGGCACCCGGCGCACAGCTGATCGGATGTCGCAGGGCCCGAACCGGGCGCATGCGAGTCGGACCAGCCCGATCGCGAGCGGTGTCCGGCTGGGTTAGTGTGAATGGTGGGGTCGATTATGACCGGAGCCATATCGTGCGTGCCATCGTCATCGAGAAGTTCGGTGGTCCTGACAGCCTCGTCTACACGGAACTCCCGGACCCTGAACCCCGAACAGGTGATGTAGTCATCAACATCAAGGCGTTCGGGCTCAACCATGCCGAGATGCATATGCGCAGGGGTGAGTGGGCCGAGGCCGCCAAGGTCAGCGGTATCGAATGCGTCGGTCTGGTCACGTCCTGCCCCGGCGGTGAGTTCCCCGTGGGCGCGAAGGTCGCCGCGCTGATGGGTGGCCTCGGGCGCACGATCAACGGCAGCTACGCCGAATACACCCGGGCGCCGGCATCGAATGTCGCGATCATCGAGTCGGACCTGCCCTGGGCCGAGCTGGCCGTCATCCCGGAGACGTACGCAACGGCGTGGACCTGTCTGTTCCGTAGTCTGGAGATCGCCCCGGGTGAGACCTTGGTGGTCCGAGGAGCGACCTCCGCCTTCGGTCAGGCCGCCGTGAACCTGGCCGTGAACGCCGGTGTGCGGGTCATCGGTACGTCCCGCGATCGTCGGCGATTCGACCTGCTGGAGGAACTCGGCGTGGACCGAGCCGAGTTGGAGGGCCCGGAGCTCTCCGAGCGGATCGCCGAGGCCAAACAACTCGACGCGGTACTCGATCTGGTGGGCAACAGCACCATCCTCGACTCCCTTGCCATGCTGCGCCGGGGCGGACGCGCCTGCTTGGCGGGCTGGCTCGGCGGGCTCGAGCCGATCAGCGACTTCAACCCATTGCTGCAGATGGCAAGCGGCGTCTATCTGACCTTTTTCGGCAGCTTTGTATTCGGAAAGCCCGGATTCCCGCTCTCGGATGTACCGCTCCAGGAAATCGCGGAGCAGGTGGCGGCAGGGCGTCTCAAGGCAAAGCCCTCGCGCGTGTTCCGCTTCGACGACGTACGTGAAGCCCATCGTGTCATGGAAGTGGGCGAAGCCAAGGGGAAGATGGTCGTCGTCCTCGATTGACCGCCCACCAGATTCCGGACAACGGCGGTCGACGAGGTTCGGCGGGCGGTCAGGGGTTGCGGCATCACCTCGGTACCGCTCCCGTGCGTGCCGCGCCGGTTCCGGCCGTCCGCGCCCCCACCATGGTCCCGGTGATGAACGTGCCTGTGCCGTAGCCGCCGCCCCGTCACCGGCGGCGGCTACGGCACCCACGCCCCGTCGCGTGGCAGGTTGACGTGTCGCCCGTGCTCGGCTCACCTGCTCGGCCCGGCGGGACCTGTGGAGTGCGAAGGTCCCGCCGGGCGCAGGATGCGGGCGGACGTCAGCTTCGCGGCGTCGACGTCGCTTCCAGGAAGACCGGGTTGGTCAGAGCGGCCATGGGACCGAACAGCAGCGCGTCGCCCATGGTGTTGCCCTGCCCCGGGGAACCGTCGGCCATCGGGTGGCGCACCTCGGCACGCACGTACGCAGCGAGAGAGGCGGTCGTCCGCCACACCACCGTGCCGGAGCCGGAGGCGTCCACCGACTCCTGGTGCATCTGACCCTCGTCGGTGATGAACCGCACCGTGCCGTGGGGCACACCCTCGACGTCGAGGCGGACGTCGACGGGAGCCTCGGCGGGCACCCTCAGCTTTTCGCCGATGCCCGCGTGCTTGCCGTTCCCGGTCGCGGAGAACGTCAGCTTGACGGCGGACGACTCGGCGATCCAGCTACGGCCGGCGCGGATGCCGTCCGTGATCGAGTCGGTGGCGAGGTCGTCCGCGTAGACGACGTTGTGCGGCAGGCCGATCACCTGGGGGTCGCTGTGGGCGTCGCTGTTGCCCATCGCGGGCAGCCAGCGCTCGCCGGTACGGACCGCCTCACCGAGCTTCTGGTCCCAGGTGCTGACCGCGTGCTCGTCGTCGTAGGTCCACGGGCCGGTCCACACCTCCGTGGCATCGGCGTCCTCGAAGCCGAACTTCCACTGGCAGGCCACATACGCGCAGTACATGTGCGCGGGGACCACGAGACCCCCGCTGCGGCGCACCTGACGCGAGAACCGGGCGAACGCGTCGTCCCGGGAGCGGTAGCGCCAGTCGATCCATTCACCGGCCGGAAGACCGAGCGCGAGCCAGTGCCCGTTACGGGTGGTGACCTCCTCACCCGTCATGATCAGCAGATCCTGCCCGGCGTACTCGCCCCACACCGCGTGCGACGCCGAGGTGTTGTGGTCGGTGGAGACCATGAAGTCCAGGCCCGCGGCACGCGCCCCGGCCGCCACCTCCGCCGGCAGGCGCTTGCCGTCGGAGTAGACGGTGTGCAGGTGGCAGTCACCGCGGTACCAGTCGCGGCCGCGGCCCTTGGCCCGCTGCGGCGGGTACTTCTTCACGAAGGCGGGCCCGGGCTCGCCGTAGGTGAGGGTGATCTGGACCTGGTAGTGCATGCCCTGCGGAGCCACCTGGTAGGGGCCGAGGACGATGTTCCAGGTTCCGGCGTTGACCGGACCGGGCAGATAGCCCGGGGTGGCCTCGCTGTTGCTGATCTCGAACGAGGTGCGGAAGCCACCGGACCAGCCACGGAAGCCACGACCGCCGAGAGCGATGCCCCGCTCGTCGAACACACCGATGTCGCAGGAGTTGCCCGGGGTGCCCGAGGGGACGGCCGGCTTGTCGTAGGAGTACGAGACAGCGATCTTCTGGACCCCGTGCGGGATCTGCACCGGAAGGTAGACGAAGTCCGCTACGCCGGTCTCGAGGAACCCGCTGATGACACGGGTCTCGTCGCTGCCCGCCGCAGGCTTGCCACCGGTGGAGCCGTCGGCCGCTTGCGCGAAGGAGACCGGGGTCAGGGTCAGGGCTGCCGCGCCGGCCACGCCCACCGTCATGAATCGCCGACGTCCCAGCCCGCTGCTCGCCTCGTCGACGGTCAGCGCCTCGGGGTCGAGGACATCCACATCGTGTTCGCAGTGTCCGTCAAGACACATGTTCGTCCTTAGCAATGTCGGTGATATGTGCACGCTGAATGCACCTGAAGCCTTCAGACCTTGATCCTGCTCTGTGGACGGCGGATGAGCTCAACGTGAAGGCGCTGCGGCAGACGGGCAACGACCTCCCGCGATGCCGCGACGCGTACTGGCCTGGATCCCCGTGGGTGATGCCGCTGAAGTACCACCACGGCGGGTCCGGGTCCAGTCCCGGGACCGCTCGGTCCGGATGGGCCGCAGCCGTTCGACGAAAGGAACCAGCCAGGCAATTGGGGCAGCGGCATGTCCCGAAAAGATGGCGTCGCTGCGGGACGGGCGCTCGCGGACGCGTTTACTGCTAGCTTGCTCAGTGTCTGCAGGGGGGCTCCCCCGTACCCCCTGCAGACCCATGGGTCGTGGTCAGCTGCCTGCGTGCAGCGTGCAAGCCGGAGCACAGACGGTCGGCGGACCCCGTCCTGTGTAGAGACTCGCGGGCTACGGGATCAAGGCCCGGCGATTCCCGAAGCGACGGCCCCGACTACCTTTTCGTATCTGCCTGCGGGACGAACTGCACCGGACCGCGCCGCATCCCCGCGAGCCCTCTCTCGTTCAACTCGCCTTTCCCTGGGCGGGATTGCGACAAATTCCAGGCTTTCGGCGCCGCCGAAAAGGCGCAACAACGCGGGCGGACGACGCGTCCTGGCCACCGCGGAACTCCCAACCGCCGCAACATGTTCGCATGCGGCGGCGGTCCGACCACCGATACGACGTGGCGCCGCGCCCGCTCGAGGTCACCGGAAGTGCACCACCCGGCTGCCTCCTCCACCGGAGCCCACCCTCGCCGCAGCAGTGCCCTGCTCGCCATCGGCCAACGGCCTGGAGACGCGGAAGAGTTCGACGGGGTCGTGGCAGGCAGCGGGGTTCCGGGGCGGTGGCCGACCGGGATCGCAGGCCTGTTCCCGAGGACCGCACACCCGTTCCAAGCGGGATATGCTGTACATGCCGCCGATCCATTTACGGTTCAACAACATGTCGGACGCATCGCTGCTTCCGTCGGGTAAGTCCCGTCCGGCACGGACACGCGTCGATGAGTCCGGTGGCCCGCAGTGATATCGATGTCATCATCTTCCGGAAGGAACTGCCGTGGCTCCGGTGCTCGTCGGACACCAAGGTCTGCTGGCGGGAGAGCGCATCCCGATTCTGGACACCCGCGTCACCTTCGGTCGCAACTCCGACAACACCGTCGTCATCTCGAGTCTGAGCGTCTCCCGCTTTCACGCGGAGATCGTCTTCGACGAGAACGAGGGATACGTGCTGCACGACTGCGGCAGCAGCAACGGCACGCAGGTCAACGGCGAGGACGTGGAGTCCCGGCTCCTCCAGTCCGGCGACGAAATCACCATGGGTGACCAGGAGTTCCGCTTCGAGGTCGCGGACGCCATGGAGACCCTCATGGCGCTCTCCCTGCCGCGATCCGTGACCCACGGCGCCGAGGAGAGCGAAAGCGGTCCGGTTCTGCGCGTCACCGTCGCCGGCGGTGGTCCCGTCGGTCTCTCCTTCGCCCTGCTGCTGGAGCACTTCCTCGGCCCTCAGGCGCAGATCACCGTCTACGACGGCAGGTGGCGCAAGCAGGGCCGCACCATCGTCTGGAAGGGCCAGGACGAAGGCAACGTACGGCGCCAGCAGGTGGTCACCGTGCAGAGCCGCCAGTACCTGGCCTGGCCGGAGGAGGTTCGGGCACGCCTCTTCGATCCGGAGCACTACAGCGAGATGTGGCCCTCCGGTCCGGACTCGATCGGCGACCACCACCCGCGCAACATGCGGATCGCGTACATCGAGGACCGACTGCTGGAGCTGGCGAACGAGAAGCGGGAACGGATCCGCCTCATACCCACCCGGTTCGACCCGGCGGAGCAGCAGGACGCCCTCGCCACACAGCACGTTCTCGCCATCTGCGACGGCGGGCGATCGCACACCCGAGAACACTTCGCCGCCCGGTTCGGCAAGGCCGACGAGTCCATCTACTCCCTGGACGGCCGCCACCTCCAGGACGTCGTCCTCGGCCTGCGCGTGAAGTCGACCCTTTCCGATCCCATGGCGGTCCTGCTGACCGTCGCTCAGAACCGCTTCCTGCTGAACTCGCTGCGCGGCGAGGGCTTCCTCAACATGCGCCTGACCGACGCCGAGCTGTCGGAGGTCATCGGCATCGACCCGGTCCGCCGCGTCTTCGAGGAGTGCATCGCGTCCCGGCCGTGCCTGATGGACCGCGACGAACACGGCGACTTCCAGTGCTCCACCCACGGCACGCTGTTCCTGCCCGCCCTGATCAAGGGTTCGTCCCTGTGGAAGCGTGTGCATGAGGGACTGCGACTCTTCGGTGTCGAGTCCGAGGATCTGACCGCGGTCACGAGTTTCCGCCTGGACATGGTCCAGCGCCCGCGCTTCTCGGCCGAGTTGATGCCCGCCACCGCCGGCTCTCCCGGCACCTACGGGTTCCTTCTGGGAGACGCCGCCAACGCCATTCACTTCTGGCCCGGTCGCGGACTCAACAGCGGTCTCGCCTCGGCCATTTCCCTGGCCCGTTCCCTCAACGGGGCCTGGAGCGGGAAGGCTTTCCGCGACGCGGACTTCCTGCGGCACGAGGCCGCGATGTCGATGCTCCAGTACCGGCACAAGAGCCGCGCATGGAAGGCGATGGTCACCAGCGACGACAAGGGCGCCACGTGGGCCATCAAGGACATCATCGCCCACGGGATCGACGCCGCCGACGACCTGGACCGCGACGCGGACACCAAGGCCCTTCTGGAACGCATGCGCACCCTCCGCGAGAGGCTGGCGCCCCGCCTGCCCGGAATGCCTGACGACGAGGCGATCCTGGAGCGTCTGCAGACGCTGGAGCCCGCCACACTGCGCATGCTCGTCCTCAGCGGCGCCTGGGACACTCTCACGATGGGCGGCGAAGAGGTCGACATCGACATCTTCTACGGCCAGGACTCCTCCGCGGCGGCCGCCGCGGTGGAAGCGCTGGAGCCCGCCGTCCAGTCATGATCCCTTCAGGCAGTTGACAGGCGCGGAGAGGGGGCCCTCTCCGCGCCTTTCCAGCAGTACGCCGATCGCGCACACCCGTAGCTCAGCCTTCCACCCAGCGGGACCATTCGACGACGCCGACGCACGCGACCTGGCCCGCTCGAAGGCGCGCGGCGGGTCAGGCCGCCGAGTGGGCACTCCAGTGCGCTTCGAGGGCCGCAGCGACCTCGGCCGGCCTCTCGAGCACCGTCCAGTGGTTGCAGTCGAGCTCCAAGACGCGGGACGCCCGCAGCGCTACGCCGAGCTCCCGCCCGAACCGGACCGGACAGGCCGGGTCGAGTGCCCCCCAGAAGACCAGGCACGGCGCTGACACGTTCGCCAGTGCCGGTTCCCATTCGGCGCCCATGGTCAGGGCGGAACGGTAGAGCCTGAGGATGCTGTCCTTCATCGTCCCGTCGACGTGGCGGACCATCTCCTCGGCCGGCTCGGCGGGGACGTCGAAGCCCGCCACCAGATCCCTGGCGAAGGACGTCGCCTCCAGTTCGTTCATGAACCGGTCGCCCTCGTCCCGGTCCTGCCACACCTTGGCCAGCGGGTGCCAGCCGTACCTCGCGCTGATCGGGCCGTTGCCGCCGGCCCACGTACGGACCAGATCGGGCCGCAGGGACGCGACGCGTGCGGTGATGATGCACCCCCAGTCGTGGCCCACCAGGTCCACCGGTTCACCGACTCGCTCCAGGCGATCGATGAGCCGATCGACGTACTCCTCTTTGGTGGAGCCGAAGCCCCGCGGCCGCGGAGCGCCGAAGCCGGGCAGGTCCCAGGCCTCCACATCGGTTCGGGTCAGGTGCCGGCGTACGCCGTCCCATACGCGGTGGGTGTCGGGGACTCCGTGGATCAAGACTGCAGGCATGGTCGAGGTCCTTGTCCGAGCGATGCTGGTGAGGGGCAGCACGGTCACCGCGGATCGAGGCGCGCACAGCGACCGTATCTCTGGGAATACACATTGTGTCACACGGTGTTGAGTGGGGTGATCGGAGCCGATCACACTGTCTGCACGGCGGATCGCGCACAGTATTGCGGTCAGGCCCTTGATCCATGACTGAGGACGAACACAAGCCCCGAACGTCGATGGGCGGAGCGTTTGAGGCAACCTGTGTTCTCAGGACGAACGGTCGCGAACGAACAGGACGGGAAGCAGTGGACAGAGCCGGACTGGCGGCCTTCCTCAGGGCGCGACGCGAGGCCCTGCAGCCGGAGGACGTAGGCCTGCCGCGTGGGCGACGGCGGCGCACAAGAGGGCTGCGCCGAGAGGAAGTGGCCGCGCTGTGCGACATGTCGGTCGACTACTACACCCGGCTCGAGCAGCCTCGGGGCCCGATCCCCTCGGAGCAGATGCTCGCCGCGATCGCACGCGGTCTGCATCTCTCGCTCGAGGAGCGCGATCACCTGTTCCGACTCGCCGGCCACGCCGCCCCCCGAAGAGTGCGGCGCGGCGACCACATCGCCCCTGGCATGATGCGCATCCTCGACCGCCTGGAGGACACTCCCGCGCAGGTGGTCAATCACCTGGGTGAGACGTTGAAGCAGACCAGGCCCGCGATAGCGCTGCTGGGTGACGAGACGGCTTTCACGGGACCGGCCCGCAGCCTGCACTATCGGTGGTTCACCGATCCCACCTCACGACTGATCCATCCGATCGGCGACCACCCGGTGCACAGCCGGCTCCTGGTTGCGGATCTCCATGCCGCCCATGCACGGGACGGCCGTGACTCGCGAACCGCCGAGCTCGTCGACGCGCTGCGGGCGGCCAGCCCCGAGTTCGCCGCACTCTGGCGCGAGCATCCGGTACTCGGGTCCTACTGCGCAGCCAAGCGCTTCCAGCACCCGCAGCTGGGGACCCTTGAACTCCACTGCCAGACGCTCGTCGACCCCGACCGGTCGCAGCGCCTGCTGGTCTTCACCGCCGCACCGGGCACGGAGAGCCACACCGGTCTCCAACTTCTCGCCGCCGTCGGGTAGCCCGCACGACTTCCGCACCCCAAGGACGCCGGCACCTCCCGGGGCAGTGCCTGGGCCGGGACACCGCATCACCGACCGGGCCGCCGCGTTGTGACCACCGCGCCCCATCACCGGGCGGCCCCTGGCCGGTGACGGCCGCCCGCCCCCACGGGCATGGACCCCGTCCCGCAGACCCGCCGGACGGTCCCGGCAGGCATCGGCGACACACGTCGAGAGACGTACGTCACATTTCACGTCGTCACACTTTTCCGAGGTGTCCGGTCACTAGGGATGTATCCGCAACACGGCGAGAGGATCACCATGGAACCGCGTGTCAACTACTTCGGAAACTCCCTCGCAGGCAAGGTCCTGAAGCACATCAACTCGGCCAGCAAGGTGCTGTCCGAGTCGACGCTGCCGCACGCGACGCAGGAGCTGGTGAAGATCCGCGCGAGCCAGATCAACGGCTGCGGTTTCTGCACCGACATGCACACCAAGGACGCCGCTGCCGCCGGTGAGACCGCGCAGCGCCTCCACCTGGTCGCGGCCTGGCGCGAGGCCACCGTCTTCACCGACGCCGAGCGTGCCGCACTCGAAGTGGCCGAGCAGGGCACCCGTCTCGCCGACGCTGCCGGTGGTGTCACGGACGAGGCCTGGGCGAACGCTGCCAAGCACTACGACGAGGACCAGCTCGTCGCCCTTATGTCGCTGATCGCGGTCATCAACGCCTACAACCGCGTCAACGTGATCAACCAGCAGCCCGCCGGTGACTACAAGCCCGGCATGTTCGGCTGACAGGCACTGCTGTCCGGTGAAACACAGCGTCCGTCTCCGCGCCCCCCGACCTCAAGGTGTGGAGACGGACTGCCGGCGCAAACAGGCCGCACCCGATGCGCGGACCGTCCTTTCCGCGGCCTGACAAATCCTCGGGGTATTTCGCCCCGCGTCCGCCCTCACAGCGAAACTCACCCGACGAGAAAGACGCACTGCGAACAGAGGCAAGTCATGTCCAATTCCACAGCCCGGAACTTCATGGACCGTGTGGTAATCGTCACCGGGGCCGGATCGGGAATCGGCCGCGCCACGGCCATCGCCTTCGCGGAGTCGGGGGCCCACGTCCTCGGCGTGGGACGCCGAAAGGATGCTCTGGAGGAGACGGCCGGTGCGCACTCCGGCATCGCCGTCCTGCCGCTCGACATCCGCGAGGAGGGGGCCGCGGAAAGGGCCGTCGCCACGGCCGTGGAGAAGTGGCGCCGGCTCGACGTACTCGTCAACAACGCCGGTACGACCGCCATGATGCCCCTGTCGGAGACCGACCGGTCGGTCATTACCGACCTGTTCGATCTCAATGTGACGGCCCCCAGCGTGCTCGCCCACGCGGCCCTGCCCCACCTGAGCGACTCCGCGGGTTCCATCGTCAACGTCTCGAGCACCTACGGCCACCGCCCCCTGCCCGGTGGAGCCCACTACGCCGCCACCAAGAGCGCTCTGGAGCAACTGACGCGAAGCTGGGCTCTCGAACTCGCGTCGACGGGGGTACGCGTGAACGCGATCGCCCCGGGCCCCACCGAGACGGACGTTCTGGCCGCGGCCGGCCTCCCCCAGGACACGATCAACGAGATACGCAGCGCGGAGCGCGAACGCATCCCGGTGGGCCGTCTCGGTGACCCCAAGGACGTCGCCGACTGGATCCTGCGTCTGGCCGACCCCCGGGACACGCACCTCACCGGCCAGATCCTCACGATCGACGGCGGACTCGAACTCGTCTGATCCGGCAAGGCACCGCAGTGCAGTCGGCCGGTGCGACGGGCGCACCGGATCGCGCCTTCGAGGCTGGGAATCTCCTCTCGGATGCCCAGGGGAACAAGAGCTCGTGACAACGCGAGCGATTTTCCACCACCCGAGCGCCCGGCGATGCATATTCCTCTGAGCGGGCAATGTCGGCCGACGTCAGCCCACTGCCTCGCCGGACCCCTCAGGGAAAAATTCATCACGTCGCTGCGGGCACGTTGTCACAAATGAAGTCGCCGCCTTGTCTTTCATGGTGAAGACACCATTGACCGGTATCGGTGAGCGGCTCACGGCGAGTGCACATCTCCCGTGAGCGCCGAAGGGATTACATTATGAAGGTCGTAGTGATCGGCGGAACCGGGCTCATCGGTTCGAAGCTGGTCGGCAAGCTCAACGAGCACGGGCACGAAGCGGTCGTGGCCGCGCCCAGCACCGGCGTGAACACCCTCACCGGCGAAGGTCTGGCCGAGGTCATGAAGGATGCCTCCGTCGTGGTCGACGTGTCCAACTCTCCCTCGTTCGAGGACGAGGCGGTCATGACCTTCTTCCGTACCTCCACCACCAACGTTCTGAACGCGGAGACCGAGGCCGGTGTGCAGCACCACGTGGCGCTGTCCGTCGTGGGCACCGAACGGCTCCAGGAGAGCGGGTACTTCCGTGCCAAGCAGGCTCAGGAAGAGCTGATCAAGGCGTCGGGGATCCCCTACTCCATCGTTCACGCCACCCAGTTCTTCGAGTTCATGAAGGGGATCGCGGACTCGGCGACCGAGGGCGACACCGTGCACCTCGCCCCGGTGAAGATCCAGCCGATCCACTCCGACGACGTGGCCACGGCGGTCGGCCGCACCGCGGTCGGCACCCCCGTCAACGGCGTGGTGGAGGTCGCGGGTCCCGATGCCTTCCAGCTCGACGAGCTCATCCGTGACGGGCTCGCCGCCAAGGGCGACCCCCGCACCGTGGTCTCGGACCCGCAGGCCCGGTACTTCGGAGCGGAACTGAAGGAGACCACCCTTCTCCCGGGTCCTGACGCCCACCTGGCCGAGACCCGGTTCGCCGACTGGGCCGCGCAGCAGAAGTAGGCGGATGGGTGGCCCCTGCGTGCCCGCGGTGGCCACCCTCCCCCTCGCCAACCACGCCTTTCGTCGCACCGTCAGCGCCGCACTCCGCCATGACGTGATCACCCGTGTCGCGCAGGGAAGTTGACGCGCACGCCACGCCCTCCCGCCTGTTCCCGGCCCGGAGAGCCCCGTATCCCAGGGCGGATCAGCCCTGACTTCGAGAAGCGCCCAGAGTCTGCCAGCATTCGCCGAAGGAGGGCTCACGATGACCCGAGCGGCAGAGGACCGCGTCGCCTTCATGGCAACCTTCGAGTCATTGGCCGCGAAGGCAACCGAACTGGAAACCCGTGCCAACGACCTCCGCCGGGAGCTGGCGGACCTCGATCAGCGAATGACGGCGATCGCCAACGCCCTGCACGGGGCTACCCGTTCGGCGGGCCTCCCCGGCGAACCCATCGGCGAGGGGGACTGACCCGGCACCACGAGGTCTGCTGACCAGGCAGCGACCAGGGTTCAAGTTCGAGTGCCGTTCGGAGGCTGGTCAGCACGTCGGGTGGCGACCAGTGCGGCGTGGATCCGACCGACGGCGCGCAGGATCTCGTCGCGGTTCTTCGCTCGCTTGATCCATGCCGGTAGACGGGCCACCAAAGTCATCCTCTGTCCGGTGTCGTACCAGGGCGCTCGTTCCCGCAGCGACGCTTGAACGAAACGACGGATCAAATCGAGGTGTTCGAGGTTGTACGCCCACAACCACCCGTGCCGGGTCTCGTGCTGGAGCCACAGCGGCATTCCGAAGCAGGGATCGGTCGCTGACTGACGTGTGCCACAGGAGAGCGCGACAAGACGGCCGCTCCACACCCGTGACAGTCCGCAGCCACGACACACCAGACGTCGCGGCCTGAACAGAATCCGGCCTCCGGGATCGGAGTCCCCTGGCGCTGGAACCACACGGGCGGCCTTCCCGCAACCGGGGCACCGTACAATGATCAGGCTGATGAAGTCGTATTCGGTGCTGCGCGGATCCCGGAACCGACCGGAGAACAAGGCCACACGGCGAGTATGCGACTGTTCCGCAGAACAGCGCATCCCGATTCGACCGCTCGCGCTCGGGCCCGCCGGCCACACTGTCAGAGGCGGACGGAAGTCAAGATCACGCCGAAAAGCGCCTTCGAGATCGTGGGTACAGGCGTAGTACCCGACCCCGTGCAGTCCCGCCCCTCCCCTCCGCCGGTCGGCCCCTGGCACGCACAAGGTCCTGGGCTCAGGCGGGTCGCGGAAATGCGCCACGTCGGTCGGACGGTCGGCTCGACCGTTCAGCGGGCTCTCATCTTCCCGTCGCACACTGTCGTCCTATGCACGAATGAGTCGGACGGCGCGCTCCGCTTCCCGCGGGCCTCTGGAAAGTCTCGGCGGTCAGCCGACCGGTGGGCTGCGATGATGCGACGTGCCTGCTGGGGAGTGGCGGGTGCCACGAAGTGAGTACTCGGGGGATCGACCGACATGAAGAGCCCGTTCCGGCGCCTGACCCTGCGGCTGCGGCTTGGGCTGTCCGCCGCTGTAGCCGTGGCCCTGGCCGTCAGCGCCGTCGCGACAGCGTCATGGCTCGTCACTCGGCAGCAGTTGACCGCCCAGCTGGACTCGAACCTGCAGAGCGTGCAGGCGCAGCCCGGCTATGTCCAGGATCTGCTGAGTCTGTGCGGTATGCAGCTGCCGGATGTCTCCCAGCGCAACCAAACGCCCACGCCCTACGTGGTGCAGGTCATCACCGCGGACGGAACGGTATGTGTCGCCCCGGGCAACAAGAAGGTCGCCGTCGACGAGACCGACCTCGCCGTGGCACGTGGTGTCCTCGGGTCGGCACTGCACAACGCCACGTCCGAGGACGGACGAAGAATGCGTGTCTCGACGACACGTCCCGACCTGCCCCCGCGGCTTTCCGGAGAGTTCGCCGTTTCCATCGCGCAACCGCTCACTGCCGTGGACAACCCGCTGAACAGCCTCGCCCTCTTCCTGCTGGGCTTTGCAGGCGTGGGCGTCGTCGGCGCGGCCACGGCAGGAATCGGCATCAGCCGCGCCGGCCTGCGACCGGTGGAACATCTCACGGACGCCGCCGAACACATCGCCCACACCCAGGACCTCACGGTTCGGATACCGGCCGACGGCGATGACGAGATCGCCCGACTGTCCAAGAGTTTCAACGACATGACCGAGGCCCTCGCGACCTCACGGGAGCGGCAACAGCAACTCATCGCCGACGCCGGCCACGAGTTGCGCACCCCACTGACATCGCTCCGCGCGAACATCCAGTTGTTGATAAGGAGCCACACGTCAGGTCGAAAGCTTCCCGAGAACGCGATGAACGACCTTCTTCACTCCGTGGAGTCTCAGGTGGGAGAACTCGCCTCACTCATAGCCGACTTGCAGGAGCTGTCCCGGCCGGACACCAAGCCGGACGAGACATCCCTTCACGTTGTCGCGTTGCACGAAGTGGCAGGTCGGGCGATGGAGCGGGTGAGGCTCCGTGGGAGTGATCTCGAGTTCATCAGTGACCTGGACGAGTGGTACGTGCTGTCCGAACCCTCCGCTCTCGAAAGGGCGGTGGTGAACCTGCTGGACAATGCGGTCAAGTTCTCGCCCCCCGGCGGCACTGTCAGCCTACGACTCGGCGACGGCCGACTGGTGGTGCGTGACCAGGGGCCGGGCATCCCCGCCGACGAGTTGCCGCATGTCTTCGACCGCTTCTGGCGCTCACCCACGGCCCGCAGCCTGCCGGGCAGCGGCCTCGGCCTCGCCATCGTGGCAAAGACCGTTCAGCAGGCCGGTGGCACGGTGACGCTGCGGCCCGCCGCCAGCCAGGGGACCGAAGCCGTCATACGCATCCCCGGTACCCGCAACCCTCCGCCGACGGTGGAGTCCCGGGACACGCGATCCGAGGCCACGGCGTAGGCGTCAGCCGGCTCCGAGCGACACCGGACAACAGGGCCGGTTCGGGGGGAGCGGTCCTCAGGCGTGAAGACCATGACCGGCAGCAGCGGAGGGCGCCCGCGGTGTGCGAAACTGCGGGGCACCGCCGTTCGTCACCCGGCTCTCTCCAATGGCCGCGCGACCGCATGCGGATCCCGAAACGGCCTGATGCCGGCAACGGAACCGTTTCACATGAAAACGACGACGAGGAGTCACGTGAGGCGTCGCCCGTTCCCCGCCGCAGTCGGCCTGGCCGGCATCGCCCTACTGGCGCTGACCGGTTGTGAGGGTACGCCCGCCACGTCCCACTCGGCCCCTGCCTCCGCCGCTCCCGCCGCCGAGTCTGCGGCGCCCGCCGCATCCCCGACATCCTCCGCGTCCGAGAAGCCCGCGCTGGGCTACGACCCGGCCGCGAACGCCAAGGCGGACATCACGGCAGCGCTCAAGGCCGCGAAGAAGGACGGCCGCCCCGTGCTTGTGGACTTCGGCGCCGGCTGGTGCCCGGACTGCCGTGTCCTGGACGCACGGTTCGAGGAGCCCGGGCCGGCCACGATGCTGGCGAAGTACCACGTGGTGACCGTCGATGTCGGCGAGTTCGACCGCAATCTGGATGTCGCCGAGCGTTATGTGAACCTGCAGACCAGCGGAATTCCGGCACTGGTCGTCCTCGACCCTGCGTCCGGCCGGATCAAGGTGGCGACGAACCGTGGCGAGTTCGCCAATGCACGGACCATGTCGCCCGGCCAGGTCGAGGAGTTCTTGAAGCGATGGGCATAGCCGCCCGGCTCCCCGTCTTCGGAGCGAACCCGTGCGGGGCGCTCACCCTCGCGATCTCCGCCCTCCTGCTCACCGGCTGCGGACATGAGCAGAACACGGATCCCGCAGCCGTGGGTGCACCGTTCTCGGACGGCGGCGTGGCCGTCTCGGTCAGGGTGGAGTCCCACGACGGGGGCTTGCGGGTACTCGCCGACCTGCGACCCGAGCGGGACGGCTTTCACGTGTACAGCCTCACCCTTCCCGACGGTGGCATCGACGGGATCGGCATTCCGACCCGCATCCGTACCGAGGGCGCCCTGCGGCCGGCGGGCCCTGCGACCACCGATGCCCGGGAGCGCGTGGTGCGCCCCGATGGCCTCGACGTCCGGCTGCCGGTCTACGAGGACGGGCGGGTCACCCTCCGGCTCCCCGTGCGCCGGGTCGGCGGTACCGATCGGGCCAAGGTGCTTCTCAGCTACGGCGCTTGCAGTGAGCGGGACGGGTGTCTGGCGCCGGTGCGCGACCGTGCCGTGGCCCTGACGCTCCGGCCGACGGACTGAGCACGCTCCGAAGAAGGGCAGAGTGAGCGGCGGTACGTCGGGGAGATGGACGTGCCGCCGATCCGGACGGACTGTGGTGCTCCGTCCGTTCACCAGCGGGGTGACCCCTCCGAGAGTTGCAGTTCGCCCCGGCCGAAGGAGAAGTTCTCGTTCGGGACCGGGATCAGCGCGATGAAGATGTCGTCGGGCGAGACGCCGAGCGCCTCGACCACGAGCCTGTTGATGGCCGCCGACACCGCCCGCTTGTCCTCCAGAGGGCGGTGAGCTCCGAGCAGAACTGTGATGATCATGGCGTCACTGCTGCGCTCCATACCCATGAAGGTCGGATCCAGGGACAGTTCGCTGTCACCGTGCTCACTGATGACGATGAAGCGGTCGCCCTCGGGAATGCCGAGACCCTGCACCAGTGACTGGTTGAGTGCGTCGGCGAGCGCACGCTTCTGTTCCGACGAGAAGCGGTTGGCCGGGATATGGGCGTTGAAGACGGGCATGATGTGCTCCTTCGGGGGTGTAGTTGTACGTTCGGTTTGGATTTCCTCTGGGGCCGGAGTGCTGTCCACCGGGCCCACCGTGAGAGGCCGTCCGTCCGCGCTCCGCGGGGAAAGGCCCCGTCCGAGCCGGAGTTGTGGGGACGTCACGCCTGGGTGGCCCCGGAGGGCGACCAGCCCGCCGTGTCCACCGGCGACCATCCGTCAGGACGCTCGTCGAGGCGACGCATGCGACTGCTCGCGCGTGCGCGCAGCACGTCGTCCGTCAGCGGGGTGACAAAGGCGTTGTCCGCCAGGGTGTACTCCGCGGCGAGACGGCCGACGGTCGGAATGGCTCCCGTGTCGATCCGTCCGGTTTCTGTGTACAGGTCGTCTCTGATGTGGAACCGTACGACCTTGCCCCAGACGACATGGTCCTGCACCTCACCGACCGGGATGACCCGGTCGACTTGGCATTCCATGGCGATCGGGGCGTCCTCCACACGCGGCGCCTTCACCACTTCGCACGCGCCTTTGGTCAGGCCCACCTCGGTGAACTCGTCCTGATCGCTGTCGAATTCGCCGGCGCTGCGATGCATGTGATGGGCGTGGGGAAGGGTGACCAGGTTGGTGACGAACTCACCGGTCTCCCGCATGTTGACGAGGGTGTCCTTGAGGGTTCTCCCGTCGGACCTGGGCTGTATGGTCAGGGACACCATCGGCGGCTTCCGGCTCACCACCGTGAAGAACGAGATGGGTGCCAGGTTGGCGACACCGGACGACGACAGGGTGCTGACCCAGCCGATCGCGCGCGGCGTGATCGACCCGATGAGGAGCTTGTACGCCGACCGCGCGTCCAGTTCGTCGGAATTGATGATCACATCGACCGCCTCTCGAACGTGTGCGGTGGTGTCCCGCCGCACGTGATGTGAGATGTGAACTCCGCTCGTGAGAGCGGGTGCGCCACCACGTGGCCGGCCCGGCGTACGGCCGATTCCCACCGATCTCCCCGACAGCGGCTGCCGCTCATCCGTCGCTCGCCTTCTCGGTCCCGCCCAGGAAGTGGTCCGCGATCAGCGCGACGCTGCGGGCCGGGGTCTCCATGGGGGCCAGGTGAGCGGCGCCCTCGAGGACTAGGCTCCGCACGTCGGTGTACTGCGGAACGATCTGATCCGCGGCCACCTCGGTGGTGAGAACGGTGTCGTACTGTCCGGTGAGCACAAGAACGGGTCGCTCGTATCCATGGACCTGGTCGGACACGTCGTCCTGGGTCCAGGTCCGCAGGTAGGAGCGCATGGCGGCGGGATCGGCGGTTCTGCGGGACAGTTCGTTCACGTGGCGGACGAAGCCCGCCCCCAGTCGTCCGCCGGTCACGGCGGCTATGACCGAGGCCCGTGCGTCCAGGTCGGCGACGGCCGCTTGGAAGAGCCTCGTGCCCTCCTCGTCGAGCGGGAAGGCGCGGCTGGGAACGGCGCACAACAACACGAGACTGCTCAGCCGGTCCCGGGCTCCGGGTTGCCCCGAGACCCACTGTGCGGCCTGACCCCCCATGGAGTGCCCGACCAGATGGAACTCATGCCATCCCAGAGCGTCGGCGAGGTCGACGATATCGCTCCCCATTTCCGTGATCGAGCAATCACCCGTCAGCTCGGAGGACCGACCGTAACCGCGGAAGTCCGGAAACACCCACGTGAATCGCTCGGTATCGAGAAAGGGAATCATGCAGTCATAGGCTTTATGGCCGGCGAGCCACGAGTGTGCCCACATGACCTTCGTCGCCCCACTGCCTGATGTTCGGTATCCCAGAGTCATGCGACGATTCTTTCCGATTGATCAAGGGCGCAGGTTCACCGAATACGGCGGGGTCCGCCCCCGAAAGGACTTCCAGAGGTGGACGGCGCGATGTCCCGGGCTCTCTTCGGGTTGTTTCAGGACGCGGCGGCCGCCGAGGGGAAGACTTCGAGGCCGTCGATCACATCGCGTCCCTTGGCGGTGTCGGCGTACAGTCGCGCCTCCACGATGAGTCCGTCGACCACCCTGAACAGCAGGCAGTGGTCGTTCTCCATGGTGCGGCCGTTCTTCGCCCTCGCCCTGGCCGTGACGGGGACCACCACTTGCGATCCGGCATCGAGCACCTGTGCGCGTCGTAGTCGAAGTACTCGTAGTAGTGATCGAACAGATCCCGATAGAAGGCCTGGAAGCCCTCCCGGCCGTGGAATGTCCCGCCGTACGGCAGCGAGGTCGGGAAGTGGAAAATCACATCGGGTGACATCAGGGCCACCAGGTCGGACGAATCGTTCTTCTCGAACCCGGAATAGGCGCGACGACATGCGTTCACGATGTCCTCGTTGCGCGACATGCTTCCTCCATGGTGAGACCTGAAAGCGGCGTTGTGCAGAAATCCGGTTCGGTCTGCACCGCCCTGACTCGTCTCCCGTACAAGACCGATCCCTGAGCAGATCGGGCCTCTGCATTACGCCGGGCGCGTTCTCGAGTCGGGGTCATCCCCACCTGAGTGTCCAACTGGAACCCAGGAGGCGTCAAGGCTGAGTTCCGGATGGCAACTCTGCGATACTCTGAGTTCATGGAGTGGCGAGAACTTGATCTGGGCAACTGCAGCGTCGCCGCGACCTTGAGCCTGGTCGGTGAGCGCTGGACTCTGTTGATCATGCGTGAGGTCTTCGCCGGACTTCACCGCTTCGACGAGATCGCCGACCACCTCGGGGTCTCCCGACGGGTACTGAGCGAGCGCCTACGGCAACTGGTCGAGGTCGGCCTGCTGGAGCGCCGGAGCTATCAGGAAGCCGGGCAGCGCTCGCGACCGGAATACCACCTGACTCCGCACGCGCACGACTTGCAGTGGGTGCTCGCCGCGCTGCTCCAGTACGGCGACACCCATCTCGGCGACCCGGCGGGCGCGCCGGTGCTGCTCCACCACTCCGGCTGCGGCGGCCAGGTCCACGTCGAGCTGCGGTGTTCCTGCGGGCACGACGTCCCCGGCTCCGAGGTGGAACCGGGCCTCGGCCCGGGTGCCGTCCGCGTCCCCTCCGAAGAGGCGACGCTCTCCTAGGACAGCCGCGGGCGCCCTCCCGCGCGCATCAACCCTGCCCGGACCCGCTTGCGACCAGGTCAGCGCCGGTGACGACGAGGCGTCTCGATGGGGACGGCGCTCTCGATGGGGTCCGCCGCCCGCGACTGGACGATGAGCATGTCGTCGGGGGTCAGCTCCCTGCCGTCCTCGGCGGTGAGCGTCATCGGCCGGGGCGGTTGTCCCGTGCGGGCGTCGATGACGCGGTTCATCGGCTCGTCCTCGTCGAAGAGGTGCTTCTGCCCCCACTGGCGCAGTGCAGCGAGGACGGTGTGGAAGTCGCGCCCCTTCTCGGTCAGCACGTACTCGTGGGAGTTGCCGAGATCCGACTCGCGGATCTCGAAGATCCCCACGGCCACCAGCTTCTGCAGTCGTGCGGACAGGACGTTGGTGGCGAGGCCGATGTGCTTGCTGAAGTCCGTGAACCGCGTGATGCCGTGCATGGCGTCCCGGAGGATCTGGAGCGTCCAGGTGTCACCGACCTCGGACAGGGAGCGGTCGATCGGGCAGGTCGAATTGACCAGTTCTCCACGCTTCATCGGTGCCCCCAATCACAGGTTGCTTGCAATTGTAGAGCAAGGTGGCACTCCCCCGACAGACGCCCTGGGTGCCCGGCCCGGGGACCAGCCCCGGCCAGGCACCCCGCCGTCCGCACGCCTACAGGTGCGTGCGGAAGAAGCGGACGGCAGCGTCCGTACTCACGTCGAAGCCGGCCAGGTACGGATCGAAGTGACCGCCCGGTATGACGACGAGCTCCTTCGGCTCGAGAGCGCGTTCATAGGCCCGGAAGGCCAGGTCGGTCGGGGCGACGGTGTCATGGGTGGCGACCAGCATCATGAGCGGCGTCGGGGAGATCTGGTCGATCCAGGCGCCGGGGTCGTAGGCCCGGGAACGGCGGTTCGACTGCACGGTCACGCTGTTCTCCCAGAGGCCCTCGGGAGCGTCGTGCTCCAGATAGAACTCGATCGCGTCGGCGGCACGGTAGGACGCCGGCGTCGCGGGGTCTGCGTTCACGAATGCCTGCGTCGCGGGCGCCTTCCCCTGAGCCTGCGCCAGCTCGTCGGCGGCGAACGACTCCTCCAGCTCGCGTGTCAGGTGCGGCGGAACACGCCGCCGCCCGCTCTCGGAGCCACTGATGGTGGGGACCTGTGAGTAGACGGCCTTGATCCGCCGATCCGTCGCACCGAGCACGAGGGCGTGTCCGCCGGAAAAGCTCGTGCCCCACACGCCGATCCGGTCCGCGTCCACCGCGTCGAGGGTCTGCAGATGGGAGATGACCCGCCGCCAGTCCTCCAGCTGCCGATAGGGGTCGATGTCATGGCGGGGCTCACCGTTGCTGTCGCCGAATCCGCGGTGGTCGTGGAGCGACACCGCGAACCCCGCCTCCGCCAGCTTGCGCGCGATCGGCTCGATCCGGTGGTACTTGGTTCCCCCGAACCCGTGAGACATCGTGATCGTCGCGTGTGGGCCCGTGCCCTCCGGCAGGAACAGCCATCCACTGAGCACGGTCCCGTCGGGAAGGTGAATGCGCTCCTCGGTGCGCTCGACCATGTGAACTCCTTACGCCGTTTCTGCGCCGCGGTGGCGGCCACCGGGGCGTTCAATCGGGGCTTGCAAATCGCAAGCGACACTGCCAAGGTAAATCGGACAGCTTGCAAATCGCAAGTGACACGTGAGGGAGTGAACCGATGCCCTGGGACTACTCGACGATCCGAACCGAACTACGCAACGGGGTCCTGTGGGCCACGCTCGACAACCCCCCGCTCAATCTCATCGACGAGAAGTTCGTCGCGGACCTGATCGCGTTGCTCGACGAGACCGAGGCGGACAACAGCACCCGTGTCGTCGTCTTCCGCAGCGCCGATCCGGACTTCTTCGTCCCGCACGTGGACATACGGCGGATCCCCCAGTACACGGCGAAGGCCGCGACGTCCGGCGGGCCGGACGACATCAGCCTCGGTGCGCTCTACCGACGGCTCAGCGAGGCGCGTCCCGTCACGATCACAGCCCTCGAAGGCCGTGCGCGCGGCGCAGGCGCGGAGTTCCTCTACGCGTGCGACATGCGGTTCGCCTCGCTGGAGCGCGCGGTGATCGGGCAGCCCGAGGTGGGCTTGGGCACCTTCCCGGGCGCGGGCGCGGTCCAGCACCTCGTACGGCTCGCCGGCCGCGGCCAGGCGATGCAGATCATCCTGAGCTCGGAGGACCTCGGCGCTTCCGAGGCCGAACGCGTCGGCGTAGTCAACAAGGCGCTTCCGGACGGCGAGTTGATCCCCTACGTGGAGCGACTCGCCGAGCGCATCGCGCTCTTCCCGGAGGCCGGCGTGCGGCTCGCCAAACGGCGGATCAACGCGGCAGGGCTCGCGGCCAAGGAGGACGTCCACGTCGACGCCGGCTTCTTCCAGATACTGGCCCGGGACGAGGCCGCCGCCGCCCGGTTCGGCGCCATCACCGAACGCGGATTCCAGGAACGCTCCCTCGCCGAACTCGAGTTGGGCGCGGCCATCGGCGAACTCTGAGCGCGACGGGTCGCCGTCCACCTCCGCTCCCCGTCGGGGGCATGCGGTGGCATCGGTCCTGCGACCCCCACTTGCGCCTGTCCAAGGGGCGAGTCGTCGCTGCACGTGAGTACCCGAGCCGGTGGACAGTTGCCCGCCCGCTCGGGAGTGATCACGGATGACCGGTCACCGCGCTACGAGACCGCGTCGGGAGTCCTTTCAGGCCACGGGGACAAGGGTCAAGTAGGCCAGTCCCAGGACACCTCGATATCCGCGGAGCCACATACCGCGGTGGCGGTCCACCCGGTCGCGGGTCTCCTTCGCCAGGGGGTGGTCCGGGTGGGCTGCGAGCCACTCCTCGACGTCGGCCTGGTAAGCGGACTCGAAGTGCTCCCACTCGTCGTGGTTCGCGGTCTCGATCCAGACTGGGCGGAAGCCGGCGGTGACGGTGAGGTCGACGAGGCCGGCAACGTCGTGAAACTCGGAGGCCGATGCGTCCGGCCACATGACCGACAACTCGGCTACGGTGGGCGGCCGTTGCCAGAATCCCTCACCCAGAAGGACACAGCCGCCCGGCTTCACCAGGCGGCGAAGGGCGTGCAGCGCGGCGATGGTGCTCTCCGGGGGCTGATCGTCGCTGAGAGCGTGCCCGGCGCCGAGACACAGAACGATGTCGGCCGGGTCTCTGCTGGTGTCGACGGCGGACTCCTGAACGAATCGGACACGCCCGGCCAGCCCACGGGTCTCGGCCTCGGCGCGTCCGCGGGCCAGGTCGTCCTCATTGAGGTCGATGCCGACACCGGTCGCGGCGGGCGCCGCTTCGAGAAGGCGAAGCATGAACTCCCCCCATCCGCAGCCGATGTCGAGCACGGTGATCGGGGCGGTCCGACCGACCCGGTCGGTCAGCCGGCGGATCATCCCGGCGGCCCGGTCGTCGGAGAGTGGGCCGTGGAAGGTGAGCCGGGTCAGCCGCGGCGGGGCAGTAGTGTCATCCATGAGCCGGAACAGTAGGGAGGCCTCGGCCGCCTGCGACACCTGTTTTCCGCGCGACGAGGGCAGACGGGCAGATCGACGCAGGCGCGCCGACCCGGCCCGCTCATGGGTCGGCGGTCGGGCCGGAAGGGCTCCGCCGGGGCCGCCGACCGGTCACAAAGACCGGTCGGCGGAGACCACCGCGGGGACCCGATCCGTGCCCGTGTCCCGCGCTCGTGCCTGCCCCCCGTCGCGGACCTGCTGGGCCGACGAACCTCGGGTCAGACGAGTCCGACCGTGGCGGAGGCGGTCCGGTCGCCCGATGACACCGTGAGGGTGACCGTGCCGGAACGCACCGCGGTGAGGCTGCCCGACGCGAGGTCGAGCACCGCGAGCGTCTTCGGGCTCCGCCCGGCCGACTTCGCCTCGGACTCCGTCCGCACCACCGCAAGTCCGGGACCGCCGCTCCAGCTGACGGTCGCGGGATAGCGCAGGGGGAACTCGAGGCCGAATTCGCTGGTGACACCCGTCGCGGAGACCGCCTCCGAGTGGCCCACCGTGATCTTCTCCGGTACCGACAGTTCGATCGCGTCGATCAGAGGACGGCACTCGGCCTGCAGCCAGTCACGGGTCTCCGGACTCGGCTGCCCCGCCCTGATCCGGGCGGGCCGCCGGTCGACACCTACGTGCATCCACCCGAAGAAGCCGCCCTGGTCGGGCGAGCTGTAGGGGGTCTTGCCCACGGCCGGGGTGGTGACCTCGAGCACTCCGTCGGCACGGCTGACCGACGCGGTGTGCGCATGACCGGTGAACAGCGCCACCGGCTTGCCGGCGCTCTCCCGGAAGTCCGCCAGCCAGCGCTTGAGGAGGTCGGCCTCGAGCTGGTCGGACAGCTGCGAGGCGGCCGCCCCGGACGGATCGTGCAGGGGGTGGTGGAAGGAGACCACGACGCCCGTGACCGAGGGGTCCTTCGCCGCCTTCACCAACTCCGACTGCAGCAGCGGAACCTGGTCCCAGTCCGACGTACGCATGTCGCCCGTGTGGGAGTCCAGCAGGATGAAGCGGGTGCCCTTGTGGTCGAAGACCTCCTTGTTGGGGCGGCCGGTCGCGGTGAGAAAGGCCTCCAGCCCGCCGGTCGAGGACAGCCCCGCCTCGTGGTTGCCCGGCGTCCAGTACACCGGCAGGTCACTCGGTACGTGATCGCGCAGCAGACCGTTGGCGAGCTCGAAGTCCGCGGGGTTGTTGTTGTCCACGAAGTCGCCGTTGATGAGGATGAAGTCGGGCTCGGCCGCAACCACCTGGTCCAGGGCGATCGCCGCCTGCCGCCCGGAGAAGGAGTTCAGTCCTGCGGCCGCGCTGATGTGCAGGTCGGACAGGACGGCGAACGTCCACCGGTCGTGCGGAACCCCGCCCTGCTCGACCACATAGGGGTCGGGTTGCGGCGGCTCGTTGGTGTCGGGCTGCTGCCCGACCTGTGCGACGAGTGCGTCGAACTCCAGTTGGCCGGCGTTCTTGTTGGCCTGCGACGTCTCCGCGATGTAGACGCGCTGCAGCGTGACGGGGTCGGAGAAGCCCGCGGGTATGTCGCCCACGACCCTGCGCCAGCCCGTCCAGTCGACGGTCAGGGCGAAGGTGAACGGCACATTGGTGGTGCCCTGCGACGACATCATGGCGCGCAGCCAGTGCCTCTGGCCGTCGCCGTTGACCCACAGTGCGAGCTTCTTCGCGCCTGCCGGCAGGGTGATCGGGCCGGAGCCGGCCACCGCGTACGCCGCCGAGGTGCTGGACTGCCCGGTGAAGTCGTACGTCAGCCGCAGAGCGTGGTTGTCCGCGGAGGCACCCGGGCGGTCCGGGGCCGGGACGACGGCGACCGTCGCGGTGCCTCGGGCGGCCAGCGCCGTCCAAGTCTCGTCGGGCTCGAACTCGGCCAGCGGGACGTCGATCAGTCCCACCGTCACCGGAAGCTTCGCCGTGACGCCCTGCACGCTCGCCGTGAGAGTGGTCGCCTTGCCACCTGCCTCCGCGGCGCCGGTGACGCTGAGGCTGCCGTCGGTCTCGGCCTTCACCGTGATCACGGTCTTGTCGTAGTCGAGGCTCACGTCGCGCGGTACGACCGGTGCGTCGAACCCGTCGGCGTCGTAGCCGGTGAGCCGGACGCGCGCCGAGGTGCCGGGGTCGATCGTGACGGCGCGCTGGGTGAAGGCCAGCCGGTGCAGGTCCCCGAGGACCCGCAGCTCGTGCCGCCCCTCCGCGGAGCCCGAACGGGCGCGCAGCGTCCCGGACCCCGGCCGCTCGGCGTGGAAGACGCCGTCCTGCGCCCTGCCCAGCGAGCTGGGCTTCGCGGTCCATTTGACCGGCTTCTTGCCGGCGTCCACCGGTGCCCACGTCTCGTCGTGGCCGGCGGCCGCGACATCCATGGTGAGCCCGGGAACCACCCGGTCGGCCTGGAGACGCACATCGAGTCCACGCAAGGTGCCCGATCCCCGCGGGGAGAACAGTCCGACACCGTTGGGTACCGGCCGTTCGTTCCCGTCCGACGGCGTGTTGACGACATCGGCCCGGGCGTCGCCCGGCCGTCGTGCGACCAGTTCGGTGGAGCCGCCGCCGTCGAGCATGAAGGCCTCGGTGGCGCCGAGCTGCACCATGAGCTTGGCCATGTCGTCGAAGCTCAGGCCCGCGGAGAAGTTGGCCGATCCGTCGACCGCGACCAGCAGCAGCCTGTGCCCGCCGTCGAGCCAGCCGATGGCCGTGCGGGGCTTGGGGACATCATTGCCCGTGCTGGGCGGAAAGTCGATCGGGGCGCCGTTTCGGACCAGCACCGCGCCACTGCCGAGCGCCATACGCAGCTCGGAGCCCGCATCGCTCTGGGGCTTGAACGCCACGCTCACGGCGTCGCCCGGCTCTGCGGTGGCCAGTTGACCGGCGGCGGCGCCGCGGCCCAGGACGATCAGCCCGTCGTCCGGTACGGCCGTGTCGGTCAGCTTGCTCTCGACGGAGACGACCTTGCCGTTCACGACGACGAGTTCGGTGTAGGGGCCGCCGTCGTGGATGAGTGTGCGATCGCCCGGACCCCACAACGGGGTGAACACCGCGATGGAGTCGGCAGGCACGGTGGCGGAGTTGAGCGCGGCGAGGGGCCGCTGAGTGTCCGCCACGATGACGGTGCCCGTGATCATGAGATCGGCGAGCCGGGCGATGCGGTCGGCGCCGATCGCCGCGACGGTCGACGGCCGGACGGCCCCCTTGCGCACCGTGCCGTTCTGGATCTCGGGACCCTCGGCCGCGTTGGTCTCGGTGATGTTGAAGTAGTCACCGTTGACGGCGGCGACCGCGTGCTGGGCATCTGACAGCTGCGTCAGTGCCCGGGCGTCGCTCACCCTGCCTGCGACCAGGTCCACGCCGACCGACTCGTCGCCCAGGTCCGCGTTCAGTACATGGACCCGCATCCAGCCGGTACGGCCGAAGGTGTCGAAGGAGGTGAGGACGATCCCGGGGGCGACGGGACGGTCGACGCGGTCTGCCTCGACGGACTCTCCGGGGACGGTGGTCCGGTACTTCGGAATCGTGTAGCCGAGGGGGTTCTTCGACCCCCGGACGGCGGAGGTCGAGGGTCTCCCGACCGGTCCGGATCCGTTCTCCTGGCGGGGACCGGCGGTTGCGACACCGCCGGTCGCGGCGAGCCCGGCGGCGACGGCGCCGACGATGAGCCCGCGTCGTGTGACGCCCGCGGCGCTGGTGTGATGGTCGTTCATGAACGCGGAAGGTATTGGCCCCGACGTACGGCGAGATGAACGAAGAACTGAGGATGGACGTCGGATTGGCGTTGCGGGCGTGGGCGCTCGGCCCGAGCGCGGGGCCTCAGCCGCCGTGTGTCAGAGTTGATCCCGCCGAAGCTGCACGAAGGTGCGCTCGCCGTGCGCATCCGTGATGTCGACGGTGACGCTTTCCCATGAGCCGGCGGGCTCCTCGGGCACATCGCCCGTCAGGAACTCCGCCAACGCCAGCAGTTCGTCGGTCACCCGCACGCCTGTGAGGCGCTCGGTCAGTGCGAACACCGCCGCCTTGCGATCGACACCGGGCGCTTCATCGTCCGTGGGGTCGAGACCGACCTCACGCATCACGGCATTCAGTTCGTCGGGAGTGCTGCCGCTTCTGACCTGGGGCCGCTCGAACATGGTGCGCAGCTCTCCGTGCTCGTACCAGTGGAAGAAGTGCATGGGTTTTCCCCCATTGCTCGAATGGGAGACGGCCCGGGTCCCGGCGGAGAGGGTCTCCATGAGGAGAGGCGACCCCAGATCGCCGCCGAGCACGAGAGCGAGAGTCCAGTCCCCTCCTTCGCCCTCGACGGTGCACGCTCCTGCGAGAATCGTCTCGTCCCAGTACTCGGCCTCGATGAGACGCTCCTGGTGCTGCTCGATCAGTTCACCGAGCCCTGCGGACATACCCCTCGGCTCGGCGCCCGCCATCCCGAGCAGTTCGTCGGGCCGGACTCCGCGCACCAGAGCCAGGGTGTATCCGAGGTCCAACGCGTATCCGAACCCTGCGGACGAGGAACGTATCCAGCCGTAGTCGGCTGCGGTCGCGGAAGCCATGCGCGGCATCCTGCCAGTGCCCACCGACATCGGTCCGCCGTCCCCGCCGCCGGTGCGCGGTGCCGAACCGGAGGGTCACCGCAGCGCGGGTCGCCGGGTTCCTGCCGCACCGCCGGGCTCCGGACCGGAGGTGCGGGCGAGGAGCAAGGTGACGTCGTCGGTCGGCGCCTGGCCCGTCAGGGTGTCCAGGACCTCGGAGCACAGCACGTCGAGAGGGCGGCCGGGATGATCGAGAGCGGTGCGCAGCCGCTCGATGCCCGTGTCGATGTCGTGGTGGCGGTCCTCGATGAGGCCGTCGGTGTAGAGGGCGATGGTGCTGCCTTCGGCCAGTTCCACCTCGGCGGACCGGTACGGCAGCACACCGAGGCCGAGCGGTGTGCCGTTGGGCAGCCTCGGAAAGGTGACGCCACCGCCGGGATGGAGGATCGCGGGCGGCGGATGCCCGGCCCGTGCGACGGTGCAGCGGCGGGTGGCGGGATCGTAGACGGCGTACAGGCAGGTGGCGCCCGCGGACGGGTCCGGGGTGCCGATCTCCTCCTCGGCGATGCGGATGACCGCCTGGTCGAGATGGGCCATGAGCCGGTGCGGGGGCAGGTCGAGGTCGGCGAGCGTGTGCACGGCGGTACGCAGGCGGCCCATGGTGGCCGCCGCGTTGATGCCGTGCCCGGTCACGTCACCGACCACCAGCGCCACCCGGCCGCCGTTCAGGGGGATCACGTCGTGCCAGTCCCCTCCCACGCCGTCCTCGAGGTCCGCCGGCCGTGAGCGGGAGACCACCTCCAGGTCAGGGCCCCCACTGACGGCGCGGGGAAGCAGCCCACGCTGGAGGGCCAAGGCCGTGGCGCGTTCGTGGGTGTAGCGGCGTGCGTTGTCCAGGCTGAGCGCGGCTCTGGCCACGAGCTCCTCGGCGATGAGCAGGTCCTGCGGGTCGAACGGAGCCCGGTTGTCCGTCCGCACGAACACCGTGACGCCCAGGATGACTCCGCGGGCCCGGATCGGCACGACCATCAGGCTGTGGATCCCGCGTTCCCGAATCGTCCTGGCCCGTGCCGGGTCGTTGGTCAGCCAGGTGGAGCGCCTGTCCAGGACGGGCTCCAGGTAGGAACGCTCGCTCGAGAGGACCTGGGTCAGCGGGGACAACGGCGGCACGTACACCACGTCACCGACGCCGAAGAGCGACTCCGGCGCGCCGGGGTGGATCGATGCGAGACCCGCCCTCCGGAACACGGGCATGTACTCGCCGTCCGCACAGAGCCGTGCCAGCGGTTCCTCGCCCAGTCGCACGGTGTCGGCGAGGTCGACGGTCACGAAGTCGGCCAGCAACGGCACTGTGAAAGCGGCCAGTTCCCCCGCGGTGCGGGTCACGTCGAGTGTGGTGCCGATCCGGGCACCGGCCTCACTGAGCAGGCTCAGACGGTCCGCGGCAGGATGCCCGCCGGTGACCTCCACGACCACCAGGGCCACGCCCGTCGTGCGGCCGTCCGTGTCGTCCAGGCGCAGACAGGAGAGCGACAGCGTGCGGTGGTGTTCCACGCCGTCAGCGGCCGGGACGCGGTACTGGCGGCCTATGACGGGGGTGCCGGTGGCCAGCACCTGGCGCATCACCGCCGTGTACGAGGCGACGCTGCCGGCCAGTGCCGTCTCAGGCCGCCGTCCGAGCCGCTTGTGCCGCGGGACGGCGTCGTACTGCTCCAGGGCGTCGTTGACCCAGGTGCAGTGCAGTGCGGCGTCGAAGAGGGCAAGGCCTATGGACGAGTGGGTCAGCAGGGCCGACGCCGGTTCGCCGTGGCCGGCCGTGCTCTGCAGGACCTCTTCCAGGTCCTTCGGTGTACCGGTCGGGGGTGTTTCCATGAGTGGGGTGGTTCTCCGGCTCTGCTCAGGGAGCTCGAGTCGTTCGATGCCGGCGGCAGCAAAGGGCGCGGTGAGCGGCCGGGCGCGCACGGGTGGCGGGACGTGGCGGTCTCGGACCGGTCGGTTGTCCGGGTCCGCGCGAGGGAACGGGCAGCATGGCATCGCGTCAAGAACTCCGGCCGCGGAGCATGTCCGCAGCGCGTTCGGCGATCGCACAAACGGTGGCGTTGGTGTTCGCGGAGGGGATGGACGGCATGACGGAGCCGTCGGCGACCCGTAGGCCGCCGACCCCGTGAACACGCAGGTGCCGGTCCACAACCGCAAGGGCGTCCTCGCCGATCCGGCAGGTGCCTACGGGGTGGAAGTACGAGGCGAGGCTTCTGCGCACGTACGCCTGCAGGGCGGCATCGTCGTCCGTCCGGGTGCCCGGCTTCATCTCGTACGCGCGCCAGTCGTCGAGAGCCCCGGCCTGCCCGATCTCCCGGGCCAGGCGGAGCCCTTGGACCATCGTGGCCAGGTCGCGGTCGTCGCCCAGGTAGTTCGGGTCGAGCCTGGGCAGAGCGCCCGGCTGCGCGCTCGACAGACGGACTGTGCCGCGGCTGTGGGGGCGCATCACGGCGACTCCGATGGTGTAACCCTCCCCGGGTTCGGGGGCGTCGACCCCGGGAATGTGGCCGAGGGAGTCCACGAAGATCATCTGGAGGTCGGGCCCGTCCAGACCGGGTTGGCTTCGGACCAGACCGGCGGCCTCACCATGGTTGTTGGACCCTGCCGGGACCGGTCGTGCCGCGCTGTAGACGACGTTGCATATGGGATGGTCCTGGAGGTTCGCCCCGACTCCTGGGAGGTCCGCGGCCACCGCGATGCCCATCTCGCGCAGGTGCCTCGGCGGTCCGATGCCGGAGAGCATCAGCAACTGTGCCGAGCCGATGGTGCCCGCGGTGAGCACCACTTCGCCGCAGCAGCCGACGCGGGCGGTGCCGCCCGGGGTGCTGTACTCCACACCCGTGCAACGGCCGTCGCGGACGTCCAGGCGGTGTACGAGCGCCTCGGTCAGCACCGTCAGATTGGCGCGGTGGCGCGACGGAGTGAGGTAGGCGTCGGCGGCACTCTGGCGCCTGCCGTCGACGATGTTCAGGTCGGTGCACCCGAACCCTTCCTCCGTCCCGCCGCTGATGTCGCTCGCACGGCGGTAACCGGTCTGCGTCGACGCACAGAGCAGGGCCGCGATCACCGGGTGGGGCGGCTGGGCGGGCGCAACGGTCAGCGGGCCGTCCGTACCGCGCAGCGCGGGATCGCGCCCCACCGTGGTCTCGCTGCGCTTGAAGTACGGAAGCAGGTCGTCGAACCCCCAGCCCCGGGCCCCGTCGGACTCCCACGCGTCGTAGCAGGAGCGATGGCCGCGCAGAAAGGACATGGCGTTGATGGCGGATCCGCCACCGAGTACGCGGGCACGTGCCAGGAGGGCGGTGGTGCCGGTGGCTTCCTGGCGGACGGTGCTGTCGCCCCAGGTCGCCTCGGTGTGCACCAGGGTCGGCCAGGCCGAAGGCAGGGCGGCACCCGGCGGCGACCGGTCGACCCCGGCCTCCAGGAGCAGCACACGGGCGGCGCCGTCCTCGGACAGGCGCGCGGCGATCACGCTGCCTGCGGTGCCACCCCCGACGACGACGTAGTCGTAGCTGTCCGATGGCGCTTGCATCACGAGTGTCACCTCTTCGGTGCGTCCGTTGTTTCCGTTGCTAACGGGATCTCGTTACCGACGACCAAAGTAATACAAGCAAGCTAATAGCGGTAGCTTTTTCTTGTTATCGTTGAAACTGTGGAGAAACAGACAAAAAGGTCTTCCGCGGCGGACACCCGGGAACGCCTGCTGGACGCCGCGGCATCTCTCCTGAGCCACGGCGGCAGAGAGGCGCTCTCCACGCGCGCGGTGAGCGCGGGGGCCGGGGTGCAGGCGCCGACGATCTACCGGCTGTTCGGCGACATGAACGGACTGCTCGACGCGGTCGCGACCCACGGATTCCGCACCTATCTCGCCGACAAACACTCCCTCGGCGACACCGACGACCCGGTGGACGACCTGCGCCGCGGCTGGGATCTGCACATCGAGTTCGGCCTGTCGATGCCGGCCTTCTACGCCCTCATGTACGGCGAGGGGCGCGAACGGGCCTCGCCGGCGGGCCGGGAGGCCTACCGGATGCTGCGTCGGCAGATCGGGCGAGTGGGCGCCGCCGGAGGTCTGCGCATGAGCGTGGACCGGGCGGCCCTGATCATGCACGCCAGCGGTGTAGGTGTGGTCCTGTCACTGCTCGCCACTCCGCCCGCCGACCGGGACGTCGAGATCTCGCCCATCGTCCGCGAACAGGTGCTGCGCACGATCACGGCCGGACACGAGGACCAGTCCGCCACCTCGACCGATGTGCCCAGCCGGTCAGTCGCACTGCACGAGGCGCTCCGGAGCAGCGGTACCGCGGCGCTCACACCGGCCGAGCAGGGCGTACTGGCCGAATGGCTCGACCGTATGGCCGACGCGGACAGCGTCGGCCACCGTCAGGCGGGAGGGCGACCGTGACGCCGTCCACCGCCGGGCCCGGGCGAACACCGCGTCATGGTGTGCGAGTACCTGGGCGAGCCATCCCGCCGAGCCCCGGGCTCCCGCCGACCGTCGGCGGGAACACCGCCGATCAGGAGGAGACGGCCGACTGTTCCGGGAGTGCGACGGATTCGGTGGCGGTCGCGGGCCCCTTCGGCGTGCGCCGGCCCAGGAATCCGTAGGCCGCGCCGACGAGCAGACATCCGCCGACGAGATTCCCCAGTCCGACCAGAGCGAGATTGTGGGCGAAAGCGCCTGCGGTCGCACCCGGCACATGCTCGAACATGCCGAGCGCGAAGTAGGTCATGTTGGCCACCACATGCTCGAAGCCGGACGCCACGAAGGCCAGAATGCCCCAGAAGATCAGCATGATCTTGGCCCCGTCGGACGTGGTCCGTGCCGCCATCCACACAGCCAGGCAGACCAGGAAGTTGCAGAGCACCGCCCGGAAGAAGAGGGCCGCTCCGGACGCCGCCGTCTTCGCCTTGATCACGCTCGCCAGCAGGACGAGTGCCGGGGCGGCATGTCCCGGGGTGGCACCGGAGGTGATGACACCGCTGCCGTGCACCAGCCAGGCGAACAGAACCGACCCGACGAGGTTGCCCACGAACGAACCCACGATCACCGCCAGGGCGTTACCGACCGTGCAGCGCCGGGCGATCGCCCCCTGGACCATGGTCATCATGTTGCTGGTGGTCAGTTCGGCACCCGCGAAGACCACCAAGGTCAGTGCAACGGCGAACACCAGCCCTTCGACGAGCTTGGTGAACGGCGACGACGCGGCGAGCAGAGGTCCGCCGACGCTCAGCAGCAGCACCACCCCCACCCCGATGAAGGCGCCGCCCAGCGACGAACTGACCAGGTAGCGACCCGGCTTGCGGAGGCTGTCGGCCTTGTCGGCGGCCACCTGCCCCTGTTCGACAAGGGCCTCGGATATGGCGATGGGCATGCTTTCACTTCCTGTGCAGCGTTGCGGTCCCCCTGAGGGATCTACGGCGAAGCGCCGGGCCTGCATGATCGGCGGTACAGGCTTTTCGATCCTGAACCGACTCATGACCCAATTGCTTCAATGGAATACAAAGCTCTGACAAAATGGCGGATATCCGATTCGACGGTACAAGATCGAACTCGCCCGTGGCTGTGTGCATCGTCACTCCGGGACCGGCGCCGAGGTCCTGCGCTCCGCTGCGTGACCCGCCGGGGGACCTGACCTCGCGCGGCCGCGCCCGGCGCAGGCATACTCGGGGCCCTGCGGGCGCGTCCGCGTTCGCGAGCAGCAGGAGGTGGGCGATGGTCTCGTCGTCGTCGGTGCCGGGGACTGAGCCCCGGAAAGTCACGATCCATGACGTCGCCCGGTCCGCCGGCGTGTCCCGGCAGACCGTGTCGCGGGCGTTGAACGACAAGGACGAGATCGACGGCACCACCAAGCAGCGCGTCCTCGACGCCGCCCGGGCGCTCGGCTACCGGCCCAGCAGGTTCGCCCGAGGTCTGGTCCGGCAGGACACCACCACCATCGGACTGGTCATCCCCGACCTGCTCAACCCCTTCTTCACCGAGGTCGCCGCGGCCGCCCTGGAGGCGGCACGGTCCCGGGGCTGGCACGTGGTCGTCTACGACACGGCGGACACGGCCGAGGAGGAACGCGGCACACTCCAGGTGATCAGCTCGCAAGTGGACGCGGTGGTCGGCTACTTCAGCTGCCCGGAGGACGAAGTCGAACTGTTCACCCGCGGCATGCCGGTGGTGCTCATCGGCCGCGAGCACCGCACGGCGCGGTTCAGCTCCATCCGGATCGACGGTGAGGACGGTGTCCACGCCGCGGTCGCGCACCTGGTCGCCCGGGGCCACGCACAGATCGGCATGCTCGACCACGACGGCCGCGCCGAGCCGAGCATCCGGCGCGAGTGGTTCACCGCCGCCGCGACGTCCCATGGGCTCGACGCCGGCATGGTGGTCGGTGCGGACCAGTCGGCCGACGGCGGCGGCGCCGCCCTCAGGACACTGCTCACCACACATCCGGACATCACCGCGGTCCTGACCTTCAACGACATCATCGCGATCGGCGCCCTGCGCGAGGCGCGCCGGATCGGCCGGAGCGTCCCCGAGGAACTGGCCGTGATCGGCTTCGACGGCCTGCAACTGGGCGCGGTCGTCGAACCGCCGCTCACCAGCGTCGCCCTCGACACACGCAAGCTCGGCGCACTCGCCATCGAGCAGGTCGCACGGCTGCTGACCGGGGTGAATCCGCTCGCGGCCGACGACCTCGTCGTCCGGGCCGAGCTCCGGCTGGCGGGTTCCGCTTAACCGGCCGGACTCGTGCGCGACTCGAACTCTTGACACTCGACCGGACCGGAGCGCACACTTCCGAACACTTCACAACGTTCCCCGTGAGCGTTCACGTGAACGTTCACGTGAACGCTCACGGGGATAGCACACATGGTTGCCAAGTCCCGCCTCGGCGTTCGGCGTCCAGCCGACACCGCGGCGTCCTGTCCCCAGAAGGCATCCCGCCTCAGGTGTCAACGTCGACCCGTCTAGCGCCGCCGCTAGGCGTTCTCTGGAACGGAAAAAATGAGCAACACAGTCACGCGCATCCGCTTCGCCGTGGTCGCCGCGGCCGCCGGTACCGTCGTACTCGCCGGGTGCTCGTCGCCCGCTCCGTCGGACAAGGCCTCCGCGGCGTCCTGCGAGCCCTCCAAGGGCAAGGTCACTCTTCAGTACTGGAACACCGTTCCGGGCATGGACCAGGTCGTCGCCCTGTGGAACAAGAAGAACCCGGACATCCAGGTCCAGATGAAGAACATCTCCAACGACCAGTACGGCACGATCGGCAACGCCCTCAAGGCGGGCAAGGCGCCGGAGCTCGCACAGGTCGGCTATGACGAGCTTCCCAGCCTGCGCACCCAGGACGCCTTCGTGGACGCCTCGGCCTGCTCGGACGCCACCGCCGCCAAGTCGAAGTTCGTCCCGTGGACCTGGTCGCAGACCAGCTTCGGCGGCACCGGGGTGTTCGCCATGCCGCAGGACACCGGCCCGATGGCCCTCTACGTCCGCAGTGACATCTTCAAGAAGAACGGACTCACCATCCCGAAGACCTGGGACGAGTACGCGGCGGACGCGCAGAAGCTGCACAAGGCGGACCCCAACCTCAGCATCACGTTCTTCGATCCGAACAACGCCGAGTGGTTCAACGGGCTCCTCTGGCAGAACAACGCCGAGATGTACAAGTACTCCGCCGACAAGTGGCACGTCAACGTCGAGTCGGACCAGAGCAAGCAGGTCGCCGACTACTGGCAGAAGCTGATCGACGACAAGCTCGTCCGCACCGACCTCGCCCACGGTTCGACCCAGATGTACGCGGCCTACCAGAAGGACCAGATCGCCACCTACGTGGGCGCCGCCTGGGGCTACAGCATGTTCCGCGACAACCTGCCCAAGCAAGCCGGCAAGTGGACCATCGTCCCGATGCCGACGTGGGGCGCGAACGGCGCGTCGGGCGACTGGGGCGGATCGACCGTCGCATTCATGAAGGGCAACAAGCACCTGTACGAGTCGGTCAAGTTCAACACCTGGCTGAACACCGACCCGGAAGCCCTGGCGATGGAGAACAAGCTGGGCGGCCTCTACCCGGCGGCCAGCGCCGGTCTGAAGCTTCCTGCCCTGTCCGAGGGCGTTCCGTACTACAACAACGAGAAGATCTTCGACGTCTTCGCGGACTCGTCCACGAAGATCGACACCAACTTCGCCTGGGGCCCCACGCAGAAGACCGTGAACCTGGCCCTGCAGGACGCGATGGCCAAGGCCGCAGGCGGCAAGGGCAAGATCACCGACGCGCTGTCCGCCGCCCAGGCTGCCGCACTGAAGTCGATGAAGGACCAGGCGATCCCGGCCACGGCAGGCAAGTGACCGCAGCATGACCGACATCGCAACCCGCGCAACCCGCGTGGTGGCACAGACCGGGGGCCGCCGCCGTCGTCTCAACGGCGGCGGCCCCCGGGCCGGCGTCATCGTCGCGTTCCTGACCCCGTTCTTCCTCCCGTTCGTGCTGTTCTACCTGGTGCCGGTCGGCTACGCGCTCTGGCAGAGCTTCCTGGTCGTGCGCAGGACCGGCGGCCAGTACGGCACCTCCTACACGACCTTCGGCGGCTTCGAACAGTATGTGCAGGTGTTCCAGAACCATGAGTTCTGGGCCAGCATCGGCCGTATCGGACTGTTCGGCATCGTCCAGGTGCCGATCATGCTGTTCGTGGCGCTGATCATGGCACTGCTGCTCGACACCCCCCTGCTCAAGGCCAAGTCGTTCTTCCGCATCACGGCGTTCATGCCGTACGCCGTGCCGGGTGTGATCGCCGCGATCATGTGGTCGTATCTGTACTCGCCGCAGCTCAGCCCCGTGGTCGACCTGCTCAAGGGGATAGGCCTCCAGCCGGACTTCCTCGGCCCGGACGCCGTGCTGTGGTCGGCGGCGAACGTCTCCACCTGGCTGTGGACCGGCTACAACATGCTGATCATGTTCTCGGCGCTGCAGTCGATCCCGCAGGAGCTCTACGAAGCCGCAAAGATCGACGGCGCGAGCAACTGGGCGATCGCATGGCAGATCAAGGTCCCGATCATCGCTCCATCGATCATCCTGACCACGGTGTTCTCGATCATCGGCACGTTGCAGCTCTACGCGGAGCCGGCCGTGCTGCGCCAGATCTCCTCGAACATCTCGAGCACGTTCACGCCGAACATGCTCGCCTACGCGGTGGCATCCGGAAACAACTACCAGCAAGCGGCGGCGATCTCCGTGGTCATCGCCGTCATCACCTTCGTCTTGAGCTTCGGGTTCATGCGACTGACGTCGAAGAGGGCCGGACTGTGAGCAACCAGCCCCTTATCCGTGAGAGCCGCGTCAGCCGCACGGCCATGATGGCTCTGATGTTCCTGCTGGCGATCTACTTCCTGCTGCCTATCTACTTTCTCATCGTCGCGGCGACAAAACCCCAGGGCGACCTCGCCGCCACCAACGGGCTCGCGTTCTCGCACTTCAACCTGTTCGACAACCTGAGCACCCTGTTCAGCCGCAGCGACGGCATCTTCGGCCGGTGGGCGCTGAACAGCGTGATCTACGCGGTGCTCGGCGCGGCCGTCGGAACCCTGATCTCCGCGCTGTGCGGGTACGCGCTCGCCAAGTTCACCTTCCGGGGACGGGAGTTCCTCTTCTCCGTCATCCTCGGTGGCGTCCTCGTGCCCACCACCGCGCTCGCGCTCCCGCTGTTCCTCCTGTTCTCGGCGACCGGGATCGTCAACACCTACCTCGCGGTGTTCCTGCCCAGCATCGTCAGCCCGTTCGGTGTCTACCTCGCCCGTATCTTCGCCTCCGCCGCGGTGCCCCAGGAGCTTCTGGAGTCGGCGCGCCTGGACGGGGCGGGCGAGTTCCGCACGTTCTTCTCGGTGGCGATGCGGCTGATGTCGCCCTCGCTGGTGACCATCTTCCTGTTCCAGTTCGTGGCCATCTGGAACAACTTCTTCCTGCCGATGGTGATGCTGCAGAAGGAGTCGCTCTTCCCGATCACGCTCGGACTCTACGAGTGGAACGGCCAGACCGCCCGTGCCCCACTCCTGCAGGAATCCGTTATCACGGGGTCGCTGGTCTCGATCGTGCCCGTGATCATCCTGTTCCTCCTGCTGCAGCGGTTCTGGCGCACCGGACTCGCAGCCGGCTCCCTCAAGTGACCCCGCGCCGGCGCGCTCCCCACACGCACATCGCTCCACCCACACAGAAGGTCCCTGCCCCCATGCAGAATTCCGCCGTCTTCGTGCCTCATTTCCATTGGGACCGGGAATGGTATGAGCCTTTCCAGGTGTTCCGGCACCGGCTTGTGGCCGCCCTCGACACCGTGCTGGAGACGGCCGAGGCCGATCCGGACTTCCGGTTCACCGTCGACGGGCAGATGGCCGCCATCGAGGACTACCTGGAGATGCGACCGGAGAACCGCGACCGGGTCATGGCCCTGGTCGCCGACGGCCGACTCGCCATCGGGCCGTGGCTGATCCTGCTCGACGAGTTCCTCTGCTCCGGCGAAACCATCGTGCGCAACCTGCAGATGGGGTGGGCGGCCGCGGCGGACCTCGGCGGCTCCATGCCCATCGGCTATCTGCCGGACATGTTCGGCCACGTCGCGCAGATGCCGCAGATCCTGGCACGTGCCGGAATCGAGCACGCCGCGCTGTGGCGAGGTGTCCCGGGCTCGGTCGACGGTCACGCCTTCCGCTGGCGCGCTCCGGACGGCTCCGAAGTGCGCACCGAGTTCCTCTTCGACGGCTACGACAACGGACTCGACGTCCTGCTGGTACCCGACCAGATCGGGCGCGCGCTCGGCGAGTACGCGGACATGACGGCCGAGCGCTGGGGTGCTGACCCGGTGCTGGCGATGGCCGGCACGGACCACAACGCGCCCGACCCGAACCTCGCCTCCTGGCTGCGGCGCGCGTCCGGCGACGAGCGCGCGATCACCATCGCCACGCTCGCCGAGTACATCCGCGAGCACGTGCGCGACGAGGTCTCCGCCGTCGTCACCGGTGAGCTGCGCAGCCATGTCCGCGGGAACATCCTCCCGGGCGTGCTCTCCGTGCGGCGCCGGCTGAAGCAGCGGATGGCCGACGCCGAGCGGACCGTCGGCCACGCCGAGCGATTCAACGCACTGTGGTCCCGGCGCGACGACTCGGCCTTCCTCTCGCTCGCATGGCACAAGATCATCGAGTCGAGCGCCCACGACTCGGTCGTCGGCTCCGGCACCGACGAGACCGCCGATCAGGTCGAAGCGCGTCTCGCCGAGGCCACACACGCAGCGCGCGCGGTTCGCGACGCGGCGCTGGCCGAGCCCGCAGCCCGGGTGCCGAGCGACGGTTATCTGGTCGCCAATCCGGTGCCGTTCGCCCGCACGGCCCTGGTCGAGGTGGATGTCGTGGCGCCGCCCGAGGGCGCCGTTCTGGTGTCTTCCGACGCCGACGGCTCGGCGCATCCCGTGCAGCTGATCTCCAAGGCCCCGACCGTGCTGAGCGATGAGCGCATGGACGCCTCGCAGCTCGAACGTGTGCTGCGCCGCATCCACCGCCGTGAGCTCTTCGGCCGGCTGATCGACCGCTACGAACTCACCGCGGGCACCCTCGTCTTCCACTTGGCCGAGGTGCCGACCAGCGGACCGTTCGATCTGCTGATCCTGCGCCGTGAGGTCGCCGACGCGGCCGCCGCGCATCCGGGTGAGTGGCGGGTGCTGACATTGGAGGAGGCACGCGCCACCGCCCTGGTACCCGTGACCGTGCCCGCCGCCGGACTCGCGAGCTTCCGCGTCGAGCCGAGCGACCGGGGTACCGAGCAGTCCACGACGGGCGCCCCCGCGACGGCGACCGCCCGCACGCTGGCGAACGGACTGGTCGAGGTGGAGGTGGCCGCGGACGGCACGCTGGAGGTGACCGGAGCCGACGGAACCGTGCTGCGCGGGGTCGGCCGGCTGGTCGACGGCGGTGACCGGGGCGACAGCTACAACTACGGTCCCCCGGCGCGCGATGTGCTCGTATCGGAGCCGACGAAGGTCGCCGTGGACGTCCTCGAGAACGGCCCGCTGCGTTCCAGGTTGCGCGTCACCCGCGTCTACGACTGGCCCGCCGCGCTCACCTCCGACCGCGACGTGCGCAGCGAGGACACCGTCTCCACACCGGTGGAGACACTCGTGGAAGTGCGGGCGGGTGAGCCGTTCGTGCGCGTCTCCACGTCGTTCCTGAACCGGTCCGCCGACCACCGACTGCGCTTCCATGTGCCGCTGCCCGAGCCGGTGGCCGGGTCCGCGTCCGCAGGGCAGTTCTCGGTGACCGAACGCGGTCTCACCGCCGAGGGCGGCTGGGGCGAGTACCCGATCCCGACGTTCCCCGCGAGTGCGTTCGTGTCGGCCGGCGCGGCCAACGTACTGCTCGACCACGCCACCGAGTACGAACTCGTCGGCGAGGGATCCGAACTCGCCATCACCCTGCTCCGCGCGATCGGCTCGATCAGCGTGAACATCCACCCGCTGCGCGACGAGCCCGCGGCGAGCGAGATCCCGGCCCCCGGCGCGCAGGACCTCGGCATGCGCATCGAGAACCGGTTCGCCGTGGTGCCCTCGTCAGCAGGATGGCGGGGGGCGAACGCGGTCGCTCTCGCCGAGGGCTTCCACAACGATGTCCTCGTGACCCGCGGAACGGCGCCCGCCGGGGGCCGACTGCCCGACGATACGACCGGCGTGCAGGTCGAGGGTGCGGACGTGCTCGTCTCGAGCATCCGCCGCGTCACCGACGAGGAGAGCGGTACAGGCACCGAGGTCCGGCTCACCGCGATGAGCGATACGGGGTCGACCGTCCGCGTCAGCGGCGCATTCAAGGAAGCCACCACGGTCGACCTGCTCGGCCGGCCCCTCTCCACGACGCCGGCTGCGGACGGACTCGAACTCGAACTCGGCCCGTGGGAGATCCGAACGGTCGTGGTCCGGTAGACAACCGCACCCCCACCCAAGGGACGGCCCCATGGTGATCGGCGGACGCACGATCCACGGCACGGGCGAACGGCCCTGACCACACCCCCCATTTCTGGAGCCGGTCTTCTTTGCACGACGCCGGTGATCGAGGCCCACGACCACGCCTCGATCACCGCGCCGCGAGTGCAGTCGGCGTTCGGATCCGCATCGATATCAAGAAAGAGTTGTGACCTCGTGCCTTCCGAACCTTCCTCATATGTTTCGGACCCCACACCAGGGCGTGGCGCGCTACGCCCTGCGCGCTCGTGGCTCCACTCCGACGCCCCCTCGCTCTCGCTGAACGGGTCCTGGCGTTTCCGTCTGGCCCCGACGGCGTCCGCGCCGGAGGACTTCACGGCCGACGCATTCGACGACGGCGGCTGGGACAGCATTCCGGTGCCCTCGCACTGGGTGCTCCAGGGTGACGGAGAACACGGGCGGCCGATCTACACGAATGTGCAGTTCCCCTTCCCGATCGACCCGCCGCACGTCCCGGACGAGAACCCCACCGGTGACTACCGCCGCCACTTCGACCTGCCCGCCGGCTGGTCGGAGGCCGAGCGTGTCGTGCTGCGGTTCGACGGCGTCGAGTCGCTCTTCAAGCTGTGGGTGAACGGCGACGAGATCGGCAGCGCCGCCGGCAGCCGGCTCGCCCACGAATTCGACGTGACGTCGTCCGTGCGGCCGGGCGACAACGTCGTCGCCGTGCGGGTGCACCAATGGTCGGCGGCCAGTTACCTCGAGGACCAGGATCAGTGGTGGCTCCCCGGCATCTTCCGCGATGTCACCCTGATCGCGCGCCCGGCCGGGGGCATCGAGGACGTCTGGGTGCGCGCCGGGTTCGACGACGGGCGCGGACGCGTCGAGGTGGAGGTCACCGCCGATGCGGCGGCGTTCCCGGTCACCCTTCGGCTGCCCGAACTCGGCGTCGAGCGGGTCTGGTCGACGGCTGCAGACGTGGCCGCGTTCGACATCGACGGCGTGGAGCCCTGGTCCGCCGAGCAGCCGCGTCTCTACGACGCCACGGTGTCGTCGCCCACGGAGACCGTCTCCCTGCGGGTGGGTTTCCGCACGGTCGAGATCCGCGGCGATCGGTTCCTGGTCAATGGACGCCGCGTCGTGTTCCACGGGATGAACCGCCACGAGGCCCACCCCGAGCGCGGCCGTGTCTTCGACGAGGAGCACGCCCGCGCGGACCTGGCCCGTATGAAGCGGTTCAACGTGAACGCGATCCGCACCAGCCACTATCCGCCGCATCCACGACTGCTCGACCTGGCCGACGAGTTCGGCTTCTGGGTCGTCCTCGAATGCGACCTCGAGACGCACGGCTTCGACAAGCTCGACTGGGTCGGCAATCCGAGCGACGACCCGGTATGGCGCGAGGCGTATCTCGACCGTATCCGGCGGACCGTCGAACGGGACAAGAACCACCCCAGTGTCGTGATCTGGTCGCTCGGCAACGAGGCGGGAACCGGCAGCAATCTGGCCGCCATGTCGGCGTGGGTCCACGCCCGGGACGCCGAAAGGCCCGTGCACTACGAGGGCGACCATGCCGGCGAGTACACCGACGTCTACTCCCGCATGTACGCGTCGGTGCTCGAGACCGAGCAGATCGGAACCGACGGATCACGCGCGCCGCTGATGAACTGCACTCCCGCGCAGGGCGCCCGGCAGCGCACCAAGCCGTTCCTGCTGTGCGAGTACGCCCATGCGATGGGCAACGGCCCCGGAGCACTCGACCGCTACGAGGAGCTGGTCCACAGGCATCCCCGGCTGCACGGCGGCTTCGTCTGGGAGTGGCGCGATCACGGCATCCTGACGACGGCACCGGACGGCACGCCCTACTACGCGTACGGCGGCGACTTCGGCGAGGTCGTGCACGACGGCAACTTCGTGATGGACGGCCTGCTGCTCAGCAATGACGTACCCACTCCCGGCCTGCACGAGTACAAGGCAGTGGTGCAGCCGGTCCGCTTCGCCTTCGACGGTGACGACGTCGTGGTCACCAACCTCCGGCACTCGGCGGACACGTCCGACCTGCGCTTCCGCTGGCGTGTCGAGCACGACGGCACACTTGTGGATTCCGGGGACATGAAGGTCTCCGTCGTCGCGGCGGGCGACTGTGAGCGTGTGCCCCTTCCGTCGGTGCCGGTGGCGCCCGAAGCGGAGACGTGGCTCACGATCGACGCGGTTCTGGCCGCCGACACCGCTTGGGCGGGCGAAGGACATGTGGTCGCCACGGCCCAGCTGGACCGTTCGGCCCCGCGTGCCGTGCCGGTCGCCCGTCCCATCACCGAATGGACGCCGGGCGAGGGGACACTGACGCTGGGAGTCGCCGAGTTCGTCGACGGGTCCCTCGTAAACCTTGCCGGCCGTGCCGTGGCGGGTCCTCGGCTGGAACTGTTCCGTGCACCGACCGACAACGACGAGGGCACGTCGGGCGAGGTCGAGGACAGCGACGCCAGCATCGCCGGGGTGTCCCACGCCGAGCTGTGGCGCCGCGACGGACTCGACCGGCTGACCACTCGGCGTCTGTCCGTGGAGCGCGCGCCCGACGCCCTGCGAACGATCTCCAAGGTCTCCGCGGCGCACTCCGCCCTGTCGGTGACGGTGGAGACCCTCTGGTCGCTCCAGGACGGCGAGCTGGAGCTGCGCGTGGAGATCCAGCCCTCGGCCGGCTGGCGGACGGTGTGGCCCCGGATCGGGATCCGTTTCGATCTGCCCGACGGCGCGGCTCCCGTCGACGGCGCCGAATGGTTCGGCCTCGGCCCGCACGAGTCGTACCCCGACAGTCTCCGCGCGGCACACACGGGCCGCTTCTCGTCGACCGTCCGCGATCTGTCCGTCGACTACGCGCGGCCCCAGGAGACCGGTCACCGCTCCCAGGTGCGGGAGCTGGCCCTGACCAGCGCCGGTTCCAAGGTGCTGCGCATCGTGACACTGCCGGACACACGCGGACGCCGCCCCGGCTTCACCCTCGGCCGCCACACCCCGCAGGAGATCGCACACGCCCGGCACCCGTTCGAGCTGCCCGAGTCGACGACCAGCCACCTGATCGTCGATGCGGCCCAGCACGGGCTCGGCTCTCGCGCATGTGGGCCTGATGTCTGGCCCGAGTTCGCTCTGCGCCCTGAATCCCGCACGATCAGGCTGCGCATCACAGCGGGCTGAACCGTCGGCGTCGCACAACGGCCCGCGGGGCACACCGAGTCTTCGGTGTGCCCCGCGGGCCTTGGCTGTTGCAGCTGCCTCAGCTGCCGGTGCTTCTTCGGCCCGGTCATCCCGGTCTAGGCCCGCCGGTCGGCAGCGGTGCAGGATGCCAGACGCAGGCCCATAACCGACACCGTACGAAATCAAGCTGACCGGCTGCAGGGGGCGTTGTCAGTGACGGCAGGTAGCTTCGACGTGATTGCCGAGCCGGAGCATGCTCGGGCAGATCTCCGCACCGTGAGAGTCAAAAAGGGAGGTGGGAACGTTCGTGAGCAGCCTGCTTGATGCGGTGCCCGCTTCCGATGCCCCGGCCGTTCGCCGGTTCCGAGGTAAGAACAAAGGCGAACGCTGGAAGCGGGGCGAGGACAGCGAGCTAGCGGTGATCCGTTTGCCCCTGGACGTCCACCGTCTTGACGACCTGCAGCGTGTGGAGAACCTGTACTCGGCGATGTGGTCGGTCAAGCGTGCCCTGCAACGCGACGCTCGCGCTGCAGTCGACGCGTACTGGGCCGGCGACATGCGCCGGGAAGCGGACGCGAAAGCGTGGCGGCAGGCATTGGGCTTGTCCCGGGAAGGCATGGAACGCCGCGCCTACCAGCACATGGAGAGATCCAAACACCTCAGCCACCACGTGACGAAAGCACTGGTGATGCATCAGGCCGACGAGGTGTGGGAAGGCATCGCCCGCCACCTGTTCCTCGATGCGACCGGACGCAGGTTCGGCCGGCCCAAGACCGGGAGATGGTGGGACTACACCCGGATCCCCGGCCGCGCCCGCTCACATACGACGGCGCGCAAGTGGGAGACGTTCCGCCTCCACGGCACGCTGGCCGGACATCTCGCCGCCTACCGACACCGCGGTCTCAGCCTGGCGGTGACGACGCCGGAGCATGCCGCCCCACTGCCGACCGGCACGAGCGTCCTCGAGCAGCCCCGCCGTCTCCCCATACCCGACCGGCCCTTCGGCCGCGTGCCGACCGGAGAGGCCACGTCGAAAGGCGCGCCGAAGACTCGTGCCGCGACCTGGTGGGACTACACCGGCTCCCTCGTACTGGTTTTCACCGGCGGCGCCGACTCCCAGCGCGGCAACCTCGTCCTCCCTGTCCGCCTGCCCTCAGGCGCGGGCCGCTGGCCCCGCCTGCTGCACTTCCTGAACGGCCCCGACACGTGGCACAAGGTCGATCTCGTCCGCCGCCGCGACACCTCCGCACCCGGAGGATGGGCGTACGAGGCGCATTTGATGGTGCTCGCCGACGGTTATGCATCACCTGGCACCCGCGGCCGCCGCAAGGCCGCGGCCGAGCTTGCCCGGGTCGGCGGGATCGACGGCAACGTCTCCAACCTGTCTGTCGTCTCCTTCCCCAACACGTTCGACCCCGCCGACGGCGAGATACAGACCAGTCGGGTCGGGCTCAGTGACGACGAACGTGCCGCGCTGGCGAAGGCCCAGCGTAAGGAACGGGGCCGCAAACGCGCCCTCGACCGGTCCCGCCGGGCAACGAACCCCAACCAGTACGGAATGTCGAAGCGGCAGCAGGCCCGCGCCGAACGACGCGGAGCGGCCGGACTGCCCGCGCGGCAAGCCGAGGTTCCAGGCGGTGCCCGGGCGGTGAACACAGCAGGCATCCCAAAGCAGGCATACCGACACGATGCCCTGTCCGCCGGCTACCGACTCAACCAGGCCAAGCTCGCCGAGGCGGCAGCGCCCCTGGCCGCGGCGAAAGACCACCGCGCCCGCCGCATCGCCGCACACATCATCACCGACCACGGCGCCAACCTCACGGTCGAAGACTGCGACATCCGCACCTGGCACCGGCTGTGGGGCAAAGCTTTGCAAGCCACCACACCCGGCCGGCTCATCACCGCCATCAGCCGCGAGTGCGAGAAGACCGGCGGCCGCCTGCTGCGCGCGTCCACATCCACCACCAAGCTGTCGCAGACGTGCCTGTGCGGCGCACAGGCGACAAAGGCCCTCGCCGACCGAGTCCACCGCTGCACCTCATGCGGCCTTGTCGCCGACCGGGACATGGTCTCCGGTGCCCTCGCCGCGCACGTCCGGCTCACCAATCCTGACGACCCCAAAACCGCGGGCCTGGACATCGTCCAGGCCCGCATGACACAGATCGTGTTCGCAGAAGGGCTGCAAGAAGCCCTGTCGGGTCAACCGCAGCGCGGTGCACGCCCTCGCAGGGGCCGCACCCCCGCGGCAGCCCAACGCCCCGTCCCGGGGCAGCGGGCCTCTGCTCGGCAAAACACCACCGACCGGTACCGGCCCGCCCCGAATGAGACCCGACCCGCGCTTATGCGGCACAAGGCCCACGTCGGAACAGCCGCCTCAGTAGGGAACGCACCGCCCACAGACGGCGCACCCGAACAGGAACTGATCGGACGGCATCCCATCACAGGATGACTCTTAGGAACGGGCCCTCGTGGGGCTGCTGTTGTAGGCCTCCGCCTCGAGCGTGGGACGGCCCGAACGCAGGGCCCCGGCGGGCCAGGAGAGGGTGACGGTCTGGGACTCACCGGGCAGCAGCCACACATAGTTGTGGCTGTACAGCGTGGGCAGCACTCGGCTGCCGTCCTCGCCGTCGAGCAGCGAGAGCCGGACCATCGCCGCCACGGCCGTTCCGCGGTTGCGGACCGTGGCCGTCAACTCGTGCCGGCTGCCGGAGCGGGAGAGCTTCTCGATCGACGCCGACAGCTTGACCTGCTTCGCCGTGCTGAGCGACTTCATGGCAGCCGGCGTGCGATGGCGCCAGTAGGTGTTGCTCGACAGCAGGTGGCCCGCGCCGTCCTCGAGGGTGAGCCGCAGCATGTGCAGGTCGGGCAGATCGTCCGTCCAGTCGGTCGTGAAGGCCGACGCAGTGGCGGACGAGGCGATGTCGACCCTGGCGCGCTTCGCGCTCCCCAGTTGCCGGCCGGAGAGGTCGTACACACGCGCAGTGACGGTGGCCCCCTTGACCGCCCTGGCGGTGTGGTTCACCGCGAGGACCTCCCACTTCAGCGGGTCGGCCTGGACGTGCAGGGGCTCACAGGCGGTGCGAGCACCGTAGTAGGTCCCGTTGACGTCGAAGTCGTAGTCGTAGGTCTGCCAGACGGTGCTGTGCCAGGCCGGGTGGGACATCCAGAGCATGAGGCCGCTGGCGTTGTCCCACAGGTTGGCGTTCCACGCCTCGAACATGGCGCGCATGTTCTCGTAGTTGACGAACTGTGCCTTGCGGGCGAAGTCGTCCAGGTCCGTGGCCGTGCCGAGCCGGTCCTCGATGGCGGCCTTGTAGTTCTGCGGCGCTTGATTTCCGTGCTCGCTCCAGTCGTGGTAGTACCACGCGCCACGGATTGGCCACTCAGGCTCGTCGCCCGTCATGTTCCGCATGCTGGCCGCGGTGGACACCACGGGCATGCCGATCTCGGTGTGGAAGCCGAAGTCCCTGCTGCCGTAAGTGGAGGGGTCGAAGTACTTCTCGGGCTCGACCCAGCCGTAGGGGCCGCCACCGGTGATGATCCCGCCGGCCGAGTTGTTCTGGTACAGGATCCCGGGCGCCTGCTGCTCGACCGCGTCCCGCATGCCCTTGTCGATGGCGGCGGGGGGATTGCCCTCGTTGGCACCGCACCACACGACCACGCTGGGGTGGATGCGGTAGCGCAGCACGGTGTCGGCGGCGAGCGTGTTGAAGGCGTCGTGGTCCGGCGGGTCCATGCCCCAGGCGTTGGGGAAGTCGTTCCACACCAGGATGCCGTGCTCGTCGCAACTGGCGTAGAACTCCTCACGGTTGCTGCTGCCGACCCAGTTGCGGATCATCGTGAAGTTCATGTCGCGGTGCATCCGGACGGCGGCGTCCATCCGCTCGGCGGGCATACGGCGCAGCAACTCGTCCCAGCCCCAGTTGCCCCCGCGGGCCAGGACCCGCACCCCGTTCACGCTGATCTTCAGCGGGTCGGGGGTGTTGGACACGGACTTCACGTCGGTCCAGCTGTCGCCGTCGGCGGACACCTGGATGACATAGGTCTTGGGGTAGGCCTGCTCCCACACGACGGCCAACCGGTCGAAACGCCGGGCGGATCCGAGGTCGACCTGGATCCACTGGTGGTCCTCGTACTGCGAGGACCAGCGTGTGCCCGAGTTGCCGTCGGTCGCGTGGGCGGCCGGGTGGTCGGGGTCCTCCGTCGAGGCGGTGGCCTTCTGGTGCAGCGCGAGGTCGGTGCCCGGCTCGGTGCTGTCGATGACGGACAGGGACCACAGCGAGTTGCCCCAGCTGGTGTTGCGCAGGCCGCAGTTGAGGCGGACGTAGCGCGCGGTCTGCGCGGTGAAGTCCTCGACCTGGAGGCTGGCGTCGCCGTTGTTGAACGGCAGCGGCACGGCGGTGTTGTCGACCGACTTCGCGTCCATCCAGGTGGCGTCGTCGGTGGACACCTGGACCACGTAGCTCGCGGCGTAGGCCTGTTCCCAGACCAGGTCGACCCGGTCGAAGGACTGCTGGGAGCCCAGGTCGACGCGGATCCACTGGTCGTCCTCGTACGAGGAGGACCAGCGGGTGCCGGGGTCGCCGTCGGTCGCGTTGGCCGGGCCGTGGTCGTCCCCGTCGAGGCTGGAGGACGTGGCCGGCGCGTGCAGGGCGAGGTCGGTGCCCGGCCGGTCGCCGTCGAACACGGACAGGGTCCACAGTGAACTGCCCCAGCCGGTGGCCCGGGTCAGGCATCTGATCCGGACGTAGCGGGCCTGCCGGCTGCCGAGGTCGACCGACTGCGTATAGGCGTCACCCGTGGCGACGAAGGGCAGCGGCACCTTGTACTCGTAGCCGAACTGGCGGATGCCGAAGCGGCTGACGCGCCGGTCGCTCTCCGCACCGTCCACCGAGGCGACGAGGGTGAGGTCGTGCAGTTCGGGGCTGCCGAGGCCGTTGGGCCACCACAGCTTCGGGTTGCGCAGCCGCAGCCGAGTGAAGGCGTCAGGGGTGAAGGTGACGTCTAGGCTCTTGCCGCCCGGGACGGTGACGACCTTGGACACCTGCACGTCGCCGAAGGAGGCGGAGACGGTCGCCTTGTGGTCGGCGGAGTCGGCGTTGCGGACCGGGACCACGATGGTGAGTTCCGCGACGGACGTGTCGGGCAGCTGCGGCAGCACGCTGTCGACGCGCGGGTCGCCGATGACGACATGCCCGGTGGATCGCAGCCGCACATGATTCCAGATGCCCGCCACACGGTCGCGCACCGCCGGCATCCAGTCCCATCCCGAGGAAGCGAGATAGGTGGGCGAGTTCAGGTTCATCTGCTGGGCGCCCGCATCGACCCAGGACTCACCGGCCGGACCCTTGTCACCCGGGCTGCCGGGAACGGGCATCGGCGTGATCTTCACTGCCAGGGCGTTCTCGCCCTTGGCGGCGAGGAGCGGCGTGATGTCGTGCGACGAGCGGGCGAAGGGATAGGTCACCCCGCCGACCTGCTGCCCGTTGAGCCAGATGTCCGCCCGGTGGTTGATGCCGTCGAACTCGAGCCAGACATGACGTCCTGCCCCGGTCCGCAGGCCGCGCGGCAGATCGAAGTCACGCTTGTACCACCAGGAGTGGCGCGACAGCGCCTCGGGGATGTGCAGGTTGTTCAGGCCGATGACGGGGTCGGGCAGCTTGCCCTGGTCGACGAGCGAGGCCAGCACCGTGCCGGGAACCGTGGCAGGCAGCCAGCCGCTCGTGTCCACGGTCGTCTTGGACAGCTGTGCGCCGTCGCCGCCCGCCCAGTCGTCCATGGTGAGGGTCCAGCCGGACTCCAGCGGCACCGTGCCGTCGTCGGCGACCACCAGTTGCGGCGCCCTGTCGTGATGGGTGCCCCAGTCCGTCCAGCCGGTGGCCGACGGGCGGTGGCCCTTGGCGGTGCCGTAGACCTCGAAACCGTTCAGGCCCAGCGGGTTGGGGTTGGACCGCTTGCGGGCGGTCATCCGCACCCAGCGGGCCGTCGCCGGCTTCGGCAGCTGGATCTCCACGACCCCGCCGGTGCCCGCGGTGGTGCGATACACGCTGGTCCAGGACTTGTGATCGCGAGAGGTCTCGACGACGAAGTCCACCGCGTAGCTCGACAGGATCTCCTTGCCGGTGGTGCCGTCGGCCCAGTTGCCGCTCGAAGGAGGCGTGAACACCGGGTCGCTCGCGTCGGCTTCGAACGTGAGGCGGATCCAGGTGACCTGGCAGTCCGCCTGAAGGTCGACCGATATCCACTGCGGGTCGCCGGCCGCGGCGCGCCAGCCGGTGCCCCGGACCCCCTGCGCGGTGATCCGGTCCACGACGAACTCGCCCGGGGTGGGCGCGTAGTCCGTCGAGGAGACCGAGACGGGACGGTACGCGGCGAGTTCGCCCGGGGCCGCCGTGGCTCCGGTGGGCGCGGGCTCAGCGGCGGAACTCGTCCCCGGGAACACGGTGCCGAGACCGAACCCTGCCAAAAGGGTGGAGCCGGTTGCGACGACGGAGCGTCGAGATGGGTGACGCGACGGATGCGCCTGATGTGCCATGGGTGGGAAGTCCAATCACAAGAAGACGCCGGCAGGACGGACGGCTCGGCCAGCACGAGCTTCAGCGTATGACAACGTTGCCTGACAACGTTGCCAAAGGCTGTTCCGCGAAGCGGCTTCTGTCAAGACTCCTGACAGGGATCGAGACCTGCCCGAAAGGGGCGGGACGTACGGGAAGTTGCGGCCGCAACGACTGGCGCGGAGGTGCTGCGCGCAGGACGACACCGTGAACACAGGCCGGGCACGCCTTTTCCTCGAAGGGAACGCCGACCCGGTTCTCGGCCGCCAACCACTTTGCCGAGATTTTTTGTTTTACTGCCGAGCGCCCCGATTCGGGAGCGGGAGCCGCCCCGCCCTTGCCCCGCGATGGCGATCGCGTCACGGACGAACGGAGGCCCGGCCCGTCCGCCGTACAGGTCCACGCAAATCCCGCCGAGCGGGCGCCCCTTCCGCCCCATGTTCCGGGATCAGCCCGGAAACCTTTCTTCACACCTTGACTTAACACCAGTGAAATTGCTTGGATCCAACCCGTCGGTGAGGCGGGAGGGGGCGGTCGGGGTGACTGACGCCATGTCGGAGTGTGCGCCCGCCGACCTCTTCCCGAGTGCACGTACCGCGGCAACAGGGCGGCCTGTTCCTTTTCCGGAACAAGGCCGGCCGACGTCGCCGAGGGAGGTCGACACACCGCGACGGCAGGCCCTGGCGAGCCACATGACCACGCCTGCCGTCGCCGATGCGACGGGCTCCGTACCACCGACCTGGCACAGCACCAATCCCCGGTATCCCCCAGACTCCAGGAGAAGCTGTGAGACGTTCTCTCAGCGCGATCGCCGCCGTGGCGGTCACGGCGCTGACCGCACTGGTAGGCACGGGCCCCACCGCACATGCGGACCGTTCCGGTCATGAACCGGCCGGGCGGGGCCCGGTCGTGACCGGCACCTACTCCACCGGCGCCACCCAGGCATGGCGGCCGCTGCCGAGCGTCCGCGTGGGCGAGGACCAGGACGCCCCCGCGGATGCCACCGTGGTCGTCGATCCGAGCACCACCCGGCAGCGGTACACGGGCATCGGCTTCTCCCTCGACGAGACGAGCGTCTCCAACCTGTGGAAGCTCACCCCCGCGAAGCGCGAAGAGGCCATCAAGCTCCTGGTCGACCCCAAGCACGGTGCGGGCCTCGACCGTTTCCGGCTGACGATCGGCAGTCCGGACCTCATCGAGCATCTGCCGTTCTGGTCGGAGGACGACCTCCCGGCGGGCGTCTCGGAGGACTTCGGCCTCAAGCACTTCTCCATCCAGCGGGACATCGACCTCCACATCGTCGACACGATCAAGATCATCCAGCGCTACAACCCGAAGGCGACCTTCTTCGCCTCCGCGTGGAGCGCACCGGCGTGGATGAAGACGAACAACCGGTTCACCGGAGAGGTCGCACTCAAGCCCGGCAGCACCACGGACTATTACCAGGTCGGAAAGCTGCGCGACGACTGCATCGACGTGTTCGCGCGCTACTACGTCAAGTTCGTCCAGGCCTACGCCAGGCACGGCATCCGCGTCGACGCCCTGACCATGCTCAACGAGCCGGGCATGGACGTGGTCTACCCGGCCATGGACATCAGCGTCGCCCAGCAGCAGAAGCTGGCCCTGGCGATCAAGCGTGAGTTCCGGGCCGCCCACCTCGACACCCAGCTCTATGTGCACGACTTCAACTTCTGGGACTGGCGGGACCCCAACAGCACGGCCACCAAGAACTACCACCGCATCTTCGACGACGCCCCCGACGGTTCGGTGACCGGAAGGCAGGTACGGAAGGCGGCGGACGCCATCGCCTTCCACCCCTACTGGGGGGACCCGCGCGTGATGCGCGACGCCTACGAGGAGACCGGCAAGCCCGTGCACCTCACGGAGACGAGCGACCTGTCGTCCTCGACCCTGCTGAGCGACTTCCGTCTCGACGCGGGCTCCTACATCCTGTGGGCTCAGACGACGGACCAGGACGGCGGGACACTGCACTGGACGCCCGCGCGGGACAACAACATCGACTGGGACCAGGTCGCCGCCACCACCAAGTGGCCGGACCGGCTGGTCACGGTGGACACCACGGCCAAGGATTTCACCGTCCGCGACGAGCTCTACGGCCTGGGGCAGTTCGCCAAGTACCTCTCCCCCGGTGATGTGCGCCTGGAGTCCAGCGCGGCGGAGCACGGGATCAGCAACGTGGTCTTCCGGTCCGGCGCCGACAGGTTCGTCGCCGTGCTCGGGAACACGAACGACACCGACACCAAGGTCAGGGTCGTCGCCGCGGGCCGTTCGTTCGTGGTGACCGTCCCGGCGGGCTCGTTCGCCACCTACCGCTGGCAGGACCACGCCCCCACGGGCCACAGGAACCACGCCCCCGTCCTCAGCGGGAGCACCGAGGTGGTCGCAGACCAGTACAGCACCGCGCACCTGCAGTTGCGGGCCACCGACCGTGACGGGGACCGGCCGGCCTACTACGCCGAGGAACTGCCGGACGGGGTCGCCGTCGACCCGGCGACCGGCCTGGTGACGATCCACCCGACCGCCGCAGGCGAGCAGGACATGACCTTCTATGCCACCGACGGCAGGGCCCGCGACCAGCTGAGCGTCCACCTGACCGTGCGGACGCACGCCGTCCCGGTGGGAGAGCGGATCGAGGCGGAGAACTACACCGACCAGCACGGCTGGCCCGCGGACGGCAGCAACTTCGTCGAGAGCAACGCCGCGGCGAGCGGGGGCAGGAACGTGGGCTGGACGGCCGCAGGCAACTGGCTCCGGTACGACGTGGACGTGCCGCAATCCGGCACCTACGACGTCGAGTTGCGCGTCGCCAACGGCACCGGGAGCGCCGCGCCCGACGCCCTGTCCCTGCGCGACCGGAGCGGAGCCACACTGGCCACGGTGTCGGTCCCCGCGACGGACGCCTGGGGTGACTACCGGTCCGTACACACGACCGTCACGCTCACGGCCGGGGAGCAGCCGATCACCGTCTACTGCGAGACCGGCGGCTTCAACCTCGACTACCTGCGCCTCACCGAGTAGTCACCGGCTCGCCGGCAGCCCGGGTGTCCCCACGCCGAGTGTAGGCACCCGGTGGTGCGAGAACGCCTCGGCACCCGCCGCGGTCCCGGCCTCGGCCCTGACTCGACCACAGTGAAGGGGCGTTGACGGGCGGCGGCGGTGTGTCCGGCACCACCAACCAGTCGTTCTTCAAGGACGGCACCGCCGAGGTCATCACCGCCGTCACCGGCAACCCCGGCGGTTGACACACCTCGGTGTACGCAAAGGAGGAGGCGATCTGGATGGGCACGCGCGATGTCGACCATCCCTACGGCTTCGCCGCCTTCACCGTCGATCCCGGCCGCTTCCCCGGTGACACCGCGCGGATGCACGCGACGTACTACAGCCTCGACAAGCCGAACGGCGAGCTCAGCGTCTTCGAGCAGTTCACCCTGCGCCGCAAGCGGTCCGACGGCCACCGTCACTGATCCACGGCGCGGACGACCATCGTGCCCCTCGCCAGGTCGTCCGCGCCGTGCTCGCCGTCCGTCCGGCGGCGCCGACATGTGCCGGAGCTCGCCCCGGGCTCCCGCACACACCGCGACCGGCCTTCGGCTGTCCCGGGAACCCTTCCGCCGCCCGCGACCGCCGATCGCTTCACCCGGCGGTGAATCACCCCGCGCCACCACCCCCCTGACGTCGTGCTCACCAGGTTCCGGCTGCCCCCGTACGCCCATGTGGTCCCTCGACGGCGCAGACATGGCACCCGCCCGGCCGGCAGCGTGCGCCGAGCCGGCACCCGAGACGCGAGTCCGTCCCCCGGCTGGCGCAGAGCGGGGGTGGCAGTGGCCGCGCCCACGGCGGCAGCGGCGCCGCCGGAGAAACGCGGGCTGAGCCGATCGGTGTAGCTGCCGTGCGCGAGGGCCTGTCGTCGCCGCAGGACGGGCACAGATGGATCCGGAGGTGCTTGCGCATGCCCAGCGGTGACGTGCTCATCCTCATCGATGAGGCCGGCAGGGTGGTCGAGTGGGGGCATGCGGCCGAGGAGCTGTTCGGGTGGTCGGCCGAGGAGGCCGTCGGCCGGCACGTGTCCACACTCGTACGGGAGGACGCCGACGACACAGGACGCCGAAGAGGGGTCCCCGATGCGGCCGCGGTCCTGGTCAGACCGGTACTGCGCGGCACACGGGTGACATGGGAGGTACGGACGTCGTCGGAGCCCACGCCGGAGCAGGACGCGGCGATCCTGAAGACGCTGTTCACCCACTCCCCCACGGGACTGCACGTCCTCGACGACCGGCTTCGTGTCGTCCGCACGAGCACCCCCGGACTGCGCGACACATCCACGGGACGCCTGCTCGGCACGCATTTCACCCGGGTGTACGACCTCGAGGACCCCGAGCGGGAGACGGCCGTGGCACAAGGCGTCCTCGACAGCGGCGCGGCGGTCGTCAACCGGCTCGTGCGAAGCGCGAGGACCCCGGGTGGGACCAAGCGCCGCGTCCACTCCGTCTCCTACGTCCGTCTGGAGGACTCCCGGGGCGAGGTGCTCGGGCTCGTGGCCTCCACCCTCGACGTCACCGATCGGGAGAACGCACGGGACCGGCTGGACCTCCTGAACTCCGTCCGCGCGCGGGTACGCCACGGCCCGAACGTGGGCGCCGTGTGCCAGGAGTTCGTCGAGGCGGTCGTTCCCGCCTTCGCGGGCATCGCCGTGGTCGAGGTCATCGACGACGTCGTCCGCGGCGAGGAGCCTCCGCTGGTCCCGGTCCGCGAGGACGTCCCCCTGCGCCGGGCGGCCTTCCACGGCGGTAGCCCGGCGCACCCGATGGCCGATGTACGCCCACCGCCGGCCGGCACGCCGTTCAGGAACGTGCTGTCCGATCTCCGGCCGCGCCTCGTCCCGATCGGAGAGGACAACCCCTGGCCGGCCGGGGACCCGGCCCGAGCCGCTGCCATCAGGAGAGCCGGCGCCCACTCGCTCATCGTGGCGCCTCTGGCACTGCGCGACCGGGCGCTGGGCATGGTCGCCTTCTACCGTGTCCACGAGCAGGACCCCTTCGAAGAGGAGGACCTCGAGGTGGCCTCCTCCGTGTGTGCGCATGCCGCGCTCTGTATCGAGGACGCCCGTCGCTACATGCGTGAGTGGATCACCGCGGCCACCCTCCAGCGCAGGCTCCTGCCACAACAACCCACCACACAGAGCACCGTCGAGACCTGCCATCTGCACATCGCCGACCCGGAGGGCGGCGGCGCGTTCTGCGACACGATCGCGCTGCCCGGCGCACGGACCGCGCTGATCGTCGGTGACGTCGCCTGGCACGGCATCGCCGCGGCTCTCACGATGGGCTTCCTGCGCACCGCGCTGCACACCCTGGTCGCGCAGGACCTGCAGCCCGACGAGCTGCTCGCGCGCTTGAACGACACTGCCGACCGCCTCGCGGCGGCATGCGCCGCGCTGCCCCCCGATGATCCACTGCACACCGAACAGCTCACCGCAGGCTGCATCATCGCCGTCCACGACCCGATCGAGCTCAACTGTACGATCGCCCGGGCCGGCCTCCCCGAGCCGGTCGCCGTGTTCCCCGACGGGTCCACCGTCGTCCTGCCGGTGCCTCCCGGTCCCCCGCTCGCCGGAAAGGGCAACGCTCCCTTCCCCGCTGCCACCGTCAGCCTCCCCGAAGGAAGCACACTGGCGCTGGGCACGACCGGGCTCGCCCCGCAGGTCCTGATGCGGTCCGCGTCGCAGAACACCTTCGCGGACGGCGTGGGCGCCGGGCCTCTGTCCGATCTCCGCGACGCCGTCGCCCATGCGCTCACGGGCTCGCCCCACACCGGCGACCAGGTGATGCTGTTCGCCCGGATGACGGCACTGCCCGGCGATCGCGTACTCACCCGCGCACTGCCCGCACATCCCGAAGCCGCGTCCATCGCCCGCAGGGCGACCCGCGACCGGCTTCAGGCCTGGGACATGGACGAGGAGACCACGTTCACGGCCGAACTCATCGTCAGCGAACTCGTCAGCAACGCCATTCGCTACGGCGCACCGCCCCTGCAACTGCGCCTCATCCACGACCGCATGCTGACCTGCGAAGTCACCGACTCCGCCAGCAGCGCCCCCCATGTCAAACACGCGCGCACCGTCGACGAAGGCGGCCGGGGCCTGTTCATCATCTCGCACCTCACCGACCACTGGGGCACGCGCTATCACGACCGGGGAAAGACCATCTGGGCCGAGCAGCCGACCCGGCACCGCACGCCCTCGTCATGACCCCGATGCCATGCATCCACCGCGCGCGCCAAGCCCGATTGCCGCAGCGGCGTCACCCGTCGACACCGCATTCTGCGTGATAGACACCTAGGAGGCACCGGCGGGAAGCGGACCGTGCGGTCGATCTTCACACAGCCGCGGGCCTGTGGCCTCACCGCAAGGCCACGCGTCGCAAGGCCACACACCTCGCCGACGGAAGGTGGACGGGCGTGCAGCACTACGATCTGGTGATCCTGGGGGCGGGCAGCGGCAACATGCTGCTCGCCGACGAACTCGCCCATCTGCGCACCGCCGTCGTGGAGCCGAACCGCTTCGGCGGCACGTGCCTGAACCGCGGGTGCATTCCCAGCAAGATGTACGTCCTTGTCGCCGACGCGGTCGAAGACGCCCGGGCCGCGGCCCGCCTCGGCGTCCATGCCGGCGTCGAGCGCGTCGACTGGAGGGCCGTCCGCGACCGGATCTTCCGGCGCATCGATCCGCTGCACGACGGCGCGCTGGACTACCGCAGGAAGAACGGCGTCGACGTGTACACCACGGAGGCACGATTCGTCGGGCCCAAGGTGCTGCAGGTGGGAACCGAGCGGATCACCGCCGACACGTTCGTCATCGCCGTCGGATCACGGCCCGTGGTGCCGGACATCCCGGGATTGGACTCCGTTCCCTTCCACACCTCGGACACCATCATGCGGATCGACGACGTGCCCGCCTCCATGGCCGTCATCGGCGGCGGTTTCATCGCGGCGGAGTTCGGCCATGTATTCGACGCGTTCGGTACGGACATCACGGTCGTGACGCGAGGTCCGCGCCTGCTGACCGGAGAGGACGAGCAGATCTCCGCCCGGTTCACCGAACTCGCCTCGCGGCGCCATCGCGTGCTGCTCGATGCCGACATCACCTCCGTCGAGCGGCGTTCCGGAGGTGTCGCGCTCACTGTGACCTCACCGGACGGGGATCAGGTGGTCGAAGCCGAGATGCTCCTGGTGTCGGCCGGACGCCGGCCCAACACCGATCGGCTGGACGCGGTCGCCGGCGGGCTGGAACTCGACGAACACGGCCATATCGTGACCGACTCGGCCTACCGCACGTCGGTACCCGGCATCTGGGCCCTGGGTGACGTGGCCAATCACTTTCAGCTCAAGCACATGGCGAACGCCGAATCGCGGATCGTACGCCACAACATTCTGCATCCCGAAGACCTGCGCACCCTGCCCAACGCCTTGGCGCCGCACGCTGTCTTCACCAGCCCGCAGATCGCCGGTGTCGGACTGACCGAGCAGGAGGCTCGCAACCGCCGGATCGGCTATCTGGCGAGTGTCCGCGACTACGCCGACACCGCATACGGATGGGCGCTGGAGGACACCACGAGCTTCGTGAAGGTCCTGGCGAGTCCTCACGACCGCAGGCTTTTGGGGGCACACATCATCGGCCCTCAAGCGGCGACGCTCATCCAGCCGTTGCTCCAGGCCATGACGCTGGGCCTCACGGTGGACCAGATCGGCCGGGACGTCCTGTACATCCATCCCGCACTCACCGAAGTCGTGGAACAGGCCCTTCTGGCCTTGTAGTTGGGACGGGACACCGCGGCGCTCGGACAACGGTGATTCCCTCGGTTGCAGGTCGGACGGATAGCATGAGGCAGGTATCGCTGGAATCGGACTGCGCCCATTCCCTCGGTGAGCGCCTGGGACGACGCTTTCACCGATCTGCACGGCGCCAGGCGGATCACCGTGCGGACCGTGACGCGCCCAATGCCTGCCGTCGATATGGCGTCCACTCTCGGTCACCGGGCCCGAGCCGTCTTTCCCCCCGGCGCACGGTCCTTGTGCTCGGACGCAGTCCGCTCATGCCGTCGACCGGGGGCCGGGCCGCACGACGGCGGCAGACGATACGACGCTCAACTTTCGCCAGTACTGGCCTGTTTGACGAATCAAAAGATCAATAACCTGGCATCTGACGGCAGGCATCTACCTGAGGAGTTCCGTGTCCGCTGCGCAGCAGCTTCCCGACATCCTTTCGCCCGAGTTCGCCGCGGATCCCTACCCCGCCTATGCGGTGATGCGGGAAGAAAAGCCCCTGATCTGGCACGAGGCCACCAAGAGCTACATAATCTCCCGTTACGAAGACGTGGAACGTGTCTTCAAGGACAAACAGAGCCAGTTCACCACCGACAACTACGACTGGCAGCTCGAACCGGTCCACGGCAAGACGATCCTGCAGCTCAGCGGCCGTGAACACGCGGTGCGCCGGGCTCTGGTCGCCCCCGCGTTCCGGGGCAGCGACCTGCAGGAGAAGTTCCTGCCGGTCATCGAGCGCAACTCGCGCGAACTCATCGACGCCTTCCGGCACTCCGGATCCGCCAACATCGTCGGCGACTACGCAACCCGTTTCCCTGTCAACGTCATCGCGGACATGCTGGGCCTGGACAAGGCCGACCACGCCCGGTTCCACGGCTGGTACACGGCTGTCATCGCCTTCCTCGGCAACCTGTCCGGCGATCCCGAGGTGACAGCCGCAGGAGAACGCACCCGGGTGGAATTCGCCGAGTACATGATCCCGATCATCCGCGAGCGGCGCGACAGCCTGGGTGACGACCTGCTGTCCACACTGTGTGCCGCCGAGGTCGACGGCGTCCGCATGAGCGACGAGGACATCAAGGCCTTCTGCAGCCTGCTGCTGGCCGCCGGCGGGGAGACCACCGACAAGGCGATCGCCAGCATCCTGGCGAACCTGCTGGTCAACCCCGACCAGTTGGCGGCCGTCCGCGAGGACCGCAGCCTGATCCCCGCCGCCTTCGCGGAGACCCTCCGCTACACGCCGCCGGTCCACATGATCATGCGGCAGTCGGCCACCGAGGTCGAGCTCACCGGTGGCACCGTCCCTGCCGGCGCCACCGTCACCTGCCTCATCGGCGCCGCCAACCGGGACCAGCAGCGCTACCGTGAGCCCGACCGGTTCGACATCTTCCGTGACGACCTCACCACGACCTCGGCGTTCTCCGCCGCCGCCGACCACCTCGCATTCGCCCTCGGCAGGCACTTCTGCGTGGGCGCGCTGCTGGCCAAGGCCGAGGTCGAGGTCGGTGTGAACCAACTGCTGGACGCCATGCCCGACCTCCGTCTCGCCGACGGATTCGACCCGGTCGAGCAGGGCGTCTTCACCCGCGGCCCGAAGGCCCTGCCGGTGAACTTCACACCGTCCGCCGCCTGATGCCGCTCTCCCGCTGAATTGCCTCCTCCGCGTGCCGGGGATCCCGCCCGGCACGCGGAGGGCATGGGGCTACCGCACCTGCGGAGTGAACTGCACCGGAAGCGAGGTCAGACCCCGCATCCAGATGGACGGGCGCCACGTCAGCTCCTCCGGTTCCACGGCCAGTACGAGGTCGGGAAGGTGTTCCAGGAGGGTCTCCACCGCCGTCCGTGCCATCACGTCCGCCAGGAGCGGTGCCGGATACGGGCAGCGGTGTTCGCCGTTGCTGAAGGACAGATGAGCGGAGTTCTCGGCGCCGACATGTGATTCCGGCCAGATGTGCGGGTCCGTGTTGGCGGCCGCGAGACCGAGGACCAGGCAGTCGCCCTCGCGGATGAGACGTCCGCCGAGCTGTGTGTCACGTACGGCCCAGCGCCCGATGAAGTTCTGCGTCGGTGTGTCCAGCCACAACACCTCGTTGAGCGCGTCGCCGACACTGACACGGCCGCCCGAGACGTTGACCGCGAAGCGCTCGTCGGTCAGCAGCAGCCGCAGGGTGTTGCAGATCCAGTTGGCGGTCGGCTGCTGTGCCGCGGCGATGACGGAGATCAGGTCCTGCACGATCTCCTCGTCGCTGAGCCCGGCGGGATCCAGCAGCATGCGCGATGTGACGTCGGGACCGGGCCGCTCCCGCTTCTCCTTCACCAGTTGCATGACGCGTTCACCGACACGCGTGTACGCCGCCACCGGGTCGTCTCCCTCACCGGCGTCGAGGGAGATCCGCAGATCCTCGACGAGACGCTCGGTGTCCGCGCTGCCCTGCGGCATGCCGCACATCCACAGCACGCCACGGGCGGGCAGGGCGTGCGCGTACGTGCTCATCAGCTCCGCCTGGCCGCTGCCGGAGAACGAGGAGATCAGCTGATCGGCGATCAGCTGGCACTCGCGGGCCAGCTCGAACTGGTCCACGCCCTCCAGCGCCTGGGTGATGACACCCGCGCGGCGCTGATGCTCCGCTCCCTCGGTGAACAGCACGGAGGGCTGGTAGCCCACATACGGCAGAAGAGGCCAGTCGTCCGGGATGTGCGGCCACTGGTTCCACCGCCGGGAGTCCCGTGCGAACAGCTCGTCGTGCACGGTCACATAGCAGACCTCGGGGTAACCGAGCACCAGCCAGGCGGGGATGCCGCCGTCGAGCAGCACCGGCGCGACCGCCCCGTGCTTCTGGCGCATGGCGCGGTAGAGCTGCGACGGCGTCTGCTGGTACTCCAGTCCGGCCAGATGCACGGCGGACGAGTGCGCGGGGCACCCTGGAGGAGGATTGTTCGTGGACGGGGAGTCGGCGGTGTCGCTCACGGTGTCCTCTCCTGGGCCATCGCCAGTGTGTACAGGTGGTCCACCAGAGCGATGAGGACCTCCTTGACCGAGCCCCTGACCCGTGCGTCGCAGTCGATCATGGGCACGTGCTCACCCAGGGCTAGTGCCTGACGGATCTCGTCGAGCGTGAACCGGCTCTCGTCGCCGTCGAAGCGGTTGACCGCCACCACGAAGGGCGTCTTGTGGTGTTCGAGCCGGTCGATCGCGTACCAGGAGTCCGCCATGCGGCGGGTGTCCACGAGGACGACCGCGCCGAGCGTGCCGGAGAACAGCCGGTCCCACAGGAACCAGAAGCGCTCCTGACCGGGTGCGCCGAACAGGTAGAGCACCATCTGCTCGTTCAGGCTGATGCGCCCGAAGTCGAAGGCGACGGTCGTGGTGGTCTTGCGTTCCACACCGGCCGTCTCGTCGATGCCTTCACCCGCCTGCGTCATCACCTCTTCGGTGTTCAGCGGCCGGATCTCGCTGACCGAGCGGACCAAGGTGGTCTTGCCGACGCCGAAGCCGCCCACGACGATGATCTTCAGACCGGTCTCGGCGGCATCGGCCAGCGGCGTGCGCTGCAAGGGCAGCTCAGAGGTGGCGGAGTCCATCAAGCACTTCCTGGAGCAGGGTTGTTTCGGGGAGGCCCGCGACGGACTCGGCGGCGCGGGGGTGCCGGGCGCTGACCTTGCCCATGTCGTGCAGGTCGCCCAGCAGAATGCGTACGACGGTGATGGGGAGCTTCAACTCGGCAGCGATCTCGACCAGTGCCGTCGGATGCCGGCACAGTTCGAGGATCCGAACATGCTCCGACTGCATCCCTGCGGTGGGTTCGCACTCACTGACGATCAGCGTGACCAGGTCGAAGGTGTCGTCGGCTTCGCTGCGACCGTCCGTGACCATGTACAGCCGGTCCGGATCGCCGACGTCCACGGGTTTGCGGATCACGCGGAGGCACCCGGGCCGACGGAGGCGCGCGGCTCGGCCCTCAGATGGTCCCCGATCTGCTCCACCAGCTCCGTCATGTGATGACCCACCACGCCCGGGTCGGCGCTCTCCTGCGCGACGACCGCGAGGTGCGCGCCCTCGCCCGCCTCCACGATGCACAGCAGGCCGCCGTGGAACTCGGTCATGGAGTGCCGGACACCGCCGGATCCGTCACCGAACTCGGCTGAGGCACCCTGGGAGAGGGCTTGGATACCGGAGCAGATGGCCGCCAACTGGTCGGCCTGGTCTTCGGTCAAGTGCTCCGTCCAGCACAGCTTCAGGCCGTCCCGCGACAGGACGAGAGCGTGGCGCGTGCCCGGCGTACGCTCCAGCAGGTTTCCCAGAAGCCAGGTAAGGCTGTTGTCAGTGGTCTCCATCGTGGGCGGGGCGGGTTCTGACCGGTCGAAGGTCACCCGACCCGTTCCTCCAATCCAACGTGGTGCGGCGAATCGATGCGGGGGGTGGTGGGCTGGGGCGCCCAGGCTGTGCGGAGGGTTTGGCCCTCAGTCGTCGGTGGAGGCGTGGCCCGTGTCCTCACCGCCCTGGGCGCCGCCGGCGCTCCGTCGGCCGCGGTGGAAGGCCCCGAAGCGGCTGCCGGCGTCGCGTGCGGGGCCGGGTTCACCCCGCTCGGCGGGCGTCTGTGGGGCCTGCTTCCGCCGCTCCCGCTCCGCCTCTGCCATGGTCCGACCCGGGGTCCTCAAGGGCAGACCGCCGGTTGCGGCCCCAGCAGGCTTGCTCGGGATGTCCGTGCGGGCCGCGGGCCCTCCTTCGGTCGGCACGACCGACTGCGGGCGTACCACTGGGGGTTCGGCCGCGGGGGCGGGCACGTTCGGCGCGGAGGTGCCACCCCGGAGAGGCTCGGAGACGATCGGCTCGCGCTGCTGGGCGACCATCTGAGGCGGCAGGAGTACGACCACCCCGGTGCCGCCGCGCGAGGACGGGCGGTAGTTGACGCTGATGCCGTATTTGACGGCCAGCCGTCCCACCACGCCGAGTCCGAGCCGGGTTCCCTGCAGTGCGGCGAGGTCGATGACCTTGCCCGACACGGACTCCTCCGCCCGGCGCATGGCCGCGTCGGACATCTTCAGACCGCTGTCCTCGATGGTGACGACGATGCCGGCGCTGCGTTCCTCCACGTAGACGTGGACCTCGTCGATGGGAGGGGAGAAGTTGGCGGCGTTGTCCATGAGTTCGGCCAGCAGATGCATCACACCCTCGGCCGCGAACCCGTTGATCGCGGCCTTGCTGGAGGAGTGCAGGCGCACCCGCCGGTAGGCGGCGATACGGCCGACGGCACCACGCAGGATGCTCTCCATGACGATCGGCTTGTTCCATACGCGGCTGGAGCGGCCACCCATCAGCAGCGCCAGCCGGTCGGTCATGAGGCCCAGCTGCGAGGTGCTGTGGTCCAGACGCAGCAGGTCGCCGAAGACCTCCTCACCGTGGCGGTCCTGCATCTCGCGCAGATCGGCAAGCATGCTGACGGTCTTGGCCTGAACTCGGCTGAGCGCCTTGGCGGAAGCGGCCTGCGCGGCGGCCGAACGCCTTTCGCTGTAGGCGAGTTCGCGCACGACCCACTCGGCCAACTCCCGCAGCAGCGTGCTCTGCGGCCAGTCGACCTTGGCGAGCGCGGTGTCGGCGGAGCTTCCTTCCCGCAGCAGCTCCACCGCTGCGGGCAGCGTCTCCTCGGCCAGCCGCTCGAGCTCCGCCTTGCCGCGGTCCAGTTCGGAGCGCAGGTGCTGCCGGTCGGACTCGGCCGTGGTTGCACGCCGCACCGATTCGGCGAGCGCGGTGGCGAACACCTGTGACAGCTGCCGCAGATGCGGGTCCGAGGGCACGGGGAACCGTGACAGGGCTTCTTCCGCCTCCGCGCCGTTCTTCACCCTCTCGGCGACCCCCGGCATGGTCGTGTTGACCAGGTGCGACCTCTCGGAGACCTGCTGCCGCCAGACGCTCTCGCTCATCTCGAGCTCGCTGCCCTGCGCGACGGCCTGCCGATGGGCGCGGCGCACCAGATACGAGGCGGTGCCGACGACAACGGCGACGCAGCACCAGGCGACAACCGCGGTAGCCAAGACCCAAGTGCGGGAGTCCTCGGGAGCGAAGACACCCGCTGCCGCGGCGCCCGCAGCGGTGACGAGCAGGATCACCGGAAACGCGACCGGGGACGATCGCCCTCCTTTGGCGCTTCGGCGCTGGCGGGGGCGAGTTGGCACTGACATTCCGCGGTCCCTCGGTCCGTGAGAGCAGGGGTGGTTGGACGGCTGAGCAACGCCGACGCTCCGGAAGGGGGCCGACCGAGGGCGGCGTTGTTCCGGATCAGGGTTTTGCCGCACATGCTAGTCACCGGGCCGAGAACACCGGTACCGGACGATGAGTTCGGCCTCCGTACGAATTCACTTCGACGGGAAATGAGCACCACGGGACTGGTGCGTGGTACCGGATCGATCGCCGATCATGACTGATCTTGCATAGGCCGAAAGCGGCGTTCCGGGTGCAATGTCTACCCATCGCCGTATACACCGGACCGAACCCCGCTGACCGATGTGAGTTTTCGGCCAACTATTGGGCACGAGGCGGGTGGCAGGCCGGAGGCAGCACAACCCAGATCCGATACGGCGACCGTCGTGGACCTCCGCACCACCCAGCCGAATTCAACTGGAGTGGGACAAAAGGGCGTCCGCAATTTCGCCGATGAGGTAGGCCAGTCGATGTCCCGTCAGGCGGTATGACCATGTTGGGCTTACCTGTTCCGGATAGTGACATAGTTCTGGAAATCCACGCCCCTGTCGGACAATAAAGGAGCTGGATCAATCGAGTTCCCGGGTGTCCCGCTACCGCGCCGCACGCGGTGTCCCGACGGACGGAAAGTGCGTGTCAGCGCCCACCCCGATGGGAGCATCCGGTTCCGGGTGGACGGGCTGCCGTACGTCCTGACCGAGGCGTATCTGAGCGGCAACCCCGACCAGGACGAGGCGATCTTGAAGCTCTCTCCCGGTGGGCGGGGAAGCAACGCGGCGCACAACTACGCGGAACTGCTGGAGAAGAAGAACCGCAGCTAGAGCGTGACGTTCGGGATCGGGCCGCAGCGTCCGGAGCTGCACCCCACTAACGAAGGCCGCCCACGTACGGAAGGTACGTGGGCTGCCAGGCACCGTCCCGGGTCTCACGGGCCCGGGCTTGCCACCGTGAAACGCGTCAGCTCTCCTCGCCCGTGCCCTGCTTCCGCGACCGCGGGCCCTGCAGTTCGAGGCGCCCGTTGCCCTGCTCGGGCCGGCCGCCGGAATTCGGGGAGTTCTGGCCGCTCTGACCGTTCAGGTTCTGCCGGACCGAGTCCAGGATCGTCAGGCCCTGGGCGACCAGGCCGGCCGCGATCTCGCCGAGTCCGTCCGCACCGTTCAGGACGTTGACGTTGGCACCGGAGAGGCCACCGGCCGCCTCCTTCACGATCTGCGGAAGCTGGTCGATCAGCATCCGGTCCAGGGCGACGCGGTCGTGCGAGGCCGCGGCCTCGGCCTGGATCTTCATGCGCTCCGCCTCCGCGGCGGCGAGGATCCTGACCCGCTCCGCCTCGGCCTCAGCGGGCTTCACGACCTCGGCCACGAGCTGCTGCTGCCGCAGCTTGGCCTGGCGCAGGGCCAGCTCGGTCTGGGCGGCCAGCACCTCCTGCTGGGCGTGCGCCTGCGCCAGCGGTCCGGCCTGGGCGGCATGCGCCTGGGCGCGGTCCACCTCGGCGGAGTACTCCGCCTTCACCACCGCCGTCTGCCGGGCGTACTCGGCCTGCTTACGGGCCGCGTCCTGCTCCGCCTCGGCCGCGGTCTGGTTGGCCTGGGCCTGGGCTATCTGGGCCTGCCGCTGGATGGCTGCCTTGTGCGGCGCGGACATCGCGTCGATGTAGCCGGTGTCGCCGTCGTCGATGGACTGGATCTGCAACGAGTCCACGATCAGGCCGATCTTCGCCATCTCCGTCTTGGACGTGTCCAGCACCTCGGCCGCGAGCTTCTGCCGCTCGGTGACGATCTCCTCGACCGTCATCGAGCCGATGATGGCCCGCAGATGACCGGCGAAGATCCTCCCGGTCAGGACCGACATCTGATCCTGGTCGGAGAGGAATCGCTGGCCGGCGTTGATGATGCTCTCCGTGTCGTTGCCGACCTTGAAGGCGATCACGGCACGCACGTTCAGCGCGATGCCCTGCCTTGTCACACACGTCTCGGTGACCTCGGCCTCGCACATCGACAAGGTGAGAAAACGGACCTTGCGCAAAACCGGCAGCACGAACTTCCCGTGCCCCGTCACCACCCGGAACGGCGCGCCCCCCAGTCCCCGCCGTCCTCCCGAGATCAGCATCGCCTCGTCGGGGGCGGGAACGCGGTAACCGAACATCCTCTTCTCCTTAGCCGGCGTCGGCGGCGTCCCCGCACAACGCATCCAACGGATCGGCCCACTCGATGACGTCCACCTCGCGGCGTCCGCGGGAGTCGATCACGAGCACGGTGGCCCCAGTCGGCAGGGGCTCCTGCGACCAGGCGAGGAATGTCTCGGAACCGCCTCTGACCCGCACCAGGATCTCGCCGGGACCGGCGGATCCACGAGTGCCGATGAGCAGTTCCCCCGTGCAGCCGATCACGGCCTCGTCCTGCGCCATTGCCGACTGCCTCCCATCGTTCTGGTCCCGTGTTTCCGACCTTAGACCCAGCCGTGACGGCCCTCTACACTGCGGCGCCGCCATTCCCGGCCCACCTCCGGCCCACCCCGAGCCCGACCCCTCCGACCTGCGCGAACGCCAGGCCGGCCGACGCGCCCTTCGAACCTTTTATGCGCGTTGACACTGCGGCCGACCCTGCCGGACTCGTGCTGCCACGGCCACGCGGATCCATGGGACCTGACCGGCCGGTACTGCGGGTGACACGTGGACCCCCTTCTTGCCACGTGGACCCGCCCCACGGGCCGGAACGCGCGTACGCGCAATCGGGAGCGCCGCTTCTGCCCGCGGTGGTCGCTACCGTGGTCCGGGCGCGTCCGCCGGGGAGTTGACGACCACTCAGCATGTGATCGAGGCCGGACGACATACGGTCGGCCCCACAGGCGCCGCAGATCGCAGCCCGGTCGGCCTCGGCGGCACCCGGACGACCGCGGGAGCGACCCGCTCCCGCCGGGCAGTTCGGCCGGCGGACGCGGCACACTACGTGTGGGGGAAGAAGGCCGGAAGGGACCGCATGATCCGAGACGAGGACGAAGCCGCGCGTCTCGAGGACGCGCAGCTCACCCGTGCTGCCCAGGCGGGTGAGGTCACGGCACTGGGCCTGCTGCTTGAGCGGCACCGGGCGGGTATGCGGGCGGTGGCTCTGAGCATTCTGGGGCCGGGTCCCGATGTCGACGACGTGCTCCAGGACACGGCGGTGCGCGCGCTCCGGAACATACGCGACGTCCGCGACCCGGCGGCCGTGGGCGCATGGCTGCGGATGATCGTGCGCAACACCTGCCGTTCCCTGCTGCGGGACTCCGTGAGGTCCCAGCCGGTCGAGGACCTGAACATGTCCTCCATGGACAGCGGTCCGGACCGGTGGCTGGAGCAGAACACACTGCGGGACTGGATCTGGGAAGCCGTGGAGGAGCTGTCCCCGGCGCTGCGCATGCCCCTGGTTCTGCGCCATTTCAGCACGGGCGTCACCTCCTACGAGCAGATAGCCCGCGCGTGCGGTGTCCCGGTCGGTACCGTCCGCAGTCGTCTCAACCTGGGACGCGCCAAGCTGGCCGCGGCTCTCGCCGCCACGGCCGATGCCCCGCACTCCGACGCCGCACGGCGCGTTCGGGCCAGTCGTATCGAGGCACACGAGATGCTGGCCGCGGCCGAGCAAGGGCACTTCGCCGCGTTGCTCGCGGAGCGGTGGTCCCCCGAGGTCGCGCTGCTCAGCGGGAACACCCCGGTCGGCGACAGTGACCTGCTGGTGCGCGGCATGGACAGCGACCTCGAGGCGGGTGTGCGGCAGCGGCTCGTCCACGCCGTCGCCGGGCGGTCGCTCGCCGTGTGGGAGATGGACCTGCTCAATCCCCCCGAGAGCCCGGAGCACTGCCCGCCTGCCGTCGCCTGGCTCATGACCCTGGACGACGCCGGCCGGGTGCACCGGCTGCGGCTCTTCCACCCGAGGCGGACGCCGGCCACCGACCCGGCATCCTATGTGTGACGACCGTCACATGATGGGGATCGAACTTCCCTGACTCTCCTGCGTCTGGCCGGTGTCGTAAACACCAGCTGGACAGGAGACACCTGTGAACAACTCCCCGGCCGATCCTCTGGCCCCCGGCACCCACACTTTCGACGCCTACGGGGTCGTGCAGCGCTACCACGTCCATGGCACAGGGCCGGTGTGCGTAGCGCATTCCGGCGGTCCCGGCATCCACTGGGAGTACCTGCGCATGCCCGCGGTGGAGCGGCATCTCACCGTGGTCTACCCGGAGCCGGTCGGCACCGGCGGTTCCGGCCGCCTGCCCTCCCACCCCCACGGCTACACCCGGCGCCGCTACAGCCGCTTCCTCGGCGCCCTGGTGGCTCACCTGGGCGTCCCGAAGGTGCATCTGCTCGGTCATTCGCACGGCGGCTTCGTCGTGCAGTACCACGCCCTGCACCAGCCCGAAGGGATCGCCGGAGTGATCCTCTACGACAGCGCACCGCTCACCGGTCCCGAGCACGGCGCCGAGGCCATGCGCCTGGTCCAGGAGTTCGCCGTGCGTCATGCAGGCCGCCCCGAGCTCCCCGAGGTCCTGGAGGCTTTCCAAGCGATTCCCACCATCTCCGACGACTCGCGGATGACATCCGTCGCCAAAGGCCTGCTGCCGTCGTACTTCGCGGACTACTGGGGACGGGAGGAGGAGTTCGCTCCCTTGCGCGCCTCACTGAGCGCCACCTACGTCTCGGGGCTGGACGAGGACCTCGTCCCGGACATCATCGACGACCGTGAGGCTCTCGGCGCTCTCTCGGTGCCCGCCCTGGTGGTCGTCGGCCGCCATGACGTCATCTGCGGGGTGCGCTGGGCGGAGGAACTGCACAAGCTGATCCCCCGGTCGGAACTGCTGATCCTCGAGAACAGCGGGCACTTCGGCCATATCGAGGAACCCGCGGACTTCGCGCGGGCGGTGGCGGGTTTCGTGACCGACACGACGCACAGCACACCGTGACGATCCGGTAGCGCAGGGCTGTTCCTCTGACTGCTCGCGTCCGGGAGACCGGTGTTCCGCCTCCCGGACGCGAGGAGCACCCCCCTCACTGCGCCGAAGTCCTCGCCGACCCCATGCCCCCGCCGGGGGCCTGCCACAGGTGGGTGGCGATAATGGAGAGCCGCCCACTGCGGTCCGGGACGCCGACGGCGAGTGCGGTCCGGGCGAGGGGTTGCGGCCGGCCGGACCCCGCGTCCCGAAACCGTCCGGGTCCGCGCTGGTGGTCCACGACGGACGGCACCGGACCGCCCGCAGTGCAGGACTGAATGGCCAATGAGGAGCGGACACGTGAGCCAGGCACCCATACGGTTCGGCATGGTCGGCAGTGGCTGGCGGTCCGAGTTCTTCGCCCGGCTGGCCAGAGCGCTGCCCGGGCGGCTGGAGGTGTCCGGCGTGGTGACCCGGTCGGCCGCGCGGGCAGCGCAGGTGGAGGCGGAGTGGGGGGTGCCCGCCTTCCGGAGCATCAGCGAACTGCGCGGCACCCGGCCGGAGTTCGTCATCGCGTCGGTGCCGTGGCAGATCACGCCCGAGGTCGTTCGGGACCTGGTCGAGCAACGCGTGCCCGTTCTCGCGGAGACTCCGCCCGCACCCGGCGCGAAGGGACTGCGCGCATTGTGGGCCGCCGTGGGAGGCGTGACACGGCCGGGCGGCGGAGGGCTCGTCCAGGTCGCGGAGCAGTACACGCTGATGCCCGGTCACGCGGCCCGCATCGCGCTCGTGCAAGAGGGGGTCATCGGCAGGCCCACCTCGGTCCAGGTGTCGTCGACGCACATGTACCACGCCATGTCACTGATCCGGCACACGCTGGGTGTCGGATTCGAGCCCACGACCGTGACGGCACAGACGTTCACCGCCCCTCTCGCCGACCCGCTCTCCCCTCGCGGCTGGTCGGACGACCTCACCCCCAGGGACGCCGCCACCACGCTCGCCTTCCTGGACTTCGGCGAAGCCCGCACGGGCCTGTACGACTTCACCGACAACCAGTGGTGGAACCCACTGCGCGCCCGCCGGATCGTGGTGCGCGGCTCGCTCGGTGAGATCGTCGACGACACGGTGGTGCGGATGGCCGACCCGCGCACGCCCGTCGAGTCCCCGCTGATGCGCCGTCGCACCGGCACCGACCTCAACCTCGAGGGAGCGGAGGTGCACCACATCTCCTTCGACGGACAGGTGGTGTGGCGCAACGACCATCTCGGGGCCAGTCTCTCCGAGGACGACCTCGCGGTGGTGGACCTGCTGTGCCGTACCGGGGCATGGGTACGGGACTCCGGACCGGAACCGTATTCCCTTGCCGACGGCTGCCAGGACCACCTCCTCGCCCTCGCCATCGAGGAGTCGGCGCGTACGCACGCGCCGGTGACGACCGCCCTCGAGGCGTGGGCGACCCGCTGACCCCCACCTCCCCCCCGGGGCACGCACCAGGGCGGGCCACCGACCGGTCCCGGTGCCCGTCGCCCGTCGATCCCCTGCGCGCCGGGGACACGGTCCTGGCCGCCTCAGTGGTCCAGCACGTCCCGCCATGAGTACCGCGGCTCGTACCCCAGCACCTCACGGGCCCGCCGCACGCTGAGCAGCGTCTCGTGGGTGCCGATCTCCCGCGTCAGCCTCACCTCGGGAAAGACCTCGGCGAGGAGTTCCGCGGAGGGGCGGTCCATGATCGTGTCGGCCGCGGCGATGACGTAGCTGGAGGCGCCCGTGACGGCGGCGCTCAGCGCGAGCCGGCACGCCTGCGCCACGTCCCGCGCATCCACGTATCCCCACAGGTTCCACTTGCGGGCGTGCGGGTCGGACCAGTAGCCGGGCACACGCGCATAGTCCTCCACCAGGTGGACGTTGGACAGGCGCAGGGCCACGAAGGGAATGCCCGACCAGCCGGAGATGTGCTCGGCCGCGGTCTCGCCCAGGACCTTGGACAGGGCATAGGTGGAGGTGGGGTGGGGATAGTGGTCCTCGTCCACCGGGGCGTAGCGGGGCGGGACGTCGAAGGGCAGGCCGAGGGTGGTCTCGCTGGAGGCCCACACCACGCGATCCAGCTTGTTGTGCGCGGCGGCGAGGAAGACGTTGTCGTTCATCGCCGTGTTGGTGGTGAGGGTGTGGGCGGCGGGCCGGAGGCCGGGAGCCGGGATGTTAGCCAGGTGGACAACGCTTCCCGCGCCGCTCAGGGCATCCACCGCCTGACCGTAGTCGGTGAGGTCCGCGCCCAGCAGTCGCAGGCCGAGGCCGTCCGCCCACGCACGCTCGGCCGGGCCCACGGACACGTCCACGGCCAGTACGTCGTACCCCTGCTCGAGCAGATCCGCGACCACGACTCGACCGGTCTTCCCGGTGGCACCCGTGACGACAACTGTGCTCATGTGTGCTGATCTCCCCACTCGAACCCCCGACCCGGCTTGTGCCGCCATCCTCGCGCCCCCACCCGGGCCGTGTCAGTACCGTCCGGCGATCAACCACCCACAGACGGCGCCACCGCCCCGATCATTACTAACCCTTGATTGAACAGTCCAGACTGATAAATCTACTATTAATACCTGTGGACATTGATGCACAGACAGGGCACGAGCATCCAAGCGGCTCGAGTGACACCGCGGGGCTCGCGTCCCACCTCCGGCTCGCCGTGGGCCGCATGACCCGGCGACTGCGCCAGGCACACGCCGTGGGAGACGTGTCGCTCTCCGGCGTCTCGGTGCTCGCGCGACTGGCCGCCGACGGCCCCGACTCCCCCGGATCCCTGGCCGAACTGGAACGCGTACGGCCGCAGGCCATGGCGAGCACGCTCGCCGTGCTCGAACAGCGCGGGCTCGTCGGCCGCACCCCCGACGCGACGGACGGACGTCGCGCCATCGTCGCGATCACCGGAGAGGGGCGCGCCATGCTCGCGGAGCGGCGCTCGCAATCCGTCCACCGGCTCTCCGCCGCCCTCGACGAGTTCACGGCGCAGGAACGCCAGACCCTCGCCGCGGCCCTGCCCCTCCTCGACCGACTGGCGGAGCGGCTGTGACGGCGCACGGCCCCGGTTCCGGCGACCGGCACACCGACCCGCGCGGCAGGACCGTCTCCGCGCTGCGCTCCCTGCACTCGGCTCGCAGGAAGGACACACCGGCCGGCCCGGGCTACAAATGGGTCGCCCTGTCCAACACCACGCTGGGCGTGCTGATCGCGACGATGGACGCCTCCATCGTGATCATCTCCCTGCCCGCGATCTTCCGGGGCATCGGGCTCGATCCCCTGGCGCCCGGCAACATCGGCTATCTGCTCTGGATGATCCTGGGGTATCTGCTGGTGTCGGCCGTGCTCGTGGTCGTCCTCGGCCGGCTCGGCGACATGTACGGCCGGGTCAAGATCTACAACCTCGGCTTCCTCATCTTCGCCTGCGCGTCCGTCGCACTCTCCCTCGACCCGTTCCGGGCCGGCGCAGGAGCGCTGTGGCTGATCCTGTGGCGCATCGTGCAGGCGTTCGGCGGCTCCATGCTCACGGCCAACTCGGCCGCCATCCTGACAGACGCCTTCCCGGCGCGGCAGCGCGGCATGGCCCTCGGCATCAACCAGATCACCGCGCTCGCGGGACAGTTCCTCGGCCTTCTCGCCGGCGGACTGCTGGCCGCCGTCGACTGGCGTGCCGTGTTCTGGGTGAGCGTGCCGATCAGCATCACCGGCACGATCTGGTCGTATCTGAGCCTGCGCGAGACGTCGGCGGGCCGCCGCGGCCGCATCGACTGGGTGGGCAACACCACGTTCGCGGCGGGCGCCGGAATCCTGCTGGCCGGTATCACCTACGGCATCCAGCCCTATGGATCCCACCCCACCGGCTGGACGAACCCGTGGGTACTCGCGGGCCTGATCGGCGGCGTCGCGCTGCTGCTCGTCTTCTGCGTCGTCGAAACGCGCATCGCGGAGCCCATGTTCAATCTGGCCCTGTTCAAGATCAGGGCGTTCGCCGCAGGGAATCTAGCCGCGCTGCTGACCGCGATCGCGCGCGGCGGACTGCAGTTCATGCTCATCATCTGGCTGCAGGGCATCTGGCTGCCCCTGCACGGCTACGCCTTCGAGGACACCCCCCTGTGGGCCGGCATCTTCATGCTGCCGCTGACGGTGGGCTTCCTGATCGCCGGCCCCATCTCCGGCTATCTGTCGGACAGGTTCGGCGCCCGCATGTTCTCCACGGCCGGTCTGGTCGTCGTCGCGGCGTCCTTCTTCGGGCTGCTGGCGCTCCCCGTCGACTTCGACTACGGGGTCTTCGCCGCGTTGCTGCTGCTCAACGGGCTGGGACAGGGGATGTTCTCCTCGCCGAACACCTCCTCGATCATGGGCAGCGTTCCGGCCGAGTACCGAGGAGTCGCCTCGGGCATGCGCTCGACCTTCCAGAACTCCGGCACCGCTCTGTCCATCGGCGTCTTCTTCTCGCTGATGGTCTCCGGCCTCGCCTCATCGCTGCCCGCCACGCTCCGCAGTGGCCTGGAGGCGCACGGGGTCCCGTCCGGCGCCGCCGAGCACGCCGCATCGCTGCCACCCGTGAGCACACTGTTCGCCACGTTCCTCGGGAACAACCCGATCGAGCACCTGTTCTCGTCCCAGGGGACGCTCGACCATCTCTCGCCCTCCCAGCACGCCGCCCTGACCGGTCACAGCTTCTTCCCGCAACTGGTCTCGGGACCGTTCCACCACGGTTTGGCGATCGTCTTCAGCGTCGCCGCAGGCATGGCTCTGGTCTCCGCCGTCGCCTCGGCCCTGCGGGGTGGCCATCGCCCTGCCGGGGACGCACCGCAGAGCGGCCGGCCGATCACCGCGGCCGAACCGCGCCCGGCAGCGGAGCGGCGGCACAACGCGCCTTCCTGACCACAGGGCTGCTTCGTGCGCGCCCGGCCACTCGCGAGACGGGTGGCCGGGCGTGTCCGCGTTCCCGGCTCACTTCCCGAGGGGCTGGGTGAAGCGCAGCAGATTGCCCGCGGGGTCGCGGAACGCGCAGTCGCGGATGCCGTAGGGCTGGTCCATGGGCTCCTGCAGCACCTCACCGCCCGCGCCGCTGATGCGCTCGAAGGTGGCGTCGCAGTCGTCCGTCGCGAAGATGACGCCGTGCAGCAGTCCCTTTGCCATCAGCTCCGCCATGGCCCGCCTGTCGTCCGCCGAGGCGTTCGGATGGGCGATGGGCGGTTCGAGGACGATGTTCACGTCCGGTTGCGAGGGTGCCCCGACGGTCACCCAGCGCATCCCCTCGAATCCGACGTCGTTGCGTACCTCGAGGCCGAGTACGTCGCGGTAGAAGGCGATCGCCTGATCGTGGTCGTCGACGGCGATGAAGCACTGGGAAAGCGTGATGTCCATGCCGCTCACGCTACGGCCGAGTCGAGCGACCCGCTTCTCCGTTCCTGACCGGTGTTCTTTACCGGCCGTGTATGGATCTTGACCATGCATGCCGGGATGGCCGCGCCATGATCATGGCTCCTGGCCCGGTAGGTACTCGGACTCTCCCCGACCAACTGCGTGAACCGCGAGCTGAACGACCCCAGAGAGGTACAGCCGACCGCGAAGCAGATCTCGGTCACCGTGAGGTCGCCGCGGCGCAGCAGCGCCTTGGCCCGCTCGATACGGCGGGTCATCAGATAGCTGTAGGGCGTCTCGCCGAAAGCGGCGCGGAAACTGCGGGAGAAGTGGCCCGGCGACATCAGGGCGTCGCGCGCCAGGGCCGGAACGTCGAGCGGCTCGGCATAGTCGCGGTCCATCCGGTCGCGGGCCCGCCGCAGCCGGACGAGGTCGTCGAGGTCCTGCCTTCTCACCTGCTCAGTTTCCCACAGCAAACAAGTGCCGAGGGGGACGGGGTGCGGCGGCCGGGGGCCCGGATCCTGCATCGGCCCGCCGGCGAACGCCAAGGATGCCGTAACGAGGCCAGCGTCCTTGGCCGGTCAGGACCATCACGCGTGGCGACACTCCTGAGCGGACCGGTCAGGAATGGAGAAGCGCAGGTCGCGGAGCGGTGGATAGCGTGACGGCCATGGACATCAGCATCCACGCGAGCTTCCTCCCGCACGACGACCCGGAAGCCTCCCTCGCCTTCTACCGTGACACCCTCGGCTTCGAGGTCCGCAACGACGTCGGATACGGCGGAATGCGGTGGATCACGGTCGGGCCAGCCGATCAGCCCGGCACATCCATCGTCCTCGAGCCGCCCGCCGCGGATCCCGGAGTCACCGAGGACGAGCGCCGCACCATCGTCGAGATGATGGCCAAGGGCAGCTACGCCCGCGTCCTGCTTGCCACCCCCGACCTCGACGGCACCTTCGCGCGACTGCGGACCGCCGGCGTCGAGGTCGTCCAGGAGCCCACCGAGCACCCGTACGGGGTGCGCGACTTCGCCGTCCGGGATCCCGCGGGCAATCTGATCCGCATCAACAGGCAGCGTTGAGCCCTCCGGTGATCGTGGCCGTGGGCCCCCTCCGGCCGAGGCCGGTGACCGGGCGGTCACCGGCCGACCTCAAACGCGGGCCCCCGGGCCCGGACGAAGCACGTACCCTCGAAGCTCGTCAGATCGAGCTAGGCGACGCCGACGGGAAGACCGCGAAGGCCGACCCGCCTCACACATGGAGACCCGATGAGCAAGGTCACGAAGGTGGATGCGCAATCGCCTGCGCTGCATGCCGCCGACAGCCACGATCTGATCCGCGTGCACGGCGCGCGAGTGAACAACCTCAAGGACGTCAGCGTCGAGATCCCCAAGCGCCGCCTGACGGTGTTCACCGGAGTCTCCGGCTCGGGCAAGAGCTCATTGGTGTTCGGCACCGTCGCGGCCGAGTCCCAGCGGCTGATCAACGAGACCTACAGCGCCTTCGTACAAGGCTTCATGCCCACGCTGACGCGTCCCGAGGTCGACGTACTCGACGGGCTGACAACCGCGATCATCGTCGACCAGCAGCGCATGGGCGCGGACCCCCGCTCCACGGTCGGCACCGCCACCGATGCCAACGCCATGCTGCGCATCCTCTTCAGCCGGCTCGGCACGCCCCACATCGGCCCGCCCAGCGCGTACGCCTTCAACGTGCCCTCGGTCAGGGCGAGCGGCGCGATCACCGTCGAGCGCGGTGCCCGCAAGACCGAGAAGGCGACCTTCACACGCACCGGTGGCATGTGCCCGCGCTGCGAGGGCCGCGGCACCGTCTCCGACATCGACCTCGGCCAGCTCTTCGACGATTCCTTGTCGCTGAACGAGGGCGCGATCACCGTCCCCGGCTACAAGGGGGGCGGCTGGAACTCGCGTCTCTACATCGAGTCGGGCTTCTTCGACCCGGACAAGCCGATCAGCAAGTTCACCAAGAAGGAACTGCACGACTTCCTCCACCGCGAGCCGACCCGGATGAAGATCGCGGGCATCAACATGACCTACGAAGGGCTGATCCCGCGGGTCCAGAAGTCGATGCTCTCCAAGGACACGGAGGCGCTGCAACCGCACATCCGGGAATTCGTGGAGCGGGCGGTCACCTTCACCACCTGCCCCGAGTGCGACGGAACGCGGCTCAGCGAAGGGGCACGGTCCTCGAAGATCGAGGGCATCAGCATCGCCGATGCCTGCGCCATGCAGATCAGTGATCTGGCGCAATGGGTCCGCGACCTCGACGAGCCGTCCGTGGCGCCGCTGCTCACCAAACTCCGGCACACTCTTGACTCGTTCGGCGAGATCGGGCTCGGCTACCTCGCGCTCGACCGGCCGGCGGGCACCCTGTCGGGCGGCGAGGCGCAGCGCGTCAAGATGATCCGCCACCTCGGCTCCTCGCTCACCGACGTCACCTATGTCTTCGACGAGCCGACCGTCGGTCTGCACCCGCATGACATCCAGCGGATGAACGACCTGCTGCTGCGGCTGCGGGACAAGGGCAACACGGTGCTCGTCGTGGAGCACAAGCCGGAAGTCATCGCGATCGCCGACCACATCGTCGACCTCGGGCCCGGTGCCGGTACGGAAGGCGGCACGGTCTGCTTCGAGGGGACCGTCGAGGGGCTGCGCGCGGGGGGCACCATCACCGGCCGCCATTTCGACGACCGGGCCGCCCTCAAGCAGACGGTGCGCAAGCCCGACGGCGCGCTGGAGATCCGCGGTGCGTCGGCGAACAACCTGCATGACGTCGACGTCGACGTCCCGCTGGGGGTGCTGACCGTCATCACGGGTGTCGCGGGCTCCGGCAAGAGTTCACTCGTGCACGGGTCGATCCCCGCCGCCGCGGGCGTTGTGTCGGTCGACCAGAGCCCGATCCGTGGCTCGCGCCGGAGCAACCCGGCGACGTACACCGGACTGCTCGAGCCGATCCGCAAGGCGTTCGCCAAGGCCAACGGCGTGAAGCCGGCGCTGTTCAGCGCCAATTCCGAGGGTGCCTGCCCCACCTGCAACGGCGCCGGAGTCGTCTACACCGACCTCGCGATGATGGCCGGTGTCGCCTCGACCTGCGAGGAGTGCGAAGGGAAGCGGTTCGAGGCATCCGTACTCGACTACCGCTTCGGCGGCCGCGACATCAGCGAGGTCCTCGCCCTGTCGGTGACCGAGGCCGAGGAGTTCTTCGGCGCCGGTGAGGCGCACACGCCGGCCGCGCACCGCATCCTCGAGCGCCTCGCCGACGTCGGGCTCGGCTACCTCACCATCGGCCAGCCGCTGACCACGTTGTCCGGCGGTGAGCGGCAACGCCTCAAGCTGGCCACCCACATGGCGGACAAGGGCGGCGTGTACGTACTCGACGAGCCGACCACGGGCCTCCACCTCGCCGACGTCGAGCAGTTGCTGGGTCTGTTGGACCGGCTGGTCGACTCCGGCAAGTCGGTCATCGTCATCGAGCACCACCAGGCCGTCATGGCCCACGCCGACTGGATAATCGATCTCGGCCCCGGCGCCGGCCACGACGGCGGCCGGATCGTCTTCGAGGGCACACCCGCCGACCTGGTCGCCGCCCGCTCCACGCTCACCGGGAAGCACCTCGCGGCGTACGTCGGCAGCTGACCGGCGCTTCGGGCCGTCATCACCTCCGCGGGGCCCGACGGCCCCGCGGAGCCGCACACCGGTCCCGACGCCGAGCCGCCTGCACGTCGACAACGACGCCCGGCGGCGGGAGCGTTGCCCGACGCGGATGCCCGGCACAGCAGCGCGGCGGGCGGGAACCGGGCGGGAGACCGCCGGTGGCGAGCCGGGCTCGGCGCACGGCGACAGCAGGGCCGAGGCGCCGGATCGCCGACATGAGCACGTCATCCTCGCTCAGGATCCATGCCGCGCTCCCTGCGCGATCGTGCCGCTGCGCTCTCCGCGGACCGGATTCGTCGACGGGCGTGGTGCCCGTCGGCTGATACGCCTCGTGTTTGCGGGCAGTTGTGGCGACCGAGGCCCCTTCGATCGCTCTCCGGCCCGCGCATGGACGGCGCACCGGCCGGCCCCGTCGACCTCGGTCATCTGCGCACCGGCGCTCAACCGCGGAGGCCGATCCGCACCGACCGAAATTCTGTGGACGGACCGCGAACTTTTTCCGATCCTCCCGCAACTCACCTGTCCATGGGCGCGCGCACTCGTCGCTCCGCGCCCGAAGCGAGCCCACGGGGCGCGCCGACCGCCCCGGCGTGCACGGCGCGACGAGCGCCAGAACACGCACCGCCCGGCCACCGAAGAAACCCCCGGCGGAGCGATGAGTTTTCGCGTACCCGGGCGTCTACAGATGCGACAGGCCCGACAACGATGAGGACGAGACATGAGCACCGAGCAGACCACCACGGCCGACGGCCACTCCTACACGCTCACCCGGACGCTGGACGCCCCGGCCGCGAAGGTCTGGCAGGCGTGGACCACCCCCGAGCAGTACGCCCAGTGGGCATATGCCGCTCCCGGCTCCGTCGAGATGGACGTACGGCCGGGCGGGACCTGGAAGGCCACTGTGGTCACACCCGACGGCGGAGAGTACCCGCTGACCGGCTCGTATCTCGAGGTCGCCGAGAACCGCCTGCTGGTGATCGGCATGGACGCACCCGGCAAGCCCGCACCCCAGATCATGACCGTGGAACTGGACGAGCAGGACGACCGTCATACACAGATCGTGCTCCGCCAGACCTGCGACACCGCCGAGGAACGCGACATGGCCGAGCAGGGCAGCACCATGCTTCTCGACGGCCTGAGCGGCTTCCTGACGGGAGAGGCCAGGGCCTGAACCGCCTCGAACCGACCTGCGGGACACCCGTCGGGCGGGGCACGTCCGCTCCCGCCCGACCGCCTCCGCACCCGGATCCCGACCGCTCACCGATGGTGCGTCGCCTGAATGCGCGGATCGCGAACACGGCTCGACCCGCATGGAGTTCGTGTTCCGGGCGCACCTCACAGCGCGTGGTCAGGAACGGCAGGTGACATGCAGCCGGGCGGCGGCGTTGTTGGCGTAGCCTCGTGGATTCCACACGGTCGCCGGGGATTCGGGCTGCACGGCCGCGGTGGAGTCCCAGGCACGGGCTATGAGCTCGGTCTCGCCCGACGGCAGATCGAGTGTCGTGTGCCAGTGCTGCCACGTCCAGGGGCTCTCGGGGAGCTCCACCTGCGCGTGGGTCCAGGTGTCGCCGTCGTCGGCGGAGACGTCCACACGTTCCACGGTCCGGTCGTCCCCGGCGTAGGCGAAGCCGGCGACCTCGGTCGGCCCGGCGGGCAGCCGGGCATCCTTGCCGGGTCGCAGGATGGCGCAATGAATGGCCACCGGCCCCAGCGTGATGCCTTCGCCGCGTTCGGCCGTGTGCGGGTCGGCCTCGGGCGGCAGGATGCTGTACTCGGTCTGGAAGTAGTTGTCGGACGGTCCGGCCTGCACAGCGATGCGCAACAGCCACTTGACGCTGCGGGCGCCGATCCAGCCCGGGACGACGACCCGCAGCGGCGCGCCGTGCACGGCCGGGAGCGATTGCCCGTTCATGGACCAGGCCAGCAGTACCTCGTGCGAGGTCGCCTTCGCCATCGGTATCGATCCGCCGAAGTGCTGCGGCGGATCGGCCTGGTCCGACACATCGGCGCCGGTGAAGGAGATGTGGGCGGCATCCGGCCGCACTCCCGCCTCGGCCAGCACGTCGGCCAGGCTCACCCCGCTCCAGCGCGCAGTGGAGATCGCCCCGGGCCCCCACGGAACCTGACCGGGTATGTCGGCAACCTCCATCAGATCGGCGCGCCGGTTTCCCGCGCACTGCATGGTCGCCACCACACTCCGCTCGGGGAAACGGTCCCGCAGCTCGTCCAGCGACATCTCGAGAGGGCGGCCGACCAGGCCCTCGACCCGCAGCCGCCAGTTCTCGGCGTCGAGCTGCGGGATCGGTGCGTGGTTGCGGCCGTAGAACTGGTCCACGGGGGTGATACGGCCGGCCAGGGCCTGCGGAGGCGATTCGGCGTTGTACGGCTCGACCTCATGCACCACCATGTCGTCCCGTTTTTCCCATATGCCCATCTCTCCACTGTTCACCATGTCCCGTGGAGGTGCCAGATCACCCCGGCCGCTCCGTCTCGGACGCCCCGAGCCTCGACAGCGCCGCCGACACCAGCACGGCCGTCCCCGTCTCCAGCGTGAGGCGGACACTCGGCAGGAAGCGGGGTGAATGATCGGCCGGCGGACCGCCCAGCTTCCCGGCGGCACCGCTGCCGGGAGCGGCCGCCCACTGCGCGGGACCGGTGGCGCCGGCGGCGGTGCCCTCCCGATCGGGCAAGGCAGCCTGCGGGCCGTCAGCGGCTACGCTTCCACCGGAGCGCACGTGTGCTCCCCCGGACCATCACACACAGGGGAGGATCCATGCCGTGGTGGGCGCTGATCCCGGTCGTCTCGATGATCACCGGGCCCGCCGCTCTGTACCTCCTGACCAGGCGTAAGCGTCAGGCGAGCAGTGACGAGGCACGCTACGACGAACTCTCCCGGAAGTACACGGCGTTGCTTGAGGAGACAACTTCCGGCGAACTGCCCAACGGCCGGGCACGCTACCCCGATTCACACTGAGTTCGGGCAACTCGCCCGTCTCCGTACCGCGGGCGGCCGTGGAACCGACTCGAAACGGGCCTCCCAGCAGGACCGTTGCTCCTCACACTCCGATCGGCCACCGACGTGCCACACCGTCACAACGACTCCGGTCTGTCGGCAGACAGTGTGCGGGGCCGAGCCTGCTAGAGGTCGAGGACGATTTCAGTCGTGGGCTCGCTGCAGCAGACGAGGACGGTGCCGGGCTCGGGCAGTTCCAGGGGCGGGGTGGTGTAGGCGACATCGCCTTCGACGAGGTGCGTGACGCAGGTGTGGCAGACCCCCGTTCGGCAGGACCAGCGGGTGGGGACGTCGCAGGCCTCGGCGAGGTCGAGCAGGGAGGCATGGTCCGCCGACCACGGAGTGGTGATGCCGCTGCGGGCGAAGGTGACGAGCGGGCCCGTGCCCTCGGGACCGGCTGGCTGGTGCGGCCGGACCGCAGCCGTGGGTGTGACACCGGGGTTGATGGCGGGCAGGGCACTGAACTGCTCCACGTGGATCCGTTCGGAGCCCAGGCCGTGTTCGCGCAGGAAGCCGCCGAAGTCGTCCATGAAGGGGGCCGGTCCGCAAAGGTAGGCGTCGGCGTCCCGGGGGATGCCCATGGCCGCCGGCGATGCTGCGGTCGGCCGGCCCTGGATGATGTGGGGCTCGTCGGCGTGCGGGCTTTCGCGGGTGTAGTAGATGAACTCATGGGCGTCCGGAAGCTGCGTAAGGAGTGCGTGTGCCTCGGACGCGAAGGCGTGGTGGGCCCGGTCATGCGCGATGTGGATCCACCACACCGGGCGGGGGTCACCCGTGGCGGCCAGTCGGTGGAGCATGGCCAGCACAGGGGTGGCGCCGATGCCCGCGGAGACGAGCACAACCGGGCGGGTGCCTGCCTCCAGTACGAAGGTCCCCCGAGGGCTTGCGATGTCGACGAGGTCACCGGGGTGGACTTTGGTGTGGAGATAACCGCTGACCAGACCGTGGGGCTCGTGCTTCACGCTGATGCGGTAGGTGCGGGCGCCGGGTGCCGACGACAGGGAGTAACTGCGCACCGCGGGCGCGGGGTCACCGACCGGCAGGCGGATGGAGAGGTATTGGCCCGGGCGTGCCTCGGGCAGTTGCAAGCCGTCGGTGGTGTCGAGGTAGATCGACGAGACGGCAGAGGTCTCGGGGACGATGCGGCCGACCCGCATCGGCTTGAAGCCGGGCCATGCCGGTTCGCCTCTGTGCTGCTGGGCGGTGGCGCGTTCGTCCGGCCATCCGGGTTCCTGAGCGGGTTGCTCGGCGGCGGCCAGTTCACGGAAGGAGCCCTGCCAACCGGGGCTGAGCGCAGGGATGTTCAGCGCCTTGCGCAGCTTCACGGGGTCGCGGTCGGGGAGGTAGAGCAGCGCATCGGTGTCGGCGACGCTGAGTCTCTCGGGGCCCTTTCGGGTGAGGCTGATCTCGTCGCCGGCCTGGACACGGCCTTCGGCGATGACGCGCATATAAAAGCCGGGGCGATGGTGGGCGACCAGAAGTGCGGCCATCGTGGGTTCGCCCAGGCGCATACCGACGCGATAGCAGGTGACGCGGGGTTGGGAGACCTCGAATTCCGCTTCGCCGATTCGGTATCGGTCGCCGATGCACACTTCGTCGTCGGGCAGGCCGTCGACGGTGAAGTTCTCTCCGAAGATCCCGAAGGTCAGGTCGTCACGGCCGAGTTGTCTCCGCCAGTACTGATAGGACTGCACCTGATAGACGAGTACGGCCCGCATCTCGCCGCCGTGTCCGGCGAGGTCGCCCTGGCCGTCCCCGTCGACATTCAGTCGCCGTACCATCCGGGGCCCGTCCACGGGGGCCTTCCACGCGCCGGTGTGGACGGTCCTTCCCTGCCACGAGACGTCCTTGGGCATCCCTACACTGACGGACAGCAGCGTCGCCATCGCGGACCTCCTGCGTGGGTGGCCGACCGGCGCGACCCCTCATCGCGCGGGTCTGTGCACTCGGGCCGATAGTAGTTCTTCACCCGGTGGCGCCGCGATTCCGTGATACCGAATCCACCGGCACAATCGCTGACATTTTCCGATGGACGCACGAAGACGCGCCCATTCGTTTTTCCTCGCCGGGCGATTCACAATCCGCATGCTTTCACGGTGGAGAGGGGGTGTACTGCCGCGCGACACCGTTGCCCTCTTGCCGCCGAATTCCACGGTGGACCTCATTACGCACAGCCGACTGCCGGGCGCTCGTCCAGGTTCGACGGTTCGGTTCGGCGCAGTGGGCGCTTTGCGCCTTCCGTCCACCACCGGCAGTCACGCACGGTCACGCTTCGAACGTCGGGAGGTGCGGTGACCCCTGTCCGAGGACGGCTTGCCAACCGGGTCGGCCGACAGAGCTCCGCCATCGATCCGCCACCATCATCCGGCCGCGCCGTCACGGGTGCGCTGATAGTGACGCCTGGCCTTCATCCTGTTGCCGCAGACGGCCATGGAACACCACCGGGCATTGTTGGTCTTGCTGCGGTCGAGGAGGAACCGGCGGCACTCCGGGTTGTCACACGGCCGCAGCCTGCCGGGCATCGCCTCCTGCAGCGCGCTCCAGGCAAGCACGGCCTCCACCGCCATCCGGTGCTCCTTGGGCGCGTCAAGCTCCCACGCAACGCCCGCCGGGGAAAGACGCGGCCGGGAGACGACATCCTCGAGGAACGGCGCCAGTGACTCGGCCGGCCGGCTGCCGCGCACCACACCCTGAAGGACGTCGCGCGCATCGAGGAGGCGCCGACGCTCCGCTGCTCCCCCGCGGCCGCCATGCGCCATCTGCCAGGACTTCGCCGCTTCCGGGTCGGCCAGCTGATCCTCGACCACCCCGTTGACCACCGGCGTGGTGTTGAGGAGCTCGAGCAGTGCGTCCTGCTGTTCCCGATCGACCACCACGGCCGCCTCCTAACCGGAAAGATTGCTTTAACAGGTTACATGAACACACCCTCCCTAACCAAACAAGGAGCACCTATCGGTTAGCCCCGATGCCCGTCGGACCCCGCGCCGCGACGGGGTGTCGAAGGTGACACCGGCCGGTCGCGGCACCGACCAGTCATAACCCACATAGCTCACTTGACAGGTTAGTTACGGCATGGTCGACTGGCTCTATAACCACCAAAGAGGCCCTAGAGGGGTTAAGCCATGAACTCGGCAGTCGTCCGGACCGGCTTCCGAAGGCCCGAAAGCAGCGGCTCCCACTGTCCTCGCACCCCGGCCCGTCAACCGCACCGACAGGTCGACCCCCGGAGCGCACGCCGTAGGCCGCGCTCCCGCCCGAAAGGAACACACCATGGGACTGTCCTGGCAGCAAGGCCCCTTGTCCGCAGGAGCGATCGGACACTTCCTCACCCCCGAACCCCTGCCGGAACGCCTGCCGTTCGCCGAGCGACTGCGCCGCCGCATGCGAGTGAGGTTCAACGGCACCTGGATCGCCGACAGTGAGAACGTCGTCCTGCTGCACGAACCCGGTCGCTACCCGGTGGCCTACTTCCCGCGCGCAGACGTGGACGACAAGGCACTGGTCGAGACCGACAGGGTCACCCTCCACAGGGACCTCGGCGACACCGCCTGGTTCGCGGTACGCGCCGGCGAGCGCACGGTCGAACGCGCCGCCTGGGAGTTCACCGCGCCGCCCGAGTACGCAGCGGAGTTCCAGGACCGCGTCGCCTTCGCGTGGCGCGCGATGGACGCCTTCTACGAAGAGGACGAGCGCATTCTGAGCCACGCGGCGGACCCCTACCACCGCATCGACATCCGCGGCACCTCGCGCACTCTGGAGGTCCGCTTCGGCGACACCGTAGTGGCCCGCTCCGAACATCCGGTCGTCCTCTACGAGTCGGGATTCGCCCCGCGCTGGTACGTCCCGCGCGCCGACATCGACGAGAGCCTGCTGCGCCCCGTCGAAGGCCGGACCTTCTGCCCCTACAAGGGACTGTGCGACTACTACGACATCGGCGACGCGCGCCGTGCCGCCTGGTCGTACCCCGACGCCTACCAGCAGGTCGGCCGGATCGGCGACATGGTGTCGTTCGAGCCCGACCAGGTCGAGGTCCGGCTCGACGGCAAGCGCCTGGCACCCGAGCCCGGGCAGAAGGTCGTCCCGCACGGCATCGACCGCGGCCTCGACATCGACGAGGCGGGCTCCCGCTGACCGCCGGGATGCCGGCCACACCACGCACCACCGGCCGGAGGGACCGCACGTCCACCCGTGCCGGCGGCCTGCCGTTATTCGCGAACCCACGCCATGAGCACGGAAATTCGCATGTCGGAACCGTGCGGCACGAGGCTTGTTCGTCCTAGCCTCGGCACCGATCGATCACAAGGAGAGTAGTGATGTCAGCATCCCTGCAGGGCCGGACAGTTCTCGTGGTGGGCCGCGGCAGCGGAATCGCCCGCGCGGTCAGCGACGTGGCCCTGGAAGAGGGGGCCCGTGTCATCGCGGCAGGCCGCGACAAGGCCGCACTGCAGGAGAGTTACGACGGGACCGAGGTGACCGTCGCCACCGTCGACGTGACCGACGAGGCCTCGATCGCGGCGCTGGCGACAGAGGTCGGGCCCGTCGACCACGTGGTCACGGCCGCCTCCGCCCGGGCTCGGGGGCACCGTCGGCGAACTGACGCCCGAGGCCATCCTCCGGTCGTTCCACACCAAGGTCGTCGGCCCGATCATGCTCACCAAGCACTTCGCACCCACCATGCGGGCGGGCGGCTCCTTCGTCCTGCTCTCCGGCGTGGCCGCCCTGGAGCCGGACCCAGGATTCCTCGCGGTCGCGGCGACGAACGGCGCGGTCAACACCGTGGTGCGTTCCCTGGCCGTCGAGTTGGCCCCGATCCGGGTCAACGCCGTCTCGCCCGGCACGATCGACACCGGCGCGTGGGACGCGCTCGGCGAACAGAAGAAGGCCGAATTGTTCGCGCGTCTGTCCGCCGCCAACCCCGCGGGGCGGATCGGCACCCCGCAGGATGTGGCCCACGCGGTCCTCTTCGCGATGACGAACACCTTCATGACCGGCGTGTCCCTGTCCGTGGACGGTGGGCAGCCTCTCGTCTGATCCCGCCGCATCCCCCCCACGACCGGGACCGACCACCCCGGCCGTCCGGTGATGCGCGGCCCCGGAACACGACACACCGGGCGGCGGCGAGTTCCTGCCCGACGGCTCCGACCGGACGCGATCCTTGTCCCCGCCCCCGGCAGTGCCCGATCCGCCGCTCCGCCCAACCGGAGGTCCGGAGGCCTCGGCGACCGCCTGCTGACAGACGGTCGCCACGGACGAACTCTCTTCTGACGCCCGGTGCCCGGCGGACCGGATCGGCATCGCGACGCAACGCCGGGCATCCGCAGGCCCGTACGCAACCGGCGCGACCATCACACGTCCCCGTGGCCACCGCGGTGGCCACGGGGCGAAGGCGGCGTCAGCGGAGGCCCGCGACTCCGGCGTAGATACCGCTGCCCTCGGAGGAGGGCGCCGGCGGGGTCCTGAACCACTCCGTGGCGGTCACCAGGCCCGGGTCGACCAGATCCAGTCCGTCGAAGAAGCGGGCCACTTCGGAGCGGGTGCGGAAGCCGAGGCGAATCCCGCCCTTCGCGTACTCGGCGGTGACCTGCTCCGCCAGTTCCGGATAGAGGTCGGACGCGGCGTGCGACAGCACCAGGTAGCTGCCCGACGGCAGAGCGGCGAGCAACTCGCCGACGATGCCGTGGGCGTCCTGATCGTCGGGGATGAAGTGCATGAGGGCGATCAGGGACATCGCGATGGGACGATCGAAGTCGAGCACCTGCCGGGCGTGCTCGAGGATCTCCGCGGGGCGGCGGACATCGGCCTCGATGTAGTCGGTGAGTCCCTCAGGACGGCTGACCAGCAGCGCTTCCGCGTGCCGCAGCACGATCGGGTCGTTGTCCGTGTAGACGATCTTCGCCGACGGCACGATCTCCTGCACGATCTGATGCAGGTTCGGCTCGGTGGGAATGCCCGTGCCGATGTCGAGGAACTGGTCGATGCCCTGTCCGGCCAGCCAGGCAGCCGCCCTGCGCATGAACTCGCGGTTCTGTCGAGCGGCGTCGTGCGCCTCGGCCGGCAGCATCTTGCCGACCGCCTCGTCGACGGGATAGTTGTCCTTGCCGCCCAGCAACCAGTCGTACACCCGTGCAGGATGCGCCACACTGGTGTCGATCTTCCGAGGGTTGGGGGTGCCCGTCGTCATGACATGCTCCGTCGCGCGAGTAGATCAGAAAGTATTTTCGATCAGCTCAGTCTTGCACACCAAATCAGCGGCCTGAGCACCCAGTTGGCATGATGGTTCCTTGGGCCGGCCAGATCCCCGGCAGCCCTCTGCACCCCGTCGCACATGCCCACCCGAATCGAGCGACACCCTCCCCAATGCCGCGGGCAGGTCTGTCGACGTTCTTGTCAACACCTTCCACGAACCGGATGCAGGGCCCCGAGGCTCGGGTTACCGGCCCGGTCGCGAGTGCGGCGACCACCATCACCACCGCTGAATTCGTCGAACAAAAGTATGCTGGCACATGAGGAAGAGGCAGAGGCACATCCCACGGAAAGCCAGTGACCCGAGTCGCATCCACGCCTGAGCGTGGTTCTCCTCCACGCAGGCGCCCAGTCACCCACCTTCGGAGCGTAGGTGGAACGCTGCTCGACGCCGTCGTCGCGAACTCGGAACACGCCCGGGTCGAGGTGCTGCGACGCGGCTCCTCCGGGCACATCACCTGGCGGCTTCAGCAGCCGTCCTCCACTGTCTTCTGGTGCCCCTCCGGCGTTCACGAGGCGCTCCTCCAGGTCGACGGAGTACGTCTCGGCGGCGTCCCCGGGACGACGAACGAGCTCCGCTACTTTCCCGCGGGCGCACATATCGAGGGTGAGTTCTCCGTCGACCCGATCGTGGACTACATCCTCGCGTTCGTCGATCCGCAGGTCGTCGCCGGCTACGGAGTGCACATCCCCGACCACCCGCTGGCCGGGCCGGCCCTCCGCCCTCTTCAGCAGGCCTTGCACGATCTGGCCCGTGACGCCCGGCAGCCCGATGCCGCGACCGCACTGCTCGTCGAGGGCTGGGCGCTGCCGTCCATCGCCCACCTGGCCAGGATCGGCACGGACGACGATCGTGCCGCGGCCCGAGCCGAACCGGGGCTGCCCTTCGACGCACTCGCCCGGGTCGAGCAGTACGTGCATGATCGTCTTTCGGAATCGATCACCGTGGACCAGCTCGCCCAGGTGGCCGGTTTCAGCCGACGGCACTTCCTGCGCGGGTTCCAGCAGCGTACGGGCCGGACCCCGATGCGCCACGTGCTCTGCCTCCGACTCGAGGAAGCGAAGCTTCGGCTCAGCGGGGGTGACGAGCAGGTGACCGCCATCGCCCTCGCCTGCGGTTTCAGCCATGCCCAGCATCTGGCCACGGTCTTCCGCCGGACCATGGGCGCGACTCCGTCCCAGTTCCGAGCTCGCTCACAGACGCCGCCGGCCGTGACGACCGGCGCGCGACGGTGCGATTGGGCCCGCTCATGCACCTCGCGGCACTCTGCTGGACGCCGCCGAGCGTCTGTGCGCGCGATCGTAGGAGGTGACACTGAACTCATCCGTTCCCGACAGGGGCGGTCGGGTCGGCCACGAGTTCGGACCCGAAGGGTTTCGGCACTGCCATCTGTCCCGATCGGTCCACCGCCCCGAGTCGCACCTCGCCGCAGTGGCCGAGTGACCAGGCCCAGGAGCACCGATGCGCAGCACGGAAAGCTTCGACTACATCATCGTCGGTGGCGGCAGCGCGGGATGCGTCCTGGCCGACCGGCTCAGCCACGGCGGCTCCGCCCGCGTGCTCCTGCTCGAGGCGGGCGGCTCGGACAGCGACGAGGCCATACGCATACCCGCCGCCCTCGGGATGCTGTTCAAGTCGGAGGTGGACTGGAACTACCGCACCGTCGCTCAGTCGGAGGCGGGGCGCACGTTCTACTGGCCGCGCGGGAAGACGTTGGGTGGATCGTCCTCCACCAACGTCATGATCTACATTCGCGGCAACAGGTATGACTACGACGCCTGGCGCGACCACTTCCACGCGGTCGGCTGGGGGTACGACGACGTGCTCCCCTACTTCGTGAAATCCGAAGCGCATCGCCGGCTGGGCCCGCCCTACCACGGCAAGGACGGCCCTCTGTATGTCGAGGACCGCGCCTACACGCACGAGCTCTCCCATGCCTGGCTGGCCTCCGCCCAGCAGTGGGGACTGGAGTACAACGACGACTTCGCCGGGCGGTCGCCCCTCGGCGCCGGCCCCTACCAGGTGACATGCCACGACGGACGCCGCTGGTCCGCCGCCGACGCATATCTGCGCCCCGCCCTCAGCCGTCCGAACCTCGCCACACGGACCCGTGCCCTCGTCACGCGGATCCTTCTGGCGGGCTCCAGAGCGACAGGGGTGTCCTACGTCGTGAACGGCGAGGAGGTGACTGCGTACGCGGACGCCGAGGTCCTGCTCTGCGGGGGCGCCGTCAACTCCCCTCAACTCCTGCTTCTGTCGGGCATCGGTCCGCCCGACGAGCTGCGCGAGGTGGGCGTGGAGCCGCGGGTGCCACTGGCCGGAGTCGGACGGAACCTCCACGATCAGCTCCTCGTACCCCTCGTGTGGGAGACCCGGGAAGCCGGCGACGTCGTCCTGGACCTGCTCACCCCCGCCAATCTGGCCCAGTGGCGGACCTCGGGCGACGGGCCCTTCGCCTCCAACTACGGCGAGGTCGGGGCCTTCCTCACCGTCGCCGGCAGCGGGCCCGGGCCCGACATCCAGCTCACCGGCGGTCCAACGGCCCTTATCCTCAGCGGAGAAGAAGTCCCTCGGCGTTCGGTGTTCACCATGAACGCCACCGTCCTCAACCCCTTCGCGCGCGGGTCGATCCGTCTGGCATCGGCCGATCCTCGGGAACACCCCCTGATCGATCCCCGGTATTTCGACGATCCCGCCGATCTGCGGCTCATGGTGAAAGGCCTCCGGTCGGCCGTGGGCATCGCCCGGTGCCCGCCCTTCGCCGACCACCTCAAAAGGCCCTACCTTCCGGACAGCGCGGACTTGGACCAACTCGACCAGGCGGACTGGGAACACCACGTTCGCCGGTGGAGCGCCACGTGCTACCACCCCGTGGGCACCTGCCCGATGGGGGAGGGTGAGGAGTCCGTCGTGAACCCTGCGCTCCAGGTCCACGGCGTGGACTGCCTGCGAGTCGTGGACGCGTCGGTCATGCCGACGGTGACCAGCGGCAACACCAACGCGCCCACCATGATGATCGCGGAACGGGCCGCGGATCACATCCGGTCGGAAGCATGACGTCGAACCTTCTGACACTGCCGCGGAGCCGGCCGTGTCCGCCAACACCGACGGGACCGTCTGCGGCATCGCCGAACGCGCCGCGGACCTTCTCCTCCGGGGACAGACGCCGGCCTGCCCGCGCCGCTCTCCTACGGGGTGCTTCTCAACGGTTGCAGTACGGCGGCACCGGCTCGCACGATCGCGGACACGGGTGACTCCACCCACCGCATCAGATCGCGCGGCAGGGAGGTGTCGAGTTCGATGGTCACCCGGACGTACCGGGTGTGCAGCTGGGCGACCTTGGCCGGACGCGGTGCGGTGGCCTCCGGTCCGCGTTGCAGTGCGGCCCGGTAGGTGTCCTTGCGCTGGTTCACGGCTTGTCCTGACGCTTGATGAGTTCGTCTGCGAGATCCATGTACGCCGAGCCCTTGACCCGGACCGGGCTGCCGAACGACTGGGCGTAGAGGTCGAGCCGTGGGACATGGGTCGACAGCACGTCGAAGCCCCGCTCGGTGAGGGCTTCCCGGGCATCGGCGTCGGGACCGGTGCGCGTGGCGTCGGCACGGTTGGTGCGGTTCAGCAGCACGGCGGCGCGCGCCGGACTGACCCGCAGGGACTGCACGTCACCCATCTCACCGCCGATGGGCGCCATGCGGTCCAGCTCGATGGGGGCCGGGGTCACCGGGACGATCCACTCGCTCGCGTACCTCATGATGCTGCGGGTGATGTGCGCGTGGTCCTCCATCTGCGGAGCGTCGAAGACCACGGCCTGCCGGTTGCCCAGGAAGTCGTTCACGCGCCGGTGCACGTCCCCCACCGGAAGGGCGATCACAGGAAACGGGAAGCCACCTGCCAATTCGCTCCAACGCAGCGCGGAGGACGCGGGATCACTGTCGACCAGGAGCGGTGACAGACCCGACTCGTGAAGTGCGTGAGCCAACCAGACCGCGCTGGTCGTCTTTCCCACTCCGGGTTTCAGGTTCACAAACGCATAGCTCAGCGACACGAGAGTGGACGCTAGCGGCCATGAGCCGCAGGTCATCGCGGCGCGGGGTACACGGGTGCGTGGTTCACCCGGCAGGGCGGGGGGATCATCCGTATGGGCCAGGGATTCGGTTGCCGGGCTGCTCGTTCCGTCCGTGGACGTCAAGGACGTCGCGGTCCTCGGCGGTGAGCAGCGGCACGGCGGATCACGAACTCGTGGGTCCCGCCGAAGGTCGGGCTTCGTCCGGGCGGGCGCCGCGGGTCGCGCCCGCCGATGCGGCCACCACGCACAGCACCGCGGTCCACTGCGCCCAGTGCAGCCTTTCCTGGAGCACGACCAGGCCGATGAGGGCCGCCATCGCCGGTTCGAGGCTCATCAGGATGCCGAACACACGCGGTGGGATCCTGCGTAGAGCCTCCAGGTCCAGCGAGTACGGGATCACCGACGACAGCAACGCCACGCCAAGCCCCGCGGCCAGGACCCAGGGCTGCATCAGCGCCGCTCCGCTCCCGGCCACGCCGAACGGCACCGCCACCAATGCCGCGACGACCATTCCCAGCGCCAGACCGTTGCCTTCCGTGGTGTGGCGGCCCAGCGCCGCGCCGAGCAGGATGTAGACGCCCCAGCACGTTCCCGCTGCGAGGGCGAACAGAATGCCGACGGGGTCGAGGTCGCCCCGCCCCTCCATCAGCAGGACCACACCACCTGCCGCGAGCACGGCCCAGAAGCCGTCCAGCCACCGCCTCGACCCCGCGAGGGCCACCGCGAGCGGCCCGAGGAACTCGACGGTGACCGCGATCCCCAACGGGACCCGGGCCAGGGCCAGATAGAAGCACAGGTTCATCAGGCCGAGAACCACGCCGTAGCCGAGCACGACGAACCACGTGCGACGCTTCAATCGCAGGGACGGCCGCCACAGCACCATCAGCACCGCCGCCGCGAAGAACAGCCGCAGAGCGACGGTCCCGAAGCTGCCCACCGCGCTGAACAGGTGCTTGGCCAACGCGGAGCCCAACTGGACGCTGACGATGCCGAGCAGTACCAGCGCCGTCGGCGGGATCGCTCCGACGGCGCGTCCGGTCAGGGATGATCGGGGCGACGGGCCGCGTTTGGTCCGGTCGACCTTCGTGGTGGCCACGCGTGGATTATCGACGACCGGGCGCCACGGGTCACATGATTAACCGGCATGGCATCCACCGTCCGACCACAACGTGACCGCACGAGGGGCGCTGCGGTTCCGTCAACGTTCCCGGTCCGATTGCGCCACCCGCCGCCCCGCCTCGTGACGTCGATTCCCGGGCAGAGGTATATCTCGAAGTGGCGTGCGTCGTGGGTGTCGTCGAAGAGAAGGGCCGCCTGTGATGGAGCGGACAACGTGCTGCGTGGTGGGCGGCGGTCCCGCGGGCATGATCCTCGGTCTGCTGCTGGCCAGGGCAGGGGTCGCCGTCACCGTCCTGGAGAAGCACGCCGACTTCCTGCGCGACTTCCGTGGCGACACCGTGCATCCATCGACCCTGGCCCTGCTGGACGACCTGGGACTCGCCGAGCGCTTCGCCGGACTGCCGCAGCGCCGGGTGACCACACTCCAACTTCCGCTCGGCGCCGACGACGCACTGATCACCGTCTCGGACATCAGCGCGCTTCCGGGTCCGTACAACTACGTGGCGATGGTGCCGCAGTGGGATCTGCTCGACCTCCTCGCCGACGAGGCGCGCAAGGAGCCGTCCTTCTCGCTGCGGATGAACACCGAGGCCACCTCCTTCCTGGTGGAGCGCGGACGGGTGACCGGAGTGCGCTACCGCACCTCCGACGGCCGTAGCGGCGAACTGCGGGCCACGCTCACCGTGGCCTGCGACGGCCGGGGTTCGCTGGCCCGTACCCGTCCCGAGCTGGGCTTGACGGAGTTCACCTGTCCCATGGACGCCTGGTGGTTCCGGCTGCCACGGCGGGACGGTGACCCGCACGGGCTGGTGGGGGGCGCGGGCGACCGGTTCATCACCGCCATGATCGACCGCGGGGAGTACTGGCAGTGTGCCGCGCTGATTCCCAAGGGGACGGATTCCGAGCGCCGCGCGGACGGTCTCGACCGGTTCATGGCCGAGTTCTCCGCTGCCGTGCCCTGGATCGGGGACCGCACCCACGCGCTGCCGTCCTGGGACGAGGTGAAGATGCTGGATGTGCGTCTCGACCGCCTCCGGCGCTGGCACCGCCCGGGGCTCTTGTGCATCGGAGACGCTGCGCACGCGATGTCACCGGTCTTCGGTATCGGCATCAACCTCGCGGTCGAGGACGCGGTGGCCGCCGCACGGTACCTCGTCGAGCCTCTGCTCAGGGGCGAGGTCGGTCTGCACGACGTACGCGGTGTCCAGCGGCGCCGATGGCCGACCACCGCGCTGACGCAGGCACTGCAGCGGCTCGCTCATGCGCGGGTCATCGCCCCGGTACTCGCGGGCGACCCGCCGTTCGGCCACGCACGGCTGGCGGAGCGGGCGAGCGAACTCCTCGCCGGCTCACCCTGGCTCAAGCGCCTGCCGGCGTACTTCATCGGTTACGGCGCCCTGCGTGAGCGTCCACCGGTGCAGTCGGTGCGGTGAGCCGCGGCCGGCGGTCTTCTTCGTTCAGGAGGGCGCGCCGGTCAGGATCTCCACCTTGCCGTTGTCGAGCGAGTAGTAGGCGCCCACCACGGCGAGAGAGCCCTTTTCCACGAGCGGGGCCAGATCCTGGTTGGAGCGCAACGCGTCGGCGGTCAGCCTCACCTGGGCCCGGGCCATGGTCTCGACCGGGTCGGACCCCCCGTCCCGGGCCGCCTGTTCGTAGGCGGGCCGCAACGCCTTCGCGATCGCCTCCAGGTTGCCGGGCAGCGGCTTGCCGTCCCGAATGGACTTGTGAGCCGCCTCGACGGCACCGCAGCGCTGGTGTCCGAGCACCACGACGAGCGGAGTGCCGCTCGTCATGGGTCCGTACTCCACGGAACCCGTGACCACCGGGCCGACCGCCTCGCCGCCCGTGCGCATCACGAAGAGGTCGCCCAGCCCGGTGTCGAAGAGGAGCTCGGGCGGCACTCGGGAGTCGATGCAGGCGAGGACCGACCCGAAGGGCTGCTGCTTCTGGGCCACGAACTCGCGTCGGGTGGGGTCCCGGTCGGGATGCCGGAGGTCTCCCCGCACCCAGCGGTCGTTGCCGTCCATGAGTCTCGCGAAGGCCTGGGCCGGTGTGACCGACCGCGCGTCCGCCGGAGCGCGGGCGGCCAGCGGTGCCGTACGCGTCGACGAACACCCCGCCAGCCCGACGGCGGCCACCGCAAGCCCGCTGCCCAGCAGGGTTCTGCGATCCGGCTGTCCCGTCCTGTCCATCGGCCGTTCTCCTCGGTCTGCTCGACATGTCCCCTACGACACGACCAGGGAGATTGTTGAGCGCGCCGGGCGAACCGGCCGGTAGGCGCAAGCGGACGCGGAACGCTTTGCCACCAACGGCGCACGACCTCGCCGGCGACCGTGTCGGCGAAGGTGCTCGTGGACGAACAGGCCATCCAGGGTGAGCCCGTACTCGCGCCGTCGCCACGGAGGCGGGTCTGTGGCCTCAGGCGTGTGGTGGTGTGTGGTGGCGGCGGTAGTGCCGGGCGACGCGCATGCGGTTGCCGCAGGTGGGTGAGCACCATTCCCTGCGTGCGTGGTTCTTGACGAAGAAGAGCAGGCAGTTGGGTGCCAGGCAGGGGCGCAGCCGGTCGCGGTCGGGGCCGGCGAAGAGCTGGACGGCCTGG